>NZ_JAALGD010000015.1 GCF_011059135.1 Brevibacillus sp. SYP-B805 | reverse complement strand
ACAGCGTCAAGCTGGTAAGACCCCTCATAGACGATGAGGTTGATAGGTTCGGTGTGGAAGCGCGGCAACGCGTGGAGCTGACGAATACTAATCGGTCGAGGACTTATCCACAGCAAGCCTTCAGCAAAAAAACTTGCGTATCCAGTTTTGAAGGTATAAAATAGTTAATGCATGTGCCCTTAGCTCAGCCGGATAGAGCGTTTGACTACGAATCAAAAGGTCGGGAGTTCGAATCTCTCAGGGCACGCCATATTCTTCTTCAATCGCATATCCAGTACAATCGGGAAGTGGCTCAGCTTGGTAGAGCGCTTGGTTCGGGACCAAGAGGTCGCAGGTTCAAATCCTGTCTTCCCGACCATTCTATTTTTGCCGGTGTGGCGGAATTGGCAGACGCGCGCGACTCAAAATCGTGAGGGAAACCGTGGGGGTTCGAGTCCCTTCACCGGCACCATTCCATATATGCATAACCCAGCCCAAACGGGCTTTTTTTCATATTGGAAAGCATATCGTTTTTAGGGGCGTAAGCCCCTATTTTTGCAAGCACCCCGCCGACATCAGCACGTTCTGGGGTCCCCAAAAAGTACTCGGATTAAGCTTCGAAGGTCAACGTCACTATTTGGGGTTAAGCATAGCTGAAGTCGGCGGGGTTATTTTAGGTTTACTCGGCAAGCGGGTTCGGAACTTTTGCATACATATATTGATGGGCTTCGCCTATCATCCGCATCCACATGATGGATTTATAATCGGCGTGTTCCTGGAAGAAAAACGCCCGATCCTCCCTCGCTTCTTGTCGCACCGCCGGATCTTGCTCCAAAAGGTCGAAGACGTTTTTGACGGCGTTGCGAACCACTTCCCACAATTCTTCTTCCACAATCCCCGTCCATTGCACGAGAATCACGATCAGTTCGCCCAGGTGGTTTTGCACGACACTGTAAAACATTTTGTTGCGCGCGCTGTCCAGATCGTCTACCAGAATGCGTGATTTGGGATGAAAAGACGTCGGATCGAAACCGGCGTTTTGCAGACGTTGGCGGTAGACCCGAATGCCTTCCCAATCGCGGACAAGCAGTTTGACAGGCTTTCCGTCCGTGTTAAAGACCGGAATGCAATTTTGCAAATGACCTTCCAGGCCGATCCCGTACTTGACCAAAAGACGAATGAAGCCGTCAACGGCAAGCGCCGCGTATTCGCAAAAGAAGGATTTGGCAGAATCCTGAACGGACTTGCCGGCGTGATAGGCGCCGCGATACCGCTCCAGCAATTCCACAATCACCGGTTTGTTCAACCAGTACGGTTTGGCAAGAAGCGCCGAAGCCACCATGGGGATTTCATCTTCATTCACATAGCGATACACGTTTTCGCGGATGACGCAGGCCAGGTTTTCGCTTCGCTCCGTTTGTTTCGAACCCTGATCCTGCGGATGGAGAAAGTGGGCGCCGGCGACTTCCTGCATCAGGATGAATCGCTCGGCGGGAAAGGCGGCATCTTCACGGGCGATGGTTTGCAAAATCCGGCTCATGAGCGGACCGTTATGAATCGTTTGCTCGGACAAGGTTCGCACTTCGCCGGTCAGATCCACTTGCAGGCTAAGTTTAAAGTGCGGTTTGTTGGCGGGTTCCTTCGCCGGCATGAGCGTACGCAAGGACATTCCGGCATAGTAAGGGGAGTCGCAGTCAGGCACCGGGATCAGGTCACCGGACTGAATCTCGGCCAGATAAAGACGCGGCACGATATGTTCCAACTGCCAGGGATGAACCGGGAGAAGAATGAAATCATCCCGGTTTTTTCCCCTTTGTTCCAGCAGAAAAGAAGCGGTCTCGGACAGATGGGGTTCGTGTTTGAACATCTCCGCGTTCCAATCGAAATGCGCATCCCGCGCAGCGACGCTGGCCAAACGCCTGTGAACCAGGATGAAGGACAGGGGGATTTCGCGCTGAAATTCGGAAGCGTAGCGGAACGTTTCCTGTGCGGAAAAACCTTTTCTCATTTTCGCGCCGGGATGGCAGGGATGGCCCTCGATCACCCATTGTTCCGTGCGGGCGTAAAAGCGGTCGCGCAGCGCTGCCGCCAAGACGAACAGGTTCGTGTCGGGACGGAAGGTTGAATAGTGGGCCTGCAGCATGCTGCGATAGGCATGGGCCAGGCTGAGATTGGCCGCACTGTTGCATACGTCCTCGGCAAACATGCGGAAATGAGGGGCCTGTTCGTCGTTGATGCTTTCATTTTCGAGCAGCGTCAGCACGTCCATGGGGTGCTCAAGCGGATGGAACGTCCCGTTTGGATGCATGACGTGATAAGGACCGGCGACCTGGAAGCGGCCAAATGCGTATGATTGCTGGATCGGGACGATCACATCACATCTTTGCTTGGGAAAACCCAAAACAAGGACCCGGTTCACATGGGCAAAGTGATGGGCCAATGGCCGGAACAGGGCGAAAACTTCGTGAACCCGTTGGCGATCCGGTTGCGCATGGGCAGGATCGGGTTTCCAGGATTCGCCGCAGCGGCGCAAAGAGACGGCAGAGCGGCCGAGATTCATGATGTTTTCCCGCAGAATGGAGAGCCACAGCCGCTGCAATATGCCTTCCCGCCCGGTGGGGATCGCCAGCAGAAAAGCATCGTACAGTTCGGGTACCTGGCTGCGCAAAAAATCGGCAATCGCCCTTTCAGCAGCCTGCAAACGAATGTTTTCAACAGCAGCATTTTCCGGAGTGGCAAAGGAGAACAACGTCATCGTGCATGCTCCTTTCAGCATCGCTTTCAAAACCAGATTCCAACAAAAAAACCATATTTACACAGACTGGAAAAGTGTACTATAATCGCATTGGGTAATAATGATAATCATTTTCAATATTAAAGAAAGCTGGATAAAATTTCAATACCGGTTTTTCAGGCTGAACCACTAATGACATTCCATTTTATCCCTTGCTGAAAGAAGGTGAAGAATCATGCCCGTGCTTGAAGGGGATCCAACCGTGCATGCCGTCCGAGCGCGGCAGGATATTCTGGATCGCCTGTTCAACGCCTTCCTTCGTGAAGCGCTGCTGCCCCAGGATTGGTCCATCTCATCGCAGGCGTTTCGCCCGGAAGGAATCCCCCACACGCATGAAGATGCGCACCGCAAACATCGTGAGTGGATTTTGCTCCGGCATGACAAGCGCCAATTTGCTCTCGCGCTGGCCGTCCGGCATGAGGGGGCATTTAAGCGCCGCTCGTTTGCCCATCCCGCCTGGATATGGCAAAACGGCAGCTGGACCGTGTTGAACAAAGTGGAACAGTGCATCGCAATCTTGCGGGAGGTCGCAGGGGTGCCCATCTCCGTGGAAATCGAGCGGGAACTGTTGGACAGCGAGCGCAATTTGACAATGGCCTACGAATGCATGGAATGGAAGCGAAGATGGGCGGCGCGGCAGGGTCAGGACGGTTTGCCGGCAAACAAACGGGAGTCGGCAGCCAACTTTCTGGAATGGGTCCGGCATATGAAGCAGACCGGGGAATTTGACGAGCTGCAGTATTCCGAATCGCTGGTCGTTTCCGGCCATACTCTGCATCCGATGACGAAAACGAAGCTCGGCATGTCCCCGTCCGATGTGCGGCGGTATGCACCCGAATTCGAACAGCGGATTTTCCTGAAAACGGTGTTGGTTCGCAAAGAGCGGGTGAAAGCGACGCTGTTGCAGCCAACTGATTGGGAAAAAACGCTTTTTGCGGACGCGGACGCGTTTCTGCAGCACAGAGAGGCGCTTTGCCGGCACTATCGCGTGGATCCGGCGGATTACATACCTTTTCCGGTACATCCGTGGCAATATGACCATGTACTGCCGGAGCTGTTTCAACAACATGTGCAAAACCGCGATCTGATCCCGCTTCCTTGTCTGGTGGACTCCCGGGCAACCCTGTCGTTTCGCACCCTGGCTGTCACAGGGGCGGATGTTCACGTGAAGCTTCCGGTTCGCGTGCGGGCAACGAGCGCGATCCGAACCGTTTCCCCTGCCATTACGGTAAACGGACCGCTGCTATCCCACGTGATAAAAACCTTGTGGCAGGATGAACGCCTGGTGATTGTGGGCGAACTGGGCGGGGCTTACTTTTCTTCAGAAGATTCTCTTCACGAGGAAAAGGCCCGGAATCTGTCGTTTGTTGTGCGGCAAAACCCGGCCCGTTTGCTTCGCCCGGGCGAAACGGCTTTGGTGGCGGCCAGTTTAACCGCGCAAAGTCCGCTCAGGGAACGCCCCGTCTTTGTGGATGCGATGGAACAGTTTTTTGGCACCTCCCAATTGGGGGAACAGCATGCGCTTGCATATATCAGGCATTATGCCGGTGTTCTGCTGCCGCCGCTTGTGCGATTGCTGCAGAAGTACGGGATCGCTTTGGAGGCGCATATGCAAAATACGATTGTGTGCCTCGAAGAAGGAGCCGTCACCCGTTTTCTGGTGCGCGATCTGGGCGGCGCCCGCATCAGTTTGCCCCGATTGCAGCGGCATCTCCATGATCAGAACGTCGTGGACCGGCTGGCGGGCTCATCCATTTTTGCAGACGACGAAAACGAACTCTACCATAAATTCATCCATGCCGTCATGCAAAATCATGTGGGTGAACTGATTTATCAGATGTCTCTGTACTTTGATGCTGACGAAGCCGGGTTGTGGCGAGCGGTGAAGGACGTGCTTCAATCCTCGCTTTGCCCCTCTTTTCCGCAATACGCAGAGGATTGTCGGGCGCTGTTTCAGCGTGAGGTATTGACGAAAGCGCTGTTCACGATGCGGCTTCAGGATGCTTCGGGGTCCTATTTATACACCCGCCTGCCCAACCCTTTGGCGGTGGAGCCGTCATGAAATTCCCGGCGATGTATATCGATCTCGCCAAAATCCGTCATAATGCGCAGTTGCTCAACCGATACTGCGGGTTGCGCGGCGTGCGCATCGCCGTTGTAACCAAGGGGATTTCCGCGCAGGAACGGATTGTGCGCACGCTCTATGACGCGGGGATTCGGGAGTATGCCGATTCCCGCCTCTCCCAATTGCGCAGGATGCGGCATTGGTTTGGCAAGGAGTGCAGGCTGATGCTGCTGCGCATTCCGTCTCCGAGCGAAGTGCATGAAGTTTTGCAGTACTGCGACGTCAGCCTCAATTCTGATATCGAAACGATCGCACGGCTGGATCAGGCCGCCCGGGCGTATGGCATATTTCATGAAATTCTCCTTATGGTAGAAATGGGCGATCTTCGGGAAGGGATTCTTCCGCATAAACTTGACGCTGTCCTGAAGCAGCTCACGTCCTTCCCGAGAATCCGTCTCGCCGGGATCGGGGCCAATTTTACGTGTTATGGCGGGGTGATTCCCACGGCGGAAACCATGGGGGAACTCTCCCGCTTGGCTCAGCATACGGAGCGGATCGTCGGCTATCCGCTGACCTGCGTTTCCGGAGGCAATTCCAGCAGCCTGCCTTTGATAATGCAGCGGTGCGAGCTGGGAAGAGTCAATCACCTTCGCATCGGGGAGGCGGTTTTCCTGGGCCGGGAGACTGCATATGGACAACGCATCAGCGGTTTGTATCAGGACGCGTTTGAGTTTGCTGCGGAAATCGTGGAGCTGCATGAAAAACCCTCCGTGCCGCAAGGGCCAATTTCCCGGAACGCTTTCGGTCAAATTCCCCGCTTCGAAGACAGGGGCATCCGGTTGAAAGCGATTTTGTCAGCAGGGCGGCTGGACGTGTGCGCGGAGGATTTGAAGCCCTCTGATGCGGAATATGCCATCCTGGGTTCCAGCAGCGATCATCTGATCGTGGACGTGACGGACGGGCCGCCCGTGAAAGTGGGGGAGAGCATAAGGTTTCAACTGACGTACGGAGCCTTGGCCCGTTTGATGAACGGCCGGGGCATTCATAAATATTTTCGATGCGATCCGCTGCTGGAGCTGCTGAGCGCCGTTGAGGCATAAGGCGGAGGGAGTTTGCAGGGCTGCTGGACAAAGGACTTGCAAATTTTGGAGACAGAAGATATTATATTGTTGAAAATGAATATCATTATCGATTATACCAGTCGTTGGGGGGATTTCCATGTCAATACCGTTTTTGGGGGTTCACAGGAGGAAGCGAGCAGCTGGATGGCTGGTCGTTCTTGCCATGATGCTGTTGCTGGCTGGCTGCGGGCAGTCCGCTCCCGGCCCATCCGCTTCGGCCGATACGTCCGCAGGTGCATCAGCCGCTTCCTCCACGTCGGCTTCCGCGCCTTCTTCGTCGGACGCCGCGAATGACGGGAAGAAAACCGTGAAACACGTCTGGGGGGAAACCCCGATTCAAGGCATTCCGCAAAAGGTCGTGGCGCTTGATTTTTACATTGTCGACACGCTGGTCTCCCTGGGCGTTCAGCCTGCAGGGATTGCCGGCACGGGCGATACCCGCGTACCGGCGTACATCAAAGATCAGGTCGGAACATTTACCGATTTGGGGGAACGGAAAGAACCCAATCTGGAAGTGATCCGTTCGCTTGGGCCGGATCTGATCATCGCCAATCCGGAACGCGCCAAAATGATTCGGGGAGAATTGGAGAAAATTGGCCCCACCATTGCGCTAAGCGACGTCAGTTACCAAACGATTCTGGAAAATGTTGATCTGCTGGCTGACGTGTTTGGAAAACCGGATCAGGCGAAGAAAGTCAGAGCGGATCTGGAAGCGAAAATCAAGCAGGCGAAGGAAAAGATCGGCAAACCTTCATCGGTGCTGGTCGTGGGCGTGTTTGAGGATGACATGAGCGTATGGGTGAAAAACTCGTTTATTGCCAGCCTGATGACCGATATCGGCCTGAACTACGTGTTCGAAGGGGAAAAGGAAAAAACGGAAGGCAACGCGGATATTGCTACCTTGACGGTGGAACGGCTGGCCGAACTGAATCCCGATGTGCTGTTCCTGTATGGGGACGGCATCGCCAAACTGAAAGAAAACCCGCTGTTTGCCCAACTGAAGGCGGCGAAGGAACAGCATGTGTACGAAGTGGACCGGGATCTTTGGTCGCGTTCGCGCGGCCCGATTGCGGCAGGGCTGATTGTGGAGGAAGCCGAAGCGCTTCTGAACGGCAAGGGGAAATAGGGAAGGGAGTATAAGCGAAGATGATCATGTCGGGAGCAACAAGACCGAACGGACAAAGGGAAACGCGCTCCCTTCCCTTCCTTCTTTTATATGGCGGTCTCTTCGCATTATTGATTGCGGCGGCAGCAGCGGCCCTGTTTTGGCGGGTCAAGGGGTTGACGTTCGAGCATTGGCTTCGGTTATTCGAGGGCGAAACCGACAGTTTGGTGGCCTATACCGTATGGAGCGTCCGTCTGCCGCGGGTGCTGCTGGCGCTGTTCCTCGGCGCAGTTCTTGCCGTTGCCGGATGCCTGCTGCAGGGAATGACGCGCAACGATATGGCGGACCCCGAGGTGATCGGGGTGAACCAGGGGGCCTCCCTGTTTGTGGTGCTTGGTCTCCTTTTTTTCGATACGGAAAACGTTTCGTTGCTGATCCTGCTGTGCGCGTTCTTCGGAGCTCTCCTGGGAGGCGGCGTCGTCTATATCCTCTCTTTGCAGGGGCGATATACACCCGCTCGCCTGGTATTGGCGGGGCTTGCCGTCTCTTTCTTTTTCGGTTCGCTGACCACAGGGCTGCTGCTGATGTATGACACCACCTTGTCCGACCTTCTTTTCTGGATGGCGGGGAAATTGTCCGGCGCCAGCTGGACGGACGTTCGCGTCGCGCTGTGCGTGTTGTTCCCGGCCGTGCTGTGCAGCTGGGGGTTCGGGCCGCAGCTGAATGTGCTGGCATTGGGCGATGAGGTGGCGGGCGGTCTCGGGCAGCGGATCGTGTTCATCCGCCGGATGTCGATGCTGCTGGCGTCCGTATTGGTGGGCGGCTCTGTCGCCCTGGCGGGACCAATCGGTTATGTGGGATTGATGGTGCCGCATATGGCGCGTCTGCTGACAGGGCCTGATTACCGCGTGCTGATTCCGCTGTCCGCCTTGTTGGGAGCCGATGTGCTGCTGTTGGCGGATTTGGCGGGACAGATGTTGTTTTATCCCGTGGAAATACCGGTCGGGATCATGACGGCCTTGACGGGAACCCCGTTTTTTCTGTTCCTTCTGCAGCGGAAAAGGGGGGAGAGCGCATGAGGCCGCGTCGACAAAGCAGGCGATGCCGTTTTCTGTTCCTGTTGCTGACCGGATGCGGGCTTTTGCTCGTTTGCGCGGCGCTCAGCCTGCGGTTCGGGGCGGTTTCCGTCTCCTGGAACCAGCTCATTGAACAGTGGCGCACGGGACAAGGCATCGTGGTTGAATATCGCCTGCCTAGGCTGTTGGCGGCGATGCTGGTGGGGATGAACATGGCCGTGGCCGGTTCTGTCATCCAGGGGGTGAGCCGCAATCCGATGGCGGCTCCCGATTTGATCGGCCTCAATGCGGGCGGCGGTCTGGCCATCGCCGTCCTGCTGCTTATGATTCCGGATTTTCCGGCCTACACCCTGCCTGTAGCGGCGTTTTGCGGCGCGGCGGCTGCCGGGGGACTGGTGTTTCTGCTGGCGTACCGGAAAGGGGGCATCGCTCCCGTCCGGCTGGTGCTGAGCGGAGTGGCTGTAGGCAGCGGACTGCAGGCGCTCATTACGCTGCTGTTGGTCAAATATGCGCCCAATGCCGCGCAAGCCCTGGTTTTTCTGAAGGGAAGCCTCTACGCCCGCACGTGGCAGCATGTGGAAATGATTGCGCCATGGGCGCTGATCGGCATCCCGCTGGCCTTTTTCGCTTGCCGGTATTTGTCGATTTTGCAGCTGGACGAAGAAAGTATCAAAGGGTTGGGGCTGCGCGTGAATCTCGTCCGCCTGCTTCTGCTCGTCCTGGTCGTCGCTTTGGCCGGCAGCGCGGTAGCCGTGGCGGGCACGATCGGCTTTGTCGGATTGATGGTGCCGCATCTGGTGAAATACCGGATCGGTCCGGATTTTCGCTTCGTGATCCCGCTGTCCGCCCTGTTCGGGGCGCTGCTGGTCGTGATTGCGGATCTGCTAGGACGCGTGATCATGCCGCCTGCGGAAATTCCTGCGGGGATCATTACAGCCCTGCTTGGCGCACCGTATTTTTTGTATTTGCTGGTCATGCGGAAATAAGCCCGTTTCCGTCCGTCGAAGGAGTGATGTTTTCATGGACGTGTGGCAAGCCATTCGCACCCGGAGAAGCATCGGCAAAGTAAAACCGGATCCCGTTGAGCGCCATTTGATCGAACAATTGCTGGATGCGGCCGTGCGGGCTCCCGATCATTTCGGCTCCGAGCCGTGGCGCTTTTTTGTCATAACCGGGGAGGGGCGCAGGGTGCTCGGCAACGTTTTGGCGGAGATCGTTTTGGAAAAAGCGGGGGACCTGGCGGAAGAGGAAAAAGAGCGGCTTCGCAGGCAGCAGGAGGCCAGGGCATTGCGGGCTCCGGTCGTGATTGCCGTGGCGGCGGTGTTGTCGGAGGAGCCGCCCATCAAACGGAAAGAGGAGCTGGCGGCGACCCATGCCGCCGTACAAAATATGCTGCTTGCAGCCCACGGGTTGGGGCTGGGCACCATCTGGCGAACCGGCGAACCCCTCTATCACCCAAGGATGCTGGAAGCCTTCGGATTGCGCCCGCCTGCCGAAATGGTCGCCCTCGTATATGTGGGCTATCCCGATATGCCGCCGCCTTCGTTCAAGCGGATCTCTTACGCGGAAAAGACGGTGTGGTTGAGTTGAAAGCCAGAGCGGATTGTGCCTCACAACACCTTTTGCCTCGTTCGGCCTTCTTGAACGCCTGGCGCAGCAAGCCGTTTCTCCATTTCATGTGGGGATCGCTGATTTCCCGCGTCGGCGACTGGATGGATCTCACGGCGATGAATTGGGCGATTCTCCAATGGACCCATTCCCCCCTTGCCCTGGGAGCCGTCAACGCCTGCCGATTGCTTCCCGCTTTGCTCTGCGGCCTTCCGGCGGGTGTGCTGGCAGACCGCATGAATCGCCGCCAACTGCTGCTCCTGCTGCAGACGGGGATCATGCTGCTTTCCCTGCTCCTTTTTTTCCTGTTCCTGCAGCAGGTTCATCTGGGGGCTGTTCTGGTGGGGATTGCGGCCCGATCCGCCCTGCAGACGATGGAGCCGATTGTCCGCAACGCGCTGTTTCCCAACCTGGTGACGAAGGAAGCGGTACCCAGCGCCATCGCTGCCAACGTGGCTGTCCTGAACCTGTCGCGCATCATCGGGCCCGCCGTGGCCGGAACGCTGATGCTGTACATGGAGCCCGAGATGCTGATCCTGCTGAACGGCCTGAGTACACCGGTTGTCCTCTGGTCGCTCTTGCTTCTCCCCCGGACCGCGGATGCATCCGCGAGCCGCATGGCGCAAGAAACATCGTCCGGGCTCGGGGAAGCGTTTCGTTATATCCGGTCTCATCCCGTCGTATTATCGTTATTATGGCTTGCGGTGGTTCCGATGGTTTTTCTCTTTCCATACACTTCCATGCTGCCGGTCTTTGCGCGCGACTTGCTGAAAGTGGGGCCGGAATCGTTCGGGGCGCTGCTTTCCATGTCTGCCGCAGGGGCGCTGACGGGGTCGTTGTGGCTGTCTTTCGGTAGACCGATCCGCCGCACCGGCCTGTGGCTGCTTGGCTCCATTGTGATGTGCGGATTGGGTTTGCTTTGCTTTTTGTTTTCCTCCTTCTTTTGGCAGGCTTTGGCTTCCATGTATGCCGTAGGATTGTTCAGCCAAATTTACCGCACCATGAGCCGCATCACGCTGCAGATGCAGGTGGATGACCGATTGCGCGGCAGACTTTTAAGCATTGCGCTGATGGACAGAGGATTCATCCCCTTGGGAGCCCTGTTGTTCGGCGCGGTTGCCGAATGGGCCAACGCCCTCGCTGCCGGCCTGGCCATGGCCGCAGGATGCATTGTGGTTACGCTTTTGGTTGGGGGGGTTCATCGGGAAATCCGAACGATGTAGCGATACCTGATCGGCACGCCTTTTATTCCGCACCCGCTTGGCAAACCGAGCGGCTGTGCCAATCCATGGTTTCCATTACGCCAGAAAGGAAAGTGAACACGAATGGAACGTCTGTACACCCGCCAGCTCGATATTGGCTATACGGATGCCGTGATTGTCCAAAATCTGAATTTGTCCGTCCCTACCGGCAAAATCACCGCCCTCGTCGGCGCGAACGGTTCGGGAAAATCCACGATCCTGAAAACCATGGCGCGGATCATGAAGCCAAAGGCGGGGGGCGTCATCTTGGACGGCAAAGCGATTCACGAGCAGCCAACCAAGGCCGTCGCCAAGCAGTTGGCCATTTTGCCGCAAAATCCGACGGCGCCGGCCGGATTGACCGTATCCGAGCTAATCAGCTATGGCCGCTTCCCGCATCAGAAAGGATTCAGCGCTTTCACCCGGGAAGACAAGGAAGTCGTCCGGTGGGCACTTCACGTGACCGGCATGGAACCGTTTGCCGAACGGCCGGTTGATCAGCTGTCCGGCGGGCAGCGTCAGCGGGCGTGGATCGCCATGACGCTTGCCCAGCAGACGGATATCTTGTTTCTGGATGAGCCCACCACCTTTCTGGACATGGCACATCAATTGGAAGTGCTGCATCTGCTGCAAAGGTTGAACCGCGAAGAGGGGCGAACGATCGTGATGGTGGTCCACGATCTGAACCATGCCTCCCGGTACGCCCATTACATCGTCGCGATCAAATCGGGAACCGTCGTCAGCGAAGGAGCGCCCCGGGACGTGATCACCAAGGAAGTGCTTCGCGAGGTATTTGCCATCGAGGCAGACATCCTGTACGATCCGCGAACGGGAGTGCCCTTGTGTCTGCCTTACGCATTGTTCACGGGTGAGGCAGACCATGAGTGGGAATGGGCAAAAGAGGGTGTCCTGGCGGCTGCCGAAACATGAGCCGGCTCCTGCAACCGCGAAGTGCTGGAAGTGGTGAAAGCGATCCTGCTACAATAAAGGATAAGGAGGGATCGGAGATGCGTTTGCAAGGCAAGCGAGTCCTTTGTTTCGTCGAACACGAATTTGAAGATCTGGAACTGTGGTACCCGGTGCTGAGGCTGCGGGAGGAAGGCGCCACCGTGGAGCTTGCCGGACCGGAGGCTCGCACCAAATATATCGGAAAATACGGCGTGCCCTGCGAGACGGACAAGTCGCTGGATGAGATCCGGCCGCAGGATTACGACGGGGTGCTGGTGCCGGGAGGATGGGCACCGGATAAACTGCGCCGCTACCCGCAGGTTCTTTCGTTCATCCAGGCGATGGATCAAGCCAAAAAGCCGATCGGCCATATCTGCCATGCGGGATGGGTATTGATTTCGGCCAGAATCCTGCAGGGCGTAAAAACCACCTCCACCCCGGGCATCAAGGACGACATGGAGAACGCCGGGGCGATTTGGGTGGATGAAGAGGTGGTCGTGGACGGCCACATCGTCGGATCGCGCCGCCCGCCGGATCTGCCGGCCTATGCCAAGGCCTTTGCCGATCTGTTGGCGCAATAAAATAATGGGAAGACAGCCTTCAGTCACATGGGACTGAAGGTTGCTTTTTTCCTGATGGAAATCATACCATTGTAGCAAGCTTTTCAATTCTGTTACAATTGCGAAGTGAGACTGTATACGAGCGTGAGGAAAAGATGGAGATGATTGACCATGAGTGCGATTGACATACACCAGCAAGAGGAGAGCCTGACTGCGCGGGCGGCCCGCATGGAAGAGGCGGCGCAGACCATGGCGGCTGCCGGGGACGGGAAGAATGCGGCCAAGCTGCAGCAGCTGGCGGAGAAAGTGCGCCGGGGCGAGATGAACATCGCCTTCTGCGGCCACTTCTCGGCCGGGAAATCGACGATGATCAACACCTTGTTGGGGGTGAATCTTCTCCCTTCCAATCCGATTCCCACCAGCGCCAATGTGGTGAAGATTCGCGGCGGGGAGAAGGCGGCCCGCGTCTACACCCGCAATGGCTCCGTACTTGCCTTTGATCCGGATACGCAGATGGACGAACTGAAAAAGTGTGCGGTTGACGGCGATGCGGTCGAGTGGGTGGAGATCGCGTATCCCGGCACCTTTTTGACCGCAGAGACAAGCTTGCTGGATACGCCGGGCATCGACTCGACCGACGCGGCCCACAAGATCGCCACCGAGTCGGCGCTGCACCTGGCTGACGCGGTCATCTACATGATGGACTACAATCATGTGCAGGCGGAGGAGAACTTCCACTTCACCAAGATGCTGAAGGATCGGGGCAAGCCGGTCTATCTGGTGATCAACATGATCGACAAGCATATCGACTTCGAGCTGGACTTCGACAGCTACAAGGAGAGCGTGGAAGAGGCGTTTGCCACCTGGCACATCAAGCCGGACGGCATCTTCTACACGTCCCTGGCCGAACCGGATCACCCGGAGAACCAGTATGACGCGTTCCGGGACCGGCTGATGCAGCTCATGGCCCAACGGGAAACGGTGATCCGGGAGAGCGCGGTCCATGCCGCCCATACGCTTATCGAGGAGCATGTGCGCCATCTGTCCCGGCAGCATGCCGACGAGCGGCAGGCGCTGGAGGAGAAGCGGGACTCTCTCGGGGAGGAAGTCGGGTGCAGCGATCGGGATCAGGTGATGGCGGCCCTGCAGGAAACGAAGGCGCAGCTTGAAGCGGCAGCCGCCCAGACCCGGACGGCCCAAGCGCACATGGAAAAAGAACTGAACCAGCTGCTCGAAAATGCGCGGCTTACCTACTACACCACGAATGAAGCGGCGGAACGCTACCTGGAGAGCCGCAAGCCCGGCTTCAAGGTAGGCTTGCTGTTCACCGCCAGGAAGACGGAAGAAGAACGGGCGCAGCGTCTGGCTGCCCTTCTCGCCGATTTCCGGGAGAAGGTCTCCGCCAATCTCGATTTCCACTTCAAGGAGCTGATGGCCCGCCTGCCGCAGGAATACGGGATTCGCGATGAAGCCTACCATGCCGATGTGCATGCCTGCGAGATCCCGGTCACGGGTGAGTTTCTCGCCGCCCAGGTGAAGGAAGGGGCGGGGACGCGCGAGTACGTGCTCAATTACTGTCAGGATATCTCCAACGGGATCAAGACCGAATACCGGCGGGCGGGGCTCGCCTTTATCGAGCGCGTCTGCGGGCAGCTGCGGCAGCGCGCGGAGGCCGAACAAACCGGGCTGACGGAGCGGCAGAACCGGCTCCAGGCCTTGGCTGCCGTGTACGAAGAGCTTGAGCGGCTGGACAAACGGGAACAGGAAGCGGCCAACCGGCTGCAGGCGATTTTAGGAGAAGGGGTTTAACGACGGATGAACCAACTGAAGCAAACGCTGCTTGCAGCGGCAGAGAAACTGATCAAAACAAGCGAGGCGATCAGCGGCGTCCCCGGGATGCAGGGGCAGGCGAAAGCCTTGCGGGAGCGGGCGGAACGGCTGCGGGAGAACCGTTTCACGGTCGCGCTGTTCGGCGCATTCAGCGCGGGCAAGTCATCCTTCGCCAATGCGCTGATGGGGGATCTGGTGCTGCCGGTCTCTCCCAACCCGACGACGGCGGCGATCAACAAGATCATGCCGCCGGACGAGCAGCATGCCCACGGGACGGTGCGCGTGGTCTTGAAATCGCGCGAGGTGCTGGAACAGGACGTCCTGCGCTCGCTGGCGGTGTTCGAAATCGAGGCCGCAGACATGGAGAGCGCGCTCGCGGCGGTGGACCAGATCGATGTCGCCCAGATCGCAGCCACGGTCAAACCGCATTACACGTTTATCAGAGCGGTGAAAAAGGGGATGCCGGAGATGGCTCCCCATATCGGCGGCGAGCTGGTCGTCGACATGCAGGCATTCAAAGGCTTCGTCGCCAAGGAAGAGAAAGCCTGCTTTGCCGAATTCATCGAACTTTACTACGCCTGTCCGCTGACCGATCAGGGCATCGTGCTGGTGGATACGCCTGGGGCGGACTCCATCAACGCCCGCCACACCGGAGTCGCCTTTGAATACATGAAAAATGCGGATGCGGTGCTGTTCGTTACCTATTACAACCATGCGTTCGCCCAGGCCGACCGCGAATTTCTGCTGCAAATGGGGCGCGTGAAAGAGACCTTTGAGCTGGACAAGATGTTTTTCCTGGTGAATGCCGCCGACCTGGCCGCCTCTCCCGAAGAGCTGGCGGGGGTCGTCGCCCACGTGGAGAAAAACCTGCTCGCCTGCGGCATCCGGTTCCCCCGCATTTATCCGGTATCCAGCCAGACCGCCCTGCTGGCAAGGATGCACGGGGCGGGCAAATTGAGCGCCTCGGCGGAAAAACTGTACCGGGAGCGCACCCATCGTACCGCCGGCGAAGCGCTGATGCCGGAGGAAGAGGCGTTGGAGTTGTCCGGTCTGTCGGCGTTTGAGAGAGACTTCCGGCGTTTTACGCTGGAGGAGCTGACCCAAATGGCCGTGGATGCGGCTCTGGGCGAGATCAGGCGGGCCCACGATACGTTGGGCGAGTGGATCGCGCTTGCGGAAGAAGGGGAAAGCGTCCGGCAGGAACGGAGAAAAGCGGCCGAGGCGATGCGCCAGGAGGCCCTGCAGCTGGTTGCCGGGATCTCCGTCGCCCCGGAGGAACGGGATCTGGCGAAGGAGCGGGAAGAACTGCTTTATTATGTGAAACAGCGGCTGTTTTTCCGCTTCCCTGAACTGTTCAGCCATGCGTTTAATCCGGCCGTGCTGAAAGAGGACGGCCGCAACATGAAGCAGGCGCTCCAACAATGTCTTCAGGAACTGCTGCGGGCTGTCAGCTATGATCTGGGGCAGGAGCTGCGGGCCACATCCCTGCGGCTGGAGAAATTCCTGAACAAGACAGGGGCGGCGCTGGTGAAACGGTGGGAAACGGATTTGGCCCGCTATCTGCAGGGCGCCACCCTGGCACCGTATGCCAACCGGCAGGTGGAGACACCGGCGTTTGCCGAGGAACTGCCGGGGACAGGGACGGCTGAGCTGCAGGCGGCGCTGAAGCTGTTCAAGAATGCGAAAGACTTTTTTGAGCTGGACGGGAAGTCTGCCATGCGGGATGCGTTGGAGAAAGCCCTTCAGCAGCCGGTCGCCCACTACCTGGCGCAGGGCGGACAGCTGCTGGAAGACCGCTTCGCCGCTGCGTTTGCCGAGATGGTGGCCGATGAACGCCAGCGCGTAACCGAGCAGGTGGAAGAATATTTCACCGGCGTCTTTGCTGCCTTGGAGATGCAGGTGGACATCGGCGACCTGCTGACCAGGCAAAAGACGGTCGCATCCCTTCTGGCGTAACGCGGATGAAAACAGGCAGGCGATGCTCCCTGCGAAAGGAAGCATCGCCTGTTTTTTTCCATGATGACGGGCGGTGTCACTGCACCTGAATCTGTCCGTTTTGATCGAGAATGACATTGAATTCCTTGATCACGGCGGGAGCTTCGTTCGGGTTGGTCAAGCTGTAGCGCAGGACCTGAAAGGTGCCGTCGGCGGTCAGTTTCCCCCTGAATTCGATGCCAAACAGCTCCGACCGGTAAAAGCTGAAGTTGGCGAGCTCCGTTTTTTTCAATTCTTCGGTCAGCAGCTTGCCGTCCCCGGAGAACATCGCCTTGCGCAGGGCTTCGGACGAATCGTATTTTTGCTGCAAATAGGCTTTCAGCTGCTGGGCGACTTCCGATTCGGCGAACTGTTTTCCCTGCTGAACCACTTCTTTGCCCGCTTCGATGGCTTGTTTGCCCGCTTCCACGGCCTGCTGGGCATTCTGCACCCCCTGGGTGAGATCGGAACAGCCGGCCAACAGCATCATGGACAGCAATATCGGAGCGTAACGCATGGTTTCTTCTCCTTTCAATCTGAGAGGTTGTCTCGACTTCCCTTATTTATTGTAGCGGAAGGGAACGCCGGTTAGAATATTTTTTTGTCCGGGGCGGCTCCTCTTCCCGGGACTCCGCATATGATGGTACTCAGAGCGGAACCGCTTGATCGATGCAAGGGAGGAAGATGGATGCAGGGAAAGGTAAAATGGTTTAACAAGGAAAAAGGGTATGGATTTATTGAAAGAGAAGGCGGTCCTGATATTTTCGTTCATTATACAGCAATCGACGGAGCAGGCTACCGTAATCTGGAAGAGGGAGAATGGGTCACATTCGAGGTGATTACGGGCCAGCGCGGCCTGCAGGCGGCCAACGTCGTCCGCAGCGGGTAAACGAAAAAGGGAGAGCATCCGGGTCACCGAGGGTGGCCCGTTTTTTTGTACGGCGCAATCCCGCATTCGCGTGCATGGTCGGCGGTAATGGTGTCAAACCGCTTGATGAGCGCGTTGGCAATGGGTATGACGGGCGGGCTGAGATCGGCAGGCAGCTGATCGATCGCAAAAAAGCCGTAGGCCCGGCTCTCTTCGTTGATGCTGATTTCCCCCTCATACCGGTTCGCGGTAAAGACGACATCCACCACGTACACTTCATCGCCATGCGGATAGACATAATGCAGCTCTTCACCGGAAAAAACCCCGAACAGGGAAAGGTCATGGAGGGTCAGTCCCGTCTCCTCAAACACTTCCCTTCTGGCCGTCTGCTCAATCTTCTCCCCGAGTTCGTGGGCTCCTCCGGGAAAACACCAGCCGTTATTGTCACTTCGCTGCAGCATCAGGACATGGCGGTTCCGGTCAAAAATGATGACGCTTGCCCCGCAGATGAGCAGGGGCCTCGTGCCGATGATTTTTCGCATCTCCTTGACATAGTCGTCCACGGGTATCCCACCATTCCATTGCAAGATTTGGAAAGATCGCATCTCTCGCAACATCATAGTATTCCAGACAAGTCGGGAGGAACAGGCAAATAGACGGCAAGGCCCCCATTTTGCTCACAATTGTGCATGGAAACATAAAATTCAAACAAACTCTTTTCTGTCTTAAAAAATGATTAAACATTCGTCGCTATACTCAACTGGTAACGAAGGGTATCGCGAGGGAAGGGAAATGACCAAGGGACTTTATGTAACCGAGCAGTCTTCGGGCTTTACATACCGCTACCAGCAGCTGGAGCGGCATGAGCTGCAGCTGCTGGATCACACGGAGACCATTTCCCGGGAGATGATCCGGTACGTGATTCTTGACTGCAAGCAGTCTCCTGCCGCGCCGCTGGTCAAGAGTTACCGGCTGCAATATCCCGGGGCATGCCTGCTGGTGCTGGCGATGAGGCGGGACGAAACGGACATGCTGCAGGCGTTTGCCATGGGGGCTGACGATTATCAGGTGAAACCGTGCTCGGAGCGGGAGGTGGCGGCCCGGCTGCGCGTCATGCTGAAGCGGAGGGAATGGGCTTTCGCGGATTCCGGCAGCATGCACCCTCGAGGCGCTGCTGCTCCCGTTGATTGGGACTGGCTGAAAGGGCAGCTGACCAAAACGGAAAGCAGGCTGCTTCATTTCCTGCTGCTGCACAGCAATGCGCTTGCCACCAGGCACCAAATCATCCAGGCGGTCTGGGGGGATGAGTTGTCATTGTCCAGCAAGGCGCTTGATGTGCATCTCTTTCATCTGCGCCGGAAATTGCACGATGCCACCAACGGGCGGATTACGATCAGGAGCGTGACCAACAGGGGGGTTTACCTGGTTGACAACGGGAAGCCGTAGCGTACGCTCCTGCTTGCCAACCACACTTGCTGCTGTTTTTTCTCATATCGTATCTGGTTTGTTTCTTTTTCTCAGGTGATCCGCTTGACGGTTCAGGACCTGAATGGATCGTTCCATGTAATCAAGAATGATTCGAAGTTCGTCCGGGCTGTAACGGGAATGGAGCTCGGTCATGGCGTCGTTCAAAGGGGCAAAAACCTCCTTGATCCGGTGCAAATGATCGTAGACCGGTTCCACAATGACAAAGCGCAGGTCATGCGGATCTTTCACCCGGCGAACATACCCCGCCTTTTCCAAACGGTTCAGCGCGCTTGTGATGGCACCTGTCGTAAGTCCTGTCAGTTCGGCCAGCTGACCGGCCGTTGCTTTCCCCATGCCGAGAACAAGATCCAGGCATTTGTGATCGGTAATGTTCAGACCCAGATAGCTGGCCACGGCTTGGTGAAACATCACGGTTTGGGTGGAAAGCCGCCTGGAAGCATCAAGAAGAGACTGGTTGAGATCCTGTCGGGCCGATCGTTTGTGATCCATGGTTATTTCCCCCGATCCTTCCTCAAACTTGTTGTTTGCGCATGGAATGTATACCGCATTATAACATAGCCGCAGTGCAGCCAACCGGTTGTGATGGTCGATCCGCCGAGAGACGGAGAGAAAAATCGGTCGCACGCCGCTGTAGGGAAAGAAAACACCGCAGTATGATGGATGGAGAGGATCAACCGGGAATGATATCTTAATTTTTAAGATACTAGAACGAAATATGAAAAACAGCGATTACGCTGGGGAGGCTGCGACATGGGAAGAAAAAAGAGGGCGTTGATCATCGGCTGCGGGATTGCCGGCCCCGCCGCCGCCCTATTCCTGAAAAGAGCCGGCTGTGAGCCGCTGATTTACGAAGCGATGCCGGTGCATGACGATTATGCGGGATTGTTCCTGAATGTGGGACGCAACGGCATGCGCATCCTCCAGGAACTGGGAATGGACGGCTTCATTCGCAGGGAAGGCTTCGAAATGCGCATCATGAGCTTTCGCAGCGGCAGCGGCAAATGGTTGGGCAGGGTGGGCCAGCCATTGGGCGAACCTCAGGGCTTTACGGTGAAAAGAGGCTTGCTGCACAGCGCGCTGCGGGAAGAAGCAGAGCGGCAGGGCATCCCGGTCGTGTTTGGCAAAAAGCTCGTCGATTTGCACATGGCTGGCGGCATGGTGACCGCCTGCTTTGATGACGGGACATCCGCCACCGGAGATTTTCTGGTCGGCTGCGACGGCATTCACTCGAGAGCGCGGAACATCATCCTGCCGAACGCGCCGGAGCCTGCTTATACGGGACTGATCAGCTTTGGCGGATTTGCGCACAGCACAACCATTCCGCATGAGCCCGGCGTACAGCATATGGTTTTTGGCAAAAAAGCGTTTTTTGGCTATCTGGTCAGGGAAAACGGCGAGATTTACTGGTTCGGGAATATGGATTATCCCGGCACGCCGACGCGAAGGGATTTGCAGGCTTTCCCGGCTGCGGAATGGCGGCAGCGCATCACCGCTTTGTATCGGGATGATGTGGAGCCGGTTCCGGAGATCATTCGACTGACAGAAGGGGAAATCGGGGTCTATCCGATCTACGATATGCCCGCTCAAACGGTTTGGCACAGCGGTTCTGCCGTTCTTGTCGGCGATGCGATCCACGCCACATCGCCCAATGCCGGGCAGGGCGCTTCCCTGGCGCTGGAAGACGCCATGATGCTCGCCAAGTGCGTACGGGACATCGACAACGTGGAGCAAGCCTTTGCCGCGTTTCAAGCGCTCCGGCAGGAACGGGTGGAGCGGATCGTTCGGTATTCCCGCAGCCTTGGACAGCGCAAACATGCGACCCACCCCGTTCAGGTGTTTTTCCGCGACCTGATGCTCCCCTTCTTTTTGAAGGCGGCGAACAGGCACTCGCACGCATGGATGTACGATTACCGCATCGATTGGAACGAACCGGTTCATGGCGAGGAGGCGCTGTCCCATGTTCGAACTGTTTAATGCCGTGGAATTTCTCGTACTGCTGGCGCTCGTGTTCGTATGGGGGTTGACCGGGTTTGCGGCGAATCGCTTCAAATATGCGGCATGCCACAACGGCAATGTCAAGCGATGGAGCCGGCTTGCAAGGATCGGCATTTGGGCGGGGGAGGTCCTCTTCTGCCTGTGGTTCGTCAATATGCTCCTTGTGCTGTGGTTGTTTGGATGGCTCTTTGTGTGGGATCGCCTCCTCGTCGTTCTGCCGGTCATGGCACTGCCGGCTTTGTGGGTGATGAGGACATCCATGCCAAAGCTGAAACAAGCCGATTCCGGTCACCCGGCGTCCCTGGTCTCCATCGTGGCGCCTATCCACACCATGCTGATCGGTACGATGCTGGCCGCTTATCTGGTGATGTTCGCCGTTCCGGCCATTCCGGATGCAACGGAATCCACGATCTATCCGGGCATCCTGCTCGCCTGCGCCGGTTTGCTCTGGTGGTACCAGCAGCGGCGCGTGGAAAAAATCTTTCACCGTCAACCGGGGCTTGCCGCCCGGCTCTTGAGAGGCACAGGAATTGCAGCCGTGCTGTTGACGGTGGCGTTGAGCGGCTATACGTGGTCGCTTGCAGCCAGCAAATTTCCCGACACGATGGAGATGGTCAACCATGACGCGGTCGATTTTGGCGGGGGCACCGCATTCGCGCATGCTTCCCTGCATCAAGGGGGCGGTCATAGCCCCGTGACGCAGGGAAACGAAGCCGTGAGCGTCGCGGAATTAACAGGTCCCAGGACCGGAGTTCCCGACAAACGGTTTACGCTGCATGCAAAAAAGCAGCAGATCAGGCTCGGTTCAGGCAGGATGATCGAAGCGTGGACGTTCAACGGCCAGTTTCCGGGTCCGCCGCTTGTTGTCAACAAGGGAGATCTGGTGGAAGTAAAACTGGTGAACATCGATATTAATCAAGGCGTTACGCTTCATTGGCATGGCGTGGATGTCCCGAATGCCGAGGATGGCGTGGCAGGGATGACCCAGGATGCCGTCATGCCGGGAGAGTCCCATACGTACCGCTTTGTCGTGAATGAAACGGGAAGCCACTGGTACCATTCCCATCAGCTTTCGTCCATCCAGGTCCAAAAAGGTCTTGTTGGTCCGTTCATCATTCTGCCGGAGAATCAGAAGAGAAGCGGCAGTACCTTGGATCTCACGACGTTTGCGCATGATTGGGCAACGCCTGAAGGTACGGTTACCACGCTGGATGCTGCAGACACGCTCCAGCGAAAGGCCGTGAAACCCGGTACGGAAGTCAGGCTCCGTCTGGTGAACGCAAGCAGCGAAACGAAGATGTTCACGTTGAACGGAACGGCTTACAAGGTTGCCGCGATCGATGGCAATGACATTCATGAGCCGGGCGCGCTGACAGACAGCTTGCTGAGAATCGGGGGCGGCGGACGCTTCGATGTGATCTTCACCATGCCGGAAACGCCTGTCACGCTTGCCCTTTACGATGAAAACACCGAAGTCGGCATCGTGTTCAGCAAAGACGGGCAGGGAAAAGCGGAACCCCTGAAAAAGGGCACCGTCTTCGATCCCACTTCCTACGGCACCCCCGCCCCTTCGCCGTTCGGCCCTTTGACAGTGTTTGACCGGCAATTTACCCTCATCCTGGATCAATTGTATGTGGGCAATTACGATGGAAAAACCGCCCAATTGTGGGCGATCAACGGAGAAGTTTTCCCGGATACGCCTACGCTCATGGTGGAGAAAGGGGATATCGTGAAGACAACCTTTGTCAACCGCAGTTGGGCGGACCACCCCCTCCATCTTCACGGACACCATCTTCATGTCTTGCGCAAGAACGGCAAACCCATCAGCGGCAGCCCTCTTGTGCTGGACACCCTGCTGATTGATCCGGGAGAGATGTATGAGGTGGCGTTTGCGGCGAACAATCCGGGATTATGGATGGATCATTGCCACAACCTGGAGCATGCTTCGTTGGGAATGACGATGCATCTGGCCTACCGGAACGTTACGACACCCTTTGTATTGGGCGGCAAGTCGGGAAATCATCCGGAATAATCCGGATCACGCCCCTTGATTGACAGCCTTTTCCTCCATCCGGTACACTGATGGTGTCAGAGAAGCAAAAGAGGTGTTATCCGATCAAAGGGCCCACTTTTCACGTGAAAAAAACATACGAAGAAGTTGCGGATTACTTGAAAAACCAGATTCTGACCGGCGTCTACAAGCCGGGGGACCGGCTTCCGTCCATCCGGGAGCTGGGCGAGACGCTCGGCGTCGGGCAGTCTACCGTGCGGGAAGCGATCAGTGCGCTGAAGACGCTCGGCCTCGTCACGATGCGGCAGGGAGAAGGCACGTTTGTGACCCGTCTGGAACCGGAGGAAGTATGGGCTTCCTTTGAACCGATCCGGCCGATGTCCACCGAAGATGTGATCTCCCTCCTGGAAGTGCGCAAGATCATCGAAGCCGGGATCGTCCGTCTGGCGGCCGAGCGAAGAAGCGACGAGGACCTGCGGCTGATCGAACGCTCCCTGGATGACATGGCGGCAGCCATCAAGACGAAGAGCCTGGGCGAGAAGGCGGACTGGGCGTTTCACTACGCGCTGGCGGTCGCCAGCCACAATCCGATCCTGACGTCCATCATGCAGTCGCTGGCGGAGACGATCAGCAAGTCGCTGGCTGCCGCCCGGGTAAAGATGTATCAGGAAAAGAAGAGTGCGGAGCGCCTCCTCGCCGAACACCGGGCCATTTACACGGCTGTGGCGGAGAAAGATCCGGGGAAGGCTGAGGAAGCGATGCTTGCCCATTTGCGCGGCGTCGAACAAGCGATGCTGGCGTAATTTTTTCGGACAAGTCATAAGATGACCAGATGAATGGAGGAGTCCAGATGAAGATTTCGTTGTTTGCCACCTGTCTGTCAGATGCCTTTTTTCCTCGGGTGTCCGAAGCGATGGCGCGCTTGCTGGCCCGTTACGGCATTAGGCTGACCTTTCCCGAGGGGCAAACCTGCTGCGGCCAGCCGGCCTTCAACAGCGGCTACTGGGTGGAGGCGAAAGAGGCGGCAAGGCGGCTGATCGATGCCTTTCGGGACAGCGATTACGTGATCGCGCCCTCCGGTTCCTGCATCAGCATGATCCATCATCATTATCCCGCGCTGTTCCGGGATGATCCGGCGGAGCTGCGCATGGCACGGGAGCTGGCGGAGAAAAGTTATGAATTTTCCCAATTTCTCGTCGGGGTGCTGGGGGTGAGCGATGTGGGGGCCCGTTTTCCGCATCGGGTCACCTATCATCCTTCCTGTCACGGCAGCAGGCTGCTGGGCGTCAAGGATGAGCCGCTTACCCTGCTCTCCCATGTGCGGGACCTTGATTTCGTGCCGCTGCCGTTCGCGGAGGATTGCTGCGGCTTCGGCGGCACGTTTGCGGTCAAGATGGCGGACATCTCGGCGGCGATGGTGACGGAGAAGGCGGATCACGTGCGGGAGACCGAGGCGGAAGTGCTGGTGGGCCTCGACATGGGATGCCTGATGAACATCGGCGGACGGATGCGCCACAGGGGGCAGGCGGTGCGGGTCATGCATCTGGCGGAACTATTGTATGAGGGGGTGCGGATGGCGGATGAGCGGGCATAATCCAACCAGCACGCTGGCAGAACGGGTCAGGATCGCGCTGAACAACGACTTCCTGCGCAATGCCGTCAGGTTTACCACGGAGCGGCTGCGCACGAACAAGCAGGCGGCGGCCGAGCAGATCGGCAACTGGGAGGAGTGGCGGGAGCGCGGACGGCAGATCCGTCTTCACACCATCGCCCATCTGGACTATTATCTGGCGCAGTTCGCGGAGAATCTGCGCAGGGCCGGGGGGTATGTGCACTTTGCCTCCACGGCGGAGGAAGCGGTGGCAATCACGCTGCAGATCATGGCAGCCAAGCAGGCGAAATCCGTGGTCAAATCCAAGTCGATGGTGTCGGAAGAGGTGCACATCAATCAGGCGCTGGAGGAGCAGGGAATCGAGACGGTGGAGACCGACCTGGGGGAATATATCATCCAGCTGGCCGGGGAAACCCCGTCGCACATCATCATTCCGGCCATTCACAAAAACAAGGCGCAGGTGGCGGAGCTGTTCTCGGAAGTGGCGGGCGAACCGCTGCCGGCGGATACGGCGGTGCTGGCCGCGTTTGCAAGGTCCAAGCTGCGCGGGAAGTTCCTGGAGGCCGATATCGGCATGACCGGGTGCAACTTCGCCATCGCCGAATCGGGTTCGATCGTGCTGTTTTCCAATGAAGGCAACGCGCGGATGGTCAGCACGGTGCCGCGGACCCAAATCACGATGATGGGGATGGAGCGCATCCTTCCGTCGTGGGAAGATCTGGAGGTGATGGCGACCCTGCTGCCCCGCTCCGCTACCGGCCAGAAGCTGACGGTCTACATGTCGGCCATCAACGGTCCCCGGCGGACGGCAGACGGCGACGGGCCGGATGAACTGCACGTGATCATCATCGACAACGGCCGTTCCCGGCAGCTGGGCGATCCCGAGTTTCAGGAGGTGCTCAACTGCATCCGCTGCGGGGCCTGCCTCAACGCCTGTCCGGTATACCGGCACATCGGGGGCCATGCGTACGGCTGGGTCTACAGCGGTCCCATCGGGGCGGTGCTCACCCCTGTGCTGAACGAGGAGAAGGAGAAATGGGCGGAGGTAGCCAATGCGTCCACGCTGTGCGGCGCGTGCTATGAAGCATGTCCGGTGAAAATCCCCCTCCACGATATGCTGGTCTACATTCGCCGCCGCAATGTAGAGGAAGGCCGCACCAAACGGACGGAGCGGCTCGGGATGAAAACATACAAGGTGGCCGTCTCTTCCCACCGTTTCTATCAGCTGGCGCTCAAGCTCGGCCGCATCGGACAGAAGCCGCTGGTGCGGGACGGGCAGATTCCGACCAGGTTGGGGCCGCTGAAAGGGTGGAACAACGTCCGGACGGCGCCGGCGCTGGCGGAACGCTCCTTCCGCGAATCCTGGCAGGCGCTTGAGCGCGAACTGCAGCAGGAAATGGCGGAGATGAGCCCGCAGGTCAAGGCGCGCTTGGAAGAGTTGGCAGGAAAGCGGGGGGATCGGCATGAACAATGAGCGCAATCCGATTATCGAAAGGCTGCACCGGCAGTCGCTGCAGCAGCAGGAAGCCTTCCTGGATCATATCGCCCATCGGCTGGGGCGGGAGAGGATTACGACACCCCCGGCCCGGCCGTTTGCGGGGGCGCCCGATTTCTGGCGGGGATTCACCTTGGAGGCGGAGGAGCGCATCTCCCTGTTTCTCAGCAATTGGGAGAGCCTGGGGGGCGTGGCGAAACGGGTGCGCAGCATGGACGATGCCCGGGCCTATATCGCCGACCTGACGGACAGGATGCAGGCGAAACGGCTGGTGTGCGAGGAGCATCCGCTGCTGGCCGATCTCCTGCCGGAAGGGGATAAAGAGCGGGAGGTGACGGTCTGGGGAGGGGGCGACCCGGCGCATTTGCTGAAAAAGGCGGCCGAAGCGGACATCGGGGTGGCCGTCGCCGACTTCGCCATCGCCTATACCGGCACCCTGGTGCTCACTTCCTCTCCGGCACGCGGCCGCTCCATCAGCCTGCTTCCCGCCGTCTTTATCGGAATCGTGAGGGCGGCCGACATCAGGACGAAGATGGGAGAGGTGCTGTCCGTGATCCGTACGTGGGATGGCGGCCGGATGCCGGCGGGGATCCACTTCGTCACGGGTCCCAGCCGCTCCGCCGATATCGAGAACGACCTGACGATCGGGGTGCACGGCCCCGGCAGCGTGCATGCCCTTGTCGTGGATGAGGTGGATGGGCGATAGCGGCAGCCGGCTGGGGAGCAGCGTCTCCCCCTCTTTCTCTCCCGGTGCTGCGGCTTCCGCCCAGGCCGGCGCCACCGCTGCAAAGGCTTGGGCAGATGCCCCGCCTTTATGCTATGATGAAAGGAAATGCAGGCGGAGAGGGGTAGAAGAACGTGACGGCTTTGGCAAACAGACTGAGCGATCTGCTGAAGGAATTGGAACCGCAGATGGTGGCATGGCGGCGCCATTTGCATCAATATCCCGAATTGTCTTTCCAGGAAGAGAAGACGCCCGCGATGATCGCAGGGCTGCTGCGGGAATGGGGCATGGATGAGGTGCGTACAGGCGTGGGAGGCCGAGGCGTCGTGGCCACCCTGCGCGGCGGGGCGCCGGGCCCGACCGTGGCGATTCGGGCCGATTTTGACGCGCTGCCGATCCAGGATCAGAAGGATGTGCCTTACCGGTCAAAAGTTCCGGGCGTGATGCATGCCTGCGGCCACGATGCGCACACGGCGGAGCTGCTGGGGCTTGCCGCCGTATTGGCCAGGCATCGGGAGGAGATCCCGGGGAGCATCCGGTTCATCTTCCAGCATGCGGAAGAAGAGCTGCCGGGCGGCGCTGTCGCGATGGTGGAGGATGGTGCTGTTGACGGGGTGGATGCCATCTTTGGCGCCCATCTCTGGTCAATGGCACCGGTGGGACGGGTATGGATCGGAGCAGGCCCGATCATGGCCAACGCCGATGATTTTGTGATTGAAGTCAAGGGAAAAGGCGGACACGGGGCCATTCCGCAGGAGACGGTGGACTCGATCGTGATCGGGGCGCAGATTGTCACCAACCTGCAGACCATCGCCAGCCGCAACGTCAGCCCGCTCGACAGCGTGGTCGTGACGATCGGAACCTTTCATGCCGGGGATAATGCCAACGTGATCGCCGACTCCTGCCGGATGACCGGAACCGTGCGTACCTTTCTGCCGCATGTGCGCGACCGGGCGGAGCAGCGGTTGAAGGAGATTGCGGAGGGCGTGGCCGGGATGCTCGGCGGCAGCGCCGAAGTGACCTACCTGCGAGGCTATCCGGCGGTCATCAATACCGAGGCGGAAGCGGAGATCGCCCGCGAAGCCGCCATTGCCGCGTGCGGAGAAGCGCATGTGGAGCGGATGCAGCCGCTGATGGGCGGGGAGGATTTCTCCTATTATCTGGAAAAAGTGCCGGGCGCCTTTCTCTTTGTCGGGGCGGGAAATCCGGAGAAAGGGGCGGTTTGGCCGCACCACCATCCCCGCTTTGATCTTGACGAGCGCGCGATGCTGATCGCCGGGGAAGTCCTGGGAAGAGCAGCGCTGTCTTGGTTGAGCAGACATCGTCCATAACTCCGCAACCGCCCGGTTCTGTAGGAACCGGGCGCTTTTTTCCTCACGTTTCGCCCTGACCGTTACATAAGTTGATAGGGGGAAACAAAGAGAGGGTGTCAATCCGTGACAAAACCGCTCATTGGAATCTTGACGTACCGAAACGGCACGCGTTTCGCGGAAGCGGCCTACTTCCGCGCGCTGATCCGGCATGGACGCCGCTTGGGAGCCGATGTCTTCCTGTTTTCTCCCCGGGACGTGAACACGGCCCGGCAGGAGGTGAACGGGTTCGTGCCGGATGTGCGGAAGGGATGGAAGGAGAAGCGCTTCCGCTGGCCGGATGTGGTGATTGATCGCTACCGGTGGTATCCGCTGGCGAAACACGATGATTACCTGCCGTTTCGCAGACGGGAGCTTTTCCGGTATGCCAGCAGCCGTTTCGCCAACAAGTGGCGGGTGTACCACGTCCTCGCGGCGGATGAGACGGCCCGCCGCTGGCTGCCGGAAGCCAGAATCTACAGCCGCCGCAACGTCGCGTACATGCTGAAGGCGTACGGGAACGTCTACATCAAGCCGACCCACGGCTCCGGCGGCCGCAGCATCGTCAAGCTGGAGCGCAGGAAAAACGGATACGCGTTTCTGGGCAGAACCCGGCTGCAGGGGAAGCGGGTCCTGATCCTGCCGACGCTCCCGGCCCTGCTCAGACGGCTGGATCGCTGGGTGGAAAGGGAAAAGCAGGGGAATGAGGCGTTTTTTGTCCAGCAGGGGCTTCATCTTGAGCTGCTGCCGGGCCGTCATGTTGATATGCGCCTGCTCATCCAGAAGGACGGGGAGGGCATCTGGCGGGTTACCGGCATGGGCGCCCGCATCGGCGACGTGAAAAGCTCCACCACCAATCTGCACGGCGGCGGTTCAGCCGTGTCGGCAGCCGGTTTTCTGCTGGAGCGCTTCGGCGAGGAGAAAGCCGAGATGATCGTCCGCGAGTGCATGCGGCTGGCCCGCCGGATCGTCGATGTGCTCGAGCATCATTACGGCCCCATGATGGAGTTTGGCATCGATATTGGCGTGGATGTGGCGGGAAACGTCTGGTTGATCGAAGTGAACCCCAAGCCGGGGCGGGAGATATTCCGCAAGATCGGTCAGATGGAGCGGTACCGCCTGGCAATGCAGAGGCCGCTCGAATATGCGCTCTACCTGGCGCGCACAGAGGAACATGGAACGGATCATCCGGCCGTTCAAGGAGAGGTTGATGACGGGGAGGATGCTGCGGAAAGAATGGCTGCCGAGTTGGAGAAGCTGATGCAGGATCCGACCGCCTGACGGGGGAGCCATCAGGCGATGTGTCCTGCGTCATGGGTGAGGCGCAGAAGGAGGTCGTAGTGATTCTTCGCCCGATGCTGGCTGCGGGCAAGCTGCGCGATTTTCAACCACTCTTCCTGCGGGATGCGGAGGAACGCTTCCACCACGGCGGGATCAAACTGGGTGCCCGCCATCCGCTGAATCTCGTCACAAGCTTCCTGGTGGGACCGTCCCTTCCGGTAGGGACGATCGGAGGTAATCGCATCATAGGTGTCACAGAGCGAGAAGATCCGGGCGGCCAGCGGGATCTTCTCCCCCGCGATCCCATGGGGGTAGCCGGTGCCGTCCCATTTCTCATGATGGTACCGGACGATCTCCAGGGCAGGGGCCAGAAACGGAATATGCTTGAGCATCTCATAGCCGACCGATACATGGCTTTGCATCACGATCCACTCTTCCTTGGAGAGCGGACCCTGCTTGAGCAGAATGGAATCGGGGACGCCGATTTTGCCTACGTCATGAAGAAGGGAGCCCCGGATGATGTCGGGAAGCTGTTCTTCCCCCACGCCCATTTGGCGGGCGAGGCGCAGCGTATAGGCGGTCACGCGGAAGGCGTGGCCGTTTGTTTCATTGTCACGGGAGTCCAGGGCATTGGAAAGGGCCTGCAGCAGCGCGGCGTTGGCCTGCTCCGTTTCCGCCAGCATGCGCCGCACCGTAGCGGCCTGCTCGGCGATTTGATCCGTCGAGCGGTCGTATACCCGTTTCAGCAGCAGGAAGAGAAGCAGGGCACCCAGCGCGATGGCCCCCATGCAGAGAAGGATAACCCCTCGGGTGTGAGCCGCTTCCACCGCAATGTTCCGTTCAACATGCACGAAGCCTTCGAGATGTCCGTTCTCTTCCATGATGGGAAACCAGAGGGACAAGTTCGTGCCGTTTGTCCGGGAAACGGCTTGATTGCCCGTGCTGATCGTGGAGAGGATCGCCCTTTCCTCCTCCGTCGCCCGCTGGCCGATCCGGCTTCCCGTATAGCTGAAGACAACGGTTCCGTCCGGCGTGAAAAAATCGGTATGGGTGATATGGTAGAGATTGAAGTGCATCTTCGCCACATGTTCGAGCTGGTAATTGGCGGAGGTATCTGTTTTCGAAAAGAGATCGCGAAACAAATAGTTGATGTGCTCCTGCACCGCTTCCCGCGTGATGGTCTCCGTCTCGTTCACCGTGTAGCGGGTGAGGGAGAAGGAGAGCGTTCCCCCGAGAAGAATGGCGAAGAGAAGAATGGCACCGGCCAGCAGCGAGCGGAAGCGGACGGCAGGCGTGAGTGAATGCCACCAGGTCAAATGAAAACACCTCTTTTTCCCATAGGCTTTTCCCTGCATAATAAAAGCGAGAAACCGTCATGTGAGGTGAATGTCATGATCATCCCGTTTCAGATCCCCGTCGGCGATACGCTGGTCATACGCGGCGATATCCATGCGCCGGAAGCGGACGGCCGGAAGCAGCCGCTCCTGCTCTTTTGCCACGGGTTTAAAGGGTTCAAGGATTGGGGGTGCTTCCCATACGCCGCAGAAGCATGGGCCAGGCGCGGGATTGCGACCATCCGTTTTAACTTCTCCTGCAACGGCGTCGGGGAAAGCCTGACCCAATTCGACGAGCTGGAAAAGTTTGCGGTGAATACGTATGCTCGGGAACTGGCCGATCTGGCCGCACTGGTAAACTGGATTTCTGAACATAGCTTACCGATTCCGGGAAATATTGACAAGTCTCAACTTTTTATCGCCGGCCACAGCAAGGGCGGCGGCGATACCATTCTCTTCGGCGCCGGCCATCCGCAGGTGAAGGGCGTGATCACCTGGAACGGCATCGCCGATGTCAACCTGTTCGATGACACCCTGCGCAAAGAGATCGCCGAGAACGGCGTGGGCTACATCCCCAATGCCCGGACCGGCCAGATGATGCCGATCAGCCGGGCCGTGATCGACGATGTTGACCGGAACCGGGAAGCGTATGATCTGGTGGCCAAAGTGGCGCAGATGGAGCAGCCGCTGTTGATCGTGCAGGGCAAAAAGGACGCGCAGCGGCTGGTAAAAGGGGCAGAGCGGCTCCATGCTGCCGCGCGCAACAGCAGGCTGCACTGGATTGCGGACGGGGATCATACCTGGAACACGAAGCATCCCTTTGCCGGCACCACCCCGCAGCTGGAGGAAGCCATCGAGGTAACGGCCCGTTTCATCCATGAACATGCCGGATAATCATGAGCATGCGCTCGGCAAAAAGAGTGGCCTCCACTCTTTTTTTTGCTTGTCATCCTTGGTATACTGATAGGCAATACACCCGTAAATCCATCGAACATTCTGAACATTTTATGGCAAATGGCGGTTTGGAGTGGAGGAACATGAACAGAGAAAAGATCCATCTGTATGACACGACATTGCGTGACGGCACGCAGGGAGAAGGCATCAGCCTCTCTGTGGAGGACAAGGTGAAAATTGCGATCCGTCTCGATCAGTTTGGCATCGACTGGATCGAGGGCGGTTGGCCGGGAAGCAATCCGAAAGATATGGCCTTTTTTGAACGGATCAAAGACGTGCCGCTTTCCCATGCGAAAGTGGCCGCTTTTGGGAGCACCTGTCGGCAGGGGGTGGCTGCCGATCAGGACGAGAATTTGCGGGCAATTCTGGCAAGCGGCGTCTCTGTCGCCACGATTTTCGGCAAATCGTGGGACCTGCATGTGACGGAGGCGTTGAAAACATCGCTGGAAGAGAACCTGCGGATGGTGGGCGATTCCGTCCGCTTCCTGAAAGCGCAGGGATTGACCGTCATCTTTGATGCGGAGCATTTTTTTGACGGCTACAAACGGAACCCGGTCTATGCCCTCCGCGTGCTGGAGGCGGCGGAAGCGGCCGGAGCCGACTGGCTGGTTCTCTGCGATACCAATGGCGGCAGCCTCCCCCATGAGGTGTATGAGACGGTGAAAACCGTGCGGTCGAGCGTTTCCACGCCGATCGGCATCCATACGCACAACGACGGCGAGCTGGCGGTGGCCAACGCGCTGGCGGCCGTTCAGGCGGGGGCGCGCCAGGTGCAGGGGACGATCAACGGCATCGGCGAGCGCTGCGGCAACGCCAACCTGATCTCCACCATCGCCAACCTGCAGCTGAAACTGGGTTTCGATTGCGTGGCACCGGAAAAGCTGCAGCAGCTGACGAAGCTCTCCCGGTACGTGGCGGAGATCGCCAACATGACGATGCCCAACAACCAGCCGTTCGTCGGCAACAGCGCCTTTGCGCACAAGGGCGGCATCCACGTCAGCGCGGTGCTGAAAAATCCGCAGACATACGAGCATATCGCCCCGGAGGCGATCGGCAACCAGCGCCGGGTGCTGGTTTCGGAACTGGCGGGCCAGAGCAATCTGTTTGCCAAAGTGGAAGAGCTGCAGCTGCCCTTTGACAGGGAAAGCGCCGACGCCAAGGCGGTCATGAAAGAGATCAAGGAGCGGGAGTATCAGGGCTACCAGTATGAGGGCGCGGAAGCGTCGCTGTCGCTCCTCCTGCTTGAGGCATCCGGCGAACTGCACGAACTGTTTACGCTGGAATCCTTCAAAATCCTGATGGAGAAAACGGCGGACAAGGCGATTCTCTCGGAGGCCGTCGTGAAGCTGAAGGTGAACGGCCAGGTGGTACATACGGCTGCGGAAGGCAACGGCCCGGTGAACGCGCTGGACAATGCGCTGCGCAAGGCGCTGGAGAGCCATTTCCCGGCGCTTGCCCAGATGCACTTGACCGACTACAAGGTGCGCGTGCTGGATGAAAGCGAAGCCACCGCTGCCAAGGTGCGCGTGTTGATCGAATCGGCTGCGGGCGGGGAGAAGTGGAGCACGGTCGGCGTCTCCACCAATGTGATCGAGGCCAGCTGGGAAGCATTGGCCGACAGCATCCGCTACCTGTTGTGGAAAGAGGGATATCAGGCGGATGACCGCCAAAACCAGGCGGAGATGCGCGTCGGCATCGTCAACCACTAAGCGGCCGGGGTGCTGCGCATGCGCATGAACGGGCGGCGGGGGAGCCATGCTAGTAGGGAATACAGCAACCGCCAAACGAGGTGAAGCGCATGCGCAGTGCTGACGCGAAACAACATCCGTCTCCCTCTCCCTATGAGGTGGACATCCGCCTCTCGTTTGACCAGCGCATCCAGGAAGAAGTCCTCTGCTCGCTGCTGGAGGATATCCGTCTTGCGCTGCAGACCAATTATCCGGTGATGCAGATCCGGATCATCGGGGATGACGCCGTCTGCCCGGCGAAGACGGCTTCAGCCGCCAGCGAGCACAGGGCACAGGTTGTCCCCACGTAACATAAAGGAGCTCGCTTGGCCCCATCACGCCATTCCTCTCGCTTTTCCGCAGCTTCGGTTGATCGATCGGCAGTGATCCGGCCTGTAGAAACCTCTTTTTCTTCGATGAAATCGGTTTGTCGCATGACGGCAGAGGCAGCGAGGTGCCGATATGGGCGAGCGATTGCAGCGGGCGCAGGAGCGTCTGAACAGGGCAAGAAAAATCATGGCGGACCTGGGACTGTTGGAACGCTGGGCGGAAGTTGGCCGGCCGCTGTTGGTCGGTGCTGTGGCGTACGGGTTGGTGGTGAACCCGGACATCGATATGGAGATTTATTGCGAGGACCCGACGCCGGAAGCAGGGTTTCGGGTGATCGGCAAACTGGCCCAGCATCCGAACGTGACGGACGCCAGGTTTTCCAACCAATTGAACGGACCGGACCGAGGGCTCTATTTTCAGTTGAAATACAAATGCAAGGACGGCGAGGGCTGGAAGATCGACATGTGGCTGCTGCCGGAGGATCATCCGGGGCCTTGTGCGCGTGATTTGGTCGAACCGTTGAACGCAGCGCTGACGGAGGAAACCCGCGAGGCGATCTTGGCGATCAAAGAGGATATGCAGAAAACCGGGTACGTTGCCTCCTCGATTCGCATCTATGAGGCGGTGGTCGATGGCGGCGTGCGGACACCCGAGGCGTTTTATCGGTGGCATGAAGGAAACCGTCCGAACGGGCTGACGTTTTGGAAGCCGTTTCAGACATAGTGATTGCACGGTGACCGTGCCCGGAAAATGAGCAAAAGCCCCTTTTGCATCAAGTGGTGCAAAGGGGCTTTTGGCGTGTAAGAGCGGCCTGTTCACTTATTTATAGAAAAAAGAGAAGAGCCTTTCCTTTGTCAGTGAAATTCCACGTCGATTCGCTTCTTTGCGGCCGTTTGCCGTTTGGGCAGCCGCACTTCAAGAACCCCGTTTTTGTATGAGGCTTTGATCCCCTCTTCCGACACCTGTGCGGGCAGAGACACCGACCGCTGGAAGCGGCCGACAAACCGCTCCTGTCTGTACATCTGTTCGCCTTTGGTTTCCGAGGCCCGGTTGATGGTGCCGCTGATCGTCAACACGTTGCGATCTACGTCTATGTGGACATCTTCCTTCTTTTCCAGACCGGGAAGATCACAGGTGGCGATCACTTCTTTCTCCGTTTCCCGAATGTCGATGCGGGGCATGCCGAAGGACTGTTCGAAATGCGGGAAGAAGCGATCCCACTCTTTTCTCATCTGGTCCAAGAAGCGAAACGGCTCGTAAGGCATGAGATTCATGGCGCATACCTCCTGTGAATGGATCCAAGAGATATTGTTTTCCTTCTCTTCTCTGCATATGCAAGACGAATTTGGATTGTTCCCGGAAGCCGAATATGGTATAAAATGGGATGTAACCAACATATTTTAATTTGGGAGTTACATAAGGGGAGGAGACAGGATGACAAGGATGCGATGGGGGCTTTTGAACAATCCTGATTTTCGGAAGCTCTGGCTGGCCGAGACGATTTCCCTGTTCGGCTCGCAGATTACGGTGCTGGCGCTTCCGCTGACGGCGGTGCTGACGCTGCAAGCCACACCGATGCAGATGGGCTATTTGCGGACGGCGGAATTTTTGCCGTTCCTCCTGTTTACCCTGATGGCGGGGGTGTGGGTAGACCGGCGAACCAAACGGCCGCTGCTGATCTTCAGCAATGTCGGCCGCGCGCTCCTGCTCTTGCTGGTTCCGCTGCTGGCGCTGGGCGGCCTCTTGCGGATGGAATGCTTGTACGCCATCAGTTTTCTCGTGGGCGCTTTGACGGTACTGTTCCAATTGGCGTATCAGGCGTATCTCCCTTCGCTGGTTGCACCCAATGAGCTGATGGAAGGGAACAGCAAGCTGCTGGCGAGCGCCTCCATGGCGGATGTGGGAGGCCCGGGACTGGCGGGGCTGATCATCGGTTGGTTGACAGCGCCGCTGGCCATCCTTTTAGATGCCTGCTCCTTTCTCGTCGCTGCCGCAAGCCTGGGGATGATTCGCAGGCGGGAGCCGGAACCGGCCAGGGTTCAGAGGGGGGAGGGGCTTTGGATGCAGATCGGGCAGGGGTTCCGCCTGGTGTTTGTCAACCCGCTGCTGCGGGCGATTGTCGCGCAAGCCGCCATGTATAACCTCTTCAATATGGTGATCTGGGCGCTTCTCGTCCTTTATGCCGTCAAGGAGCTGCGGATCGGGGAGGTTGCCCTCGGATTCATCATGGCGGCAGGGAGCATCGGGTCGCTGGTCGGTTCTCTGCTGGCCAAAAGGATGGCGGAGCGTGTCGGAGTGGGGGCAGCGCTCGTCGGGGGCATGACCGTAGGCTGCGCAGCGCCGCTGATCCTGCTGATGGCGGAAGGAGGGACGCCGCTTGCACCCGTTATCCTGACCGTCTATCTTTTCGTGGCCGGGTGCGGGGTAGCCATGTCCAATGTGCATGTGATCAGCCTGCGTCAGTCCGTCACGCCGGCTCATTTGTTCGGCAGGATGAATGCGTCGTACCGTTTTATCGTGACGGGGACGATCCCGATCGGTTCGTTTCTCGGCGGCTATCTGGGAGATCTGTTCGGAATGAAAACGGCTTTGATCATTGGGGCGGCGGGTCTGCTGCTGGCTCCCTTATGGGTGGTGTTTTCGCCGGTGCCTGGACTGAAATCGCTGCCTGTGGAAGCGCCTGCCGGCAGGTAACAAGAGACCGCGGGCTTGCCTGCGGTCTCTTCTTGTCTGCTGATCCATTGAACCTACCACGGATATTTGGTGGATCTCCTCCGCTTGTTGTCCAATCTCCTGCAGTTCAAGCTCGTCGCGCATAGTCGTCCTCCTTTTCCACAAAAACGTGTTGTTTCCATAAAGACGAAAACGACCCTTCTTTTTATACGCGCGGCATGTTACTTTGTTAAAAGATGACAGAGAAATGTTGGAAACAAATTGATCCGTGCCATCGTCCAACTGTCACGGAAGAGAATGTTGCCCTTCATGGAGGAGAGGAATCGTGCATAAGCGTATCGCCAAAACGGCTCTGGCCGTCTGCCTGCTATTTTCCTGCGTCACGGGAGCCGCCGCGGAAGAGGGGAAAAAGCCCGTGCCTGTGTTTCCCGTCGAACAAGATTTCAAATGGGGGCTGATGGATCAAAACGGTAAGGTTCTCCTGTCGCCCCGGTTTGATCTCATTGAAGATTTCTTTTTATATGATGACATTGCGCGAGTGCGGACAGGAGACAAATGGGGAGTTGTCGACCGCCTGGGACACCTCCTGCTCGAACCCGAGTATGAAGACGTGAGGGTGGAAGATGAGTTTGTGGCCGCCCGCCTTCAGCAAAAATGGGGATTTCTCGACAAGAAAGGAAAGTGGCTGTTTTCGCCGCAGTTTGACGCGTATGATCGCTACGCCAATCTGACCCTGCACAAAATGGTGTATACCGTCAAAAAGAACGGAAAATGGGGAACGTTCGATCCCGCTGCCAGCAGGATCGTCATCCCGCCCCTCTACGATGAAATGGATTATGATGACGTGAACGACACCTTCCGGGTGAGAAAAGGAACGCTGTGGGGAGCGGTGACCGCCAACGGCACCATGATCGTCCCGGCTGCCTATTCGTCGATCGAGCCATTCCAAGACGGGGTGGCGGCGGTCGAGAAGAACGGCAAGTGGGGGTATATCAACCGGCAGGGGAAACTGGTGATTCCCCTGCAATTCCAGTATGGATACGGCTTTGCCAACGGGAGCGCCATCGTGAAAAAAAACAACCGTTGGGGCGTGATCGATAAAAACGGCAAGGTCGTGATCCCCTTCATCTATAACAACCTTGTGAAGCTTTCCTTCGGGCTGGCCGCCACCCGAATCAAAGACAAATGGGTGGTGGTGCAGAAGGGGGGACAACCAATCTCCGATACACTCTTTGATGATGTGCGGGATGAGGACGGACTGGTCAAAGTCACAGCTGGCGGCCAGGCTGCCTATCTCCTGCCGCAGAACAACCGCTACACGGTAGGGCCGATGTTTGATGAAATTAAATATTCCTACGCGTCTCCCATTCGCAAGGTGAGGAAGGGCGCATTCTGGGGATGGATGGACAACAGCGGGAAAGTGGTTGTTCAGCCGGTCTATGATGCGGTGAATGAGCCGAGCGAAGGATTGGTCGCCGTGAACAAGGACGGCAAGTGGGGGTATTGCAGTCTGCAGGGAACCGTCGTGATCCCTTTGCGCTATGACGAGGTCAGACCCGTTTCGAAAGGACGGGCCCGCATAAACATCGATGGCAAATGGGGGATGATTCGGGCGGACGGCAGTCTGTTGATCCCCAACGACTACGATCAGCTCTCTGAAGATGATGAGACGGGTCTTTTTGTGGTGGAGAAGGACGGAAAGACGGGAGTCCTGGATCAGCACGGGAAGCCCATTGTGCCGCCGGTGTACGATGACGTGATGATCAGTAAAGAGCTGGTGAAACTCACGTTGGGCAGCAAGGTTGGTTTTTATGATGTCAACAGCAAAACGACAACAGAGCCGCAGTTCGACGGCCTGCTGTTCACCGGCTATCCGGACGTGCTTACGTTTCAGAAGGGTGACAAATGGGGAGCGATCACGGTCGCCGGGAAGGTGATCATCCCGCCCGTCTACGATGAGATCGCGTTTGATTGGCGGCAGGAGGAGAGCCGCGTTGCCCGGGTACGCCTCCAGCAGAAGTGGGGCTATGTCGATACCGAAGGGAAAGAGATCGCACCGCCGATCTATGAGGAGGTAGGCCCGTTTCGAGAGGGAATCGGCCCGGTGAAGCAAAACGGCAAATGGGGCTATATCAGCGGGGACGGGCAGCTGATGACGGGACTGATCTTCGACGAGGCAGAGCCCTTTGAAGACGGCCTGGGAAAGGTAAGATGGAACGGGCACGTCACGTATGTCAACAGGCAGGGAGCCATCGTCTATCAGCCGGTCGACTCCGTCACGACCTACCGGTTTACCTATGAACCGTTTGAGATGAAATATCCGGCCATCCTGAGCATCCTGCCCGATTTGACGGAGAATACCGATCCCGCTTACCAGGCTGCCAGGCCGCGTGTCCAGGAGATCAGGGATGCGTACTATACGGCAAACGGCCCATTTACCCGGGGATTCCAGATCGACTCCTATAGCTTGGCGCCGGAAACCCTGCTGCTGGAGATCTACACCATGCTCGGCACATTGGAGCCTGTGCCTTCGGACAATGTGGCAGGCGGCGAAACCTTTGTGGACGCGCTGGTCAACGCCGGGTATGTCAACCGGGAGGAAATGGCGAAGGGCATCAGCAGCCAGTTTGTCGCCCATGTGCTGTACAACATCTTCCACGAGGCCAATCCGTCAAAAGGGTTGGTGAAACTTGCCGACACGAAGGATCCGGCGCTGCTGTGGGCCGTGGAGAAAGGGATCCCGGGATTTGCGAAGGACAGCCGGAACCGCTTGGTCACGACGGGCGGCAGTTATGCCTCCGAATACCGGGATGCCCTCACCTTCTGCGCCCAGATGTTCAAATTTCCGCAAGCCCACGGCGAGCCGCGCTATTATCCGTACAAGATTCGCGATGCGGCCGATTTTCAAGCATCGGATAATCTCATCCATCGCCAACTGTTGGTCAACGGCATCCGCTACGAGATCATCCTGCGGACACGGCCGGAATTGGAACAGAACCCGGCGTTTCTGGCAGCGCGGGAGAAGGCAAAAGAGAAGCTGCTGCAGGAGACGGAAGCCAGCTATCAGCGCTGGTTGGCCGCACAGCGGCTGCAGGTTGCCGCCCGATAGCAGAAGGGACCGCGTACGGTTCAGCGTACCCGGTCCCTCTTGTTTTTCTATTTCTGCCTGCGCAGGCTGCCCAGCTCTTCCACGATGGCCGTCATTTCGTTGATGCTGAAAGCGCCTTTTCGCTGCACCATGTTATACAGATACAACAGATCGTCGTAGCTCTCCAGATCAAAATCCTCCGGCCGCATGACAGCCGTATTGACCATGTTCAGCTTCGTTTTGATCCCCTCGATCAGAATCGCCAGGTTCTCCCGTGTCGCCTGTGTGAGATCAGCCATCTTCCTACTCCCCCTGTCCTTTATTTGGTCAACTGACCGCGGGTTACGCCAAGCTGGTTGGTTGCCTTCAGCGTCCGCCATACATGCGTGCCGCTCACTTCGCCGCGCAGCGCCTGGCGGTAGAGGCGGATCACTTCCTGCACGCGGGCGGGCTCTTCTTCCAGGAATTCAATCCGGTAGCTGCCGACCCCGAGCTTTAGAAATTCCGGCAGATATTCCGCCCCCGATTGGTCAATCGCGTTGTATACGGTATTGCGGCAGCCCGTATCGACCCGCACCGGGTGGGAAAAGCCGACCCGATCCTTCAGGGAGATGCGCGATTTCTCGCAGGGGGTTCCGCAGTTGGTATGATCCGTCCCTTCGCTCAAAAACGTACAGTAGACGCAGTGTTCGGTGTGAAACATCGGCAGGTGCTGGTGGATCACCAGCTCCAGCTTCGAATTGTCCGTATGCCGCATGAGGTCGATCATCTGCTGCACGTTTAAATCATACGAAGGGGTGACCCGTTTCAGACCGCATTCCAGGAACAGTTCCACCGCCTTGTGATTGGCGATGTTCAGGGAGAAATCGCCGAGCAAGGTGATCCCGTGCTGTTCCCGGCGGGCCATGTAATAGTAGAGCGCCCCGGTGTTGCGCACCAGAATGGCATCGGGCGCGCTTTTGGCGATCAGGGCGAGCACGCCGTTTTCATCCGGCATGTGAATCCGCATGGTGGCGAGACCGATCGGTTTGCCGTAGCGGCGCGCCAGACGGACGGCCTCCGGATACTGTTTGACGAATTCGAAATCGGCATACAGGTAATCGACGTCGGTCTGGGCGGCGGCCTCCAGCTGTTCCAGCGAACGGCAGAGGACGGTCAACATCGGTTGTGCCGCCGGCTGGGTGGGTTTCACATCCGCATACACATCCACCTGCCGCTTCCGGTAAACAGGCGGCTTGCGGCGAAGTGCCACCAACTGCTCCACCGCTTCCCGGCGCATGCGGTTCAATTCGCTGACCGCCACGATCACGTCGCCTTCCAGATCCACCGTCAAACGCGCAGGCTCCAGATGAAACAGGGTGCCGCCCAGACGGCCCAGCTGTTCATGCAGCAGCGCATGGGTGAGGGGGCGTTTCAGAGCGGCTTCCAGCGTGCTTTCCGATTTGACGGTAACCGCGTGATTCGCCTGCTCGTCCACCCACGTGGTCGTGAGCGGTTCCCCGACGCGGCCGCTCACATGGACGGCCAGCGGGAACGTCCGGTACGGCTTGTCCGTTTCAAACGTTTTGCGCAGGCGCTTGTTCAGTTCGGGATCGTTTGTTTTCCAGACGCGGTCGCCCGGATGGATCCGGTTCAGGTTGACATCATGGCGGCCCATCACGATCTCGTACAAGCCCCGCTCCACTTCGCCTTCCACCTTGCGCCCCCGGGACAGGATGTCGTAGACGCGGCCCCCTTCTTCTTCCTGCTTGGGATCGCCCGCATCGAACACAATGCCGTCGCCCCGTTTCAGCGGTGACTGCAGGTCGATGAGGACCGCATGCTTCAGCACCTGTTTCACCGTGCCAAGGAATACCCCCCGGCTTTTGGGAAAGGTGCCGTCGAGGAGCGTCTTGTTGTTCGTGCCCTCGAGGAAGCCGTGGGTGAAGCCGCGGGAGAAGCTCTGCTGCAGCTCGCGGATCTCCGCTGCGCTCGGTTTGGTGTCCTGCCCGGCGAAGTAGCGGTCGATGGCGGCGCGGTATTTGCTCACCACATTGGCCACGTATTCCGGCGATTTTAACCGGCCTTCGATCTTAAACGAGGTAACCCCGGCCTCGATCAACTCCGGCACGAGGTCGATGGCGGCCAGATCTTTCGGGGAGAGCAGATACGCCACATTCCCCATCTCTTTCTGCACGCCGTCGACGATCAGGTCGTACGGCAGGCGGCATGCCTGGGCGCATTCCCCGCGGTTTGCGGAGCGGCCGCCCCACATTTCGGAGGTCAGGCACTGGCCGGAATAAGAGACGCAGAGTGCGCCGTGCACGAACACCTCCATCGGCAGTTTCGCCTTCTCGCCGATGATCTTGATCTCCTTCAGGGAATTCTCCCGTCCAAGGACGACGCGTTCCAGGTTGAACGGTTTTGTGAACTCCACAGCCTCCGGGGAGGTGATGGTCATCTGAGTGGAACCGTGGATGGGGAAGTCGGGAGAGATCTCCCGGATCAGCTTCACCAGCCCCAGATCCTGCACGATCACGGCATCAACGCCGGCATCGATGCACGCTTCGATCAGTTCCTTCGCTTCGTTCAGCTCCTGCTCGAAGACGAGGATGTTAAAGGTTAAAAACCCTTTCACCCCGTACATATGCAAATACGCCATGATCTCCGGCAGTTCGTCCATGTGGAAATTCTGGGCGCGGGCCCGCGCGTTGAATTTTTCGACGCCGAAGTAGACGGCATCGGCACCGTTGGCGACGGCGGCCTTGAGGCAGTCCCAGTTGCCGGCGGGTGCCAACAGTTCGATATCTTCACGTTTGATGGTTGTATGCACGTACGTGTTCCCTCCGAATAGATTTCATCCTCCATCATAGGGAAAGCAGACACGGGAAGCAAGGGGAAGAATAGGCTGGAAATCATTCTTCCTTCCGTTTTCCGAAAATGGTATTCTTTAGGAAAAGTGAAAATTGCCCAAAAAGTGAAGTGAGAACCGTTCATGATTGTAATCAAGGATATCTTGCTTCAGTTCTGCTTGATCATCTTGCCCATTCTGCTCTTCCAAGGCGGCCTATCTGGCAGAAGCGGAGAGAAGGAGCGCATGTCGGCCCGGATTCTGTTTGCGGCGGTCAGCGCTTTGTCCGTCGTCCTGTGCATGAGTTTTCCCATCACGGTGGATGGCGGTCTGGTGTACGACGTGCGTACCGTCCCGGTCGTCATGGCTTTTTTGTATGGCGGATACGCGCCGGGCATTTTCGTGGCGCTGGTCATGCTGGGATACAGAGGCTATCTCGGCGGAGAAGGGGTTTGGGTTACCTTGTTCAGTTCGGGTTATTTGGTCCTCCTCTTCTATTATGCTGCGCGGTGGAACGCGCTCTCCCGCATGCAGCGCATCCTTCTCGCACTGATCATCGGCCTCGTGAAGCATGCGATCTCCTTCATTGTCCTGATTGCGGTGTCGCTTTTGCACGGGTGTTCGCTTCCGGAAATCGTGGAGCGCTTGGACCTGTTTATGGCGGTCGGTCTGATCGGCATCTCCTTGTTGGGGATTACGGTTTTCCTGGCGGAGTACCTGCGGGAAAACGCGATGATGAAAAACCAGCTGCAGCGCTCGGAAAAGCTGATGCTGATCAGCGAGCTGGCTGCCAGCGTGGCCCACGAAGTGCGCAATCCGCTGACGGTGGTGCGCGGCTTTGTGCAGCTGCTCAGGGACAGCGTCGATTCCCAGAATCGGGAATACATCCGCCTTGTGTTAAGCGAATTGGATCGTGCGGAGTATATCATTTCCGATTATCTGAGTCTCGCCAGACCGGAGGCGGAGCTGGTGGAGGAATTTGAAGCCGGTGAGTGTTTGCGGCAGGTGGCGGTGATCATGTACTCCTATGCCCTGATGAACCGCGTGCAGATCAAGATTCAGGTGGAAGAACGGCTGGCGATTCGGGGTGATCCGCTGAAGTTCAAGCAGGTGGTGATGAACCTGATCAAAAACGGGATCGAAGCGATGCCGACGGGCGGTGTGATTGACCTGATCGCCCGGCATGACGGCCATCACGTCGTCATCACGATTCGCGATACCGGACTGGGCATGAGCAAGGAACAGCTGACGCAGGTGGGTCAGCCGTTCTTTACGACCAAGGAAAAGGGAACCGGTCTGGGGCTTTTGGTCAGCTGCCGGATCATTGAAGCGATGGGGGGAAGCATTCAGTTTGCCAGCGAAAAAAACAAGGGGACGGAGGCAACCATCACCCTGCCGAGGCTGGGCCAATCCCCGAGCGCATAGGAAAGACAGGAAAACCGCCTGCGTGCCGGCAGGCGGTTACGTGTCTATGTCGCATCAAGACCCTCGAAGACGATCGATACCTTTTCTTCCATGATTTCCTCAAGCGGCCATGCCCCTTCGGAGCGTACCCAATCATAGAGCGCATTGTAATAGATGTTTTCCAGCATGTTGGCGGCCACCAGCGGATTAAATTTCGTTTTCAGCCGTCCTTTCTCCTGGGCGTCCTCGATCAGATCGGCAAACAGTTCCCGCAGTTCGAAGTAAATGTTCTTTTCCGATTCCAGCACTTTCCGGTGCTTCATCGACGATTCGACCAGCACCTTGATGAAATCGTAGTTTTGAATATTGACTTCGTTCAAAATCTTGTAGATGCGCAGGACGCGCTGCTTGCAGCTGTCGCCGTAATCCCACTCTTCCCGGCGCTCCTCGATTTCCTGGATCCGTTCGTATCCCCAGTTGGCCAGGATCGCTTCTTTGGAGGGGAAATGGAGGAAAATGGTGCCGCGGGCCACATCCGCCTCTTCCGAGATCATGTCGATGGTCGTCGCCTCAAATCCGTGCTGCTTGAACAGCTTGATGGCGGCGTCGAAAATCTTCTGCCGGGTCTCCCGCTTTTTCCGTTCGCGTCTCGTGGTCAAGATATCCACCTCCGTTCCATCATTATAACATATCTTTGGCAGTGCACGAAAAAAGGATAGACGAAGCAGCGTCAGGTATGTATATTTATATATTATGATGAATATTTATTCTAAACCAGGCAGAAGTGCATGGAGTGGGGGAATGAACCATGAGCGTCGCGAAGGTCATAACCATCCGTCGGGCGACGATGAAGGACGTCGATCAGATGCTGGAGATCATCAATCAATACGCCCAGCAGGGGTTGATGCTGCCGCGTACGAAATTGTCCATCTGCGAAAATCTGCAATCGTTTGTTGTCGCCTTTGACGGCCAGGATGTGATCGGGGTGGCCGGCCTGCATATTTTGTGGGAAGATTTGGCGGAAATCCGCTCTCTTGCCATCGCCGAATCGGCCAAGGGCTTGGGGGTCGGCAAGCGGCTGGTTCTCCATCTGGTGGACCAATGCAGGGAGCTGGGGATCAACCGGGTGCTGGCGCTCACCTACCAGAAGGACTTTTTCGAAAAGTGCGGGTTCTACGTGGTGCCCAAGGAAACCCTGCCCCAAAAGGTGTGGAAGGACTGCATCAACTGCTCCAAGCTGCCGATGTGCGACGAGATCGCGATGATCAGGGAAAGCGCCTGAATCCGCGTTTTTTCACCGGAGATGCATCCATGCGTTTGGGGAAGTCAATCTCCCCCTGTCATTTTCATGCTTGATACGAACTGACCCAAGGCCCGGAGCGTCGCTTCGGGTTTTTTCGTGCGCACGCGGGCCCAGGGAAGAAGCGTTTCATTCGGCCGCTGGCAGGATATTGCAGGCGAATTGTTGAATCATAAGGACGTGTAGATTCTAGCGAGAGAGAGCGTGCAGAAGATGGACTGGGAGTTGTACCTGTTGCCCTTTGAGCAGGCAGTGGAAGAGATCAAGGTAAAACTGAAAAATATCCGCAACGAGCTGCGCAAGCGGAAAGAGCATTCCCCGATCGAATTCGTGATGGGCCGCGTGAAAACGGTGGCCAGCATCTATGCCAAGGCAAACCGGCTGCAGTTCCCGATCAATGAGCAGATTGCCTGGGAATTGCGCGACATCGCCGGGTTGCGCGTGATCTGCCAGTTTATTGACGATATTCCCGCTGTCGTTGAAATGATCAGGCAGCGGAACGATATGAAAATCTTTTTGGAGAAAGATTATGTGACCAGGCCGAAAGAGAGCGGCTACCGCGGCTATCACCTGGCGGTAGAGTATCCGCTCATGACTGCGCGGGGACAGGTGACCATTCCGGTGGAGATCCAGATCCGGACGTTGGGGATGAACTTTTGGGCCACCATTGAACACTCCCTCAATTACAAGTACGAGGGAATCATCCCGGCCGACATCCGCCAGCGACTGATCGAGGCAGCCAAGGCTTCCTACAAACTGGACAGCGAGATGAACAACATTCGCGAGGAAATCAAGGAAGCGCAGATGGCGTTCAAGCGGAAGAAGGAGCTGCCGATGGAATCGCTTCTCTCCATGGTGGAAATCGATCTGGACGAAGATTCGCTGGAGATGGGCGAGGCGGCGACAGGCGAAAAAGAGACGGAAGGGATGGAGTAACGGATGAGCGAGACAACGATCAACTGGCTGGCGGAAGTGGAGAAACGAAAAGAAGAGCTGGTCCGCACGACGCAGGAGTTTTTGCGCATCAAGAGCGTGCTGGACGAGTCGACGGTCCGGGAGGGCGCGCCGTTCGGCGAAGGGATACGGCGGGCGCTTGATTTTGCCCTGCAGGTCTGCGCCGATGCCGGCATGGCGACCAAGGTGGTGGAAGGGTATGCCGGACATGCCGAGTTTGGCGCAGGCGAGGAACTGATCGGCATTCTCAGCCACGTGGACGTAGTGCCCGAGGGAGATGGCTGGTCTTCCCCGCCGTATGCGGCCGAGATCGTGGATGGCAGGATCGTGGCCAGAGGGGCGCTTGACGACAAAGGGCCCGCCATGGCGGCCATCTTCGCCGCCAGGATCGTCAAGGAACTGGGGCTGCCCCTCTCCAAGCGGGTGCGGCTGATTTTCGGGACGGACGAGGAAACGCTCTGGCGCTGCATGAAGCGCTATTTTGAGACGGAAGAGATGCCGGCCATGGGCTTTTCGCCGGATGCCGATTTTCCCTTGATCTATGCGGAAAAGGGGCTGACGCATCTGGTCTGGCGACAGACCAGGGACGCGTTCCTGCAGCAGGGGCTGCCCGCCCGTCCCCATCCGGACGCCCGCCTGCTTCGTCTGAACGCCGGCCTGCGGATGAACATGGTTCCCGATCGCGCACGCGCTGAGCTTCAGGCAGCCGGCAGACCGGCAGCCGGGATCGCGGAGCAATACCGGTGTTTTCTGCGGGAGCAGGGTAGGATTGGCGAAGCCACCGTGGAGGGGGATCGCGTGGTTCTTGCCATGGAAGGGGTGTCCGTTCACGGCATGGACCCGTCCAAAGGCGTGAACGCAGGAACCTGGCTGGTTCATTTCCTGGCGCAGCTCGATCTGGATGAGCGGGCCGCGCAGTTCGTCCGCTTCACGGAGACGTATCTGCATGAGGAGCATTACGGCGAGGCGCTGGGCATCGCCCACACCGATCCCGAGATGGGGCCGCTTACGGTGAACACCGGGGTGATCCGCTATGAAGCGGAGGGCGATGCGGCGTTCGATATCAATATCCGTTATCCCCATTCGCAGCCGTTTGAGAAGTGGGAGCCGATCGTGCTCGGCCGGCTGAAGGAAGCGGGGTTTGTCCAGGAAATAGAAGATCACATGACGCCGCATCGGGTCGATCCGTCCCATCCGTTGGTGACGACGCTGCAGCGCGTCTATGCGAAACAGACGGGCGAGGAAGCGACGCTCATCGCCATCGGCGGAGCCACTTACGGCCGTTCGCTGCATGTGGGAGTCGCATTCGGACCGCTGTTCCCCGGGCGGGCGGATTGTGCGCACCAGCGGGACGAGCACATCCTGATCGAGGATCTCGTGCGGGCCACGGCGATCTATGCGGAGGCCATCTACGAACTGGCCAAATAAATAAAGAGGGAAGAAACGGGTGTTCCGGCTGCTCGGACCGCCCGTTTTCCGTGGAAGGCGCTCCATTGTTTTTTTCGGGAGACTGGCATACTATAGAGAGACGTGCAAACAAAGGAAGTGAGTATGATGAGCCAATCGTTTGAGGCATTCGGGTTTCGACCGGAACTGCTGCAGGGAATCAAAGACCTTTATTATAAAGAGCCGACGCCGATTCAGGCGGAGGCGATCCCGCTGATCCTGGCAGGAAAGGACGTGATCGGGCAGGCGCAGACAGGAACAGGGAAGACCGCCGCGTTTGTGCTGCCGATTCTGCAGCGGCTACAGCCGCAAAAGCGTGACATTCAGGCATTGATCTTGACCCCCACCCGCGAGCTTTCCATCCAGATCGCGGACGATATCGCGAAGCTGGGCAAACACCTCGATGTCAGCGTGCTGTCCCTGCACGGCGGAACGGATATCGAGCGGCAGCTGGCCAAGCTGAAGCAGAAGGTACATATCGTTGTCGGCACGCCCGGACGCGTGCTGGATCATTTACAGCGGGAGTCCCTTCATTTCGGTCGCATTTCCACGCTGGTGCTGGATGAAGCGGACAAGATGCTTGAGATGGGCTTTCTGGAAGAGGTGGTGCAGCTGCTTGCTTCCACGCCCCAGCATCGGCAGGTGCTGCTCTTCTCCGCCACCATGCCCGATCAGGTGAAGAAGCTGGCGCAGCAGTTCATGAAGCAGCCGCCTCATATCAAGATCGAAAACAAGCAGAAAACGGTCGAACAGATCGAGCAGATTTACTACGTGGTGAATCAAAGCGACAAGATGGATGCGCTGCTGGACCTGTTGGAAAGCACCAATCCGTATCTGGCGATCATCTTCGCCAACACCCAGCAGCGCGTGCAGATCCTGACCGCCAAGCTGCAGGAGCTGGGCTACGCCGCAGAGGCGCTGTACGGGGATCTCTCGCAGAAGAAACGGGAACAGCTGATGCGGCAGTTCCGCGAGATCAAGTTCCAGTACCTGGTGGCCACCGACATCGCCGCGCGCGGCCTGGACGTGGAAGGCGTCACCCATGTGTTCAACTACGATCTGCCCAATGACGTGGAAAGCTACATCCACCGCGTCGGCCGCACCGGGCGAGCCGGTCAGGCCGGCACCGCCATTTCGCTGATCTCGCCGCGGCAGAAAGCCATCATGCAGCGGATCGCCAAAGCGACCAAAGCGACGGTGGAGGAAAAGCTGCTGACCGCCGGCCGCCATCTCGAAGCGGGCCGCCGCGAGCGGGCCAAGGAACGGGAAGCCCATTTTGCCGCGCTGCGCGAGGAGAAGGCACGCGAGCAGGCGGAGGAAAAGAAGAAAAAGGAAGCGCCGCTCGCCGCCGCCTTGAAAAAGGCAGCGAAGGTAAAGCCGGGCTACAAGAAAAAGCTGCAAAAAGAGATCGAGCATTGGCAGTCAACCTATGAGCAGAAGCGGAAACGGGAAGAAGCCAAGGCCGCGCGCAAGGCGGGCATGAAGAAGAAGCCGTCCGCCGCAAAGGAGAAACGCTAGCACATGAGGACATCCGGGCTCTATTTGCAGATATCGCCCATCATGCCATGGATTCCATCTCGTGACGAAAATGCCCGGATTTTGTAAAAAGAAGTGTTTCTCTTCTCCGGCAATATGGGTAAAATGGGTGTTAGAAAGGACAGCCCGGTGGCGGAGAACGGTGGCAGGAAGCCCTGCCCGGAGGGAGGAGAGACCATTTCATGACCCAGTTTTGCAAGGAATGCGGGAGCGCGCTGCAGCCAGGAGAGGTTTTCTGCAAGACGTGCTACAGCCATGAGAGGGACGAATACCGCATCGTGAAGGAGTACCTGCGGACCCATCCCAACTCCAATGCCATGCAGATTGCCAACGAAACCGGGATATCCATCTCCAAAATCATGAAATATATCCGCAACGGTTCCCTCACGGTGGTAACCAACGACGGACAGCGCAGATCGCGTTAACGGGATCCGGTCATACAACAGCCCTCCGGTGGATGGATTTGTCCACCGGAGGGTTTTCCTGTTCCGCGGAACGAAAGGAGGATATCGTCTTGTACAGCTATGAAGAGCAGATACGGCGGGAACTGCGGCTGTGGAAGCGGGACCTGCTGAAACCGCCGGGGCTTCTCGAACGGGCCGCGAAAGGCATGCAGACCAAGGTAAACGACCTGATTCCCGAAAAGGTGCATCAAACCATAACCGCCGTGATCAAAGGGATTGTCCGAACAACCCTGTCCGGCCTGGAATACGTGCCGGCCGGAAAACCGCTCCGGGAGTTGACGCTGTATGAGCGGGACGAACGGGCGAAGCAGCTTCTTGCCACGTACAAAAAAATCGCCGCAGCCGAAGGAGCAGGGACAGGGGCGGGAGGCATCCTGCTCGGCATGGTGGATTTTCCCGCCCTGATCGCGATCAAGATGAAGTTTCTCTTTGAACTGGCTCATGTGTACGGCTACGATACCCATGACGCGCGGGAACGGCTCTATCTGCTCCATGTCTTTCAGCTGGCCTTCTCCAGCCAGGCGGTTCGTCCCGCGCTGTTTGCCCGGTTGGAAAACTGGGAACAGACGCACGGGATCCGGGTTCCGTCCGCCGACGGGTTCGCCGAGCAGATCGATTGGGAGCAGTTTCAGCGCGAATACCGGGACGCCATCGACTTTCGCAAAATGCTGCAGCTGATTCCGGGACTGGGGGCCGTGATCGGGGCATGGGCCAATTACGGCCTGCTGGATGATCTCGGCAGGACAGGGATCAACTGTTTCCGGATGCGGTGGCTGGGGCAGGCGGATCAGAGCCAACGAAGCCCTTTGGGATAATGGTTTTTCAACTGCCCATCCACCTGCTTGCCCCACCCGAGCCCAACCCCCTCGATACATACCAGCGTCCAGCCGTTTTCCCCCTGGCGGCTGATGGTTTCGCCACGCAGGTAGCGCAGGAGATCCGGATGATCGGGCTCAAAGTCGGCGCTGCGGACGACCTCATCGGCGGAAAGGGAGAGGGCGAGCGCATGGGAGGGTTCGAAACGGTTTTTTTTCACCGTTCCCAGATGCCAGCCGGGGCGGGTCACCTTCAAGCCGGCCAGATTGGGGGCCTGGTCAGGCACATGGTACAGCTGCTCGCCAAACAGCAGATAGGCGGATGGGTCTTCCGTCTCTTCCGCAACCCCGGGCATGGTTTCCCGGGCAAAAGACTGCCAGGCCGCGATAGCCTCCTTTACCCCGGAGGAGAGGCGGCTTGGTTTTCCTTTTTTCGGGCGGTCGCCTGTTCGGCCAAGCGCTTCCGCTGCGCCGTTATCCTTGCGCAGTTTGGCGATATAGTGCCCTTCCCCGGACAGCTTGTGCGGCCACAGGCGGGCGGTCAGGGAGAGCGCTGCGGCCGCCGGCACGGCCCAATCGGCGCGTCCCTGGCTGAAAAAGTCGGCAAAGGGCACCGGCTCCGGGGTAAATTCGGGATGTTCGCGGAGAAACCGGGCGACCGTCTGCTCGTTCTCCAGCGGCGCAAACGTGCACGTAGAATAAACCAGGGTGCCGCCGGGCTTCAGCATGACCGCTGCCGCAGCCAGGATATCCGCCTGCAGCCGGTGGCATTCCTGCACTTTCTCTTCCGACCAATCGGCAATCGCTTCCGGCAGCTTGCGGAACATCCCTTCTCCCGAACAGGGGGCGTCGACAAGAACCCGGTCGAAATATTGCGGGAAACGGTCGGCGAGCCGCTCGGGGGTTTCATGGGTGACGATCGCATTGCGGATGCCCAGCCGTTCCACGTTTTCCGACAGGGCTTTGACGCGGACCGGATGAGGTTCGTTGGCGATCAGCAGCCCTTCCCCGTTCAGCGCGGCCGCCAGCTGTGTCGATTTGCCGCCGGGTGCCGCGCACAGATCAAGAATCCGTTCGCCGGGTTGGGCTTCCACGGCGGCCGCGACCGCCATCGCGCTCGGCTCCTGGATATAATAGAGCCCTGCCGCGTGATACGGATGCTTGCCCGGCCGATCCTCCTCGGCATAATAGAACCCATCCGGGCACCAGGGAACGGGATGCAGGCGGAAGGGACTGCGGGCAAGAAAAGCTTGCCTGTCCGTCTTTAGCGGATTGAGGCGCAGCCCCTGCCGGGCATTCTCCTCATAGGCTTTCAGGAAGGCAGGATATTCGTCCTGCAACAGCTCTTGCATGCGGTTGGCAAATGCTGCCGGAAGTTGTCGTTTCATGTTGACCTCCATGGATATTTTCATGCGATGGCGAGAGGAATCGGGCGAAAAATGGCGAATCATTCAAGACAGTGAGGTGGAAAAAAGTTGAAAGTATCCCGTGCGGAACGGTATCGCACACAGCGGCGAATCGATAGCGACGTCAGCCGGTTTTGGATTCTGGGACTGCTGTTCTCACTGCTTGTCCTGGCCTTTGAATTTTTGATCGACATCCCGGTGGATGCTGCGTGGCTGCAGGAAATGGAGATGGCGCTGTTCAGCGCCAGCTTTACGCTGCTGGCTTTCTATCTGCTGGGGTTGACCTTTGTCTTTTCCCGTCAGGAAGAGGCGGGGAAAGTCAACCACCATGTCATCATCTACGTCTGGCTGGGAGCCATTCTGTTCCATTTGTTCCTGCTGATCAGCAATGTCGCCAATCAGCACGTGTACAAGGCCGGGATCATCCTCTTTCTGGGGCCGCTGTTTCTGACCATTTACCATTTTATCACGTATTTGGGCGCGCTGCGCGAGGCGCGGCGGGCTGCCAAACAGGCAACGGAGGCTTCCTATGAGAGAATGGCGTATCAGTTGATTCTGGAGGGGACAAGGGTTTACGGCGAGATTCACCGCCTGAAAGCGCAGTTTCCGGAAGTGGACCAAATGCTTCGGGCGAACGATTTCCACGTCAAGCTCGAACGCTTCATACTGGAAATGCAGCAGTACCTGCAGGTAAACACGTTTGGCCGCAAGGAGATCGAACTGTTGGAAGGGCATTATTATTTTATGGAAAATTTGCTGACGTTGGCCAAGCAGCACCCCGGCGTGATGGAATCGCGCCTCTTTTCCCATCGTGATGAAACATTGTCGTAGCAGACAAGGAGGAGACATAGATGTTCTGGAAGAAGAAAAGAAACGAAGCCAGTCAGGAGATGGCTGCAACCGCCCTGGTAATGGAACCGGAGGAGGACGCAAAAGCCGCATGGATGGAGGAGATCCGCGCGCTTTACGAGCGCATGGGGGCGATCATCAACCAGCATCGGCTCGTCAATGCGCAGCATGATGAGCTGGCGAAGCTGGCTGCACGGATGAAGGGGTTCGTAGACGAAATCCAGGCGATCAGCGAATCGTCCGATCAGTCCGCCAACCGCCTGGAGCAGCGCGGGGAGCGGTTGACGCAGATTTGCGATCAATCCGTCCAGCGTTCCGATGAAGGGAAAAACGCCATCTCCCATCTCGTGGAAGTGATGTCGCTTTTGGAGCAGGAATCGACCAACACCTCCGCGTCGATGAGCCGTCTGGAGGAGCGTTCCTCCGAGATTACGAGCATTGTGAAGGTGATCAGCGAAATCGCCAATCAGACCAACCTGTTGGCGCTGAACGCGGCCATCGAGGCGGCGCGCGCCGGGGAGCAGGGCAGAGGGTTTGCCGTCGTGGCGGATGAAGTGCGCAAGCTGGCGGAAATGACGGCCAACTCGACGAAACATATCGCGGAGCTGATCGGCAAAATCCAGGAAGAGACCAAGGAAGCGCTGGCCAACAGCGCCAAAAGCACGGAGGCGATTCGCAACGGCCTGGCGACCAGCAAAGAGGCTTCGGAGAAGATGGATGGCATCGTGCAGGCTTTCCACGCGGTGCGCAGCGAAATGAAAGAGGTCATGGAAATCATTCAGCAGCAGAAAAGGTTCGCCGACAACATCGCCGCACAGGTCAACCAGGCGAAAGGGTTCCTGGACAAGATGGACGAAGCGTACGCCGCCCATATCAACGAGGCGGACGCGGTCGATCGGGAGCTGGAAGCAAGCTACGACAGCCTGAAAAAATGGCTGGAAAAGTAAGAAGTGTTTGAAAAGCGGACCGGAAGACAGGTTCGCTTTTCTCTAATTTTAATATGATTGATAAAAAACGACGCGAGGGAGTGGGCGGATGGATCACTTCGGGGTATTTATGACGATGGCCATGATTCTGATCGTCACGCCGGGGGCGGATGTGGCGCTGGTGACAAAGAACACGCTGACCCATGGCAGGAGGGGAGGCATGGCAACCGCCTTGGGCATTTCCACAGGGGTGCTGGTGCATACGCTGGCGGCCGCCTTGGGTCTTTCCGCAATACTTGCCCAATCGGCCCAACTGTTTGAACTGGTAAAATTTGCGGGGGCCGCTTATCTCATCTATCTGGGCATCCAGGCCCTGCTGACCGCCAGGAAAACGATGCCGCCGGACGGAACTAGAGAGGAGGCTTCGTCACACTCGGCGCGCTCAACGTTTTTTCAGGGCGTCCTGTCCAACGTGTTTAACCCGAAGGTCGCCATCTTTTTCCTCACCTTCCTCCCGCAGTTCGTCTCGCCCAAGGGGCCGGTGTTCGGACAGATCGTCGGGATGGGGGTCACCTACGCCGTGATGGGGACGCTCTGGCTGTTCTTTTATACCGTGCTTCTCCAATCGCTGCGCGGATTCTTTCAACGGCGCGAAACGTATCAAGCGCTGCAAGGGATCACCGGAACCGCGATGATCGGGTTGGGGATCAAGCTGGCGCTGGAAAAGAGATAAAGTGCGGAGAAAGGTTTGGGGCCCCGCCGACACAGCATGTGCAGAGGCCCCAAAAGGTGCGCGGATTACCCTTCCGGCTTCCGCAGCGCAAACAGCGTCAGAAAGCTGAGCGCTTGCCGCAGCTCGCTCGTCAGGGAGTTGGCCAGCTCCAAAGACACCCCTTCCCGGTAGACGGGCGCTTCCTCCACAAGTTGAAAGCCGTTTTCCGCCGCCAGCTGCTTCGCTTCCCACGGCATCATGGTATTCTGGATGACGGCTTCCCCATACAGCCGGCGGTAGCTGAACTGGCGCGGACCGGCCGTCGGACCGAGAATGCCGAGCAGCAGGATTCCACTTGGCCGAAGCACGCGGTGAAACTCCCGCAGCACATCCAGCGGCGACTCCGCAAACTCGACCACATTGATCGCCAGGACGCCGGCGAAATGGTCATCCGCAAAAGGCAGTTCCGCCACATTCCCCTGCTGAAAGCGGACCGGAAGCGCATCCGCCGTGCGCTCTTGGGCCAGCGCGATCATCTCCGCAGAAAGATCGAGCCCTTCCACCCGATAGCCGGCGGCCGCCAGTTTCCGGCTGGCGTAGCCATCGCCGCAGCCCGCATCCAGAACAGGCCCGTCCTGGGGAAGAACCAGGCGGGTAAACAGCGGCAGGATGGTTTTGCGGCTTCCCTTTTCCCACATCTCTGCGCTGCGCGAATGCCAGTTGGCGGCATGCTCGTTCCAGGCTTGCGCCACGTGTTCCGTCCAGTTGTTTGACATGCGGTTCGCTCCTCTTTCCTTTGCCATCTTTCCTTATTGTACTAAAGCTTCCGTTCCCATGTCTCGCCGATCAGGTCATGGCCAAAGCTGTGATGTTTCTCTTCCGCGACAAGTTCAAACCCTGTTTTTTTATAGATATGACGTGCTTCTTTCAATACGCTGTTCGTCCATAACACCAGCTTCTTGTATCCCGCGCGTCTGGCAAAACGGATACATTCCTCAACAAGTCTAGTACCCAGCCCCATTCCGCGAGCTTTTGGGTCAACCAAGAGCAGGCGAAGTTTCGCAACCGTTTCGCTTTCTTGCACGACAAGGACGGAACCGACGTTTTCCCCATCCATTTCCGCGATCCAGCAGCGTTCCTTATGGGGTTTGTAGTTGTTAATAAAATCTGCGACGATTTGGGAAACCAATGCTTCAAAACGTTCGTCCCATCCGTATTCTTCGGCGTAGAGAACACCATGTTTATGAACAATCCAGCCCATGTCGCCCGGTTCATGCTGTCTCAGGAAATACGGCTCCGAATATTTGAACCCCTTCCCCTCCAAGATTTCCTCGATGGTGTGCATCGCGGCGATCAATCGCTGCTGATCCTTTTCAGATAGTTCGTTCAGCAGCTCGGCAACTTCATCATGCGAACGCTTGTTAAGCAGTTCAAAAGCTTTCCTGCCTTCAGCAGTCAGATACAGAATCCGTTGACGCGAATCCTGTTCCGAGCGAACCTTTTCAATAATTCCCTGCTCTTCCAGCCGGGCCAGGATACGACTGAGATATCCCGCATCCAACCCCAACTCCTTTGCCAAATCGGAAGCGGTGGGGTGATCACGATGGGCAATATCAAAGATGATGCGCGATTCGGTGAGAGAGTAGGGGCTGTGAAGCAAACCCTCCCGCAAAGCGCCAATTCTTCGAGTAATCAGACGATTAAATTTCCGAACCGTGTTTATCCGTTCTTCCAAGATATCAGCCATCATATTCCTCCTTTAGTTGCTTTTGTCATATATCATACAAGAAATGATTGACAAAAGCAATGAAAGAAAGGGGAATGCAGGTCGGGTATCTGAGCAAACTTCAGCATTCGCTTCGAAATAAGTTCAGCAAGGAACGCTATTGATTTGACGTGGTTCCCCCACGAATCATTGATATGTTTGGAGGGTTCGAGATGCAGTGCCCCTGGTGTGACAACCAAGTGTCGCAATTTGAGGCATACTGTTCAAATTGTGGCAAAGAGCTTGTTGATTTCGAAAGGCAAGCGCATTCCGGCTTGCATGCCGATGATGCAGGCAAAGAAATGGTTGCCAAAGCGGAATACTGCCCCAAGTGTCATGGGGAGATGCTGTGTCTGGGCGAACAGGAACTGCAGCGGTCGTCCGTGGTCAGCAATCTGTTTTTTGGCGAACTGGGCGATCTATTTAAAGGGACGCTCCGTTTGCTCATGTTTGTGTGCCCAAATTGCGGGAAGGCTGAATTCTTCGTTACGGAAGATGCTTTGCTGCGATTAAAAGAGTATGGTCAACTCGATTAACCATCCATTACCAAAAAGAAGCCTGCGCATTTCCATAACAGAAACGCGCAGGCTTTTTACGCAGCGATAGTATAGCCGAGTGGATGGAGCGTTGGCTCAAGCCGGGTGGGTTTTTACTCCCCGCAGCGGTTCCGCCTCGCTAGGACTGGCCGAATGGAGGGGTGTTGGCGGCTTGGGGCGAGGCAGCCGCCTGCAGCCCGGCGCTGATGGCGGACCCGTGCAGCGCGGGGGTCACATTGGAGCCGGCGTTGGTTCGCAGCGGTTCGTAGGGCATGGCGGTCGGATAAGCCGGCGGGGTCGCCCTGGACGCTTCGGCGGCCAGCTGGTTGGTCAGGGAGAGAAGCTGCTGCAGCATGGCGGTCGCCTGGTTCTCCGTCGCCGCCAGGTTCTGGAGCTGGCCTGCCAGATTGCGCAGCGTGTTGGCGTTGTTCCGCTCATTTTGCTGCAGCTGGTTCAGGATGCGCTGCACCTCGTTGAGAATGGTATTGGTGTGATACTGATACATGCGTAAATACCTCCCACTCAATCGCAGAATGTCATTCCCTGCATATTCTGTCTCGAGAAAAGGAAAATTATGCAGGCGGCAGCGCCATCCCAATGCGTTAACGTTGAAAAGCGGCTGTGCGTTAGTCGGTGTTCTTGCGAGGGAAAGCGCTTTCATTGTAATCTCAGGGTAATCGAATGGAATCTTCATCAACAAATGGAGGGAACGACATGAGCACTGACTTTTTCCCTATCCAGGACTGGGATCATGTGGAGTTTTACGTGGGCAACGCCAAACAAACCATGCACTACTTCACCAAAGCGTTCGGCTTTCAGGCAGTGGCCTATGCGGGACTGGAAACCGGTTCCCGGGACAAGGTCTCTTACGTGCTGAAGCAAAACCATCTCACCTTTGTCATCAGCGGCAGCTTGACGCCGGAACACCCGATCGCGGCGTTTACCCAGAAGCACGGAGACGGCGTGAAGGACGTGGCCCTGCGTGTGGAGGATTGCGAGCGGGCGTTCCGCGAGGCGGTATCCCGCGGCGCGACGCCGATCATGGAGCCGACCGAATATTCCGATGAGTTCGGCACGGTGAAGAAAGCGACCATCGCCACCTACGGCGACAACGTCCACTCCTTCATCGAGCGGAAACAGTACAGCGGGCCGTTTTTCCCCGGCTATGTCGCGTACGAATCCCCGGTGCAGGGGGAAAGCACCGGCCTCATCGGCATTGACCATATCGTGGGCAACGTCGAAGTGATGGAGGAGTGGGTCTCCTTCTACGAAAAGGTAATGGGCTTCAGCGCGGCCCAAAACTTCAGCGAGGACGACATCTCCACGGAATATTCCGCCCTGATGTCCAAGGTGATGACCAATGGCACCGGCCGGATCAAATTCCCCATCAACGAGCCGGCGGAAGGACGCCGCAAATCGCAAATCCAGGAGTTCCTCGAATTTTACCAGGGACCCGGGGTGCAGCATATCGCCCTGTTGACCAACGATATCGTCACCACGGTCTCCAAGCTCCGCGCCAACGGAGTTGACTTCCTGGATGTGCCGGATGCGTATTATGAAGATCTGAAGGCACGCGTCGGCGAAATCGACGAGAACATCGACACGCTCCGCGATCTGCGCATTCTGGTCGACCGCGACGATGAAGGGTATCTGCTGCAATTGTTCAGCAAGCCCATCGTGGACCGCCCCACCCTGTTCGTCGAGATCATCCAGCGCAAAGGCGCGCGCGGCTTCGGCAACGGCAACTTCAAGGCGCTGTTTGAGGCGCTGGAGCGGGAGCAGGAGCGGCGCGGCAACCTGTGAGGACCCAACGCCATGCAATCCCCCGGTCAGACAGCTGACTGCGGGGATTTTCCATTTGGATTCGGCTTGACCGGCGGCGCGTACACTGGCGATAATGAGAAAAAGCACAGATTGCCGGATGCCGCAAGGGGGGATGGGCATGAATCTGTTTAGCCCATTGATGATCACGCTTGCCGAACGGACGGCCGTCCTGGTCGTGGCGGCTTTCCTGCTGACGCGCGTGAAAGCGTTTCGCAACATTCTGAACCAGCACGCTTCTCTTAAGGAGAAGAGTCTGATGGTTCTGATTTTTACCGCCCTTTCGATTTTTGCGACCTACAACGGGATCTGGTACCTGGATGCGATCGCCAATTCGCGGGTGATCGGCGCGGTGGTCGCCGGACTGTTGGCCGGTCCCTGGGTCGGGGGCCTGACAGGCTTGCTCGCCGGCATCCACCGCTATTCGCTGGGCGGTTTCACCGATCTGGCCTGCGCCATCTCCACCACCCTGGAAGGGCTGCTGGCCGGGTTGGTCTATCATGTTCGCAAAAACAAGGAGATTGACTGGAAAACGGCTCTGCTGATCGGCTTTCTCTCCGAATGGATGCAGATGGGGATCATCCTCCTGATCGCCAAGCCGTATGAACAGGCGCTGGAACTGGTCAAAGTGATCAGCATTCCGATGTCGGTTGTCAATTCCCTGGGGATCGCCGTGTTTATGATCATCATCGGCCTTGTCAAGAACGAGGAGGACCGGATCGGCGCCCTGCAGGCACAGCGGACGCTGCAGATTGCGGACAAGACCCTCTCCTTTCTCCGCCAGGGATTGACCCCGGAGTCGGCGGAAAAAGTGGCCCGGGAGATTCTGCGGACGACGCGCGTCGCGGCGGTGGCCATCACGGATACCAGCACGGTGCTGGCTCATGTGGGAGCAGGCGGTTCCCACCATATCGCCGGCCAGCAGATCATCACCAGGGCGACCCGTGAAGTGCTGGAGAACAAAGAGATGAAAATGGCGAGGACCAAGGAAGAGATCGGCTGTCACGTGAAAAACTGTCCGCTGCGCTGCGCCATCCTTGTCCCGCTTCTGCGGAAAAGGGAAGTGGTCGGCGTGCTCAAGCTGTATCAGGATCATTCTCGCAAACTGTCCGCCGTTGATCTGGAGCTTGTGCGCGGCCTGGGCAGCCTGATTTCCACCCAGCTGGAGATCGCGGAGCTGGAGCGGCAGTCCCGCCTGCTGGCCGATGCGGAGATCAGGGCGCTCCACGCGCAGATCAACCCGCACTTTCTCTTTAACGCCATCAACACCATCGTCTCCTTCATCCGCTTCCGGCCGGAGCAGGCGCGGGAGCTGCTGATCAATCTGGGAGAGTATTTCCGGCGCAATCTGCATCACAGCGGGGGATTCGTGACGCTGGCGGAAGAGCTGGAGCACGTGGAAGCGTATCTGTCCATCGAACGGGCCCGCTTTGACGAGAAGCTGCGCGTCGAATATGACATCCAGCCCGGCGTGGAGAAATATGTGGTTCCGGGATTGATCCTGCAGCCGCTGGTGGAGAACGCCATCAAGCACGGTCTTCTGCCGAAGCGGGAAGGCGGTGTGGTGAGAATCGCCGCCCGCCGCAGGGAGGGTTCCACGCTGGAACTGGTCGTCGCGGACAACGGGATCGGGATGGAGGGCAATCCGTTCAGCCGCCCGCCTGCTGCGGGCAGCAGCAAGCAGCGGCGGTTGTCGGGAATCGGTTTGTCCAACGTAAGCGGCCGCCTGCAGTCGCTCTACGGTCAGCCGTACGGCATCGTCATTGAGAGCAGGAAAGGCGAAGGAACCGTCTGCACCATCACGCTGCCGATAGGAGTGAACCCATATGCTGAAAGTGTTTCTCGTGGATGATGAAATGCCGGCGCGAGCGGAGCTGCGCTACCTGCTGGAGCAGTTTCCCGATATCACGGTGATCGGGGAGGCGGCAAGCGGCGAGGAAGCGCTGGAACAAATCCCGGAAGCGGAGCCGGATGCCGTATTCCTGGATATCCATCTGCATGATCGCGATGGCGTCGATGTGGGCCAGGAGATCCTGGAAACCATGGGCAATCCCCCGATGGTGATTTTTGCAAGCGCTTATGACATGTACGCCGTCCGCGCCTTTGAGACGGAGGCGGTCGATTATATTGTCAAACCCTTCAGCCTGCATCGCCTGGAGAAGACCGTCTGCCGCATCCGAAAATGGCAGGGGCAGCGCGCCGCAGATGCCAACCCGCGCTCCGAGCTGGAGGAGCGAATCGCCTCCCTTCTCCAGACGGTGCTGACGGAGAGAGGACCGAGGCGCATCCCGGGCGAGAAAAACGGCAAGATCCTGCTGATTGATCCGGAGGACATCGTTTTCGCCACCGTGGAAGGAAGAAACGCGGTAATTCACACGGAGACGGAGCAGTATGCCACTTCGTTCACCCTGCAGGAACTGGAAAGCCGCCTTCCCGAGCAGCAGTTTTGCCGAACGCACCGGGCGTTTATCGTCAATCTGAACAAGGCGGCGGAGCTGGTGCCGTGGTTTAAAGGGGCGGTTCATCTGGTGATGCAGGACCAGCAAAAAACGGAAATTCCCGTCAGCCGCAATGCGGTAAAAGAGGTAAAGCGCCGGCTGGGGTTCTAGGTGGCGGACGTCGGCGAGGGCAAGATGCACTCAACGAAACCGCTTTCAATTTCGCGCACACATTTCATCCGTTTGTGCGCTTTTTTTTACAGTTTAGACAATTCCCATTTTTCCGTTTGCCCTTCCCTGCTATTTTATAGTCAGGTACTTATCTTTCAATTTCAAGGAAAAAGGAGGAGAAGATCTGATGCAAAAATGGTTTCTTTCTGCCATCATCTGGGGCGGAATCGCCGCATTGGGCGCTGTCGGCTTCGGCACGCTGGCGCTGTCCCGGGGAGAATCCGTCAACTCGTTCTGGCTCTTGACGGCTGCTTTTTGCACTTATGCGGTTGCTTATCGTTTTTACAGCCGGTTCATTGCCAACAAAGTGATGGGACTGGACGACAACCGCGCCACCCCGGCTGAAGTGAACAATGACGGCAAAGATTTCGTACCGACCAACAAATGGATTGTGTTCGGCCACCATTTCGCGGCTATCGCGGGGGCAGGCCCGCTGGTGGGTCCGACGCTGGCGGCCCAAATGGGATATCTGCCGGGCACGATCTGGATCATCGTCGGGGTCGTGCTGGGCGGAGCCGTCCAAGACTTCGTGATCCTGTTCGGTTCCATGCGCCGCAACGGCAAAACCCTGGGCCAGATTGCCAAGGAAGAGATCGGCCCGGTCGGCGGTTTTCTCGCCCTGATCGGCATCCTGGCCATCATGGTGATTTTGATTGCCGTTTTGGCGATGGTTGTGGTAAACGCTCTCGCCGATTCGCCCTGGGCCACCTTCACGATCTTCATGACCCTGCCGATCGCCATCCTGATGGGGCTGTACATGCGCTATATCCGGCCGGGCCGCGTCCTGGAAGGTTCCCTGATCGGATTGGTGCTGCTGTTCGTCGCGCTCTGGTGGGGCCAGGCGGTTGCCGAATCGCCCACCTGGGGACCTGCGTTCACCTTCACGAAACCGCAGCTCGCCTGGATGATCATCATCTACGGGTTCATCGCTTCCGTTCTGCCGGTTTGGCTGCTGCTGGCACCGCGTGATTATCTCAGCTCGTTCCTGAAAATCGGCACCATCGCCGTGCTGGCGGTGGGGATCGTATTGACGCTGCCGCCGCTGCAAATGCCTGCGCTGACCAGATTTATCGACGGCACCGGCCCGGTATTCGCCGGCAACCTGTTCCCGTTCCTCTTCATTACGATTGCCTGCGGAGCTGTCTCCGGCTTCCACGCGCTTGTCTCTTCGGGGACGACGCCCAAGCTGATCGCCAAGGAATCGCATGCGCCGATGATCGGATACGGCGGGATGCTGATGGAATCGGCGGTTGCCATCATGGCCATGATCGCCGCCTGCGTGCTGACGCCCGGCATGTACTTCGCCGTCAACTCTCCGGCTGCCGTGATCGGCGCGGACGCGGCCGCAGCCGCTGCCAAAATCACCGAATGGGGCTTTACTGTCACTCCTGACCAGATCACGGCCATGGCCAACGATATCGGGGAGAAGACGATTCTTTCCCGCACAGGGGGCGCACCATCGCTCGCCATCGGGATGGCCACCATCTTCGCCGGGTTTTTCGGTGGATTTAAAGCCTTCTGGTATCACTTCGCCATTCTGTTTGAAGCCGTTTTCATCCTGACGACCATTGACGCCGGTACCCGTGTGGGGCGTTTCATGGTGCAGGACCTGCTGGGCAACGTTATTCCGAAGATGAAGGAAGTGAATTGGCTGCCGGGCAACCTGATCGGTTCCGCATTGATCACCCTCGGCTGGGGGTATTTCCTCCTGCAAGGTGTCTATGATCCGCTGGGGGGTATCTTCACGCTCTGGCCGCTGTTTGGCATCGCCAACCAGATGCTGGCCGCCATCGCCTTCACGGTGGGGACGACCATCATCTTCAAGATGGGCAAAGCCCGCTATTCGTGGGTCACACTGGTGCCGATGGCATGGCTGTCGATCTCGACCCTGACCGCCGCGTGGCAAAAGCTGTTCCACGAAAAAGCCAGCATCAGCTTCCTGACGCATGCGGAAACATTCAAGAAGGCCCTGGCGGAAGGCACGCTGCCGCCCGGCGTCAAAACGGTGGAAGCCGCCCAGAAGATGATTCTCAACGACCAGATCGATGCGGTGGTCTGCGCCATCTTCATGGTGATCACCGTCGGCATCATTCTCGACGGCCTGCGCCTGTGGATCAGCATTTTGAACGGCAAGCAGTATGAACTGCAGGAATCGCCGTATGTGCAATCCAAGGGCGACGACTACTACGATCCGAAAGGACATGTCTTGGCATGAAGCAGAAGCTGAGAGCGATCCGTAGGTTCCTGCGTCAGACCAGGTCCACCATCAAATTCATCTTCGGCATGCCGGACTATGATCGTTATCTCAAGCATTGGTACGCCAATCATGCGGCGCCCGGCGCGTTTCCCATGTCGGAAAAGGAGTATTACATGTGCGCGCTGCGCGACCGTTATGAAAAGGGCGGCGTTTCCCGCTGCTGCTGACGGCAAACAGGGAGGTCCTCACAGGGCCTCCTTTCTTCGTCGTGACAAAATGTGGTACACTAAAGGAAAGTCAAGATTTAGGTGGCGATCCGCTTGCAACCAGTGCAAATCGAAGCTCTCAAGGAGATGGCACTCCACTGCGCGAAATCAGCGGGAGCGTTAAGCCTGGAACGATTGAAACAACCCTTTCTGGTCGAATACAAAACCTCCGCTTCCGATCTGGTGACGGCCGTGGACAAGGAAGTGGAAAAACATGTGGTGGAAACCATCCTGCAGCAGTTTCCCGACCATGGCATCCTGGCGGAAGAGAGCACCTTCAAAGGGGACCCCAGCCAATATGACACCTTGTGGATCATCGATCCGATCGACGGAACGACCAACTTTGTGCACCAGCAGATCAATTTTGCCGTTTCCATTGCCGTTTACCATAAAGGGGAGGGGTTGGTCGGTGTAGTGTTTGACCCGTCCCGGGACGAGATGTTTTACGCCGTGAAGGGCGCAGGGGCCTATCTGAACGGCCGGCGCCTGCGGTTGGAGCGGCAGGTGAAGCTGGAAGAGGCGTTGCTGTGCACCAGCGTGTTCTGGAACAAACGGGCCGAGCAGATGGGGATCGACCTGATCGTCAAGAAGCTGGCCGGAAAGGTACGCGGCATGCGCCTGTTGGGCAGCGCGGCCCTGGAGATGTCCTATGTGGCTGCGGGAAGGCTGGACGGCTATGTCAGCCTGTCGCTCAATGCCTGGGACTTTGCCGCAGGCAGAGTGATCGTGGAGGAGGCTGGCGGAGTGGTTACCCGCATGACAGGCGAACCGCTTCCGCACGATCAGAAAAGCAGCGTGATGGCATGCAACCCCGCCTTCTATGAAGAGCTCCGGCAGTACCTGAATCCCGAAGGCGCTTCTTTCAGCCGATAAACAGGCGCCCCTGTCCCCCGACGCACGCGGCGTATGCGTTGGGGGAATTTTTTCTGACAACCGCACAAAAAGGCCGCCGTCAGCAGAAGGTTCAAACTGAACAGCGGCACAAACATGGAGGACGCATATGTCCATCGTAGGGTCTGACCACCCTCATCGTAAACCGGGGATGTTAAGCCCGCGTAGAGAATCGGTGGACATCCCGTAAAAAATCGGTAAATATACCCTAACCCATTTTGACCGAGCGTAGACGAGTGTGCAAGCCAGCGATTCCCTCCTCTCATACACTGTTTTCAGAATGGTGGTTCCTGTGAGAACCTACTTTCTAAATACCGTATTGAGGAGGAGAGAAAATGAGCGGTTTCGGTTTCGGCTTTCATCGGGGTGGTTTTTTCTTTATTTTCATTATTATCTTCTTTTTGATCTTCTTCCTGGGTGAAGAGTAATTCACAAACGGCGTCTAAGGAAAAAAACCTATGCGGTGCGTGTGGTCAAGACCCCATTTTGTAGACAATAAGAAAAACCCCGGCTGTTAGGCCGCAAGCTGACGCCTGTATTCTACGGGCGTTTGCTTTTTTAATTTGATCTGAATGCGTTCTTCGTTATAAAAGCGGATATATTCCTCAATTCGCCTTTGTGCCTCTTCCACACTTCGTATATCATAAGGGTAGAGCGCTTCCGCTTTCAAATGCGAGAAGAAGCTCTCCATGGCGGCATTGTCCAAACAATTGCCGCGGCGAGACATGCTGATTCGGGCGCCAACCTTCAGCAGCATGTCGTGGTAGCCTTGACGCTTTAAATATTGGTAATATCCGCTGCGCGAGATCTGGAGAAAGCGGCATAAAAATGCACCCCCTAGAATTACATCGGATTTCCCTAGGGTTTTTCCAATGTCTATTCTAAGGGGTGCACTTCAAGCGATCGCATAGGGTTTTTTTATAGTAGCAACTGCAGGAATTGGCGGGTTCGCTCTTCCTGCGGATGGGCAAACAGCGTCTCCGGGTTCCCCCGTTCAACAATGACGCCCTGATCCATAAAGATGACTTCGTCCGCCACCTCGCGGGCGAAGCCCATCTCATGGGTGACCACCAGCATGGTCATGCCGTCGTTGGCCAGCTCTTTCATCACCTTCAGCACTTCGCCCACCAGTTCGGGGTCAAGAGCGGAGGTGGGCTCGTCAAAGAGCATCACCTGCGGGTCCATCGCCAGCGCCCGGGCGATGCCGACGCGCTGCTGCTGTCCGCCGGAGAGCTGATACGGATATGCATCCACCTTGTCGGCCAGCCCCACTTTGGTGAGCAGGGAGAGGGCTTTGGCGCGGGCGGCCTCCTTGGGCTCCTTCTTGACGGTGACCGGCCCCTCCATGACGTTTTCCAGCGCGGTCATATGGGGAAAGAGGTTGTAGTTTTGAAACACCATGCCCGTCTGTTTGCGCAGCCGGGTAATCAGCGCCTTGTCCGTTTTCTGCGCGAAGTCCAGCTTCACATCCCCGATGCGGATGGTGCCGAGATCCGGCGTTTCCAGGAGATTCAGGCAGCGCAGCAGGGTGGTTTTGCCGGAACCGGACGGTCCGATGATAACCAGCACTTTTCCCTTTTCGATTGTCAACGAGATCCCGCGCAGCACATCGCGACCGGCGAACTGTTTCTGCAGATTTGTAATCTCAATCATGTTTCAGCCTCCTACCTCGCGACATAGCGGTCCAACCGCTGCTCCAGCCAGTCCTGCAGGAAGGAGAGCGCCAGGCAGATCACCCAGTAGATCAAGGCGGCTTCGCTGTAGACCAGCAGCGGCTCATAGGTGGCAGCGGCGATCTCCTGCGCCTTGCGGAACATCTCGGAGACGAGAATCGAGGCGGCGAGCGACGTGTCCTTCACCAGACTGACAAAGGAGTTGGAGAGCGGCGGGACGGAGACGCGGGCCGCCTGCGGCAGGATAATCCGGCGCAGGGCCTGCGTGTACGTCATGCCGATGGAATAGGCGGCCTCCCACTGTCCCTTGGGGATGGAGAGGATCGCCGCCCGGACGATCTCCGAGGCATAAGCCCCGACATTGAGCGAGAAGCCGATCACGGCGGCGGGGAACGGATCGATGGTGATCCCGACGCTTGGCAAGCCGTAAAAAATGATAAACAACTGCACCAACAACGGAGTGCCCCGGATGATTGACACATATGCGCGGGCGATGCCGATCAGCACGCTCACCCTGGAAATGCGGGCCAGCGCGGTCACGATCGCCAGCATCAGACCGAATGCAAAGGAGAGCAGCGTCAAACTCAGCGTATAAGTGAGAGCTCCTTTCACCAAAGGGAGAAAGGAGCTTTGGGCAATCTGGATGAGACGCTCTGCGCGTTCAGGGTTTTCGAACCAATTACTTGGAAACATCGGCGCCAAACCATTTCTCGGAGATTTTCAGATATGTGCCGTCTTTTTTCATGTCATCCAGGGCTTTGTTGAACGCTTCCACCAGTTCGGGATTGCCTTTGCGGAACATGAAGCCGTTTTTGGAACCATTCGGGTCTTTGGCTACGATTTTGATCGGAGTGTTTGGCTTCTGTTTCAGCAGGTCGAGTACGGACAACCCGTCGTTGATGGTCACATCGACACGCTTGGAAGCCAACAGGTCAATCGCCTGGTTGAAGCCTTCCACCCCGACGATCTCGGCGCCGTTTTTACGGGCGATGTCGGTCAGGTTGCTCGTCAGGGTTTGCGCTGCCTTCAATCCCTTGATATCTTTGAAATCCTTCACCGTGTTGTTCTCCTTGTGCACGACAAGCACAGCGGAAGAGACGATGTACGGATCGGAGAAATCGTATTTTTCCTGACGGTCGGGACGGATGCTGACCTCATTGGCGATCACGTCGAAGCGCTCCGCATCCAGCCCGGCGAACATCGCATCCCATTGGGTTTCCAAAAATTCCGGTTCCACGCCGAGGCGTTTGGCGATTTCGGTAACCACCTCGACGTCAAAACCGGTCAGCTTGCCGGATTGGTCGTGGAAGGTAAATGGCGCGTAGGTGCCTTCCGTTCCGATCTTGATTTTGCCTTCCGCTTTGATTTTATCAAGCAGCGACTGCTGTTTCGCCGGTTCCGTCGAAGCGGACGGAGCAGGGGCAGGAGCGGGAGCCGCCTGATTGCCGGACGAGCCGCAGCCGGCCAAAAGAACCAAGAGCGAAGCGATGGTAGCGAATGAGAACAATTTTTTCATGATGAATCCCCCAGTAAACCGATATGATTTGGATGTATGTAATGTAGCCTTGTTTGATTGATTTGTCAATACAATACATCCGAAAACTTTTGCTTCTCAACGGTTTGTCCATCTGATAATATCTAGAAGGTAAATAGGCGAGAGTTCGAAACCCCCACCTCTCGTAAAACAAAACTAGGGGAGAGCAGTGCAAGAAACTGTACCACTCTCCGCTCTGTCTGATTTCTCCGGGGCGTTGCAGAGTGGTTTTTTGTTTGTTGGGCTGCTCTCAGACAAGGAGGATGCCGTATGGGCATGTACAACGAGCAACACGACACACGCTTTCTTTACCTCTCCACCGCGTTCGTGGCCCTGTTGGTGGTAGCCAACATCGTGTCGGCGAAGGTGATTGACCTCTGGGGAATGATTCTTCCTGCGGCGGTCATCGGGTATCCCTTCACCTATCTGCTGACGGATGCCATCAGCGAGCTTTACGGAGAGAAACGGGCCAAACAGGTGGTGTACGCCGGCTTTTTCGCCAATCTGCTGATGTTGCTGTTCGTCCAGGCGACGATCGCGCTCCCGGCCGCGTCATTCTGGCCCCACCAGGAGTCGTACGCTGCCATCATGTCTTCGTCGCTGCGCATCGTGATCGCCAGCCTGCTTTCCTACTTCGTGGCGCAGATGGCCGATGTGAAGCTGTTCCACTGGATCAGGCGAAAGACGGGAGGCAGGCGCTTCTGGCTACGCAAGAACGGCTCCACGCTGGTCAGCCAGCTCTTGGACACGGTGATCTTCATCGGCGTCGCCTTTGCCGGCACCATGCCGACCGCCGCCCTGCTGCAGATGATCCTCTTTCAGTATCTGGTAAAAACGGCCATTGCCGTCATCGATACACCGCTCTCGTATCTGCTGATCAAACAGATGGGCAAGCGAACAGCCCCGCAGGCGGAGGTGAACGCGTAAAATGGCAACGTTTGACATTCCGCGCAAGCTGCAGCGCCTGTATGAGGATATCCAGCCCGAACAGCTCCGCTACCATCGGAAGCGGGTGGCGATCAGCAAGGTGTTTACGTTTGATGCCGCCCACCACATGCACAACCATGAGGGCAAATGCATCAGCCTGCATGGTCATACGTACCGGCTGGAGGTGACGATCAGCGGGTACCCCGACGACAAGGGGATGAGCATCGACTTCGGCGTGATCAAACAGATCTATGAGGAACGGCTTAAAGATAAGCTGGATCACCGCTATCTGAATGAAACCCTGCCGCCGATGAACACGACGGTGGAAAACCTCCTCGTCTGGCTGTGGGAGGAGATCGACCGGTATCTCGTGGAAGAAGGCTGGAAAGAAAAAGGGTTCCGCATCGAGGAACTGAAGCTGTACGAAACCCCGAACAGCTTCGGGACCATGAAACGGGAGTGGATGGAGGAAGCGTAGATGAATGCGACCAACATGAAGCTGCCGATGGTGGAACTGTTTCAAACGATTGAAGGGGAAGGAACGCGGGCCGGTTTTCCGACGACGTTTGTCCGGGTGTACAACTGCAACCTGCGCTGCGCCTGGTGCGATACCACCTACAGTTATGCTCCCCACCCGGCTGAATTTTACGCGACGGTGGAGGAGATTGCGGAGCGGGTCGCATCGTTCGGCAATCCCTACGTGTGCCTGACAGGCGGGGAACCGCTGATGCACGGGGAGAAGTCGCTCGCGCTGGTGGAAGCCTTGGCATCCATCCCCTGCGTGACGGACGTTCATATTGAAACGAACGGGGCGGTCCCGCTGGAGCCGTTTGCCGCCCTGCGCGACAGCCATCCGGAAGCGGCGGCCAAAGTGCGCTTCATCATGGACTGGAAGCTGCCGTCCAGCCGGGAGATGGACCGCATGCTGCCCGGCAATCTGGCGCTGCTGGATGAACGGGACGAATGCAAGTTCGTCATCGGCGACGAGCACGATTTCGAGGTGGCCTGCCAGGTGCTGGATACCTACCGGCCCCGGGCGCTGCCGCTGTTCAGCCCGGTGTGGGAAACGATGCCGCCCGCCCGCCTGGCGGAGCTGCTGCTTGCATCGGGCAGAAAACAGGTGAAGCTGAATCTGCAGATCCATAAAGTCATCTGGCATCCGGACGCGCGGGGCGTCTGAAAGGAGGAAACCGGCATGTCAGCCAACAACAAAGCGGTGGTCGTGCTGAGCGGCGGTCTCGACAGCACGACATGCATGGGCATCGCCAAAGCGGCGGGCTTTGAACCGTATCCGATCACGTTTGATTACGGCCAGCTGCACAAGCGGGAAGTCGAACAGGCGAAGGCGGTAGTCCGCTTCTATCAGGCCCGGGCCCACAAGATCGTACAGATGGGCTTTCTGCGGGAGATCGGCGGCAGCGCGCTGACCGACGACAACATCGACGTGCCGACGGGGGGCGTGGCGGATGGAATTCCGGCCACGTATGTACCGGCGCGCAACCTGATCTTTTTGTCGCTGGCGACCGCCTATGCCGAGGTGATCGGCGCCACGCGGATCTACATCGGCGTCAGCGCCGTCGATTACAGCGGCTATCCCGACTGCCGGCCCGCCTTTATCGAGTCCATGACGCAAACGGTCAATCTGGCGACGCGGGCAGGTTCCGAAGGGGCACAGATTGCCATTGAAGCCCCATTAAGCCATTTGAGCAAGGCGGAGACGATCCGGCTCGGCCTGTCGCTGGGCGTTCCCTATCATCTGACGACCTCCTGCTATCAGGGAGGGGAAAAGGCGTGCGGCGTCTGCGACAGCTGCCGCCTGCGGATCAAGGGGTTCCGGGAAGCCGGTGCTCCGGACCCGATCCCCTATGCCATTCCCATCACATGGTAATAAAGGAAAGGAAGGTGCTTTTTCATGGCACGAGTGGAACACGATCACAGCAAGTACAACAATATCCGTTTTGATACCCAGGACGAATCGGCCATCATGGTCGATATCCTGGAGACCATTCCGTACGAATATGTCGGCAAGCGGACGGAAATCATGATGCCGACCAGCGAATTCACCTCGGTCTGCCCGTGGTCCGGTCTGCCTGACTTCGCCGAGCTGAAGATTTATCTGATCCCCAATGAGAAGCTGATCGAGATGAAGTCGCTGAAATACTACCTCACCTCCTACCGCAACGTGGGCATCTATCAGGAACATGCGACCAACCGCATCCTGAACGATCTGGTGGCCTGCTGCGACCCGCTCTACATGCGGATTGAGGCGAACTGGAACGCGCGCGGCGGGCTGGGTACCCAGGTCGTGGTGGAATACAAGAAAGAAGAAGCGCAAAATTAAGTGGGTACCGCGCATCCCCCTTCGGCCGCATGACGGCAGGGGGATTGCGTCCCAAAGGAGACGTGGCGATGAACGATTGGCGCATGTATACGGACGCTTCCGGCCAGGAAGTGGAGCACGCGGCCTGGCATCATGTCTTGAAGGAGATCGCCAGTTTGAACGGCACCACGCATACGCTGGTTCATGCGGCTTACGGCGAACATGTCGATCTGGTGGTAGCCGGGGGGAACAGTGGCCTGGTGCTGGTGCAGTGGAAAGAACACGAGCCGGCGGAACGGCATTTCGTGCTGGCCGCTTATCAGCCGGACGGGGTGATGCAAAATCTGACGGTCGAGGGTGCGGAGGTGGCGTTTCCATTGGCCTGGTGCATCCCGCTGGAGCAGGCCGTACCGGTTTGCGGAGATCTCCTGCGCACCTGTGATCGCCTGGAGTATGAAGGGCTGCAGTGGTTTACGATTGAATAAAAAGACGCGGGAGCACAGGGTGGCGTACCCAGATGTTGAGCCCCCTGCCCGCGTCGCGTTTCGGTACGGGCACGGCCCACTTCCCGCGGGTCGTCAAGAGAGCGAGCGGGAACCGTCACCCATGATCGACAGACTTTGTCTGCACACTGGGCCCGGGGCATCACCCCGGGTTTTCTGATATCACGACGATGCGTCAGGGTTTACCTCGGACACTCCAAATAATAGACCCTGGGGATCAACACAATACGCGAAATATCCCATTCCAGGGACAGCAGTTTTGGGTACAACCACTTTCCCGCCGTTCTCAACGACTTTGTTGAGATATTCATCAACAGAAGGGACTTCAATAGAGATTGTGGTTCTTGTTCCACCATCAGGAGACTTCATCAAGCCGCCATCTATGCCAGGTTTATCGCTCTCACCCGTTGTAATAAACCAATAATCATGACCAACCATCTTTTCAAATTTCCAATGAAAACAATTCGTGTAGAACTGAATGGCTTGTTCAGGATTTGGCACTTGAAACTCAAATCGCAGGACCTTTCCCATATCCACCCTCCTCCAAATCTTGCCTTTTTACAATAACAAATCCTATGACTTTGCTCAATCATGCTGCCCGTCAGGCGTTTGTCTCCTTTACAATGGGTGAAAGAGATGGCATCTTTTCAATATTCCGACAGATAAGGTATACTTCAATGTATATTTGGCTGCAATCGCACCAGGAAACCGACGGAGGATACGGACGTGGAACTGACGACACTGCTGACGTCGATCGCCGTGATGGCGGTCATAATCGGGATTGGGGCCTTGATCGGCATGCGCCTTCCGCTCGGCGGCGACTCCCGCCAGCTGCTGATCATGATCATCGTCAATGTGGCGATGCCCTGCATCATTCTGGACGGCATTTTTCAACTGCCGATTGATCGGTCGCTGCTGACCCAGATCTTTGCCATTTTTGCCATCGCCATTCTGTTTACCTGTATGGGCATTTTTCTCGGCTGGCTGGGGGCCAGGATGCTCCGCCTTCCCGCCAGCCAGGCGCGGCAGTTGGCGATTCTCTCCGGTTGCGGGAATACCGGGTTTATCGGGATTCCCCTGTGTGCCGCCCTGTTCGGCGCAAAAGGAGCTTTGCTGGCCGCCGTGTTTGATGCGGGACTCGATTTTACCATCTGGACGCTGGGCGTCATGCTTTTGCAGGAGAAGAGAAGCTTTTCTCTCAGCGGGTTGCGCTCGATGGTTAACATTCCGATGTTTGCCATCCTGGGCGGGTTAACCATCGCGGTGATCGGCTACCATCCCCCGGAGATCGTCAGGCAGCTGACCGGAACCCTGGCCAAGCTGGCTTCACCGCTGGCAATGATCTATATCGGCATGCTGATTCCCGCCCTGCTGAAAAACAAGAAACGTGTGCCGCTGCCGGTTTTGGGGCTTCCCCTCGCGCTGAAGCTTTGCGTCTACCCGCTGCTGGCGGCCGCGCTGCTCTGCCTCTTTCCGCTGGACGGAGACCTGGCCCACATCATTATCATCCAAACCGCCATGCCGACCATTGCGATGGCTTCGATCCTGTTTGCCCGCTATGCCGCCGATGAGGAGATGGGGGCGATGACGACCGTTTTCTCCACATTGACGGCGATCGCGACGATTCCGGTTGTCGTATTGATGGGCAATCTGATGCTGCAGCAGCTACCTTGACGGCATAGAAGTTCATCTTGCTTAAAAAAATGGAAATGTTTACAATAGAAGCAGTCGTACAATCCTACATATTTTGACAAGGGTGTCAAAAGGTAGGGACGTTGAGCACGGGCCTGCGGCGGCACTGCGGCTGGCCGGACAGCATGCTGCACCCCTTTTGCCAGTGATGGAAGCAAAAGGGGTTTTTTGTTGGCAAGGAGGGGGAAACAAATGAGAATCGCAACAAGGCTGAAGCTGACAAGCGGTCTCGTCGCGCTGTTGTCCATCCTGACGATCGGCAGCATTTTTCTGCTTGATGTCAGCTTTCGCGAACAGCGGAACGCCGTAGTCAGAAAAGAGGAGTTCAAAAGGCTCGGCGATGAGCTGATGGCGTCGGTGGTATATTTGACCGAGGAAGCGCGTCAGTATTCCATTTTCGGCGAACAGGAGCATTATGCCAACTATCAGCGCGAAAAGAACGAGACAAAGACGAGCGAACGGGTGATCAAGAGGCTGACGGAACTGAACGCTCCCCAGGAAGAGATCGACCTGCTCAAGCAGGCGATTGCCCATCTGAAGGAAGTGGAGGCGCAGGAGGAAGAGGCGTTTCGGGCCGTGCAGGAAAAAAATCTGCCCAGCGCCCGCCTGCTGGTGTTCGGCAGCCTGTACAAGGAGAAGCAGAAGAGGGTGCTTGATCCGATCAAGCAGTTTCAGGAGACGATCAATCAACGGGCCGAAAGCGAAGCGGATGCAGCGATCCGCAGGTTTGAACTGATTTCCTATGTGACGGCGGGCATCACTATGCTCTTGATCGGCTGCGTGTTGACGACGTTCTTCCTGCTGTACCGCAAAGTGACCAAGCCGTTGTCCGGAATAACCGATGTCGCCAATCAGGTGGCTTCCGGCAATCTGCGGGTGGCACAGCTGGACAGCCGGGGAAACGATGAGATTGCCCAGCTTTCCCAGGCGGTGAACGGCATGGTTGTCAATCTGCGCCAGTTGCTCGAGCAGGTATCCGTAACGACCGAACAGGTGGCGGCTTCGGCCGAAGAGCTCTCCGCCAGCATGGAACAGACCACCGACACAACCAACCAGATCGCCTGTTCCATCCAGGAGGTGGCGCGCGGTGCCGAAACGCAGCGAATCGGTGCCGAAAAAGGGGTCCACACCATGCAGGAGCTGTCCAACGGCATCCAGCGGGTGGCAGAGACTGCGGCCGTTGTTGCGGAAGCTTCCGAGCTGACGGCGAGAGAGGCCGAACAGGGCAATGAAGCGATCCAGCAGGCGGTCGGCCAGATCAAGCTGATTCATGATGCCGTCAGTGATCTGGCATCGGTGATACGCGTGCTGGGGGAACGTTCCCAGGAGATCGGCCTGATCGTGGAAGCGATCAACAGCATTTCCGCCCAGACCAATCTGTTGGCCTTGAACGCCGCCATCGAAGCGGCCCGGGCCGGCGAGCACGGCAGGGGCTTTGCCGTGGTGGCGGACGAGGTGCGGAAACTGGCCGAGCAATCGCAGGAGTCGGCCGGACGCATTACCGCGCTGATTGCCATCATTCAGGCAGATACCACGCGGGCGGTCGAAGTGATGGATACCGGTTCAAGGGAAGTGGAGACCGGCATGCGTGTCGTCGAAAAGGCGGGTGCTGCCTTCGACCGCATTTTGCAGGCGGCGCAGCGGGCAGCCGCCCAGGTGCAGGAGGTGAGCGCGGCTGCCTCCCAGATGAGTGCCGGTTCCCGCCAGGTAACGGCTGCAGTCGACGAGATGATGCAAATCGCGGTCGCAACGGAAGAGAACGCCCGCATGGTGGCCGCGGCGTCCGAAGAACAGCTGGCCGCGATGGAAGAGATCGCGGGTACGGCGGATTCGCTCAGCCGCATGGCGCAGGATCTGAATGACGCGATCAAAAAATTTGCCGTCTGACACGTACAGCCCGTATCTTGCTGGAAGATACGGGCTGTCGGAATCATTTTTGGCGTGAGCCACCGTGCAGCGGAAAGGAAAAGTGGAGGAGCAAAAACAAAAACCATTATGCTTTGATAATGGTTACAAATTTTTATCTTCATCTTTTGACGATTCTACCACGTAAGCTGCCTCTTTAGCAGGGAATGCTTCTTGTAGTGTTAAATATATACCATGTATATCAGTGGCATATTCAAATCGATACCCAGATTCATATTTGTCAAGATATTCTTGAGCTTCAGTGATGATTTGCTTTTTTCTTTTGTCAATGAATTTTACAAGCATTTGATAATACGGGTCTTTATCAGTATGAAACTTTTGCAAAAATTCTTTCCTTATAGGAAACATTTTTATGTAATGTAACCCGTGCTTGCGTCCCTTGCTTGTCGATTTTCTTGGAGGTAAGGGGAAATATTGCTCTCTTGGTGTTGTGCTTGAGATATTCGATCTTAATGGTATAGCAAAATCTTGTCTTTTCCCATTGTACTTTAATTTGACTATAATTAAATAGGGTCTTCTGTTAGAGTTTTCTAATAACTCTTTGTCAAAAGAGCACAGTTTAAAAAAGTCATTAGAAACAGAAGCAAATTTCATTCTTACCTCCATAAAAAATTCCCTCATGCTACTGAGGGAATCCGCTAAACATACGAGTGAGTGATATTCTACGTATTAACGACCCCGTCACTCCCGGAGGTCAAACACACTCATGAACAATATTCTCTGTTTTACTTCTCCGTTGTTCACGGGGAAGGAGATAAAAATCTCAATACGATAATATCTTATATTACATAATATTGTCAATATCTCACTTTGTCAGGTTTAATTGCCATGAAACACCGTATTTGTCTGCAACCCAGCCAAACTTTTCGCTGAATGGATACGCTGCCAGCGGCATGAGAACGGTACCGTCTTCTGACAACGCCGCAAAGAGCCGATCAATCTCCTCTTCCGTATCACATGTTACATACAATGAGATGGCAGGAGTAAATGTAAACTCATGCTTCACGCTGCTGTCTATGCACATAAACTGTTCACCTTTTAGTGAAAACAGGGCATGCTTCACCGTTCCCTCCACTCCGCCCTCATTTGCTCCATACCGAGTGATGCTGATGATTTCTGACATGTCAAACAAAGAAGTATAAAATTTCATTGCTTCTTCCGCCTTCCCGTCGAACATGAAAAACGTGGTAATTTTTTGATTGGCATTTGCCACTGCAACCTTCTCCTTTCTAACATGCAAGAACAGCACTGTGATGGAGTGTGCGTTCCCGTTTGATTATGCTTAAAGTCTTATTCACAGTATTCTCAAAAACCTGCTCGTTATTTTCCGATCCGTGAAAGGCAATGCTGGATTACTGAAACATTTTTGGCGGCGGCTGCGTCCATGCAGATAGAATGTGCCAAGGGAAAGGGATGTTGACAATGAACAGACAGGCAGCATGGGCATTGGTTCTGGGCGGGCTTTTCCTCTTCAGCCAGCCTTCGATGGCAGCATCGGGCATACAGGTGAGTTTTCAGCAGCAGGCAGCGGTGTTGAAATCCCCTCCGCTCCTTCTGAACGGCCGGATCCTGGTGGCGGCAGACGACCTGGCTCGCCTGATAAACGGCAAGCTGTCCAGCGACAAGGAAACGGTTACGGTCACCTTGAACGGCCACTCCTTCACATTCAGGGTAAACAGCAGTGAAGTGCGGACCGACCGCTGGCAGAAGATCGATCAGGGGGCTGTCCGCCAGGGAAACATCGTCTATATGCCCCTGCGCTGGATCTGTGAACAGCTGGGGCTGCAGGTCACATGGAATGCAGCGGCCCACCGGGTGGAGCTGGATAAAAAGGGGGAGACAGACACGTTCGTTATGGTGGAGATGGGAACGCTGAGCGCGGAGGAAAAGGCGTTCGTCAATCAGGCAAAAATGACCACAGGCATCCACAGAATGGGGAATCTGTATGTCATCGCGCGCGGGGCGGTTCCCAACCCCGGTTATGGCATCCGGATCGTCAAGCAGGAGATGAGCGCGGAACAGTTGAAGGTGTATGTCCAGCTTACTTCTCCGGAACCGGGCAGGATGTATCCCCAGGTGATCGCTTATCCGTATGTCGTCGGCAGGGCGGAATTGGCCCCCTACACGACGATCCAGTTTATCGATGTGAAGACAGGGAAGATGCTGTTTCAAGAATAGCCTTCTCCCATACTGGAAGCGTTGTTGTTAACGTGATAATGCCGCAGGTATATGCCTGCGGTTTTTTTGCAAGGAAGCGCCGCCCGAGTGCGGTTCCGACTTCCGGAATGTCAGTAGCGTTTGTACATGCCCACGGAACGGGGGGCGGTTGGCTGGAAGCCGAATTTCTCATAAAGCTGATTGGCCGGAACATCGGCAATCAAGCTGACGTAGGCGGTCGGATGGGCGTGGGTGTCCAAATAGTGCATGAGACGCTCCATGATCAGCTTGCCCAGCCCCTTGCCCTGGTGTGCGGGCATGACCGCAATATCCACGATCTGATAAAAGCAGCCGCCGTCACCGATAATCCGGCCCATCCCGACAGCCGAATCGTGATGGTAGATCGTGACGGCAAACAGGCTGTTGGCAAGGCCGACTGCAGCCGCTTCCGCCCGCTTTTCACTTAATCCTGCTTCCCTGCGCAAACGCAGATACTCATCTACGCTGGGTGCCTTATCCACCACGCGATACGTTTCATAGCCTGGATTCATGCGGTCCTCCGTTCTCCCTGGCATGCGGAAAGCATCCAGGTATGTTTTTCCATACGGGTGATGATCTCACCGTTCTACAGGTTAACAAGCCTGCGAATTCCCCAGGTCTCCGCTGCGGGTGCGGAAGAGGATTAGGATCAGCAGAATCAGCACGGCGCCCAGCACAAACGGCGCGTTTGGAGACCAGCCATACAGCGCCCCGCCGGCAAGCGGCCCGAGAATGCGGCCAAGGCTGTCCATCGAGCCCATCGTCCCGGTGGTTACCCCTTGGCCCTGCGTCGTCCGCTGGGTAATCAGCGAGGTGGCGGTGGCGCGGATCATCCCCTGCCCGGCGCCGAAGAGGGAGAGATTGAAGGCGAAGCTCCAGAACGAATCGGCCAGCAGGATGGACGCAAACCCGACGGCATACAGCAGAAGGCCGAGCGACAAGACGTTGGGTTCGCCCCATTTCCTGACCATCCTGCCGATCAGGCCCCCCTGGACAATCGCCGCGATCACGCCCATGACCAGAAACATGTAGCCGAGATCCCGGGAGGTCAGGTGATACCGGTCATGGATGTACAGGGCGAACGTGGTCTCCAGCCCGGCGAAGGTGAAGGAGACGACAAACAGCACGTTGTACAGCATCGCCATCGATCCGAACAGGGCGACCAGCGGATTATCCCGTTTGTCGCGCTTCCCGGCACCCCGTTTCCCGGGCGGCAGGCTTTCGGGCAGTACGGCGGCGGCGAACACGAGGGTGACCAGCGCGACTATCCCCGCAGCGAAGAACGGATAGGTCAGGTGTTCGGCGCTGAGCAGCCCGCCGATCGCGGGGCCCAACACGAAGCTGAGCCCCACCCCCGCCCCGATCATGCCCATCCCTTTTGCCCGTTCAGCCGGAGGGAGGAGGTCGGCTGCCATCGCGGTGACGGTGGGGATGGCGGCCGCCGACACGATGCCGCCGATGATCCGGTAGCCGAGCATCTCCGCGTAGGTCGTGGAGAGACCGAACAGGATAAAGGTGACGGAGAAGCCGAAGAGTCCGAACAGGATCAGCGGCTTGCGGCCAAACCTGTCGGACAGCGCTCCCCAGATGGGGGAAAAGAGAAACTGCATGATATTGTAGCTGGAGAACAGGATGCCGATCTCCAGCGAGGTAGCGCCGACGCTTTCCGCAAAATAGGGCAGAATAGGGATGATCATGCCAAAGCCCAGCATGATCAGAAACATGGTGGCAAAGAGCAGGGCAAGCGGTTTCTTTTGCACGAAAAAAACCTCTTTCTTCCGGTTCGGTGAGGGAATTCTTACCTGTTTTCAACCTTACGTGATGGTGCCGAGGAAGTCAAGCCGTGCTATAATGAAGCGGCGATTCCCTACACAAGGTGGTGATGCAGTTCATGAAACCGTTTGTTTGCTATCTCGCCTGGCAGGAAGATGACTGGCTGGACGAGGTGTTGGATTATTTTCCCCAGGTGAATGCGACCGTTCCAACCGCCAAGGCATGGGCGGCGGTCACGGAAGAGCGGATGCGGGCCGGCTTGGAACGGGCTCTCGTCATCCTGAACGTGGCGGGAGAAAAGGAGAAGAGCATGGCGTTTCTTCAGCGGCTGCAGGCGGAGGGGGCCTTTGCGGATGATCCGCTCTACCTCGTCGGCGTCGCCCCGGAAGAAGCGGAGGAGTGGCAGCAGCGTTTCCCGCGCGCCAGCGTGATTGTGATCACCGGCCATCCTTTCGAGTTCGACTATGAGGCTGTCTTCCGGCAGATGGAGGCGGCGCTGGAGGGAGCGTCGTGAACAGCGGTGGTTTTGATCTGCGGGCGCTCTTGAAGCGTTTCGGCATCGTCATCTATACGGGGGATCGATTGGGCGATCTGCTCCTGATGGAGGACGAAATCCGGGAACTGCGGCAGATGGGCCTGATCGACGGCGATGAGTTTGTGCAGGCGATGGCCGCATTGGCGGCGGAGAAAAGCAAAATCCAATGAAAACGCGCGCGGGGTCTTGACGCCGATACATGCTGCGGCAATGCGGCGATTGGCGGATGAATCTCGCTAGATACGCTGCTCGGAAACTATGGTATAATCGAACGTTGATATGACATAACTCGCAGGGAGGATCTTCGTTCATGACCACTCAGTCATTATCTGTTGACCAACTCGCGATCAACACGCTGCGGACGCTGGCGATCGACGCGATCGAGAAGGCCAATTCCGGCCACCCGGGGATGCCGATGGGGGCGGCGCCGATGGCCCACGTGTTGTGGAGCCGTTTCATGAAGGTAAACCCGCAAAATCCGGGGTGGATCAATCGCGACCGCTTCGTGCTGTCGGCCGGACACGGGTCGATGCTCCTATATGCCATGCTGCATTTGATGAAGTACGATGTTACGCTGGAAGATTTGCACAATTTCCGCCAGTGGGGCAGCCGCACGCCCGGCCATCCGGAATACGGCCACACCCCGGGCGTCGATGCCACGACCGGACCGCTTGGACAAGGCATTGCGATGGCGGTAGGCATGGCGATGGCCGAACGTCACCTGGCAGCCACCTACAACCGGGACGGACATGACATCATCGACCACTACACCTATGTGATCTGCGGGGATGGCGACCTGATGGAAGGCGTGTCGGGAGAAGCCTCCTCGCTGGCCGGCCATCTGAAACTGGGGAAACTGATCGTTCTGTACGATTCCAATGATATCTCGCTTGACGGCGAATTGAGCCGCTCCTTCTCCGAGAACGTGGCCCAGCGCTATCAGGCATACGGCTGGCAGTATCTGCGCGTGGAAGACGGCAACGACCTGCAGGCGATTGAGGCGGCCATCGCCGAAGCGCGTCAGGATCTTGACCGGCCGACCCTGATCGAAGTGAAGACCACCATCGGCTACGGCAGCCCGAACAAAGGGGGCACCGCCGCTTCCCACGGAGCGCCGCTCGGCAGGGAAGAAGTGAAGCTGACCAAGCAAAACTATCAGTGGCCTCATGAAGAGGAATTCCATGTGCCGGCGGAAGTGTCCGCCTACTATGCACGGCTCGCCGAAGAGGGCGCCAAGCGGGAAGCGGAATGGCACGAACGCTTCGCCGCGTATGCCAAAGCATATCCGGAACTGGCGCAGCAGTTCCAGGCAGCCGCCAAAGGCGAACTGCCCGCAGGCTGGGATCAGGAGCTTCCAAGCTATGAGGCGGGCACCAAGCTGGCCACCCGCGCCGCATCCGGCAATGCAATCAATGGCCTGGCCAAGCGTGTTCCCTACCTGATCGGCGGTTCTGCCGACCTGGCGCACTCCAACAACACCCTGATCAAAGACGGGGGCAACCTGCTGCCGGGTACCTACGGGGGACGCAATATCTGGTTTGGCGTGCGGGAGTTTGCGATGGGGGCGGCCCTCAACGGGATGGCGCTGCACGGCGGCCTGAAGGTGTACGGCGGGACATTCTTCGTCTTCTCCGACTATGTGCGCCCGGCCATCCGCCTGTCGGCCCTGATGAAGCAGCCGGTCATCTACGTGTTTACGCATGATTCCATTGCGGTCGGAGAAGATGGGCCGACGCATGAGCCGATCGAGCATCTCGCCTCCCTGCGTGCCATGCCGGGTCTCACGGTATTGCGCCCGGCCGATGCGGTCGAGACCAATGAGGCGTGGCGCTATGCCATCAGCCGCACGGATGAGCCGGTCGCGCTGGTGCTGACCCGCCAGAACCTGCCGGTGCTCAAGGAGACGCTGGAGAAAGCGCGGGACGGCTTCACCCGCGGGGCCTATGTCCTGAAAGACGCGGCGGACGGCAAGCCGCAGCTGATCCTGTTGGCGACCGGTTCGGAGGTATCGCTCTGCATGCAGGCGAGCGAGGTGCTGGAAGGAAAGGGCATCGCCACCCGCGTAGTCAGCATGCCGAGCTGGGAGCTGTTTGAACAGCAGCCGCAAGCTTACAAGGATGAAGTGCTTCCGCCCAGCGTCAAGGCGCGCCTGGCTGTAGAAATGGCGATGCCGCTCGGTTGGGAGCGTTATGTGGGCGATGGGGGCGCCGTCCTTGGCATCGACCGCTTCGGCGCATCCGCTCCGGGTGAGCGCATCATGCAGGAATACGGCTTTACCGTGGAAAATGTCGTAGCCAAAGCGGAAAGCCTGCTGAAATAATGATGGAAAGGAAAAACCTGTCTCCTCGCGCGGGGGGACGGGTTTTTCCCTTATCCGGGCGTCTGTGGTATGATAAGACCTTGAAGGTTCATCAATCTTCTCTCCTTCCCGAAACTTTTCAATACGAAGAACCGTCTAAAAAGCGCGGGGAGAGAGGAAAGAAACCAGGAGGTACACCATGGCTAAAGCCAAGAAATCCATCAAGAAAAAGAACCGATGGCTCATGCTGGTCATCTCATTTATGGCATGTTTGATCTTGAGCGTGTTTGGCGGCTATTTTGCCCTGCTGTATGCCGGCGCGCAAATGATCGATAAGAGCAAGCTGGAGGATATGAAGAAAGACCCGTCCGTCATCTATGACAAGGACGGCCAACCGGTCTACACGCTGAATGCAGTGGAAAATCGCGATTACATTCCTTATAACAAAATTCCCAAACACCTGATCGAGGCATTCGTGGCGGTGGAAGACAAGCGCTTTTTCGAGCACAACGGCGTTGATCTTGTCCGCATCGCCGGTGCCATCCTCAAAGATTTTCAGGCCGGTTCGGCCAAAGAGGGCGGCAGCACCATTACGCAGCAGCTCGCCCGCAACGTGTTTCTCTCCCAGGAGAAAACGTTCTGGCGCAAGACCAAAGAGGTAAGCATCGCCATCAATCTGGAGCAAAAGTTCTCCAAGGAACAGATCATGGAGATGTATCTGAACAAGATTTACATGGGAGAAGGGGTCTATGGCGTCGAAATGGCGTCCAGACTCTATTTCGGCAAGTCGCTGCTTGACCCCGACCCCAAGAACCAGTTAACCCTGGCGGAGGCGGCAGCGCTGGCGGCCATTCCCAAAGCGCCTTCCTACTACTCGCCGTTCAAGGACCCTGCGAAGGCCAAGGAACGGCGCGACACCATCCTGCGGCTGATGTATGAGCAGCATTACATCACCCTGCAGGAAAAAGAGGCGGCGCAGAAGGAACCCCTGCCCGTTAACACCGGCAGAAGCGTGAACGACAACAACAGCCAGTATCGCGCCTACGTCGATTACGTCCTGCGGGAAGCCAAAGAGCTGTATGGCGTGGATGAAGACATGCTGTACCGGGGCGGCTGGAAAATCTATACCGCCATGGATAAAAAGATGCAGGATGCCATGGCGGAAGCGTTCGCCAATCCGAAAAATTTCCCGAAAGACGGCCCCCAGCGGCAGGTACAGGCAGGGATGATCGCCCTCGATCCGAAGACAGGCGGCATCGTGGCGATGATGGGCGGACGCGACTACAAGGCCAAGGACTTTAACTATGCGGTGGATATTGAGCGGCAGCCCGGCTCTTCCTTCAAGCCGCTGGTGGCGTACGCCCCGGCGCTGGATATAGGAGGCAGGTTCGACAGTATCTATGCCGGGCTGAGCAACCAACTGCAGGATTTCAACGGCTACAAGCCGCGCAACTACAACAACCAATACAGCGACAAGGTGCCGATGTATGAGGCGTTGATCAAGTCGCTGAACGTGCCGCCGGTCTGGCTGCTGAACGAGATCGGCATCGAAAACGGCATGGAGTATGTGCGGAAGTTCGGCATTGAACTCAAACCGGAGGACCGCAACCTGGCCATTGCGCTGGGCGGACTCAGCACGGGCACCTCTCCCCTGAAGATGGCCCAGGCATACACCGCTTTTGCCAATGGCGGTGTCAGAACCGACGCCCATGCCATCACCAAGATCGAGGCGGACCACATCGGCTTCCTCGAAACGGCGAAAATCAACCAAACCACGGTGCTGAAGCCGCAGGCGGCCTGGAACATGCACACCATGCTGCGCTGGGCGGTGGAACGGGGCACGGGGAAAGCCGCCCGCATGGATCGTCCGGTCGCGGGGAAAACGGGGACGACGGAATCCGGCATCAGCAGCCGGACGACGGACAACAAGGACGTCTGGTTTGTCGGATACACGCCCGAGTATGTGGGGGCGGTCTGGATGGGCTATGACGTGGAGGACAAACAGCATATCCTGCGCAACGGCAGCGATATTCCGGCCAAACTGTTCAAGAAAGTATTCACCGAAGGCTTGAAAGGCCGAAAAGTGGTGGAGTTCGAACGGCCCGATGGGGTTCAGGAACCGGAGAAGCCGCAGGAGAGCCAGCCGCTGCAGCTGGCCGCCGACATGACGATGGAGAACAACGAGCTGAAAGTGGTGCTGAGCTGGATCGGGGGCGAACCCGGCACATCCGCCTATGATGTGTACCGGTTCGTGGATTCCGTGGAATCGCGGGAACTGATTGCGTCGGCATACACGGACACCGTCTACGTGGATACGATCAAAGAGCCTCTCCCGTACAAGTACATCGTTGTCCCGCGCGATGCCCAAGGAAACGAAGGCACGCCCTCCAACGTGGCCGAGATCGACATGTCCCATCTGCAAAAGCTGCTGGAGGACGGGGCGCTGCACAACGATGAGGATCTGCCCCAGGACGGCGTGGAGCCGCAGCCGGGAGAGAACGGGGACGAATCGCCGGACAATCCGGATAACCCGGACAACCCGGATAATCCGGACAATTCGAATAACCCGGATCAACCGCAGGAACAAGAGCCGCCCGCGTCAGGCGACATCACGCCGCCGCCCGATATTCCCAGCGATGGCGAAGGGCAAAAGCCAAAGGAAAAGAAAGGCCGCTCGTCCGGGAAGGAGAACCCCGTGGAAGGTCCTTCGGACGGGGAGACGGGCGGCAACGGATAGCATCCGGTTATTCCGCTGCGCTAGACCAGTTATCTGCTATTTATGAATCACCGCCCGCATGGTACAATGAGTCATAAGATGTGTTGCCGGATGGTTTGGGGAGATTAGCTACGGGAGGGAATAGCTATGGCTGACCGAGTGATACAGGATTTGAACCGGTTTTTTCTGGAAAAGGTGGAACAGGCGAAAGTTTCCTTCGAGCGGGCCCTCGATTGCAAACACACGGAATTTGATGACTTGTACCCATATATGAATGAACAGCCGCAATTTTTCTGGTACAAACGGTATGTGGCGTGGGCGGAACTGCTGACGGTGGTGAAGCTGGCGGAAGAGCTGGACATCGATTGGACCGTCGCCTTCACCGGACAGCAGGTGGAATTCATCAGGGGCAAAGTGCTGCAAGGCAAGGTGCTGGATCACTGGCATCCCGAAGAAGACAACCAGCAGGAAGAAACGTTAAGCCAATTGGAAGAATAATCGAAAGGCAGTGAACCGCGGCAAGGTTCACTGCTTTTTTTCTTACACAAGATCGCACACAGGTATAGGTTTGGGCCCCGACCGGCGCAGAGAGGACCCCGCTCGGCACAGCGATAGCTAGCGCCGAGTGGGTGAAAGCATTTTCCCGTAACCTTTCCCAAGGGTTCACCGTCTAAAAAGGAAAGATGCGAGGACGAGGGGGAATCCGGATTGCGCAAGAAGAGTACGATCCTGCAGCTCATGCTGTGCACGCTGATGCTGGCCGCTCCTGGATGGAAGGCCGAAGCGGCAGCAGACAACGCCGGGGAGTATCAATTCAGCTATCGGGTGGAACCGGGCTGGAAACAGAACATCCTCATCACCAGTGACATCGTCACGATCACGAACCCCCAGCCGGATGAGATCGCGGGAAAAGGCATGTATCCCATCGAAAGCTATCTGCAGGGGAGGGGCACACCCGCGTGGGATCAGGCCGCCATCACCCGTTTCGCCTTTTCGAAACAAGGGTTTCTCCTGCAGCTGTACAACCTGACCATGCCGCTGCCCCCCGTCTATCAGGAAGGATACCGGCCGGAGGAGATGGAGAAGGCGATTGCCCGCACAGAGCCGAACTCGCCGCAATGGCGGGAGCTGCAGGCCGTGAAAGCCAATAAGCAGTTGCAGGCGCGCATCCAGGCGCTGATCGATGCCGGATACGTCAAACCGGAAGAGATCGACGACGGCTGGGCAACCCGTGCCTTTGTCGCCCGGGTGCTTTACCGGATGTTTCACGAGGCGCTTCCGTACCAAGGGAGCATCTCCATCCTTGACACGCCGGATGCAGCCGTTCGCTGGGCCGTGGAAAAAGGGCTGCCCGGTTTTGAGCCGGATGCTGCGGGCAGGGTTTATGCGTCCGCGCTCCTGTCGAGCCCGGCAGGCCCGCATGATACGGTGGACGGGAAAACGTTCCAGGCGCTCTACGATACCATCCGTTATCTCTTTCCGTCCAAAAGAACGGAGACCGGCTGGGCCTACTACGCTCTGAGCTTCAGGCAGCCGCCTGCCTGTAGCGATTGCGCTCTTCTCGTCAACGGAAAAGCAATAGAAGCCTTTCTGCACGATCACCCCGGCGCGGCGCAGGATCCCCGCTTCCAGACGGGATGGCAGGCGACGAAGGCGAAGCTTGCGGCGGCGCTTGCGGCGGAATTGCCGAAGCTGTTGGCCGAGCGCAGGGAAGATTTGAAAAAGCCTCTGCTCCGGGATTGGCAGCGGGACGTCCTGCTGCATCCTGATTTTCAACCGGCGATCGCGGATTACCGCCGGACACGGAGCGATGCGGCGCTGACGGCGGTTTATCAGGCGATCCGCCAGCATTACCGCCTCACGGTGCGGCAGGATTCCCCGCTAGTGGTCAAAAGCGTGCTGGAGAACAGCCCGCAGCGCTAGTGCAGCCAGCGATAGGTGACAAAGGGCGTTTCTTCCTCCCTGCCGGCGGGAAGCGTGTAGCGGAAAGGATTGGACCAGTTGGATACGGGAGCCGGCTTCGCGGAGATGATCACTTCCGTCCCCGGCGTGACGAAGGAATACAGCTCTTCCACGTCGGCGTTGTGCAGGCGAATGCAGCCGAGGGAGACCTGTTTGCCGATGCTTTGCGGATTGTTGGTGCCGTGGATGGCGTACGCGTCCGTGTGAAAGATCATGCCGCGCGTGCCGTAAATGTCGTCGTGGCCGCGCGGATGGTTGATCTTGCGCGTGATCGTGAAATAGCCCTCCGGCGTCGCGGCACCTTTTTTGCCGATCCCGATGGGGTACCGGCGCACCGGATGCGGACCGCTCATGAGGGTCATGCTGTAGGAGGATTGGTTCACCAGGATTTGCAGCGGTTCGAGCGGGACGGCCGGTTCCGGGTAGTCGGCAAGCGGCAGCACATCCCGCAGGCTTGCCCATGGTTCGGCAGGGCGGAACGCTTCCGGGAAGTAGGACCAGGCGGCAGATGATCCGGACGCGCTGCCTGCGGCGGTTGCTGGCTGCGGGATGGCGGGCAGCTCGTTGGACGGATAGGCACCGGCCAAATCCGCCAGCTTCCCGGGCAGCCGTCCGGTACGCTGATAGTGGCGGTAAAGGGCATTGCGCAGGATGAGCACCTGCTCCAGCCGCTGCTGCTCCGCACGGAAGGCCGTCTTCGCCGCGTTGACGTACGGCACCTGATCGCAGGCGCAGCCGGTGGGATACCACTGCTCAGAAAGGATCGATTGCGTCGAGGGATCGTAGCGCAGCACCCCCTTCACCTGGGCGGGGCGGTAAAACAGGAGCGGCGTGAAAAGCGGAATGCCGGGGGTTTCCGGCAGGACAATCAGGGTGTAGGGCTGGGAAAGCGTCGGGCGGCGCCCCAGCAAATAATTTTTGACCTGCTCGCGCGTGGTTTCGATGGAGAGGGCACCGGGAACGGCAATCACTTCAGTATGGTTTACATACGCGTGCGCTGCCGCCGGAAAAGCGCTTGGCTGCTGCGGACGTTGAGCCGCAGCATCGGTTGGGCGTTCCCCGACGGGCGACTGCGGAAACAGCAGAAAGATCCCCAACAGCGCCAGGGAGATGACGCGGCGGCGCAGCCGGTTTCGAAGCGTCTCCTTTTTTTGTTTGCGCAAAAGGGCATGATAAGCTTCCCGCGCCTCTTCCTGAAAAGCGTCCGGTTTGCCGTGCAGCGCGCGGCGATACGCTTCCCGCGCTTCCGCCAGCTGTCCGCGCCGTTCCCATTCTTGTCCGAGATGAAGCCATCCAGCCGCCTCATCCGGAAACTGTTCGGTAAAATAACGGTAGAACGCAAAATCATTTTGCGTTGGATTGCGATGAAAGAAGGCGATTTTTTCCTGCAGAAACCGGGCTTTGTCCACTGTCTCTCCCCCCTACAGGTGATATCGGAAAGCAATGGCAGTCATGTTAGCTCGGCGGGGCGGTTGCGATGGAAGGACGGCGCGTCCGTCCGTTTTGTACAAGCATATGACCTGTTTCTTGCGCCTATGCTTTTTGCAAAGAGAGGAAGACGGCAGAGGGAGCGGTCCATGTCCGGGGAGATCGGGCAGCTTGCGGAGGCATGGGAAAAGGCGAAGATGGTCTCGCGGGAGGAAGGGGGAGGATTTCAACGGCAGAGAACCGGCTGCGATGGGGAAACGGGAATCAAGCGTGATGCGGGTTCTTGCCCACCAGATCGGCCGCGTGGGCCAACTCGCGCACGACATCAGAGCGCAGCTGGGTGTTTAGCAGCAGCGTCTTGATATAGACTTCCCCCATTTTGCTGGTGACATATTTCGGCTGCAGGCGGTTTAAGGCGATGACCTGGATATCCAGCCTGCACTGTTCGCATGTGCAGCTGACGGGATAAGAGTGTTGAAAATCTTCAAACAGCTCTTTCACAATGGGTTCCATTGCGTTGATCATTGCCATCATATCGACTCCTCGACAGTAAGGAAATAGATACCATAAACATATCACACCAAAGCAGGAAACAAAAGACACAACATTGTATCTTTTGTGAGAGAGTGAGAGAAAGACGCCTTCGTTCGAAGAAAAGAACGAAGGCGTCCGCTTTTTACGGCAGAAAAATGGCCTCGGTTCGGTAGATGCGCTGCCCGCGCAGCGAAAAACGTTCCTCATACTCGGTCATCACATTTTCCTCGGCAAAGGGAGAGCGGTGCAGGTCAAACGTGATGTGGCGCAGCCGGAATCCTTCCTCGCTGAACTGGTTCAACGAGAACTCGAACAGCTGCTCATTGTCGGTTTTCAGATGGATTTCGCCGTACGGTTTCAATACCTGCTTGTACGCTTGCAAAAACGACGCATAGGTGAGACGCCGCTTGTAATGCCGTTTTTTCGGCCAGGGATCGCTGAAATTCAAATAGATTCGCTCGATTTCGCCGGGTGCAAACAGATCGGTCAGCTGTGCGGCGTTATGCTGCACAAAGGCGAGATTGGGAACCGGTTTGCCTTCCGTTCGTTGCGCCGCCCGATACACCACTTCCGCCTTCAATTCGACGGCGATGTAGTTGATCTCCGGATGGCGGGCCGCCATCGTGGTGATAAAACGGCCTTTGCCGCAGCCGATTTCGAGGTGAATGGGATGATGATTGCCGAAGCGCTCCTGCCAGCGACCTTTGTGCTGGGCGGGATGTTCCACATAGGTAGGATATTGCAGCAGGGCTTGTTCGACGCCCGGAATATTGCGTAACCGCATGACAGCCTCCTCAAACATGAACTTGTACATAATGGTTTCGATTCTGAATGATGGTTGTCCCATCCCGCAATCGTACCAATGTTTATGATAAACTGCAACGGATCAACGGAAAAGAGATGAACCCGATTTTCCCCTCAGGCGGGGAGTTCGGAACCGTTTGGATTCCGACCGGCTTTTCCCAGAACTTTCCCCTGTCGGAGGGGATTTTTTCCTTTTTGAACGGCTCAAAACGGCGAGCTGCGCCGATATCGCCGGAATGTACTGGCTGAAATTGGCAGATGGCTTGGTAGTTGATGGAAGGATTTAAACCGAAGCATGGTCGGGATCGCCAGCGATGCCGGGGCTGATCGTGTCAACCGGAAACCCCTTCCATGCCGGGAAAACGGCACTGGAAAAAGTTTGGTAACAAAAATGCCCGAAGCAGATGGTAGAGTAGGGGACGTGAACGACAAAGCCGGACAAGCCGGCACCAAAAAGGTAAAAAGGAGGAGTTATCCATCATGACACTGCAGAAAAAAATGTTGAGCGCACTGCTTGCGATGGCCTTTACCGTGACGGGGCTCTCCTTGCCCGGGCAGCCGATCGCTTCCGCCGCTGCTTCGACGGCTCAAAGCTCCGCAGCCAATCAAGTGATTGCAGTGGGGATGAAATATATCCACACTCCTTATAAATTCGGTTCCAGTTCCAAAACGACCCGGACATTCGATTGTTCCTCGTTCGTCCAACGGGTGTACAAAACCATCGGCATCCAACTGCCGCGCAGTTCCCGCCAACAATCCAAGGTGGGAACAACGGTCAGCAAAAGCAACCTGCAGGTGGGAGATCTGATCTTTTTCCGCAGCTACGGCAGCAAATCTAACCGTATCACGCACGTAGCCATTTATGCCGGAAACAACAAAATCCTGCATACCTACGGCAAGCCGGGTGTCACATTCAGCACCTTCCGCGGCACATCGTGGGAAAAACGCTTTGTGACGGCGAAACGGGTCCTGTAAAAGGTGTGAAGCAGGGAGATAGCGAAAGGCACCGCGCCATTGACGCGGTGCCCGTTTTTTCTCTCTTAGATTCTCTTAGATTTTCATGACGCCGCCCATGCTGGCGTTGGTCACCAATTTGGAGTAACGGGCGAGGTAGCCCGTTTTTACTTTGGGTTCAAACCCTTCCCAGCTGGCCTGACGGCGTGCCAATTCCTCGGGGGAAACGTGCAGGTGGATGGAGCGCTCTTCGATATCGATGCTGATGATGTCGCCGTCACGGATGAAGGCGATGGGCCCGCCTTCTGCGGCTTCGGGGGATACGTGCCCGACGCAGATGCCGCGCGAAGCCCCGGAGAAACGGCCATCGGTAATGAGCGCCACCTTGGTGCCCAGTCCCATCCCGACGATCTGGGAAGTGGGGGCCAGCATCTCCGGCATGCCCGGTCCGCCTTTTGGCCCTTCATAACGGATGACGACCACGTCTCCTTCCTTCACCTTGCCGTTCGCCAGGCCTGCCAGCACCTCTTCCTGGGAGTCAAAGCAGACAGCCGGCCCTTCATGCCGCTTGATGGAGGGATCGACGGCCCCCGTCTTGATGATCGAGCCCTGCGGTGCGAGATTGCCGTAGAGCACGGCCAGCCCGCCTTTTGCGCTGTATGGATTGTCGAGGCGGCGGATCACCTTGTCGTTCGTGATTTCCGCATCCGCGATGTTTTCCGCCAGCGTCTTGCCCGTCACGGTAATGCGCTCGGTGTGCAGGGCGCCCGGTATTTTGGACAGCTCCTTCAGGATGGCGGAGACGCCGCCCGCATTGTGGCAATCTTCGATGTGATAATCGGAGGCCGGGGCCAATTTGCACAGATACGGGATGCGTTCGGCAATCTGATTGATCCGTTCGATCGGGTACTCGATCCCCGCTTCGTGGGCGATCGCCAGCGTATGCAGCACCGTGTTGGTGGAGCCGCCCATCGCCATGTCGAGGGCAAACGCGTCATCGATGGCTTCCAGCGTGACGATATCGCGCGGTTTGATATCCTTTTCGATGAGATGCATCAGTTTCCGGGCGGCTTCTTTCACCAGCTCGCGCCGCTCCGGGGAGACGGCCAGAATCGTCCCGTTGCCGGGGAGGGCCAGGCCCAGCGCTTCGCTGAGACAGTTCATGGAGTTGGCGGTAAACATGCCGGAACAGGAACCACAGGTCGGACAGCCGTACTGCTCCAGCTCCTGGAGCTGCTTGTCATCGATGATGCCCGCCTGATAAGCCCCTACGCCTTCGAAGACGGACGAGAGGGAGATGGAGCGGCCATCGCTCGTTTTGCCCGCTTTCATCGGACCGCCGGAAACAAAGACCGTCGGAATGTTGACGCGCAGGGCGCCCATGATCATGCCAGGCGTGATCTTGTCGCAGTTGGGGATACAGATCATGCCGTCGAACCAGTGGGCGGCCACCACCGTTTCCAGGCTGTCCGCGATAATCTCCCGACTGGGCAGGGAATAGCGCATCCCGATATGGCCCATGGCGATCCCGTCGTCCACGCCGATGGTGTTGAACTCAAAGGGGACGCCGCCCGCTTCCCGAACGGCCTCCTTGACCAACCGGCCGAATTCCTGCAGATGGACGTGGCCGGGAATGATATCTATATAGGAGTTGCAGATCGCGATAAACGGTTTGTCAAAATCCTCTTCCTTGACACCGGCTGCACGCAGCAAGCTGCGGTGCGGCGCGCGGTCAAAACCCTTCTTGATCATGTCGCTGCGCATTTTTGCCATTGGTATGGATTCCTCCCTCGTTACCCCACGTTTTTGAACTATCTTACCATTGTCCGGCAAAGGGAAACAACCATAAAAATCTGAACATTCGCTCAGTGCTGGTCGTCAAGAGAACGAGCAGGAACCATTACCCATGACATAACGATCCTTGCATACACATGAAAGGCCACTCCCGTGAGTTGAGAGCGGCCGCGGCAGCGGGCTTATTTCCTTTCAAAACCGAATTGTCACTCATTGAGCTTGTTTTTGATGTCATCGAGCTGGCTTTTGTCAAACCTGCTTGCGCCGATTTGCAGTAACTTCGTAAATAAATTGGAGGAAGACGTCTCCTGCATCAGTTCCTTCAACTGTTGGAGATGCTGGTCGATTTCCTCATCCGTATAGGTTTTTGCCGATACTTTTCCAGCTTGAACCAGGATGGATCGCAAGGTTTCATCGTCCAGCAGTGCATCTTGCGGCACGCTTTTAATCAGGGCGATAATCTTATCGATACTGCTATCCATACTCATCGTCCATCACTCCTCTTATCGATATGCCTGGATAGTCTGATACATGGTTTTATCTTCGAGTTCCAGAAAGATATAATCATCCGGCCGGAAATTGGCTTCAATGATCCACAGCTTCCCCTGCATGTCGAAACACATGTCAAAACCAATCACGCCAATATTGGGATAATGCTGTTGAAGACGTTCTACGGCCAGCAACGCTACCTGATCCAGTTCGGATAACAGCGCGTCCTGTGAAAGGGTGTGGAGGGAGGAGCGTTGAATGGCCGTCTCGACGGGCAGGATGGTTGCCCCCAGATTGACGTTGGTGATGGCGTAACCATCGGCTGCCAGTTTTGCAAGTTTGCCGGTCACTTTCCATGGCGAACCGTTTTTGCGCTGTACCATCACCCTGATGTCAAAGGGGCGCTGCTCGATCTCCGCGATCGCAATCCGATGCTGGATCAGATAACTTTCGGAGAGGATCTTGTTTACCTCGCTGCTGTCCACAAAGGAAGCAAATTCCTTCAAGATGGTTTGGGTCAAGCAGGAAAAGAGATCATCCCTGTTCACGGATTGTTTGGTCAATTTCTCCTGGATGATAAAACGGTCGTCCCCTGCGGAAAAGACGAGAATGATTCCGGCCCCTCCACTCCCTGCGGCAGGTTTAAGAATGACGGCATCTGTTTTGGAAAGCATCTGCCAAAGGGTTTCCTCCGTCAGCAATCGTGTCTCGGGCAAATAGGCATGGATCCTGTGATCTTCACGGAGAATACAATATCGTTCCCATTTGTGCATCCTGAACTCCATCCCCTCGGTTTCATTCGACAATCCTTTCGCTTTGACGAGAAGGTAACATTAACTTATGACAATACCGGAAAAGATGACACGACGGGGACACCAAAAAAATACATTCACAACAGCCAATCATGTAAAATGGGATACAATGAGAAAAAAAGAAGACCAAAAGGGAGAAACAACAGATGATGAAAGAAATCGGAGAGATTTGGGAGAACGGCAGCGAAGAAGAACGGGAAATCCTTTCATTGGCCGTACAGGCGATCCGGCAGCGGAGGGAACGCAAAAGCGCGTTTATCTCCGGGTTCCTGGGGTTGAAGGGACGCTTTCTGGATGAGCGGACCTATCAGTTTATCGTGCCGGTCACCTCATTTATGCATAATTCGCTCGGGGTGGTCCATGGCGGCATCCTGGCGACGCTCATCGACTCGACGATGGGATCCCTCGTCAATCGCTCGCTGCCGGAGGGGGAATACGGTGTCACAACGGAACTGAAGACCAATTTTCTGCGTTCGGCGCGAGGCGGCAGCCTGCGCTCCGAGGCGACCATCCTGCACCGGGGGCGGACGCTCATCGTCTGTCAGGGCAGCGTCTATGATGAGTGGGACAAGCTTGTGGCCCATGCAACGGCCACGTTCATGGTTCTGCGCAAATGAGAAAAGCCGCTGACGCATCGGGCTGCAGGCAGCAGAAGGCGCCGGAGGCAATCGGCTGAAGGAGGTTCAGGGGATGACGTGCAGCCCGCTGTACTGGGCAATATACGGCAGCATTTTCCTTGAGAGCGGCACGATGAATTCCGCATTCTCCTTCTCCGTAATCCCTGACCGGGTCACGACGCGGACCCATTTCACCACCAGTTTATAGTAATCGGAGCCGAACTCGGCACGAATCAGTTCATGCTTGTGCCGGAACGTAATGGGCTGGGTATCCAGCTGGAAGGGGATCAAACTGACGATGTCATGCAGGAACAAGTGATAGGTGACATGGGGTTTGAAAAACACCAGCTCCTTGCTGGTTATCGATGTGCCAAGGCTCCGGTTCATCTGGGTCAACTTCAGTTCGCCTTCCAGGTGCTTGAGCCGGATGAAATCGCTGTTCATCTGCGAACCCTCCTTTCTGAAAGTCGGGTGGTCTTTTTATCATAGTCACTCGCGGAGGGGAGCGCAACGGATATTTTATGCAATCTTCATGTTTCGCGCCTTGATCTGGCCCGCGATGTCCGGTACGATGAGTGGGGTAGTCGAGGACGTTCTAGGGAAAAGGAGCAGGCCATCCATGATTGAAATCGCCAAACAAGCGGCGCTGGCCGCCGGCGCCTATTTGAAGGAGCGGTTCACCGAACAGCTGATTCCCGATCTGGAATCGCACAACGATGTGAAGCTGCCGGAAGACAAGGAGAGCGAGCGGCGCATCATCGAGGTGCTCCACCGCCATTTTCCGACGCATACCATCATTTCCGAAGAGATCGGGGAAGTGAAGCGGGAAGACGAATATCTCTGGATCGTCGACCCGCTGGACGGGACCAACAATTATTTTATCGGGTATCCGTACTTTTCAGTCTCGATCGCGCTGCAGCATCAAGGGGAGATCGTGCTGGGCGTGGTTTTCAATCCCGTATCCGATCAGCTTTTCTGGGCGGAGAAGGGGAAAGGGGCCTGGCTCAACGGGAAAAAGCTGGCCGTAAACGGCCGCGCCGATCTTTCCCGGGCGGTCGGCACCTACATTCGCGGCCGGGATTCTGTCACCAAGGAAGAGGAGCTGGCGCTGACCCGACCGTTTTTCCTGCAGACCAAGCGGCTGATGCGGACGATTGCCCCTGCGCTGGATTGGTGCCTGCTGGCACACGGGTGGATCGACTATGTCCTGTTCCACCGCTCCAACCTGATGGATGTGGCGGCGGGCATCCTGATTGCCCAAGAGGCGGGGGCTCTCGTTACCGATTGGCAGGGGGAGCCGTACCGCTCTCAGCCTTACGATCAGGAAGATTTGCCAAGCCTGTTGGCCACCAATGGACCGCTGCACGACGAGATTCGCCGCCTGCTCGATTGAGCGGGCGGCGAATCCTATTCGGCGGGGTTTTTTAGCGGAGCCGGCCGATTGCTTCCGCGAGACGATCCACTTCCTCCTCGGTGTTGTACATGGAAATCCCGACGCGAACCAGGCCTCCCTGGGACTCCAGGCCGAGCGATTCGATGACGGACATGGCGTAGAAGTGGCCGCCCCAGACGAAAAAGCCCTGCTCCCCGAGCAGCCGCGCAGCGTCCGGCGCTTGGACCCCTTCTACGGCAAAGGAGAGCGTGGGCGCGCGCAGGCCCGTGCCGAACGGCTGTCCGTAGACGGTTACATGCGGCAGGGAGGAAAGGGCGGCATACAAGCGACTGGCCAACTGCTCTTCGTGCGCATGGATGCGGTTCATGGCATCCACGAGGCGTCTGCGCAGGCCGTCTCCTTCCCCATAGGAAGCGATGTACTCCACCGCAGCGGCGACACCCGCCAAAGCGGCGAAGTTGAGCGTGCCCGTCTCGATCCGGTACGGCGCTTCATCCGACTGCGGCCGCAGCTTGTCGGTGGGCAGCTGGTCAAGCAGCCCGGGACGCGCATAGAGAATCCCGACATGAGGACCGTAAAACTTGTACGCCGAGCACAGCAAAAAATCGGGATCAAGGCTTTGCACGTCAAGGGGGAAGTGGGGCGCATAGTGGACGGCGTCGACGATCAGCCAGGCCCCGACCTCGCGGCTGAGCCGGCGGATCAAGGGGAGATCGTTGACGGTGCCGAGCGCGTTGGATGAATAGCCGACGGCCACCAGCTTCGTGCGGGAGGAGAGCTGCGCCCGCAGGTCATCCAGATCGAGCCGGCCGTCCTGCGTCATCCGCACATTGCGCACGACGGCGCCATGCTCGGCCAGACGAAGCCAGGGACCCCGGTTGGCTTCATGGTCAAGGGCGGTGACGATCACCTCATCGCCCGGCCGGATGACCCGGGAGATGGCTCGCGACAGGGAGAAGGCCAGCGACGTCATGTTGGCGCCAAAGGAGACGGTTTCCCCGGAAACCGCTCCCAGGAAAGCGGCCATTCTCTCGCGCGTGCGGTCGACCGTTTCATCCGTTTCCCGGCTGGTGACGAAGGGGCCGTGCGCATTGGCGTTGCTGGTCACATAGTAATGGGTGATGGCTTCGATGACCGCTCGGGGAACCTGCGTGCCGCCGGGGCCGTCGAAATAGGCGGCGGGCTTGCCGGCCACCATGCGTTCAAGCGAGGGAAAATCCGATCGGCATTCGTGCAGTTGTTTCACCTGTGCATCCCGTCCTTTTTCGAAGTGTGAAAAGTGCGACACTTCACAGGTTCGCCTTTTTTGCAAACTCTCCTGCCAAACAAAAAAAGATGGCCCTGTCCGGGCCATGTCGATGCGGTTACGGGGTGATGCCCATGGGCTGGGACATCTTTTGCTGATGCAGGGCGAACTCGATGAGGGGACGCAGGAAGCCGTTTTCCCCGAAAGACTTCAGCTTGGCCGGATCGGCCTGCAGCTCCTGCAGCGAAACCGTCTGATCGGCGCCCGGCAGCGGGAAGGAGGTCGCCTTGCCGTAGTTCCACATGACTTGGTCGGCCGCAAAGCCAACGGTGAACGGCTGGGCTGCCGGATCATGCTTGTCGGCAAGCGTGACGCTGAATTTGCTGGTTTTGCGAACCGGCAGCTTGTTGGCGTCGATATACCAATCGATAGTCCAGGTAAGGGACTGGATTCCTTCTGCCTTCATCATGTCGACCAGTTTTTCCGGCGTATAGGCTTTGCCTTCCGTTTCCAGCCACTTCTTCAGCGATTGCAGACCGAGGTTTACCGTTGCCTCCGCCTGGGCGCGAATCTGGTCGGGCGTGGCTTTTGTACCGTTCGGATCGCTTTCCTGGGCAATGGTTCGGAACAGGATGAGCATGTCAACCGCGTAATCCTTTACGGCGGGGTTCGCCGGTGCATCCCGCAGGATGTACAGCGCCAGCTGGGCCAGCTCTTTGGCATCGAGGGTTACGGCGATATGGGTGGTCTCCACGCTGCCGCCATTTGGCAGGTTCACGGTCACGTTACCCAGATTCTTGGCCTGCTCCAGCTTGTAGGCAAACGTCGTCAGATATTTTTGCAGGAAAGAGAAGGTCAGCTCGTTCATCTTTTTCTGCAGCGCTTTCAGCGCCTCCGGGGAGAGGTTCCCTTTCCCCGCCAGCGCGGACATGTCGTTTTTCAGCTGCAGATACTTGCTGTCCTGCGGGGTTTTGACATACACTTCACCGTCGTTGATCAACAGTTCCAGTTCCACGTCGTCCCTTTGGTTAGCGGGCAGCAGCCCTTTGTCGCGCAGGAGCTTGGCATCTTTCAGTTCGAGCAGCAGTCTGGCCTGCTCCAGGCTTTGCTGCGAACCCTGCAGGACGACACCGGCTTTCAACGCGTTCAAGACGGTGGACAGGTTCTCATCCTTCTCAGCGCCGACAAGAGTCAGCAGCTTGTCCGGTTCCCCTGTCAGCTGGAAGCTGCCTTCATAGTCATAATTCGGATTGTTCAACGACGCGATCACGGCGTCTTTCACCAGCGCGGCTTCTCCCGAGCAGCCGGTGAGCAGCAGCATGAGGGCAAGGAACAACATTCCCCACTTCCGGATCATCGTTTTCTCCTCCTTTTTTCTCCTTATTCTGATTGGTCGAAAACTTCCACATCTTTACTACGTTCTCACCCACCAAATGTTTCATGTGTTCCGAAAAAAATTGCAAAGGTGCCGCCGCAGGGAGATTTTTCTGGTAAGATGGAAGAAAACCCCGCCGACGTAAGCGATGCTCTACCCCAAAAGGTTACGTTGACCTTCGAAGCGTAATCCGCGTACTTTTTGGGGCCACTTGAACATGCTGTGTCGGCGGGGCCCCCCTTAAATTTTTCTATACTTATGAAAAAAACAGGTAGAAGTACTGGCAGAGAGGACGAGGCACCATGTGGTCGTGGCTACTGAAGCTGATTCAATTTTTTCGCGATGAGGAAGAGGTGCAGGAAAAGGGCTACGCTCCTGTCCCCCCTTCCGGTCAGCTGCAGGCAAAGACGAAAAATATCTATCCCCGGGAACGGGAGCATGTTTCCGAACCCCGGCGTACCCGTGAAAAACAGCGGCATTTTCGTTTTCCGGTGATCCCGGATCAGCCGGTTCACAAGACAGAATACAAGGAAACGGCGGCGGGCGGCCCCTCCCGTGCGGCGCGGGTGGAACGTCACGCAGTCGACGTGGAAAAACGGCCGTACAAGCCGACGGAAGTGATCTCGCCGGTCTATGGACGCATCCCGCCCGAGACATACAAGGAGCCGGCGCGGACCCGGAAACCACCTGCGGAGCCGGTTCATGCTCAAAAGGTAGAAGCCGAAGAAACGATTCCGCTTTTTCCGATAAGGAGGCAGGAGCCGCTCCTCATGCAGGAACAGGCAGCGTTAAAAGACGAAAGCGCGGCAGTCAGGCAGGTAGAGGTGATGTCCGCATCGGAGGAGGAACGGACGGAGACGCCGGCTTCGGCGGAATCGCAGCCGGAGCGGCCGGCCGATGAACGCCGGCATGACGGCGGCGAAGAGCGGGAAGAGGAAACGCGGTCCCGGGTAGAGCACGCGGATACGACGGTTCCGGCTGAAGAGCAGGAGGAGGAAACGTGGCCCCGGGTAGAGCACGCGGATACGACGGTTCCGGCTGAAGAGCAGGAGGAGGAAACGCGGCCCCGGGTAGAGCACGCGGATACGACGGTTCCGGCTGAAGAGCAGGAGGAGGAAACGCGGCCCCGGGTAGAGCAAGCGGATACGACGGTTCCGGCTGAAGAGCGGGAGAAGGAAACGTGGCCCCGGGTAGAGCACGCGGATATGGCGGCTTCAGCCGAAGAGCTGGGGCTTGTGTCTCCAGCCGAAGAACAGCCTCCTTTAGCCATGCCCCCGGCCGAAATACAGGAGGCCGTCTCCGCGCCGCTATCCGCCCCGCAAGCGGAGTGGCGGTCGGCGGCACCGCCGGCGGAGGAGAAGCTTCGGGACGGCGAGGGCGAGGGAGGTTATCTCTTTCCGCCCCTCTCGCTGCTCAATCCATCCCCCGTCCCCACGCAGGATGATGATGAGCATACCCAGATCCAAAAGCTCCTGCTGGAGGATACGCTGGCCAATTTCAATGTCAGCGCGCAGGTGGTGGGGATCGTGAAGGGGCCGTCGGTGACCCGTTTTGAACTGCAGCCGGCCCCCGGGGTGAAAGTAAACAAGATCACGGGATTGATCGATGATATCAAGCTGAATCTGGCGGCCAAGGATATCCGCATCGAGGCGCCCATTCCCGGGCGCAATGCGGTGGGCATCGAGGTGCCCAATCTGAAGAGCGAGCCGATCTTCATCAGCCGCATCATTGGGTCGGACGCGTTTCGCCAGCACCCGTCGCCGCTCGCCGTGGCGCTTGGCATGGATATCGGTGGCGCCCCGATCATTGCCGACATCAAGAAGATGCCGCACGGGCTGATCGCCGGGGCCACCGGTTCGGGGAAGAGCGTCTGCATCAACTCGATCATCGTCAGCCTGCTGTACAAGGCGAGCCCCGAGCAGGTGCGTCTGCTGCTGATCGATCCGAAGATGGTAGAGCTTGCCCCGTACAATCATCTTCCGCATCTCGTCACGCCGGTCGTCACGGATGCCAAGCAGGCGACGGCGGCGCTGAAATGGGCCGTGGAGGAGATGGAGCGGCGCTATGCGCTCTTTGCCGATGCGGGCGCCCGCGATATCGAGCGCTATAACCAGACGACCGACGAACCGCTGCCTTACATCGTCATCATCATCGACGAGCTGGCCGACCTGATGATGGTCTCCCCGCAGGATGTGGAGGAAAGCATCATCCGGATCGCCCAGAAGGCCCGGGCTTGCGGCATCCACTTGCTGCTGGCGACCCAGCGTCCGTCCGTGGATGTCATCACGGGCAACATCAAGGCGAACGTCCCGACGCGTTTGGCTTTCGCCGTCTTTTCGCAGGTGGATTCGCGAACGATTCTTGATATGAGCGGGGCGGAACGGCTGCTTGGCCGCGGAGACATGCTGTTTCTGGAAAGCGGTGCGGCTCCCGTCCGGCTGCAGGGCAACTATGTCTCCGATGACGAGATCGAGCGCGTAACCCAGATGATCAAAAGGCAGCGCAAGCCCGCATACTTGTTCAGCAAGGAAGAGCTGGAACAGTCCGTGCAGGCGTACGACATGGGGGATGACCCGCTGTACCATGAAGCGCTGCTTTATGTAGCGGAGCAGGGGCAGGCATCCGCCTCCGCGCTGCAGCGCCGGTTCCGGATCGGGTACAACCGGGCCGCCCGGCTGATTGAGATGATGGAAGCGGAAGGGCATGTGGCCGGACAAAGCGGAGGAAAGCCCCGAACGGTGCTCATTACCCGCGAAGATGCCCAGGCGCTGATGGAAGGAAGCAGTCTGGTCTGAAAGCCAATGGAGAAGGAGAGTGGGGAAATGGAGCATTTGCAGCGTAGCTACCAGGTGATCAATGAGCAGATGATCCTGTTCAACGAGGAGTATTACCTGACCGTGCTGCGGGTCCCGGTCGATGCGTACGGGCAGGAAGCGCGCACGCGGCTGTTTAACCTGCTGTATGCCTTTGACAGCAGCGACATCGCCATGGAGATCGATGTGTCCGAAGAAGAACAGGGCGTCTGGTATTTGCAGCTGCTCGTCCCCAGCATGCTGACGCTCCCCGAGATGGCGGTCAAACGGATGAAGCAGGGCACCGAAGCGCTGGAGGCCTATCTGCTTGACAATGGCGGCCAGCTTGCTGCCGACTTCTTGCAGGGCGATGCGATATACCACTACGTGAAAAGGTATAATCCGAACCTGACCATCATCTGATTCACTCAAGCCAGGAAACCGACATACCCGGGTCGGTTTCTTTTTTTGTACGTGTGACATCACCGGCGGCATGTTCAGCACATCGGCAACTTTACGGTACAGCGGCCTGTATCTTATACTTGACTGGTAATCTTTTACATAATCCCTTGGGAAAAAGGGGGAGCAGCAATGAATCTTGAACTGATACCTTTGTTTACGCTTACGGTCAGGCCTGTGCCGCCAGTCGATCTTGGCGTTACTCCGGCGGGTCATCGCCTGATGGTGGAATTGGCGGAAGTGGTGCTGCAGGGGGAGCGGATACGGGCGAAAAAGAGAGAGGACGTTGCGGCTGCGAATTGGCTGGACATTACGCCGGACAAAACCGCTTTGGTGGATATCCGGGTCACCGTGGAAACGGAAGATGGGGCCTTGATCTACATGCAGTACCAGGGCAGAAGGGATTTTACCCATGTCTATGAAGGGGTGGACGCCCCGGTATACATCACACCGTATTTCGAGACAAGCGATGAACGCTATGCCTGGCTGAACAAGATTGTCGCCGTCGGAAAGGGGACGGTTGTCGGCAATACGCGCGTCTACGAAGTGTATGAGGTACGGTAGAGGTGCTTTGCGTGCCTGACGCTTTTCCCTTATACTAGAAAACAGAACAACATTTCATCTGGTGAAACGAATCGCGTGACACACAGAAAGCGAGTGGATGACCGTGGAAGAACAAAAATCAAATGTTCGCGCGGTAGAGCGGGCTTTGGATATCCTGCTCTGTTTTACCGACAAGACGGAATTGGGACTGAGCGAAATTGCCAACCGCATTTCGCTGCATAAAAGCACCGTTCACCGCTTGCTGTCCACCTTGGAAAACAAAGGCTTTGTGCTGCGCGATCCCGAGACGGAGAAGTACCGCCTGGGATTCCGGCTGTGGGAGCTGTCCGCCAATCTGGCCCACGCGGATGATCCGGCGATAACCCTCTTACCGGAAATGGAGCGGCTGCGAGATCTATTGGGAGAAACCATCAGCCTCTATGTGCGGGACGGCATGGAACGCATTCGGATTCAAGCCGTGCAGAGCACACAGCCGGTCCGCCGCGTTGCTCCCATCGGGGCGCGTATGCCGCTCGCCGTGGGCGCATCCAGCAAGGTGCTGGTCGCCTACGAGGACGAGGCTACCATTCGGGAGATCTTGGCCGACCCCACCTGGCCGGAGACGATCGACCGGCAGAGCTATCTGGAGCAGTTGGAGCAGATTCGTCGGCTGGGCTATTCCACCAGCGTGGAGGAGCGGGAACAGGGCGCTGCCGCCATCGCCGCCCCGATTTTTAACCGCAGCGGCAAGCTGGTAGCCGCCCTCGCTGTTTCCGGACCGTCCAACCGCCTGACGCCGGAGAAGATGCGGGAATTCGCCGCGCCGATCATGGAGGCGGCGACCCGGATGGGCAAAATGGTGAAGTAAATGCGGTGTTCCTGTGCGGATAAAATGGGAAATGGCGGAAACGATTCCCGGCTTCATTCGTAATACAAAGAAGGAGGGGATCGTGTTGTTTCGCAGAAACCGCATTTATGTAAAACCGAGCAAACCTGCTTTAATACTGGGTGTGATTTTCGGGATTTTCTTCATCCTCATCGGTGTGACGCAAGCGCTTCCCCGTTTTGGGGTGTTTGGCGTGTTCTGGACCCTGGCTGGGGTGGCCATCACGGGTTTTAACGTGTATCATCTGGTTACCGGCAGAGGGGCCGGCTTCTATGAGGTCGATGTCCAATCGACGGGCGGGGATCGAACCGAACCTGCGGCTGGCGACTTCGAGACCAAATTGCGGAAGCTGGAGCGGCTCAGACAGGATAACCTCATCACGGAGACGGAATACCAGAAGAAGCGGGACGAAATCCTGCGGGAGAAATGGTAGGGAAGACAAAAAGCCAGTCGGAAACCAGATCCTTCTGGCTTTTTGGTATTTTGGAATGATGGCGAATCAATAGAATCCTCTGGGAGGGAAATAATGATATACAGACGGAAAACCTATCGCATATTGCCGGAAAAGTATGAAGAGTTCAATCGGTTCTTTCATCAGTATTTGCTGCCGAATCAACGGAAGCACGGAGCAAAGCTGGTGGGACGATGGGTAACGGAAAACAGGGACGAGATCGTCGCGATTTGGGAGTATCAAGACATGAGGCATTATGAGGAGATTGAGGAGAAGATTAGGCGGGATGACTTGCACTCGCAGGCCCAACAGCGAAGACAAGAGCTGGGCGAGCTGGTTATCGAGAGCAGGCAGGATTTCATGACCGCCACAGGAACCTATCACGGTGCCAGGAGGGGGAAACCATAGAGGTTGGCTTTAAGAAGCTTGATGAGAGAAACGTGGAAGCATACATAACCCGACCATATTTACGCAGCAGGTTCCTGGATGCCAGGAAGGGAGCGTTCGTCCCTTTGGAGATTTTCAGGACAAATCCATATGGGCTCCAGCTTCGATTGTCGCAGGAGGATAAAAAAAGATAACCGGAAACTGGTCGACATCCATGTTAAATACACTTGCTTCTGTTGCAATGTCTATTACCATGATCGTAAAAAAATGCCGAGTACTCAACTCGGCATCACTCTACTACTGCCATCGCAAAGCGCACATGCTCGTTCGCATGATAGCCGTCCATACGACCCTGAAAATAGCGTTCTTGGATATCGGAGGGGCTTAAGTTCTCACGGAGACGGAGCCCCAGACTTTCCAGTTCAACAGCCAGTGCTGACGGGTCAAAGGAAGTTTTAATCGGCTCGCCTATCTTTCGCAAATTCTCCTGCATCTCTTTCAGATGTGCAGCTTCTTCCGGGACAAAGTAATCGAAAATAACCACACTGCCTGCGGGGGCAATATCGGCAATGGAACGCAGCGTTGCGAACACTTCGTTTCGAGTTAAGTACATTGTGACACCCAGCCAACTAAAAAAACTTTTCGTCTGCAAGTCATACGACGTTCCCTTGAGTGCATCAGCCAATCGTTCCTTTGTGAAATCCACGGGTACAAAATGAAGATTTGATGGGATATCCCATGCCAATTCAGCCAGTCGATTCCGTTTGAAGGCTTGTGTGGCCGGGTGGTCAACTTCAAAAACCTGAATCTGACGCAGAAGATCTGGACGACGAAAAGCAAAGGTATCCAGTCCGGCCCCGAGTATCACATACTGCTTCACCCCTTGTGTTACAGCCTGTTCAAGGTTGTCTTCCGTATATCTGGAACGGCTTAGGACATTGGGTAACCCCATGGCTTGCAACAAAGACGGCAAGGTATTTGCTTTCTGGTCGGCGCAAGCCACGTTACTTTCAGGAACATTCATCTGGAGAGCCCTGGAAAATCCTTGTTCAATGAGTGCGCGTCTTTCCTCCGGTATTAAACGATCGGCCAGAAAGTCATCAAAAATTTTGGGGGCATCATTCATGGCATGATAGGCGCGTAAATAGGCGGTCATGATTGCCGTCAGACTGACTTGGTTTTCGATCATTTGAATATCCTCCTTTTAGAGCTTATCTCCTTAGGAACGGAGAATGAACCTCCAAAAAGAAAGTACACCAAAACCGCCTGACATTTCAATATATAAATTTTTATAATACCATAAAAATATAATTTTGTCAACTGTTTATTTTAAAAAAGCCGCCGAGAAGGTACCCCATGGTGAATTCTTCGCGAGTTCTGTGATCCCATATCTGTCTAAACGTACAATTATTCCGCTATGATTCCGTTCCCCCTCGAAAAAAAAGGCTGTCCTTCCAGCAGTTTTCCTGCTTTTGGGACAGCCTGTTTCTGTTTTCGATTCCTTGTTGTTAGCTGTTACGCCGTAACGGTTTGCTCTTCGTCAAGCAGCTGGCGCAGGACGGTTTGCAGGATGCCGCCGTTGCGGTAGTAGTCGACATCCACCATGCTGTCGAGACGAACGATCACGTCGAACTCGAAGCTGCTGCCGTCCTGGCGGGTTGCACGCACTTTCACCCGTTGACCAGGTTGGACGTTGTCGGAGAGACCCAGGATATCGAAGGTTTCGGTGCCATCGATGCCCAGGGACTTCCAGCTTTGGCCGTCGGCGAACTGGAGCGGCAGCACGCCCATGCCTACCAGGTTGGAGCGGTGGATGCGCTCGAAGCTTTCCGCGATGACCGCCTTGACGCCGAGGAGGAAGGTACCTTTTGCCGCCCAGTCGCGGGAGCTTCCCGTACCGTATTCCTTACCGGCGATAACCACCAGCGGCGTACCGTTGGCCTGATACTTCATGGACGCATCGTAGATGGACATCACTTCGCCGGTCGGCAGGTATTTGGTCACGCCGCCCTCGGTGCCCGGAGCCACTTGGTTGCGGATGCGGATGTTGGCGAACGTACCGCGCATCATCACTTCGTGGCTGCCGCGGCGGGCGCCGTAGGAGTTGAAGTCTTTGCGCTCCACGCCGTGCTCCTGCAGATAGAGGCCGGCCGGGCTGGTCGGCGAGATGTTGCCTGCCGGAGAGATGTGGTCGGTGGTGACGGAATCGCCCAGCAGCGCCAGCGTACGAGCGCCCTTGATCTCTTCGATATGGCCCACATCGCCGGTGATGTTCTTGAAGAACGGCGGTTCCTGGATGTAGGTGGACTTCAGATCCCAATCGTAGAGATCGCCGGTCGGCGCGTCGATCTCGTTCCAGCGTTTGTTCGCCGTGAAGACATGTTCGTACTCGGCGCGGAACAGATCCGGATTCATCGCTTTCTTCATGGCTTCCATGATCTCTTGCGGTGTCGGCCAGATATCTTTCAGGTAAACCGGCTGGCCGTCCTTGCCGATGCCGATCGGATCCTTGGTCAGGTCGATGTCAACGGTTCCCGCCAGCGCATACGCGATCACGAGCGGCGGAGAAGCCAGGTAGTTCGCTTTCACCTGCGCATGGATGCGGCCCTCGAAGTTGCGGTTGCCGGAGAGCACCGCCGCTACGGTCAGATCGTTGTCGGCAATCGCCTTGCTGGTTTCTTCCGGCAGCGGACCCGAGTTGCCGATACAGGTGGTGCAGCCGTAACCGACAACGTGGAAACCGATTTGATTGAGCGCATCCATCAGACCGGCGTCGATCAGGTACTGGGTGACGACGCGGGAACCCGGAGCGAGAGAGCTCTTCACATACGGCGGCTTTTTCAGACCTTTTTCCACCGCTTTCTTCGCCACGAGACCGGCGCCCAGCATCACGCTCGGGTTGGAGGTGTTGGTGCAGGACGTGATCGCGGCGATAACGACTGAACCGGTTTTCAGCACCGCTTTTTCGCCGTTCGGATAGGTGACTTCCGCCTGGGTGTTGATCTTCTCTTCGCTCAGGCCGAAACCGCCTTTGTCGATCGGGGCGCGCAGGCTGTTGTTGAAGGATTCCTTCATGGCTGTCAGCTCGACGCGGTCTTGCGGGCGTTTCGGACCGGCCAGGCTCGGCACGACGGTGGAAAGATCGAGCTCCAGCGTTTCGGAGAAGACCGGATCCGGCGTGTCGTCCGTACGGAACAGGCCCTGCGCTTTGGTGTAGGCTTCCACCAGCTGCACGAGCTCTTCGCTGCGGCCGGTTTGACGCAGATAGTTGAGCGTTTCGGCATCCACCGGGAAGAAGCCCATGGTTGCCCCGTATTCAGGCGCCATGTTGGCAACGGTCGCGCGGTCAGCCAGCGAGATGTTGGAGAGACCGGAGCCGTAGAACTCCACGAATTTGCCCACCACGCCTTTTTTGCGCAGCATCTGGGTAACGGTCAGCGCCAGGTCGGTTGCGGTCGCGCCTTCGGACAGGGTACCGGTCAGCTTGAAGCCGACAACTTCCGGCGTGACGAAGTAGAGCGGTTGGCCGAGCATGCCTGCTTCCGCCTCGATTCCGCCCACGCCCCAGCCGAGAACGCCGAGACCGTTGATCATGGTGGTGTGGGAGTCGGTACCGACGAGCGAATCCGGGAAGGCGACCAGTTCGCCGTCCACTTCGCGGGTAGCGACAACGGTAGCCAGATACTCCAGGTTAACCTGGTGCACGATACCGGTAGCCGGCGGAACGGCGCGGAAGTTGTCAAACGCGGTTTGCGCCCAGCGCAGGAAGCGGTAGCGCTCCTGGTTGCGTTCAAACTCCAGCTTCATGTTGTTTTCAAGCGCGTTTTCGTTGCCGAAATCGTCCACCATGACGGAGTGGTCGATCACGAGGTCAACCGGAACGAGCGGATTGATGCGCTTCGGATCGCCGCCCGCCTTTTTCATGGCGATGCGCATGGCAGCCAGGTCAACCACCGCAGGCACGCCGGTAAAGTCCTGCAGCACGATGCGCGCCGGCATCAGCGGCACTTCTTTGTTTTCGTCACGGCCTTTGGTCCAGTTGGCCAACTGCTGCACGTGTTCCTTGGTAATGGCTCTGCCGTCAAACTGCCGAACGGCCGCTTCCAGCAGCACTTTGATGGAAAAAGGAAGTTTGGAAACTTCGCCGACGCCCTGCTCTTCCAGGCCGGCCAGGCGATAGTACACATAGGACTTGCCGCCTACCTGCAAAGAGGACTTCACGTTGTAAGCGTCTTTCTTTGCCAATTGAATGACCTCCTTTAGTGCGCCACCCGATGCAGTTTCATCTGGTGAAACGGTGTTTCAGTTTTTAATTTACCGAGTTTTATTATACTTCATTTGCTGCGGGGCATCTAGCACTTTTTCATCAAATGTTCAAAAATACCTAGGCGCCGATATATTTGGCGTATAGCGTCCGGGCGACGCTGATGTCATCCGTTCCCTGGACAAGGACGCGGCCGTCCGGGAACACCACGAGCGTATACGGCTCCGTACGGAAGCGCAGCAGGAATCTGTTCCGTTCAATCTCGCCAAGGGGGGCCAGCGTCTCCGCCAGCTTGTCCAGCTGAAGCTGGCTGCGCCCGCCGGGGGTGATCTGCACGGTATTGCGGCCGCACAAGGAGACGGCCATCCCTTCCTGCGTGTCGGGCATCAGATAGGTGAACTCCCGTTTGCCGCAGGCGGGACAGTCCGGACGGCGGGTATGGGCCACGCGGATCTGCTGATGCCGGTTCTCCCAGAGATCGAAATGCTCCAGATTCGGGTTGAAGGCATCGCGGGCGCCTACCAGCAGTTTCAACGCTTCCGTCGCCTGATAGGATGCGACGATATGTATGATGGGACCAATGACCCCTGCGGTGTCGCAGGTGGGAGCATCGCCCGCTTTCGGCGCTTCCGGAAAGAGGCAGCGCAGACAGGGCGTTTCCCCCGGCCGGATGGCGGTGAACATGCCCTTGGCGCTGACCGCCCCGCCGTAAATCCAGGGCTTGCCATGCTTCACACACACATCGTTGATCAGGTAGCGGGTCTGGAAATTGTCGGTGGCATCCAGCACCAGATCCGCATCGGCCAGCAGCTCTTCGGCGTTGTACGGCGTCAGGTCGGTCACATGGGGCTCCACCTGCACGCCGGAATTGATCCGTCTCAGTTTCTCGGCAGCCGCGATCGCTTTCGGCAGCGACTGCCGGGCATCCTCCTCGTCATACAGCATCTGCCGCTGGAGGTTGCTCGGTTCCACGAAGTCGCGGTCGATCAGCCGCACGAAGCCGACGCCCGCCCGCACCATATGGTTGGCCAGCACCGTGCCGAGCGCCCCCATGCCGACGATGGCGACACGGCTTCCGAGAAGGCGCTCCTGGCCTGCTTGTCCGATGGGGCGAAACAGGATTTGCCGGGAGTAGCGCATATCCATGACAAGCATCCCTCATTTCATTAGTATTTCCGAAAAGCGAATCCAAAAAGCAGGCGGCCCGAAAAGTCCGCTCTTCCGTTGACGATAACATAAGCGGCGGCTGCTGCCAATCACCGGGGTTCTTGCGGTGCGCCCATTTTTCGATTGCTTTTATGGTGGTACAGGGGGTATGGTTAGGAGAGAATGAATCAAAGAGCCGGAGGAATCGTATGAGCGATCAGCTGACGCATTTCAATGAACAGAATCGGGCGAAAATGGTGGATGTTTCCGACAAAAGCGTTACCAAACGCACGGCGGTGGCGAAAAGCCAGGTGAAAATGAAGCCGGAGACGCTCGCCCGCATCAAGGAAGGCACAGTGGCCAAGGGGGATGTGCTGGCCGTGGCTCAGGTGGCCGGCATCATGGCGGCCAAGAAGACCTGGGAGATCATCCCGATGTGCCATCCGCTCCCCCTGACCGGCGTGGATATTCGCTTTTCCTTTGCCGGGGACGATACGCTCCTGGTGGAGACGACCGTGAAAACCACCGGCCAGACTGGGGTGGAGATGGAAGCGCTGACGGCTGCCAGCGCCGCCGTGCTGACCGTCTATGACATGTGCAAGGCGATGGATAAGGAAATGGTGCTTGGCCCGACGTATCTGGTGAGCAAAACGGGCGGAAAAAGCGGGGATTTCCATCGGTAAAGGGAGAAAGCGAAAAGTGAAAAACCAGGATGAACATGCAGGAGAACGGGCAAGCCATGCGGCGGCCCCGTCCGGCCGACGCTCGCGCGTGAAACCGGACGGGGTATATTTTTTTGTTCATATACCGTTCATGAAAAGGGTGTATCCTGTATGTTGGAATAAAATATGCCGCGGCGTGAAATTTTTTGGAGGGTTTTCCGTATAACCTTTGTGTGAAATGCTTCCTGTCGATGAGCGAAGCGGGTATCCCTCAATCTTCCTGTTCTTCCTGCAAAAAGGTCCGGGGAAAATTCCACAGTTGCGCAAATATTTCTTGATGCGAAATACTTACCGTGCGATAATTTCATCATTGTAAAATAGATGGGGGAAGAAAGGATGGATACCTATCAGCAATTATGGCTGGAGCTTGGCTTGACAGTGAAGCTGCATGTGGACATCATCACCGAAGAGCTGGCCCGCTGCGGCATAACCAAGCCGCAGATCCTGGTGATCGAGCAGATCAAGCAGGCGCCGAAAACGATCGGGGAGATCAGCAAACGGATCGACCTTTCCTATAGTACGGTTTCCGGCATCGTGGACCGCCTGGAAAGAGACCGGATTGTGGTGCGGAAACGGGACGAGAAGGACCGGCGCATCGTCTGGGTCTCCCTTGCGGATGGGGCGCCCGATCTTGAGAAGAAGATCCGGTTTCTGCGGCAGGAATTTGCGCGCGAGCTGTTCGACGGGATGAATGAAGAAGAAATCCAACAAACGACACGAGCTCTGCTGCTGTTGAGAAGCTGTCTGGAACGAAAGCAGGAGGCGCTTGGTCGGGAGAGAGGTAGTGGAGAATGAATCTGTCCAGATTTTCGATCAATCGGCCCGTAACCATCCTGATGCTGGCGATCGCCGTTCTGATCTTCGGCTTCGTCTCACTGCCGAAGCTGGCGGTCGAGCTCTATCCGGACCTGAATGTGCCGGTTGCGGTCGTCGTCACCTCGGTGGAGGGGAGTGCGCCGGCGGAAGTGGAGAAGCTGGTGACCAAGCCGATTGAAGAAGCGCTTGGCACGGTCGCCAATGTGAAAGAGATCACGTCCAATTCAGCGGAGGGAGCCTCCCAGGTTATTATCCAGTTCAACTGGGGCACCGACATGGATCAGGCTACGCTGGACATGCGGGACAAAGTGGATCAGGTGCGCGGGATGCTGCCCGATAATGCCAATTCTCCCCGCATCTTGAAATTTGACCCGAACAGCATGCCGATCATCACGCTGGCCATGACCGGCGACAGCGATGTGCAGCAGTTGAAAAAACTGGCCGATGACGTGGTGAAGCCCCGGTTGGAGCGGATTGACGGCGTCGCCTCCGTCAGCGTGTCCGGCGGGAAGGAGCGCGTTGTGGATGTGGTGCTGCAGCCTGACCGGATTGCCGCATACGGCTTGAGCGTGGACCAGGTTCAGCAGGCCCTGATGTCCACCAATATCTCGGGGACGGCCGGCAGCGTGCGCGAAGGGGACAACAAGCTCTCCATCCGCGTGGAAGGCGAATTTGCCAGCGTCGGACAGATCGGGGATACCCCGATCCGCGTTGGCAGCGGCAGCATCCTGTTGAAAAACATTGCCGCCATCAATGACACCTATAAGGATGTTTCCCAGCTGACGTATCTGAACAATCAGCCGAGCGTGGGGCTGTCCATTACCAAGGCCACCGGGGGCAACACCATTGAAGTCGCCGATGAGGTAAACCGGCAGCTGCTTGAGGTACAGAAAGAACTGCCGAAAAATGTGAAAATCACGACCATTTCCGATTCCTCCATCTTCATCAAGGATTCGATCTACACCGTCGGGGAGCACGCGCTGGTCGGGGGATTTTTCGCCATCTTCGTCCTGCTGCTCTTTCTGAACAGCGTCCGGTCGATGCTGATCGTGGCGATCGTGATTCCGATTTCCGTCATCTCGACGTTCTGTCTGATGTATTTCACCGGGCAGACCATCAACCTGTTCTCGCTGTCCGGATTGACGCTGGGGCTGGGGTCGCTCGTTGACTTCGCGGTGGTGATCCTGGAAAACATTTTCCGGCAAAGGCAGGCGGGGAAAAGCATGCTGGATGCCGCCCGCGTGGGTTCCCGCGAGGTAGGCACCGCCGTCATGGCGTCCGCGCTGGCGCAGATCGCGGTGTTCCTGCCCATCGTCTTCGTGGAAGGGCTGGCTTCCGAACTGTTTGGGCCGCTCGCCCTCACCGTCGTCTTTTCCCACATCGCCGCCCTGCTGGCATCGATGACGCTGGTGCCGATGCTCAGTTCGCGCTGGCTGAAACGCGTCGACGATCTGGAGCATCTGGATGGCGCCACCTACAAGGGGTATAATCCGATCGTCTGGTTCAACATCGGCTTCAACAAGGTTTCGCGCGGCTATGGACGCCTGCTCGGGTGGTCCCTGTCTCACCGCAAGACCGTGCTGGCGGCGACCATTGCGCTGTTTGTGGGATCCGCCATGCTTGTGCCGCTTGTGGGCATGGAGTTTATCCCGAAGATGGACCAGGGCAAGATCAGCGTCAACATCACCATGCCCAACGGCACCCTGTTGAAAGAGACGGAGAAAGTGGTGGCGCAGGCGGAGAAAATCATCAAGGAAACGCCGCATATCGAGCAGCTGTACACCTCGATCGGTTCCAGCGGAGGGCCGGAAGTGCTCGCCAACGCGACAGCCAACAAGGCGCAGCTGCAAATCTCGCTCGTTCCCAAAGAGCAGCGCCAGGAGTCAACCGAGCAAGTGACCGAAATGCTGCGCCAAAAGCTCGCGACGATTCCGGGAGCGGAGATTGAGGTGAAGGAAGCGGACCAATCCGGCGGACCGCAGGGGGCCGCCCTGCAGATCAGCCTGCGCGGGGATGATCTGGATGTCCTGGAGGATATCGGCAGCATCATCGCCGGGGAAGTGAAAAGCGTACCGGGGACGCGCAACGTGACCACGTCGCTGGAAGAGAAAAACCGGGAGCTCCTGGTGCAGGTGGATGCCGAGAAAGCCAGCCTGTACGGGCTGACGCCCAGCCAGGTGCTGAGCAACGTCAGAACGGCTTTCAACGGCCAAACGGTGACCAAGTACCGGACCGGCGAGGATGAAATCGATGTGCGCGTCATGCTGCCCAAGCAGTATCAAGACGATATCTCGTATCTGAAGCAGCTGCGCATCCCGACCGCAACCGGCGCCCAGGTCGCGCTCTCTTCCGTCGCCACGATCAAAGAGGAACTGGTGCCGCAGACGATCATGCGCTCCAACCAGGCGCGCCAGGTTACCATCACGGGTGACATCGTCGGCCGGGATCTGGGCTCCATCTCGAAAGACATCGAGGCGAAGCTGAACAATCTGACGCTGCCGGATGGATACACCGTTGAAATCGGCGGGCAGAGCAAAGACATGGCGGAAGCGTTCGGCAGTCTGGGCTTTGCCATTATCCTGGCGGTCGTGCTGGTCTACATGGTGATGGCCAGCCAGTTTGAGTCGCTGTTCACGCCGTTTGTCATCATGTTTTCCATCCCGCCGACGCTGATCGGGGTCGTGGTGGGGCTGCTGGTTACCCATAAATCGCTGAGCATATCCGCCTTGATCGGGTATATCCTGTTGGTCGGGATCGTGGTGAACAACGCCATCGTCTTGATCGACTATGTGAACAACCTGCGCAAAGGCGGCATGGAGCGCAATGATGCGATCAAGAAAGCGGGCCCGATGCGTCTGCGTCCCATCCTGATGACGACGCTGACGACCATTCTGGCTATTGCACCGCTTGCCTTTGGCGGCGGTTCCGGGAATGAATCGAACGCGCCGATGGCCATTGTGGTCATTTTCGGCCTGAGCTTCTCCACGATGATCACCCTGGTGTTGATTCCGGTCGTATACTCCTGGTTTGACGATATCGGGGCCAAGTGGCGGAAGCGGAAAGAACAGCGCAAAGCGGCTCGGAACAAAGAGATCGCGACAGTATCCTAGGAGGTGGATGTCATGAACAAAGGAATCAAAAGCTTGGGGCTGTTGCTTTCCCTCTTCGTCGTATTGACCGGGTGCGCACCGCAGCAGGCCGCCGAGCAGCCTGCGGAGAAAGGACCGGTACCGGTGCAGGTGGATGTGGTCAAAACGGGTTCCGTTACATCGGAAGCCGGCATCAGCGGCAGGCTGGCACCCAACAAGGAGGTTGCCGTCAGCCCGAAAGTGAGCGGCAAAATTACGGCGCTGAACGTCGTGCTCGGCCAGTTCGTCAAACAGGGTCAGACGCTGTTCCAACTGGACCGGATGGATCTGGTCAACGCCGTTCAGCAGGCGGAAGCACAATATAATCTGGCGCGCGCCAACCTGAATCAAAGCACCAACAGCACGGTGCAGGGAGTGGCCCAGGCGGAAACAGGCCTGCAGCAGGCCCGGCAGGCGCTGGCCGATGCCGAGCGCAACGAGCAGCGCATGAAGCAGCTGTTTGACCAGGGAGCGGTATCGTCGCAGCAGTATGAACAGGCGAAAACCGCCCTGCTGAACGCCCAGACGGCATACGCCAACGCCCAACAGGCGCTGGCGACGGCCAAACAGCGTTCCGGGGAGGTTGTATCCCAGGCGTCGGTGGAACAGGCGCGCGTCGCACTGGAAAACGCCCGCGAGCAGTTGGCGAATGCGACCATCGTCGCCCCGATCTCCGGCTATGTGGCCCAGGTAAACGGGGCGGTGGGCGAGATGGCAAGCCCGCAGACACCGGTTGTCACCATCGTGAACACCGATCCGCTGCTGGTGAAGGCTAATCTGGCGGAGACGGAGATTACCGGCGTGAAAGTGGGCACGAAGGTGAAGGTGATGATCGACAGCCTGCAAAAAGAGGTGGAAGGCACGATTACGGCCGTCAGCCCCGTCATGGATCAAACCTTGAAGGCGTATCCGATCGAGATTGCGCTGCCCAACCACAGCGGCGAACTGAAGGCCGACATGGTGGCAAGCGTCAAACTGAACGCTGCGGGCCAAGGCAAGGCAAGCACCCTGGTGATTCCGCGCAAGGCGGTCTTTGACGAAAACGGCAAACGCTATGTCTTCAAGCTGGAAGGCGACAAGGCGAAGAAGGTGGAGGTCGTCACAGGGGAAGAATCGAGCGATCTGGCGGAAGTGAAGAGCGGGCTTGCCCAGGGAGACAAGATCGTCGTCAGAGGGCAGACACTGCTGGCCGACGGCGATACGGTGAAAGTCCAGGCGGTCGGGGATTGACAGTACGCCCCCCGCTCGCTAGGATAGAATTGTTCCATCATTCAAACAACATATCGGTATCTTATCCAGAGAGGTGGAGGGACTGGCCCGATGAAACCCGGCAGCGGATCCGTTTGAGCGCGATGCGCCCAGACGGATGCTGTGCCAATTCCAGCAGGAGCATTCCTGACAGATAAGGCTGCGATTGTGGACGATCCCCTTCTTCTGGACGGAAGAAGGGGATCATTTTTATCCATCCGCCTCCTGTTATCGATACCGTCGGGCGGGACCCGGTCAAACCTCTCACCGCAGGAAAGGAAGAGTAAGTCATGCGTATACAACCGGCTTCGATGATCGACAGGCTGCCCGTTCAGTTTTTCTCCAGCCTGGTCGCCAAAACCAATCAAGCGATTGCACAAGGTCACGACATAATCAATCTGGGACAGGGAAACCCGGATCTGCCGACGCCGCCGCACATCGTGGAAGAGCTGCAAAAGCAGGCGGCCAATCCCCTCCACCACAAATACCCGCCGTTTCAAGGGCGGAAGGAGTTAAAACAGGCAGTGGCCCACTGGTACAAGGCGGAGTTCGATGTCGATCTCGATCCGGATGAAGAGGTGGCGATCCTGTTCGGCAGCAAGACCGGCCTGGTGGAGATCTGCCAGATCCTGCTGAACCCCGGCGACGTGGCCCTGGTTCCGGACCCGGGGTACCCCGACTACTGGTCCGGGGTGGCGGTCGCCGACGGCCGCATGGTGATGATGCCGCTGCGGGCGGAAAACGGCTTTCTGCCCCAATACGGGGAATTGGCTGCTGCCGATCTGGAGCGGGCCAAGCTGATGTTTTTGAACTATCCCAACAATCCCACTGCGGTCAATGCGCCTGCGGCCTTCTTTGAAGAGACGATCCGGTTTGCCCGCAAGCACGAAATCGTGGTCTGCCACGATTTCGCCTACGGGGCGATCAGCTATGACGGCAAGAAGCCGGTCAGCTTCATGCAGGTGCCGGGGGCCAAGGAAGTGGGCGTCGAATTTTACACGCTTTCCAAGACCTACAACATGGCCGGCTGGCGCGTGGGGGCGATGGTGGGCAACCGCGAGCTGGTCCGTCTGCTCAATCTGCTGCAGGACCACTATTTCGTCAGCCTGTTTGGCGCCGTGCAGATGGCGGCGGTCCGTGCGCTGACCGACTCCCAGTCATGCGTCCGCGATCTGGTCGGGATCTATGAAAGCCGCCGCAATGCCCTGTTTGAGAGCCTGGCGCGCATCGGCTGGAAGGCTGCGCCTTCCCAAGGCTCGTTCTTTGCATGGCTGCCGGTGCCGGCCGGCTACGACTCGGCCGGGTTTGCCGATCTCCTGCTGGAGAAAGCGCATGTCGTGGTGGCGCCCGGCGTGGGCTTTGGCCCCACCGGAGAGGGGTATGTGCGGGTTGCCCTGCTGTCGCCGGAGGAACGCCTGCGGGAAGCGGTGGCGCGCATCGAACGGCTACAGCTGTTTGGATAATCGATACGAACAGGAAGGGGCTGTCCCTGAAGTAGATGGACCTACTTGGGGGGACGGCCTCTCTTCATGTGGAAGGAACCTCCGAAAAATAGCGGACGCTTTGTAACATTTGGCGGTCCATCCCGGTAGAACAAAGTGAAGAAACCAGGAAAGGAGGACTCCTGATGGACGAGGACAAAGAGTGGGTGGCGGACGTGCTGAGAGGCAACAAACAGGCGTACGCCCACCTGATCAACAAGTACAAGAACAAGATATATGCCGTTCTTTTGCGAATGGTGCATCATCCGCAGGACGCGCAGGATCTGACCCAGGAGTGCTTTATCAAGGCTTACCATTATCTGCACAGCTATGATACGTCACGTTCCTTTTCCGGCTGGCTGTATCGGATTGCCGTCAATCTCTGTATCGACACGCTGCGGAAGCAATCCAGGTATCCGGCTGTGGAGGGAGAGCTGGACGAAAGCGCCATCGCGGATCAGCAAAGTCCGGAGAGCGTCTATTTGAAAAAAGAATCCGCGTCCGAGGTGCATGGGCTGATTCAGGAGCTGCCGGAGACGTATCGGATCGTCTTGCTGCTGCGCTATATGGATGACCTCACCTACCAGGAGATCAGCGACATCCTGAACCTGCCTCTCCATACTGTACAGGTTCGGCTGCACCGGGCCAAGCAGAAGCTGCGCGAACATTTCCTCAACGTGAAAAAAGGGGGCCAACTGCATGAAATGTTTTGAATGCGCAAAAAGTTTGAGCATGTATGCAGACGGATTAGTCACGTTTGAACAGCGCATGGAAATCGATACCCATCTGCTTTCATGCCCGCGCTGTCAAGCCGTTCTCGCCATCTTGCGGGAAGAGGACGAAGTGATCCGGGAGGTGCTGGCAGTGCCGCCGCTGCCCGATGATTTTGCAAAAGGCATCCTGGAGCAGCTGGTTCCCTATCCGCAGACGGACAGACCGACTGAAAGCCTCTCTTCCCGCCCGCGTCCGCGTCGCAGGCGCTGGCAGATGATCGCCGCATCCATCGCCGCTTTTCTCTCACTTACGGTGATGACGGCGATGTATGTCTCTCCCACCTTCGCCGCGTATATCTCCTCCTTTATCACTCGCATCGGCGGCGATTTCGGGCTGAAAAAGGCGGCGGAGGAAGGGTTCTCGACTGCGATCAACGCTGCGGTTACGGATCAAGGGGTTACATTCCGGGTGAAGGAGATTTTGGCTGATCCCAACCGGCTCGTCGTGACGTATGTCCTGGAAAATGGAGAGGGCAAGATATTGGACGATCTTTACATCAGTCCCTATGAGGGGAACAAGATGTACGTGACGGATAAAAACGGTCAAATCATCGCAGATGCCCCCTCTTTTCAGCGGGGAGCCGATTACGCCGATCTGATGTTCTTGCTGAAAGATCCGCCCAATGAGCTCTTCGTCCATTTCGAGATTGCCCGCTACGGCTCAAAGGAACAGAAGAACGTCAACTGGCAGCTGACGGTTCCGGTCAACATGCAGAAAAGCATGGCGGCGACGAAAAGCGTCCCGATCCACGCCGCTTACCAATCGCCGGCAGGGATCAATTTTGAACTGCAGCAGGTCACCTATACACCCAGCGCGATTCGCCTGGACATCGCGACCGAACAATCCCCCGCAGAAAAAGAGCGGGTCAAACAGATGGCCCGGGAAATTACGGGGAAATCGGACGAAAATACCGCCCGCGAGTTCGGAAACTATCATTTTTCCTATCAATTGGTGAATGAACGCGGAGAGGTGGTAGCAAGCAGCAACCAGGAACCTGCGCGCGGCCAGGACAAACGCACCATTTATTTCACACAGGTCGGGGAGACGGCAGACCAAAAAACGATATGGCACGGCGCGTACGTTCCCAATCCGGAACCGGAGCAGCTCTACTTTGTCCTGCAGACGGTCACGCTCACCGAGCAGGCCGATTTCTCCCTGACATTCCGGCCGGATGGGCTCAACCAAACCGGCGTCACCAAAACGTATGAGCAGCTTGGGGAAACTTATACCGTGAAAAAGGTGTCGAAGGAATCCGATCCGCAAACGAAGGAGCCGGTCTGGGTCATCGAGCTTGACGGCAAGATGCGGAACCCCTGGTTCCCCCGCTGGAACCTGTTCGATGAGACAGGCAAACGCTATGAGGTTGAGATCGATTATGCCCGTACGGTTGTAAAGGGCGACCGCCTCAGCCAGCTGATCCTCGTAAAAGGGGTGGATCAGCTTCCGCAGAAGTGGACGCTCTCCATGCAAACCATCCAGAAAGCGTACAAGAACGTGGATTGGAAGGTGCCCATCCCGCCAAAACCGTAATTGTGGAAAAGATAGAGGCATGGGGGATGGGGCCAAGCGAGCTCCTTTGACGACCAACTCAGCGAAGAAATGCAGACGCGGGGAAAACAGGGGGCGATAGTCTCACATCCCTGAACCAGCTAATATCTTGTCAAGCCAAATTAATTAGATAGCATCTTGATTTGTGGTATACTGTAAAAAGGGTATAACAAACCATCCTTCCAACTTCTTTTGGAAGGATTTGGTTATCAGTCCTATCCGTTATCGTTATACGGTCTGTTCTCGATAAGGAACCCCCTTCTTCAGAATAGCGTAGATGAGATGGAGAAGTTTATTGGCACATGCAATTACGGCTACTCTGTAAGGCTTGGTCTCACGTTTCTGATCAAAATATTGGCGAAGCCGTGGATTTCCTGACCTTCTCAGGCTGCATTGCA
>NZ_JAALGD010000014.1 GCF_011059135.1 Brevibacillus sp. SYP-B805 | reverse complement strand
GTCCTCCTGTGATAAGTTTGAGCGGTTGGCAGACCGGCTCCCATCTTATCACCGGGTTCAAAGGATGGCTACTCATAGCTGTAAGCTTTCCCGAACCCCCAGTCTAACTGGGGGTTTTCGTATACAACAAAAACAAACCCGGTTATCGGGTTTTGAGGGTCGTCAAGAGAGCGAGCAGGAACCATTACCCATGCCAAAAAAACCTCGTGAGCGCTGCCCACGAGGTTTTTGGTCTATTCAAGAGATTTCCGCCGCTTTGCCCGGCGTGAACATTTTCTGCAAAAACAGGGTGACGGCCCCGATCTCCATCGCGTGCGGCCCCAGCTCGCTCGTCACGATGGTGACCGCCTGCGCCGGCGTTTGCAGCGCACGTTCCTGCACCGTTTCCCGCAGCTTCCGGAGAACGAAATCGCCTGCCCGGGCAACCCCGCCGCTCAGGATGATCTTCGAGGGGTTGAGGGTGTTGATCAGGTTGGCCAGACCGATCCCCAGATACTTGCCGGTATCCTCCAAGATCCTGATCGCCAGCTCATCTCCCTGCTGGGCAGCCCGGTGCACCATTTCGCCCGTAAGCTGCTCCAGGTCGCCCGATACCCATTCCTTGAGCACGGAGACTGCCCCGGAACGAATCGCCTCCCGGGCGCGCCGGGCGATGGCCGGCCCCGAGACGAAGGCCTCCAGACAGCCGTTGTTGCCGCAGTGGCATTTCGGCCCTTCGATGTCGATCGTGGTATGGCCCATCTCCCCGGCGGAATAGGAGGTTCCGTGGTACAGGCGGCCCTCCAGGATGATGCCGGCCCCGACGCCCGATCCCACATAGACGCAGATGAAATTGGAGATGCCCTGTCCCTGGCCGAACCAGCTCTCTCCCAGCGCCAGGGCCCGGACATCGTTCTGCACTTCCACCGGCAGCGAGAAGGTGGTCTCCAGCACCTCCTTGACCGGAACATTGCGCAGATGCAGATGGGGCGCGTAGATGGATACCCCGCGTTCCGGATCGATCAGGCCGTGCATGCCGACGCCGATGCCCAGGATCGAGTGAACCGCTTCATCCGTCTGGGTAATCAGGCGCCGCACGACACTGGTCAGCCTTGCCAAAAATTCCTCGGGCGAAGGTTGTGCCGGAATGCCTTCTTCCACATACTGAACCACCTGGCCGTCCAGCGTGGCCGTTACCCCCCGTATGCGCTTCGTTCCCACGCAGATGCCGATGACGGTAAACCTGGAGGAATCGAGGCGCAGCAGAATCGGCTTCCGGCCGCCCGATGATTCGCCCAGCTCGCTTTCCACCACCAGCTTGGATTCCAGCAGTTCGTTGACGATATTGGTCACCGTCGGCGGGGTCAATTTGGTCAGTTTGGCAATCTCCGCCCGGGAAATCGGGCCGTGCCGGCGTATGACGTGCAGGATCGTCGATTTATTCAACGATTTCATCCATTGAAAACTGCCTGTTTGCAATTCTTGCGACATGTGATTACTCCTCTTTTGCATCGTGCCGTTGAACCTAGCGTATCAAAATATCGGGCCGAAGGTAAGTGCGGCCGCCTTCCTTCACTTCCACGTACGGCCAGTCGCCGGTGTGGGTGAGAAACTCGTTTTCCTCCGGCCCCACCAGAATGGTGTCCTCCGACTTGATGCCGCGGATCGCCGGGTTCCAGGCAAACGCCTGCCCCAGCTGGACAACGCCCTCGCAGGTCGGCGTGGCCAAAAATTCCCTCGTCGCATATCCCGTCGGTCCGCCTTGATGGAGATAGCGCCAGTCATCGGGAAACCCCATCTCGGCGTACATCCGGATCCCCTGCTGGAAGACGTCCCTGATCGCCACACCCGGGCGTGTCGCCAGATTCATGGCCAGATCAATCCGCGCCAGCTTCTCCCTGTTCTCCCGCAGCTCGGCATCCAGCGGACCAAAATGGACAAACCGGGTGGCGTTGGTGACTAATCCCCCCTGCTCCGCGCAGAGGACCAGCATCGCGTATTTCTCCAGCTTCTTCCCCGTCGGGATGGGATGGCGGTACCGGTAGATCCGCTCGTCGGTCGCCACCAGGATCACCTGGGGATTCATCCCCTGTGCGATCACATCGTGCGCCAGCAGCGCGTGGATCTCATGCTCGCTCATGCCCGGCCGGATCTTCCGGCACACACCTTCCAGCGCTTTCGCCGCCGCCTGCGACAGGGAGCGGTAGCGGGCGATTTCCGAGTCGTCCAGCACATAGGTTAGCTCGGCAATCTGCCTGGAGAGATCGATCCCGTCCACTCCCAGGACAGCCGGCAGGTGATCCAGGCCGATCCTTTTCCCCCTGCACAGGGCGGCGATCGCCTCGTCCGCCCCTTCGTACCACTCGGGCACCACCCACTCGCAGTCGAGATCGGACAGCTCCTCTTCCCGGATGCGCGCTTCCTCCATTTTCAGCGTCACGCAATAGACCTTGTCGGGCAACACCAACAGATCGGCGACACCCAATTCCGTGATCTGCACGATGTAGTTGCTCCGCCCGCCTGTCAGCCAGGAGAAATGGCGCCGTTTGCGAAGCAGAATCCCGTCGACGCCCGCCTCCCGCATCAGCGTGCGCAGCCGGGCGATGCGCGTTTCCGCTGCCTTATTGGTGCCCATCCGTCTTTCCCCCTGCGCCCGTTTGGTAGCCGTGCGGATGATGGCGGTGCCAATTCCACGCGCTCTCGATGATGGTGCCCAAATCCGCGTAGCGCGGCTGCCAGCCCAGCTCCCGCTTCGCCTTTTCCGACGAGGCGATCAGGACAGCCGGATCGCCCGCACGCCGTTGTTCCACTCGCGCCGGAATGGGATGGCCGGTCACTTCCCGCGCCTTGTCGATCACCTGTTTGACGGAAAAACCGCTGCCGTTGCCCAGGTTGTAGACGGCGCTCTCTTCTTTTTGCCGCAAGCGCTGCAGCGCGAGATAATGCGCCTGCGCCAGGTCCATCACGTGGATGTAATCGCGGATGCAGGTGCCGTCCTCCGTCGGATAGTCGTCGCCGAAAATGGCGACAGATTCCCGCTGTCCCAATGCCACCTGCAGGATGATGGGAATCAGGTGGCTTTCCGGCCGGTGATCCTCGCCGAGCCGGCCATCCGGATGGGCCCCGGCCACATTGAAGTAGCGCAGGGAGATGTACTTGATCCCGTAAGCCCGGTCGCACCATTTCAGCATCTTTTCAATCGCCAGCTTTGTTTCGCCGTAGGGGTTGGTCGGCTCTGTCGGATCGTCCTCCTCGATCGGCACGCGCTTCGGTTCCCCGTAGGTGGCGGCCGTGGAAGAGAAGACGATTTTCTTCACCCCGTGCGCGCGCATGGCAGCCAGCAGCCGCTGTGCCGCCACGACGTTGTTGTCATAGTATGCCAACGGATCGGTCACCGACTCCCCGACCAGCGAGCTGGCGGCAAAATGGATGACCGCTTCGATCGCGTTCTCGGAGAAGATGCGGTCAAGCAGCTCCGCATCCCGGATATCCCCCTGGTAAAACTTCTGGGCAAGCACGGCTGCCGCGTGTCCGGTCCGGACGTTATCCAGGACAACCACATCTTCGCCGTGCGCCAAAAACTCCGCCACCGCATGGCTGCCGATATATCCGGCTCCCCCTGTTATCAAAATGGACATGATTCCGCCTCCCGATCGATTTCTCTCACGCCGTCGCCGATCTCGCAGAAGTAAAATTCGGGCGTCAATCCGGTGGCGCCGCGGTAGCTCTCCTCCACCCGCCGCCGGAATTCATCGATCTGGGCATGGTGCACCAGATTGACCGTGCAGCCGCCAAAGCCCGCTCCCGTCATGCGTGCGCCGATGCAGCCTTCCACCTGCGCGGCCGCCTCCACCAACGCGTCCAGCTCTTTGCCGCTTACCTCGTACAGCTGCCGAAGCGACTGATGGGACTCCTTCATATAATGGCCGAAGGTATGCAAGTCCCCCTGAACCAGAGCTTCTGCCGAGCGCTGGACGCGATCGTTTTCCCGCACCACATGCTCCAGCCGGTTGCGGATCACCGCCGAAGGAATGTGCTGCCGGACGCTCTCCCACTCATCGACCGTGACGCTGCCAAGGTCGGCGCGATGCGGCAGATGGGCCTGCACGATCCGGAAGCCTTCCTCGCACTCTGCCCGGCGTTCGTTGTACTTGGACTCGGCCAATTCCCGCCGCTTGTTGCTGTTGATGATCACCAGCCGGTAATCCCCCAGCGCGAGCGGTACATAGCGGTATTCCAGCGTCTGGCAGCGCAGCAGCATGGCCTGTCCCGCCTTTCCCATGCCGACAGCGAACTGATCCATGATGCCGCAGTTGACGCCCAGGTACTCGTTTTCCACCCGCTGCGCAAGCTTGATCAAGTCGATCTTCGACATGCCGCTGTCGGCAAGCGCGGAGAGGGCGTAAGCGGTTGCAAGCGTGATCGAGGCGGACGAAGAGAGCCCCGCACCATTGGGAATATTGCCATGGTAGATCAGCTCGCAGCCGGGCAGCTCGACGCCTTGGGCGCACAGGTGCCAGACGACCCCTTTCGGATAGTTGCTCCAGCCGTCTTCCGGCCGGTACGCCAGCTCGTCTGCCGTACATTCCACCTGCTGGGCGAAGCCGGTGGAGAAAAACCGGAAGCGCCCATCCGCGCTCGGCCTGACCGCCACCCAGGTGCCGCAGTCAAGCGCGGCGGGAAAAACGTAGCCGCCGGTGTAATCCGTATGTTCGCCAATCAGATTGACGCGTCCGGGGGCGAAGAAAATGCGGAACGGCTCTCCGCCCGGTCCCACAAATTGTTCGATCATACCCATCCGCTATCGCCTGCCTTCCTTTTCCGTAAATAGGCGGTGCGCTTCCCGCAGCTTGCCGGCCGTTTCTTCGACCGATTGCGGGTTGCAGGCCGCCCATGCCCCCATCTCGGAAGAAGCGTAATATTTGATCCGGTTGGCTTCCCGCAGCGGCGTATAAAATTCAATGTGGAAGTGATAGTAATCCCCCACGTCCTCGCCGTTCACCGGCCGCTGATGCAGCACCATCATGTACGGGAACAGCCTGTCGAACAGGGCATCCATCGCGCCCGTCATCTCCTTGAGGATCTCGGCGAGGCTGCGCTTTTCCGCCGGGGTAAAGTCGCTGAGCGCGGTCATATGCCGCTTGCTGACGATAAAGAGACCATAGGGATAATCCGTAAAGAACGGCAGATAGGCGAGGAAATCCTCGTTTTCATGGATGACCCGCTGCGCAAACGCTTTTTCTTCCCGGTTCATGTCGCAGATCAGGCAGCGGCCGGTACGCGCATGATGACGCTTACAATTTGTCAGTTCGGTGCGAATTTTCAGAGGCATTTGCGAATAGGCGTATATCTGGCCGTGCGGGTGAGGCATTGTGACGCCGCATTCCTCTCCGCGGTTTTCAAAAATCATGACATACTGGTGGCGCGGATCTTTCTCCAGCTCCACAAAACGTTCCGTCCACAGATCGATCAGTTTTTCGATATGCTCGACGGAGAGCTGTGGCAAAGTGGCCGTATGGTCCGGCGAATAGAGAATCACTTCGCACTTCCCGTAAGCCTTCTCCGTCCGGTACAGGTCCGACCCGACCGGATCGGGCTCCGGAGGTTCGGGCATCAACGCCGGGAAATCGTTGTTGTAGCTGTATACCTCGTAATGGTCCGGCACTTTGCCGGATCCCGGGCAAAACGGACAGTAATCCTTCGGCATCTGCGGACGATGCTGCCGATGGGAAGCCACCATCGTCCAGTCATCCAGCAGCGGGTTGTAGCGCAGTTCAGCCAATTGCCTCTCCCCCCTGTGCAAGTTATCATTTGGCAGGATATAATTAATGAAGGAATAATCACTAAATTAATTAATTTAATTATCTAAGCTCATCATATTACGCTGCGACCCGTTTGTAAACCTTTTCGCGCCATTCTTAAGGAGGAAAATTGCGTTGAGTCAATGGAAAGACGCCTATCACCACTGGAGCAGCCATCCCGCCATGCTTCCTGCGCTGCGGGAAGAACTGCTCGCCTTGACGGACGAAACGGAGATCGAGGACCGTTTCTACACACATCTGCAGTTCGGCACCGCCGGGCTGCGCGGCATCATCGGTGCCGGCACCAACCGCATCAATCTGTACACCATCCGGCGCGCCACGCACGGGTTTGCCCGCTATCTGCTGCGGCAGGATGAAGCCAACAAAGCCAAAGGGGTTGCCATCGCTTACGATTCCCGCCATCATTCGGCCGACTTTGCGCGGGAAGCGGCAGGAGCGCTGGCCTGCTGCGGCATTAAGGTGTATCTTTTCGAGGAAATGCGGCCCACTCCGATGCTCTCCTTTGCGGTCCGTCATCTGGGAGCCGCCGGCGGCATCGTCATCACCGCCAGCCACAATCCGCCGGAGTACAACGGATACAAGGTGTACAACGAGCATGGCGGCCAAATCGCCGAGGCTGCGGCCGAAGAGATCTGGCAGGAGATTTCCGCCATTACGGACGAACTTGCCCTGCCCACCCTTCCTGTCGAGGAAGGTCTCCGGCAGGGACTGATTCAACTGATCGGGGAAGAGATCGACCAAGCTTATCAATCCAGGCTGTCCGCGCTTCTCCTCAACCGGGAGGCCGTCCGGCAGGCGGGCGATCGGCTGCGCATCGTCTACACCCCGCTGCATGGCACCGGACTTGTCCCGGTGGAGCGGGCGCTTCGGGAGAGCGGGCTTACCAACCTTGCGATCGTGCGTGAACAAGCCGTCCCCGATCCAGACTTCTCCACGGTCTCTTCCCCCAACCCGGAAGAGCCGCAGGCGTTCGCGCTGGCCATCCGGCAGGCGGCAGAGAGGGAGGCGGACCTGATCCTGGGAACCGATCCCGATGCGGATCGCCTGGGAGTGGCGGTCCGCGACGCCCGGGGAGAGTACCCGATGCTGACGGGCAATCAGCTTGGCGCCCTCCTGCTCCACTATCTGCTGGAACAGCGGCAGGCCCAAGGAAAGCTGCCGAAAAACGGCATCGCCATCAAAACCATCGTCAGCTCCGAACTGGGACGGGCCGTCGCCGACGCCTACGGCATCCGGATGGCCGAAACCCTGACAGGCTTCAAGTACATCGCCGAAAAAATCGCGGAATACGAGCGGTCGGGAACCTTCACCTTCCTGTTCGGCTATGAGGAGAGTTACGGTTACCTCATCGGGGATTTCGTGCGGGATAAAGACGCGGTCCAGGCCGCACAGCTGACTGCGGAGATGGCCGCCGCGTACAAGGCGAACGGCATGTCGCTTTTGGATGCATTGGAGCGGCTGCAGGCGCGTTTCGGCTATTATACCGATCTCCAGCACGCCTTTACCTGCAAGGGGAAGGAAGGGGTAGAGATGATCAAGCGGGTGATGCAAGCGCTGCGGAACACACCGCTCTCCGAGATCGCGGGGCTGACCGTCCAAGCCATCAAGGATTACCTGCACAGCATTGACGGACTTCCGCCGTCGAATGTGCTGAAATACATCCTGTCGGACGGCAGCTGGTTCGCCCTTCGTCCTTCCGGCACGGAGCCCAAAATGAAGCTGTACATCAGCACCGTTGATGCGACGGCCGAACGCTCGCGGCAAAAGGCGGAAGCGCTCAAGTCCGTGCTGGTTACCTACCTGCAGTATCATATGCGCTAGTCTGCCAGAAGGAATAATATGGTAAATACGACAGAACAGAACGAGCTGCCTTTGAGGGCAGCTTGTTTTATGTGTAAAGGGAAGTAACATTGAATTCATGAAACGGATTGGTACATCATTGCGTCCATTTTCATGTAAGGGGGGCAATTGATGAAGATTTATCATTTTTTAACAGTGATATTATTGGTTTTCTCCTTTCTCACAGCTTGCCAGGGTCAACCGGAAACATCTGCAGATGTAAAGCCTATGCTGTTCACCGAACTTTATCAAGGTGATTTATCCAAAGTGGATAAATTGACCATAAGGAACGGAAGTACAGGTGAATTAAGAACGATTACGGACAAAGCAAAAATTGTCCAATGGCTTCAGGTTATGAAAGACGTCCGCTTTGTTCCTGATCCTAACCAAGAACCGAGAAGCGGATGGAGGTATTGGGTTTCTTTGTATGAAGGAGAAAACAAGGTATTTGAGCTTTTTCCGAACAATGTGAATGGCGTATATTACCTTACCGATGAAAAAGTGATGGCGAGCATGGAAGAGCTGTTCAAGACTGCCAAAAAAGAAAAGTAAAGAAAAACTTTCTGTTTTTCCCCTCATTTACTCCTCACCTTTTTCTCCTGTCCTGTGCTTTCACAACCTCAAAAGGGCGCATCATTTCGTAATCCTCATGCTCCAGCATGTGACAATGCCATACATACCGGCCGGTAAACGGGCCGAAACGGGCGATAATGGAGGTAACGTAACCAAAAGGGGTCTGAACCGTATCCTTAAATCCCATTTCATACGGTGCCGGGGGAACGGCAGGACCTGTAAACAGCAGTTTTCCTGTACGTTGAAAATGAGCAACGTCAAAGGGCTGACGTTCAAGAATTTGAAAATCAACCAAATGTACATGGATGGGGTGAGGATCATCATCTATCACATTAATCAATCGCCATATCTCAACAGTACCTTCCTCGATTACCTCCGATATGCGATCATTCCACATTTTACCGCTTAATAAATTCAAGGAGCGGCCATATTGATCCTTTAGTCGAATTAGTGGTAAATCTCTTGTTTTCTGTGCCATGCTTTTCGTTAGTCGGTTTATTTTTCCTATATAAGCAGGAATGGAACTGGTATCTTTGCTTCTTAACGGAACGGTCACTCTGAATTGCATGACATCTGTTGTTTCGGGGGATGCGCTTTTCGTAACATTTTTGAGCGTAATTGTCTGACCGGTATGCCTGGAGAAATCCACAATCACATCAGCGCGCTCAGCGGCACCTAGCACAATTTCATTGATTTCCACTGGCTGCTCAAGAAAGCCGCCATCCGTTCCAATTTGATAAAAAGGCTGACCGGAGTCAAGTTTTAATGTAAGGATTCTGCTATTGGAGCCATTTAACATGCGAAATCGATATTTTCTTGGCTCCACTTCCATATATGGCCAGACTTTACCGTTCACCAGAATGGTATCCGCATCAAAAGGGGGAACTAACGAAGGATAAGGAGTACAAACCTCCTTATTATCCGGACAGCTTGGGTAGTAAAGCGAACCGTCCGGGTTAAACGAGCGGTCTTGGATTAATAGAGGGACCTCATATCTTCCCTTCGGAAGGTTAAGGGACTCCTCATGCTTGTCGCGGATCAGATAGAATCCCGCGAGTCCCGCGTATATGTTCAATCTTGTAATGCCGATCGTGTGGTCGTGATACCACAACGTAGTCGCCCGTTCAAGATTTGGGTACGCATATATTTCTCGTTCGAATAAAGGCCCCGTTTGTTCAAAATTTCGCGTAAACCAGGCTTCGGGGTACCCGTCACTATGGGGGGGCGTTCTGCCGCCGTGTAAATGAACAACGGTTCTTCCCTCTGGTAGCGTGATTTCAGAACCGTGAATCGTCGTATCGACAGGAAGAAAATGCTTTTTGGGAAGATCGTTTATCCATTTCACAAACACCGTTTCATACTGCATGACGTCGAAAGTTGGACCAGGGTATGTTCCCTCGTAGCCCCATAAGCGGGTAGGTGCGAGATCCCTGTGGAGCTTTTGGGTAAACTCCTTCATGGTCACTTCGTAATACGTCCATCCATTGCTTCGCTTCTTAGGGGATAATGTCTTGAGAATAGGCAGTTCATCGACAAATTTTTGCAGCTTTATCATTTCAGGCATGAGAATGGAAAACCTCCCCATCGTGAAGATCAACTGAGTAAGTTTATGTGAAACCTCTTCTTCATTATGATGGGGACTTTGTTGGGGAAACTTCCATATCTCATTTTCGGGGCTTGTCGGAAAATGCCCGGCGGCATGAGAGAGCTTCACTGGCATCCTACCAACGACGAGTGGCAGTATTACCTTACCGGCCAGGGACGCATGACGGTATTTGCGGGCAACGACCGATATGCCGATGTATCGTTAAACCAATGGATGGCCCTTACCCCTCGTGAACTGGTTGGGGAAAATTTGCACGTCGGACCGGAATTGCTGGACGCGCTGCGCAAGGAGAAATGGCCTGTCGTAACATATCCCGGGTTTACCTACTACCCCAGATAAACCTTGTTCCGCCAAACGTTATCGGCAGCCTGAACTTAGCCAAAGCTGTTTTTTTCGTCGCCGGTATTCGCAAAACGGGCGTGGATCATCAGAAAATGCTCCATCTCGTTGTACAGATAAAACAGGGAAGCCCTGATCTCGAACTCCTCCCTTGTGACGGGCAGCGGAGCGGTTTTGTGTTCCCTGCGCATCTCCCGCAATTCCTGGAGAAAGTCGTGGTCGGACCGGCTGTCCACGATGTGGGCGCTCAGCTTCTCCATAAAGGCGGCCAAACGCTGTCCCTGCGGCAGGTCCTGATTCAGGGTGGAGACGACCGGCAGCATCCGCTCCAGCAGTTCGAACTGCTCCGCGCGCATGGAAAAGCAGCGCTCATACGGATTCTCCTGCCGGAAGAACTGGTTTTCTTCCTCCTGCCGCGCCAATCTCCTGGCCGCTCGCAGCAAATCCTCCGTCTCGATCATCTCTTTCCCGTCCCAGCTGCTTTCCCCCTGCCGCAAATAGAGGGCAAACTCCTTCAGGATGACCGAAATGTTGCGCTCGATCGCCTGCCGGTACTGCTTCAGTTCCTTCACTCTTGTCGGCATGTGCAGATTCATCAGAAGGGCCACCCCCACCCCGATGCCGATCAGGCCGATTTCATGCAGCAGGATGGGCAGGGTGAACTGCTTGAGCGAATAGATTTGCAAGATGATCACCGTGCTCGTGGTTATCCCATCCTGCAGCTTGAACTTGACCAGCAGCGGGATAAGCAGCAGCACCGCCAGCAGGATGGTCAGGGGATGGTAGCCGAGCAGATGGAAAAGAAGAAAGCTGATCATCATCCCAAGCAGACAGGCGGCGATCCGCTTGCCCGAGGACAGCAGGGACTGTCTGCGGGTCACCTGAATGCCCAGCATCGTGATGATGCCGGCCATGGCAAAAAATGGCAAGCCGATATACTGCGCAAGAGAGACGGAAAGAGCGACCCCTACCGCCGTTTTGATCGTTCGGTATCCGATTTTCATGAAGATTCATTCCTTATCCAAACCGAGAATCTGCTCTCCACTGCCTGACTTCGCCTGGAAGTCTGTCCGGCACGCAATTTTATTATAGCCGATCCATGCTGGAAACAACATGCCGGCACTTTCGATGAACAGCGGGCTGTGTGACGGGACAACACCAAAAGGCCAGCCATGGTTCATCAGCACGGCTGGCATTCCTTCTTTGCGGCACATCGCCGCTATAAGCTTCTGGTAACGTCTTTTAACTGGTCGGCAGAGGCGGCCACCTGTTCGATGGCTTGACCCATCTCCCCGATCACCCGCGAGAATTGGACCAGTTCCTGTTCGATGCTGGTGCTTTGTTCCTTGCTGTCGGATACGGCCTGCATGATCTGGTCAAAAAACGAATTGGTTGCTTTCACCGTGTCCGTCCCCGCCGCGACAAGCCCTTTGGCCTTCTCCAGCAATTCGGCCACGTTCAGGGTCTGCTTGTTCGTCTCTTCAATCAGGCTGGATACATCCTTGACCGACTTTTTGGTCTCCTCGGCCAGTTTGCGCACCTCATCCGCCACCACGGCAAACCCCCGTCCCTGCTCTCCCGCTCGCGCCGCTTCAATCGCCGCATTCAGCGCCAGCAGATTGGTTTGCTCCGCGATCGACGTGACCACGTTGATAATCCCGCGGATCTTTTCGGAATTCTGCTCAAGCGCCTCCATTTCTGCAGACATTTGCATCATCTGCTCGTTGATCTGCGTTATTTGCTCCTGCTGTTCCTGCAGTTTGTTTTTCCCTTCGCGCGAAAGGCTCTCCGCCCTGACGGAAGAATCCGTTCCCCGCTTGGCAAACGAGACGACCTCCTCCGCCTGGTGGGTCAGCTCCTGCAGGGAAGCACTGGTTTCCTCGGAAATCGCCACCAGCTCTTCCGCCGATTCGCTCACCCGGTCCCGAACCTGCGCTTTTTCCTGAGCAGCCATCTGGCGGGTGCGCTCATGCTCGGCATCGTACGCTTCCAGCACAATCTGCTGCTCGATATTCAGAATCTTCGTTACCGCGCGGACGGCCCGCGCATATTCGCCCTTGTCAGGGATGGTGCGGTCAAGGATATCCAGGATCGACAGCAGCAGATCCTGAAACGCGCACATATACCATTTCGGCTCCAACCCAATCAGAACATGCCTTTTCGCGATAGTATGCCGCTTTTCAATGAATTGCGCGTCGATTTTTCCGTCAAACATCTCCCGGATGTGTCTCATCAGGGTCTGTTTGAGCCGCTCCACGCTGCTGTGGTGGCGAATGATCTCCATCAGCGACGTTTCGTGTTCAAGATTCCGGTAGAACTGGTCCACCAGCGCCTCGAGATGTTCCACGATAACCGGCTGCAGCTGTTTGATGACCGCCAAATCTTCCGGGGTCAATTGAATCATGAGCAGCTGTTTGTCTAAGTCGCTGTTATTGTTCACGTCCAATCTGACCGCTGCAAGATAGGATGCCTCGTCCTCGGCAAAGAAATGTGACACCCCCTTCCTGCCCGTAGAAAACAGCTTGGAAAAAGGGTACTTGCTCATCTGTTTCGCTCCTGTCTGTTGATTCATTTACATCTCTATTTCCTTTTTTCCCATTTTTCAGCAATTAAAACCTGTTTGTGAGAGACTTCGACAGAAAAACGAAACGCAATCCCCCTACCCTTCTTACGACGCTTTCCGATATACCAACAAAAAAAGCCGGTCCTCATCAGACCGGCATTGCACCTCTAGTATTCCGGCTATACCCGCAGCAGGTCGGGCAGCGTTTCCCTGGTTACGAGATTGCCAACCAGGAAATGGCCGAATTCGCCGAAGCGCGCGCTTACTTCGTCAAAGCGCATCTCGTAGACGATATGCTTCAGATCGAGCGGATCGTTGGCAAACAGGGTAACTCCCCATTCCCAATCGTCGTAACCGACCGAGCCCCCGATGATCTGCTTCACTTTTCCCGCATACTTGCGGCCTGTCATGCCGTGTGCCTTCATCAGTTCCCGGCGCTCATCCATCGTCATCATATACCAGTTGTCGCTGCCGGAACGCTTCTTGTTCATCGGGTAGAAGCAGAAATGCTGCCACTTCGGCAGGATCGGATAGAGCCGCTCGCGCACATGCGGATTGGCTTTCGGGTCTTCGCCCGGATTGTTCACGTAGTTGCTCAATTCCACCACCGAAATGTAGGAGTAGTCCGATGTGGTGAAATCGGCAAACCGCGTTTTGTTGAAGGTCGTTTTGATGTCATTCAGCTCCTGCAGCGTGGGGCGCAGAAACATAAACCCGAGATCGGCCTTGTGGCCCAGGATCGCGTAGACCGCCGTGCTGCCGCTCTCCGCTCCCTCGCTTTCCTCCCAGCCAGCCATGAGCGTCAACAGCTCATCCAACGCCGCCTGCCGTTCCCCGGCGGACGCCGCTTTCCATTTTTCCCAATTCAGCTTGCGAAAATCATGCGCGGAAAACCAGCCTTCCAGCGTAAGCAGCGCTTCATTCGTCGTCATTCGCCAACACTCCTTTGCATCCGATGTGAGGAATGGATCCCCATGTGTACCTGCAAATCCTTATCCAGTATAACACACGAGCTGAAGCGGCATCTGAAACGAAATCGTGACAATCGGTCAATGAGCCCGCGATTTCGCCACATGCGCGGCAATCAGCCGCCCGTGGAAGCGGCCGTTCTCGATAAAGATCGCATTCGCATGATGACCCGCAGCGATTACCCCGGCGATGTAGACGCCGGGAACATTGGTCTGCATGGTTTCCGGATCGTGGCAGGGAATGCCCGTCTCTTCCTCGACGGTCACGCCGAGCGCATGCAAAAAGGTGCGATCCGGCCGATAGCCGATCAGCGTAAACACAAAGTCATTTTCGAGGGTCTGCACTTCTCCCGCCACGTCCACCACGATGTGCCGCTCTTCGATCCGAAGCAGGCGGGATGAATAGAGCATGCGGATGCGCCCCTTGTTCACCATGCTTTCAAAAACGGGACGGGTCCAGGCCTTCACATATGGCGAAAGTTCAGGCCGCCGGTTGATGACCGTCACCTCCGCGCCGGCGCGTTCCAGGTCGAGGGCGGCATCCACCGCGGAATTGTTGCCGCCGACAATCGCCACCTTCTGTCCCGTAAACGGATGCGCTTCCTGGTAAAACGAAAAGACTTTCGGCATCTCTTCGCCGGGGATATGCAGGCGGTTGGGATGATCAAAGTAGCCGGTGGCGATGATGACACGGACGGTTTCATACTCCCGTTCCTTCCCGAACCGATCCTTCGACCTGACTTGAAAATGGGACCCGTGCGGCCGGATCTCCACGACTTCTTCATAGCTGTTGATGCGCAGCTGATGGCGCTGGGCGACCAGGCGGTAGTAGGCAAGCGCCTCCTGGCGGGTTGGCTTTTCATTGGCCGTGGTAAAGGGAATCTCACCGATCTCCAGCAGTTCCGGCGTGCTGTGAAAGATCATGTAGGTCGGGTAGCGATAGATCGAGTTGACCAGCGCCCCCTTTTCGATCAGCAGCGGATTGACCCCCACCTTCTTCAATTCGATGGCAGCCGCCAATCCGCACGGCCCTGCCCCTACAATGATGACCTCTTCCATGGGTATGGTTGCTCCTCTCTCTTATCCAGGTTCTGCTCTCTTCATTATACCATCTGCCGTCAGCGAGCGGTTGACAGGGGTGATGGCCCCCCCTGTTCTTTCTGCTAGTTTGGGCAATCCGGCAGCGGCTGAAACATGAACAAGCCACCCGATGATTTGTCTCAAAGCTGACACGATTGCCCCCTCCCAAAGCATGGTATAATGCCTGTAAATCGGGTTACAAAATGAACGCATGGAGATGAACGGATGATGAAAAATCTGACGTTTGTCGAGCAGGTTTCCCCCGCGTTGATCAACCATCTGGAACGAATCGGAGCCAAAAAGAAGATGACAGCCGGCTCTGTCCTGTTCATCGATGGAGAAAGGGCGGATTACCTGTATCTGCTCGAATCGGGCCAAGTGAAGGTGACGAAAAACACCGCAGACGGCAAAGAGCTTACCCTGCAGGTGTTTGGGCCTGGAGAACTGGTCGGGATGTCCGGCCTGTTTGAACCGGATGTGCGCTATCCGGCAACGGCCACCGTGCTGGAGACGGGGATGGTCTGGATCATCCAGCGAAACGCATTGGAGACGCTGCTGATGAAAAACGGCGAATTCGGTGCGGAAATTCTCCGGTGGATGGCCGTGATGAGCCGGTGCATGCAGTACAAGTTCCGCGATCTGCTGCTAAACGGCAAGATCGGCGCTCTCTATTCCACGTTGATCCGGATGTGCAACACTTACGGAGAAGAGCACGAGGACGGCGTTCTGATCAATCTGTCCCTGACCAACCGGGAGCTGGCCCAGTTCGTCGGCCTGACCCGCGAAAGTGTCAACCGGATGCTTTCCGATTTGAAAAGGCTGGATGTGATTGAAACGCTGCCGCACGGTCATCTCTTGATCAAGGATTTGGATTATTTGAAACATGCGATCAGCTGTGACGATTGTCCGCCGGAAATCTGCCGGATCTAGCACGGTGCGTGTCAAAAGGCTCCATGGCAGAAATTTCATCCTCATGGTACAATAACTCCAAACAACAGGAGGGAATGCCATGGGATTCGGACACGCACACGCCGGGCATGATCATGGACATGGACACGGCCACACGCACCATCACGGCAGAACAGCCGACCGGAAAGCGCTTCTGCTTGCCGTTATCATCATCACGGCGTTTTTCATCGTGGAAGTGATCGGCGGGATACTTACCAACAGCCTGGCGCTGCTCTCCGATGCCGGCCATATGTTCAGCGACTCTTCCGCCTTGTTTCTCAGCCTGCTTGCGCTCTGGTTCGCCTCCCGCCCTCCCTCTCCCCAGAAAACGTACGGCTATTATCGCTTTGAAATCCTCGCTGCCTTGTTGAACGGGGTTACGCTCATCCTGATCTCCCTGTTTATCTTCTGGGAAAGCTGGCAGCGGCTGCAGAATCCGCCGCAGGTCGCCAGCGTGCCGATGATCGGCATCGCCACCCTCGGCCTTTTCGCCAACATAGCGGTCGCCCTGATCCTGATGCGCGGCGACTACAAGCAGAATCTGAATATCCGCAGCGCCTTCCTGCATGTGCTGGGCGATCTGCTCGGCTCGGCAGGCGCGATTCTGGCCGGCATTCTCATGTGGCAGTTCGGCTGGTATGCGGCTGATCCGCTGATCTCCGCCATCGTGGGCATCCTGATCCTGATCAGCGCCTGGAGAGTAACCAAGGAATCCGTCAACATCCTGATGGAAGGGGTACCTTCCACCATCGACATCGCGGCCGTCACCGAGGCGCTGCTCGCCATTCCGGGCGTGCGGAAGGTCTACGATCTGCATGTCTGGACCGTAACATCCGGCTTCGATTCCCTCAGCTGCCACCTGTTGGTGGACGACGAGGTTTCCGGCTATGAGGTCCTGAACCAGGCGCTCGCACGGTTGGAAACCCAATTTCACATCATGCATTCCACCATACAGATCGAGAATTCCACCGTAAAGCACGGGCATGTGTCGTTTGAAAAGCATGACGAGGGGCATCATCGCTAATAGCCCCGCCGACTCTAGCGAGCGCTGGTGTCGGCGGGGGCCCCCCAACCATAACCCCGCCGACTTTCATCCTCACTTTCCAACATACGAAAAAAACATCGGCATCCGGTCAGCCATGTTGGCAGCCGTGATGCCGATTCGCGTCTTGTCGGATATCAGAGTTTCACCCGCTGCAGGCGCAGGGCGTTGAGGACGACCGAAACCGAGCTGAGCGCCATGGCCGCTCCTGCCAGCCACGGCGCGAGGTAGCCGGCGGCGGCGATCGGGATGCCGATCACATTGTAGGCGAGGGCCCAGAACAGGTTCTGCCTGATGTTGGCCATGGTCTTTTGGCTGATGAAGATGGCATCGGCAATGCTGTTGAGATCGCCGCGCATCAGGGTGACATCAGCCGCTTCCATCGCCACATCGGTACCCGTGCCGATCGCCATCCCGATATCGGCGGTCGCCAGAGCCGGAGCGTCGTTGATGCCGTCCCCCACCATGGCCACCTTCCTGCCGGCGTCCTGCAGCTTCTTCACTTCCGCCGCTTTGCCGTCGGGGAGAACCTCCGCCAGCACCCGGTCGATGCCTGCCTCGCGGGCGATCGCTCGCGCCGTCCGCTCGTTGTCGCCCGTGATCATGACGACCTCGATGCCGAGCGCTTTCAGGCGGGCCACCGCTTCACGAGAGGTCTCCTTGATGGTGTCCGCGACGGCGACCATGCCCGCATAAGCGCCATCGACGGCGATCAGCATCGCCGTTTTGCCGGCTTCCTCCAGCCGTCCCATCTCTTCGAGAGCCTCTTCCACTTCTATCCCGTATCGGGCCATCAGCTTGCGGGTACCGACAAGGATCTCGCTGCCCCCCACCACGGCCCGGATCCCAAAGCCGGGAATCGCTTCAAAACTTTCCGCATCCGGCAATGGGATGCCTTTTTCCTTCACGCCGGCCGCGATGGCTTCCGCGAGCGGGTGCTCCGAGTTTTTCTCCGCCGCTCCCACCAGCTGCAAGAGCCGGGTTTCATCCATCCCGTTCGCCGCGATCACGTCCGTCAGCCTCGGTTTCCCGGTGGTTACGGTCCCCGTTTTGTCCAGGATCACCGTATCGACGCGATGGGTGGCTTCGAGATGTTCGCCGCCCTTGAACAGGATGCCGTACTCGGCAGCCCGGCCGGAACCGGCCATGATGGAAGTCGGCGTCGCCAGCCCCAGTGCGCAGGGGCACGCAATCACCAGGACGGCGATGGCTTTCTCCAGCGCGCCCGCAAAATCACCCGGCGCCACGGCGAAAAACCAGATGACGAACGTAACGATGGCGATGCCTACGACGATCGGGACGAAAATGCCCGAGATCACGTCGGCGATGCGCTGAATCGGCGCTTTGGAACCCTGCGCTTCCTCGACCACCTTGATGATTTGGGCCAGCGCCGTCTCTTTGCCCACTTTGGTCGCCCTGACTTTCAGTACGCCGTGTTTGTTGATGGTGGCCCCGATCACCGTGTCGCCCGCCCGTTTTTCCACCGGTATGCTTTCGCCTGTCAGCATCGACTCGTCGACGGAAGAGGTGCCTTCGATCACTTCGCCGTCCACCGGTACCTTTTCCCCCGGCTTGACGACGAACAGATCACCCACCACCACCTGCTCGACCGGAATGCTGATCTCCTGCCCGTCGCGGATCACCAGCGCCGTTTTGGCCTGCAGCCCCATCAGGGTCTTGATCGCCTCGGAGGTGCGCCCCTTGGCCAGCGCTTCGAACAGCTTGCCGAGCAGGATCAGCGTGATCAGGATGGCGCTGGTTTCAAAGTAGAGCTCCACCTGATGCTGCATGCCGCCGTCAAGCGTGCGCAGCGTCTGGTACAAGCTGTAAAAGTAAGCCGCGGACGTGCCCAGGGCAACGAGAACGTCCATGTTGGCGCTTTTGCTGCGCAGCGCCTTGTAGGCCCCCACATAAAACTGCTTCCCGATGATGAACTGTACCGGCGTCGCCAGCAGAAGCTGAAACCAGGGGTTCATGAACACCGCCGGCGTCCAGATAAACGAGGTGAAGGAGAAGTGTCCCGCCATCGCCCACAAGAGCGGAAAGGAGAGGATCGCGGAGGCGATCAGCTTGCTCTTCTGCGCGGCGATCTCCTTCTTCCGATGATCCCCGGCTCCCTCCTCCTGTTTGAGAGCGGCGGTGTAGCCCAGCTTCTCCACCTTCTTGATCATGTCCTCGATGGTTACGCTGTCGGGACTGTACTCCACATGGGCCGTCTCCATCGTGAAGTTGACCGTCGCCTTGGTCACGCCGGGCAGCTTGTTCAGACCTTTTTCGATCCGGAAGGCGCAAGCGGCGCAAGTCATGCCGGATATTTGTAGGGTTGTTTGTTTTTCCACGGGTCATCACCTGCTATTGGTTTCTTCGCGTATACGCTTTTCAATCTGTTATTCTGCATATATACTATACCCCCCTACTGTATTTGTCAATAACATTTCCCCGCTTGATCTGTTTATGAACGGTGTTTTCCCTATTATTGTTTGTCAATCAAAACTTCAGTCGTCAAGACACATGATTTACATGCAAAAATAGTTTCTATAAACGAAAAAATAGGCAATAATGGAGGTGTGTTTGAAAGCGTTGACAAGTGCCAAACAACGGCCTGTCGGTTTTCAAGCACAGCAGCAACCAAAAAAGGAGTTGAATTATGATGACATTGCGATTGACCCCGTATTTGATGATGGACGGAAATGCCAAGGAAGCGATCCAGTTTTACGAACAAGCGCTGGATGCCAAGGTTCTCTTTTTCCAAACTTTCGGAGAGATGCCGGAAAACCCCGAATTTCCCCTGCCGGAAGAAGCAAAGAATCGTGTGTCTCACGCCATGCTAAAGATTGGCGAATCGGACCTGATGTTTTCCGATACGTTCCCAGGTACGCCCCATCAACAGGGAAGTCAAGTTACCATCTGTATTTCAACGGATGACAAGGAAAAAGCAAAACAAATTTTCGAAGCCTTGCAGCAGGGCGGGCAGGTAACCATGCCGCTGCAGGAAACATTTTTCAGCCCTGCTTACGGTATTGTAACGGACAAGTTCGGGGTAACCTTCCAAATTTACACGGAGGGACAACATTAATCAGGTTTCCTATCAGGTTCGAGATCCCCAGGCCGGAGCCGCCTGTCCCGCACTGCCTTGACCCTACCCTGGTAGAAGCGTTGGGTAAGCTGTCCAGGTCCTGCACGATGCGGGACAGGCGGAGAATCTCCGTCCCTTAAGGATGGTGGAAGAGATGATCAACCTCCTGAACAGAAAAGCTATGGCGTTTCGCCGGTAGTAGATTGCGATCCACCGTCTTCCCGGCTTGTCTCTGCGATTTGCAGCACCTGGTGCAGATAGAGCCGCAGTGAATCGAGCTGCGCCCGATAATCGCACACCTCGCTGCCGAGCAGCAGGACATCCACGCTCAAGCCATCCAGGAAGGAAATCACAAACTGGGCAATCGCTTCCGGTTCCTGCAGCGGCCGGAAGTCTCCGCGCTTGACGCCCGCCCTCAGAAACCGGGCAAAATCGCCAACCGCCCGTTTGTACCGCCCGACCAGAAACGGCTGTCTGTCGGCATCGCGCCAGCCGGAACTGAAAAACTCGAAGATAGCAGGCGAAAGAGAGCGATGGGTGTTGCCGATCTCTTTTTCCTGGTACCGCAGAAAATGCTCGATCGTTTCCCAGGCATTCCGGTAGCGATCCAGCAGCTTCGCGTATCCGGCCGCATGGGAATCGTCGATCTGATCCAGCAGCGCCCAGAACAGCTCCTCCTTGGACCCGAAGTAGGCATACACGCCGCCCCGGCTCATGCCCGTCTCGTCGATAATATCCTGCATGGTGACGGCGTCGTAACCCTTGCGTTTGAATACTTCCGCCGCCGCCCTCATGATTTCCAGCCGTCTGTTTTCCTTATGTTCCTCCGTTACTTTCGGCGACATGAATCTCCCTCCGCTCTATTTGATTTTTCTGCCACAAGCCAAGCATGCCCAAGAGAACGAGAGCCGACAGCAGAAAGGTGAGCGCATCGACGAAGAAGGCGGCCCTGATGCCCAGCGCGCCGACCAGGACTCCTCCCAGCGCGGGCCCAGCGACCGCCCGGACGAGGTCTGCCGCCATCATCAAGGTTTTTCTTTCGTGGCGATCGGCCAACACTCCTGCCGGCGGCCCAAACAGTACCACGGGCACCGCCAGACACAGGACAAGCAGCGTCATCTCAACGGAACTGGCTCGCCATTCCAAGGCAACCAACGAAAACAGCGCAAGCAGGTCGATCCAGTCTCCCAAATTGGAAACGGCTTGGGCTGTCATCAAATACAAGAAAGAGCGGTTATTTCCCATCGACATTAACCTCCAATAAAATAGACATCAATGTCGTTATTACAAACGACACTGATGTCGTTTTTCAACCGTTTTATACCAAATCATGCCAGCAGGAAAACGGACGATTCACATTCTCCTCTTTCTCCATCTTGCTCTCCAATTCGGAAGCCATTTCATTGGGAAGCAAATGGGGATATACTTGGCATAAGGAAACGGGGAGGGATTGCAATGAATGAAGAAATCTGGCGGGCCATCGTCGAATGCGACCCGGCGTACGACGGCCAACTCTACTACGGCCTGGTGACGACCGGCGTGTTCTGCCGTCCCTCATGCAGATCAAAAACACCGAAGCGGGAAAACGTCCGCATCTTCCATACCCCGTCGGAAGCCAGAAAGGCCGGGCTGCGCCCCTGCAAACGGTGCCGGCCGGAGGAACAGGAGTGGCGCTCCCATGAAGAAGAGCTGGCCCGGCAGTTGGCCCGCTTGATCGACGGGCATTATGCCGAGCCCCTCTCTTTGCAATCCATGGCTGCCCGTCTGTTTGTCAGCCCGTATTACTTGCTGCGGTGCTTCCGGCGGGTGATGAACACGACACCGGCCAGGTACCTGCAGCTAACGCGCCTGGAGCATGCCAAAGCGCTCCTGCGGGACACCGGGGAGAGCATCACCGCCGTCGCCTTGCAGACGGGGTTTGCCAGCAGCGCCCATTTTTCCGCAGTCTTTCACAAAGAAGTCGGCTGCCCGCCCTCCGCCTACCGGCAGTTGGCCGACCGGGACAGCCGGAAAGGAGCTGGTCCTTCATGACAACCGCCATCGCCTGGTACAGGTCCCCGATCGGGGTATTGCAGATAGAAGGTTCGGCGGAGGCGATCCATCGCGTGGCATTTGTTGACGGCGAGGTGGATGGCTGCCGGGGAACGGAGGCGCTTCCCGCCGCCGTCGAAGCATGCCTCACCCAGCTGGACGAATATTTCCGGGGAAAACGGTTCTCCTTTTCGCTGCCCCTACACGCTGCGGGCACGCCGTTTCAAACAACCGTGTGGAGCCGCCTTGCCGACGTACCCTACGGGAGCACATCGACGTACCGGCAGATCTCCGTGTCGCTCGCCCGCGATGCGGCTGTCCGCGCTGTCGGCACCGCCGTCGGCCAAAACAGGTGGGCTGTCATCATTCCCTGCCATCGGATCATCGGCAGCGACGGCAAGCTGCGCGGCTATGCGTGGGGGCTGTGGCGCAAGGAATGGCTGCTGCAGCATGAAACCGAGCAGGTGCGGACGAAAAAATAGGAGCCCTTCCCCCGTTTTCTCGGAGAAGGGCTTCTTGTCGATCAGGTCTCGTGTGGCTGGCTGCTTTCTTCCCGCAGCAGGCGGCGGAGAATTTTGCCGACGGCCGTCTTCGGGAGCGCCTCGCGAAATTCGATGATGCGCGGCACCTTATAGGCGGCCAGATGCTCCCGGCAGTAGGCTTCCACTTCCTCCGACGTGAGCGCCGCCCCCTGTCTGAGAACGATGACGGCCTTCACCGTCTCGCCGCGATACGCGTCCGGCACGCCGATCACCACCGCCTCCTGCACGTCCGGGTGTTCGTACAGCACCTCTTCCACTTCACGCGGATAGATGTTGTATCCGCCGGCAATGATCAAATCTTTCTTCCGGTCGACGATATAGTAGTAGCCTTCTTCATCTCTGGCGGCGATATCCCCCGTGTAGAGCCAGCCGTCCCGAATCGTGCGGGCCGTCTCCTCCGGCAGATTCCAGTAACCGCTCATCACCTGGGGACCGCGTATCACCAGTTCCCCGTACTCATGCGGCCCCAGCTCCGTCGTTCCCTCCTGCAAATCCACGATTCTGGCCTCGGTAAGCGGGACCACCGTGCCAATGGAGCCCGGCTTGCGCTTCTCGAGCGGGTTGAAATGGGTGACCGGCGAAGCTTCGGACAAGCCGTATCCCTCGATGATCACGCCTTCCGTTTTCTCTTCAAACTCCTTGATCACTTCCACCGGCAGCGGGGCGGAACCGCTCACACAAAGACGGATTGAGGAGATGCCGTACGCTACCGCCTGCGGATGGGAGTTGACGGCCACATACATCGTCGGAACGCCCGGAAAGAGCGTGGGTCTTGTCTCCTTGATGGTGGCCAGCACTTCGTTCAGATCAAAGCGCGGCAGCAGGATCATCTGCGCCCCGGTCAGGATGGCGATATTCATGCAAACGGTCATCGCGTAGACATGAAACAGCGGGATCACGGTCAGGATCCGCTCCTGCTCCACCTCTTCCTCATGCTCTCTTCTCTTCATCACAAAATGGGATTGATAGGCATTGGCCACCAGATTGCGGTGGGTCAGCATCGCCCCTTTGGAACGGCCGGTCGTACCCCCGGTGTACTGCAGCACGGCCACGTCCGCATCGCGCACGGCGGCCGGGGTGTCCATCTCGCTGCAGGCGAGCAGCGCTTCGAATTTGACGCAATGTTCCGGATATTCGGCTTCTGTAGGGGGAAGTTCCACGACAATTGTTCCGAGCAGCTCCCGGGCGTTCTTCACATTTTCCAGCACCGGGAGAAGAGGGGCGAAGACCACGATGGCTTTGGCGCCGGAGTCGCCCAGGTAATGCTCCAGCTCGCCCGCAACGGCCATGGGACTGATCTGGACGACAATGCCGCCCACCTGCAGGATGCCGTAGTAGGCCACGACATACTGCGGGCAGTTGGGCAGCATGATGGCGACCCGATCCCCCTGCGCAATGCCCAGCTGTCTCAATCCCTCCGCAAAACGCTTCACGAACGATGCGAGCGTCCGGTAATCGAGCTGTTCCCCTTTGAAATAGATTGCCGACCGTTCAGGAAAGCGCTTGCAAGTTTGGTGAAACATCATCGGCAGCGTCAGTCCCGCGAAGTCATGTTCGTTCATCATGGACACACCCTTTCCACACCATCAGATTTGCTTACCCAAAGAATTATCCATGCCCCCTTGATTCCCTTCTTTTCTACTGCCAAACATATGCGGCGGGCGGGGGAAACTTCCCCCTGATCCCGCCGCAGGCAGGCGCACCACCCATTTCCTGCCCCACGGAAAAAGCCATCCCCCGTCCGAAGGGATGGCTTCATGCTCTCCTCTGTCAATGGCGAATGACGCTGTTCCGCGCTTTCGCCGCCCATTCTTCCACGTTCCACACCCTGGTCACCCAGTCCTGATAGAATTCCGGTTCGTGGGAGACGAGCAGAATGGTGCCTTTGTATTCCTTCATCGCCCGCTTCAACTCTTCCTTGGCCACCACATCCAGGTGGTTGGTCGGCTCATCGAACAGCAGCCAGTTGCTTTCCCGCTGCAGCAGCTTGCAGAGGCGCACCTTTGCCTGCTCTCCCCCGGAGAGGGCGGAGAGCTGCCGGTTGATGTGCTCGTTTTTCAAGCCGCACCGCGCCAGCGCCGCCCGCACTTCGTGGTTGGTCATGTGCGGGTACTCGTTCCACACATCCTCCAGCGCCGTTACCTGCCTGGGCTTCACTTCCTGTTCGAAGTAGGAAGGATACAGAAAATCCCCGCGCTCCAGCTTGCCTCCAAGAGGCGGGATCACGCCGAGCAGGGTCTTGAGCAGCGTGGATTTCCCCACGCCGTTCATGCCGACGATCGCCACCTTTTCTCCCCGCTCCAGGGTGAGATTGAGCTTCGGCATGAGGGGATGGGTGTAGCCCACCTCCAGATCCACGGCCTCCACGACGAAGCGGCCCGATGCCCGCGCTTCCTTGAAGACAAAGGTCGGTTTCGGCGCCGTCTCCGGCTTGTCGATCCGCTCGATCCTGTCCAGCTGCTTCTGGCGGCTCTTGGCCCGGCCGGAGGTGGAGGCTCTCGCCTTGTTGCGCGCGATGAAATCTTCCATTCGGGCGATCTCTTCCTGCTGCTTCTCATAGGCGTCCATGTGCTGGGTCCGCTTCATCTCCGCCTGGGCCAGGAACGATTCGTAATTGCCCGTATAGCGGTTCAGCCTGGTGAATTCCAGATGGTAGATCACGTTGACCACTTCGTTCATGAAGCGGGTGTCGTGAGAGATCAGGATAAATGCATAGGGGTATTCCTTCAAATAGGTTTTCAGCCAGTCGATGTGCTCCTCGTCCAGATAGTTGGTCGGCTCGTCAAGAAGCAGCACGGACGGCTTTTCCAGCAGCAGCTTGGCGAGCAGCACCTTGGTCCGCTGTCCCCCGGAGAGGGTGGCCACATCGCGGTCCAGGCCGATGGCGGAAAGCCCCAGCGCATGGGCGATCTCCTCCACCTTGGCGTCGATCAGGTAAAACCCGCTGTGCTCCAGCCGGTCCTGAATCTCGCCCATCTGTTCCAGAAGCAGCTCCAACTCTTCCGGCGAGGCGTCCGCCATCTTCTCGGCGATCGCCATGTTTTCCCGTTCCAGTTCAAACAGCGGCAGGAACGCATCCTTCAGCACGTCCCGGATGGTCTTGCCCGGCGTAAGCTTGGTATGCTGATCCAGATACCCATACCGGATTTTCGGCATCCATTCGATTTTGCCCTCGTCCGGCATGATCTGGCCGGTGAGGATCCCCATCATGGTGGACTTGCCGGTTCCGTTGGCTCCCACCAGTCCCACTCGCTCCCCCTGCTGCAGGCGAAACGAGACGTCGCGGAACAGCACGCGGTCCGCAAACGCATGGGAAAGATTTTCGACGATTAAAACGCTCATGTGTTTGGCTCCTCCTGTTTCGATCCAACTCTCCCTATTCTAGTGGAAAACCGGCCGTTTTCCTATCGAAAAATCAGGGAGGGTCAGGGAGCCCGTCAACCCTCGGGAATCACAAACGGCGGAATGTATCTGCCGTCAACATCCGTAAATCCGTACTTCTTCGCCAGCTCTCCCGCTTTCTGCACCGTACCGGTCATGGCGAAACGGTCGGGATCGGCGGCGACGGCACAGATGGCCCTGCCGACATATTCGCACGACTCGGTCAGTTCCACCATCTTTTCCGTTTCTCCCTTTTTCGCCAAATCCTCCAAGACAAGCTCCGTCCGCATCCAACCCGGCGATACGGTCAGGACGGTCACCCCATGAGGCCGCAAATCATGGGCCATCCCCACCGCCATGCGGTTGATCGCGTTTTTGGCCAGATCGTAATAGAAATGGCCGGTATATTTCCCATTGTCGTCAAACGAGGTATGGACAATCAGGCCGCCTTGTTGCGCTATCATCAGCGGAACCGCGTGCCTGGAAGACAGGATATGGTTGCGGACGCCGCCCTCAAACATGTTGTCCCAATGCTTGGTTGACAGCTCCCAGAAAGGCTCGCCCCGAATCTCCAGCTCATTGCCGCCCCAGGCGTTGTTGACGAGAATGTCCAGCTTCCCCTGCTCCTCTTTCACCCGTTCGAACAAGGCTTTTACTTCTTCGTCGTTGGTGTGATCCACCCGCACCGGAATGGCCACCCCGCCCCGCTCGCGCACGAGGGCCGCCGTCTCGTCAATGGTTTCCGGCCGGTTCCCGGTGGTTGGCCCTCCGGCAGCGCTGCGTCCGGTCACATAGACGGTTGCTCCTTCCTGCCCCAACGCAAGCGCGATCCCTCTGCCCGCTCCCCGGCTTGCACCGGTGACGACCGCCACTTTCCCCTGCAATCTCATCCTGCATTCCTCCTTGGCATGTTGGTGATAGAGCCAGTATAATCATGAAATATGACAAGTTCCGTCATAATTTCTTGAGGAAAGGAGGTCGGCGGATGCGGACAGACAGGCTGCTTGCCATCCTGCTGCTGTTGCAAACCCACAAGCGGATGACGACCAGCCAGCTCGCCGCCCGGCTGCATGTCTCGGAGCGGACGATCCACCGCGATCTGGAGGTGCTCAGTTCCTCCGGCTTTCCCGTTTACGCCGAGCGGGGCAAGCACGGCGGCTGGAAGCTGATGGAGCATTATCAGTCCAAACTGGCTACGCTGGGCCCCCAGGAGCTTCCTACGCTCTTTCTCCCCGTCCCGGCCAGGCTGCTGCGTGATCTCGGCATGGAGAAAGACGCGCAGCTTGCCCAGCTGAAGCTGCTGGAAACCCTGCCGGAGAACCTGCGGGCCACCGCCGCCTCCATCCACCAGCGCATCTATCTGGACACCTCTTCCTGGCATGCCGCCGAGGAAACCCACGAGTGGCTGCCAGTGCTGCTGACCGGCGTCTGGGAGGAACGAAAGGTAGCCATGCGCTACACGCGCAGCGACGGCAGCACAAGGGAACGGATGGTCTCGCCGCTCGGCCTCGTCGCCAAAGGCACAGTCTGGTATCTGATCGCCGCAGTCGATGGGGAGATCCGCAACTACCGGGTGAACCGGATAACCCGGGCGGAAGTCACGGACGAATCGTTCGAGCGTCCCGCCGGGTTCAACCTGGCCGCGTATTGGGAAGAGTCCTCCCGCCGGTTTGTGGAGAACCTGCCGCGGTACGAGGCGCGTGTCCGGGTTGATGCCGCTTATTTTCCCCGGCTCTCCTCCCCCGGTCGATTCCCTCTGATCCGCGTCTTGCGGGAAGCCGATGACGAAGGCTGGATGGAGGTGGCGCTGCAATTTCAAGTGGAGGAGGAAGCCTGCGCTTTCATCATGGGCGCCGGCGGCCGGATGGAGATTCTGGAACCGGCGGCCCTGCGGGAAAAAGTGAAGCGGCTGGCCGCGGAAATTCTGCAGCTGTATCATCAAACGGAAAGATGAAACCACCTCGCTGCTTGAGGTGGTCAGCATGCTGCCTTTCCGGCAATTGTTTGAAAAGGGTAGCCGAAATCGGATTGGAATGATATAATCATGTTAACAAAATACCTTTTGAAACGGTGGAGCCTGTCAACACAGGCTCCGTTTTGCTTTTCAGATCATTGAAAAATGTATTTCTGTACCACAAGGAGGAGCCTGTCACCACAGGTTCCTCTTTGCCTTTTTTGGCTATTGCCAGAAAAAATAGCACGAATAAGGGGGAGTCTTATGAGCGATTCTGTCAAATGTGCGATTGCATGCATCGCCTTGCTCACCTATTTCGGTTTTATGGTAGGGGTGCTTGCGAAGATTGGCACGCTAGATGATCTCTCGACACAAACCGTTTATCTTTTCTTCCTGCTCATTTTCACCATGGCTGTTTCCGTACTCATTGGCTGGTTTGCCCGCTCAAAAAAGTAAGCCTGCCGAAGATTTAAACAGATGCAAGGAGGCATTTATGGAACAACAAGCGATGTATGCCATCGGTCTTTTTCTCATCACCTATGCGCTTATCATTTCGGAAAAAATTCACCGCACCATCGCCGCCATGAGCGGCGGCATCCTGATGGTCCTGTGCGGCATCATCAACCAGGAGACGGCGATACACCATCTTGATTTCAACACGCTGGGACTGTTGACGGGCATGATGATCCTGGTGTCAATTACTGCCCAGACCGGCGTCTTCACGTATATCGCCATTTGGTCGGCAAAAAAGGCACAGGGAGACCCGCTGCGGATTCTTTGGGCTTTGGGCTTGATTACCGCCATCTCATCCGCCCTGTTGGACAACGTGACAACCGTGCTGCTGATGGTGCCGGTTACCTTAAGCATTACGCGCCAGCTGAAGGTGACGCCCCTGCCCTACCTGATCACGGAAATCCTGGCGTCAAACATTGGCGGAACCGCCACCCTGATCGGTGACCCGCCGAACATCATGATTGGCAGCGCCGTGAAGGAATTGACATTCCTCTCTTTTGTAAACAATCTGGCCGCCATCTCCTTCTTCATCCTGGCCGTCACGCTTATCGTCCTCGTGATGCTGTACAGGCGCGAGCTTCAAACATCCGAGGAGCTGCGACGGAGTATGATGAGCCTGGAGGAAAAAGATGCGATCAAAGACCGCCAACTGCTCAAAAAATGCTTGTTTGCCCTGTCGTTCACCATTGTCGGCTTCTGTCTCCACCAAATCATCCACGTTGAATCGGCTGCCGTGGCTCTGGCAGGCGCCTTTCTCCTGCTGCTCCTGACCGGTGAGCATTATCTGGAAGAAGCATTGGCAAAGGTTGAATGGACGACGATTTTCTTTTTCGTGGGCTTGTTTGTTTTGGTGGCTGGCCTCGTGGAAACCGGCGTGATCAGGAAACTGGCGGCATGGACGGTCAACGTGACAGGGGGTGATCTGACGGCTGCCGCCATGCTTATCCTGTGGATGAGTGCGATTGCCTCCGCCTTTATCGACAACATTCCGTTTGTCGCAACCATGATCCCGCTGATCAAGGAGATGGGGGACATGGGCATGGAGAACGTAGAACCGCTCTGGTGGAGCCTGGCATTGGGTGCCTGCCTTGGAGGGAACGGAACCTTGATCGGCGCGAGCGCAAACGTGATCGTCGCCGGACTCGCAGCAAAAGAAGGCTATCCCATCTCATTTTGGAAGTTCATGAAGGTTGGTTTTCCTTTGATGATCCTGTCCATTGTGATTGCATCCGGGTATCTCTATCTGCGCTACCTGCTCTGAATCCGTTAGGCAAATGGGAAGCAGGGAGCGGCATACTCCGGCTTGTGGAAACGTGCGAATTACGATGCCAGCACGACCGATCTTGCGCTGTCCCAGGTCAGGTACACTTCCTCTCCCTGCTGAATCAGCCCGTCCGAAGCGGCCGGCTGCACCACGACCACTTCCAGTCCCGTCGGCAGGGTCACGATCGTCTTGTACACCGATCCGACAAACACATGCTCGGTCACCCTGCCCACCAGGCCCGCCTCTCCCTCCGGCCTCTCCCGGGTCATGCTCATGGCTTCCGGACGGACGGAAACGTAGACTTCCGCTCCTGAATGCTGCCCTTCCGCGTGCGCGAAGCGGAAGATCGCCCCTTCGATGGCGACGCTTACCTCATGCGCCGAGGTCCCCACCACTTTCCCCTTAAACAGGTTGGTCTCGCCGATAAAGTCTGCGACGAAACGGGTTTTCGGCCGGTTGTAGATGGCGGCGGGCGTGTCGATTTGCTCCAGCCGACCGTTGTGGATCACCGCCACCCGATCCGACATGGTGAGCGCTTCCTCCTGGTCGTGGGTGACGTAGAGAAACGTGATGCCCAGCTTTTGCTGTAGATGCTTCAGCTCGAACTGCATCTGTTTGCGCAGCTTCAAGTCAAGCGCACCCAGCGGTTCGTCCAGCAGCAGGACGGTCGGATTGTTCACGATCGCCCGGGCGACGGCCACGCGCTGCTGCTGTCCGCCCGACATCTGGCGGGGCTTGCGGTCGGCATAGGCTTCCATCTGCACCATGCGCAGGGCATCTTGGACACGGCGGGCGATTTCGTCCCTGGGCGTCTTCTTCATCCGCAGGCCGTAGCCGATATTCTCCCTGACCGTCATGTGGGGGAACAGCGCGTAGTTTTGGAACACCGTGTTGACGTCCCGCTTGTTGGGCGGAAGCGCCGCCACGTCTTCCCCTGCCAGCAGGATTTTTCCCGAGGACGGCTGCTCAAAGCCCGCGATCATGCGCAGGGTCGTCGTCTTCCCGCAGCCGCTCGGCCCAAGCAGGGTAAGAAATTCCCCCTTGAACACATCCAGGTGCAGGTCCTTGACGATGTGATTCTCCCCGTAGAACTTGTTGACGCCTTCCAGCTGGATGGTGATCTCGCTCATGCCTTCTCCTCCTCTCTCAACCGTGTCGAAATGACGATCAGGATCAGCGATGCCAGAAAGACAACCGTCGAGATGGCGTTTACCTCCGGCGTCAGCCCGTTGCGGGTCATCCCCCAGATCTGGATCGGCAGCGTGTTAAAGACGCCGTTCAGGAAAAAGGTGACCGGGATCTCGTCCAGCGACAGCGTGAACGACAGCAGGGCCGACCCGATCAAGGCCGTGCTGATATTGGGCAGGGTGATGTGCCAGAAGGTTTGCCACCGGCTGGCCCCGAGATCGGCGGACGCTTCCTCGATCGCCCGGTCCAGCCGCTTCAGCCGGGCATAGACCTGTGTCAGCACGATGGCGATCAGAAACGTGGTATGTCCGATCACGACAGCCGGCATGGACGGTTTGATGCCCATCTCCTGAAAGAAGCCCAGCATCGCCACTCCGGTCAGAATGCCGGGGAGGATCAGGGGCAGCAGGACGATGCGCTCGAAGATTTTCTTGCCGGCAAAGTCGTAGCGGTCCAGCGCGAGTGCCCCCGGCACCCCGAGCAGCATGGCCAACCCCGTGCTGATCAACGCCACCATCACGGAGTTTTTCAGGGATGCGATCAACTGTTGATTCTGCATCATGGCGCGATACCACTTCAGCGAAACCCCCGTCATCGGAAAACTGTTCACGCTGTCGGCGTTGAACGAGTACACCACGACGACCAGAAGCGGCAGGTAGATAAATGCCAGCACACCAGCCGAGAACAGGGCCAGGCAGAGGGTGATCCCATTCCATGTTTGCCGCATGCGTCTTCCCCCCTATTTCCGCATCGCTACCGTGTCCAGGGCGGAAAAGCGCTTCTCAGCCCTGCCGGTCAGCTCCAGAATGGCCAGCACAAGCACCAGGATCACAATGCCGATGGCCGACCCATAGGGCCAGTTGTTGGAGGTCCCGAACTGCTGCTGCACGATGTTGGCGATCATGGTGCTGCTGTCGGGCCCGCCCAGCAGCGACGGCGCCAGAAAGTCCCCCATGGAGAGGACGAACGCAAATGTCGCGCCTGCAATCACCCCGGGCAGGGCGAGCGGTACAACGACGTGAAGGAAGGATTGGAAGCGGCCCGCCCCCAGATCCTTAGAGGCTTCCAGCAGATTGCGCGGAATCTGCTCCAGCGCGGTGTAGATCGGCATCAGCACAAACGGCGTATAGATGTGCACCATGCCGATGATGACGGATACCTTGCTATACAGGAAGATGTCCAGCGGATGGTCGGTGACGCCCAGCCAGATGAAGGCGGAGTTCAGGATGCCGTTCGTGCCGAGGATGATCTTCCAGGAGTAGGCCCGCACGATGTAGCTGACCCACAGCGGGATGATCACCAGCATGTAGATCGTCTGCTTGAAGCGCGTCACCTTGAAATTGAGATAGTAAGCCAGCGGAAAGCTGAGGATGACCGTAAAGACGGTAACCACCAGCGCCAGTTCCACGGTGTCGATCAGCACGTGGTACGGCACGCTGCCGCTTGAGGTGGCGGTAAAAAACTTGGCGTAATTATGCAGGGTAAACTCCTTGACGACGTCAAACGGTCCCGGCTTCCAGAAGCTGTAGCTGAACAGATTCAGATAAGGCAGAAACAGGAAGAGAAAGAGCCAGATGGCGGGCGGCAGCAGGAGCGGGAGCAGCATGCCCTTTTTGTGGACGGCGGTCTTTTTCATTCAGTTTGTTTTCACTTCCGTCCACACCTCGTTGTAACGGGCGCGATCCTTCACATACTGCCAGAAGTTCAGTCTGGTGAACATCTTATCCATGTCGTTTACGTAGGTCATCTCCTGCAGTTCTTTCGTCATATGCGCCGCCGCTTTCGGATTGGCCACGCTGTAGGTCGTCACTTCCGCCACCAGCGCCATCGCCTTGGGGCTGGCGATGTAGTCCAGATACAGGTCGGCCAATTCCCGGTGCTGGGTGCCTTTGACGATCATCAGCCGGTCGATCCAGCCGGTGGCCCCCTCCTGCGGAATCGTCCACTTCAGGTTGCGTCCTTTGGCATTCACTTCTTTCACCGTCAGCGGCCAGCCGACGGCCAGCACAACCTCCTTGTTGGCGAACAGGTCGTTCAATTCGCCCGCCGTCGCCCAGTATTTGCGCACGTTCGGCTTCAGCTCCACGAGCTTCTGCTTCGCCTGCTGGAGCTGTTCTTCCGTCATGTTGTACAGGGCGGCGGGATCGGATTTGTCCAGCCCCATGATCTGGCCCATCATGTAAAGGTTGTTGATGTCGTCCCACAAGGAGACCTTGCCTTTGTACCGCGGATCCCAGAAGATGTTCCACGATGTCGGCTCTTCCTTGATCACATCGCCGTCGTAGATGAGGTAATCAGGCCCCCAGGTAAACGGCAGGCCGTACAGTTTGCCGTCTTTCTGCACGTCCGTCAGATTGCGCAGCTTTTCGTTCAGGTCCTGGAAGCTGCTGATCTTGGCGGGGTCGATCGGCTCCACCATGTCGGACTGGACGAGCAGCTGGGCGACGTCGGAAGAGGGCGAGATGATGTCGTATGTGCTGCCGCCGCCTGCCTTCAGCTTGGCGAGCAGTTCGTCGCTGGAGCCGAAGTACGTCGGATTGACCTTTACCCCGTACAGCTCTTCAAACCCTTTCGTAAACAGCGGATCGGCGTATCCTTCCCAGGTCAGCAGATTCAGCGTCTGCCCTTTCACCTTCTCCTTCACATCGGCTGAAGGCGCCGATGCCGGCGAGGCCGCATTGCCATTGCCGGCAGCAGGGCCGGCCGACTGGCTTCCCCCGCCGCCACATGCGGCCAGCAGCAGGGCGGATGCCGCCGCCAGCGATATAATCGAACTCCATGCGCTCCTTTTTCTCATGGTATCCCCCTTTTGTTCAATCGTTTCGATACCAGCCAAGCGGTCCCACCTGTAGGTTCACATTGATCTGCTTGATCTCGGTATACGCATCCAGGCCGTATGTGCCCAGCTCCCGACCGATGCCGCTCTGCTTGTACCCGCCCCACGGCGCTTCGTTGTAGGTCGGATGGTAGGTGTTGACCCAGGTGATGCCGGCCCGCAGCCGCTTGATGACGCGCAGCGCTTTGGCCCCATCCTGCGTAAAGACGCCGCCGGCAAGCCCATAGTCGGAATCGTTGGCCAATCGGACGGCCTCCTCTTCATCCCGAAAGCGCAGTACGGCCAGAACGGGGCCGAAGATTTCTTCCCGCACGATGCGCATATCCGGCGTGCAGTCGGTAAAGATGGTGGGTTCGACAAAATTGCCGCGCGCATACTCGCCATCGGTCAGGCGCTTGCCCCCGAGCGCCAGGGTGGCTCCTTCGGCCTTGCCGATTTCGATGTACTGCAACACCTTCTGCAGATGGGCAGGCGAGATGAGCGGCCCCATTTCCGTCCCTTCATGGAGGCCGTTGCCAACGCGGATCTTGCGGCTGCGCTCCACCAATGCCTCGACGAACCGGTCGTGAATGGAGTCCTCCACCAGCAGGCGGGAACCGGCCGAGCATACCTGCCCCTGGTTGGCAAAGATGGCAAACATGGCAAACTCCACAGCCGCCTCAAAATCGGCGTCGGCAAAGACGATATTGGGAGACTTGCCGCCCAGTTCCAGCGAGATTTTCTTCAGGTTGCCGGCCGCCGCCTGCATGATGCTTCGGCCTGTCGCGGTGCCGCCGGTAAAGGCGACCTTGTCGACCAGCCCGCTTGCCGCCAGCTCATGCCCCACAACAGGGCCGGCCCCCAGCACCAGGTTGGCCACCCCGCTCGGAAATCCCACCTCTTCGATCAATTCGAACAGCTTGATGGCCGACAGCGGCGTCACCTCCGCGGGTTTAAAGACCGTGGTGTTCCCGGCCGCCAGACACGGCGCCAGCTTCCACGCCGCTATCAGGAGCGGATAATTCCACGGCACAATCTGGCCGCAGACCCCGATCGGCTCCCTTACCACCATCGTCATCATCGGGTCGGATACTTCGTAGGTCTGGCCGAGCGGCTTGTTGATCAATCCCGCATAATACCGGAAGCAGTTGACGGCATCATTCACGTCAAAGCGGCTTTCCCGCAGCGGTTTTCCGCAGTTCTCCGTTTCGAGAACGGCAAACTCCTCCGCCCGCTCCTCCAGCTTGTCGGCCAGGGCATGGAGCAGCCGGGCCCGCTCCACCACCGGCGTCTGCGGCCAGTCCGATTCATCGAATGCCCGGCGCGCTTCCGCGATGGCCCGCCGCACATCCGCCAGCCCGCCTTCCGCAACGGTGGCTAGCACCTCGCCGGTCGCCGGATTAAACACCTCGCGGACGCTGCCGTCTTCGGCCTCCACCCATTGGCCCGCGATAAACATCTTCAAGCATTCTTTCGCTGCCGTTTGCAATCCAGTCCACCTCCATGACATCGTTTGCTGCCTGGCTGTTGCAACCTCCGTGCCAATCAGTCCGGTGCATGCCGCCCCTTGACGGCACAGCGTTTTGCCGTCTGGATCATGGCATGCATGCCGATCTGCCTCCCTGCACTGTGATTCCTCCAAGGTATCATCTTTCTTCCTGGTGCCGAGTAAATTAGCAAAGAGCATGCCATTTCACGTGGCAGCCGTCCCCCGCCATCCGCCGCTTTCCGGCGCCTGTTCTCCCTTTTGCCGACCAGCTGCATTCTCAATTAAGAGAAGGGCGATGGCGCCTTCCCTTCCCAAACATGAGAAAAGGGCCCCCCTCAGGGAAGACCCTTGCCGCCACATGCCCGTTTTGGCGTTGGCATCCATTTTGCTTTGCTTGCAGACCACTTTCATAAAAAGAGGTGAGCATGATGAATTTTGACTATTTGTATGATGAGACGGAACGGCCGCTCACGCGCTATGTCTCCTTTGCCACGCAGAACAAGCGTTACGATCTGGCTATGGTGTATACCCGGCATTTCAATGGCAAGACGCTGGTCATCTCTTTGCAGAACCTGCAGGGGGGGTTGATCGCCCAGGAGGATATCGATCACGCCGATTGGGCGAAAGCGCTTCAGATTGATCCCGATGATGTGGAAATCGTCAAGGAGTTCCTGCGTTCCCGTCTGTACTCCATCGACCGGTTGATGGATCAGTACTGAAAACCCCGCCGACTAAAGCTATGCTTACCCCCAAAAAGTGACGTTGTCCTTCGACGCATAATCCGAGTACTTTTTGGGGACCCCTGAACTTGCCGGCGTCGGCGGGGGCCCCAGATATACGAAAAAAGCCTTCGTCCTGTCAGGGAACGAAGGCTTTTTGCCTCGCAGCGGGAGCGGGCTACACCTTGAACTTTTTGATCATACTTTGCAGTTCTTCGGCCATTTTAGCCAGCGATGCGGCGGAAGAGGAGATTTCCTCCATAGCCGCAAGCTGTTCTTCCGTGGCGGCGGATACATTTTGCGTGCCGGCTGCATTGGCTTCGGACACTTCCGCGATCTGGCTGATCGTCTCCATCACACTCGATGTCTCTTTTGTAATCTCCTTGATGGACGAGGATACCTCCTCAATCTGCTGGCTTACCTCGTCGATGTGCCGCTTGATCTGCTCAAAGGATTGTCCGGCCTCGTTAACCACAACCATGCCCGCCTCCACTTCTTTCAACCCTCCTTCCATGGACTCAACCGCTTTGCCGGTGTCCATCTGGATGGTGGCAATCAATTCGGCAATTTGTTCGGCGGAGCGGGTGGACTGCTCGGCCAATTTGCGCACTTCATCCGCGACCACGGCGAAGCCACGTCCGTGTTCTCCCGCCCGGGCAGCCTCAATCGCCGCATTTAACGCCAGCAGATTGGTTTGGGCGGAGATATCACGGATGACGTCCACAATCTGGCCAATCTCTTCCGAACGCTGTCCCAGCCGCTTCACCACTGCGGAGAGATCATGGATGGTTTCACTGATGGTGCCCATCTGCCTTACCGCTGTCTGGATCGACTGATTGCCGTCCGTCGCCGCCTGGGAACCTTGTTTGGCAACCGTTGCGACATTCGTCGAGCGCTGGGCGATGGACTCCACTTCCCGGGACAATGCGGCGATGGCCGTTGAGCCTTCGCTGACGCTCTGGACCTGTCTGTCGGTTGCGGATGCCACCTCCTGCACGGTACTGGCGATTTGTTCCGTTGCGCTGCTCGTTTGATCGGCGCTTGCCGTCAGCTCTTCCGCCGATGACGCCACCTGCTGGGCGGTCAAGCCTACCTGTCCGATCATGCTGCGCAGGTTTCGCAACATCGCGTTAAAGGATGCGGCCAAGTCCCCCACTTCGTCCCGGCTCGTCATCACGATCTCCTTCGTCAGATCGCCTTCGCCTTCCGCGATTTCGGCGATTTGCTTGCCTACCTGGCGAATCGGCTTGACAATGGCTTTCGACAGCATGAGCGCAAACAGAATCGCCAGCAGAACCGATCCGATTCCGCAGATCAGCATCCCGATCTTGGCCCGTTGGCTGGCCGTTCGGCTGGCATTCAAGGCGTCATTAATCAGTTTGGCGTTATCCGCCTCGATTTTGGCGAAGACCTGGCGGAAGGCGTCCATGGCTTCCTTCCCGTCTCCAATCCGTTTCCGCGCCTCTTCGATATTGCCGTTCTGGACCAGCGTTATCTGTTCTTCAAAATAGTTTTGAATCTTTTCGATTTGCGGCAGCGCCTCATTTTCAACCAATCCTTTCAGGACGGGATGGGCGTCCTCATACTGGCGAATCGTTTCCAGATCCTTTTGCAGTTGCTCTTTTCCCAAGGTATAGGGTTCCAGAAACACTTCGTCGCCGGAAACCAGATAGGCCCGCACGCCCGTCTCCTCATTGATCAGGTCGACCAGCAGGCGATTCGTCGCGCCGGCGATGGGGAAGGCTTCATAGACGATATCGTCGCTTGCCTTTTCCATCGAGGCGAGCATAAAATACACCATGCCGAAGACAGCCATCGTCAGCAGCAAGAGAATCGCGAAGGTTGTACTGATTTTTCGTTGAATCGTGAAGCGAAATGATCCTTTCATGCTAATCCTCCTTGTAACGTTTGCGCACTCCCCTATTTTTCTACCCCCAAACGTTACCGACAAAACTTTGGAGAAATACGGATGGTTTGGATAAGTTTTCCTTATCTTTACCGACAAATACCGATTCCCCCTGCGTATATTTGGTAATAAAGACGGACGCCGCAAAGGGGAAATCGCGATGGCAACCTTCGTCATTTGTCATGGGGCTTGGGACGGGGGCTGGTTTTGGAAGGAACCGGCTTCCTGCTTGCGATCGTTCGGTCATGAGGTGTACACGCCGACGCTGACCGGGCTTGGGGAACGCGTTCATTTGGCCACGCCGGCCATCGATCTGGAAACGCATATCCAGGACATCGTCAATCTGATTTCCTATGAGGATTTGCAGCAGGTGATCCTGGTGGGCCACAGCTACGGGGGGATGGTGGTCACAGGGGCCGCCGATCGCGTTCCGGAACGGATCAAACAGCTTGTCTATCTGGATGCCTATGTGCCCGAAAACGGCCAATCGCTGGCGGATCTGGTCGCGGAACATCCGTCGGGCGGCACGGTGAACCGGCAGATGCTGGATGCGGCCAAACGGTACGGCGATGGATGGAAGGTTCCCTTCCTGAGCCACCCTCCCTATGACGCGCGCGTCGCTCCCCACCCGCTGAAAACCTTTCTGGACCGGATCGACCTGCGCGAAAGCATCGCCTTCCTGGAGATTCCCCGCACATTCATTCTGTGTACGGGCCGGGGAACCAATCCGCTCTATGATCCCATCGATCAGGCCGCCGTCAGGGCGAAGACCCGGAGATGGCGCGTCTACGAGATGGCGTCCGGCCATCATCCCAACCTGACCAAACCCCGCGAAATCGCGGCCCTGCTTCATGAGATCGGGTGATCACGCTTGCATAGCCATGGCCACAATGCCAGACTCAACAATCCAAACAACGCACCCAGCAATGCAAAGACGGTTACAGCATCCATTTCCGCCAACAACAAGCCCGATATGACTGGACCGGCGGCCATTCCCATGTATCGGATAAAATGAAACATGCCCAGTGCACTGCCCCTGTTGTGCTCAAATTCATTCGCCATCATCGTCGCGTACAACGGGGTTATGACACCGATACATATCCCGTAAATCACCAGGGCCGTAAACATCCCGATCAACGTTAATGAATGGGTGATGGCAAAAAGCAGAATGCTGCCTACCGCCACGATGTTTCCGAACAAACAGAAATGTTTGAGCGGAATTCTGGCTTGCAGATGTTTAAAGATCATGCTTCCCGCTATTGTGCTTCCCGCCATTGGCAAATAAAGCAGTCCGACCGTTTGCAAGCTTGCATGATAGTAATCGGTCAACAAAACGGGCAGATATACAATTACAGCGAAATAAACGAAGAAGAACAAGAAACCTAGGATCAGAATCGAGTTCCCTGTCTTATTTGCAAAAACAGCTCCATAGTGGTTCAGCAGCTTCCTTATATGTACGGATTGTTTCTCAATCAGTTGATCTTTGGGGAAATAAAGCTGATTGGTCAACAGGAGAATTGCCGAAACGATGGCAAGAAACCAGAAAATCCCCGGATAGCTGTAACGGTCTCCAATATATCCTCCCAGTACCGGGGCAGCGGCCGGAGCAGCAGACAGCAGCATTTGATACGTCCCCATCGCTTTTCCCCGCTGGCTCCCCTGAAATAAGCTTCCGATTGTCGTCGCCGCAACAAGCGGGATAGCGGCGGTTCCTGCGGCTTGCAGCACCCTGAACAGGAGAAAAACGGCAAAGTGATGGGTAACAGCGCAGCCTACGCTGGAAACGACGATCAACAGGATGCCGGGAATCAGAACAAATCGGGCCCCTTTAATATCAACGAGCGGTCCGAGAACAATCTGCATGATCGCCGTAACGAAAAGAAACAGCGATACCGACAGATTCACCAGGTTCATGGAAACATGGAAAGCGTCTCTGATCAGCGGGATGATGGGCGCATAAATATTTTGGTTTAACGATGCAAAGAAGGTGCTGATGCAGGCCAAATACAAAATGGACGCGGCACTCCATTTAACGCTCCTCATCTACCATCCCCTGCCTTTCCGCCAGCTCCTCCGCGATGCGGATGGTCATATCCCGGAGAAATTTTAAAATGGCATGCTGCTCCGTCTCCGTATATTGATCGAGAAACCGGTAAAACTGCTCTTCTTTCCTCTTATGAATCGCCGCGTGCATGTCAAACACTTGCTTTCCTTTTGGCGTCAGCCGAAAATACACTTCTTTCTTGTTGTCCGTTAACTGGAAGCGTTTGATAAGGTCTGCTTCCAACAGTTTCGAAGTGATTTTTGTAACATTTGCTTTGGACAGATTCATTTTTTTGGCAATGGCAATGTTGTTGATCGGTTCATGATGACCGATACAGTCAATGACATGGATACTTGTCATATTTTTGGGGAGAAGTTTTAACTGGTCTCCGGTCGCTTGTTGAAAAAATTCTTGAAGATCGGTATCCGCCTTCTGCTCGTTCAGATGCAGCAACCTTACGTACATTTCATAGATAAGCTCTTTTGTCAGATCAGCCATTGCTGCCGCACTCCCTTCAGATTTATCGCTCACATTTCTTCCGCGTTTGATAAATTCTTTACTATGAAACAAAAATATTTTATCTCTTTCTGCTTTTAAACGTCAATGTCCCATTGAGAAGTTGACAAAACCAAAAATAAAATTTTGTTAATTAGTGAACAATATTTCTTGCTGAACCCATCCGTTCGAATCATGCTTCCCCCCAACGGTGTATCCGAAACAAAACTTCCATGTCTCCTCGAGCCACACCCCAACAAAAAACCATCCGCATAAAACGGGATGGTTTTCAGCACAGATGGTTTTCAGCACAGATGGTTTTCAGCACAGATGGTTTTCCAGCTTTAGGTGGACATGACGACTTTATAGATTTCCAGCAGCTGCGGAATGATCATGGGGATATCGTGCCGCTGTTCTGCGTACTGACGGCTTTTGATCCCCGTGGTATGACGAAGGAGGGGATCGGTGATCAGCGGGATCAACGTGTTGTACAGCGTTGTGGGATTGGCGTTGATGATGGGAAGATTGGCCGGATACGTTGAGACAAGATCTTCGCGGAGATAGGAGATGACGGGCTTTCCGAGCGCCATGGCCTCTACCGCGAACAGTCCGTAGGTACCGACGAGGAGCTGATCGATCACGATGTCTGCCTGTCTGTAGTAACTGAGCGCTTCCGCGTTGCTCATGAATTCAATCCGTTTATAGTCGAATTGGAACCCTGCCTGCCGCAGCCGCTGGATGGCATCTTCCACATAGACCGTTCCTTTGAAAGTGGGCTGCGTCGGCGCATGGATGATCAGCGGCACCCGCGTATCCACACGGGGGTACTGCGGAATGGTGCCCGTCACGTCAAACGCCAGCGGCAGGACATACACATACGTATAATGCCCCAGCACATACGGCAGCAGTTCCAGGTCCTGGATGATGGCCGTCTTGATGTATTGGCTGTTTCTCGCCAGACGCGCCGCTATCTCCTCATCTGTGAACGGGTTGCATAGATCATACAAATACGGGCTCAATTGGGCCGCTTTCGCCTTGAAGCGCACGTCATTGCCCCAATGATGCATGACGAACTTTTTCCCCAGCGCGTGCAACTCTTTCAGATCGCGTGCATCTTCAAACAGGGTGCCGTTGAAATGAAAGTGGAAGATATCAAACTGATCCTTCAAAGCGTCAAACTGGCGGATCATATCATACCAATCGGTATTGATAATGTTGTTGCGGTACCCCAAGTACGATTGAAAGGTGTTGAACCCGATAGCTTGATGGCCAAACTGCCGCAAGCCGCCGACCAATCTGCCCATCTGGCCCGCCAGTTCAATCGGACCGTGAAAAACCCGGAACACATGCATCAACCCCTTTTCCAGACATGCTTCAAACAGTCACAGTATATGTTCCGGGTGCAGGGGTTGACCCCCTCTATCAATCCAATATTGGAGAAATGGTTGGTTCCCCTATCCCGGCTGGATCTTCCCCGGGGCGGGATACAGCGATCAGCCATTGGAGCTTTTTCCTCAAGTGGCCCGCGCCCAGATCGACAGCGACACCGTCTCGCCGGGATTCAGGAAGCGATGAGGCTTGCTGCTGCTAAAGCCCATGCTGTCCCCTTCGCGCAGGTGATACTCGCGCTCCCCCAGGATGACGGTCAGTTCTCCCTTCAGGACGTAGCCGCATTCTTCCCCGGAGTGGGAGATCAGCTCATTCACCACTGTCTGTCCCGGCTCGATTTCCACCAGCACGAATTCGATCTTCCCCTCCTGAATCGGGGTCAGCACGTGATATTTCACATTGGTATTGCGCAGCTGGATGATCTTGTGTTCGTTCTTGCGGATGACGGGAGACTCTTCATTTTTCGGTCCAAAGAAGTGATTGATCGGCACATCCAGCGCGGAACATATTTTCCAGAACGTGCTGATCGTGGGGTCAACCAATCCGCGCTCGATTTGCGACAGCAGGCTCGGGCTTAAATTGGCCTTCTCCGCGAGCTGCTGCAGGGTAAGCTGTTTTTGCTTGCGAATTTGCCGGACTTCCGCTCCGTTAAACATTGGCTTCCACTCGCTTGTCTCGAAAAATACTGGGGAGAGACGCCAGCAGCGTTTGGGTGTACGGATGCGACGGCGTGCGGAAAATCTCGTCCGCCGTCCCCGTTTCCACCACTTCCCCCTTGCACATGACCGCCATCCGTTCGCACATGTAGCGAATCACCGACATGTTGTGGGAGATGAACAGATACGTCAGGTTGCGCTCTTGCTTCAATTCCTTCAGCAGATTAAGCACCTGCGCCTGGACGGATACATCCAGGGCGGACGTCGGCTCATCCAGAATCACGAAGGCGGGATCGGTGATGAGCGCCCGCGCGATGGCGATCCGCTGCCGCTGCCCTCCGCTGAATTCGTGGGGGTAACGGGAAAGATGCTCCTCTTTTAACCCCACCCGTCTGATCAGGGCGTGCAGCCGTTCCTCTCCGCCCTTTTCCAGCCGTTCCAGGCGGGGCAGGGCCCGCAGCGGTTCCAGGATGATCTCTTTTACCCGCATGCGCGGATCGAGAGAGGATTGGGGATCCTGGAAGACGATCTGGATTTCCCCCGGCCGCGGGCGATGGAACGACTGGCCTTTCCACAACGCTTTCTCCGCATAGCGCACCTCCCCTTCGCTCGGCGGCTCCAGGCCAATCAGCATCTTGCCGAGCGTGCTTTTTCCCGATCCGGATTCGCCGATCAGGCCGAACGTTTCCCCGGCTTCAATCTGAAACGTGACATCGCGGACGGCCGCAATCCGCTGCTTTCCCTTCCCGTAATATTTATGGACGCCCTTGAGTTCAATCAATGGTTTCATACGCTCACCTTACCCAGCAGGAAACTTGATGTTCGTGTCCCTGATCCGGCCGCACGGGCTGCAGCTGCGGACGGACTTCCCTGCATGGGGGGATGACGGACGCGCAGCGTGCAGCAAAGATACAGCCCTCCGGCCGGCTGCGCAGATCGGGCAGCTCGCCCCCGATCGCGTGCAGCGGCTCCGCAGGGTCGGCCAGATCCGGCAGTGCTCCGATCAAGGCGCGGGTATACGGATGACCCGGGTTTTGCAGCACCTCCGCCGTGCGGCCTGTTTCCACAATCTCCCCGGCATACATCACCGCCACCCGATCGCACAGCTCCGCCACCACCCCGAGATCGTGGGTGATCAGCATGATGGCCGTGCCCCGCTTGACGGACAGCTCTTTCATCAGCTTCAGGATCTCGTGCTGAATCGTCACATCCAGCGCCGTGGTCGGTTCATCGCAGATCAAGAGCTGAGGCGGAGCCGCCATCGCCAGCGAAATGACGACCCGCTGCCGCATGCCGCCGCTTAACTCAAACGGATATTTGCGCGCCACGATCTCCGGCTCGCGGATATGTACCTCCTCCAGGCTTTTGACGGCCTGGGCATACGCTTCTTTCCTGGAGAGCTGCCGATGGCGGGCGATCACCTCCGCCAACTGGTCGCCGACGCGCATGGTGGGATGCAGCGCGGTCATCGGCTCCTGAAACACCATGCCGATCTCCTTGCCGCGCAGGGCCTGCAGCTCTTTTTTGTCCAGCCTCAGGATATCGGTACCCCGGTAGAGAATCCGGCCGCTCTTGATCACCGCGTTCTTCTCCAACAATCCCAGGATGGACAGGGCGGTCACGGATTTCCCCGATCCCGATTCTCCCACAATGCCGACGATTTCGCCCTCGTCGATGGAAAGGGACACATGATGGAGCGCTTCAATCCTGTCCTGCATGGTGGTAAATTCCACACTCAAATCGGTTATCTGCAACAGCATGGGTCTTGTTCCCTCCTTAGCGTGCCGCCTTCGGGTCCAGGATGTCCCGAACGCCGTCGCCGATCAGATTAAACCCGCACGATGCGAGAAAGAGAAACAGACCGGGAAAAGCCGGATACCACCAGTAATCGAGAAAATATTTCCATCCCACGCTGATCATGGCTCCCCATTCCGGCGTCGGCGGCTGCGCCCCCAGCCCCAGGAATCCCAGGGTGGCTACCGCCAGCACGGCGTCCCCGATATCCAGGGAGACCTGGATGATCACCGGGGAAACCACGTTGGGAAGGATGTGCGTCCCAATGATGCGCCAGCCCGGGATGCCGAAGGTGACGGCCGCCTGCACAAACAGCTTTTCGCGCACGGCCAGGGTTTCCGCCCGCGCCAGGCGGACATAGACCGGAATTTTGACGATGGCGATGGCCAGCATCGCGTTGAGCAGGTTGGGTCCCAGCGTCGCGGCGACCGCCATGGCCAGCACCAGGGAAGGAAACGCGAGCACCATGTCCATCACCCGCATGATCAGCTGGTCGACCCGGCCTCCGACATAGCCGGAGATCGCCCCGATGACCGTGCCGATGCAGCCGGCCGTCAGAACCACCGCCGCCCCTACACCCAGCGAGAGCCGGGCCCCGTACAGGATCCGGGTGAAGATGTCTCTTCCCACCTCATCCGTTCCAAACCAGTGCTTGGCGCTCGGCGGGGCAAAACGCTCGATGATGTTGATTTTGGTCGGATCATAGCTGGAGAGAAGCGGCGCGGCAAGAGAGAGCAGCAATATGACGGCCAGAATACCGGCTCCCAACAGCGCGAGCGGATTTTTCTTCAATTTGTACCAGAACGGGTTGACGGTCCGCCTTCTCACGGAAGCTTCTGCAAGCGCAGTGGACACAGGCTTTCCTCCTTACTGTCTGATTTGCGGATTCAACAGGTAATAGGTCAGATCGACAAGCAGGTTGATCACCACGTAGCCGACGGCAATGATGAAGGTAAAGCCCATGATGGCCGGAAAATCAAGAAAAGCGATCGAGTCGACCACGTATTTTCCCATCCCCGGCCAGCCAAAAATCGTCTCGGTGACAACCGCTCCGCCCAGCAGCGAGCCAAAGGAAAGGCCGACGACCGTGACCGTCGGAATCAGCGCATTGCGCAGCGCGTACCGGAACAGCAAGACGGCGCCGCTGATCCCGTTGGCCAGCGCCGTGCGGATGTATTCCTGCCCCAGCACTTCCAGCATGCTGGCGCGCACCTGCCGGGAGATGACAGCCAACTGGGCGTAGGAAAGCACGATGGTGGGCAGGATCAGATGCCAGAGGCTGTTTTTGAGCGCCGCCCAGTTGCCGGTGAGGATGCTGTCCAGCACATACAGGCCCGTAATCTTGGTCGGCGCCGCCACATTCAGATCCAGGCGACCTCCCGAAGGAAGAATGCCGAGGATTTTATAGCAGAGCAGGATGCCCACCAAGCCGCTCCAGAAGACGGGCGTGGATACTCCGGCGATCGAAAAGATGCGCCCCGCATGATCCCAGCCCGTATCTTTTCTGACGGCCGACAGGATACCGATGGGGATGCCCACGATCAGGGCCAGCAGAAAAGCGAAGAACACCAGTTCGAACGTGGCGGGAAAGAACGTGAGCAGATCGTCGATCACCGGTTTTTGGGTCCGGATGGACAGGCCGAAATCGCCTGCAAGAAGCCCTTTCAGATAAGTGAAATATTGGACCCAGATCGGTTGATCCAGGCCCAATTGATGACGAACTTCCCGCAGGGTTTCCTCATTGGCACGCTGCCCGACCATCATTTGCGCCGGGTCGCCGGGAATGACGTGCGACAGCAGAAACGTCAGCAGCGTCACGCCGAACAGGACGAACACGACCAGCGACAGGCGTTTGGCGATCAGTTGCTTCATGAGGGTCCTCCTTCAGCAGGGTTATTTGGACATGTCTTGGACGTTATAGATCCCTTCCAGCATCGGATTGTACACGAAGCCTTTCAGGTTCTTGCTGACAGGCAGCAGGAAATCTTTTTGATAGAGATAGATGTACGGCGCTTCTTCAATCACGATTTTCTGCGCTTCCTGATAGAGCTTGGTGCGCTCGGCCTGATCATTAACCGTCGCCGCCCGGCGGATCAGGCTGTCCACCTTGTCATTTTTGTAGAACGCGCGGTTGCCGGCCAGCCCGAAGTTTTTCGAATCGAACCAGTAGTTCATGAACATGTACGGATCGCCGAAGTCCGGGCTCCAGACGCCCAGGCAGAGGTCGAATTCGCCTTTGTCGATCATTTCGCGGGAGGTGGCGTACGCGATTTTCTTCAGGTTCACCTTCACGCCGATTTCGGCGAAGAAGGCCTGCAGGCTCAATGCTTCCGTCTCCCACCACGGCTTGTTGTCGGAATACAGCAGATCGAGGGTCAGATTGGATACGCCCGCTTCGGCCAGCAATGCCTTCGCCTTTTCCACGTCATGCTTGTACTGGAAAGCATTGTCGTCATGTCCCCAGAGCCCCTGTGGAATCGGTCCGCGCATCTGGGTGGCGTACCCTTCCTGAACGGCATCCGTCAACCCTTCGTAATCCACTGCATAGCTGAGCGCCTGGCGCACCTTCGGATTCTGGAGCGCCGGGTTTCCTTTTGAGGTGTTGATGTAGACGTAATCCACGAACAGGCTGGGCTTCTGGATCAACTCGATCCCTTGTGCCGAATCTTTCAGCGATTTCAACTGCTCCACCGGAATCCCTTCCGCAATGTCCACTTCGCCCTGTTCCAGCTGCAGGCGCTGCGCCGTCGGGTCCGGGGTGATCTTGAAGTAGACCGTTTTGATGGCGGGCTGTTTCTTGTAGTGCGGATTGACGGTCAGTTTGAAGTACTCACCTTTTTTATACTCGCTCAACTGATAGGGACCGCTGCCCATGGTATTGCCGGCCAAAAAGCCTTGACCCAGATCGCCGTTCTGCTCCTTTTCCTTCACCTTGGGGTTGACGATACCCCCGTAGTTGGCCGCCAGGGTGGAGAGGAACGGTGGAAAGTTGTTGGTCAGAACGAAGGTGACTTTCGTCGGAGATTCCACCTTCACTTCCTTGATGACGCTGTACACCTCCGACGGCCCCTTCTTGATTTTCAGAATCCGGTCGAAGGTAAACTTGACGGCTTCCGCGGTGACCGGCGTGCCATCCGCGAACGTGTGGCCTTCCTCGAGCTGAAAGGTCCACTGAAGTCCGTCGGGCGATACCGACCATTCCCTGGCCAAGCCCGGTTTTGCCTCGGTAGAGGCTCCATCGTACTCGACCAATCGCTCATAGGTTGGATATGTAATCTTCCAGGCGCTGTTGTCCATCGTCACCGCCGGGTCCAGGGTTCCCTGGTCCGATGTGATGGCGACGACCAAGGTATCGCTGCCGGTCTTTTGGGCGGCAGACGGTGCGGGTTGTTCGGCAGGTTTTGCCGGTTCCGCCTGCGGCGCCTGCGTTGGCGCGGAATTGCTACAGGCCGCCAATGAAACCGACATCGACAGGATTGCACCAAGCGCAAGAGAAAGCCACTTCCTTTTCACACGATTCGCCCCCTGATTTTGAATTTATTGATGATAATTACAATATATTAAAATTGTTGAGACTATTCAATACATTCCGCCTTTTCCAGGGATAAAATTCCCCCATACTTGGGAAGGGTCTGGTGATGGCGCGCCCAGGCCTTGTTGCCGTAATCAAAATGCCACCATTCCTCCGGATAATTGACGAAGCCCGCGCTCGTCATCAGCTCATGCAGCCAACGCCGGTTGTCGCGAATCGCCATTTCCGCTGCGGACAGCTCCGGCAGCTGCTCAAAATAGTCCGTGGCCGCAAGCGGGGTAAAATCGTCAAAATCGGTTCCCATCGGAAGCCATCCGTTCGGCCCGGCGATGGTGACATCCACCGCGCCCCCGGTCAGATGAGGGGCCGGATGCGCCGGATCTGTCGAGGGCAGGGCCACGTACTTGGTTACCTCTCGCGTCAGCGCTTCCCCCTCCTGCCATCCCTGCGCCAGCAGCGTCTCCCGGAAACGATCAAAGATCGCCTGCTGCAGGCGGTACGGACGCCATCCGTCCCAGACGACCAGCGAGTAGCCTTCGGGCAGCCGCTCTGCCGCTTTCACCAGGCGATCCGCCACCCCTTCCCGGGCGTAGCAGTCCGGCAGCGCTTCGGAATATCCCAGCTTGTGGTAGTACGGATACACCTGCAGCTTGGCGGTCAGGCCGGAAAGAGAGACGAGCGGTTCGCCGGAGTCGATGGGTTCTTTCACAATGGATCCCTCCTGCCCAATACTTTACGCATTATTCTAAATCTTATCTTTATTTGTGTAAACTGAAAATTTTTTTAATGTATTACAAAAAGAAAAAAACGAGCGGAACCTTCACTCGTTTTTTCTCTGACTCATCTTTCATGCCGCGCCGCTTCGGTTCCCGCTGCGCTCCCTTTCCGGTCAACCGCCACCATTTTCCCTCAGCCGCGACGATGAGAACCCCTGCTGCGGCGAATACCACCGAGCCCTTTCCCTTACCCATACATAACTTCCGCCCGCTGGTGGAACAGTATCGCTAGAATTCCAGCGATATCCCGCTGCAGCAAGGAGTGACAGCCTGCATGAAACGCATTCCCATCCTCACACTGGTTGCCATGCTTACGTTGGTACCATTCTCTCCCGTCTTCTCCGACATGGATACCCCCTATCACTTCGGTTTCAAAAAAAGCAAGAACGGCGCCCCCGCCTCCATCGACCAGGAAGGCTTCAAGCCCATCCTCCAAAAACATGGTGCCATCTTCCAGGGCGATCCAACCAAAAAGGAGCTGTATCTGACCTTCGACAACGGCTATGAAAACGGCTTTACCGCCCGGATCCTGGATACGCTGAAAGAAAAAAAAGTGCCGGCGATCTTTTTCGTCACCGGACACTATGTAAAGGATCAGCCGGAATTGGTGAGACGGATGGTGCAGGAAGGGCATCTGGTCGGCAATCACTCCTGGAGCCACCCGGACATGAGCCGCCTCTCCAATGACAAAATCAAGATGGAGCTGGAGCGCGTGAAAACGGAGGTGGCGCGCATCACCGGGCAGCAGGAGATGCGTTATCTGCGTCCCCCGCGGGGCATTTTCAGCGAACGGACGCTGGCGGTGAGCAAGGAGCTCGGGTATACCAGCGTCTTCTGGTCCATCGCCTACAACGATTGGAACATCCATGCCCAGAAGGGGGCCGCCTACGCCTTCCACAACGTGATGGCACAGCTTCACCCCGGAGCCGTCATCCTGCTGCACGCCGTCTCGAAGGATAATGCGGAAGCGCTGGGCGGCATCATCGATGCGGCGCGGCGGCAGGGCTATGAATTCTACAGCCTGGACAAGCTGACCCGCCCGGCGTCGGTCAGCACCGTGCCGGGCAGGGGTTCCCGCTGAGCAGGGTGACAGCATCCCGCCGAAGACGCTGCCGCCGCCCTGCCAGCCGAAGTGGAACAGCCGCGCCTTGTCCGCCAGCCATTGACAGCGGCCGGCTGACCTAGATCAACGGGCGCTGACCAGCCCTTTTTCCCCCGTGAACACCTTCACGGTGCGCGGGCGGACATAGACGGTTTCGTGCGGCTGCAAATTTAATTCCTGGTACCGTTCATAAGTCATTTCCACTTCAAAAAACTCGTTCGCCTCGGCTCTTTTCAGATCCAGCCGCACGATGGGGCCGATCGCGTACACGTGCTGAATCGTCGCCTGGAGCGCGTTTTTCTCCACACGATGCCGCGTCACCTCCAGTTCGTGCGGCCGCACGTACCCGACAAACGGCGAATGGGCCGGAAGCTGGCCGATGCCGTCAAACGGCCCTTCGAAGCGGTTGGCTCGGCCGAGGAAGCCGTACACAAACGGATTGGCGGGATAGTGGTAGATGTCGTGCGGGGTCCCGATCTGCTCGATGCGCCCTTCATTCATGATCACGATGCGGTCCGCCACTTCCAGCGCTTCTTCCTGGTCATGGGTCACGAACACGCTGGTGATCTCCAGGGTTTGGTGAAGCTGCCGCAGCCATCGGCGCAGTTCCTGCCTGACCTTGGCATCCAGCGCGCCGAACGGCTCATCGAGCAGCAGTATCTTCGGATCAATCGCCAGCGCCCGCGCCAGGGCAACCCGCTGGCGCTGCCCGCCCGAAAGCTGCGCCGGATACCGGTTTCCAAACCCTTCCAACTGAACGAGCGCCAGCAGGTCGTTTACCTTCCGGGCGATCTCCGCTTTGCCCAGGCGCTGTTTGCGCGGGCGCACCTGCAGGCCGAACGCGATGTTGTCGAACACAGTCATGTGCCGAAAGAGCGCATAGTGCTGGAACACAAAGCCCACCTGCCGCTCCTGCACGCTGGTATGCGTCGCATCCTTGCCGTCGATCACGATGCGCCCCTGATCCGCTGCCTCCAGACCGGCAATCAGCCGCAGCAGGGTGGTTTTGCCGGAGCCCGACGGTCCGAGCAGGGCGACCAGTTCTCCCTTGGGAATCTCCAGGGTCACGTCGCGCAGGATGCTGTTCTTGCCGAATGCTTTGCTGATGCCTTGCACTTCAATGCTCATGGTTTTGCTCTCCTCCTGCCAAATGTAGCGTTGTCTTCCATTCCACCACGCTTTTGACAACCAGGGTGACCAGCGCCAGTATGGCGAGCAGCGAGGCGACCGCAAAAGCGGCGACGAAGTTGTATTCGTTGTACAGAATCTCCACATGCAGCGGCACGGTGTTCGTCATGCCGCGGATATGGCCGGATACGACCGATACCGCGCCGAACTCCCCCATCGCCCGCGCATTGCACAGAATGACGCCGTACAGCAGGCCCCACTTGATGTTGGGGAGCGTCACCTTCCAGAAGGTCTGCCAGCCGCTGGCGCCGAGAGAGACGGCCGCCTCTTCCTCCTCTTTGCCCAGCGCCTCCATCACGGGGATCAGCTCGCGGGCGACAAACGGAAAGGTGACGAACAGGGTGGCCAGCACGATCCCCGGTACGGCAAACACGATTTTGATGTCATGCTGCTCCAGCCAGGGACCGAGCAGCCCCTGCGACCCGAACAGCAGCACGAAGATCAGCCCGGAAATGACGGGAGAGACGGCAAACGGCAGATCGATCAGGGTAATCAGCACTTGTTTGCCGTAAAATTGGAACTTCGCGATGGCCCAGGAAGCCGCCAGCCCAAACAGCGTATTCAAGGGAACCGCGATCGCGGCTGTCAGCAGGGTCAGCTTGATCGCCGCGAGGGCGTCCGGTTCCACCAGTGATGCTGCGTAGGTCTCCCATCCCTCTTTGAGCGCCTCGGCAAAGACGGCAACCAGCGGGACGAACAAAAACAGGCCGAGAAAAACCAAAGCGGCCCCGATGAGGACCCCGCGCATGACCGGGGATTCCGTCGTCACCCGCGCCGTATGTCGTACGGCGGAAACGGGATGATCCGTTGAGATTGTGGACATCGCACCTTTGCCTCCTCCTTTTATCCCACGATGTGTCTTTTGCCGCTGCGCCACTGCCACACATTGATGAGCAGCAGCATGAGAAACGATGCGATCAGCATCACCGCCGCTATCGCCGTCGCCCCCGCGTAGTCGAACTGCTCCAGCTTCGTCATGATCAGCAGCGGCGCGATTTCCGTACTCATCGGCATATTGCCGGAGATGAAGACAACCGAGCCGTACTCGCCCAGCCCCCGTGCGAACGCCAGCGCGAAACCGGTGAGGAGGGCGGGCAGGAGATGGGGAAAGATAATTCGCCGAAAGGTTTGCCAGCGCCCCGCCCCGAGGGTGGCGGACGCTTCTTCCACCTGCTTCTCCAGATCAAGCAGGACCGGCTGCACCGTCCTCACCACGAAGGGAAGGCCGATAAACGTCAATGCCACGACCACCCCGAGCGGCGCAAACGCCACTTTGATCCCCGCTGCTTCCAGGTAGCGGCCGATCCAGCCGTTTTGCGAGTAGACGGCGGTCAGGGAAATCCCCGCAACGGCCGTGGGCAGGGCGAACGGCAGATCGACCAGCCCGTCGATCAGCCGTTTCCCCGGAAACGTGTACCGTGTCAAAACCCAGGCCACCAGCAGCCCGCACACGGTGTTGAGCGCCGCCGCCAGCAGGGAAGCTCCGAAGCTGAGCCGGTAAGCGGCCAGCACGCGCGGATTGGCAATCACTTCCCAAAACTGGCTCCAGCTCAGGCTGGCCGATTTGACAAACAGCAGGGACAATGGAATCAACACGAGCAGGCTCAGATAGACAAGCGTGTAGCCCATGGTCAGTCCAAAGCCGGGAAGGACATTGCGCTTCTTGCGTCGTTTCTCCATGACAGAATCATTCCTCACTGCTTCGGCTGATAAATCTGGTCAAAGACGCCGCCATCGGCAAAATGAACCTTCTGCGCGTTTTGCCATCCGCCGAATACTTCGTCGATGGTAAACAGATTCAGCGACGGGAATTGGTTGGCGTACTTTTTGGCCACCGACTCCAGGCGCGGCCGGTAGTAGTTTTTCGCGGCCAGCTCCTGCCCTTCTTCCGTGTACAGATACTTCAGATACTCTTCGGCCACTTCCCGCGTGCCGTGTTTGTCCGCGAACTTGTCGACGACGGCGACGGGCGGTTCGGCCAGGATGCTGATGGAGGGAACGACGATATCAAACTTGTCCTTGCCCAGCTCGTTGACGGCCAGGAACGCTTCGTTTTCCCAGGCGATCAGCACGTCCCCGATGCCCCGCTCCACAAAGGTGGTGGTGGCGCCACGGGCACCCGAGTCGAGCACGGGCACATTTTTCAGCAGCTGGGTGACGAACTCCTTCGCCTTCGCCTCGTCATTGTTGTTTTGTTTCAGGGCGTAACCCCAGGCCGCCAGGTAGTTCCAGCGTGCGCCCCCCGAGGTTTTGGGGTTCGGGGTAATCACCGACACATCCGGCCGGATCAGATCGTTCCAGTCCTTGATGCCTTTGGGATTACCCTTGCGCACCAGAAAGACGATAGTCGATGTGTAGGGAGAACTGTTGTACTCCAGCCGCTTCTGCCAGTCCTTGGCAAGCAGTCCTTTGTCCGCGATCTCGTCGATGTCGTAGGCGAGCGCCAGCGTGACGACATCCGCTTCCAGCCCGTCGATGACGGAACGCGCCTGTTTTCCCGAACCGCCATGGGACTGCTTGATGGTGACGTGCTGGCCGGTTTTTTTCTCCCAGTAAGCTGCGAAGCCTTTGTTCACGTCTTGGTACAGCTCCCGGGTAGGATCGTAGGAGACGTTCAGCAGCTCAACCGGCGGTTTTGCTTCCGGTTTCGCCTCCGCTGCCGCATTCGGCTGCGATGCCTGGTTCTGGGTGCCGGGTGCGGGACCCGCCTGGCTTCCGCAGCCCACCAGGCTGAGGAGCAGCCCTCCCGCAACCGCCATTTTTATCCAAGATCCTCGTGCCTTCATGATTTCTCTCTCCTTCATGTTCAGGTAAAAATAAAAAGCTCCCAACGCCTGCTCGCTGGCAGGCATCATGGAAGCCTTCGGTTGTCCGATCAGCTGCACAGGGTCTTATTTTCTTTTTGTTTTGTTCTCATGGCCGTATTCCGGATTGCTCTTTTCCAGGGGAAAGCGGTGCTTTTCGGTTCGTTCAATCTGGGTGATTTTGGAGTCGTGAACCACGATCTGCACAGAACCGTACTCCAGTCCCTGAAGGGCTCGAAGAATGCGGCCGATCGACTCTTGATCAAGGGCCGGATGAGTATTAGACAAGGACCTTCCCTCCATCTCTGGAATTGATTTTTCTGTCGAGCAGGTCGGCAAGCGTCGTCTGGTCAAGCACATGCGCGACGGTATCACGTACCAGCGTCCACAGCGGTTTCAGCAAACATCCTGCCTCAAGCGCACAGGGCTCATAGGCGGTTAGACTGGCACAGCTCATGGGAGCCAGCGGCCCTTCCAGCCTGCGGATCACTTCGCCGATGTTGATCGCTTCCGGCGCCATCTGCAGCGCGTATCCGCCGCGGATTCCCCGCTTGCTCTTCACATACCCGAGCGTTTTGAGCTGCAGCAGGATTTGCTCCAGGTAACTGATGGGCACGAGCGTCTTGTCGGCCACTTCCCCGATCGACAGGAGACTGCCGCCGCTTTGCCCCAGCAGCAGAAGGGCGCGCAAGGCATATTCCCCACGGCTTGACACTTTCACAGCGCTACCTCCCTCCCGTTTGAATGTTGAGTAAAATAGTCGACATTTAGGCAGCGGATATTTTTGGCTGCGGCTTGTTATTTAAGCTTGAGTTTAATGCCTATTATTCCGACCTGTCAAGTATGATTTTAAAACTTCGCCGCAAAAAAATGGGCGTCTGCCTTCGCGTCACTCCCATGATATTCACCCATCCCTTTTTTGGTACCGCATGCCGGGACCATCTCCTCCAAAAACAAACGGCTGGCGCCTGCTTGAGAGGCGTCAGCCGCAGATCAGGACGGCCATATCTCCTCATCCGGATCAAGAACCGGTGCGTCTATCCTGAAGCTGTCGGGATATTTCAGGCCCGCGCCGGTATTCAGCAGCAGCACCTTGTCATCCGGGTGAATCCACTTTTGAGCGGACAGTTTTTTGACTGCGGCGAAGGTGGCCGCGCCTTCCGGACACAGGTAAACCCCTTCCACCGCCGCCAACTGCCGCTGCGCATGCAAGATCTCTTCATCATCGACGGCCACCGTGCAGCCGCCGGTTTCATAGACCGCCTCCAATACGAGGAAATCCCCCAGCGCCTTCGGGACATTGATGCCGAATGCCACCGTCGACGACTGCTCCCAGAATGCCGATTCCTTTTTCTTCTCTTCCCAGGCCTTCACGATCGGGGCGCATCCGCTTGCCTGCACGGCAACCAGGCGGGGGAGCTTCTCTCCGATCCACCCCAGCTCCTGCAGCTCCCGGAGGGCTTTGTAAATCCCGATGATGCCGACGCCGCCGCCGGTCGGGTAGAGGATCACATCCGGCACCTCCCACCCGAACTGTTCGGCGATTTCCAGCCCCATGGTCTTTTTTCCTTCGATCCGGTACGGCTCCTTCAGGGTGGAGGCGTCGTACCATTTATGCCGGGCCACGGCTCTGCCCACGATTTTGCCGGCGTCGCTGATCAGGCCGCGAACCAGATGGAGATGGGCACCGGCCGCGGCCACTTCCACCTTCGTGATGTCCGGCGCCCCTTCCGGCATGACGATGTAGGCTTCGATGCCGGCGCGGGCTGCATAGAGCGCCCAGGCGCCGCCAGCGTTTCCGTTGGTCGGCATCGCCAACACGTCAATCCCCAGCTCTTTGGCCCGCGATACCCCGACGGCAGCCCCTCTCGCCTTAAACGTCCCCGTCGGAAGGATGCCCTCATCCTTGACAAAGAGCTGGCGCAGCCCCAACCGTTCCCCCAGCGTTGCCAGCGGCAGAATGGGGGTCATGCCTTCCCCGAGGGTTACGATGTTGGCCTCATCCCGGACGGGCAGGAGTTCCCGGTATCGCCACAGGGTGGGTTCCCGCCGCGCCAGCTCATGCCTGGACAGGGCGGCCGCCGCTTTGACCAGATCGTACCGTGCCAGCAGAGGCGAACCGCAGCGGCACAGCTGGTGCGGCTGGTCGGGATCATAGGTTTGCCCGCATTTCGGGCATTCCAAATGGCTGAAAAAACTTTTTGGCGTCATTCTCTCCTCAACTCCTCGCCTGCATGCCGGCGCTCCGGACAGGGTGAACCCGCTCCGCGATCCATTTCACCGTGCTGCTGAACAGCTTCTCCTTATGAGCGGCGTTCGAAAAGGTATGGTCCGCCCCCAGAATGATCTCCTTCGCCGCCGTTCCCCTGTCGCGCAGCAGGGATGCCTTTTGGTAATAGATGCAGTATTTGGACGGGATTACCTCATCGTCGCTGCCGTGGATGATCAAGACATCGCCCGCAAATGAGCCGATCTCCTTCAGCGGATAGAAACCCTCCATGGAGTCAAAAAAGTGGGATGAGAACAGGTATCCCTGATAATCGGCGTATCGGTTCTCCTTCGCCTGCCGATAGACGCCGTCGCCGACAATGCGCAGAATGTCGCTATAAGGATACGCGACAGGCGCCCAAAGAATGAGATGGTTGATGTGCTTCTCCCGGGCCGCCGCGTAGGTAGCCACCGCTCCCCCCAGGCTGTGGCCGATCAGGATAAGCTGAGCGGGATCGACTCCTTTCAGGTTTTCCGCGTAACGGATGACGTGGACGGTTTGCCGGATCAACTCTTCGAAGCGCTGGTCACCGTATTGACCCGTGCTTTCCCCGCAGCCCCCATAATCAAAGCGGAGCACCATGCAGCCATTTGCGGCAAACTCCCGCGCCGCCTGGACAAACAGACGGTTCACCCCGATCCTGGACCCGATAAAACCATGGCAGATGATGATGAGCGGAACCGGATGCCTGTTTTTTCCCTCAGGCGCATGCAGCGTGCCGGCCAATTGGACTTGTCCGGCAGGGATTCGGATCTGTCTTTCCATACCGCTCCTCCTCTTCACTTTTCCTTATTGGAACGCTTTTGCAAGGGATGAGCACGAACGCTTGCAAAACAGGATCGGCACGTTCCGTTCCTTCGCCTGGTTTTTGATCTGCGTCGACAGATTATGGTTCACGAAATCGGTAAAAACCACGATCATTTCCGTGTTTCCCGGGATCTTCACTTTGGTCTGCAGTCGTTTTCTGCCCGTGACGTGATGGATCTGGCGAAAGCCCCGCACGTTCAAGAGCTCCACGATATTGCCCAGTCGATCTCCGCCTACGACAAGAACAGTCCCCATCGCTCCCCCTCCTGCGCGAATCATTCCTTCAAAATTTTCTCGATATATTGATTGTCTACCACCTGGGAGACATCGATCTGTTTCTTGATGCCGCCCAACTGGTACAAGAAGTCCGCCGTCTTCTGCTGGGATTCGATCACCTCAGGCGTAATCGGCAGGTTGGCCGGCTCCGTATTGGCAATCACCGCCCGGATGATGGCAGGGTCCAGCTTCTTGGCTTTGGCGTACACCTCCACGGCGTCATCCGGGTGTTCTTTCTGCCAGCGAAGCGCCTGCTCGTTTACTTTCAGGTAGATCTCGACCAGTTCGGGGTGTTCCTCGGCAAACTTGGTGCGCACGACATGGAAGCCCGCGTTCAGCGAATTCAGCGTCTCCCCGTTGGCCAGCACGACCGCCCCGTTTTTGATCGTTTGGGTGGAGACGTACGGCTCCCACACCGACCAGGCATCGACCCCTCCCGTTTCAAAGGCGGGCTGCGCTTCATCCGGCTGCAGCTGGATGATTTCCACATCGGTCGGCTTCAGGCCCGCCTGCTGCAGGGCTTGATACAACAGATTGTAGCCGCTGCTCCCCTTGGCGACCGCGATCTTTTTCCCCCGCAAATCCTGCAGGGTCCGGATCGGGCTGTTTTTCTGCACGAGGATGGCATCCCCTTTTTTGCCGACGCTGCCGACGGCGATCTCCTTGAACGGGACACCGGCCGCCTGCCCCACGATGACGGGCGCGTTGCCGACCCGCCCGAAATCCAGACGGTCGGAGGCGATGGCTTCAAAGTAGGGAGCGCCGCTTTGGAACTCGACCCACTTCACTTCCGCTCCTACTTTGGCATACGCTTCTTCGAACCAGCCTTTTTCCTTGGCAAGCAGGATCGGCCAGATGCTCTGCTGAATGCCGATGTTGACCGTGATCTTCTCTTTTGGCTTGTCAGCCCCGACGGCCGCGGCGGAACCGCCCGTTCCCTGTCCGCAGCCGGCCAGAAGCGCCATGGATACGATGATGATGCTGTATATGCTCCACAGACCCTTTTTCATGTGCGTTCTTCCCTTCTATCTAGCCTTTATAGCTGTCGCGCCACTTGAGCAGCTTCGTCTCCAAGTAACGGACGAGCGAGTCGGTTACTTTTCCGACCACCGCAAAAATCAGAATGCCGACGAAGACGATGGAGGTCAGCGAAAACTGCCGCGCATCCACGATCATGTAGCCCACGCCTTCGCTGGAGCCCATCAGTTCGGCGACCACCAGTCCCAGCCATGAGATGCCGAGCGATAGGCGCACCCCCAGCAGAATATGGGGAAGCGCGGCCGGGATGATCAGCTTGGTAATCATCTTTGTGCGGCTGAACTCCAGCACGCGGGCCACCTCGATCAGCTTGGCATCCACGGAGCGGATTCCGAGAAAGGTTTGGATATACAGGGGAAAAAACGCCCCCTTGGCAATCAGCAGAACTTTGGACAGCTCACCGAAGCCGAACCAGAGAATAAACAAGGGGGCCACGGCCAGGTGAGGGATGGTGCGGAGCATCTGCAGGGAGGGGTCGAGGGCCGCTTCCGCCTTCCGCCAGAACCCGACCAGCAACCCCAGCAGCAGGCCGGCTCCCCCGCCCGCCAGAAAGCCCAACGCCGCGCGGGTCGTACTCACTTGCAGGTGCCCCAGCAGTTCGCCCGACAGCGTCAGCTCGACAAAGGATTCGCCGATCGCCACCGGCGTGGGCAGCAGCGTGGGGGAAACCAGCCCCGCCTGCCCGACCCACTGCCAGACCGCCAGCACCACAATCGGCAGAATCCAGCCGCGGGCGTTGTGCAGCACTTTCTCCGCGAACGCTGTGCGTTCCATGGTCCGTCCCTGGCCCTTTCCCTTCGCTTCTGCGGGAACATGATCCTTGTCGCTTGCTGTCCCTCCAGCCGCAATGACCGTCGTCTGATCCATTCACCACTCCCCCTTGTGCTCGAATTCTCGCATGACCGTTTGCCGGATCGCCTGGAAGGACGCGCTTGCCCGTGCGCGCGGATACGGCAGGTCGACCGGGATGATCCTGCTGATCCGTCCGGGCCGGGGACTCATGATGACGACCCGGTTCGCCAGATAGACGGCTTCGTCCAGCTCGTGAGTCACCAGCATCATGGTCGTGCCGTTTTCCCGCCAGATGTCGAGGAGAACCTCCTGCAAATGCTGGCGGGTAAACGCATCGAGAGCGGCGAACGGTTCATCCAGCAGGAGGATGTCCGGCTTGCGCAGCAGCGCCCGCGCAATCGCCACCCGCTGGGCCATGCCCCCAGAAAGCTCGCGGGGGTACGCTTTTTCGAATCCCTGCAGGCGGACGGTCTCGATCAGCTGCGCAACCCGCTTCCGCACGTCCGGATCCTTCAGGGAAAGATCCGCCGCGATATTCTGCTCGACCGTCATCCAGGGAAACAGGCGATGTTCCTGAAAGATCACACCCTGTTTGATGCTGGGCCGCTCGATTTTTTTCCGGCCGAGGAGCACCGTCCCCGAATAGCCGGTGTCCAGCCCCGCGATGATCTTGAGCAGCGTGCTCTTGCCGCAGCCGCTCGGTCCGATGATGGTGACAAACTCCCCCGGTTCCACCTGCAGGTCGATGTGGTCAAGGACGCGCATCTCTCCCTGCGGCTGCTGGAACGTTTTGGTAAGCGACGCGATCTGGAGCAGGCCGGCTGATGTCATCTCGCCCCCACCTGCCCCGCCTGCCGCGCCTTTAACTTCTCCTCGACCACCGGCAGGAGAAGGCGGCCCGTGATCTCCGCTTCCTCCAGATGGGGATACCCCGACAGGATAAACGAGGTAACCCCCGCATCCACATACTCCAGAATCCGGTCGGCCACCTGTTCGGGCGTTCCCACCAGCATCATCGCTCCGCCGCCCCTGACGATGGACAGGCCGGCCCACAGATTCGGCCCGATCACATACCGATTGTCACGGGAAAGCTCCCGCAGCTGCACCTGCCGCTTCTGTCCGGTGGCATCCGTATGGTCAAAGCGGAAGCTGGCCTGCTCGATCGCCTTCTGATCCACCTTGCTGATGATCTCCCAGGCTTCCTGCCAGGCTTCATCCTCCGTTTCCCGCACCAGCACCTGCGCGCGCAGGCCGTAGCGCAGTTCCCTGTCGATTCCCTTTTCCTGCTTCAGTTCGTGGCGAATCTGCTCCATTTCGGCAATCTGCTCTTTGATCCAATGGACCGGTTCCGGCCACATCAAATAGACGTCGGCGGTTTGCGCGGCGGTCCGCTTGCCTGCCGGGGAGCTGCCGCCGAAGTAGATGGGCGGATGCGGCTTTTGCACGGGCGCCGGAAAGCCCGCCCCGTTTTTGATCTCGTAATAGGTGCCGGAGAAGGAGACCTTCTCGACGCCTTGATAGTTTTCGGTAGCGGAGAGAAACCGGTCTCCCTGCCCGCCGGAGGACTGGAGCCATACCTGTTTGACAATCTGCAGGAACTCCAGCGTCCGCTCGTAGCGCGCGTCATGATCGTAGGCAAGCGGATCGCCCATCGCTTCCAGATCAGGCGGCGTCCCGCCCGTCACCACATTGATCAAGGCGCGGCCGTTGGATAGCACGTCGAGCGTTCCCGCCATACGGGCGGCAAGCACCGGCGCGATCAGGCCCGGCCGCAGGGCGACCAGCGGCTTCAGCGTGCGGGTATGGGCGGCGATCATGCTGCCCACCAGCCAGGCATCCAGGCAGGCTCCTCCCGTCGGAATCAGGAGAAAGGTGAATCCTGCCCGCTCCGCAGCCTGTGCGACGCTGATCAGGTAATCCGCGGTCGCCGGCCGCTGCGGCTTCACCCCTACGTATTTACCATCACCGGTGGTTGGCAGGTACCACCCGAACTCCAGGCTTGTTGGCTGTATCCCCATCCGTTTTCCCTCCTTGATTTGAACCCACCCGGCTTAAGCTAACGCTTTACCCACTCGGCGCTAGCTTACGCTTTGCCGAGTGGGGCCCCTCCTTATGCCGGGCGGGGCCCAGAACCTTTTCTTCGTTGCTTCATCGCTTGAAAATAGACACCCTTTCCCCAACCGTCAAAAAAGGTTCCCGATGCCCGCCTGTCGCGGGTTCGAGAACCTCCAGTTATCTGGTCGGTGCGATGTTGTTTTGGAAGAGGCGCAGGGCATCTTCCAGTCTGTCTCTGCTCTCCCCGTCGAGCTGAACCGTCCCGTCTTCCCCGGCCTGCACGTGGGAATCCACAAGATAGACGCCGCTGTCGATGGTTGTGGCTCCCAGGGCCGCCAGAACGGGTTTCAGGGCATAATCGATGGCAAGCAGGTGGGCAATCGTTCCGCCGATCGCGATGGGCAGAATCCGTTTGTGCGCCAGCCCTTTCTGCGGCAGCAAATCCAGGAATGCTTTCAGGAGTCCCGTATAGGAGGCTTTGTAAACCGGTGTGGCGACGATGACACCCTCCGCCTGTTCGATCCCCCTGCGCGCTTCCTCGATCGCAGGACTGTCAAAACGGGCGTGGAGCAAATCCTCCGGGGGAAGCTCCCTGACATTCACCCAATGAACGTTCCAGCCGTCAGACTCAAGTGAAGCTTTCACCAGTTGAAGCACTCCCGCCAGTCTCGAATGCTTCGAAGGACTGCCGGAGATAATCGCGATATGAGCCATGCTTTCCCCCCCAATTCGCTCAAGAATGAAAAAGGCTCCCTTTCCCCTGCGCGGGGAGTAAGGAGCCTTCGGTTGACCAATCGGCTGCAAACATGGATTCCAAACCTTGGTTGTTAGTTTAATCCGATAATTCCTACCTGTCAAGTATGAATTTCCCTCATATCCACTCGACGGCGCGGCCGGTCTGCACAGGCCTTTTCTGCGACCGGAAACGGTCCACGGTCTCGCCAAGCAGCTGCATTCCTCTCTCCACCTGCTTCTCATCCGTTCGGATAATGCTGATCCTCAGCCCGTTCTCTTTCGGATGCGTGCGCAGAAAGCAGCGGTGCACCGGCCTGACCAGCACTTGTTGCTGCCGCAGGGAGGCCGCCAGTTCATCCGAGTCGATCTGCCCGGGCAGCAGCAGGCGGGTAAAAATCCCCCCATCCGGAACATCGATGCGGATCTCCTGCGGAAGATAGCGGCCGCACGCTTCCCGCAGCGCATGCATCCGCGCCTGGTACCGCTCGCGCACGAATGCCGCATGCCGCTCGTACATCCCGCAGGTCAGGTAGATTTCCAGGGCCGCCTGCGACAGGATCGCGGTGCTGGAGTCGCAAGCCGCTTTCCACAGCCGGAACGCTTCCACCATCGCTTTCGGCAGGACGACCGCAGCCAGCCGCAGTCCGGGCAGCATGATTTTGGAGAAACTCTTGATATACACCGTATGCGCGGAATCATCATAGGTGAATATCGGATCAGCTTTGCGACCGGTCTCCATGTCGGCCAGATAATCATCTTCGACCAGATAAACATCGTATTTGGCGGCCAGCCGGGCGATTTGCTTTTTCTGGGCCTGCGTGTAGCTTGTGCCGAGAGGGTTGTGGTAGCGGGGAACGGTGTAGAAAAACTTGATATGGTTGTTGCGGAAATGGCGTTCCAGTTCATCAAGATCAATCCCTTCCGCGCTGCGGGTGATCCCGATGGCGGTTACGCCGAGCAGATCGAGCGCGTGCAGCATGCCGTGGTAGGTGGGCTGCTCCACGAGAACAGCGCTCTTCCCATTGGGAAACGGCATGGACGCCAGCAGGTACAAGGCCTGCTGCGCCCCCGACACGACGCTGATCTGCTCGGGCGCGGCAAACACCTGCGCCCCGGCCAGATGCTTCTCCAAGGCCCTGCGCAGGGAGAAAAAGCCCTGGGGGTCGGCATATGAAAAAAGCTGGTCCTGATACAGTTCGATCGCGCGGTTTAAGCAATGCTGAAAATCCTTGTACGGCATGACCGCCGGATCGGGTGACGCCGCGGCGAAGTCGATCCAACCGGTTTGGTCGTCGTCCGGCTGACTGCTCCTCAGCACGGCGTAATAGCCGCTTTTGGGCACGGCATATATCAGATGTTCCCGCTCCAGATCCGCGTATGCCCGGATAGCCGTGTTTCTGCTGCAGGCGAACTGGCGGGAAATCTCCCGGATCGACGGCAGCCTGCCTCCGGGCCTGATCTGTCCGGTCTGCAGCCGCTCCTTGATCTGTTCTTTCACGAACTCATATTTCGACACACATCCCACCTCCAAACTGTATGGGTACAGATGGAAAAACAAACGGTATCCTTCTCATTCTGTACTTATTATACTGGAGGTAACGTGAACCAGAAACATGGTTGGAGGGTGACAGAACAGATGGAGTGGAAGCATGCTGATTTTCCCTATCGGATCAGCGACGACAAGGAATTGCTGGTGCTCGATACCATTTATGAACTGCTGCAGACAAGCTATTGGGCCCGTCACCGGTCGAAGGAGACCGTTGCCAAAAGCTTGGAAAACTCGCTTTGTTTCGGCGTTTACGAGGGGGACGAGCAGGTGGCCTTCATGCGGGTTGTCACGGATTATGCCACATTCTCGTGGATTTGCGATGTCATCGTTCACCCGGATCACCGGGGAAAGGGGCTTGGCAAATGGATGATGCAGTTTCTTATCGAACATCCGGCCGTCCGCCATACCAATATGATGCTGGGCACCCGCGACGCCCACGGCCTGTATGAACAGTACGGGTTTGAACGGCAGGAATTGATGCGCCGGATGGCCGTGCAGCATCAGGCGTAATCCACGCTCTCCCTACCAGAGCACAGGCTTTGTCACCATGAACCAGAGCATGGTCAGCAGAATCGCGAGATAGATCCAGATCGCACGGCCCAGCTTTTGGGCGGCCTTTGCCCGGTCTTGTCCTGCTCCTTCAAACGCCCGCAGCGTGGGGCTGAAGGCGCGGGCCAGGAACCACAGCGAACTGAGCAGGATCAGCGTGGTGACGGCAATCCAGGATGTTGTCCACGGCCATTTTCCCGCCATGACGAGCAGGATGCCCGATGCCACCAGGACGTGGCCGGCATGCTTCGCGAGCCGAATGACAAAGCGGAATGCTGCCAGGCAGGCCTGCTGTTCCGCCCTTTCGGCAACGCCCAGCTTCTTCGCCATCGGAATCAACACCACAAACGGGCCGATGGATAACACTGCGCTGACGATATGGATGTACAAGAGCAAGCGGTACAGCATCTGGGTCCGCCCTCTTTCTACGCGCCAACCGGCCGGACTTCATGGACCCACACATTCATGTGCGGCAGCCACGCCATCCCGGGGTGGATCGACAGAATGTCGACATCCGCCGGCAGCGTGACCAGTCGGTCGAGCGTACCGATTTTTGGGGGAAGGGCCGCCTTTTCCGGATGAAGGGACATCAAAAATCCGTCCTTTTTGCGTGTTGTACCTTCTCCAGTATAAAATACTTCCCCGTCCCGAAAAACCTGTACGTACCGCTTCACCGCTTCACATACCGCCGGGAGAGCCGTATCAGCTCCAGCACATCCAAGGGCTCCCGGCTTCGCTCGCTCCACAGCTCCCCCTGTTTGACGCGATCGATAAACAGGATGCCGTCCAGGTGGTCGATCTCGTGCTGCAGGCAGCGGGCCAGCGGGCCTTCTCCCTCGATCAGCACTTCCTTTCCTTCCCGGTTCCATGTTTTGACCGTCACCGCCCGGGCCCTTTTCACGTATCCAACGATCCCGGGCAAGGACAAGCACGCTTCCGGGCCGGTCTGCACGCCTTTTTGGCGGACAATCTGCGGATTGATCAATTCGATGAGACCATCCCCCATATCCAGCACGGCCACGCGTTTGGGTATGCCCACCTGCGGTGCTGCCAGACCCGCCCGCCCCGGTGCGGCATACAGCGTCTCCGCCAGATCGTCCAGCAGCTTGATAACGTTCGCGGTCACGGCGGGGACCGGTTTGCACACTTCCCGAAGAACCGGGTCGCCCAGCTTGCGGATGCTCCGTTCCGCCATGTTGCATCACCTCTCCTGATTTTACGGCGCCGATCATTAAATATACCCGGTACCGCCCGTCAGCGATTGAACAAAATCTCGTTCTGACAGAGAAAAGCGGGGATAACCCCAATTCCACGTGTTCGTCCGTGAAAGGGCATCCCCGCGTTACAACCTGAATCTTCTTCGTCCTATTCCTTCTTCGGAACATCCGCCCCATGGGCGCGCCGCGGCCGAACCGGCTGGGATTGACGCACCTCCGTGCCGTCCGGCCGGTACAGCCGGTCGCGTTCGTAGCGCCATACTTCCCCTTCCGCCGTCCGCAATGTCATGACATCCCTCTTGTCGTCATAGTCAATGGATGTGAGCCGGACATCGCCCAGCGGCAGCCGGGTGATCCCGTCCACGGCATCGTACTTGTATACTTCGCTTCTCTCACCGTTGCGCATCTCCAGGTAAAGAAACTCCAGATAGGGGGAGAAATAGATATGCTCGACCTCCCGTCCGGAGCCATACCAGGTATACATGTGCGTCGGTTTGGGCGCATTCACGTGAAAGATATACCCGGACAGATTGCGGCCGCCAATGAAATAAACAAGCGAGTGGGATTCGCCCAACCACTGGAAATACGTGACCCTGCCGACGGTGTCGCGAAAAATCTCACCGGCGGTGCCGACGATCACCAGCTCGTTTCCTGCTGTCGTATAGGCCGCATATTGATTGTCCGGACTGTACGTGTACCGGACGGCGCCTGCCGGCACATCCGGCCTGCTCGCCCCGGCCGCCTGCGCGAAACCGGCATCATCCCCCTGAGTGAGGGAAGGCGGGCGCAAAAATTGATCAACCCCGAACAGCACGGCAACCTGGAGAAAGGTAATCACGCCCCACAGGACGACAACTCCCCTGCTCTTTTGCCAAAAGGTGTGGATCTTCTTCACCCCCTGCTCCCTCCATCCACCACGAAACTGGTAGCCACGTACCGCTCGCCGAGAGGGTTGGACGGGGAGACCAGAAACCGTCCGTTATAATAAAGTTCCGAACTGTATCCCCCGTCCAGATTGGCGGCAACGTACGCGCCGTGCTGCAGCATCACTTCTTCGACGTCCAGCAGGGTGGCGCCGATCCCGTCATGGCCCCTGCCGGACAGCGCCAGCAGCAGAATCGCCCCATCCTGCCGCTGCCCGATGGCCGACCGCGGCGCAACGCCCCAGGAGCCGTCCGACTCCTTCAGGTACGGCTTGCCGTCACGGACCAGCTGCGGACCAAAGGAGATGGCGTCGGTTACCCCAAGCCTCCGCAGCTCTTCATACGTGTATTTCCCGACCACCAGGGCCCCCTCTTTGGTGATCCCGATCACGGGTTGGGGAGATGTCCGATCTCCGCTGACATAGGTGCCCCGTGAAATCGTGATGCCAAGCGGTGTCCCGCCGGTGCCGCGGCCGCCGCCATCGAAAAAACCGCCGGCATTGATTCCGGCTATCGCATGGGCATCCTTCACCATGTCGGTCACCGTTTGGCCGACGCTGTTCAGATATTTGGTTACCGCCACATGCACCCGCTTCGGATCATGCACCACCAGCAAGCTCCCCGCATATTTGGCGGTCTCGATCGGGATCACTTCCACCCCGTCATCCCGAATCGCGGAAAAGTCGCCCGCCGTCATCCGCCCCTCGCCCATGGCATCCAGTCCGACCGGCCGATATTTGGCAAGCGTGGCCGCCGGGTAGAACGGCTCAATCACCCAGGGATGCCGGCTGGTGAGAATGGCCCCGATCAGGGTGCTCCGGATATTTTCAAACGGCCCGTACAAAACCAAGGCGGCCGTCGACAACAGAACATAGAGGAAGAGCGCTCCCGCCGTCAGGACGATGCGCCCCGCACGGAGCCGCTTCGTCCTGCGGCTGGCCGTCGCCGCTTCCGTGTGCCCCCATTCCACTCCTGTCATACGCTGTGATCATCTCCATGCTGTCTTGCAGAGTAAGATTTTTCTCACCGGATATTGTAGCGGAAATACCAGACGAGTCAATGAAAAGTGGCTGGATACCATCTTTTTACGACAGCGGGGAACCTGCTTCTTGTAAACGTTCCTGCCATAAGAAACAGGCGGGGATCTTCCCGTAACTTCCTGATTTGTCACCCTCGATCTGTCACCGTTTCCGCAGTCGTTTTTTCGTACTTTGCCATTCGCTTCAAGCAGATCAGCAAGAACGTCATGAAAGCCGCAAGCATCCCGAATGCCAAGTCGAACCCCCAACGATCAACCAGTACGCCAAATGCGGGAAACAGAATCATCGTTCCAAGGCTCGTGGCCAGACTGATAAATGAGAAGAAGGTGGCTCGTTGACTGGAAGCGATTTTCGACTGTACATAATGGGAGAATATCGGGTCCAAGACTACAGATAAATTCCCCATGAAGAAAAAGGCTGCAACTGCACTCCACCCGTGCAGAACGGCAAACAGTCCCATGAGGCAGCAAATCAACAGATAAATGGATACCAGCAGTTTCCCAAACGTCCATCGCCTCTCGATTCGATAAGCGAACTTGGCGACGATAACAGCCAGGAGTGATTCCACGGTAAAGATCAACCCGATTTCACTTGAGCGAAATCCCATTCGGGAGAAGAATGCTTGACCGTAAAACATGACGATTACCATTGCGCATGACAGTGTAATAAACAGGATCAAAGGCGACCTCAGCGTGTACTCCTGTTTCCATACACGCCAACTCTCTGCAAATTGATTTTTCCACCGCTGTCTGACAGGAATCTTTTCTTGGTGATTCGGTGACGCTTGGCTATCTCTCGGTGGTTCTTTCATCAACAGTAAAGGAATGAACAGCAGTCCGTTGACCATTAGCATGCCAAGGTAAACCCAGTTCCAGCTAAATTCAGCCACCACACCTCCTAACCACTGGGCTGCACTCATGGCAACCAGGGAAATGGCCAGCATGTTACCTGAAACTTTTGTATAATCCTCCGTTTTCCCGGAATGAAGAAGCGTATCGTAAAGCAGGGCGTTGTCAGCCCCGGAACGGAAGGTACCAGCCAGACCAGCGAGAGCGAAAGCAAGAGAAAATACAAAGAAGTGTCCACCAATCATCATGAGTAAAGCATAGAAAAATGAAAGCAGGCTCCCCATCAGCAAGCTGTGCTTGCGACCATAAAGATCAGCCACCATGCCCGTCGGAACTTCAAAAAGAACAATGACCGCATGAAACAACGATTCAATCAATCCAACCTGAGACATATTTAACCCGCGTTCTACCAAGTAAAGCATCCAAAGGGCACGGTCAAATCGCATGGCAGAAAGAAATGCGAACAGATAAAGCAAACCAATGTTGCCAAATAACTTATTCTTCATAAGCGATTCCTCCTGGTGAACAGAAAAAGAGCCGCAAATGGGAATCAACCCCCATCTACGGCTCCACGCATGAATCAAATCATATGCATTCGCCGCGCTTTAGCTATTCGGTGAGCGTGTAAATCATCCCTTTCCCTTGGGCACATTTAATTCTCTCCTTTTATCTCTACGACAAAAGGAAATGCCCTTACTTTACCGTTTTGTTGAAACTCCGCCCATATTTTATAGATGCCCGGTTGATTGAACTGCGTTTCAAATACCGGTTCGTGATCATTTGCCGGATGCACATGGAGATAATTCTGCGCGTATTCATCCAGAATGACGACATGCCCCATCGCACCCAAATAAGGGGTCAAATTGGTTTGATCCAGGTCAAATGACAAGGTGACGGGTTGATTGGTCTGAAAAGAACTCATATGCAGGGTTACGGTTTCTCCATCCACCTGTTGGATCAGCGCGGTGTCCGGCTGAAGGGGCTGGTGGTTGGCCGCTGCGCTCGGATGGCCGACTACAAACGGAACCGGTGCTGCATGATAAGCCAGGTTTTTCGGCTTGATATCGATAAATGCCTTATAAAACCCTGCCGGCAGGGGATTTGCAATGTGAAATTCCCCCTTCCCCGTCTGTTCCGGATGCAGGTGATAATACTTCTGCAGGGTTTCATCCACAATGATCAAATGAAGAAGCTTCTCATGATTGACCGCCAGCTCGTCAACGGGATTTCCCGCTTTATCTTTCAGGAAAATCTTTAACTCATCCTTATCCGCTTGAACAAACGCACTTACCTCGCTGCTGCCCTCATGCTGCGAATCGCTGCCATGTTCATGACTGCTGCTGCCATTCATGTCAGCGTGGGGCTCCTCATTGTGATCCATTTCCGCAGCTGCCGTTTGTTTGCCATCCGCCCAAAATTGATCATAGACGGTAAACCCTCCGATCAGCACAGCCACATATAACATTGCAGCCATTACCCATTTATCCATGTCAATCACCGCTCCTTAGCATAATGTCCAATCAACTTTTTCCTCAAAGCGAACGCATTGGCTCAACCACATAATACGGTACCCCCCTATAGTATGTCAAGCATAAAAAAGAAAACCCCTAACATTGTTGTTAGGGGAAAATTGGGTAGTTGTGAAAAAGGTTGTTATCACTAGTGATAATCCTATTATAGTACAGCCGTCCTATAAAATCATATATGTTTTGATGGCATTATTGCCAATTATTTATGGCTCCGGTTTCACATGGGGAGAATCGATGTCCTATGCATACGAAAGACATTGATACGGAAATATTAAGCAAAAACCGTAATGAAACAAACGATTGTTATGTCCACTGCCAGAAACGAAAGGGGATACGATGAGAAACATCGCCGCTTTATTTTCAATGCTGATGCCGGGGGTTGGGCAAATATATAATGGTCAGTTCATGAAAGGTGTCTTCCTGATCATCGTTGAACACTTTGATAATGTATTTGGAAAAATCAACCAAGCCATTCATCTTGATTTTAACGGATTCCATCAACAAGCCATCGAGGTGGCCAATTTTGAGTACGTGTTATTTTACCCTGGATTTTATGTTTATTGTGTATGGGATGCATGGTATTACGCCAAACCGAATGCTGACAAAACAAAAACCGCCATTCCTTTTGTGATTGGTGGTTTCCTTGGAGAGATAAGTGCCATATTGGCGAACCGGTTGCCGATACCAACTCTAACCGTCGCCATGTACATGATCATTCCAATGATTTGCGGCATGATTGTATTTCGACATCAATAAGCGCATCTTAGAGCATACTAAAGGATAAACAAATCAACCATAGGAGACGGATGAATCCATGGACAGAATTCTTTTATGGGCATTGCTGATTATTGGCATGGTCTTATTGTTTATTAGTTTACGAAAACCGCTAATCAAAGATATGGTTTTAGTGTACTTAATGAAAGGCTATATTTCCTCATTTTTTGGCATTATCGTTGCAGAAGAAAAATGGGTTGAATACCCTGTAAGGTTTTTAGGTCAATATTTCAAAACGAGCATTATTTTTGAATACTTTCTATACCCGATTATGTGTGTTTATCTTTATCGAACCTCTTATCGTTCCAGCTTTCTAGGCATTATTGTGCAATGTGCATTATATGCTTCTGCTATGACGATCCTTGAGGTTGTTTGTGAAAAATATACGAATTTGGTGAAGTACCATACATGGACGTGGATGTATTCGTTTTTAACCATCTTCCTCCTATCGTTTATGGTGCGTATGCTGATGCAGTGGATCAACAAAAGGGAACAGCAATTAAAAGGCTAGGACTCCTTTCGAACGAAAATGGTGCGCCCACCTTGCCAGAAAGGAGTCCTATTATTTCACGGTTTTCCCGCCCTCACGTTACAAGGGCAGCAAGGCGATTCTCTCTTTCGCCTCCAGCTGTTCCACCATGTCATGCCACGTCTTCGGCTTGTTGGGGAGCACGCTGTAATAACGTTTCAGAAACTTGACGATCAGCTCGGCCGGCAGTTCCTGGAGATCGTCGTCCGTCGGCAGGAAACAGAGGTCAAGACCCGTTACCGCCTCCCCGTCATTGCTCCAGGACGGGTGAACATAGGCGAAATCAAGCCGTTTGTAGCCAAGATGGGACAGGACTTCGCGGCGAACGAACGGGTCCATCGGCTTGATGCCGCCGAATTCATGATCCCCTGCCCGGTACGGATCATAAATTTCCGCAAACATGCCGGTAAGCTCGCTGTTGCTTGCCGCCGCCAGGGAAAGCAGGTCCTCCTGCCTTTTTTTGTAGAGGAAGCGGCCGATCCCCAGCCCCGGCTTTCCGATGATCGTGAAATCGGTCATCGCCACGCGGAAGTCTTCATAGAAACGGTATTCCGTCGCCCCCACGACCTCTCCCTCATGAACGGCGACAAACACACGGATGCCCGGGTCCTCCAACGGCTCTTTCCACAAATCGAATGCCAGCACTTCCTCCGGAGGAAACACCTCTTGCATGAGCTTGTGCATTTTTGCAAACAACGGGTCTTCAATGCTTGTGATTCTGCGGTATTCCATCCTGTATATGCTCCTCCTTCCACGTCATTCATCCTTATTTCCAGTCCGGATAAAGATCGGTGCGGCGATCCCGCCACGTCGTCACCGAGCCGCTTTCGCGCACCTGATACAGCAGGGACAGATCCAGATCCGCCGTGATCACCATATCGTCGTTGATTTCCCCTTCCGCCAAAATGCCGCGGGGTGGGAACGGAATGTCGTTCGGGGTGATAATCGCCGCCTGGCCAAAATTGGCCCGCATGAAGTCGACGGTGGGCAGCGAACCTACCGTTCCCGTCAGCACGACATACACCTGATTTTCCACGGCTCTGGCATGGCTTGTGTAGCGGACGCGGTAAAAACCGTGGCGGTCATCCGTGCAGGACGGGCAGAAGATCACATCGGCCCCTTTGGCCTTCGCCATGCGGACGATCTCGGGGAATTCGATGTCGTAGCAGGTCAGGACGGCAATGGTCCCCTTCGCGGTCTCGAATACCTGCAGGCCTTCACCTGGCGACATGTTCCACTCTTTCACTTCCGTCGGCGTAATGTGCAGCTTGGGCTGTTCCGCCACCCTGCCGTCCGGATAGAACAGATGGGCCACGTTGTATAACCGGTCGCCCTTGCGCAGGACATGGGTGCCGCCGATGATATGCATGTTCGTTTCCCTGGCCAAACGGCTGAACAGCGAACGGTACTGCTCGGTAAAATCGGGCAGATCCTGGATGCTCAGGGCCCTGCCTTGTTGATCGCCGATGGACATCAGCTGGGTGGTGACAAATTCCGGAAACAGGACAAACTCAGAGCCGAACTCTTCGGCGGTTTTGACATAATGTTCTACCTGATTGGCGAAATCGTCAAAGGTCTGGATCGTATGAAGATGATACTGCACCGCAGACACTCTCAGTTTCATAAGCGCCTCCTCCTGGACACAATGGCGATCTTGCTTGACAGCAGATCTCGATATGGTCATTATTCACTATAGAGGTCCCAAAAACAAGTACACACTTATTCGTAAGATAGTATCTTTTTTATACCAAAGGAGCAAAACAGATGGGAGATGCGGTCTTCAAAAAATCGGTGGAAGCTACCTTGAAGGTGATCGGCGGAAAGTGGAAACCTGTCATCCTGTGTCATCTGACAGAAGGGACGAAACGCTTCGGGGAGCTCAGCCGGGACATGCCCGACATCACGCAGAAAATGCTGACCCAACAGCTGCGCGAGCTGGAGCAGGACAAGATTATCCAGCGCAAAGTGTATCACCAGGTTCCCCCCAAAGTGGAATATTCCCTCACCGAATATGGACAAACCATTAAGGAGGTGCTGGATGTGATGGCACATTGGGGCATGAAACATCTGGAGAGAATCGACGAAGAAGATGAAAATCTGCAGGAGGATGTGGAATAAACCAGCTGCCCGGCCGCAAAGTCTTTCATGCCAACCACCCCCACTCTGATCAAGAATGGGGGTGGTTTCGCAACGTGTTCGATTCTGCCGGTTACGCCAAATAAAACACTTCCCTCATGGGCTTGATCGGCTCTGCTTCCCGGAAGTCAAAGGAGCCTTTCACCATCCGGGACGTGATGGCGTTCCAGCGGTTGCACACCTCGCTCCTGGCGATATAGGCGAAAGCGGCTTCCACATCGTCGCACTCGAAACAATAGAAGAACTGCGTGCCGTTCTGGAAGATCGAATAGTTGCGGATCCCCGCCTTGCGGTGTTCCTCCAATACCTCCGGCCAAGGGTCCAGATGCATCTTGACGTATTCCTCCAGACACTCTTCCTTGATCGTCCACGTCCAGGCAAATTTGTTGCTGGGCGTCATAGCTATTCCCTCCCTGCAAACGGCCCCCGGCAATCCATGCCGGGGGCGACCTTGGCTTGTATTTGCATCAGTAAATTTTCTTCCATTCGGCGATGTTGCTCGGATCAAACTTGAACGGATCGCCCAGCATGATCTGGCTGCCTTCGCCGTCCTGGATCACTTCCTTGTCGCCCAGACGGCCTGCCTTGAACTTGTCGCCCGGTTTGCCGGTGATGGTGCCTTTGACGAGAGCGTCGGCCGCATACCCCGCCAGATAGCCGACATCCACCGGATTCCACAGGTACATCCACGGGCAGACACCGCTTTCAATATATTCCGCCATCTCGCTGGGAAGTCCCAGGCCGGTCAGCATTACTTTCCCTTTCAGTCCTTTGTCCGTCAACACCTTCCCGGCCGCCGCGATCCCTACCGTTGTCGGCGCGATGATCCCCTTCAGATCCGGATAGGATTTCAACAACGCTTCCGTCTCGGAGACGCTCTTGTCGCGCAGATCGTCGCCGTAGGCCACCTTGACGAGCTTGATATCCTTGTATTTCGGATCTTCCAGCTCTTTTTTCATCCATTCGATCCAGGTATTCTGGTTGGTGGCTTGGGAGGTGGCGCTCAACACCGCGATCTCCCCTTTGCCGCCGATCATTTCGCTGATCGCCTGCACCTGCACGCGGCCGATCCGCTCAGGGTCGGCCTGGTTGACGTGCACCATCCGGCTCTTGGCATTGACCGCCGAGTCCAGGGACAAAACCTTGATGCCGGCATCCATCGCTTTTTTCAGCGCGGGCTGCAGCGCATCCGGATCGTTGGCCACCACGGCGATGGCATCCACTTTTTGCGAAATGAGTTCTTCAATCATCTGAATCTGCGCTTCCGCCGTCGGTTGGTCAGGCGCTTTCAGAATCGCTTCCCCGCCCAGCTCTTCGATGGCGATTTTAAACCCTTCCATCTCCTTCTCGCCGTACGGATTGCCGGTGTTTTTGAAAATAATGGCAAATCGCTTCTTTCCGCCGCTTGCCCCGCCGGCTTGATCGGACGATTTGGGCGCCGAGGTGCTGCATCCGGCCAGCACAGTTAAGGCCAGGACAAGCGCCATACAAGTTGCAAACCATTTTCTCACTCTGTTCTCCCCCTTTGAATGCATCATCTATACCAAACAGTCGGTGACTGTTGAGTATCTATATCGCTTCCTTGATGCCCGCATCCTCCTTGCGAACGTTCGCCGCCGCGCTCCGCTTTCTTTTCAGGTTGGGTACCATGACGGCCGCGATCAGCATGAGCCCGATGATCACCAGGAGGACTTGGGCGGGGACGTTGATAAGCCCCAAGCCGTACCGTAAAAAGCCGATCAGAAAGACGGCGATGACGGCTCCGATCATTCTGCCCTTGCCGCCTGCGGTGCTGATCCCGCCGAGCACAACCATGGCGATGACATCCAGTTCGTAACCCATCGCCACATTGGGCCGGGTACTGCCCATCCTGGATGTGAGAAAGAGCGCGGTGACCGCTGCCATCAATCCGGCCAAGGTAAAGACGATGATCTTGATCCGGTCCACCTGTACCCCGGAAAACCGGCTCGCGACCGGATTGTTGCCGATGGCGTATATGCGCCGCCCAAACGTGGTCATGTGCAGCAACAGTCCGAAGGCGATGGCGCACACCGCAAAAGCGATCAGGATAAACGGAATGCCAAAGACGTACCCCCACCCCAGAAAGCTGAACCATTCGGGAAACTGGCCCGCCGCCTGATCCTCCAGAATCATGTAGGCGATTCCCCGGTAGATGATCATGGTCGCCAGGGTGACGATCACCGAGGAGAGTTCCTTGAATCGCACGAGCAGCCAGCCATTCAGGAAGCCGCACAGGGTGCCGACCAGCAGGCAGATGACCACCGCCGCTTCCATCGGCACGCCTTTCGCATGCAGGTCAGCCATGATCACGGCGGACAAGGCGACGGTCGAGGCTACGGAGATATCGATTTCACCCAGAATCATGATGAGTACCATGGGAAGGACGATGAACGCTTTGTCGAGAAACGTCATGGTGGCGTCCCGCAGGCTGTCGTAGTTGAAATAGTAGGGTGACAAAGAGACATTGATCGCGTTTACAAGGAGAAAAATCAGCACCAACATCCATTCCCATTGCAGGAAGAAGCGTTTCAGGGAAAATTCCTTTTTACTCATGAGCGCCCGCTGTTCCATAGGCTAGATCTTCCTCCTCGCCAGGTTGTTCCGTTCCACGCCTCTCTTGACGACCGCATTGATCAGGACGGCCAGCAGGATGATGGCGCCTTGGATCGCCATCTGCCAGAACGGCGACACATTGATCAGCGGCAGCGCATTGTTCAGGATGCCCAGCAGGATCGCCCCCAGGAGCAGGCCCGAAATCTTGCCGGAACCGCCGGCGATGCTGACGCCGCCGAGTACGCAGGCCGCAATGACGCTCAATTCGTATCCCATGGCCGTATCGCCCTGCGCGGAGGCGAACTTCGATACCCACAAGACGCCGCAGAGACCGGAAAGCGCTCCCATGATGGTGTAGACCAGCCACAGGATCCGCTCGTTGTTGATCCCGCTGATCGCGGCGGATTCCGGGTTGCTGCCCACCGCATAGATCTGTCTGCCCGTGCGGGTATGGTTGAGAAAATAGAAGAAACACAGGTAAATCAGTATGGCGATAGCGATCAGGGTGTTGACGCCCCAGATGGAACCGGTTGCAATTTCTTTAAAGCTGGGCGGCATCTGATGGGCGCTCACCCATTTTCCCCCGCTGACCATAAAGGTAAGGCCGCGATACGCGTTCATCATGCCGAGTGAGGCAATGATGGGAAGGACCCCGCCTTTGGCGACCAGAAACCCGAGCACCGCGCCGCACACGACTCCGATAAGGGTTCCGAGCAGAATGACCAGCAGTGGATGAAGATCCGGGTAAGCGCCGACCGTCTGGGCCGAAATCATCCCGGACAAGGCCAGGGTCGCCCCGATCGACAAATCAATGCCCCTGGTGACAATCACCAGCATCATGCCCACGGCGAGAATGCTGAGAATGGCCGTATTCGTCATCAGGTCTGAAATATTTTCAACAGTCAGAAAGCTTGGGTTGCGGATCTGTACCGCGATGGAGAGCGCGATGATCACGCCCAACAGCCCCGCTTCCCGGAACCTGGCTATGTTCGCACTGGTTGTTGATGGTTTTAACGCTTTTTCCGTCATACGAGCCTCCGCGTTTTTGATGAAACGGCCTTGTGGGGAAGATCGGGCGGCGCTTTTTTCATCATGGCCGCTTCCAGGATCGCTTCCTGCGTCGCCTCGTCCCGGTCGAGAATCGCCGTTACCCTGCCCTCTCTCATGACGACGACGCGATCGCTCATGCCGATCACCTCCGGCATTTCCGATGACACCAGCAGAATGCCGTACCCCTGCCTGGCCAGGTCATGAATCATCTCGTAGATAGCGGACTTGGCGCCCACATCCACGCCTTTGGTAGGTTCGTCGAGAATAATGACATCCAGTTCGGCCGTCAGCAGCTTGGCGAATACCACCTTTTGCTGGTTGCCGCCGGACAGGGAGCTGACGGGATCAAAGATGCTCTTTGCTTTGACCTGAAGCTTTTCTGCCAGCATCCTGGCCGCTTCTTCTTCCTTCCTGCGGCTGAGCCAGCCTTTTTTGGCATATTTGCCGATGGCGGACAGGGTGATGTTTTCGGCGATGCTCCAAGGCAGCACCAAGCCTTGCATCTGCCTGTCTTCCGGAAGGTAGCCGATTCCCAGCTCCATGGCATGCAGGGGGTTTTTCACGCGCACCTCCGCCCCTTTGAGATAGACCTTGCCCGTATCATAGGGGTGAATGCCGAAAATCGCCTGGCATACCTCGCTGCGTCCGGCACCCACAAGACCCGTCAGTCCCAGGATCTCCCCCCGGTGAAGGGTAAAGGAGACATCTGCGAACAAGCCGGTTTTCCCGAGCCCTTCCACCCGCAGCACCTCTTCCCCGATCTTCGCGTCCTTTTGGGGATACAGCTGGGTGATCTCACGGCCGACCATGGCCATGATCAGCTCTTCCCGGGAAATCTCGTCAATTCCCCAGGTGCCGATGTATCTCGAATCCCGGAACACGGTGACCTGGCTCGCCAGTCGGTACATATCCTCAAAGCGATGGGTGATGAAAATAACGGAGACGCCCTTGTCCCTCAGCTGTTCGGTAATTCTGTACAGCTCTTCGCTTTCCCGTTTGGTCAGCGCGGCTGTCGGTTCGTCCATGATAATGATCCTGGCGTTGGTGGAGAGCGCCTTGGCGATTTCCACGATCTGCTGCTGGGCCACGCTGAGCGCGCCCATCTGCGTTTTGGGATCGAACGATGCTCCCAGTTCCGCCAGCAGCGCTGCGGCCTGGGCGTGCATCTCTTTCCACAGGATCCGCTTCGTCCCCGGCTGGATCCTCTCGTGGCCCATGAAAATATTTTCCGTCACGCTCAAATCCGGGAAGCAGGTAACATGCTGATAGATGGCGGCGATGCCCAGCCGTTGGGCGTCTCTCGGATGCTTGATCTCCACCCGCTGCCCGTTCAGATAAATCTCGCCTGCGTCAGGCTGGTGGACGCCGGTGATGATCTTGATGAAGGTGGATTTCCCGGCGCCGTTTTCTCCCATCAAGGCGTGAATCTGGCCCGGCTTCAGCTGAAAATGAACCTGGTCCAGGGCCCTCACGCCCGGGAACGTCTTGGTGATCCCTCTCAATTCCAGTACATACTCCGACATACTCTGCCCCCATCCGTACGGCAGCCGTCCGGCGCTCTGTTACGCCCTGCCCGCCACCGTTACTTTTACCGCCTTTTCCTTCAATTCCTGAAGATGCAGCGGATCGATCTTGTCATCCGTAATGATTTCATCGATCTGATGCAGTTCGGCGAAATAGGTAAACGCCTGCAGGCCAAACTTGCTGTAATCGGCAAGCAGATAGGTCCGATCGGCAATGGCGATCATCTTTCGTTTGACCAGGGCCTGCATCTCGTTCGACTCGCTGATTCCCCGGTCCAGATGGATGCCCTTGCAGGAAAGGAACGCCTTGCCTACGTGGTATGGATCAAGCGACCGTTCCGCGCTGGGGCCGACGAACGACAGGGAGCGAGGAGCCAGCACACCGCCGGTCGAAATCACCTCCACTTTCTCCTTGCCGCTTAATTCCATCGCCACCTTGATCGAGTTGGTCACCACGGTCAGCGGGATGTCCGGCAGGATGGAGGCCATGTACCAGGCCGTCGTGCTGGCGTCGAGAATGATCCGGTCGTAGGCCTCGATCAGTTTGACGGCCTCCTGCGCGATACGCTTTTTCTCTTCCATGTGGGTGATTTCGCGTTCCATATACGGAACCTCCGGCTGCTGGTCCAGAATGCTGACGGCACCGCCGTGGCTCCGAAGCAGCCGTCCCGCCTGTTCCAGCCGGTCGAGATCCCGCCGGATGGTTTCCTCTGTCACGTTGCAGATTTCACTCAGCTCGGAAACGCGAATGCTTCCCCTCTCATTGACAAGGCGGACAATTTTTTCGTGCCGTTCTGCTACGAGCATCTTCTTCCTCATTCCCTTGCTTGTTTATCCCAGGCCGGTTACGCGCAGAAAACGTCCATATGCCTCGTCCCACAGGGATTGTTCCTCGGGTAAATACGTTTGGACGGGGAACGAATCCCGCACGATCTTCCGGGCTTCCCGGATTCCGGAAATCCGGCCCAGCGTCATATATTGTACCAAGATGTTGCCGATCGCGCTTGCTTCGGCAGGCCCCGCCCATACCGGCCGTTGAATCGCGCTGGCGGTGAATTGGCACAGCAGGGGGTTGTGGATCCCGCCGCCCACCATGTGCAGGCCGGAAAAGCGTTTGCCGGTCAGCGCTTCCGTCCGCTCCAGCACGTACCGGTACTTCAACGCCAGGCTTTCAAACGCGCAGCGCAGGATGGCACTGCGATCCGCCGGCACCGTCTGTCCCGTCTCCCGGCAGTACGCCTGGATTTGGGCGGGCATGTGGGCCGGATTGAGAAACATGAGATGGTCCGGATCGATGAATGATGTAAAGGGTTTCGCCTGACCGGACGCCAGAACCATCTCCTCCAGGGAAACGGGCTCCCCTTCCTTTTCCCATTCCCGGCGGCATTCCTGCACGATCCACAGGCCCATGATGTTCTTCAACAACCGGAACGTATCGCCCACGCCGCCTTCGTTGGTGAAATTGAGCTCCAGCACGCGGTCATTGATCAGCGCTCCCGCTGTTTCCGTCCCCATCAGCGACCAGGTGCCGCAAATGAGATAGGCGAAGTCGCCGCTTTGCGCCGGGACGGCTGCCACCGCCGAGGCCGTATCATGTTCCGCCACCGCGATGACCGGCATCGGCGGAACGCCCAGTTCATCGCAGACGGAAGGCAACAGGCTGCCCACCACGGTGCCCGGCCGCGCCGGCTCGCCGAACAGATGGCGGGGAATGCCCAGCCTATCCAGCAGCGTTCCGTCCCATGTGCCCAGCGCGGGATTGTACAGCTGCGTCGTGGTCGCGTTGGTAAACTCGTTGCGTATCTCCCCCGTCAGGAAGTAGCGGAACAAATCCGGAATCATCAGAAAACGGTTCGCCCGCGCAAGCAGGGACGGATTGGTTTTGACCAGCGCGTACAGCTGGTAGATCGTGTTGAACGGCAAAAACTGAATGCCTGTCTGCCGAAAAATCTCGTGCCGGGGAACGAGGGCGAATACCTCCTCCATCATCCCGTCCGTCCGGTGATCACGGTAATGGCGCGGATTGCCAAGCAGCTCGCCTGTGCTGTCCAGAAGTCCGAAATCGACCGCCCACGAATCGATGCCCATGCTGGCGGGCGAGCATCCCAGCAGCTTCGCTTTGACCATCCCCTGTTTGATCTCATGGTACAGGCGGAGAATATCCCAGTACAAACGGCCTCCCACCTGCACCGGCTCGTTGGGAAAGCGGTGGATTTCCTCCACAAGCAGCCGCCCGTCCGTCAGCGTCCCGATCAACGCCCTGCCGCTGCTTGCCCCGATGTCAAATGCAAGGACGCTTGTCACCAGCTGGCACCGCCCTTGCCGCGCGACAGGATCTTCTGCGGATAACTGCTTTCCAGGTAGGCCTGCATCGGATCGACGGGGACTCCCATCTCCTCCCGCACGGCATGCAGCAGCGGCGTGACGTCAATTTCGAAGGCCCTCCTGACCGCATCCTCCGCGGCCAGCACATCCTGGGCTTCCTGGGCCGCCGCCACCTCATCCAGGTTGATCAGCAGCGCTTTGGCATACTGGGTTTGCACATTGAGCACCGATCGGATCATCGCCGGGATTTTCGGCTCGATGTTATGGGACTGGTCGATCATGTAAGCGATGTTGCGAACGGTCTCCCTGATCCCTTCGTCGGCGTCCGCCGATGCGCTGATGATCTGGTAGAAGATGAGGAAGAGTTCATAAGGATTGATTGCTCCCACGATCAGATCGTCATCGGCATACTTTCGGCTGTTGAAATGAAACCCGCCCAGCTTCTTCTCATCGATCAGATAGGCGACGATATGCTCCACGTTGGTTCCCGGGGCGTGATGGCCGGTATCCACCAGCACCTGCGCCTGGGGGCCCAGCTTGCATGCCATGTTAAACGCCATGCCCCAATCCGCCAGGTCGGTATGGTAAAAGGCCGGTTCAAAAAACTTGTATTCGATCAGCATCCGCATGTCCGGCGTCAACGCCTTGTACATCTCCTGCAGCGCCTCCAGCATCCAGCCTTTCCGCTTGCGCAGATCCGCCTGTCCCGGATAGTTGGTGCCATCCGCAAACCACAGGCTGAGATCCCTGGAACCGGTCTCCTTGGCGATGTCGACACATTCCAGCAGATGCGCGATCGCCTTTCGTCGCACGGCGGGGTCCGCGTTGCACACACTGCCCAGCATGTACTCGTCTTCCTGGAACAGGTTGGGATTGACGGCCCCGATGGAGAGCCCCAGATTCTCGGCATGCGCCCGCAGCGCCCTGTAATCGTCCACCTTGTCCCAGGGGATGTGGATGGCGACGGAAGGACACAGGCCCGTCAGCCGGTGAACCTGCGCGGCGTCCTCCAGCTTTTCGAACGGATTGCGAGGAACGCCCACCTTCTGAAAGGTTTTGAAGCGTGTGCCGGAGTCGCCGTACCCCCAGGACGGGGTTTCGATGCGGAGCGCTTTCAGTTTGGCTTTCACCTGTTCCACATCGATGCCCCGGGCCTTTTGCTGCTCCTCAAACCACGCATAGGCTCGATCTGTCATCTTCTCATCACCTGTTTCCTCTGGTCGTTATCGGCTGAAGGCGGCTGCTACCCCGCCGTCCACCGTCAGCATGCAGCCGGTCGTTTTCTCCGAGCGGGACGATGCGAAGAAGGCGATGCTTTCGGCGATATCCCGCGGGTATACATTGACAAGCAGGGTGGTGCGGTTGCGGTAGTACTCTTCCAGCTGTTCCGGTTCGATCCCGTAGGCGGCGGCCCGTTCCCTGCGCCAGCTGGAATTCCAGATGGCCGATCCCTGCAGGACGGCATCGGGCAGCACCGAGTTGACCCGGATCCCGTATTGGCCGCCTTCGGTTGCGATGCAGCGGGCCAAGTGGACTTCCAACGCTTTTGCGGCGCTGTAGGCGGAAGCGTTTTTGCCGGCGTAGACGGAATTTTTCGAGCCGACAAAGACCATGCTGCCCCCGATTCCCTGTCTTTTCATCTGTTTGAATGCTTCCCGGGCGACCAGGAAGTACCCGGTCGCAAGCACATTCATGTTCAAATTCCACTCGTCCAGGGTCGTCTCGTCAAACGGGCTGGAAGTGGCCAGCCCTGCATTGTTCACCACGATGTCAACGCCGCCGTATGCGAGTGCGGCCGTTTCAAACGCCGCCTGCACCTCGCTTTCCCGGGTCACGTCCATGTTGACGGCGATGGCCCGCCCTTCGCCAACGCTTTCATTGATCTCTTTCGCCACCTGCTCGGCCCCCTCCCGATTGAGGTCCGCCACGACGACATGCGCCCCCTCGGCAGCCAGACGCCGGCACGTTTCGCTGCCGATGCCGCCCGCCCCGCCGGTGACGAAAGCAACTTTGCGGGAGAATTCCGCTTCGGGCGGCGCAAGCGTCAGCTTGTACAGCTCCAGCGGCCAATACTCCACCTGGTAGGATTCCGCTTCGCTGAGGGACACGAAGTTCCCCAGCGTGGTGGCACCGCGCATGACGGCGATAGCCCTGCGGTAAAGGGAGCCGCTCACCTTGGCATTGGACAGGCTTTTGCCCGTGTTGACCATCCCGATGCCGGGAATGAGGATGACCCGCGGACCGGCTTCAAACATCCGGTCCCCTTCGCTGCGGTTGCGCTCGAAATATTGGGTGTACGCTTCCTTGTAGCGGGCGATGCCTTCCCGCAGCGCCCTAGCCAAAGCCTGGGCGTCACGGCTGGCGGGGTCCCACTCGATGTACAGCGGTTTCATTTTGGTGTGAACCAAGTGATCCGGGCAGGCGGCGCCGATCTGGGACAGGACTCCCGCTTCCGCGCTGTTGACAAACTGCAGGATATCCGCCTCATCGTCATAGGAGAGGATCATGCGGGCCTGATCGCTGACCGCCCCGCGAATGACAGGCATCACCTCAGCCAGCAAGCGATGCCGCTCCTCCTTCGGCAGCGGTTCGTATTTGGGCCCGCCAAACAGGGTATCCTCCTTCACCCGCGCCTCGATATACGCTTCCGCCTCCCGAATGATGGCGATGGTTTTCTGGTAGCACGCCTCGGACGTCTCTCCCCAGGTGACCAATCCGTGCTTTTCCATCAGCACCAGCTCGGCTGCCGGATTCTGCCGGACGCCCTCCGCAATCATCTTGGAAAGCGTAAAGCCCGGGCGCACATAAGGCACCCATACGAAGCGGTCGCCGAAAATTTCTGCCGCCACCTCTTTGCCGTTATCGGCACAGCAGATGCTGATGATGGCATCCGGATGGGTATGGTCCACATGCGGGAAAGGAAGAAAGGCGTGCAGCAGCGTCTCGATCGATGCCCGGGGCTGCTTGCTGTCCATCATGCAGTGGGAGAGATAGGCAACCATTTCCTCATCTGTCATCGCATCCCGTTCATAGAGCGGACGGATGTCATCCAGCCGCAGGCAGGTAAAATTGCCCGCTTTCATCGTCGCAAGATCGGAGCCGCTCCCCTTCACCCACATGACTTCCACTTCGCGGCCGCGGAAATCTGTTTCCACCGTCTTCATCGACGTGTTACCGCCGCCCCAGTTGCAGACCCGCCGATCCGTGCCGAGCAGATTGGATCGGTAGACCAGTTCGTCCAGTCCTCCCTGGAGGCGCGCCGCTGTCGACCGATCCCACAAACTGTGCACCATTGTATACCTCCTGAATGTTGCGTCTATTCAGTTTCTTTTGTTTGTTTTTGATTATATATATTTGTTTTTGTTTTGTGAATATATTTTTTTTGTTTATGTTTGATTTTTTCTGCAATATCCTCGATTCAGAGCGTAACGGATTGGCAGCCGAGCAGTTCCGCCACCTTCTCCAGCAAGCCCGCATGATGCCCGACCGCCATAGCGCAGTGGTGAGTCGGGGCTTCCCGGAACCACTGCTCCATATATTCATCCGGATGCTTGCGAAACTTGACCGGCGTCTGGGTGTTGCCGATTTTCATGATCGGCCCGTCCGTCGATTCCCCTTCGCTGATAATCATTTTGAGCCTGCCATCCCCGGTTTGCGTGACATTCAGGGTCGTGACCGGCCCTGTTTTTACCTTCGCCTCTACGGAAACACCCGTGCCCTGCTTGCCGTGGTACAGTCCCATGCCGCGCAGGATCGGCTTTCCCGCCGAGATGGCGATGTGGAAGGGGCCGTCATGGCCAAGCAGGATGGTTTCCGCGTCGTAATCGACAACGACGATTTCCGAGAAGCTGCCGCCGATGCCGAGAATGTCGCAGATCTTCATGGCGACGGCGGTCTTCAGATCCCCTTCGCCCGAGCAGGGGATGCCGCGCGCGGTCAGCAGGGAGTGGCCGACAATAAAGCCGCCCTGCAGTTTTTCATACTCGCTGTCGGGGGCGCCGTGGTAATAGTACGTCAGGGCGTCGAGATCGTATTCCCTGACCAGCTTCTCCTGCGCCGCAGCCACCCGGCAGGACCATTCCATCTGTTCCGCTGTCGGCTTCTTGGCGATCGGGTCCGATGGCGAATCTCCGCTGATCTCAAACATCTCATGGACTTCCGCCAGCTTCTCCTTCACCTCCGCGTCCGTTACCTCCCTGAACAGCCGGGCCAAATCGCACATCTCCAGCACTTCCACATGCAGGCCGGTTTGGGCCTGGATCATGGTAAAGTCGCTGTACATGTCCAGCATCCCGCTGTAGGTGTTGCCGAGAAAGCCGAAGCGGCTGTGGCGAAGCGTCCTGGATACGGAAGCGGCGCGTATCCATTCCTCGATGCTGAGCCATGCCCGGATCGCTTCCTTCCGCTCCCTGGTATGCTCATTGGTCAGGGAGATGGCGGGCGTATAGTCGAGACCGAGCAGCCCGTTGACCACACGGAAGGGGATATTTGCCCGCTGGAAGGCATTGGCGATCTCGGGCACGGGGCAGGCGCCGCAATGGGACAGCCACTCTCCTGTCGTGGTCCTGTCATAATCGATTCTCGCCGCTGGCTGCAGGTTCAGCACGACGACGGGAACCTTGCAGATCTGGTGCACCGGCAGCACGGCGGAACTGGTGCAGTAGGTGCCGGAGTGGCAGAAGACCAGGTCCACGTTCCGGGCATTGAACCACTCTCCCGCTTTTCTGCCTTCCCCTTCCGCATCGACCAAGCCGTAGTTAAACACCTCTCCGTATTGCGACATGCGCTGTTCCAGATAGCGGCCGTATTCGATCAACCGCTCCCGCAGCCCGGGAAACTGGTTCCAGTAGGCCTGCAGACCGATGGTATACAACCCCACACGCGCCCGCTTTGCGGGTTTGATGGGCGTCAATCTAGCCATGATGATCCACCTCCGCGAAATAATCATAACTTTATGACCGTATTGTATTCGCTTACAATAAAGGAAACATCCCAATATCTTGTTCAATCATCACAGAATCTTGCGGGGAGGTGTCCGATCATGAAACCGTATTCGGAAAGAGCGGCCCACGCATGGACGGAAGACTCCGTGCGGATTATCGCCACCCCGAGCGTCACGGCGAAATCCACGTTCTATTACGTCCAGGAAGTGGGCTGGTTCCGCACGCGGCCGCCGTATTTCACCGAGCGGGAAAATCTGAACTCGTACCTTGTGGTGTGCACGCTGGCGGGCAAGGGATACCTGCATTACAAGGGAAAATGGTATACGCTCGGAGCCAACCAGGTATTTTTCATTGACTGCATGGAATACCAGTTCTACAAAACCGACGAACACGAGCTGTGGGAGATGGTCTGGGTCCATTTCAACGGCAGCGGAAGCCGCGGCTATTATGAGCAATTCATGAAAAACGGCTCTCCCGTGGTAACCTTCGAGAAGGGGTGCGACACGGTCGCGTCCATCATCCGGCAGCTGATCGATATCCACCGGCAAAAAGACGTGCGCACCGAACCGCTCTCCTCTTTTCTTCTGGTGCATCTGCTGACCGAACTGTTGCTCGCGGCCAATGCGCCAAGCCATTCGGCCGGGCTGTTTCTGCCTTCCTATCTGGAACAGATCCTGCGCGATCTGGACAAGCGCTTTCACGAAAAAATCTCGCTCGATCAGCTGGCCAAACGGCATGCCGTCAGCAAGTTCCATCTGGTCCGGGAATTCAAGAAATACACTGGCTTTACTCCCAACGAGTACCTGATCAACCGCCGCATCACGTATGCCAAGGAGCTGTTGATTTACTCCGATCTCACCGTTTCCGCCATTGCTTCCCGAGTCGGCATCGACAACGTCAGCCACTTCATCAATCTGTTCAAGGACCGCGTCGAGATGACGCCGCTTGCTTTCCGCAAAAAATGGCAGCGTCCCAGGCAGGAGGCGGACCGGTAAAAGCGATCCTGCATCCGCTCTCATGCGAATGGGCCGGATTGCATCGGCACAGGCACCCCGGCAAGGAAATCAGGAAATGGCAAACCCTAGATCCGAGCGCCTCCTGTATAATAAATGGAGGAACTGTCCTTCCATCATGCAAAAACGAGGTGGCAAACGTGAATCTCACTACCCTGCCCTCCATGCTGGACATCATCGGCGAACTGTTCCCGGAGCACACGTCCATCGCGGTCTCGGACGCCGATCGATACATCTACTACAAGCCAAGCCGTACCATCGATTTGCAGATCCGGCCCGGGGACAAAATCAAGGAGGGGACAGCCACATACAAGGCCCTGACGTCGAGGCAGAAAATCTCCGCCTACATTGACGCCCGGGTGTTCGGCATCCCCTATTTCGGCATGTCCGTTCCCTTTTTCGAGCAGGGCCAGCCAGCCGGCTGCGTGACGGCCATCCTGCCGGCCAAGCCGTCCCCGCTTCCTTTTTTGACGGTCAAAACATCGGACCGCTGGGTACCCGTTTCCTTTGAAACCATCATGTACGCAGAGGCCCAAAACCGCAAAACCCGCATAAAAGCAGAGCGGGTGGAAGGGTTTCACAAGGCGAACCTAAGCGAGCTGGAGTTCCTGCTGCCGGACGATCAGTTCCTGCGTGTCCATCGATCCTATCTGGTGAATCTTCATTATATCCGGGAGATACATCCCGACTCCCATTCCACCTTTTTGCTGTTGATGCACGATCAGAGCAAGATCCCGGTCAGCCAAACCTACGCCAGCTCTTTTCGCCGGAAGCTCCGGTTCTGAATTTGCTGCTTCCCGTCGCAAAATCGCTGGCCTGCTCCCGTTTTGGTGCCTTTCATGCCAAAACGAATGAGTCCTCCTCCAAAGGTTGATAAAATGTTGAAAAAAAAGAATGTTGAAAAACAGCTAAGAGGGGATCATTGTGGAGAAACATCTGTCAACCCGCATACGGATGGCCGGCTTGCTGGATCGGATCGTCTCTGCCGAAGAGGCGGCCTCATGGATTGAAGATGGGATGACTCTCGGACTGAGCGGTTTTACCCGTGCGGGGGATGCCAAGGCGGTACCCATGGCGCTGGCGGCGCGGGCGCACGGCAAACCTTTTCAGGTAAACGTTTACACAGGCGCTTCGTTGGGCTCTGACATCGACAAGGTCATGGCGGAAGCGGGCATCGTCAAAAAACGGCTGCCCTTTCAGGCAGATAGCACCATGCGTCAGAAAATCAACCAGGGCGACCTGCTGTTTGTCGACCAGCATTTGTCACACACCGCAGAACTGATCCGCGCCGATATATTGGAGGAGATTGATTTTGCAATTGTGGAAGCGGTTTCAATCACGGAGGACGGCCTCATCATCCCGACCACTTCGGTGGGCAACTCTTCCATCTTTGTGCAAAAGGCCAAAGCGGTGATCGTGGAGCTGAACCTTGCCCAGCCGCTGGCCTTGGAGGGCGTACATGACATTTACGACGTCGGCCCTCAGGGAAGCCGCAAGCCGATCCCCCTGTGCAAGGTGGACGAGCGGATCGGATCGATCGGCATTCCCGTCGATCCCGCCAAGATCAAGGGGATTGTGGTCACCCAGGCCATGGACTCTCCGTCGACAATCGTCCCTCCGGATGAGGAAACGGCCGTCATGGCCGGTCATTTGATCGATTTCCTGCGCCGGGAGATCGAACGGGGACGGCTTCCCCGCAACCTGGCGCCGCTCCAGTCGGGCATCGGCTCCGTGGCGAACGCGGTGCTGCACGGGCTGCTGGCATCGGGGTTCCGTGACCTGGAGGTATATTCGGAAGTGCTGCAGGACGCCGTTTTCGACCTGATGGATGCGGGGGTGGTCCGCTTCGCATCCGGCTGTTCCATCACCCTCTCCGCCCCGAAGATGGAGGAGGTCTTTTCGCAGCTTGATCGCTACCGGGATCGGCTGGTCCTGCGGCCGCAGGAAATCTCCAACCACCCTGAACTGATCCGCCGCATGGGCCTCATTTCGATCAACACCGCGCTGGAAGCGGATATTTACGGCAACGTGAACTCCACCCATGTGGCTGGAACCCATATGATGAACGGGATCGGCGGCTCCGGAGATTTCGCCCGCAACGCCCGCCTCGCGATCTTCGTGACCAAATCCATTGCCAAGGGCGGCAAGATTTCCAGCATCGTTCCCTTTGTTTCCCATGTGGACCACACCGAACACGACGTGGACGTCCTGGTGACGGAGCATGGCTATGCCGATCTGCGCGGCCTGGCGCCCAAGGAAAGAGCGCCGCTCATCATCGAGCGCTGTGCCCACCCGATGTACCGGGAGCAGTTGCTTGCCTACTACGATGATGCGTGCAAACATGGCGGCCAGACGCCGCACGATCTCGAAAAGGCTTTCTCCTTTCATATCCGCTACAAAAAAGAAGGAACCATGCTGGCTAAAGAGGGAACCATGCTGGCTCCGCTCTGATGCAAACAAAAATGCTGGCAAGCTACTGGCTCGCCAGCATTTTCGCTTTTTTCCAGCTGCCAAACAGGTAATAGACGACGGACAGCACCACCGCAATGGAGAAGCTGATCGGGAAGCTCCACCAGATGGCGTTGAAGCTGTAGGCGTCCGCCAGCCAGTAAGCAAGGGGAATCCGCACGCCCCACAGGGCGATGAAGGTGACGAGCAGGGGAATCATCACGGCGCCCGTCGACCGGATCACCCCCGCCACCACAAAGTTGATGCCGAACAGCACAAACGACCATAGGGTTACCGCGTTGATATGCAGCCCGATGGAGATGGCGGTACCCTCGTCCGGCAGAAACAGTCCCAGGGCCTGCCGGTCAAACAGATACATCAGGGTGGCCAGGGTGCCGGACATGATGAAATTGATCACAATCCCGGCGATCGTCGTCCGGTGAACCCTGTCCCACTTGCCGGCCCCGACGTTCTGGGCCGTCATCGAAGAGACGGCGGCCCCGATGGCCATGGCGGGCATTTGCACGTAGTTGGACAGCTGCGTGGCCGCCCCGAAGGCCGCCGTGGCATCCGCGCCAAAACGGTTTACGAGATGAACCAACGCGATGGCGCTGGACGTCACGACGATCATGTGCAATCCCATCGGTATGCCTTTTTTGATCAGAGCCCCGATGATCTGCCGGTCAAAGCGGAGCAGGTGCCGCTCCTGCCATGTAATGCGCAGCAGATACTTCTTCCGGTAGAGATAAAAGAACAAGGCGAGCAGGCTGATCGACTGGGCGAAAAATGTAGCCAGCGCCGAACCGGTGATGCCCAGCTCCGGAAGCGGCCCGATCCCGAAAATCAGCAGCGGATTTAGCGCGATATCAAGGGCGACGGACAGAAGCAGGAAGTAAAACGGCGTTTTCGAATCCCCCGATCCCCGCAGGATCATCATGATGAAGTTGTACCCGAACAGAAACGGAATCGCGACAAAAATGATCTGGGTATACGACAGCGCAAGCGGAATGACGTTGGGCGGCGTGTTCAACCACCGCAGTATATGCGGGGTCAGGAGATAGCCGGCCGCCGCAATCGCGATGGACAGGACAGCGAAGAACACCGCGCTGGTCCCCACCACCCGCTTTGCCTGTTGGAGATTGTCTGCTCCGATGCTTTGGCCGATCAGGATCGTGGCGGCCATGCCGACCCCGAAAATCCAGCTGAGCAGGAAAAACATGATGATATTGGCGTTGGATGTGGCCGCCAGGGCTTGTTCCCCCAAAAACCGACCGACCCAGATGGAATTGATCGAGCCGTTGAGCGATTGCAGGACGTTGCCCAGCAGCACGGGCAGAGCAAAGAAAAAAAGCGTTTTTCCGATGGGGCCTTCGGTCAGCAAAACCGTTCCCCTGTCATTCGTCTGGGCCATTCGGTTTCCTCGCTTTCACTGGTCCTGATGTTCGCTGCCGCCATACGGACGCGTTCTATCCCGGCCCTTATCAATCGTGATGGAAGCAACGGCTTCAACCATTTTATTATATACTTCCAGTTGATTACAATCATGACGGCCGTCACCCGCAAAGGAGGACGGCCGCGATTAGGGGCAAACCTCCTTCCCCTACGGGCAGGAGGCCGCTTACGCCTTTTTATTTTTTCGTCACCAGTTCCAGGTCAACCGGGATGAAGCTGTCCACTTTCTCCCCTTTCACCACTTTCATTGCCGTTTGTACCGCCGTTTCCCCGATGGCTGCCGGTTTTTGCGCCACGGTTGCCGCCATTTTGCCCTCGTTTACCGCTTTGACGGCGTCGTCGGTGGCATCGAAGCCGACTACGAGGATGTTTTTGCCCGCCGCTTCAATTGCCTGCAGCGCCCCCAGCGCCATTTCATCGTTGTGGGCGAATACCGCCTGGATGTCTTTGTTGCTCTGCAGGATGTTTTCCATGACGCTCAGCCCTTTGGCGCGGTCAAAGTCAGCCGGCTGGGAAGCAATCACTTTCAAGCCTTCCTTGTTGTCCACGGCTTCATGGAAGCCTTTGCCGCGGTCGCGGGCTGCGGAAGTGCCGGCGATGCCCTGCAGTTCGACGATGTTGCCCTTGCCGCCCAGTTTTTCCAGGATGAACTCGCCCGCCATCTTGCCGCCTTTCACGTTGTCGGAAGCGATGTGGGAGACCACCTGGCCCCCTTCCGCCGAGCGGTCGACGGTGATGACCGGAATGTTTGCCTTGTTGGCCGCTTCCACCGCGGTGGCAATAGCTGCGCTGTCGGTCGGGTTGATCAGGATCACGTTAACCTTTTTCTGAATCAGGTCTTCCACGCTGCTGATTTGCTTGGCTGTGTCATCCTGCGCGTCGACGACGATCAGGTCGGCGCCTGCCTCTTTTGCTGCCTTTTCCGCCCCTTCCTTGAGGGAGACGAAGAACGGGTTGTTCAGCGTGGAGATGGCCAGGCCGATCGTTACCTTGCCGGTTCCCGCATTGGTGCCGCCGCCCGCCGATTGCTCCGGCGCCTTGTTTTCCAGGCTGGACGACGTGGAACAGCCCGCCAGCACCGCCAGCATCAGGGACGAAGCCAATGCCATTTTGAGAAACTTCTTCATAAGCTACCTTCCTCCTTCAATGTCAGATTATTTATGGGATTTAGACCGGTCCAGCAATACTGCCACGAGAATGACCGCCCCTTTTACCACCGACTGGTAGAAAGAGGAGACATTCAGCAGATTGAGACCGTTGTCTAACACACCGATGATCATCGCCCCGATCAGGGTGCCGACGATCCAGCCGCGTCCGCCCGCCAGGCTGGTTCCGCCCAGCACGACAGCCGCAATCGCATCCAGCTCGTACGCCGTCCCCGCCGTCGGCTGCGCCGAGTTCAGGCGGGAGGTGAGGATGATGCCGCTCAGCGCGGCAAACAGGCCGCTGATCGAGTAGACCAGCACTTTTACTCTGGCGGTGTTGATGCCGGACAGCTTGGTCGCTTCCTCGTTGCTGCCGAGCGCGTAGACGCGCCGCCCGAACGTAGTGTGGCGCAGGATAAAGTACAGAGCGGCAAACGAGATGAGCATCAGGATCACCGGCATCGGAATCTCGAAGAAAAAGCCCTTGCCCAGCATCGCAAAGTCGGGATTGAGCCCGGTGATCGGCTTCCCTTCCGTGTAAACCAGCGTGAAGCCGCGGAATACCGTCATGGTAGCCAGGGTGCCGATAAACGGCGCTACCTTTCCTTTTGCAATGATGACACCGTTGACCGCCCCCATCGCCACACCGGCCAGGAGGCCGATCAGTACGGCCAGCGTCGTGTCCGTCCCGCCTGCCATCATGCCCGCCGTCAAGGCGCTGGACAGCGCGAGAATGGAGCCGACGGACAGGTCGATGCCGCCCGTCAGGATGACAAAAGTCATCCCGAACGCGATCAGGGCATTGATGGAGACCTGCCGCAGCACGTTGAATATGTTGCTGACGGTTAAAAAGTCGCTGCTGATAATGGACAGTACGATGACGATCAAGGCAAGCCCGAGGAGCGGGCCCATCCGTTGCAAAACGTTAAACCGCATGGCTGTTCGTCCCTCCCGTCGCCGCATGCATGATCAATTCCTGTGTTGCTTCCTCCCGCATAAACTCGCCTGTGATGCGCCCTTCGTGCATGACCAGCACCCGGTCGCTCATGCCCAGCACTTCCGGCAGCTCGGAGGAGATCATCAGAATGGCCACGCCTTCCTGGGCGAGCCGGTTCATGATGTCGTAAATCTCTTTTTTCGCGCCGATGTCCACCCCGCGGGTCGGTTCGTCCAGGATCAAAATTTTCGGCCTGGTGGCCAGCCATTTGCCAATCACTACTTTTTGCTGGTTCCCGCCGGAGAGCGAGACGGCCGCCTGTTCCCCGCCCGCCGTCTTGATCAGCAGCCGCTTGATGGCGTCGTCGCTCAGCTCCCGCTCGGTCTGCGGCTTCATTACGCCCAATGCAGACACTTTTGTCAGATTGGGCAGGGAGATGTTTTCTCTCACGGAAAGCGGCAGAACCAGGCCCTCTTCTTTGCGGTTTTCCGTGACCAGCGCAATGCCCGCCCGGATGGCGTCGATCGGCTGGCTGATGCGCACGGGCTTTCCGTCGACAAAGATTTGTCCGCCGCTGATCCGTTCCGCGCCGAACAGCGCCTTTGCCATCTCGGTTCGGCCGGCTCCCATCAGGCCGGCCACGCCGACGATCTCCCCGCTGCGCACGGCAAAGGAGATGCCGGACAGCTTGCCCTTGACGGAGAGGTTTTCCACACGCAGCCGTACATCTCCGGGGGTGACTTCCACTTTCGGGAAGCGCTCGGTGATCTCCCGACCGACCATCATTTTCACCAGTTCGTCCAGGTTGGTTCGGGCCGTTTCCACCGTTCCCACATACTGACCGTCGCGCAGTACCGTGATCCGGTCGCTGATTTGGAAGATCTCCTCCATGCGGTGGGAGATGTAGATCATACCAACCCCTTTTTGCTTGAGGGAGGCGATCACCTTGAACAGGGCGTCAATCTCCCGTTTGGTCAGCGCCGCCGTTGGCTCGTCCAGCACCAGGATGTCTGCCTGCATCGACAACGCCTTGGCGATCTCGATCATCTGCTGCTGCCCCACCGACAATGCGCCCACCGGCGTGTCCGGGTCCAGCCGGATGGCCAGCTGCTCCAGGCAGCGTTTCGCTTCGGCCCGCATCCGCGGCCAGTTGACCAAGCCGCTTTTGCCGTAGGTAAACTCGCGTCCGAGAAAAATGTTTTCCATGACGGACAGGTGGGGGATCAGGTTCAACTCCTGGTGGATGATGGCGATCCCCCTTTTGGCGGCGATGTCGGGGGTCATTCTCTCCACCATCTCTCCCTTGACGGTAATCGTGCCGCCGTCGCGCTCGTAAATGCCGCCCAGAATTTTCATCAGGGTCGATTTGCCCGCCCCGTTTTCCCCCATCAGCGCCAGCACTTCGCCCCGCTTCAGGTCCAACCGGACGTTGTCCAGCACTTTTACGCCGGGAAACGATTTGCTGATTTCGTTCATTTCCAGCAAGAAGCCGGTCATGCGCTCTCTCCCTCCCTTCCCCCGACTTTAGAAGATCACGCCCGCCTGCAGAATCACGTTGGCGTATGGCGTGCATTCGCCCGTCCGGATAATCGCCTTGGCTTCCCGGGTCATCTGCTTGAACGTCTCATGGCTGACGCTCTGCCGTTCCACACCCGCAAGCGCCGCTTCCACGCGGTTCAACAGCTGCGGATTGGCCTGCTTCCATTCCTCCGCAAGAATGGCCCGCTCCACCTGCATCTCCAAAAGCACCGCTTCCAGCACGTCCATCAACGAAGGCAGGCCGGGAACCACGGCCAGGTCGATCCGCGGCACGAGTGCCGGAATCGGCAGGCCGGCGTCGCAAATGACAATCTGATCCGTATGGCCGAGCCGGCTGATGACCGCCGAAATCTCGCTGTTTAGAATACCCCGTTTTTTCATAATGTCCCCCTTATTCCACGTTGAATTCCCCTACTTGTGCGAGGGTCGGCATGCCCGCCTGCGCACCCAGCCTGGTGACGGCCAGCGCCGCCACTTTGGAAGCGAATCCCACCGCTTCGGCAACCGGCTCTCCACTGGCCAGGGCGCAGGCAAAACCGGCATTGAAGGCGTCGCCCGCGCCGGTCGTATCCACCACCTCCACCTTGTGGCTGGGCACGGTGCCGAACGCACCGTCTGCCGTGAGATAGGCGGCTCCCCGGGCGCCCAGCGTGGCGACGACCGTCCGCACACCTTTGTCCTGCAGGCGGCGCATCGCTGTTTCCAGATCGGACCCTTCGTCCGCTTCTGCCAGCAGATACAGTTCCGATTCGTTCGGGATCATCACGTCCACGTGCCGCAGGAGTTCGTCAGGCAGCGGACGGGCCGGCGCCGGATTAAGCACGACCGTTTTTCCCTGCCGTTTGGCCGTCTCGGCCGCGTACTGGACGGTTTCCAGCGGAATCTCCAGCTGCAGGAGCACCGCGTCCGCCTGGGCAATCTTCTTCCGATGCAGGTCAATGTCTTCCCGCGTGCAGTGTCCGTTTGCTCCGTCAACGACAATAATCTGGTTATCCCCTTCGACCAGCAGAATCGAAGCCACACCGGTGTGCGCGCCGGCGACAGTCTTCACCGTGTCGGTCTCAATGCCTTCCCTCCGGAGCGCTTCCAACAGTTCTTTGCCGAACGGGTCGCAGCCGACCGCTCCGATCATCGTCGTTCGCGCCCCCAGTCGGGCCGCGGCGACCGCCTGGTTGGCTCCTTTTCCCCCGGGGATGAAGTGCACCCGGTTGCCCGCTACCGTCTCCCCCATCTGCGGCGGACGGTCCGCTTCCACAACAATATCCATGTTCAAACTGCCAATCACGACAACGTTGGGGATCTTGTTCATGCCTCTGTTCTCCTTTTTGTGGAATCTCGTGCAACGAGGGCCACTTCCAGCTCGTACAGCCGTGGTTCCGTCACGCCGGTCTCGATGGTTTCAATCAATACCTTAGCCGCCAGCGAACCCATTTCGTAAATAGGCTGCGCGACCGTGGACAGCTCCGGCTGGGTGATTTCGGTGAGGCCGATGCCGTCAAACCCGATCAGCGCCACGTCTTCTGGCACGCGTACGCCCAACTGGTACAACCCTTTCAGCGCGCCGATCGCCATCAGGTCGTTCCCACAAAAGATGCCGTCAATGTCTGGGTGCTTTTCAAACAGTTCCTTGACCGCCCGAAGGCCGCCATCCACACGGAAGTGGCCCGGCACCATCAAGCTCGGCGTATACCAGGGGAAGTGCTTCACCGATTCCTCGTAACCAAGCAGCCGCTTTTTCGCCGTGATCAGCTCTTGCGGACCGTAGATGTGGGCAATTTTCCGGCACCCCATCTCCAGCAGGTGGCGCACCGCCAACCTGGCCCCTTCGTAGTTTTGCGACCGGATGACGCTGCACAGCTGACGGGTGGGCGCGCGGTCCAGTACGACCAGCGGGATATTGTTGCGCCGCATCTGCTCCACGTCAGCCTGTCCCAGCGTGTTGGAGGCGAAAATGATTCCGTCGATGTACTTTTTCTTCAGCATCTCGATGTACGACTTTTCCTTGTGTCCCTGGTCGTCGGAGTTGCACAGGATGACCGTGTAACCGTACGCTTGTGCAACGTCCTCCACGCCCCGGGCCATTTCCGGAAAAAACGGGTTGGCGATATCGGGCAGAATGAGCGCGATGGTGCCCGTCTGCTTACCAGCCAATCCCCGCGCCACCGCATTCGGCTCGTAGTTGAGCTGTGCGATCGCCTTCAACACTTTTTCCTCCGTTTTATTGTTCACGTAGCCGTTTTTGTTGAGAACCCGGGAGACCGTTGCCACGGAGACGCCCGCCAGCTTGGCCACATCGCGGATCGTTGCCATGATTTCTTCACCGTCACCTTTGATATGTAACCGGTTACATATCTTCGCAAAAAAACAAATGATTCTTATCATCATTCATATGTAACCGGTTTCATTTGTCCCTTTCAATATAATCCTCGTCAAAAACGGCTGTCAAGGGGTTTGCCACCATACAAAACATGGCTGCCGCAGGACGGCTGCTGTCGGACCGTCTTGGGCAACCACGCGCATGTTCTTCTCTTTATCCCATGTTTATTCAGCCTGGCTGATGGTGGACCGATGCTGCACGCTTTTCTGCGAGCGGACGGTTGCCACGATGACCCCGGCCACAATCAGTACGGACCCCCCGATTTGTACCTCCGTTACCTTCGAGCCGAGCAGCAGAAAGCCCATCAGCATGGCGACAAACGGCTGTAGATTGAGAAAGATCGCGGCTTTCCCCGTCCCTACAATCTTCAGCTGCTGATTCCACACGATCCCGCAGACGCCCTGCATCAGAATGGCGGTTGCAATCAGCAGCAGCCAGGCCCAGGCTTCGTGGCTGATGCGGGCGGAAGAATCCACCGACAGCAGCGCGGCGGGGGTTAAAAACAGGGTGCCCGCCACGGTCGAATAAACGGTCGCAATAAAAGGGTGCAGGCTCTCGGTCAGCTTGCGGATGATGATCATGGATAGCGAAAAGCTTACCATGGCGATCGCGATGAGAAACACGCCTTTGGAGAATGACAAGCCGGCCCCGTTGCCGACAACGAAAAAAGTACCGGTCAAGGCGAGCAGCGAGCCGATCATCATTTTCGGGGTGAACTTCTCTTTCAGGAAAAATGCTGCCAGCGCAGCGGTCACGATTGGCGCCAGGGAAAGAATCAGCGAGGCGGTCGTGGCGTCGGTTGTCAGCAGACCGTAAAAATACGCGGTCTGATTGGCAAGCGTCCCGATCAGCCCGAGCAAAAACAGCAATCCCCATTCTCTTCGCTTGATTTTGACAAAGGTATGCGTATACCACGCGTATCCCAGCAAGAATAGCGACGTACAGATGAGCCGCGCATCCGCCAGAAACAGGGGAGGAAATTGCTTCACCAGAATGCTGCCGAACACAAAATTGCTCCCCCACGCCGTCACGCAAAACAGCAGCAGCAGATAGGACCGAATCATGGTATTGCCTTCTTTCGCTCGATAGATTTGTGCCTTTTCCAAGCGTAATCGTACCTGAGCGCCAATCAAAAGTCCATAAGACAAACCATCATAAGAAGACATGTACTATACTCGACCATCATATTGTTGAGGGAGGGGGAGCCATGTCCGATTGGCGCTTATGCCAGCCTTCACAGAAAAGGACGAGATGTGCATCCATTTTCCTATGTTTTCCTTCCTTTGCTGCCTCCTGCAGCACACAAGCCATCGGGCAATCGACACAAATTAGGTCATCGTTCATAGTGACAGAATTGGCAAAAAATGGTATATTATTGGCACGGATTGTCCATCAACCATACGCTTGGTGAAGGAGGTTGTTCTGATGTATCAAATGGATCATGCATTGCGCGAACACCTGCACAAGTGCGATTATCCCCTGAAGAAGCACCTGTCCCAAGCAACAGGCCATGAGCAGGAGGTTACCGTATTGCTGCAGCGCAAGCCCGACCTGGATGCTGCCGTCTCTGGAGCCGTCAACCAGTTTCTTGCCGATTGCGGCGCGACCATCATCAAAGAGCTGCCCATCATCGATGCGGTCGTCGTGCGCCTGCCCCTGGGGGTTCTGGGTCAGGTCGCCAGCCATCATCATGTCCACCGCCTTCACCTTGATCGGACGATGCATACCCTGCTTGATGCGGCCGCCCCTACGATCGGCACCACGCAGGAGTGGGAGAACGGGCTGACGGGCAAAGGTGTGACGATCGCAATCATTGACACGGGGATTTATCCCCACCCCGATCTGGTTACCCCGCACAACCGGATCATCGGCTTTTACGATGTGATTCAAGGCAAATCCGATCCTTACGATGACAACGGCCACGGCACGCATGTGGCCGGCTGCGCGGCCGGAGCCGGGACGTCGAGCGGCGGGAAATACCGGGGACCGGCCTGGGAAGCCTCGCTCGTCGGCGTCAAGGTGCTCGATGCGAACGGGCAGGGAGCCGTTTCCGATATTATCGACGGGATACAGTGGTGCCTGCAGCAAAAAGAGAAGCTGGGCATTCGCATTCTCTCCCTCTCGCTCGGCGGCCCGGCCAGCGAATCATACCGCAACGACCCTCTCTGCCAGGCGCTGGAAAAGGCATGGCAGGCGGGCCTCGCCGTATTCGTCGCCGCCGGCAATGAAGGGCCGGGAACCGGCACGATCGGTTCGCCGGCCATCGATCCCGTACTGATCAGCGTAGGCGCTACGGATGACCGGAATACTGCGGGAAACGAGGACGATGCCGTTGCTTCCTTCTCGAGCCGCGGCCCGACGATCGACGGGCTGGTCAAGCCGGACATCGTCGCGCCCGGCGTCAACATCATCTCGCTGCGGGCCCCGGGCTCCACGCTCGATCTCGCCTACCCGCAGAGACGGGTGGACGACCAGTATTTTTCCCTGTCCGGCACATCGATGGCCACCCCCATCTGCGCCGGAGCGGCAGCGCTGCTGTTCCAGGCGAAGCCTGCCGCTACCCCCGATGAAGTGAAAGCGGCGATTCTGGCGGGGGCAAAAGACCTCTTCCACGCTCCCAACAGCGCGGGAAAGGGCTATGTGGACCTGCCGGGAGCCGTCAAAGCGCTCGGGAAAGAGAGCGCGCAGCCGCCTGCGCCGCCGAGCCCGACCCGCACGGCCGTCGCGTACAGTCCGGACATCGCCGAGCTGCTCTGGCAGGAACTGGCCGCAGCGCAGCAATCGATCGACCTGGAGGTTCCCGTTCTCACCGATCTCAACACGGTAACGGCGGTGGCAAACGCGGCCCAGCGCGGGATCAAGGTGCGGCTCCTGCTTGACGCTTCCGCTGCGGAAAACCTGGAAACGATCCGTTATCTGGAAGCGAAAGGCGTTGCCGTGCAGGCATTCAACAGCGGCAGCGGGCAAAGCGGCCTGCTCCACACCGCCATCGCCATTTTCGACCGCACGCGGGTCCTGTTGGGGAGCGGAGCGTGGACATACGAGGACTTTTACGTCGCGCGGGAACATGCCCTGCTGACCGACGATTCCCAGGTGACCGCACCGGTTATCTCCCTGTGGGAAGACGACTGGAGGCTGGCGGAACAGACCTCCCGTTCCCTGTTCCATGCAGTTCGCTCCTGATTGCGGAGAAGAAAGCAAGAGGCGGGTGTTCCCGCCTCAAGCATTTTTATTCGCGCTCTCCAGCTTCTGAAACGCGTAATACCCGGCTCCCAGCAGCCCCGTTGTCTGATCCTGCCGGGCATACGTGATGGTTAACCCTTCCGCAGGGTAAGGCTTGCGGGTGTACTTCAAGATGTATTCCTCCAGCAATTGCTTCGGAAAGTCGTTCATCTGAATCACCCCGCCGCCGATGATCACTTGATCCGGGTCGAAAATGTTGATTTCCGTCGCAATCGGAATGGACAGGGTTTCGACAAACCTGGTGATTTCCGGATGGGTCGCATGCTTGGTAAACAGATCCTTGATGTCGGTCGACGGGAAAAATTGCTCCCGGATTTGCGTCAACCGTTTGCCGGATGCGTATATTTCGATGCATCCCTCATTGCCGCAGCCGCATTTATCCTGCCGGAACAGCACGGGAATATGCCCCAGTTCGCCCGCGACGCCATTTTTTCCGTCAAGGAATCGGTCATGCAGATAAATCGAGTTTCCGAAACCCGTCCCGATGTAAAACCCCAATGTTGTCCCTTTGTTGATCAGATTGTGCTGGGTAATCTCATACTGCAGCAAAAAGTTGACGTCGTTTTCGATGTAGACGGGAACGCCATAGCACTGCTCCAACGGCTCCGCGACATTGATGTCGTCAAAGCCGATCAAGTTGGGAGACGAATAAACGATCCGCTTGTCTTTGCTGACAATGGAAGGAAAGCCGATCGAAATGGCCGCCAGCTTCATGTTGCCGGCGTGCTCTTGGAGATAGGTTGCAATGGCATGTTTCAGGTTTTCCATGGAGGTGCCTTCCCCGTAAAGGGTTGTAGTCGGTTTGATGGTGAAATGATGCAGCTGTCTATCCTGCGTCATCATGCCTAAACGAAAGTTGGTTCCGCCGATATCTATCGCTAAGACAAAGCTTTGTCCACTCATAACGATCCTCCACCGTCGTTCTAGGTTCCAAAAGCGAGGTGTTCGCTGCTTAGACCAGCTTGTAAGAGTCCCCGTCCACAACCGCTTTCTTTTGGAAAGGTTCATCCAACGCGCGCTGGTAGTTGTATCCCGACTGGGCCGGCCAAACCGAAAAAAAGACGAAGGGTTCATGCTGCGAAACGTTCACGGTCCGGTGCCCCCAGCCTGCCGGTATGTAGGCCACGGTACCCGGATTCATCTCGATGGTTTCCGTACGGTCGCCTTTTTGCATGAGCAGCAAACCCTTCCCTTTTTGGCCGTAGTAGATCTCCGCGCAGTCTTCATTGAGATGGTAATGGCCCTTTGTCATAAAGAATTCGCCATCCACATGGCCGGGTTCAATCATGGTGATGCAGTGGAGCAGTTCCCCTTCTTTCAGGGGGACGTCCTGCTTGTAGACGCGATACACGATGGGGTTTCCCTGTTCCTCCATTTGTTGACGGCGTGCCTCGTTGGCGAAATATCCCTTCATGTCGGATAATTTCCGTTCTTCATAACTGCTGTAGCGGGTAAAAGCATTCCGATTTTCATCAAAGATCGTGAAAAATGGCTGCAAGACCTTCTCCATTTCATTTCACCCCTACTTCATGCTGGAAATTTTCCATCATTCGATCCCAGGCGACGGTAACGTCCGGATGCAGATTGAACAGCCCGGACGAACCGACGATGAATACTTCCGTGCCCGCTGCTGCCAGCTGTTTGAAGGTGGCTTTGTTGCAGGAACCGTCCACTTCAATCAGATAGGGATAGCCGTACGTTTCTTTCCACTCCTTGGCCTGTCTGATTTTCTTCAGCATCTCGGGAATAAACGCTTGGCCGGCATATCCCGGATCTACGGTCATGATTGTGATTTTATCAAGCAGATGAATGTATTCCCTGATATACTCGAGCGGTGTGGCGGGGTTTAACGCCACGCCAGCCTTGCAGCCACGGGCTTTGATCCTGTTGATGATCCGAAACGCGTCCCGATTGATCGTTTCCGCATGGGGAGTGATATAATCGGCTCCCGCTTCCGCAGTCATATCGATAAAATCGGCAGGCGATTCCACCATCAGGTGGGCATCGATGGGAAGTTGGGTAATCGATTTCACTTGACTGATAAAAAAAGGAGAAAGCGTAATATTTCGGACATAATGGCCATCCATAATGTCAATGTGGTAGAAATCCGCCCTCTCGTTCAATGCCAGAATCTGCTCCCTGAACTGCACCAGATTCATGCACATCAAAGACGGGGAAAATTTGTACGCCATTTCTCTTCACTCCCTTATTTTTTGGCACTAAACAACTTATCCAGCGTGACGGCGGCGATAATCAGCGAACCCATGACGATTTGCTGATAATAGGTGGATACATTCAGGATATTCAGCCCATTGTTGATGACCCCGATGATCAATCCGCCCATCACCACGCCGATAATGGTTCCCTTGCCGCCAAAGAAGCTGGTGCCGCCAATGATCGCCGAAGCAATCGCAAACGTCTCGAACCCAACGCCGGCCAGGGGTTCAGCCGCCCCCAAACGGGCTGTCATCACCACTCCGGCAATCCCGGCGCAGATGCCCGAGATGATAAAGACAATCAGTTGGTGCTTCTTGATATCAATGCCGGAGAACCAGGCGGATTGAGCGTTTCCCCCCAGTGCGTAGATGTTCCTGCCCAGAATCGTCTTGGTCGTGATGAAGTGGAGGATGAGCGCTACTGTCAGGGCAATGATCACCGGAATGGGAATATGGAAAATCCAGCCCGCCACCCCTTCCTTGAAGGACTGCGGAAAGCCGAAGATCGGCTTGGCATCCGAAATGATCAGCGTGATCCCGCGATAGATGGACATGGTCCCCAAGGTGATGATAAACGGGTGCAGCCCGGTTTTATTTACCAAAATCCCGTTAACAGCCCCCAACAAGCCGCCCACCAGAATGCCGCCGATCAAAATGGCAAGGACAACAGGCGTTCCGGATACAAGCAGCTTGCCGGTGATCACACCGGTCAATGCAATGACGGAGCCGACGGAAAGGTCGATGCCCGCAATTAAAATGGTAAAAAACTCGCCGCATGCAATCAAAATGGTAATCGCACTCTGCAGAACCACCTGGGTCAAGTTATTGGTGGTCAGAAAGTATTCAGGGGAGAGAATCCCCAGAGCCGCAACGATCAAGATGAATATCCCGAATATCCCAAACTTCTGCCAACTTTCGCGAAACCGATTTACCATGGGTGGTTCTCCTTCCTTACATGTCAGAGGTTGCAGCCAACATGATTTTTTCTTCCGTTGCTTCTTCATTCGTGAATGTCGCCCGCAGCCTGCCATCTTTAAAAACAATGATGCGATCGCATACCGCCAGCAATTCAGGCAGCTCCGAGGAAACCATGAGGATGCCTTTCCCTTCATTGGCAAGCTTCCGCATGATGGCATAAATCTCGCTTTTGGCTCCTACGTCGATGCCGCGAGTCGGTTCGTCGAAGATCATCAGTCTTGCTTGAGCCGCCAGCCATTTGCCGATAATCACCTTCTGCTGGTTGCCGCCCGATAACTCCGTAATATTTTGAAGAATGGAAGAACATTTGATCCGCAAGACCTTCTTTTGTTCTTCCGCCTGCTGCTGTTCAGCTTGCTTATTGACGAACCCCCAGATGCCTCCCCATTTTGACTTGCGAACCAGTGAGGAGATGGAGATGTTTTTCCATATCTCGAAATTGTGGAAAAACCCCGTTTCCCTGCGGTTTTCCGTAATGAAAGCCAACCCCTTTTTCACCGCGTCGTGCGGACTTTTGATGATGACCTTCTCGCCAAACAGGGTCATGTCGCCGCTCTCCAATTCTGCTGCTCCGAATATCGCGTTCATCAGTTCCGTCCGTCCCGAGCCGATCAACCCGGCAAAACCCAGGATCTCTCCCCGGTAAAGCTTGAAACTGACATCCTGCACGGCCCGGTCTTTTCTTGTCAGGTGTTGAACCTCAAAGATCACCTCGTTGGTTTCGGCCCGATGGGGATTGAGGTTCTTGGCGTTCAATTCCCTGCCGACCATCATGGAAACCAACTGATCGGTGGTCACATCCTTTAACGGTTTGGTGCCGACATGTTTTCCATCCTTCAGAACGGTGACGCGATCGCCAATTTCAGCAAGTTCCTTCATCTTGTGGGAGATGTACACGATGCCGACGCCTTCTTTTTTCAACTGCCGGATAATCGCAAACAGCTTGTTTACTTCCTCCGTCGTCAAGGACGAGGTCGGTTCATCCATAATGATTACTTTGGCGTCGGAGGCCAGCGCTTTGGCGATTTCCACCTGCTGTTTTTCGGAAATCGGAAGCTCTCCGACCAGGGTGGACGGACTGCGATTCAAACCGACCCTTTTCAGCAATTCGGCCGTTTTTTCATGAATGTGCGCAAAATCCACGACGGGAATGCCCATCACTTTTTTGGTCGGCAGCTTGCCTACAAACAGGTTTTCGGCAATGGACAACTCGTCGATCAAGCTTAATTCCTGATAGATGATGCTGATTTTGTTTTCAGCGGAATCCGCCGGGGTCAATTTGCTGTATTCCCTGCCGGACAGAATGATGCTCCCTTCGGTAGGTTCGTAGATTCCGCTCAGGATTTTCATCAAGGTCGATTTTCCTGCTCCATTTTCGCCAAGCAGAATGTGGACTTCCCCGCTCAAAATATCAAAATTGATATTTTCCAGGGCAGTGACACCGGAAAACTTCTTGGTGATATTTCTCATCTCCACCAAAGGTTTCATCATCCACCCTCCTTATGGGGTTTTCTCATCCCTGACAGAGGCAGGGATGAGAAAACCTGTCTCCGACTGGGGTCACTTCGTGATCAGTTGGGAATCGACGGCAATGGTTTCCGGCTCTGCATCTATCGAGAACGGTACCTTTTTGTCAACCGCCTCTTTCAGCTTATCCAAGCTTGTCGCGCCGATCTGGGCCGGATCCTGAGCGACCGTGGCGGCCAATTCGCCTTTCTTGACGGATTCAACCGCTTCCGGCGTGCCGTCCGTCCCTACGACCAGGATTTTTTTGTTCGCGTTTTTCACGGCTTCCAGCGCACCCAGTGCCATGGTGTCGTTCGCCGCATAGATCGCTTTCAGTTCCGGATACCGCTGAATCAGGTTCGTGGTGACATCGAGCGCCTTGATGCGGTCCCAATCGGCCGGCTGGCTCGCCACCAATTCAATTCCTTTGGCGGATTTGAATACTTCTTCCGCTCCCTGTTTGCGGGCTTCACCCGACGCGTTGCCGGCTTTCCCCTCGATGATGGCGACTTGTCCGCCTTCTGCGCCCAAGGTGTCCACGATATACTGGGCCCCTTTCGCTCCCACCTTGACGTTATCCGTGGTGACGAAAGCGTATACATTTCCACCGGCGTTTTTCAGTTCCTGCATGTCTAATTTTTCATCGATGTTGACAACGGGAATCCCTTTTTGATTGGCCGCCACGATTTGGGGAATCACGTTTACCGGCGATAACGGCGCAACCCCGATGCCCGCGTAATCTTTATTTAACAAATCTTCAAACAATTTCAGCTGGCCTTGTGTATCATCCTCCGAAGAAACAGCCAGAATATCAACCTGAATCCCCAGCTTGGCCGCCTCTTTTTCAATCCCTTCCTTCATGGAGACCCAGAAAGGATTAGATAACGTTTTCAAGATCATGGCGTATTTGGGTTTTTGCCCACCCGCTTGGGCTGCTGCCTGATCCTGCTGGCCGGGTTGATTCGTCCCCTGGCTGCATCCAAACGCCGCAAGCGATAAGGCGCCAACCAGCAAAGCAGATAACCAAACATTTTTCTTCATATACGAACTCCTCCTTTTAATTGGGTAAACGATTACTCATCTGCAGAAACAGACGAGTATGCGTTTACATTTTTCTATTGATATGTGTTTTGAGAAAACGATTACCCAACCGAAAATAACAGAAGGGTAATCGATTACTCTTCCAATAATTACAGGGTCGTATTCCTTTTTACCAAGGATACGGGGAGCACAATATTTTGTTTCTGTGGTTTTTTCTGATCGATCATGTCCAGGAGAATCTGTGCTGCGATTTCACCCAATTTGGTCTTATCCTGCTCCACTGTCGTAAGCGGGGGATAACTGTGCTGCGCGACGGAAATATTATCGAAGCCGATGATCTTTACTTCATCGGGAATCAGGATCTGATGTTGATGCAAAGCGTTGATCGCGCCAATCGCCAACCAGTCGGTGCAGGCAAAGATCGCATCAAACGCTGTCCCCCTGCTGATCAGGTGTTGGACCGCCTTGGTAGCTTCATGGACATCGACCTTGACATTCACCACCAGATTTTCATCCAATGGAATCCCGTGCTTCTGCAAAGCTTCCCGATATCCGCGGTATCGTTCGGCCATCGGCGAAACGTCCCGCTCGTCTTTGATGATGACGATCCGTTTGCAGCCTTGTTGAATCAATTCTTCCGTGGCGATAAAACCGCCGCTGAAGTTGTCCGACTCGACTACGACAATCTCCTTGTTGCCCGGATTGCGGTCAATACAAACCGTGGGAAGATGCTTGCTTGTCGTCTGCTCCGGTATTTGCTTGTTGCCGGACAGATAGATGATGCCATCTACGCCTTTGGCCTCCAGATCCCTGACGAACATCTTTTCCTTTTCATGGTCTTCACTGGTGTTACAGATGAAAATCGAATAGCCGTTCGGCACGGAATAATTTTCAATGGCCAACACGATGTTTGCGAAGAATTCGTTCGTGATATCAGGGACGATCACGCCGATTGTTTTCGATTTGTTCGTGCGCAGGCTTTTGGCTACCACGTTTGTCCGGTAATTGTAATCCCGGATAATCTCCAGAACGCGCTCCTTAGTTTCTTCCGAATACCTCCCCGTATTGTTCAGTATTCTTGAAACCGTTGCGCTTGACACACCAGCCAGTTCAGCAATTTTTTTGATCGTAATGTTCGACATGGTCACCACCTTTGTTGGTTAATCGATTACCCAAAAAGTGATTTGTAATCTAATTATAGAGGATGTCATGGGAATTTGTAAACGCTTTTTTCCAAAATTCGAGTTTTTTCGTCAAAGGGTTGTGAACAATTTTCCATAGAAAACAGGGCCAAGCAAGGGTTCGCTTGGCCCTTCCGATGCTTACGCGCGGCCGATACAGCCGCACAGCTCCATTTTTTCTTTCGCCAGCTGTTTGACCGCCTCCTTGGCCGGCGCCATATACTTGCGCGGGTCCAATTCGGAGGGGTTTTGCAGGAAGAATTGCTTGATCGATTCCGAGAAAGCGTTTTTCAATTCCGTCGCCACATTCATCTTCGCCATTCCCAGGGAGACGCAGCGTTTCACCTGTTCGGCCGGAATGCCGGACCCGCCGTGCAGCACAAGCGGCACCTCCACCCTGCGGGCGATTTCCTCAAGCCGTGCGAAATCGATGTTCGGTTCTCCCTTGTAAATGCCGTGGGCCGTGCCGATCGCCGGAGCCAGGGTGGGAACGCCGGTCCGCTCGATAAACTCCTGGCACTCCGCCGGATCTGCCAGGAGGGCGTGCTCTTCCTCCACCACGATGTCGTCCTCGACTCCGCCCACCTTGCCCAGCTCCGCTTCGACATTGACATTAAGCGCTCTGGCGATTTCCACCACCTTTTTGGTGCGCTGCACATTTTCCTCAAACGGATGCATGGAGGCGTCAATCATCACCGATGTGTATCCCGCCCGCATGCACTGCACGATCAAGTCAAAATCCTGGCAGTGGTCAAGATGGAGCGCGATCGGCACGCTTGCCTTCTCGGCGGCCACTCTTGCGTTTGCCGCAATATACTCGATTCCCAGATGCTTCACCGTGCCAACCGTCGTTTGCAGAATAAGCGGCGAGCGGCACTCTTCGGCCGCTTCCACCACGGCCTGCATCATTTCCAGCGTATGAACGTTGAAAGCAACGATCCCGTAGCCGTTTTTTCTTGCCTCTTGCAAGAGAGGAGTAGATGATACCAAACCCAATTGCTTGCACCTTCCTTTTCTAGAGTCTCGTAATCCTCACCTTGGGGAGAAAGGTTGTCACTTCCTGCAACCGCACAAAACCCGCTTCCCGATGCAGGGCGTTGGATGCGGCGGCAGCCGTTCCGAGGCGCAAGGCCTCCGGCAGTTCGTCCGGCAGCGCGCTTCCCCCGCGATCCAGATGGCACGCAATCCCCGCCACCATCGCATCTCCGCAGCCAACGCTGTTTACCGCTTCAATTGGCGGCGGGGCGATATGCCATGCCGCGTGAGCTGTTACGGCAATCGCTCCTTCCCGGTCCATGGAGACGATGACCGCCTGCACGCCCTTGTCGATCAGTTTCGCAGCCGCGCGCAAGAGCTCGCGCCGGCTGTCCGGACGGTATCCCAGGAGCTGCCCGATCTCCTCCCGGTTGGGTTTGCAGATCGCAGGCGCAGCATCGATCCCTCTCGCCAGCGGCTCACCGCTTGCATCCAGAATGGTGAGCGCCCCTTCCCGCTTCGCGGCCTGAATCAATGCGGCATAAAAATCGGCTGGCACTCCCCGGGGCAAACTTCCGGAAAAAACAACCACCTTGCTTGCTTTGGCCAGCGCGGCGATTTTTTCCGCCAGCTGGTGCTGGGCGGCTTCTGCAACCACCGGCCCCGGCTCCAGCAGTTCCGTCGGGGTGCCCCCCGCTTCGTCGAGGATCGCAATCGTTTCCCGCGAGTTGCCCTCCACCCGGACAAAATCGCTGGCAATCCCCCGCTGCTCAATCCCCTGATGAATGAATTGCCCGTTGGTTCCTCCGAGAAAACCGCTGGCTGTCACCCGGGCCCCCAGAGTACGGGCTACTTTCGCCACATTAATCCCCTTTCCGCCGGGTACCGCGACCACTTCCGCGACCCGGTTCACATCGTGCAGGGCGATTCGCTTGACATGATAGGTTTTGTCGATCGCCGCATTGGCGGTGACGGTTGTGATCATCCCCGCTCCCTTCTCTCCTGGAGGAATGCTTCCAGCTGCGCAAGCGTGGCCGTGCCTTCCATCGGCCCTTTTCTGGATACGGCGTATGCGCCGGCGGCATTGGCATAGGTGACGGCCTCCCGGATGGATCTGCCCTGATTGATCAGCGACACAAACGTTCCGGCAAAGCAGTCTCCCGCTCCGGTTGGATCCACTTCCTCCGTCGGATACGGCTCGACATCATAGACGGCATCCCGTTCATACACCGTGCAGCCCCGGCTGCCCCGCTTCACGATCATGCAGCGCACCTGCTGCGCGAAAACCGCTTCAGCCGCTTCCCGTTCATCCGCCAAGCCCGTGATGATTTTCAGCTCTTCTTCCCCCGGGAGGAAGATGTCGCAGCTGCGCAGGGCATACAGGATAAACGCCTTCACCCGCTCGTTTTCCATCAGCTCTTTGCGGATATTGGGGTCAAAGGTAATCTTCACCTGCTTGTCCTTCGCGATGGATATGGCTTTGGTCAGCGCCGCGATCATCCCTGCGTTAAAAGCGGAACAGCCCATGATATGAAAGTAATTGCAGCCCTCAAACATCTCTTCGCGAACATCTTCGGGGGTCACGCAAGCTGCCGCCGAATCCTTAAGCGTAAAAATAAAGTCCCGGTCACCATTCTCCTTGTAGGTGACAAACGCGATGCCTGTCGTCTTGTCGGCCACCGTGCCGATGTAGCGGACATCCACTCCGTCCCGTTTCAGCCGCTCCACATTCAGCCGACCGAACCCGTCGCGTCCCACCTTGGAAACGATTGCGGTGGAGCTGCCCGTCTTGGTTGCCTGATCTATAAAGATAGCCGGGGCCCCGCTGGGAAAGGGACCGATGAATTCCCCCGTTTGCTCGAAGGTTTGCCCCAGGCTTTTCGCCATGACTTCCACCAGAATCTCACCGATTGTGATGATTTCCGCCATTCAACGCTCTCCTATCCTTACGTCAACCGTTTTTTGTTTTTTACGTCTACATACACCGCAATCAAGATGACGACTCCCTTGACAATCAATTGATAGAAATACGGAACGTTCATCAGATTCATGCCGTTGTTGATGACGCCGATAATGATGGCACCGATCAATGTCCCCAGAATTTTCCCGCTGCCCCCGCTCAGGCTGGTTCCTCCCAGCACGGCGGCCGCGATGGCGTCCAGCTCATAGCCGGAGGCCGCATTGGGCTGGGCGGAGAACAAGCGGGAGGCCAGAATCAACCCGCTGATCGTCGCCATGACGCTGGTGATCACGTACACGCCGATTTTCAGGCGGGAAACATTGATGCCGGCGTAGACCGCCGCTTCTTCGTTGCCGCCCGTGATATAGGCGCGCCGGCCGAATTTGGTTTTGGACAGGATGACATGGTTGATCACAAAAAGAAGCAGCAGGATCAGAATGGGAATGTGAATCCCCGCGATGGAGCCGTTCCCCAGTTCCAGAAACGCCTGGTTTTGGATGGCAACCGGCACACCGTCTGTCGTGATATAGGCAATGCCGCGATAAATGCCCATTGTCGCAACCGTCACGATAAAAGCGGGAATATGGAGCTTGGAGATCAGCACCCCGTTGAAGGCGCCCAACAGGACACCGATCGCCAGCACGATCAGGATCGCGGGCAAAAACGGCACATTGTGTTGCAGCAAAAGCGCCGCCGCCGTTCCGGAGAGGGCAATGGTGGAACCGATCGACAGATCAATGCCGCCGATGATCAGCGCAAACGTCATGCCGAATGCGCTGATTGCAATGATCGAAACCTGCAGGACGATGTTCAGCAGGTTGTTGACTTTGAGAAAGTGCGGGGAAAACAGGGAGAAAAACAGCACAAGAACAAGCAGCCCCGCCAAAATCCCGCCGTATGCTCGCAAAAATGCCAGGCCTGGTTTGGCAGACATCGTTTTTTGGTTGGCCGCCATCCGGGATACGTTCGCCATGGTTATTTCCCTCCAGTCGCGTAAAGCATGACTTCATCCTGGGTCGTTGCGCTTGGATCCAGTTCCTTGACAATCTTCTTGTCCCGCATGATCAGCATGCGGTCGCTCATGAACAGCACCTCGGAAAGCTCGGACGAGATCATGATGATGCCGACTCCTTCGCTTGCCAATTTTCGCATCAGCCGGTAGATTTCGTTTTTGGAGCCGATGTCGATCCCCCGCGTGGGTTCATCGAGGATGAGAATGTCCGGCTGTGTTTCCAGCCACTTCGCCAGGACGATCTTCTGCTGATTGCCGCCGCTCAGTTGATTGACGGTTTGGTCGATACCCGCTGTTTTTATCTGGAGCGCGGCGACCGCTTTTCGGGCAACGTCGCTTTCCTTTTTGTCACTGATCAGCCCCAGCCTGGAAAGCAGGTTGTCGATGCTGACCATGGAAATGTTTCGTTTTACGGTATCGGAAATCACCAGTCCCTGCTCGCGCCGGCTTTCCGTAATAAAGGCAATTTTCTGCGAAATGGCGTCCTGGGGCCGCGTAATGGTTACCGGCTTCCCCTTGATCGTCATGGTGCCGGAGTCCGGCGGGGTAATGCCGAAAATCGCTTTTGCCACATCGGAGCGGCCCGCCCCCATCAAGCCGAAAATGCCGAGAATCTCTCCTTTTTTCAGGTGCAGGTTGATGTTGTCAAACAGGCCTTGCTTGGTAAAGCCCTTTACTTCCAACAGCGTATCGGGACCGATGTCATAGCTGCGCTTCGGATAGATGTCCTTCAGTTCCCTGCCGACCATCATCCGGATCAGACCATTGATATCGGCTTCGCTTTTTTTCACGGTGCCGATATAGCTGCCGTCGCGCATCACCGTAATTTCATCCGAGATGCGGAGCAGCTCATCCATCCGGTGGGAGATATAGATAATGGCAACCCCTTTTGCTTTCAGCTTGTCGATGATGCGAAACAATACCTCTGTTTCTCTGCTGCTCAATGCCGACGTCGGTTCATCCATGATGATCACTTCCGATTGAAGAGAAAGCGCTTTGGCGATCTCCACCATCTGTTTCTGGGAAATGCTCAACGCTTTCACCGGCGTCGTCGGGGGCAAATCCAGCTCGATTTGTGCAAGCAGTTCCTGAGCCGCCCGGTTCATTTGGCGATCATTGATAAACCATCCCGTCATCGGCTCCCGATTCGCGAAGATGTTCTCCGCAATGCTCAGGTTGGGGCAAAGGCTGAGCTCCTGATAAATAATGCTGATTCCCCTCATCTGCGCATCTTTTGGGGTAGCCAGCCTGATGCGCTCTCCTTTAAAGAGAATCTCCCCTTCATCCGGCTGATGAACGCCGGAGATGATTTTCATCAGTGTCGATTTTCCGGCTCCGTTCTCCCCCAGGAGAGTGTGGACCTGGCCTTTCTTGATTTGCAGTTGTACGCCTGAGAGAGCGGTTACGCTACCAAAGGACTTCTTGATGTTCTTCAACTCCAGAATGATCTCTTCCGCCATCGCGATCCCTCCAAGTACGATGCCTTCCCGGATGAGTGGGCCGGGAAGGCATGCAGGTACAGTTACTGTTTCTCTCCCTCTTTGGAAAAGATGCCAGGTTTCACAGGAATCACTTTGTCGACCGCTTCTTTCTTGATGATCTTCACGGCAGCTTGGACACCCTGTTTCCCGATTTGATCCGGATGTTGGGTAATGACCGAATAGAATGACTTTTCGTTTTTCACCGCGTTGCGCGCTTCTTCCATTCCGTCAAAACCGATCACCTTGATTTGATCTTCTTTGCCCGCTGACTTGATTGCCGCCACGGCCGCCAGTGCGGCGTCATCGCCGAAACCGAAGATGCCTGCCAAATCGCCATTGGCCTGGATCATGTTTTGGGCGGCCGTCAGTGCTTCCGGTCGGGTAATGCCCGGTTGGATGGCAACGATTTCAATATTGGGGTACTTGGCTATCGCTTCTTTAAAACCGTTGACGCGGTCGATGACCGATTGAACCGTCGGATAATCGATGATCGCCACTTTCCCTTTTTCGCCAATCGCTTTTGCCATCTCTTCCCCGGCCATTTTTCCGCCTTCATAGTTGTCGGTCGCCACATGGGCATCCGGCTCAACGCCGTTCGCCGCAATGTCAACGGTTACAACCGGGATGTTGGCCGCTTTCGCCTTGCTGATCGCGCCCGCCACTCCTTTGGAATCGACCGGGCTCAGGATGATGGCATCCACGCCTTTGGTGATAAAATCTTCAATGTCCGACAACTGCTTGTTCAAATCCTGGTTTGCCACCGAGACCTGGAGATTGACGCCTTCCGCTTTCGCTTCTTCTTCCATGGCGTTTTTCAAGGAAACATAGAACGGATGCTGCTGTGTCAGCAGCGAAGCGCCAATCACGATTTCCTTCTGTGCGGCGTCCGGCGCCGAACCGTTTCCTCCTGGCGCAGCATTTTGGCCCGCAGGCTCCTGGCTGCCGCATGCGGCCAAAAAGAGCAAGCTGGACACCATAAGCGTTGTTGCTGTCAACTTCCCAAACCTTCGCATTTCATAATTCCCCCTCTTGTTCAGCAGATGTAAATGAATGCGCTTTAATTAGCGGCTATTTCAATTCGATCAAAACAAGGTTTTGACCGAATCGGTAACGATTAATTGGGTCTTCAAGCGCTGGATCTGAGGAAATCGGCTGTAATCCCCATTGATCCGTTTCAGCAGGATCTCTGCCGCATTGATCCCGATTTCACGGGAAGGCTGAACCACTACAGAGACCGGCGGATTAAACATCTGGAAAAGTTCCGTCTGGTCATAACCGCAAAGGGAAATATCCTCTCCCATCCTGAGCCCCTGTTCCATCATCACCTTCATCGAGTTCACGGTGGTGGGATAGTTGGTGGAGAAGATGGCCGTCGGACGGTCCGGCAGGCTCATCAGCTGGCGAAAGGCGTCAATCCCGCCGGTCTTGTTGTACTGCGCATGAACGATGTACGCTTCGTTAATCTCGATATTGTAATCCTCCAGCGCCCGCAGATAGCCGGTCAGGCGTTCCTGCGCCGTATAGATTTCCTGCGGACCGGCAATGATGCCGATCTTCTGGTGCCCTTTGTTGATGATCATCTCGACGGCGGAATAAGCGCCGTTTACGTTGTCGCAGACGACCGCATCCAGCTCGCAATCCTTTACCAGACGATCGATCAGCACCACCGGGATACCGCTGTCCACAATGCCCGTGACATCAAGCTCGGCCGACGTTACCGGCATCAGGATGATGCCATCCACGCACTTGTTTTTCAGGTAGGCGAGCTTTTCCGTCTGCCCCTGCAGGCTGTCATTGGCGCTGCAAATCACGATGCCGTAGTTGAGCGGATTGAGGACTTCCTCGATGCCTTCAATGACCTGGGTGCAAAAGATGTCGCTGATGCGCGGAATCAAAACCCCGACCGTAAACGTCTTGTTGGTTCGCAGACCCCTCGCCATCGGATTTGAGGTGAATTGCAGACTCTCGATCGCCTCTTCGATTTTTTTGCGGTTCTCTTCCTTTATCTTGTAACCATTCAGATAGCGTGACACCGTACCGACAGATACGTCGGCAAGCTTCGCCACGTCTTTGATCGTCTTCATATACCACCCCAAAAATTGAAACGTTTCAATTTTAATAGTAAAAATAATTAAAACGTTTTTACTTGATACGATCTTACACTCAAAAAATCAGTTGGTCAATACTGATTTTTTGATTTTTTTGCACAAATCATGAATGATTTCATCGCCAAAAAACTTCTGAAAAGCAAATTCGCATTTGGTGATTCAATTTTTTACCATCCAAACAATTAAATCGTTTCAATTTTTTCCGAGGTGCTCTCCTCCCAAGAGCCGCCCGCCTCATGCTGCCGCTTCCACCGAACAGACAAGAGAGCCGGGTCATCCCCCCGGCTCAGTGTGCAGACAAAGTCGGTCATCATGGGTGATGGTTCCTGCTCGCTCTCTTGACGACCAGCGAAGAAGTTTGCCCTGTCCGCTCCGAAACGCGACGCGGGCGGGGGCTCAACATCTGGGCGTTTCAGGGATGTGAGACTCACGCCCCCTTTGCTCCCGCGTCTTCGTTTCTTCGCTGAGTCTGTCGTCAAAGGAGCTCGCTTGGCCCCATCACGCCATGCCTCTAACAGAAGTTCATCCTTTCTTCTTCACGGCAGCATCCAGGAAAGCACATTTGTCTGCAAGTAGGTCAGCACGCAGATGATCAGCAGCAGCAGAATGCTGTGTTTAAACGTAAACCGGAACAGCTCGGCGTCCTTGCCCGCCAATCCCACCGCAGCGCAGGCGACCGCGATCGATTGCGGCGAAATCATTTTGCCGGTGACGCCGCCGCTGCTGTTGGCCGCAATCGCCAGCGCCGGGCTCATGCCCAGCTGCGTCGCTGTCACCTTTTGCAGATTGCCAAACAACAGGTTGGAAGAGGTATCCGATCCCGTGAGAAATACCCCCAACCAGCCCAACATGGGCGCGAAGAACGGGAACAGCACCCCTGTCGCCGCCAGCGCCATGCCGAGCGTCGTGCTCATCCCGGAAGCGTTGGCCACGTACGCAAAACCGACGACAGCCGCGATCGTGGTGATGGCGAACCGCAATTCGCGCAAGGTCTCGCCAAACGTCTTCCCCCACTCTTTCCACGAGATCCTGGCGATAAACTTGGTGATGACCGCTGCAAACAGGATCGCCGTTCCCGCTGCCACCAGCAGTTCCAGCTTAAACAACGCTTCGATCGGCTTGCCGTTTGCGCCGATGACGAGTTGGTTCAGGCCGGGCACCGGCGGGTAAAAGCTGAGCGCTTTGCCGAGCGGATTGATCGCGGACAGGAGCGCGTTGGCTCCCTCGTATTTGCCGATCAATGCCTTTTTTATCGAGGGAACGCCCCACAGCGAGATCAGCGCCGTCAGCACCAGAAACGGAGACCAGGCGTACAACACCTGCTTCGCCGTATAGGTGCGCCTGCTGCCCTTCCCAAGCCTCCCAGCCTGATCGGAAGGAGCCGTTTGCATGCCCGCCGTCTCCGCCTGAAACCGGAAGATGGACGCGGGCTGCCACACCTTCAGCAGCAGGGTGAGGCAGACCATCGACACCAGGGCGGAGAGAATGTCGGGAAGCTCCGGTCCCATATAGTTGGAGGTGATGAACTGGGTGCACGCAAAGGAAATGCCGGAGACCAGGATGGCGGGCATCACCTCGAGGGTTCGTCTGAATCCGCACATCAGCACGACCAGATAAAACGGCACAAAAATGGAGAGCAGCGGCAGCTGGCGGCCGACGATCTGGGATATATCCATCGCCGGGATCCCCGTCGGGCCGGATACGGCGATAATCGGCGTTCCGATGGCGCCGAACGCGACGGGCGCGGTGTTGGCGAGCAGACAGATCCCCGCCGCATAGATCGGATGAAATCCCAGTCCGACCAGCAGTGCCGCCGAAATGGCGACCGGCGCGCCAAAACCGGCAGCCCCTTCCAGAAACGCCCCGAACGAAAAGGCGATCAGGAGCGCCTGCAGGCGGCGGTCCTCCGTAACCGAGACCACGGATGCGCGGATGATATCAAACTGTCCCGACTTAACCGTCAGCTTATACAAAAAGACCGAAGCGATAATGATCCATCCGATCGGGATCACCCCGTACACGGCTCCCTGTACGGCCGACATCACGGCCATCCCGGCCGGCATGCCATACACCACCATCGCGACCAGAACAGCGACCAGCAGGGTGGTGGAGCCGGCAATATGTCCCTTCATGCGCTTCACGGCCAACGCCCAGAAGAAATAAAGAATCGGAATCAGTGCCACCAGGGCGGAGAGAGCCAGGCTCCCTCCTACCGGCGTATAAATCTGCGACCACGCCATAACCGAACACCTCGCTTGAACAGAAGTTGGTGATTCAACGGGCCTCCCCGGGGGCTGTCCTCATTTCCGCACAGCGGCCCGGCTTGGGGAACAGCTTGTCGGGATTCAACAGATTCTGCGGATTGAACACATCGCGAATCCCGATCTGCGCGGCAATCTCCTCGTCCGTGAAGATATACCGCATCTCCTCTTTTTTCTCGATGCCGACGCCGTGCTCGCCCGTAATCGAGCCTCCCGCATCCGCACACGCTTTCAGCACCTCCGAGCCAACCTGGACGGCCCGTTCCGTTTCCCCGGGAATTCTTGCGTCAAACAGGATCAGCGGGTGCAGATTGCCGTCCCCGGCGTGAAAGACATTGGCGATCCGCAGCCCGGAGCGCGCGCTGATCCGGCTGATCTTTTCCAGGACTTCCGGCAGGCGGCTGCGGGGAATCACGCCATCCTGCACCAGATAATCCGGCGAGATCGCCCCCATGGCGGGGAAGGCCGTTTTCCGGTTGGCCCACCATCTCGCCCGTTCCTCCTCGCTGGCTGCCACCTTCACCTCCGACACGTTCCGGTTTTGACAAACCTCCACGATCCGCGCGATTTGATCGTCAATCCCGGCGGAAATCCCGTCCACTTCAATCAGCAGCAGCGCTTCCAACCCTTTGGGGTGGCCGACCGGATAATTGCCCGCTTCCACCCCTTCGATCGCCGTCTTGTCCATCATCTCCAGCGCCGCCGGCACGATGCCGGCTGCCACGATGTCGGAAACCGCCCGGCTGGCTTCCTCCACGCTGTCGAAATAGGCCAGCACCGTCTTTTTGCCTTCGGGATTTTTCAGGATGCGCACCGTGATCTTTGTCACAATCCCCAGGGTTCCTTCCGACCCGGTGAGAAGCCCCAGCAGGTCGTAACCCGGTGTGTCGGGCACGCCGCCGATTTCCACAATCTCTCCGTCGGCCAGCACCACCTCCAGCCCCAGCACGTGGTTGGTGGTCACCCCGTATTTCAGGCAGTGCGCCCCTCCCGCGTTCTCCGCCACATTGCCGCCGATCGTGCAGGCGTATTGGCTGGAAGGATCGGGCGCGTAATAGTAGCCTTTGGCGGCGACGGCATTGGTCAGCTTCAGATTGACGAAGCCCGGTTCCACCACAGCCAGCCGGTTTTCGTAATCGACATGCAGCAGCCGCTTCATCCTGACCAGGCTGATGATCACTTCACCGCCCAGCGGGATGGCGCCGCCGCTCAGGCCCGTCCCCGCCCCCCGGGGAATAAACGGGATGTGTCGTTCATGCAGGTGCTTGACAACCGCGGACACCTCCGCCGTACAGGAGGGAAACACGACGGCACGGGGCGGCTGTTTCCGGACGGTGTAGCCGTCGCATTCGTAGGCGATCAGATCCTCCCGGCGGTACAGGACGGCATCCGGGCCGACAATCTGTGACAGTTCACGGACAAGCGGATCGATGGCGGCCATCGGCTACATCCCCCTTTCCTCTTGCGGTGCCGCTTCCCGCTGGTAGGCCCAATCGAGCAGTTGGACGGTATGGACAACCCGCTGTGTGCGGCCGTGCCGGTGAACCCCCATCATCATCTGCAGCATGCAGCCCGGATTTCCCATCGCGATGATGTCCGCCTGCTCCGGAACCGCTTTCATTTTTTCGTCGAGAATCTTGCCGGCCATCTCCGGATGGGTCAGGTTGTAGATGCCGGCACTTCCGCAACAGCGGTCCGCGAGCGGCATCTCCACCCATGCCACGCCGGGAATCTCGCGCAGCAGCTGCCGGGGTTCCGCACGAATGCCCTGCCCGTGGGCGAGATGGCAGGCATCGTGGTAGGCCACGCGCGCTTCTACCCGGCCTGTCGGCTTTTCATAGCCGTGCGCAGCCAAAAATTTCGAGATGTCCGCCACTTTTTCGGCGAATTGTACCGCCTTCTCGCGATAAGCGGGGTCATTTTGCAGCAGTTCGGGGTATTCCTTCAGCGCGCATCCGCAGCCCGCCGCATTGACGATCACGCTGTCCACACGGGCGTGCAAAAAGGCGTCGATGTTCCGCCGTGCCAGGATCTTGCCCTGCTCCCGGTCACCGGCATGGATATGCAGCGCTCCGCAGCACCGCTGGTCGCGCGGCACCACCACTTCATACCCGTTGCGGGTCAACACGCGCACGGTCGCCTCGTTGATATCGCCGAACAGGACATCCATCACGCACCCGGTGAGCAGGGCGACCCGCCCCCGAGGAGTCCCTTGGGCCGGAATGACTTCCGGGTATCTTTTCATCACCGGATCGGGAACGGCGGGCACGACGCGTTCCATCGCCTGCAGATGCCCGGGCAGCAGGTTGAGCAGCCCCGTTTTTCGCGCCAACGCTTGCAGGCCGCTTCGCTGATAAAGCTTCATCAGCTTTCCCAGGGCGAACAAGCGGGAAGGATGCGGAAACACGCCTCTCAGGAATACGGCATGAAGCAGGGCCCTCCAGCCCGTTAATGGCATTGCCTTGCGGATTTGTCCGCGCGCCGCTTCAATCAGCGAACCCACCTGCACGCCGGATGGGCAGGCCGTTTCACAGGCACGGCAGTCCAGACAGGTGAAAACCGGTTGTTCAAAGCCTGGGGACAGCGGAATTTTCCCTTCCGCAACCGCTTTGATCAGATGGACCCGTCCGCGCGGGGACTGCTGTTCATGCCCCGTCTCCAGATAGGTGGGACACGATTCCAGGCACAGCCCGCAGTGGACGCAGGCGGAATACTTTTCCTCGTCGGGCGGATCTTCCCAGAGATAATGGCTTTTCGTTGCAGGCGCACTCACTTATATCCCCCCTACAAAACGGTTCGGGCTGCACACCTGGCGCGGATCGATGGCACGCTTGACCCCCTGCATCAGGGAAAACCCGGCAGGCGGTCTTCCCCACACGTCCAGTTGGCGGCGCACTGCAAGGGAGGCATGCTGCACCACCGCATAGCCGCCCCGCTCTTCGGCCGCCGTGCGCACCTCCTGCAGATAAGCGGCAAAGCGCGCCGGATCTCCTTTGACATAGACGCGGGAAATGCCGTGCCCCAGACCGCCGTGTCCCTCCACAGCCAGGCCGTGCCGCTCGCCGAGGTCGTGGCAGGTCTTGACCAACTCCAGCACATCCAGGTTGCGGCTGCCGATTTTCAGGGCCATTTCCGCCGCTTGCCGGTCGGCGGGGGAAACGCCGGAAGGAAACATCCGGTAGAACCGGGACCACCAATGCGCCGCCTCTTCCTGCCGCCATGACCGGATCTCCGTTCCCGGCGGCGCGTGCGCGATGAGCCATTCTTCCTGGTAGCGGACCGCTTTCTCCCCGTCTTCCAGGGCGATCGCCAGGGCATAGCCGTCTCTCCCGTTCATGGCCTGGTGGAGTGCGGGACTCAGGAGTTCCAGCGAGACCGGTTCCATGGTCGAGTCGAGCACAGCAAGCACAAAGGAGCGGATCGCGGGAAAATCGGCATTGGGGAATGCGAGCAGCAGCAGCGACTGGCAGGGCGGCACGGGGCGCAGTTTCAGCGTGATTTCGCTCATGACGCCCAATGTGCCCATGGAACCGATAAACAGTTTGCTCATATCGTAGCCGGCCACATTTTTCACCACCTTCCCGCCCGTCCGGATGACGCGCCCGTCGGGATACACCACGCGCAGCCCGATCACATGGTCTCGGGCCGAACCATAGCGCAGCCGCTTCGGCCCGCTGTCATTGGCGGCCACCACGCCGCCGATCGTCGCTGCGTCGGGCCAGAACGGGTCGAGCGGAAGCATCTGCCCGTGGACGGCCAGCTGTTCGGCGATCTCCCGGATCGTCGTACCCGCCTTCACCGTCACGGTCATGTCGCCGGGCGAATATTCCACGATCCCCCTGCAGGAGGAGAGGCAAAGCAGGATGTCCGCCTTTTCCAGGGTCCCGCCCCATCCTCGTTTTGTCCCCCCTCCCATCGGAATCACGGATAGCGAATGGGCATGGGCCGCCTGCAATACGGCCGCAATCTCTTCCTCGGTTTCCGGAAAGACCTCGTACGCGCCGTGATTCCCGAGAACATGCAAGGGTTCCGCGGCCGGCCGGATCTTTCCCACCGTAATGGCTTTCGTGATGGCCATCGCTGCCATGTTCATCCCCCTTTGGTAAGCGCCGCTTCCATCCGTTCCCTCTCCTGTGTCAATCCAGATACGGCAGCCCAAGCAGCGTGAGAAATTCGACGAATTCGTCGTCTGCAACCAGCTGCGTGAACAGCCGGGCCGCATTCCCGTAGTTTCCACTCTCATACGCTTCCGCGCCGATGGACTGCCTGATCTTCTCCAGCTCTTCCTCCCGCAGCTGTTCCACCAGTTCCAGCGTGATCTTCCGGCCGTCATCGAGGATGCCCTGGGGATGGCGGATCCACTGCCAGACCTGGGCCCGGGAGATTTCCGCAGTGGCGGCATCCTCCATCAGGTTGAAGATGGGGACGGCGCCGGAACCGCCCAGCCACGCGGCGATGTATTGGATGGCGACGCTGATATTGGTGCGCAGGCCCGCTTCCGTGATCGTCCCTTCCGGCACATCAAGCAGCTGCTCGGCGGTCACCGCCAGATCCTCCAGCTTCCTGTCAATCTGATGGGGAGACGGCATGTGCGCGTCAAACACTTCCAGCGCCACCGGCACCAATCCCGGATGGGCCACCCAGGTGCCGTCGTGTCCGTCGCTGGCTTCCCGCAGTTTATCTGCCCGCACCCGCTGCATCGCTTCCTCGTTTGCCGTCGGATCGTGTTTCACCGGGATATAGGCGGACATCCCCCCGATCGCATGGGCATTCCGCTTGTGGCACGTCTGGATGGTGAGCAGGGAATACGCCCGCATAAACGGCACCGTCATGGTAACCTGCGAGCGGTCGGGCAGAATCACGTCCGGATGATGGCGGAACTTCTTGATATAGCTGAAAATGTAGTCCCACCGCCCGCAGTTCAACCCGGCCATGTGGTCGCGCAGCTCATAGATGATTTCGTCCATTTCAAAGGCGGCCAGAATCGTTTCGATCAGGACGGTAGCCTTGATCGTGCCCTGCGGAATGCCCAGCTGATCCTGCGCCCAGACAAACACATCGTTCCAGAGCCGCGCCTCCAGGTGGCTCTCCAGCTTGGGCAGGTAAAAATACGGACCGGAGCCGTTGGCGATCAGCGTTTGGGCGTTGTGGAAGAAGTAGAGTCCGAAATCGAACAGACTGCCGGAGACAGGTTTGCCATCGATGAGAACGTGCTTCTCTTCCAGATGCCAGCCGCGCGGACGGACGATCAGGGTCGCCACCTGATCGTGGAGGGCATACACTTTTCCCTCCGGACCGACATGGCGGATCGTCCGGTTGATGGCGTCGCGCAAATTGATCTGCCCCTGGATGGTGTTGGCCCAAGTGGGCGAGTTGGCGTCCTCAAAATCGGCCATGAACGCCTTGGCCCCGGAATTCAGGGCGTTGATCACCATCTTCCGATCCCCGGCCGGCCCGGTGATCTCCACCCGCCGATCCTGCAGATCCGGCGGGACCGGCGCAATCGTCCAAGCGCCCTGGCGAATGTGCGCCGTCTCCGGCAGGAAACCGGGCTTCTTCCCCGCGTCCCATTCGGCCTGCCGTTCGGCCCGTTTGCGCAGCAGCGCTTCCCGGCGATCCCCGAATGTTCGGGTCAACCCGGCGACAAACTGCAGGGCCGCAGGCGTCAATATCTCGGCGAACGCCGGCGTCATGCGCCCTGTCAGCTGAACGCCGTCCATTCGTTGGTAGGCTTCCGTTCCCATGCTCTTCCCCCCATCCCTTCATGGTTTGAGCTAACCCCTGTTTAGTTATCAGATATGTGGGCAGCGTACCAATCATGTCCATCCAATTAGCGGGCGGGCGAATTTTTTTGCCGCTTCGTTCCCTGTTGAAACCGGAAATTGAACCAGGGCTGATGCTAACCCGTTCACACACAAAAAAAACCGGTCCCTGTTTGACGGGGACCAGTCAGACTGATGACAAACTTCTGTTTGAGGCATGGAGGAATGGGGCCAAGCGAGCTCCTTTGACGACTGACTCAGCGGAGAAACAAAGACGCGGGGGCCACAGGGGGCGTGAGTCTCACTTCGCTGAACCAGCTAATATCTTGTCAAGCCAAATTAATTAAATAGCATCATTATTTGTGGTATACTTTAAAAAGGGTATAACAAACCAGCCTTCCAAATTCAGTTGGAAGGATCTGGTTATCAGTCCTATCCGTTATCGTTATACGGTCTGTTCTTGA
>NZ_JAALGD010000013.1 GCF_011059135.1 Brevibacillus sp. SYP-B805 | reverse complement strand
TCACTTGTCTTCGGTATTTCGGAGCAAATACGATATGATATTTGCAGTTCCATTTGGTGTGTGCTAGACTGCTCTTGTCCATCCTTTGTCCTCCTGTGATAAGTTTGAGCGGTTGGCAGACCGGCTCTCATCTTATCACCGGGTTCAAAGGATGGCTACTCATAGCTGTAAGCTTTCCCGAACCCCCAGTCTAACTGGGGGTTTTCGTATACAAGAAAACCCCGCCGACTTGAGCTAACGCTGTTGTCGGCGGGGGCCCCCAACCTTTCTCACGTTGCTTTAGTGCTTTAAAGAGTTTGGACTTTCCGATATACCAAAAAAGGATATCTCCGGATGCCGGAAATATCCCGCCTTGTTTCAGCAATCACTGATGCTCTCTTTCTTCCTGGTTCACCATCCACCCCTGGCAGGGAAAACATTCCGTGAGATAGGACTCGCCCTCTTCCATCAGCACACTGCCGCAGATCAGGCAGCGGCGAGCTTCCAGGTTCTTGAAAAAAGTGGTCACCGGTGTCATCGTATCGTCCCCTCCAACTCTTGTTGCTGCTATTGTATTATAACAAAAAGCGGTTTGTGAAATGTTGTTATAATACATCAAAGGCGATTAGGAGCGATTTTTGCCGGTGATCTCCCTCATTCTTCCCTTTTCTCTGTATTACAATAAATTTTCGTAAATTCATTTGTTATAATACACGTTGTGTAATAAAGATGGGCCTTATTGGCCCCCTCTTCCTATACCGACTCATACAGCGCCTCGTAGCGCTTGCCGATCTCCTCTTCGCTCAGGCCGAAATCGCGCAGACGCTTGAACATCGCAGCCAGCCAGATCTCCGTGCGCTTGAACATCTTTTGGTATTTCTTCTGTTCTTTGGTTTTGCGCTTGGCGCGATCCTCGCTGTTTCCTTTCAGATTGTCGAGGATGAACAGCATCTGCAGGCTTTCCTCTTCGTTCAGCTTGGTCCAGTTGTCATTGAGGAAGTCAATCACGCTTTTATAATACTGATCAAATTCTTCAAAGGAGATCTCCGTCTCCATGTTCAGGTATTCCTTCAGTTTGTCAAACAGCTCTTGCAGTTGCATGCTTCTAACACTCCCTTGTTCATGTCTGCCCCATTATACCAAAAAGGGGGGAGAAGCGAAAAGACTGGCCCCCGATTAGGCATTTCGCCGGGAAAGCACTATAATAGAGGCAAACCATCGGTTGAGGAGATAGCCTGTCTATGAAACAACAGCAAACGGATGTCCCGATGCGCGTCGGCCAGCAGATGACGCTGACGATCAGAAGCCTGGGGATCAACGGAGAAGGCATCGGGTATTACAAGAAAAAAATCGTGTTTGTCGAGAAAGCCCTGCCGGGAGAGGTCGTGATTGCGGAAGTGACCGATGTCAGGGAAAAGTATGCGACGGCACGTTTGGTCAAGGTGAAGGAGGCTTCTGCGGCCCGCGTCGAGCCGCCCTGTCCGGTGTATGAAGCATGCGGCGGATGCAGCCTGCAGCATATGGAGTATCAGGCGCAGCTTGCCGGCAAGCGCGAATTGGTGATCGAATCCCTGCGCAAGTACGCGAAGCTGGCCGATCCGCCGGTGAGAGAGACGCTCGGCATGCCCGATCCGTGGGGATACCGCAACAAGGCGCAGTTTCAAGTCGGGGATCGGAGCGGCCAACTGGTGGCCGGATTGTACCGGGCCGGCAGCCACGAACTGGTCGATCTGCAGGCGTGCCGGATCCAGCATGAGGCCACCAATGCCATCGTGGAAACGGCCAAGGAAGTGATCGGGAAGCTGGGCATTCCCGTCTATGACGAGCGGAAACGAACCGGCATCGTCCGCACCATCGTCGCCCGCGTCGCGTTTGCCACGGGAGAGACGCAGTTAACCCTCGTCACCGCCACGCCCGATATTCCCCGGGTCAAGGAGCTTGTGCTGGAGCTGCGCTACCGCCTGCCGTCCCTGGTCAGCATCGTCCAAAACATCAACCCGAAAAAAACTTCACTGGTCTTCGGCGAGACAACCAGGGTACTGTGGGGCAAGCAGGGGATCGCGGAGAAGCTGGGAGAATTGTCGTTTGAGTTGTCGGCCCGCGCCTTTTTCCAGCTCAATCCGGAACAGACGGTGAAGCTGTACGACGAGGTGAAGAAAGCGGCCGCCCTGACCGGCAGGGAACGCGTCTTCGATCTCTACTGCGGCACGGGAACGATCGGTCTGTGGCTGGCCCCCCTTGCCAAGGAAGTGCGCGGGATCGAGGTGATCCCGGAAGCGGTGGAGGACGCGCGACGAAACGCCGCCCATAACGGCGTGACCAATGCCAGCTTCCACGTCGGCAGGGCGGAGGTGCTGCTCCCGCAGTGGGCGAAGCAGGGGATTCATGCCGATGTCGTGGTGGTTGACCCGCCCCGCACCGGGCTGGACAGCGCCCTGATCGAGACCCTGCTGCGGGTGAAGCCGGAGAAAATCGTCTACGTCTCCTGCAACCCCTCCACGCTCGCCAAGGATCTCCACCGCCTGCTGGAACGGTACGATCTGGCGTATGTGCAGCCGGTTGACATGTTTCCCCATACGCCGCATGTGGAGTGCTGTTCCCTGTTAGTGAGGAAATAAGTGAAACAGGATGCACTTTTCGGTCATGCGTTGATTACGGAATGACGATCTGCACGCTTCCGTTCGCCGTGATCTGCCCTTCACGCTCCACGGAACAGACGATGCCGCGCAGCTTTTGGGCGGCGCGGACGAATGCCGGTGCCAGGCCGGGATCACCATGGATGCCAGCGATGACGTTCCCGGGCCCGATGCACGGGAGATTCTCCCCTTCCGAAATCAATCCGGCGCCGTCTGGAAAAAGCAGGCGGGCCCCCTGGGGAAGCAGGGTCAGATTCGGGAAGCCGCTTACCGCCAGATTGGCTCCGAGCCATTCCGGCCTGATTTCCGGAAGCCCCATGTGTTGGGCAATCCGGGCGCACTCCTCAATAGAGACGATGCTGATCTGCCTTCTGTTGGCGATCAGAGTGCCGCTCGGATAAAAGTGCTGGCGGGAATCGGCAGGCCGCAGCAGGCCGTAATGCCGATCCCCGGGAATGCCCCCCAGTTCCACCTGAATCTGCGGGACACCGCGCGTCACAAACGTAGACGGATCATCCGCCACAAAAACTCCCTCTACCCTCGCTTCAAACGTCCTCATTCTCCTTCACCTCTCCCCTTTTTTTCCGGACATCTTCGCTTTCCGCGCACAGCCTTTCTTCGTAGCGCATAGTCTCCTCCGTACGGTTTTGGTTTCAAGCGCCCCATATTCCGGATAAATGCGGGCCGCCTCTTGATTTGCGCGCCGAAATGCTTCAACATTGCGGTAGGGTTAGATCGGCGTATACATACGCTCCCCCTCCTCTGCCTCTTTACACATAGAGGGGGAAATCCTTTTGCGGAGGTCCCGTCATGAAGATTCAGTATAAGCTCAATGAGAAACCGTCACCGGAACAAGCCATGCATCTCTATGAGAAAGCAGGTCTTCGCCGCCCCAAAGATCCCGATCGTCTGGCCAACATGATCGCGCACGCCAACGTGCTGATCACCGCCTGGGCGGGAGATGAGCTGGTCGGATTGCTGCGGGCGATGACGGATTACAGTTTTGACTGTTATCTGAATGATCTGGCCGTCGACAAGGCGTATCAGCATCAGGGGATCGGCAGGGAACTGGTCAACCGGCTGATCGGCCTGCTGGATGAGCGGGTGCTCGTCTTTTTGATCGCCAATCCGGAAGCAGCCCCGTTCTATGCCAAACTGGGATTTTCCGATGATTTCGGGCGTGTGGGAGAGCCCTGGTGCATGGTCACCGGATCTCAACAGACATGACATGATTCATGAGAACGCATCAGGCTACCCTTGCACGCTTTCAGTGACATGACGCCGCAGCTCTGCCACCAGATCTTCCGGCAGTTCGATCGCGCGTCTTGCCACCGCATCCATTATTACCATCGTGAAGTCGGCATCACAGGCCAGCGTACCGTTTTCCTTCCAGATTTCGTGCCGGATGACAAAGCTTTTCTTCCCGATCGATCCGACCGTGGACACGATCTTCACCTTCTCCCGCAGTCTCAGCTCCTGGCGGTAGTTGATGTTGGCATTCACCACGACGGGCAGGATCTGCCGGCGATTCAGCTCTTCCCAGGTAAACCCCGCCTGGAAAAGCCACTCCATCCGTCCCCATTCCATGTAGTCAAGATACCGGGCGTTGTTCACATGCCCCAGCGCATCAAGCTCCGTTGAGCGGACAGTATGTTCGAGGACATAAGCCATTTCTCTCTCCTCCTTTGCTGTGTCCTTTTCAGTATAATGCACCCGTTTTCTTGAGTGAATATTCATTCATTAAATTTTTCCCTGTTTACTGCCCGTTTCCCTTATAATAGGCTTCAAAAGCAGCTGCATGGAAAGGAGCGATACCATGTCGTTTCATGCCGTTTTCCCCCTTCTCAAGACTGCGCGGGCCCGCTATCTCGATGTGTTGAAGGGGCTGGAAGAAGACCAGCTGACCTGGCGGCTTGCGCCCGGGTCCAATTCGATCGGCTTTTTGATCCAGCATAATGCGGAAGTGGAGTACCGTTTCTGCGCCATGTTTTTCGGCCGACCGCTGCCGGAAGGGATGAGCCTGCCTACCATCGGCAGCGATGTCAGGGATACCGGCAGCTATACCGATCTGGCCGACCTGTTCGCTTTTCAGGAGGCGGCGCACGCCTACCTGCTGGAGACGCTGCAGGCCCTGCCGGAAGAGAAATGGCATGTTCCGGTGGACGCGCCCATCGGAAGATTGACACCCACGGAAGCGGTTGGCCGCCTGATTTACCACACGGGGTACCACGGAGGACAGATCGGGCTGATCCGCAAGTACGGGAACCGCGCATGAGCTTTGCCAGTCATTCTTCGCCAAATCCGGCTGCGAACAATACCGGCAGGTGGAGGCGGCTGTCGGGCGCTTGACACAGCCCGTGCTGCTGCTGGTGAAACCGCTGTCATTTTGAAGATCGATTTGGAGGAATCTACGTTGAACAAGTCTTGGCAACAACAACTGTGGGGCGGTTTGTTCCTGTCGCTGGCTGCCGCCATCTGGGGCGGAGTGTACGTTGTCAGCAAAGTGGTGCTGGAGGTTATTCCCCCTTTTACCCTGCTGGAAATCCGCTTTACCATCGCCCTTCTCGTCCTGGGCACGTTCGTCGCGATGAAGCGGGAGTATGCCGCACGCCGGGATTTTCCGCAGTTTATCCTGATTGCCTTTATCGGCATCACGATCTCGATCGGTACGCAGTTTCTGGGAACAAAGCTGTCCACGGCCCACATGGGGGCGCTGATCACGTCCGCCTCCCCCGCCTTTATCGCCCTGTTTGCCGTCTGGATCCTGCGGGAGAAGCTTCACCTGCGCCAGGTGACGGGGATCGGTCTCGCCACGCTCGGGGTGCTGGTGGTGATCGGCGTACCGGATGAGCGTGACGTCGGCTCCTCGCTTGCCGGCAATCTGATCCTGCTTGTCGCCGCCGTCAGCTGGGCACTCTACACCGTCCTGAGCAAACGGGCCACGTCGCAATATTCGTCGCTTACCGTCACCACCTACGTGTCGTTTTTCGGATTGATCCTGACCAGTCCGGTCATGCTCTGGGAGCTGTCCGTCACGCCGATAAACTGGCAGTGGGGGTGGGGCATCTGGGCAGGCGTCCTTTATATCGGCGTCGTCTCGACGGCGGGCGCCTTCTATCTGTGGAACAAAGGGTTTGAGCTGCTGCAGGCGGGCAGCGGCGCCGGATTCTTTTTCATCCAGCCGGTGGTGGGGGCGCTCCTCGGCTGGCTGCTCCTGGGCGAGTATCTGAGTCTGGGTTTCTTCCTCGGCGCCGGCTTGATCCTGCTTGGGGTTGGACTGTCCAACTGGCAGGGCAGCGCCAACCGCAGCGAGGGTGCCTCCTAGCCAACACTGTCAACGCAAAGCACTTCAGGCCTTATCCCTCAAAAATAGTTTATGTCAATGTTTCAAACCGCCTTGCTTGGGAAGGCGGTTACGTTTTGTCCCTGCCGCCGAACGGCGCTTCCCCGCGCCTCGCCGCCCCCATCGCCTCCCAGAGGTAAAGCGTGACATAGCTGCGCCAGGGAGCCCAGCTTTCGCCGAGGCGGCGAATCTCTTTTTCATCCGGCTTGTCCGGCAGGCCGTACACCAGCCGGATGCCGTTGCGCAGGCCAATATCGGCAGCCGGCAGCAGATCGGGTCTGCCCAAGCCGAACATCAGCAGGCATTCCACCGTCCAGCGCCCGATTCCGCGCAGCGGGGTCAAATAGCCGATCACTTCTTCATCCGACATGTCCGGCAGCCGCTTCACATCAATCCGTCCGCTGACGATCGCGCGGGCGAAATCGATGATGTACTCCGCCTTCCGCTGACTGAACTGCAGCGGGCGCAAGGCTTCCGGCTCCAGGCGGGCGACCGCTTCCGGCGTCGGGAATACCAGATGGGCGTTTCCCTCCCGATCCTCCACGGTTTCCCCCGCGAACCGCATCAATCTGAGCGTCAATGTGTTGGCGAACGCAAGATTCAACTGCTGGGCAATGATCGTCTCCACCATCGCCTGAAACAGATCGGGCGTCAGCAGAAACCGCAGACCGCGAAACGAGTCGGCCAGCAGGCGCAGGTGCTGGTCAGCCGCCATCAGCTCGTACAGCGGCCCCAGGTCCACGTCTGCACAGGTCATGTGGCGTACGGTCCGGACCAGTTCCTCCTGCTGTCCGGCCGTCAGCCCGCCATCGGTGAAGACCGTCAGCCCGGGGGTTTCCGTCCCGCCCGAAAACTGCAGAGTGACAACTACGGGCTTGCCGTCCACCCGCAGCGCACGGCGCAGGCGTCCCGCTTCGGCATCCACCTGCAGTTGCTCATTCGGATGGGTTTTGAGGCGGCTCAGGAGACGCGCGAAGGAATACGGCGGTTTGACTGGGATCTCGAATGACAGCATCCCGATCCTCACCTCCTGGAGATTCTTCTTTCCAGCGTATCAGAACCGGGAAAAAAGGAAAAGCGTGCACCCTCCTTGGGCAGCACGCTTCTTGAACAGGAATTATTTCGAAAAGATGCCTTTGAGCACGAACGCCACGTTGGCCGGACGCTCGGCCAGACGGCGCATGTTATAGCCAAACCAATCGTTGCCATACGGCACATACACGCGCATCTTGTACCCTTCTCTCGCCAGTTCCACCTGCGTTTCCGGACGGATGCCGTACAGCATCTGGAATTCAAACTGGGTGCGCGGAATGTTGTACTCCTTCTCCAACTGCTTCACATAGTTGATGATGTTGTCGTCATGGGTGGCGATGGCCGCATAGTTGCCATTTAGCAGATGCTGTTTGATGATTTTCTTGTAATTCTCGTCCACATCCGCTTTGTTGGGGAAAGCGACCTCGGGCGATTCCTTGTATGCGCCTTTGACCAGACGCAGGTTGACGCGCTTCTCCTTCAGCTTCTCGATATCGTCGGCGGATTTGTACAGATATGCCTGAATCACGGTGCCGACGTTGTCATAATCCTCCAGCAGTTCATTTAAAATGTCCAGGGTGATTTCGTTGTGCGCATAGTCTTCCATGTCAATGCGCACAAAGATGTTGCCGTTCTTTTTGGCCACGTCAAGAATGCGGCGCATGTTGTTCATGCACAGATCCCTGCTGATATCCAGACCGAGCTGGGTCATTTTCAGCGACAGGTTGCAATCCACGCCGGACGCGGCGATCGCTTCCAGCGTTTTGATGCAGTAATCCGCCGATTCATTGGCCTCTTCCACGCTGAAGACGAATTCCCCCAGATGGTCAAGGGTGCAGACGAGTCCTTTTTTGTTCAGTTCCCGGACATTGCGGATCGCTTCCTCAATGGTTTCCCCTGCAACAAAACGGCTCGCCCCGAAGCGCAGTCCCCACTTTTTCGCCGCGGCGTTCAGCGTCTTGTTTTTGGACAGAAACAGGAAGAAATCTCTCATCAATTGTTCCATGCTACTGTGTCTCCTCCTCACATGCTTGTACGGACACTTCCAAGCATAATTCGTGCCAACTCGGCAAACCCCGCCGGAAAGCTGCAACACGCCCGCTATCTGCCATCCATTTTTACACATATGTACAAGCAGTGTTCGATTTTGTACACTTATGGTTAGACACGTGGAAATCCCTTTTCAAATAGGATGTGATTTTTTGAGTCCGTTATTCTCTTTTTCTGCAGCAGTCTCCGCCTTTGCGGAGCCGATAGATGCTGCCAATGTCATCCTACGCGCAGGACGGATCGAAGGTGTTCGGAAGCAGGACGGCACCGTCGCTGCGGCCGCCGCTGTGCCGGCAAGCTGTCCGCTTCCGGAGGCGTGCCGCACCATGCTGAAGAATCCGCGCCTTTCCTGTCTGGTGCTTCTGGACAGCCATGGCGAACCGGCCGGCGTTGTCTCGCTTCACGGGCTGCTGGCAGCCATGACCGATGTTTGCGGCAACCAGGCCGCCCTGCTGGAAACGCTGCTGGATACCATGAGCGAGGCCACCACGGTGGTGGACACGTCCAATACCGTGCTGTACTGGAATGAGGCGGCGGAGAAAATCTATGAGATCTCCCGGGAAAACGTGATCGGCACATCGCTGGAAACCCACTTTGCCAGCGACTCGATCCGGTTGAAAGATGCGCTCGCCCAAGGCACCACCGTGCAGCGGGTCTATCATGTCCCGCGGCCCGACCGCCATGTGCTGATCAACTCCGCTCCGATCCGGCTGAATGGCGAGATTATCGGCGCCATCTCCATCGAGCAGGATATCACCGAGCTGGTGCGCCTGAACCAGGAATTGGCGGATACGACCGCCCATCTTCATACCCTGAAGCAGGAGATGAACCGCTACCAGGCGGCGGACGATCCGTTCTTTGCCATCAAAGGCCATTCCGCCTCGATCCAGGCCGCCATCCAGGCCGCCAAAAAGGTGGCGCAGACCGACGCGACCGTTCTCCTGTATGGAGAGAGCGGCGTCGGCAAGGAACTGTTTGCCCAGGCGATCCATCAAGCCAGCAGACGGCACGACAAGCCGTTTATTGCGATCAACTGCGCGGCGATTCCGGCCGCCCTGTTCGAGAGCGAGCTGTTCGGCTATCAGGGGGGCGCGTTTACCGGCGCGGAGAAAAAAGGGAAACCCGGCAAGCTGGAGATGGCGCACGGCGGCACTCTTTTTCTCGACGAAATCGGCGAACTGCCCCTGGAGCTGCAGGTGAAGCTGCTGCGCGCGCTGCAGGAGAAGCAGTTCTACCGGGTTGGCGGCACCGACCCGATCACGGTCAATACCCGCATCATCGCGGCCACCAACCGGAATCTGGAGCAGATGGTGGCGGAAGGGCGCTTCCGCGAAGATCTTTACTATCGGCTGAACGTATTTTCGCTGGAGATTCCGCCGCTGCGGGAGCGCAAGGAGGATATTCTCGAACTGGTCCAGATCTTTATCCAGGAGCATTCCATTGCCCACGGCCAGCCCGTCCCCCGGATCGCGCCGGAAGTGATGCAGGCGCTTTTCGATTATTCCTGGCCGGGCAACATCCGGCAGCTGCGCAATGTGATCGAACGCCTGTTCATTCTGCAGGAAGGCGGCGTGATTTTGCCGGATCACTTGCCCGCCTCCATCCGCTCCGAAACGGCCCTCTCCCTGGCCGTCCCCGAACGGCCACCGGCTGCTGCCATCGCGCCACGACCGCTGAAGGGCGGTGTATCGGGAGGGAACGGCACGGAACAGGAGCGGATCCTGGCCGCCCTGGACCGCACCTACGGCAATAAGAAGGCGGCTGCCGAGCTGCTCGGCATCTCGCGCGGCACGCTCTACAACAAAATGCGAAAGTACGGGATCCGCGATGGGAAGTAACGAGACACGCATACGCCTGCAGCCGGAAGAGTACAAGGTGGCGACCTCCACGGAAACCATCCGGCTCCTTCCCCGGGAATACGCGCTGTTTGCCTTCCTGTACGAGCATCGGAACCAGGCTTTCAGCCGCACGGAGCTCCTTGACCGCGTCTGGGGTCTGGAGGATCCCACCGATCGCACCGTGGATGATCATGTGTACCGCCTTCGCAAAAAACTGAAGGCGTGGGATGATCTGCTGACGATTGAGACGGTCAGAGGATACGGCTACAAGCTGACGCTCAAAGAAAAAGGCGGGGTGGATCATCCGCTGCTGCTCGGGGAGGAGTTTCAAGAGCACGTCCGCAAGCTGATCGAGAAGTATCACGGCATCGGGATGGGAGACGCGATGCTGATGATGGCCGCCAATCGGGAGACATTGGGCATTGAGCTGCCTCCCTTTTACCGGGTCTATATCCCGTTCGTCAGCGGCGATTTTCACTGGCTGGTGGAGACGGATGCGCTGACGTTCTGGGAGAAGGCTCCCTATTTGCTGTTCATCTTTTCTCATGTTCAATTCGATGCCGGGCAAGCGCTCCACTACTATGAGCGCATGCTCCAGCACAAGCACAAGCTGCCCAGGGAGTGGCTGCCCGACCTGGAGATAACCGGCGTGCGCCTGTACGCCGAAGCGGGTCGGTATGCGAATGCCAAGGCAAAACTGGCGGAAGTGGAACCGATGGTGGCTGCCATGCATTCGCCCAGCTTTACCCTCGTCCTGCTGGTGGACAAGCTCCTGCTCTGCCTGTTTACCCAGGAAAAAGGAGCGGCGTCCATTATCCGGGAAGCCGGCCGCACGCTCGCCGATACGCCGATGCGGCGCGAACTGGGATCATTCACCGTCGCCAGGGGATTGGCCTGCTATCAGGCCGGAGACAAGGCGGAAGCGCGCCGATTGCTGGATGAAGGGATCGGGATTGTCAAACGGACACGGTTTGTCCCCCATCTCATTTTCAACGTCCGGATCATTCTTCTCTATCTTCGGCAATTCGACGTGGACGCCGAATGGAGGCAAAAGTACGAACAGATGTGGCAGTCGCTGGCGAAGCAGTACCGTTTTGCCGAACTGGTGCAAAAGATTTTTCCGCTCCTGCGCGCGCACCTCTGATATTTTTCTGACATTACCCCTTTACCGTGGAAGCAGACAGACGGAAAGGGGCTTTTTGATGCTTTGGAAGAATCGCGTTTTTGTTCGGCTGTTTGCCGCTTATGGACTCTCCACGCTGGGAGACTGGTTCGATTTCATTGCGGTGTCGGTCCTGCTGGGCTTTCATTGGCAGGCCGACCCGATGACCATGGCGCTCCTGCCCTTGATGTACGCCGGACCCGGGATGGTGCTCGGCCAGCTTGCGGGGATCGCCGCCGACCGTTGGAACAAGCTGCGTTTGATGGTCGCCACGGATCTGCTGCGCGCCGCCCTGACCCTTCTGATGACGCAGGCTCCCGATCCGGGTTGGCTTTTTCTCTTTATCCTGCTGCGTTCCTGCAGCAGCGTCTTTCATACCCCGGCCCAGCAGGCCTTGACCCGGCATGCGGTCCCGCCCGAGCAGCTGCTGCAGGCTGCGTCGTGGAACGGCACCGTCTTCCAGGCAGGCAAGGTACTGGGGCCGCTGTTGGGAGGCACGGCGGCGGCTTATGCCTCGCCCGCGGTTTGTCTGCATGCCAATGCGGTCAGCTTTCTCGTCTCAGCCCTCCTCCTGCTTTCGATCGGAATGGTGGAGGAAGGGCGTTCGGCCAGCGCCGGTCCGTCGGAAAAACCGCCTCTGCGCGAGGCGTGGCAAGAGGGCTGGCGGGTCCTGTGGGGCAGCCGGGTGCTGCTGGCCAGCACGTTGTTTTCCCTGCTTGCCATGCTGGCGATTCAGCTGATCGACGCCCAATTCACCACCATCCTGCGGGAAAAAGCGGTCGGCCATCCCGAGCTGGTGGGCTGGTCGGTCAGCGCGGTGGGCGCGGGGGCGCTGCTGGCGATGGCCTGGCTGACCAGACGGAAGGAGATTGCATCGTACGGCTGGCCTCTCGGGGGCGGTATCCTGTTGATCGGGCTGATGTTCGGCTGGGTGGGCCTGCTGCGGCCGGGAGCCGGTATCCAATGGCCGCTGGCCGCCGCCTTCCTCGGGGGCATCGGGACGGGGCTGACATTCGTCTGCAGCCAGTATGTACGGCAAAAAGAGACGCCCGCAGAAGCGATCGGGCGTGTGACGGGGATTCTCGATTCCCTGACCAGCGGTGTCTTCCTGATCGCACCGCTTCTGGGAGGGCTGATGATCACCGCGCTGGGATCGGCGCAAACCTTCGTGCTGGTCGGGGCGGTCATCGGTGCGGTGGGACTGGGCGGCATCCTGTTCCAGTCCGTGATCTGGGGAAAAAAGCAGGAAACCAAAGCGGCTAACGCAGAGGAGTCAGCCTGATGATCTTGTCATCGCCCGGCCGTTCGGCGCCGCGCCCATCCCGGTTGCTGGTCAGGAGGTAGAGCGTGCCGTCCGGGGCCGCCGCGACATCGCGCAAGCGGCCGAATCTGCCGGGGTAAAAGGCGCTGACATCACCAGCCACCGCCGGATTCTCCGCCGAAAGGGCGATCTTCAGCACCTGTTCGCCGCGCAGGTTGGCTACAAGCAGCTGGGAAGCCCACGAGCCGGTATTGACAAACGCCATTCCCGCCGGGGCCCAGGTGTTACTGCCGCTGTGCACCAGCGGCGGCCTCATCCCAGGGGCCTGTTCATCTCCCTGAATGACGGGCCAGCCGTAATTGGCGCCCGGCTGGATCAGGTTGATCTCATCGTGGCCGGATGGGCCGTGCTCGGAGCTGTACAGGGCTCCGCTGGCCGGACTCCAGGCAAGCCCTTGGGGATTGCGGTGGCCATAGCTGTAGACGGGAGAACCGGGGAACGGATTGTCAGGGGGGATGCTGCCGTCCAGCCGGATGCGCAGGATTTTGCCTGCCAGGCTGGACAGGTCCTGCGCCCGCTGGCGAACGCCGCCATCGCCCGTGGTGATATAGAGATGGCGATCCGGGCCGATCTTGATACGGCCGCCGTTATGGATCACGCCGCCCGGGATGCGATCGATCAGCACCTTGTCGATGGCCGCGCGGTTGTTTTGTTCCCGCAGGCGAATGACGCGGTTGAAAATCTGGTTGCCCTCCCGATAGGTATGGTACGCGTAGAGAAAGCGGTTTTGGGCAAAATCCGGATCTAGCGCAAGGCCAAGCAGTCCGCCCTCCCCCTCGCTGACAAACGGGGCGGGGAAGGAGATGACTGGTTCGCGCTGCAAGACTCCCTGTACCATCACACGAATCGTCCCCGGTCTTTCCGTTAGAAAGATGCGGCCATCCGGCGCCCAGACAAGCTCCCACGGCACATCGAGGCCGGCTGCCACCACGTCCGCGCGGTAGGGAATCTGCCTGTCATCCAGGATGGTTGGTTCCACCGCCCGGGACGGCTGCACCGCTGTCTCTTCCCGGATCGGCGGCTGTGACAATGCTTCTTCGCAGCCCGTTCCGGCCAGGACAGCAGCGCCAAGACCACACGCCTTCCAAACACACGCCCACGTTTCATCCAGTCTCCCTCCTGTTCAGAGCCAGTCCTCCAGCAGAGACAGATGACCGGGATCGTCGGTGCAATACGCGTTTCCATTCCGCTCCGCAGAGTGTCCATACCATCATTCTATACCATCAACCGAAACACAAAACATCGCTCTGCCGTCGCCTAGAGGTGAACCAACCAAAAAACCACGCCCTCCGACGTGGTCACGACATGTTTTTCAATTCCTCCAGCTGCCGCTGCAGCAGGTATTTCCGCAAGGTCAGCAGATTTTTCGAATCGATCTCGACAATCTTGCAGCCGTACAGCATGGCGCCCTCATCCTCCCTGGCGTGCGTCACTTCCAGATGCGCCTTGACCTCGCCATCCTCCCGCCCGCGTCCATACAGCTCGGTATAAAACGGGAGGCGCGCCTTGAGCGGAATCTTCTGATCAAACCGGAAAGCAAGGCCGCCCAGGCTGATGTTTACCAGCTCCACCGACGGATAAAACAGAATGGACTTCTCCTGCTCCGTGCCGGGCAGACGAATCCAGCCCTTCAGGTTCACTTCGAAACGGGGGTAGCGGCGCCGCTGTTCCTTGAATTCCTTGGCGGTCGGCGAGTGGAACACGATCAGCTTGTTGTCGTCTTTGGCAAGGATGACCCCTTCAAACGTATGCATCTGCTCGAAATTGCGCGTAATCATGCAGGAGACCGGATCCCCTACCGGCAGATCCACCTTTTCATCGAATACGGCCTGCAGCAAATCCCCCTCCTCGTAGGTGACTTTCCCTTCATACATCTTTTTCCCGCGTTTTATCTGTAAAATGCTCTCCATCTGTCTTCCTCCGGGTGTTCCCTATGCAACTGGATGGTTCCCCAAAGATATACCCGCATTTGGCGAAATGTAATCATCCTGTTCGAAAATAAGGTATAATGATCTCATTGTGTAAGAGGAGGGCGAACAAACCATATGACACGATATCAGCTTGTTACCCTGGCCCTTGCGATCGGCGTTGCCGCTTGCTTTGTGGCGGTAGGCATCGCCATCGCGGAAAAAAGCGTGCTCGGCACCATCGTCTGCCTGATTGGCTCCGGTCTGTTGATGGGCGCAGGCTTTCGGTACAAGAAAAAGCATTTGAGCTAGCTAGCGCCGCACCAGCAAGCTGTTCAAATAGAAGAGCACGCCGGGCAGCCCGCGTGCCTGTCTGAGCAGCTGCCTGGCAATGGTGTAAATGGCGGGCTGGCTGCGGTTCACCTTGCGATCGGCCAGGTAAAACGCCACCAGTCCGTCCACAATCATCCTGTGAAATGGCTCGTTCGGCAGGCCGGCAACACTCTCCTTGGCCCGCTCCACAAAATACTGCAGCCGCTCCAACGCTTCTTCCGTGGAAGAATAGTAACTGACAAAATTAAGATCGCCCCCCAGCCGGTCTTCTTCCAGATCGATCAAATAGTCGAGCAGGATATGGAGGCCGCATACCCACGGAAAATAGGCCGCGTCCACGGCCGCAATCGTCTCGTCGTCAAGCTTTTCATCCGTCGCCAGGCAAAACAGCGCAAAGATGCCGATGGTTGAACCCGTCACCGCCGAAAACTCCTGCCAGTATATCTCCGGATAGCGCTCCTGATACTTTCTCCACCAGGCGAGAAGTTCCGCCTCCCTCTGTGCATGCGCGATATGCTTGTATACCTGCAGATCGCTGTACAGAAGGGAAAGCTCCAAAACGCGCTCCTGCACCTTGGCATAAGCGGGAAGCTGCGCAGCGTGACGCTGGCAGGTCTCTACCAGCGCCGCCAGATAACCGCCGTCGTCCTTCTCCTCCCGGTACCGGTAATAGTCATGCAGGGGGGCTCCCGGCGTCAGGGCATCCTGCATGGAGCGGTGCAGATGCCGAAAATCCTGCGGGTCGAGCGACGTGCTGCGGTCGCACAGATTGTCCAGATAGTCGCTGATCGTCTGGTAGGCCACGATCAACGGCACGAGATGATCGACGTAGGAAAGGGCCTGCGCGGCATAAACGGCCCCGCCCTGGCAGTGAAATTTCTTCGTCGTCATGCTGGAGAGCGCCTGTTTGCGCAATTCCGCATCAGGAATCTCCCCGGCTCGTCGGTACCAGGCGGCAAATTCCCGTTCCATCACGGGTTTCACGTGTCGATATACCCGATACAGCAGCTGCCACGGATGCCGAATCTCATGCCTCATCATGCAGGTCCTCCTTTGTCACGATAGCATTATATTAGCATATCTGTCCTCCCTTCTCCCTATTGTTGCCATCCAAATGAACCGAAAAACTTTTTGTAGTTTTTTGTAGAATCTATAGAGAATACTGTATAATGGAAAAATATAGGTATATACCTATCATTACAAGAGAAAGAAAAAGGGGGATTACACTGTGAAGAAACGTAATCTGTTGGTATCACTGGCTCTTCTGCTGAGCTTGTCGCTGACGGCCTGTGGCGGCGGTGGCGGCCAAGGCAATGCGGGCGGCGGCGCTGGCGGTGGAGGCGGCCAGGCAAGCAACGATCCGAACCAGCTGATCATTGCCACCGGCGGTACGGGCGGAACCTACTATCCGCTGGGCGGCGGCATGGCTGAACAAATCACGAAAAATGCCGGCATCACGGCCACTGCCCAATCCACAGGCGCTTCTGCCGAGAACCTGCGCTTGATTCGCGACAAGAAAGCGGATATCGCTTTCACGCAAAGCGACATCGCGGACTATGCCAGCAAGGGAACGGAGATGTTCCAGCAGGATGGCAAAATCGACTTCCAGGCCATCGGCGCCCTGTACAACGAAACCATTCAGATCGTGGTAGCGCCGGACAGTGGCATCAACAGCGTCGCCGACCTCAAAGGCAAGCGCGTATCCGTCGGCGCACCCGGCAGCGGTACCGAGCTGAACGCGAAGCAAATCCTGGAAGCATATGGGCTGAAATTTGAAGATCTGCAGCTGCAGCGCCTCTCCTTCGCCGACTCTGCCAAGGCGATCCAGGACGGTCAGCTTGACGCCGCCTTCCAAACGGCCGGAACCCCGACCGCGGCGATTACGGAGCTGGCCGCTACCACAGGCGTCAAGATCATTCCGGTTGATGCCGACAAGATCGATGCCCTGATCAGCAAATATCCATTTTATGTGAAAACGACGATTCCCGGCAAAACGTATGAAACGGTTCCGGACGATGTGACCACCGTATCCGTCAAATCCCTGCTGGTCGTTCGTTCCGATCTGAGCGAAGACCTCGTGTACAAAGTGACGAAAGCGATCTTCGACAACATCGACAAGCTGGGACACGCAAAAGCAAAAGAGATCAAAGTGGAAGAAGCCCTGGCCGGTATCAGCCTGCCGGTGCATCCGGGCGCCAAAAAGTATTTCACCGAAAAAGGCGTGAAATAAGCGTAGATGCACAAGTCAACAACTGCGGGAACAGCGAAAGGGCGGACTGCGTTCCGCCTTTTCTCCTTCCTGATCGTTCTGGCAGCCCTTTCCTTCCTTTTGAGCATTCCGCTCTTTACGGTTCTCGCCATCCGCGAGATCGGCAGCAATCGATTGGTGTGGAGCCATGACGTCCAGGAAGGAAGCCGGTTTGGCATACGCTGGACCCACTCCATTCACCGGACGCCTGTCGAAGAGTTTTATCAGGTGCAGGGAGGGAAGGTTGTCCTGGTCGAAGAGACGTTCAAAGAGTACGGCATCGGGATGGAGAGCGGCCTGGCTCCCGGGGAAAAGCTGCTGATTGAAAAGGACAGGTTCCGCATCGTCGGCATGAATCGCATCTTTCCCGCCCTCCATTTGTTTATCGGTCAGGTCAGAGCGAACCATACGCTGCTCTTTCAGGGACAGGAGATTCCTCTCGGCACGCTGGATACACCCGGCTCTGCCGTCACGATTCAGGTGGAGAAACAATCTATTTGGCAAAGAATTGGAGGTTAGAATGTGAGCACGCAACCCATGAGTCAACAAGAGATGGAAGAGCTGATTGCGAAGTACGACAAGGAATCAGCGTTCCGAAAAGTTACCGGTCCAATGAAATGGATCACATTCGTCATGCTGGTGCTCTTCTCCGTTTATCAGCTGGCCAGCAGTACGTTTCTGATCCTGCCCCCGCAGATACACCGTCCGATTCACCTGGCCTTTGGGCTTGGACTGGTCTATCTCCTTTTCCCGGCGAGAGCGAAAGGGGCAACCAACAAAGTCGGCATTGTGAATATCATTCTCTCGATTTTGGCCATTTTAACGTCGCTTTATTGGGTATACGATTACGAGGGACTGGTACTGCGTACCGGCAACTACACCACGCTTGATCTGGTAATTGGCGGCATCATCATCCTGCTGGTGCTGGAAGCGGCTCGCCGCGTCGTGGGGCTGCCGATCGCCATCATCGCCGCTGCCTTTTTGCTTTATACGTATTATGGGCCGTACATGCCCGGCTTCCTGGAGCATCGGGGTGTGGACGTCGCCCGCATCATCGGCCACAGCTATTACACACTGGAAGGCATCCTTGGCACACCGCTGGCGGTTTCGTCCACGTTTATCTTTTTGTACATCCTGTTTGGCGCCTTTTTGGACAAAACGGGCGTGGGCGAATACTTTAACGATCTTTCGCTCGTCATAGCCGGCCGGCGCATCGGCGGTCCGGCCAAGGTAGCCGTCTTCTCCAGCGCGCTGCAAGGAACCATCAGCGGAAGCTCCGTTGCCAACGTGGTCACCTCCGGGGCGTTTACCATTCCGATGATGAAACGGCTGGGGTATCGCTCGGAGTTTGCCGCCGCGGTGGAAGCCTCCTCGTCGACCGGCGGACAGATCATGCCGCCGATCATGGGGGCTGCAGCGTTCCTGATGGCGGAGTTCATCAACGTCCCGTATCTCGAAATCGCGAAATCGGCTGCCCTGCCTGCCATTCTGTTCTTCGCCGGCGTCTGGATCATGACCCACTTTGAAGCGAAGCGTCTGGGGCTGCGCGGCCTGACCGAAGAAGAGATGCCGAATCGCAAGGAAGTGCTGAAAAAACTGTACCTGCTGCTGCCGATCTTCATCATTATCGGCGTGCTGACGGCAGGTTTGTCGGCGGAAATGTCGGCCATTGTCGGAATCATCTCCACCATCATCGTCGGGGCGTTCCGCAAAGAGACGCGCATGGGCCTGCGGGATATCATCGAAGCGCTGGCGACCGGTGCCAAGCAGGCGCTCGGTGTCGTTGCGGCTACCGCCTGCGCCGGAATCATTGTAGGAACCGTCACCCTGACCGGTATCGGGTTGAAGCTGGCCAATGGTCTGCTTGATCTGGCCGGCGGCTCCGTATTCCTGACGCTGTTCTTCACCATGATCGCGTCGCTGATCCTGGGGATGGGAACACCAACCACCGCCAACTATATCATTACGTCGACCATCGCGGCTCCTGCCCTGGTGCTGCTGGGTGTGCCGGCAATCGCGGCCCATATGTTTACCTTCTACTTCGGGATCGTGGCCGACATTACGCCGCCGGTTGCCCTGGCAGCATTCTCGGCAGCCGGGATCGCCAACTCGGATCCCATCAAGACGGGCGTGGAGTCCACGAGATTATCCATCGCGGCGTTTATGGCTCCGTACATCTTCGTCTATTCGCCGCAGCTTCTGTTGATTAATACCACCTGGTACGAGTCGATCTGGATCATGCTGACCTCGACGCTCGGCATGATTGGCGTAGGGGCCGGCTTGATCGGCTACTGGATGGCCAAGATGAATCCGATCGAGCGTCTGGCCGCCATCGCCGGGGGGGTCCTGTGCGTGATTCCAGGCTTGACGACCGACCTGATCGGCTTTGCGCTGCTCGGCTTGGCCTATGGGTACTCCTACTACAAGGGGCGCAACAAGCAGCTGCAAGCATCCTCCTGATACCCCTATCACGAACCAATGAAAAACCGCCGGTCATGAACCGGCGGTTTTCTCATGAAATCATCCCGCTGCGCCCGCCGATGCGCGAAGGCAAAAAAAATCTAAAAAGGTGCTTGTATGCGCTTACATCGATTCCCTTCACCATTGCCGGGAACACAATCGAAGGATTATGTTCAATATCAAACTTAATCATATTTAATTACGCTGAATCGCAAGAACGGGGGAACCACACATTGGGGTGAATCGCAGAACCTGCGTAGGGCAATTCCACTGCCCGAATCCGTCAGCTAACCTCGTAAGCGTAGCTGGAAAGGGGGATTCACTTGCATTGGTCATAGTTGTGACTGCAAGGGTAATACTACCTTTGCGGTCTTTTTTATCTCACGCGTTATTATTGAACAAGTCATGAATCCCGAAAGAAGGTTGCTCATCAATGACAGTCGGTCAACTCAAGCGATTGCTAATCGGTTCACCACTGCGCACCCGGCAGTTGGCCCATGAAAAACTGCTGAAATGGAAGGCACTGGCCATCTTTTCCTCCGACGCCTTGTCATCCGTGGCCTACGCGACGGAAGAGATCCTGCTCGTACTGGCCGTCATCGGGGTCGGGGCGTTTTCCTATTCCATCCCGATCGCCATCGGCATTCTGATCCTGCTGTTGGTGGTGACGCTCTCCTACCGCCAGATCGTGCACAACTTCCCGTCCGGCGGGGGAGCCTACATCGTTGCCAAGGAACATCTCAACACCGCTTCCAGCCTGGTCGCCGGCGCCGCCTTGATGATCGACTATGTGCTGACAGTGGCGGTCAGCATCAGTTCCGGCGTGGCTGCCCTGCTGTCCGCCTTTCCTGCCTTGATTCCCTGGAAGGTGGAGATCGGCGTCTTGCTGGTGCTGGTGCTCATGATTCTCAACCTGCGCGGGATCCGGGAGTCGGCCACCGTGTTCGCCTATCCGACCTACCTGTTTATCGTGTCGATCCTGCTGATGGTCAGCGCAGGGGGCTTCCAGATCTGGAGAGAAGGCTGGCACGGCTATGCATCCCCCGCAGCGGGCGAGCTGGGGGACATCGCCTCCTGGACAGCCGTTCTGCTGATCCTGCGGGCATTCGCTTCCGGCTGTTCCGCGCTGACCGGCGTGGAGGCGATCAGCAACGGCGTTCCCGCATTCCGTTCGCCTGCTCCCCGCAATGCGGCCATCACCATGGCATGGATGTCTCTCCTGCTGGGCACGATGTTTTTTGGCATTACGATCCTGGCCTCTGCTTTCGGCATCGGGCCGAAAGAACATGAGACGGTCGTCTCCCAGATTGCCGAGCACGTATTCGGACGCGGCCCGCTTTACTACCTGATTCAAGTGGCGACGATGCTGATCCTGTTTCTGGCGGCCAACACCAGCTTTACCGGCTTTCCGCAGCTATCCTCCATCATCGCCCAGGACGGATTCCTTCCCCGCCCCTTGGCGATGCGCGGTGACCGCCTGGTCTTTTCAAACGGCATCATCCTGTTAAGCGTGCTGGCCATCCTGCTGATCATCGGGTTTGGGGGAGATACGCATGCCTTGATCCCTCTTTATGCGGTCGGCGTGTTTCTCTCCTTTACCATCGCCCAATGGGGCATGGTAAAAGTGTTTCTCGGCCAACCCCAGAGAAAATTCCTGCAGATGGGGATTACGGCCTTCGGGACGTTGATCACCGGTCTGGTCACGCTTATCACGATCGTGTCCAAATTCACCGAAGGGGCCTGGATGGTCGCCCTGGCGATCCCGCTCCTGGTATGGATCTTCTACACGATTCGCAGCCATTACACCGAAATCGCCAAGGAACTGCGTCTGGATCTGCGCGCCCAGCCAACCAAGCTGAAAACGAAAGTGATCATCCCGATATCCGGGATCAGCAAGCTGGTGCTGCAATCCATCTCGTATGCCCAAAGCATTTCGGACGATATCGTCGTCGTCACCGTGGGATTTGATGACGAGCAGGCGGCGAAGATCAGGGACAAGTGGGAGCAGTGGGACCTGGACATTCCGCTGATCATCCTGCGTTCCCCTTACCGCACCCTGCTTGGGCCGCTGCTGAAATACATCGATACGCTGGAGAAGGAAAAAGAAGCGGAATTTCTCACGGTGGTCGTCCCCCAATTCGTCGTCAAAAAATGGTGGCATACCCTGCTGCACAATCAGACGGCCCTGCTGCTGAGAACCGTGCTCATTAACCGCAAGGATGTGGTGGTATCCACGATTCCGTTCCATCTGCATCATTAGGCATATGAAAAACCCGGCCAAGCGCCGGGTTTTTTCATGATTCCAAGCCATCCTTCTCCGCGTGGAGGGCGGCTGCCTCCCGCTTCAGATAGGTCCAGCCTTCCCGCTGCTCGACGAGCCGTTCCTTGAGCAGTTTGCCCATGGCTCGTTTGAAGGCGGCCTTGCTGATGCCGAACTTCTGTTTGATGATATCCGCAGGCGTATCATCCGTGTACGGCATGGCGCCGCCGCGGCTCGCCAGATAGCGCAGCAGGCTGTCCGCATCTTCGCCGTACTGCTGCTCCTTGCGGCCGCGCATGGAACCGTTGAGCCGCCCGTCCTCCCGCACGAAGCTGACCCGGCAGCGCACCGTCTGCCCCAGCCGCAGGTGCTCGGTCATCTCGTCCCGGTGCACAAACAGGATATGCTCCTCATCGGTAAAGAGGAGAGCCCCTGCTCCGATCACCTTGTAGACCGTGCCTTCCACCCACTTGTTCAGCATGGATTTGTCGGCCGGAACGCTGATCTCGCGCATCACCTCTTCCGTCGCCGGCTTGGCGATCAGACGGCCGTTTTTATCCCGCTTCATCGTGACCAGCAAATGGTCTCCCACGCGCGGCCACTCCTCCTGCCTTTGGGGCAGATCATCGACAAACACCAGCAGATCCTTGCTGATGCCGTTATGGACAAACACCCCCAGCCGGGGCGACACGGCAACCACTTCCAGCCAGCCGTACTCCCCGTAGCCGACGATGGGCATGTGCATCGTCGCCGTCAGCCTGTCTTCGGCGTCAAGGTAGAGAAAAACGGTTACCTGATCCCCCACTTCCAGCGTTCCCACCGCTTCGTTTTGGTGCAGAAGGATGCCGTCGCCCGCATCATCCAGGAAATAGCCGTACGCAGTCCTGCGCGACACGATCAGGGAGGCGGTCATCCCCGCCTGCAGGAAACCGCTGTTTTGTCTGCTGCCTGCTTGTTTTTTCACGTCCAGAACATTCCTTTCTTCCCTGCTTGACCTTTCCCCATTATATCAATCCATTCCAGCCTGTTACCGTAAATTTTTACGGACACACGCACGAAAACGTGGTAAAATAGGCAAGGTCGCCAAACGGGACATACATAGCAAGTGACTATCGAGCAAGGAGAGAAGCCGATGTTAATCTTAATTGAGCATATCATTCTGGGAATTGTCCAGGGATTGACCGAATTCTTGCCGATCTCCAGTACCGGTCATCTCGTCTTGTTCCGCGAGCTGTTTGGCCTCCAGGAGGCGGGGCTGCTGTATGACACGATGCTTCATTTCGGCACGCTGATTGCCGTCGTCATCGTCTTCTGGCCGGAAATCAGGCACCTGCTGGCCAATCCGTTCGGCAAGCTGGCCCGTCTGCTGGTGGTGGGAACCATTCCAACCGCCGTCATCGGCCTGGCCTTTGAAGACTATTTTGAGGAAATCGCCCGTACCGGGGCGACGATCGGCTATGAGTTTATCGCGACCGGGCTGATCCTGTGGGGCGTGGAATCCATGCGGAAAGGGCACCGCAGCTTTGACCAGATCAATTATCTGGACGCCCTGATCATCGGAACCCTGCAAGGGGCCGCGATCCTGCCTGCCATCTCGCGCTCCGGGCTGACCATCGCCGGCGCGCTCCTGCGGGGGATCAAACGCGAAGAAGCCGCCCGCTTCTCTTTCCTGCTCTCTCTGCCCGCGATTCTGGGGGCGGTAGTGCTGCAAACGAAGAAGCTGGTGGAAAATCCGGCGGAAAGCGCCAATCTTCTCCCCATGCTGATCGGCACCCTGTTTGCCGCCATTTTCGGTTATTTCGCCATTCGCTGGATGCTGCGGATCATCAGCCGGGGATCGATGAAAGGATTCGCGATCTACGTCTGGATTCTGGGCGCCATCATCCTGGCGATGCAGTTCCTCGGGTACTGGCATTATTAGGGCCTGGGATGATGACTCCCGCCTGCTCTCTTGACGATCTGCGAAGAAACGGCCCCGTCCGTCCCGAAACGCGGTGCGGGCAGGGGCCTATAAAGAATCACGCGCTCCTGCCATAGAAGCTGGAGCGCTTTTTTACGGAAATTACGGTCGGATAAACATCTGGGTCCAGTAGTAACGGTACGAGCCGCCCGTCGCGTATCCGACCCCGATCTGGGTAAACTGCGGATTCAGGATGTTCTGCCGGTGTCCCGCGCTGTTCATCCAGCTTTGCATCACGGCGGCTGGCGTCGTCTGTCCGGCGGCAATGTTTTCCCCCGCCGCATGATACGCGATGCCAAACGCCTGCATCATGTCAAACGGCGAGCCGTAGGTGGGGGAGGTATGGGAAAAATAGCCGCGATCCCGCATATCCTGCGATTTGATGCGGGCTACCCGGGAAAGCTGCCAGTTGGCGGTGAGCGGTTTCAGGCCCCGTTTTGCCCGCTCCGCATTCACCAGCTTCACCACCTGCTCCTCGACCGCCCGGATCTGCACGGGGACGAGCGGCACTTTCACCTTTTGGCCCGGATAAATCAGATTGGGGTTGCGAATTTGCGGGTTGGCGCGAATGATCTCCGCAAGCCCCACCTTGTATTTCTGCGCGATTTTCCATAAGCTGTCGCCAGGCTGCACGGTATAGACATCGATGCCGGACGGCTGCGTCTGGGCATGGCTGATGTCAGCCGCAGCGGCCGCCATCCAGAGACTGAGTGTGACAAGGCATAGAAACAGGCGTTTCACCGGCGAAATCCCTCCTCGTTCCCCGCCCATCGTCTCACGCCCCACCTGACCAACAGCAGGACCGCCCCCCAAACAGCTGCGGCGAGCAGCGAGGTGGACAGCCAGGTGGCCGTTCCCAGCAGCAGGTACAGCGCGGCATGGGCAACGAAGAGGCCCAAAAACCACGCGAGGATGTTCATCCGCCCGACATAGGCAAGCAATTGGCGCACAAGATTCACTCCCGGGTGTAGAGTCTGTTGTTAGCATTGGTATTGCCATTGGGGAGCGAACTTATTCTTTGGATCAACCTACCCGCTCTGAACCAGAAAACCTGCTTCCTCCAGAATTTCCGCCAGGACCTCGTCAGGCGTGCGGGCCACTTCCGCGAACTCTTTTTTCGTATACAGATGAATCGCATCGGGGAAATCCTCCCGCAGTTGGGCCCGCAGCTTCCTGCCGCTGTAATCTTCATCCGTGAAAATATACACCTCGGCTGCCGGACCGATCTTCTCCGCCAACCGTTCGATTTTTTCCGCATGATAAGAACCGTACGTGCAATAAATGGCAACCGTCTCGGCCAACACCCGCTTCAGCCGCTCCCGATCCGTTTTTCCTTCCACGATGATGACACGCTCGTCCATCCGGTTATCCTCCTGCTATCCAATCCATCAGGTATAGTATAGCGCATCGCGTCCCGTCCCGAAAAAATGGGTTGACCAGCCGCTCTCCCTTCCGCAACCCAAGCCGCAGGTACAGAAGAAGGCGTGCCGGTTTCGCTGTATTTTCCGATGCCCCGTTTCGAATGATTAAAAACGGGCGACCATAAAATAGGTGACAAGGAATCGATAAGAAGGAGAGAGGAATATGCCGTTCATGTCCCGCTCCATGCATGATGGCCCATCCGATGCTTCGAGATGGCTTCCTGCCTGTCAGAAGAGGTGGTGCACTGCCAGCAGCCTGTTTGACGATGATACCGAAGCAGGATACTGTGAATTTGTCGGGACCGGCAAGTGGCTGGCCAACATCGCGCCGCGCAAAAGGCGTCTCCGTAACGGGGGAGCACGCAGGCTGTACTGACGGGTTGCATTTTTCCAGATACCTGCTATGATAGTTCTATGAATATTGAACAACCATCCATTACCGAGCAGCGTGTGAAGATTTTTAAGGCTCTGGCCGATGATACCCGGCTTGGCATCATCAAGAATCTGTACGCATCAAAGGAGGAAATGAGCTGTACCGAGGCCGGTGCGGATTGCGTTTCCTCCAAGTCCAATGCGTCGTATCATTTCCGGACATTGCGGGAAGCGGGTTTGATCAAGGTGAGAAAGGAGGCCCAAACCAAATTTGTCAGCCTGAATAAGGAAACATTCGACCGGTTCTTACCCGGTTTTCTGGATACCCTTTGAGCAGGTATCTTTTTTTTTCGTTATGTAGTTCAAATGTTGTTTAACTAATTAACTATAAAATTTTCAAAAAAGGATGTGTGCATTCACATGGGGAAAATGGTTGCGATTCTCTTTTTGGCCGTTTTCTGATCGGGACGGATACGTTTCTCGTCTCGCCGCTTCTCCCCACCCTGCGCGCTGCGTACGGCATTTCCGCGGACCTGTCCGGATGCAAAGCGCCATTGTAATCCCCTCTTTACTTTCCAACTCCTTCCTGCTATCCTGGTAAAAAATCTTTGATCAAAATGGGAGATACCTATGGCCAATTCAGGGGGAGTCGCGCTAACGGCTCAAGCGTCATTATGGAAGAACCGTTCTTTTTTGCGTTTGTGGCTTGCCCAGGTTACCTCCAACATCGGCGACCAGTTTTACGGCATCGCCCTGCTCTGGTACCTGCTCCAGCAGACGAAATCGGCGACCGCCCTCAGCCTCATCCCCATACCGGACATGGTCGCCGGCTTCCTTTTCTATCTGATCGGCGGCGTGCTGGCGGACCGGTACAGTTCCCGCCTGCTGATGGTCAGCGCTGACGCAGCCCGCCTCCTGGTCGTGCTGGCGGTGGGCAGCATGGTGATCGCCGGGATGGATAAGCTCCTTTTTTTCATGGCGGCGCAGTTTGTGCTCGGCGTCTTCTCCACCCTGTTCTTTCCGGCCAAAACCGTCGCCTTGAAAGCCACTGTCCCGGTAGAACAGCTGAGCCAGGCCAACGCCATCCTGGATACCACCTTTCGCACCATCCGCATTCTGGCTCCGATGGCGATCGGCCTTTTTGCTGCCAGCGTGCCGATTGCCGCGCTCTTTTTTGTCAATGCGGGCAGTTATCTGCTGTCCGCCCTCTTCGTCTACTCCATCCGCGAACAGCTCCGGGCGGAGGGCGACAGCGCAAGCGGGCGGCTTCCGGCGCGGCAGTACATCCGGGACATCGGCTCCGCCTGCAGGGAAGTGGCAGGCAAACGCCAACTCCTGTACATTCTGCTGTTTGGCAACATCGGCTTTCTCGTCTGGCAGCTCTGCTGGAGCGTCGGGTTTCCGGTGCTTGCCCAACAGATGGGCGGCGGCGATGCCGGGATGCTAGGCGTTCTTGTCGGATTTTACGGAGCCGGCAATTTGCTCGGCAGCTTGTTTATGGCGCGTTTTTCCTATCAGAACCATTTGCTCGTCATCCTGACGGGATGGCTGTTTCAGAGCGTCGGCTTTCTGGCCCTGTCGCTCGGCGGGGAATACTCGCATTTCGCGTTCGCGTCGGCCAGCATCGCCGGCATCGGCGGACCGCTGATCGGCATCCCGCAGACCACAGCCATTCAAACGAAGGTGGAGAATGCCAACACCGGAAAAGTTTTCGCGTTAAATATGCTGACATTTACCTTTTGCTGTGTGCTCTCCTCTTCCCTGGGCGTTTTCGGGTTGGGAGCATGGCCGGTGGAACGGCTTTTTCTGGCAAGCGGCCTGTTTCTGGCGGCAGCCGTGGCCGCCGGATTCTGGCTTGACCGGCGGGAGAGACGGAAACGAACGGAACAGGAGCAATTCTTCTCCGCATAGGGAGAAGAATTTTTTTTATGGAAAAAGACTCGTTGAATGGATGGAAAACAATTGCGCATCACACCTCAATGTCATATAATCTGACATATATAAATTACGTCAGGTTTTCTGACGCGGATGGGAGTGATGGATATGGAACCTACTTTGTCACAAGTTGCTTCCGCGGTCGATGCCACCTGGGTCATGGTGGCCGCTGTCCTGGTCATCTTCATGCAGGCAGGCTTCGCCCTGCTGGAAGCAGGCTCGACCCGGATGAAAAACGCCGGCCACGTCGCCGGCAAGACGATCCTGACGTTTGGCATCTGCTCGCTGGCGTTCTGGGCGTTGGGATTCGGGTTTACGTTTGGTACAGGGAACTCTTTTATCGGTCTTTCCGGATTCTTTTTTGACGGGTCGGAAGAACAGGCTGCGGCCGCATTTCAGTCGCTTTCCTACGCTTCCATTCCGGCCGGCATCAAATTCCTCTTTCAACTCGGGTTTGCCGGTGTGTCGCTGGCCATCGCCTGGGGCGGATTTGCCGAACGGGCGAAACTGTCGGTCTACTTCGTCTTCGGCGTGTTGTTTACGGTCCTGATCTATCCGGTGGTGGGCCACTGGGTATGGGGGGGCGGATGGCTCGGCTCGCTGGGCATGCAGGACTTCGCCGGTTCCACCGTCGTCCACCTGCAGGGAGCCGTGGCTGCGCTGGCTGCCACCATCCTGTTGAAGCCGCGTATCGGCAAATACAACAGGGACGGCAGCTCCAACCTGATTCCCGGCCACAACCAGGTCTACACCGTCTTGGGCGTCATCATTCTGTGGGTAGGCTGGTTCGGCTTCAACGCCGGTTCCACGCTTGGCTCCGTCTCCGGCTTCTTCGGGTACGTCGCCCTGACGACCAACCTGGCTGCCGCTGCGGGTGCCGTAGCCGCGCTGGCCATCTCCTGGATCGTCATGGGGAAAGCGGACATCCCCAGCATGCTGAACGGGGTGCTCGCCGCGCTGGTCGCCATCACCGCATCCTGCGCGTTCGTGGAGCCATGGGCGGCCGTAGTAATCGGCGCGGTGGCAGGAATCGTGACATTCTATACCGCTATCCTCTTCGATCGCCTCGGAATTGACGATCCGGTATACGCCTTCTCCGTACACGGGATCGCCGGGATCTGGGGCACGCTCTCTACCGGGCTGTTCGCCACGCCTGAACTGGTTGAAAAAGTGGGCATCGGCGCACCAGGCCTCTTCTATGGCGGCGGGTTCCACCAACTGGGCGTACAGGCGCTTGGCCTTGCCGGTGCATTGGTCTACGTGTTTGCCGTCTCGTATGGGCTGTTGGCAATCATGAAGGCGACGATGGGACTCCGCGTCACTGAGGAAGAAGAGGTGGTTGGTCTCGACCTGAGCGAACACGGCACCTATGGCTATCCGGAGCTGCTGCATCACGACAGCAAGGTGCATCGGGAAGGCGGGAGTGCCTCTGCATACTCTGCACAATCCCTTACATGACGCGTTGCAGCGGGTGTCGAACGCCACCACCGTCGGGGAGTTGAGCCGTTTGCACCGGGAAGCGTTTGCTCCGGCCTCGTACGCCTCATCCGGCGTGCCGGCAGGGCTGACGCCGCTGATCAATCAGCTGCACGACCGGCTGATCATCCAAACCATCCGCTGTTGTTTGGCGGAAATGAAGGCAGCGGGCATGGGAGATCCTCCCGTGCCTTATGCGTTTCTCCTGTTTGGCAGCGGCGGCAGAAGGGAACAGTCGCTTGCCAGCGATCAGGACAACGGCATGGTTTATCGTCTTCCCCCTGAAGCCAGCCAACGGGAACAGGAAGAAATCGCCGCTTATTTCCGGCGGTTCGGCCAATTGGTGGTGACGAAGCTGTCCGAGGTGGGGTATCCGCCCTGTCAGGGAAACGTGCTGGCGTCCAATTCCCGCTGGAACCGATCCCTGCAGGATTGGGACACCATGTTTCGCGAGTGGAACGAGACGCCCACCTGGGAAAACATCCGCTACCTGCTCGTAACCGGCGACGGACGTCTTCTCCTGGGGGATGACCAGCTGTTTGCCCGATGGAAAGCGGATTACCACCAGCTTCTCGCCGACAATCCCCCGCTTATCGCACGCTGCGTCAGCAACACGCTGCGCCATCGCGTTCCGCTCGGCCTGTTCGGCCGCATCATCACGGAAGTGAACGGAAAGTTCCGGGGGGGAATCCATCTGAAAAACGGGTTGTATCTGCCTTATGTCAACTGCGTCCGCCTTTGGTCGCTCGCAAACGGCATCACCGCCACCGGCACGTTGGAGCGGATCGACGCCATCCGCAGCATGCACCTGTGGGAAGAGGAATTGTGCGAGACGGTTCAGCGCCATTTTCACCGAATCGCCGACCTGCGCCTGCTGGCGGCCACCCAGTGGCAGGACGATCTGTATGAAAGCAGCAGCTATCTGCAGCTGGCAAAACTGCCCCGGGAGACGATCGGCATGGTAAGACAGGCGATGAAGGTCGCGCTCTACTTGCAGAAAATCACATCCCGCTATGAGGGGGATCGCTGATGCCGGGCTGGAATCCGCTGAACCGCCTCTGGAATGCGAACCGGGAGAACCGGATCCCGTCGAAGCTGTCGTCGGCGGTCTCCGGCAACGATCTGAAGGATCAGGCATTTTTGCGTTCGCTCGCCAAGGAACTTCATCCATTTCCCAATATTGAAATGCCGCTGGAGCAGCTGGAAGTGGTCGTCGTCGATCTGGAGACCACCGGCTTTTATCCGCAACGCGGCGATGAAATCATCTCCATTGGCGCCGTAGCCATGCGGGGCTCGCAGGTTCTGGCAAACGAGAGCTTTTCGACGCTGGTCAACCCCGGCAGGGCCATTCCGGCCCATATCGAAGCGCTCACAGGCATCACGTCCCAGGCAGTCGCGGATGCGCCCGATACCTTGACGGCGCTCTCCCGGTTTTTTCAGTTTGTCGGCAGTCGTCCGCTGGTGGCCCATCACTCCCGGCATGAGCGGGAGTTCTTTCGGGCCGCGCTGTGGAAAACCAGCAAATCCCGGTTTGTTCACCGCCTGCTCGACACAATGATGCTGATCCGCCTGGTCTCCAGACCGATGGGAAACAGCTCGCTCGATGTCTTTTGCGCCATGCACAGCATTCCCATCGTCAAACGGCATGACGCGTACCAGGACGCGCTGGCCACGGCCTTTCTGTGGGGCATTTACCTGGATCGGGCGGTCAAGCATGGCTATAAGGATCTGCAACAGGTATATGAAGAGATCGGGAACCTTCCGTAAACCCCGCCGGCGTAAGCTATGCTCAACCCCAAAAAGTGACGTTGGCCTTCGATGCTTAATCCGAGTACTTTTTGGGGACCCCTAAACATGCTGTTGTCGGCGGGGGCCCCAACCATAACCCCGCCGACTTAAGCTAACGCTGTTGTCGGCGGGGATCCCTATCCTTTCAGCCTTCGCTTTATTGATTTAAAGCACTAAACCCTTCTGATATACGGATAGATCCCCCCTTGGGCTGCTTTGTCCCAAGGGGGGATCGCTTTACAAGCTGATCCGCCGCCATGTTTCTCCGCCGTCAGCGGTATAATAGAGGCTGTTGTCGGGAACGAACTCCTCCTTGCCGATTGCCCAGCCTTCCCGCTCGGAAAGAAAATCGACGTACTCCACGCTGAGCAGCGTATGCTGTCTGACGGTCTCCATCTGTTTTCCCCCGTTGCGCGTGACCAACAGCCCGCCTTCGATCGGTCCCGCTCCTATGCTTAACGGGATCCATCCCACGGCGGGAGACACGAACTGCAGACCAGCCGTATACGGGCGGCCTCCCTCCATTTGCAGCAGTTTTGTCCACGTCTTCCCCCCATTTGAGGTTCCATACAGGCTGGAGGTCCGCATGTCCAGTTCATGTTGCAGAAACCATCCCTGGTTCTCGTTGACGAATGCGAGGCCGATGGCGGCCAGCAATCCGGTCGGGGATTGTTTCGCCATGTACTGCCTTTCCCAGTGGGTGCCGCCGTCCGCTGTTTGGTAAACGGCCAGCGTACAATTTGGTGCCTGGGCATGTTCGTGAAAGCTGCAGCCCGTTCCCGTTCTGCCGATAACCCATCCGGTGCCAGCACTGGGAAAACTCATCCGGTCCGGGATAAAGCGGCTGTCCGGGAAGGAGACGGTCTGCCAGTGGGTCCCTCCATCCACTGTGCGCAGCATCACGGAGCCGGCAATGGCATAGCCGTGGCGCGGATCGAGGAAGGCGATTTGACCGGGACGGTCATTCTCTGTGGTGGACGCATCGGCTTGCCACTGTTCTTCCCATGATCCGTCCTTCGTGCCCTGGTGCAGGATGTTCACTTTTTGGCAGGTGATCTGCCCCTCTTGAATCCGGCAATCCGATGCGCCGACGATCCACCCCGTATCCTGGCTGAGAAAGGCCATCCCGCTGATGAAGAGATGGGGAAAACGCTCCTCTTTCCAGGTCTTCCCTCCGTCCGCCGTCCTCCACAGGGAGCCGGAACCCCTCCTGTCCCCGGCCACCCATCCGTGTTGGGCATCTATAAAATCGACGATCTTCAGGAAGGGAGGGGTACTCTCTTCCGCTGGCGCTGTGTCTGCCGGTTGCTGGGCAGGTGGGGGCACCGGTTCGCTGCCGGGAGAAGCAGGCATCGCCGGTTGGGGGGCGGGCTGCGCGGTTGGTGTGGAACTGCATGCCGTGGCGATTGACAACGCGATCAGCATCAACAGACCGACTCGCCGCAAGGAACGGGTGTGCATGAATTTCATTCCTTTCCTGATTGGTTCCGCTTTGCTAAGATCGTAACATAACAACTCTTAAAAAAGGAAGGAAATCCCAATCATGAAAGCAATTATCCTCACAGGCACTTCCAACGGTCTCGGCAAATCCCTTTTTGATCGGTTGTCCAAGGAAGATGCGTCGCTCTTTTGCATTGCCCGCCGTTTTTTGCCCTACCAGGAGGAATTGGCGCAGGCCGCCGGCAGCCGCATTCATCTGCGGCGTGCCGATCTGTCGAGAACGGACGAGCTGCCGACAACGGAAGAGTTCCAGCGTTTTTTGGACGGCCGCGACTGTCGCGAAGTGATTCTGGTGCACAACGCGGCTGTCATTGAACCGATCGGAGCCGTCGGTCAGCTCGATCCCCGCAAGATCAGCGAGGCGCTGCAGGTCAATCTGGCGGCACCGATCCTGCTGACCAATGCGCTGCTTGCCGCTGACACGGTCGCATCCCTGCCGGTAAAGATCCTCTTCATCTCCTCCGGTGCTGCCAAACGCCCCAGGGACGGCTGGTCGGTCTACTGCGCCACAAAAGCTGGCGGGGAAATGTTTTTCCATGTGCTGGCCGAGCAGTTTCAGGACAACGACCGCGTATCCGTCCATAACGTCGATCCGGGGATTATGGATACTTCCATGCAGGAGACGATCCGCAGCGCGACCCATGTGCATTTTCCCCAGCTGGAGCGCTTTGTCCAGTTTAAGGAGCAGGGCATGCTGGCCTCGCCTGACGACGTGGCGGCTGCCATCATCAACGAATACATGTTGGCCGGTCAAAAAGAATACCCCAGGGAAACTCCCTGAGGCATTCATGCCGTGCTGCCGTCAATCCTTGATAAATGCGTTGCGCACGCGCCCCCAGAACGGCAGACGTTTATACCGGGCGAAACGCACCTTGTCCGTGCCCACCCGGCATACAATGGCGCGCACGTCCCGCCACACCCCCTGCTCGCGATCCAGGCCGATCATGATCTCCGGGTTCATGACAATCAGCTCGATCTCGTGGTGCTTCGGCAGCACCAGCGAACTGTTGAGCGTTCGGTAGGTCTGGTTGTTGATCGAAGCGATCTCCGAGAGCTGAATCGCTTCGAGGGAGGGATGGACGATCGCGCCGTTCACCGCCTTGTTGTAGGCCGTGCTGCCGGAGGGGGAGGAGACGATCAGGCCATCCCCCCGGAATGTTTCGAACTCATCTCCGTTGATGAAGACGCAGACCACCAGCGTCGAGAGCGTGGCATTGCGGATCACCAGCTCGTTCAAGGCCCATTTGTGATGAATCTGCCCATCCTTGGTCTGGATGCGGCACTGCACCGTCGGATATTCCGCAATCAACGGCTCCACGGAACCGAGCGCCCGCACGAACTCGTCCAGTTCATCCGGGCGCCAATCCGCATAGAAACCGAGATGACCCGTATGGATGCCCACATAGGTAGGCTGAAAGCCATATTGATGCACGGCTTCCAGCAGCGTGCCGTCTCCCCCGATGGACAGCACGAGATCGGGTTGTTCGTCCCCATGTTCAACCAGTTGATACGTCCCTGCCTCGCTTGCCGCCAGTTTTTGCCGGAGCGCTTCGTTTACTTCCCGTGAATAGTCGTCATTGCGCAGAACCGTTGCTATTTTCATCTGTTCTCACCATTTCGTCAGGGGGATCCTCCCCGCCATCATTCTCCCCCTCACTATACCACAGTTTGACACAAGATGCTGTCGCTGGGACATGCGGTGTTCTCGAACCATCCACACTTTCCGGACATATGCAATAGCAAGCAACCAGAAAGGATGTGAGGAGATGCCGCAGTACAACATTCGCATCTCTCTCTCCAGGCGAAGGCTCTCTCTCTATGACGGAAGCCGGTTGATCCGCACCTATCCCGTCGGTGTTGGCAGAATCGCCACCCAGTCACCCAGAGGCGACTTTTCCATCATCAGCAAGGTTCCTTATCCCAACACCTACAGAGGCGGACCGCTCACACCCTTCGGCACCATGTGGATGGGGTTAAACAAGCCGCATTACGGCATCCACGGCACCAATAACCCGTCCTCTATCGGCAAGTACGTGTCGCACGGCTGCATCCGGATGTACAACAGAGACGTCGAAGCGTTGGCCCGGATCGTCCCCATCGGCACACCGGTCAAAATCCGTCCATGACGGAAAACCCCGCCGACTTAAGCGAACGTTCCCCCGCTGGATCGCTAATGCTTTGCCGAGTGGGGTCCCTTGCTGGTGTCGGCGGGGGCCAACCTTTCCATCTTCCTTCCATGTACTTCAATATCAAAAAAGGGTGGGATTTCCAGCAGGGAATCCACCCTTTTTCCTTTCAGGCCCGAACCGCACGGCTCATGCCCAGCGCTTTTCCAGCTGGCGCACGATGGCCTCCGCCTGCTGCACCCAGTGCCTTTCCAGCGGCGCATCCTTGTCCACCGGTTCCTGAAACTGATTGACCACCGGCGCCACAAGCGGCCCGGAGGTATAGCCGATATGTTCTTCCACCCCGGTCTGGTACACATGCTTCAGCACGAACGGTGTGCCGAATCGGATACGGGCATCGGCGGTATCCAGCTTGCCTTGAATCACGTCAAACGGCAGCCGCAGGAAGACCATCCCCTCCTCGTCCAGCTTCCGGTCGAAAAAACCCGCGTAATACTCCCAGTTGTTCGCCAAAGAAAAACCGTCCGGAGCGAGCAAATCGCGGACGTCCCCGAACGTCCCCTCCACACCCGCCAGTCGGCTCTCTATCGTTTGCATGCCCATCCCTGCCTTTCCCAATCTCTCTCCTAGTGTGCAACAAAAGGCAGCCATGTACACGCATCCGGCAAACAGGAAACATTTGGACCTCTACGCCCTCATGGATTCGCCCGATACAGAAGAGAGGACTGTTTTCAGGAAAGGAGCCGACAGCATTGAGGAAATTCAGAACGTTTCTCTTTTTCCTGCTGATTCTGACAGTGATGGTGATCATACCGATCCTGACCGTCAATTCCGCCACCTTCTTTCAATTGCATCAGGTAGAATCGCCTGAACAGCAGGTGCAGGATCGCCTGGCCACGGAAAGCTGGTTGGCCGTCATGAAAGAGGGCGTGCCGCTGCCAGCGAACAAGGCGCCGGCCGCCGCTACGAAGACGGTGCTCGGCTACTATGTGGAATACGGCGAAACGGACCGCGCTTCCTATCAAGCGCTCGCCTCCTTTGGCAGCATGCTGACGGATGTGGCGATGGTTATCTACAATGCCGCCCCCGACGGAAGCCTGCAGGGCAAGCCGTCCCCGCCCGGGCTTGAGGCCGCGCGCGCGAAGCGCCTGCATACATATCTGGTGGTGACCAATCATGGGGAAAAGCTGTTTGACCGCAACCTGGCGCATACCTTGCTGACCGACAAGACCGTCTCCCTGCGTCTGCGCCAAAACCTTCTGTCCAAAGCGAAGGAGCTGTCGGCAACGGGAATCAATCTGGATATTGAGAACGTGCCGGCGGGCGACCGTGACGCGTACGCCGCGTTCGTCGCCAATCTGGCAGACGATCTCCACCGGGCCGGCAAGAAACTGATTGTCTCCGTGCCGGCAAAGACCGCCGACAACCCGGCCGACAGCTGGAGCTACGGCTGCGATTACGCCAAAATCGGGGCCAAGAGCGACTACGTGCAGATCATGACGTACGATGAGCACGGTCCGTGGTCGGAGGTAGGGCCGGTCGCCTCCTATCCGTGGGTGGAAAGCGTGGTGCGCTATGCGACGAAAGTGATTCCGCCGGAAAAAGTGCTGCTCGGCGTCGGCTTTTACGGCTATGAATGGAGCAGCGCCGGCAACCGGGCGCTCCCCTCCAAGGCCATTCCCGAACTGATTGCGCAGTACCATGCGACTGTCAAATGGGATGACAAAGCCAAGTCACCGACCCTGACCTATGTAAAAGACGGCGTCACCCGCACCGTCTGGTATGAAGATGAGCGCAGCCTCCGCGCCAAACGGGAGCTGGCCGAGGCCTATCATCTGGGCGGCTACGGCGTATGGCGGCTTGGCTTTGAAGACCAGTCCTTCTGGAATGCCCTAGTGCGATAAGAAAGAGAGCCCCGTTCACGACAGGGGCTCTCTTTTTATTCCGCTCCGGTCTTACCGGTTACCCGTTCCGGCAAAAACGGCACGAGCGGCGTCATCTTCCCTTCGCACAGCCAGTCGGCCATCAGCTTGGCCGTGATGGGGGCCAGGAGAATGCCGTTGCGGAAATGGCCCGCCGCCATGGATACGCCGTCCCAGCCCGGCAGCGGGCCCAGGAACGGCAGACCATCCGCCGTGGCGGGGCGCAGGCCTGCCCATGCCTGCAGGAAAGCGGCGTCACGCAGCACCGTTACGAGAGGAAGAACGCCGTTCAGCACCTGGCTGAGTCCGCCCAGCGTAACCTCCCTGCGATAGCCTGCCTCGTCCTCGGTGGCCCCGATCACGATCCGGCCATCCCGCTTGGGAACCATGTATCCCGTCGGCCCGAAAATGACATGGCGCAGGGGAATGCCGGCGGAAGCGACGGTCGCCACCTGTCCCCGCACCGGATAGACGGGCAGCTCCACATCCAGCATGGCGGCGATCACGCTCGCCCATGCCCCGGCGGTCACGACCGTATGATCGGCATGCAGGTCGCCTGCCGTTGTTTGCAGGCCGGTCACGCGCGTCCCTGCCGTGAGAAATCCCGTCACGATGGTGCCCTGCCGCAGCTGGACCCCGCGCCGCACGCAGTCCGCCAGCAGCGCCTTTAACAACAGTTGGTTGTTCACATCCCCTTCCCCGGGGGAATAGATGCCTGCTTTCATCTCGCGGGAAAGAAGCGGCTCCAGTTCGTGCAGCGCCTGCCCTTCCACCCATTCCACCGCGCAGCCGACCGCCTGCTGCCAGCGGTATCGGGCCAAAAGGGCCTCGATCTCCTGCTCGTGCTGCGCCACCGTCAACACGCCGTCCAGCTTCATTTGGGGATCGAGCCCCGTTTCTTCCTTCAGCCGCTCAATCCAGGCGGGATAGAGCGCGAGCGACCCGATGCCCAGTTCAAACAGGGGCCCCTCTTCCTTGAACTCCTTGAGCGGCGCCAGCATCCCCGCTGCAGCGGATGACGCCTGCCCGCCCCACTCTCCCTGCTCCACGACGGTGACCGACATGCCCCTGTCCGCCAGTTCCCTGGCCAGACTAAGCCCGATGATGCCTCCTCCGGTGATCAAACACTCCATGGTTCTCTCCCTGCTTTCTTTTCGAATCTTTGACATAAAAAACCCACCTGTTCCGCCGGGAAAGGTGGGCATTGGGTAACGCCAAAACAGCAATATACGTTTGCTCACCACTTCCCTGCGCCAGCATGACCTGGATCAGGTTCAAAGGGTCGACGGCTCTCTTGCTCCGTCCTCTCAGCCCGGCATGACGGGCTCCCCCAGCAGTTTTGTATCCGGTATTCATTTCGTTTGTTTTCCGCTATGAGTATATCACAGCACCGCCGTCTGCGACAGCGTTTTGCTCAATCCTCGTCCTTCACATCGTAGCTTTCCGGAATCGGTTCGTTGCGCCATTCCTCCAGGAACTCCTTCAGCTTCCGCATCTGTTCCAGATGATGGGCGAACTGATCCTTGTTGATCAGATACTCCTCGCCGTTGTGGACGGCCCGGATTCGTCCTTCCCGGATTTTTTCCAGAATGAAGGAGGCGGGCAGTTCCAAATATTCGGCCGTCTCTTGCAGCGTCAGATAGGTTTTACCCTCGTCCATGCAGGCGAGCCTCCAGCTCCGCTTTGCGCTGCTCGTGGCCCGGTTTGCCCAGCAGCGCGTACATGTTCGCCTTGTACGCTTCCACGCCCGGCTGGTCAAACGGATTGACGCCGAGCAGATAGCCGCTGATGCCGCATGCTTTTTCGAAGAAATAGATCAGGCCGCCAAGATGGTAGGCATTCGCCTCGGGAATCTCCACGACGAGGTTGGGAACGCCTCCGTCCACATGGGCGAGGAGTGTGCCCTCGAACGCTTTCTTGTTCACGAAATCCATGCCTTTGCCCGCCAGGAAGTTGAGTCCGTCGAGATTGTCCGGATCTTCGTGGATGGTCACATCCACGGCCGGTTTAACCACGTGCAGCACCGTCTCAAACAGGTTGCGCACGCCATCCTGAATGTACTGGCCCATGGAATGCAGATCGGCCGTGAAATCGACGGAAGCCGGGAAGATGCCCTTGCCGTCCTTGCCCTCTGATTCGCCGTACAACTGCTTCCACCATTCGGCAAAATAACGGAACTGCGGCTCGTAGGTTACCAGCAGCTCGGTCGTTTTTCCCTTGCGGTAGAGGGCGTTGCGGATGGCCGCATACTGGTAGCACGGGTTGTCCGCAAGCTCCGGGGTCAGATACCGGTCGCGGGCATCCGCCGCCCCCTGCATCAGGGCATCGATGTCGGCGCCGCTCACCGCGATGGGCAGCAGACCTACCGCCGTCAGCACGGAGTAGCGCCCGCCCACATCATCCGGAATGATGAACCGCTCGTACTCTTCCTCCACCGCCAACTTGTACAAGGCCCCGCGCGCCTTGTCCGTGGTGGCGTAGATGCGGCGGCGCGCCTCCTCCCGGCCGTACTTTTTCTCCATGAGTGCCCGGATGATGCGGAACGCAACGGCCGGTTCCGTCGTGGTGCCGGATTTGGAGATCACGTTGACCGAGACCTCCTTGCCCTCGATCGCTTCCAGCAGATGGGCCATGTAGACGGGACTCATGTTGTTGCCGACAAAGTAGATTTCCGGCGCGCTGCGGCGCTCCCGGGGCAGCAGATTGTGGAACGTGTGGCCCAGTACATCGAGCGCCGCTTTCGCCCCCAGATAGGAACCGCCGATGCCTATCACCAGGAGCACATCGGAGCTTTGCTGGATGGCCGCCGCCGCCTGCTTGATGCGCGCATACTCGTCGCGGTCGAAGGCGACAGGCAGGTCCACCCATCCGAGAAAATCGCTGCCCGGTCCGGTTTTCTCATGCAGCATGCGGTGCGCTTCGCGGACGGCCGGAGCCAGGTACGCCCACTCGTGCGGCTGTACGAATGACAGTGCCTTCGTATAATCCAACTGTATCGTCTCTCTCATTGCGCCCTCCTGATCTTGGAACAGTTTCCCTTATATTGTACCATGTTCACGCCGCGATGACGTGAGCCGACCTTAAACAACGCTCCCCAAAATGCCCCCTGCTGCGGCGCAGGGGGCATTTTCCGTTTCTATATCACCTTTTGAAGATCCGTCAGCAGCTTCAGCAGGAGAAACAGCATAATCCCGAAGATCGCAACGGCCGCCCACAATGACTTGCTGCCCGGTTTCCCCTCTTTCACGACCCCCAGCAGCTTCCATGTGCCCACGACAATACAGAGCAGACTGATGACAAGCAGGATCGGCCCCATTTCCCTCCCCCTTTCCCCTTCCTACTACCTATATGGGAAAGCGCGCCAAAAAATGAGGCTGCCGGGAAGAGCACTGCAAAAGTGCTCTTTGGCGTGTAGACAAAGTCCGTCCAATGTCATGGGTGATGGCGGAGGGAAAAGGAGGCTGTTTGCATTTGCGGAGCGCCTTTGTCAGCCAGCCAGCGGAGCAACGTCGGCACTGGGGAGAACGGGTGCAACCCGCTCCCCTCTTTTCTTACCCAATCGGTTTGCACCCGCCCAGTGCTAAGTTGCGAAGCGGACAAAAACCACATCTTTGCTGGCTGACAACGAAGCGGAGCAAAGAAACGCCTCTGTTTTCCAAATAACGGAAGCGCTTTGCTCGTGCATTCTGCAAGGAAGGAAGCCCCCTACTTCCTCTCTTCCTGCTGCTCCTTGCTTTTTCCCAGCCGGGAGAGAACCGCCCTGCCGCGTGTGCGGACCGATTCATCCCGGATGGTCAGGGGATGCCGTTTCAACAGCCCGTTTTTGGACGTGTCCGGCCGCGGGGATCGTTTTGGACCGCTCACGCGTACTTGCCTCCGCCCTTCTTGTCGTATTCCTCCAGCAGCTCGGCAAAGCTCTTGTTGCGCTCCCGCTCCTCCTGCTCGCGGCGGCGCTCCGCTTCTTCCCGGGCTTCCTGTTCCTTCTGCGCCTTCATCTCCCTCTCGAACTGTTTCAGTTTGTTCAGCGCATCTTCCGCCAGCAGCTCCTTCAGGCTGTGGCCCGCTTTTGCTTCCGTCAGGGCAGCCGCTTCCGCCTGACGCCCCTGATAGCCATGATCGTGTTGCTTTGGTCGTTTTTTTGCCATGTCTCTGTCACCTGCTTCCTCCATGATTCGATGTGCCGCATTTGGTCATACTACAAGCATATTGGCAAGAGGAGGGGGAATGCAACATGCGCAACAAGGAAAAGGATTTCGGAAAAACGGCCGACATTCGCGGCCCCAAGTCCCAATCGGAGGCAGTCCGATCCGACGGTTCCATCAATAGTGAACCACAAGAACGGCTGAAAGAAAACCGGTAAGCCGCCACTAAGAAAACCCACCCGGCTATAGCTAACGCTGCGCCGGGCGGGGCCCCAACCTTTTTTCGTCACTTTATCACTTTAAAGAACTTAAACTTTCTTTTCTGACTATGAAAACCCGGCCGACTGAAGCGAACGCTCCGCCCGCTCGGTGCTGGTTACTCCGGTACCGAGTGGGGGCCCTGCCTGTGTCGGCTGGGGCCCCCCAACCTTTCGTCGTCGCTTCGGCGCTATCAGGAGCTTCCATTTCCCGATACAACGACGTGAAGGCACAGCCCTGTCAGGCGGGTTCCTTTTACCGCCCGAAGTGGCCCGTTCCATATCGGGCGATGGCGGATGGGCGCGGGGAGACCTGCTCCAACAGGATCAGCTTGTCAACCATTTCAAACGAATGGCCGGCTTTTCTCAGCCTCCGTCCCATGTCGCTCTCCAGCTGCCGCAGGGTGGACGGCCCTTTGTGAAACATCCCGACATCCATGCACGCCGAACGTTCCATCGACACATGATCGGTACGAAAAAGCGTCCACGGATGATGGTACCTGTCCAGCCGGTGTCCGTAGCGGCGGAGCACTTCCTCCCGCTTCTCCCCGTCTTCGCCGGGAAGACCGATCGCGGCCAGCAGATCGGTGGCGATCTGCTGCTCCGTTAACAGCGGCACAATCTCCGCCGTCGTATGCGGCCGCTTGATTTGCGGATATTGTTCCAGCCATTTGTGGCATTCTTCGTGCTGTCTTCGGGAAAAGGTGGGATAATAGACGGAATACACCCGTTTGGTAGGGCCTCCCGTCAGAATCAGACGTCGGCGGCGGGCATGGGCCTGCAAATGGGTGCCGACAAAATGGCGGGGGACGATCATGTTCTCTCCAAGCAGGATCAGCACATCCCCTCGCGCTCTCAGAATGCCTGCGTTCAATACCTGCCTGGCGGTGACGGGGTTTGACACACGGCAATACTGCAGCGGAAAATGGGCCGCAAACGCTTTGATCTTCTCCCTCAAGCCGTCGGTTGACGCGTTGTCCACCACGATCACCTCAAATTCTTCAAACGGCGTATACTGAAAATTGAGACTGGTGAGCGTGTACAGCAGGCGATGGACCGCGTTGCGAGTTGGGATCACGACGCTGGCAAACATCTTCTTCCCTCCTCTCGGCCTTCCCTTGGGTAAGCTGCTGTCAACAGTATATGCGCCTTTCGCCAAAGCGGGGTGGGCGAACGGGGCAGGCGGAACGTCGCATTCTCCGGTGCATAATCCCGCCTTCGAAATGGCATACTCCAGAAAGAAACCACGCCCTGAGGAGGAATATGGATGGCGGATCAACCGCGCAGGGATCAAAAGGTCAAAGATGTGGCGATAGACGGTACGCTGCCCCATCAGGCGTCCGCTCCCGATTACAAACAGTCCAACCGCCGCATGCAAAAACCCTTTGTCAACGAATTCGGGGTGGTGATTGGCGACAGCTTCTACGATTCTCCCCAGTCCCCCCACAACCAATGGAGCACGGATACCGACCCGTCCGTCATGGCCGGGGATCGCTGGGTTCACCCAACCAACGACATCGGCTGGAATACCACGGAAAACCAGGAGCTGCTGCGGGACAAGCCCCCGCAGGGCGTTCCTTTCATGCACCCGACGCTGGATGCCAGCTATGGAAAAGATTGAACACGCGTGCGCCGCTCATGTGAAGCGGCGCTTTTTTCTGTGTTACAATGGGGGGAGGAGAGGAGCATGCACATGAACATTCAATTGGAGATTCAACCGGCGTTTGCCCTCGCATACCTGCGCATGGCCGCTTTCCGGCAGGGGGACGTTCTGCGGCTGTATGTGCGGACGGGTGGTCCCGGCACCGGCGGCCTGTTTTTTGCGCTTGAAAAGGACGAGATGCTGCCGGGAGATGCCGTCTACCATGTGGAAGGGCTTACGTTTGTGATCCGGCCGGGCGATTTCTGGTATTTCGACGGCGGCCGGCTCGGGTATGACGAACGCTTCGGCGAATATGGCTTCTTTTTTGAAAACCCGCGGCTTGATTGACCGGGGAGACCGGGAAGAAACCTTTCTCCCCTGCGGACGTATATTCAGATAACCCCCATGCCCTCAGGAGGTTTTCCATGAACAAAAAGCGCTCGACGATGCTGGCGATCGGCGCCTTTCTGCTGGCCAATCTGAAATGGCTGCTGGGGCTGCTCAAATTTTCCAAATTCGGGGCAACCTTTCTGTCCATGATTCTCAGTTTGGTTCTGTACGCCAATTTCTATGGCTGGAAATTCGCCGCTGCCCTCATTTATCTGATTTTCGTGCATGAGATGGGCCATCTGGTCGCGGCCAAGCAAAAAGGCATCCGCACCTCTCCGGCCATCTTCATCCCGTTTGCCGGCGCGCTGATCTCGATGAAAGACCAGCCGCGGGATGCCGCCACGGAAGCGTATCTGGCCTACGGCGGTCCGCTGGCGGGCCTCATCTCCTTCCTGCCCGCCCTGCCGCTGTACTGGGGGACGGGCGATCCGTTCTGGGCGCTGGTCATCTATCTGGGCGCCACGATCAATCTGTTTAACCTGCTGCCCGTCTCCCCGTTGGACGGCGGGCGCATCGTCACGGTTCTCTCGACCAAAATCTGGCTGATCGGCCTGCTGGGCATCCTCGCGCTGCTGCTCTTCTCGCCCAGCCCGATGCTGTTCCTGATCTTCCTCCTCGGCGCCATCACCTGGTGGAACCGCGCGCGGGAAGGGTATAAACAACGGGTCCTCACCTATGAGAAGGAACGCTTGGCCCGTTTCCTCACCGAGCTGCGCACGTGGCCGACGCTCCTCTCCGTCGGTGAGACCAGGGAACGGCTGTACAACGAGTACCGGGCCGCGACGGCCAAGCGGGTGCAGACCAAGCGCTTTTTCCTCCCTTTTTTGCAGGACGACAAGCGCTTTGCGGCTGACCGCGCCCGGATTGACCGTCTGTATGCCGAGCTGGCCTGGAATGTGTACCAGCAGTGGGAACGTACCCCCGTCCTCTTTTTGGATGCCGACCCCGAGCAGCCCCTGCCCTCCCCCATCCTGCTGGAAGCCAGCCGCGATGCGGAACGGCAGCTGTCGCTCATCGACAACCAACTGGAGACACTTTCCAATTACTACGAAGCGCCAGCCGGCACCAAGTGGAAGGTATTGCTCGCCTACCTGGCGCTAGCCGCCGTGCTGTCTCTCGCCTTCTGGTACGGGAATTCGATCATCGAGCCATCCCGCTAGGCGGCCGGTCGGCGCTGACACCCCCTCCAACGCGGCGCATGAAGGAATCCGCAAGATACGGGAAGGAGGAATGATTGAGGTTGATTCACGTATTATTCGTCTGCCTGGGCAACATCTGCCGCTCTCCCATGGCGGAAGCCGTCTTTCGCCATCTTGTGGCGGAGGCCGGGCTGTCGGATCAGATTGCGGTCGACTCGGCCGGGCTGGGAGGCTGGCACGAAGGGGAAGCGCCCCACCACGGTACCCAGGAGGTGCTTCGGAAGCGCCAGATCGCCTATGATACCATTGTTGCACGGCAGATCAGGAAAGAAGATTTTGCCTCTTTTGACTACATCGTCTGCATGGATGAAGAGAATCTGGCGGGCCTGCGCGGACGGGCGCCCGCCGGCAAGAAGCTGTACCGTCTGCTTGACTTCGCGCCGGAACTGCCGGAAAGAAACGTGGAAGATCCCTATTACACCGGCCGGTTTGAACATGTCTACCGGCTGGTCGAGGCAGGCTGCCGCGGCCTGCTGAAGCATCTCTGCGCCGAACACGGCCTTATTTACCCAGCCGATTAGAAAAACTCGGCTTGTCGCCCAGTCCTAATGGCGAAAGCCGAAGTTTTTCTTATACTTTCAACCTTTATCGCGTTAGCGAACTTAAACTTTCTGAAAGTACAAAAACAGCCCGCAGGCATGATCCCATGCCCCGGGCTGTTTCCCTGTTCTTTGCTATTTATCGGTGAGATCGCGCAGGATGGCGACCTCGACGCGCCGGTTCTTCGCGCGTCCCTCCGGCGTATCGTTGCTAGCCACCGGATGATATTCCCCTTTGCCGGTTGCGCTGAACTTCGCCGGATCAAGCGCCTTGTTTTCCAGCAGCACCTTCAGGAAATTGGTCGCCCGCTTCGTGCTCAGATCCCAGTTGGACGGGAACTCCGCCGTGTGAATCGGCCGATTGTCGGTGTGTCCCGTTACCGTCACCCGCTTGGGATGCGGCACCAGCAGCTTGGAGATTTCGGAAGCGAGGTTCCGCGCTTCCGGTTTCAGCGCCGCGCTGCCGGAATCAAAGAGGGCGTTGTCCAGAATGGTGATCAAAAGCCCATCCTCCGTCAGCTTTGTCTGGAGCTTGTCCTGCAGCTTGTTGCGCTGAATGTAGCCGTCCAGCTGCGCCTTCATCTTTTGCAGGTCTCTTGTTTCCCTTTCGAAGGCTTCCTGGAGCTTCTTCTCTTCTTCCGTCTTCTCCTGGTCGTCCGCCTTTTTGTTGGCGACCGTCGCCATCTCCTGACTGGGGTCAAACGGAACCGCTGACGGATTGGAGAGTACGCCCACCCCGCCGTTCAGCGCGATGTTGAACGAGCGGACAAGCTGATCGAATTTCTTCACGTCCAGCTCGCTGGACGCGAACAGCACGATGAACAGCGCCAGCAGCAGCGTCAGCAGGTCGGCGTACGGAATCAGCCAGGTTTCATCGATATGATCCTCGTGGTGATGACTCGCCTTTTTAGCCATTGGCCGCTACCGCCTCTTCCTTATTCTCCGCTTTCTCCTCCGTTTGCGCCTGTCGCTCATGATAAGGCAGGTAGACAAGGAGCTTCTGTTCGATGGCGGCAGGAGACACGCCGGCCTGGATCGACAGCAGGCCTTCCACCATCAGATTCTTGATCTCGATCTCTTTTTGGGATTTGCGCTTCAGCTTGTTGGCGAACGGGTTCCACAGCACGTACCCCGAGAAAATCCCGAACAGGGTCGCAATAAAGGCCGCCGCAATCGAGTGGCCCAGCTTCTCGATGTCGGACAGGTTGCCCAGCGCGGCGACGAGACCCACCACCGCCCCCAACACCCCCAGTGTCGGCGCGTAGGTACCGGCCTGCTGGAAAATGTTCGCGCCGACCCGATGGCGCTCTGCAATGGCGTGAATCTCTTCGTTCAGCACGTCACGCACGAACTCCGGCTCGCCGCCGTCAATGATCATCTTCATCCCGTTGCGCAAAAACGGATCCTCGATCTCATCGGAAGTGTTCTCCAGCGCAAGCAGCCCTTCCCGGCGGGCGATCGAAGCCCAGTTCATGAACTGATTGATCAGCTCGCGCTTCGAGGGCAGCGGCTGCTCTTGAAAGATAATTTTAAACAAGGTGGGTACTTTTTTGATTTCATCCATAGGAAAGGCGTTGAACAGAGAGGCGGCTGTCCCGACGAAAATGATGAGAAACGCTGCCGGATTGATCAGTGCCGACAAGCTTGCGCCTTTCAAGATCATCCCGAAGCCGACTGCGATAATCCCTAGTGCAAGTCCTATGTAAGTCGATTTTTCCATGTTGACACTCCCTATATCACGTACTGAAATCATTTCTATTATTGATTTCGGTAAAAAGCGGCCGGTTTGTGAGGGGAAGATGGCTGGATTCGTTACTTTTTTCATCCGACGCTCCGCCCACCCGGCGATGGAGAGGCGTAGCTCCTGATCAAAAAAAATCAGCGTCTTGATAGACGCTATCTCTCCTTTGCCAGGATTTGTTCGATCCGTTTTTCTTCGTCCAGATTGGGGCAGGTGTAGCAGCATTTGCCCTCCGGCAGCAGGTAGGCGAGGCAGCAATGCCGGCGTATCCGTACCACTTCCCCCTGCTTGGCCGGATGAGGAACCTCCGCAAACGTGACGTTCAGCGGGTTCTTGTCGCAGGAACCAAAGAGCAGCGGGTCCTGCACCTCGGTAAGATAACGGAAATCGGACCGGATGCGTTCGGCCAGCTCCGCCGTTTCCGCTTCCCGCTCCCACTGGCGATAGTAATGGTGGATCAGATAAGCGGCATGTCCCCACAGGACGTTCGGGCTGATCCGGGAATATGCCGCAATCGCCGTGATCAGCGGCTGCAGGTTATCATTGGAAATATGGCGGATCATCCGTTCCCGCCACACCTCCCGCTCCCCGCCGGCCGGCCGTTCCCCCGGCTGGAGCAGCAGAAAGCGGGGCATCTTCCAGCTGTCATCCGTGGTAAGCACGAGATTATCCAGCCGGATATTCAGCCCGTAGGTGTGAAAGGTCATGCTGTAAAGAGCGCCGATCACCAGTGCCAAATAGCGTTTGACAAACAGCGATGCCGTCACGGCCATAGACGGTGACTGCAGATGGGCGCCCGCTTCTTCCAGAAAAGCTTGTCCCTGATCGGGATCAAGCAGCTTGACGGCGGCAAACTGCAGGCGGCCGCCGGGTTGCGGCGCGATGGCAATGCGAAAAGATTGTTCCAATACGGAAAGAGGGAGGGACATGGCAGATTCCTTTCCTGATGCCCGTTAGCATTTATAATGATTTTCATTATCATTATAAAAGGAGGAAACGGGTTATTCAAGCCCGTCAGCACATGCTTCCCGCCTTCCCGCTGTCGTTTCCAGCGCTTCCGCCACCTGGTTCATTGTTCCACGAGGTCCTCACCCGCCACATGAAAGAGCCAAATACCCCAAACGCGATCTCCGCCGCCTCCAGCAGCTTCTTGGCAATCCCAGCAGGCATATCCTCCAACTGTTTGGCCAGTTCGCTGTGGCGGATAGAGAGCAGTTCCTGCAGTTCCTGCAGTTTCTGCTGCTCGGCCCGCTCCTTGTCAGCTGGCCCATCCGTCTCCCGTACGGATGTGTTCCGGTTGGCAGTCAGCGCCTGCGGATGCGTGTAGAGAAAGGCGGGGGAGACCGCCTGCTTCCTTTTTTCGTATACGGCAACGAGCGTCGAATGGATCGAAGCGGGGGTTGACCGCTGCTTCTGCCATGCCGGCAGCGATTCCTCGAACCTCGCCATCAATGCATACGTCTGTCTTGCCTGCGCAGCCTGAATTGCCATGTCCGCCCTCCCTGTTCCCACCGCTTGGGTCATCGTTTCGTTTCCTGAAAACGCTCAGGATATTTTTTCAAACAAAAAAGACCAACCTCGAAAAGGTCGGTCGGTTGCATCACTCACTCCCCATGCCTCAGATGCCCACTTACAAGACATGGTTCAACGTGCCCGTTCGTATGAGATCCGGCTGATCGAGCCGGACGATCTGTTTTCACTACTATTCTATCAAGCTGGTTAATCCTGTCAACCGTGCTGTTCCGCCAGCGTATAGTATTTGTCCACTTTTTGGATCCGCGGCGAAAGGGCCATGATTTTGTTCATCGCAATCGTCGGATTGGAGAAAATCATGTTATGGCGCTCTTTCAGCACGCGCATGATATCGGCGCCTCTCATCTTCCCGTTTTCCTGCAGCAGTTCGATCACCAGCGGCAGTACTTCCGCCTGATAGTCGTATTTCGCTCTGGATTTGCGTTCGTCGGCAGGGGCAGGTTGAGGCTTGCGATCTCCTTCCGTGCCGGCTGTCTCCTCGTTATCCGCAGCATCGCCCGCTGTCATCTCTTCCAGCTCTCTGATCCGTGCGAGTATCTCCTTGATATCCCGCCCCAATTCCTTGTCTCTGTCCACGTAATCCTTACGCAGCGCTGCACGATGCTCAAGGAGCGCTTCCAGACTTTTTGTCAACGCAGCCAACTCTGTGCGCATTTCATTCCCATCCTTCAAAAGCCAATTCTTCATTCTATCTTAACGCGAGCGATGGGAGAATGCCAGTGGTTGGCGCTTTTTTTTCGGCATGGAATCAGCCGGGGCCGCATCCTCCCCGCAAAGAACTGGTTATCTATCGATACGGTATAGCTATCTCTGCTTGATAAATGTTGATGGATGGTAGTGGAAATAGGGAAAATAGGGTACTTGTTTAGTTCGCTCGAACGGGGACCGGCGTATGGATACATTACAGCTTACCTTCAGAGACAGATAAAAGGGGGGAAAAAGAATCTATGCATTCATAAACGCCGTCGGTTTTGCGACTTCCATTTCCGTATAACGAAAGGATGTCTGAAGCATGTCCGAATTAATGGTGCCCATTACCATTCTTTCTTTCGTATGTACCGTCCTGTTTATCTTTTGGCGCCCCCATGTGAATGAGGCGATTCCAGCTACGTGCGGAGCGGTTTTTGTGCTCTTGAGCGGCAGTGTCAGCCTTGCCGATTTATGGAAGATAACCGATACGATCAGCGGAGCGGCCATTACGATTATCGCGACGATCGTCATGGCGATTGTCCTGGAAAGCTTCGGTTTTTTTCACTGGACGGCTGAAAAGCTGGCGAAAAAAGCAAAAGGGTCCGGCATTCGCCTGTTTTGGTTCACCAACCTGCTCTGTTTTCTCATGACCCTTTTTGTCAACAATGACGGCAGCATCTTGATCACCACACCGATTTTGATCATGCTGCTGCATAACCTGAAGGTGAAAAACTCCCAAAAAATCCCGTATCTGCTGTCTGGAGCCCTTATCGCGACGGCTTCCAGCGCCCCCATCGGCGTCAGCAACATCGTCAACCTGATCGCCCTCAAAATTGTCGGTATGGACCTGTATATGCATACCGCCATGATGTTCGTCCCCGCAACGACCGGTCTCCTTTTCCTCCTGCTGCTCCTGTTTGCCGTCTTCTATCGCCTGCTGCCGCGCAGTCTGCCGGATATCCCTCCAGGCTTCTGGCGGTATTCCCTTCAGGGAGGCACCCATCCGCTCAAGGAAGATTCGGCCTCCCTCCTGCCCGAGAATCGTTCCCGCCTGATGCGCAACATGCTGATCTTCGTGCTTGCCGTACGTGTGAGTCTGTTTGTCGCTTCCTATCTCCACATCCCCGTCTCGCTGATGGCTGTGCTTGGGTCCGTGGGACTGCTCGGGTGGCGCTGGTATTCCTTGCGCATCTCACCCGCCGATATGTTGAAAAAAACACCCTGGCATATCTTCGCATTTGCCTTCAGCATGTATGTGATCATTTATGGCTTGCATAACATCGGGCTGACAAGATGGCTCGTTCATTACATGGAACCCATCGTGTCGGGAAGTCTGCTGCAGGCAAGTGTGATGATGGGCATCCTGCTGTCCGTGATGTCCAACCTGTTTAACAATCATCCTGCCCTGATGATCGGAACGCTGACGTTAACCAATATGGGGCTGGATCCCCTCACCTTGAAAATCTCCTACCTTGCAAACGTCATCGGCAGTGATATCGGTTCCCTGTTGCTGCCGATCGGGACGCTTGCGACCCTCATCTGGATGCACATTTTAAAGAAATCCAAGGTGAAAATCAGCTGGGGAGAATATGTGCGGGTGACCGCGATCGTCATCCCGCCAACCTTGATCTTCACGTTAGTGCTGCTCTACTATTGGGTCGCTTGGATTTTCTAATGAAACAGCTGCCGGGAGGTTGTCAGAATGAACCCTTTTCATCAATGGGTTGGAACGAACATTGTCATGGAAATCGCCGGAAAAAAACAGAAGGAAGGAATCCTGATTGACGCCGGATTAGACATCCTGGTTCTATACAGCAAAGAGAAGTTTTTCTATATCCCCTTGGTTCATGTACAATCCATCAAATCCTCTGCCCGCCAAGAATACGAGTTGGTGAATATTCCCGACGTCCCCATTCATCATCAAACGGACAGCATTTCCTACCGGAAGATGCTGGAGAATGCCAAGGGACGCTTCATCGAGCTTTATGTGACGGGGAACAACGCGATCCACGGGTATCTCACGAGCATCATGAATGACTATTTTGCCTTCTATTCCCCCATCTACAAGACCGTTTTCGTTCCCCTCGACCATGTAAAATGGGTGGTCCCGTATCCGGATAACACGACTCCCTATGCGCTTCAGCCTCATTGCTTCCCGGTCAGTCCGGTTACCATTCCCTTATCCCGTTCGTTTGAACAGCAGTGCAAAAGACTGGAAGGGAATCTGGTTGTCTTTGATCTGGGGGATCACCCGGATAAAATCGGGCTGCTTGAAAGGGTGGAAAGCAGCAAGGCGGAAATGAAAAATGCGAATGGAGAGACTCTCTTATGGAACCTGCAGCATCTGAAAACCCTGCACGTACCGGGCTTATCCTGATGAGGAGAGAAAAAAGGCAAGAAATGTAGCGAATGCCACATCCTTGCGTGAGAAATAATGGAACGCGTTATACTGTATGCGTGATGCGGGGAAGATGTTCCCCGGGACATGTTCAACCATGCCGGCTATCCGTCTCAGCGGGGAGTCGGCATGGTTTGTTTTCCGGGACGTCCGGTCAATCGAAGGAGAAGGAAAGCTGCTCTCCCTCTTCGGGCCGGTGTTCCGGCATGATCGCCCCTGGCTCATGCTTCGGCCAATCGGGCGGCGTGATCCCGGTCGGCAGGCCGTATCGGGCGAGCAGGGCCCGCACGCGCATGCCCAACGTCTCCGCATAAGCTTCCGGCGGATAGGCGGAGCGATAGAGGGCGAGCGTATCGGGGACATGCGCGGGAAAATGCTCCCGCAGGGCCTTGACATACCACGCCTTCACCTCGGGCACGAGACGCAGCACGGACGGCATCGCAAACCGGGCCCCGTGCTCCTTGGCCTGGACGATCAATGCTTCCAGCTCTGACGCGGAATCCGTCAGGAAAGGCAGGATCGGCGCGATAAAAATCCCGGCGGGCAGGCCGTTTTCCACCAGCCGGGCAACCGTCTCCAGCCTTTTGGCCGGGTGGGGCGACGCCGGTTCCAAACGGCGACACAGCTCGGCATTGACGGTGTTGACACTGATATTGATCGACGTGATCCGCATGCTGCGCAGCACATCCAGATCGCGCAGAATCAGCGGAGAGCGGGTGGTGATCGTGGCGGGAATCCGGTAGCGGGCCAGCACCTTCAGGCATTCGCGGGTCAGCTGCGCCTTCGCTTCCACCGGCTGATAGGGATCGGTCGCCGTCCCGATCGCGACCAGCCCCACCTGCCGCGCGACCGCTTCCAGATCTCCCCGCTGCCGTTTCGCCATTTTGGCCAGCTGCTCTTCCAGCGCCTGCGCCGCATTGGTTTTCAGCAAGATATGGTTTTGGAAGGTATCATCCGCATGCATGCCGAGAAAAGTGTGGGTGGGCCGTGCATAGCAGAAGCTACAGCCATGGGTACAGCCCCGGTAAGGGTTGATGGACCAGTCAAACGGCATGCTTGGCGCCTTCACCCGGTTCATTGTCTGCTTCGTCACGATTTCCTGGTAGGTTTTCCTCGCCATGCGTGCATCCCTCCCTTATACAAGAACATATGTTCCTATTTTGTTTCTATCTTACCACAACATTGGGCAAAAAGAAAGAGAGGGGGCTTCCCTCTCTGGTTGATCCCGCGCGCTTGCTGCTCCGCCCTCGCGCCTATCTCGTTTCCTTTTGTACCCGCTCCAGCCACTCGCCGACCAACTCGTCAAACAGCCGCTGCTGCTCCACCTGCAGATTATGTCCCGCCCGATCCAGGACCGCAAAGGAAGCCCGCGGATAGTTCTCCAGGATCCGCCACGCATCCCGATACCCCACAAACCGATCCTGCCGTCCCATCAGGAATAGCGCAGGCTTGGCAAACGGCTCGGACAAGGCATCCACATCGACGCTGAACGCATAGCGCCGCTTGATCTTCTGCAGAAACGCTTCATCCGCAAGCTGAAGACCCGCATAAATCTCCTCGTTGAACCGTTCCCAATTGTAGCGGTCCTGCACGACGGCCACGGAGGCGAATTCCTCCCTCTCCGCGGGCGTCAGTTCGGCCAGCAGCGCCTCATCCTGGTCAAATACCTGATGGGCCGGCACATCCCGTTTGGAGGATTCCGGCTCGATGGCAGGACAGATCAGGGCCAAGCCATTTACCTGCTCCGGCCGGCGATAAACAATGCCCCTGGCCAGATACCCGCCGTACGATTCACCTGCCACAAGGAAGCGCTCTTCCGGGATCACCGCATCGATAAACCGCAGGACAACATCCAGCATGTCATCCGAGCTGTTGATCCACGCTTCCCCTTTCGTTTTCCCCATGCCTGGCAAATCCAGATAGATACGCCGCCATCCCGGCCTGCTAGCAAACAGCGGTTCAAAGCACCCCATCATCAGCCGGTGGTCAGGCCCAAAGCCGTGGATCAACAGAATCGGCCTGCCTTCTCCCCGCACTTCATAATGGACGGAAACCTGTTCCAAATGGCAATACATGTGAATCCTCCCCTTTCTCCCGGCATGGAGCCGCCTTGGTCAGCCCGCCGCTGTCGTGAAAACCATGATTCGGACGACTGAGATATGGCAATTTCACGGGCGATCCTCCTTTTTGGTGTTCGCCTGTTCTTCCGCCGCCTGTTTCAGGTTATGCAGCCGGTCGTCCCAATACTTTTCATATTTCGCGACCCACGGACGGAGCAGTTGGCTGATCGTCTCCGCATTGATCCGGTAATAACGCTCCCGTCCCCGTTTGTTGTCATGAACCAGCTGCAATCGGCGCAGCTCCATCAAATGCTTGGAGATGCCGGAGCGGACGAGGTGGGGGAAATGATCGGCCAGCCGGGTCACGGTCATGGGGCCGTGTTGGGCCAGCAGATCAAGGATCGTCCGGCGAGTCGCATCCCCCAGGGCCCGGAACAATTCCTGCAGTCTGTCAGCGTCGGTCGACATGATTGCCCTCCGCCGCCTCCCTCAGCTTCCACAGAAGCTTGTGACGATCCGCCCCCCTGTCATAAGCTTCAAACGTCTGCCACCATGTCGGTTTGCCGATTTTCTCAAACCCGTCCGTCACAAAATGAACAACCGTCCCCTCCGGATGTTCCGCCAGGGTGAAGGAGAACCGGATCGGATGGACCCAATCCGTGTCCGGCCCATCTTCCAACCAGGACAAGACCAACCGCTGATGCGGAACCAGTTCCAAAACCTCACCCGTGATCAGCTGGCCCGTCTCTTTGTCCACATGCCGATGCTTGCCTCCGATGCGGACGTCAATCTCCATATCCTCCTCAAACCACCGACGCATCCCTTCCTGTGTCGCCAGAAGCTCCCACACCACCTGCAGCGGCGCATGGATCACGACCGACCGTTCAACCTTTACCATATTGCACCTCCAATGGGAAATGTTTCTTATATATTACTGTATAGTAACATATTTTGTAAAGATCCACCCAAAAAAACTGCGCAGAACAAGGTTCTGCGCAGTTTGCATGGTGTTACGGCTGGATAATGGCATCCAGTGCGACCTGGATCATCTGGTTAAAGGTGGTTTGGCGCTCTTCCGCCGTCGTCAGCTCCCCGGTGATCAAATGGTCGCTGACGGTCAGAATGGCCAACGCGTTCACGTTAAACTTGGCCGCGATGGTGTACAAAGCGGCCGCTTCCATCTCGACGGCCAGCGCTCCGTGCTTGCTCAGGAGCTTGGTGATCTCCTGATCATCGCTGTAGAACGAATCGCTGGTAAAGATGCTGCCCACATGGACCGACATCTTCGCGGCTGCTGCCACATCGTACGCTTTTTTCAACAGATCGAAGCTGGCGGTCGGCGCGTAATCAATTCCCTTGAAACGGAGCCGGTTGACCGCCGAATCGGTGGAGGCGGACATGGCGAGGATCACATCCCGCACCTTGATCGCCTCCTGCAGGGCGCCGCACGTGCCGACGCGGATCAGGCTTTTCACCCCATAGCTTTCGATCAGTTCATGGACATAGATGGAAATGGACGGGACCCCCATTCCGGTTCCCTGCACGGAAACGCGCTCTCCCTTATAGGTTCCCGTAAAGCCCAGCATGCCGCGCACTTCGTTGTAGCAGACGGCATTCTCCAGGAAATTCTCCGCGATATACTTCGCGCGGAGCGGATCTCCCGGCAGCAGGATCTTGTCTGCGATCTGCCCTTCTTTGGCGCCAATATGTATGCTCATCCAGATTCCCTCCATTTACCTGAATCATTCCAAAAAGGATATCAGCTATTTGAGTAAAACATATCACGCGCCTTGGCGCAAGGGTGGAAAACACGCCGTCTCACAGCATGTTTGCACCGTATCCCGAATATTCTTTACTACATACCATGACATGATCCAACTGATCCTTCTCAGATCAACATGGAGATTTCTTTACGGATTCACCACAGCAAATCTCGCGCGGAAAGGAAGGAAAAGCATGAAGCTGTCTCCCTGCTGTGGCGCTGCGACGAAGGTGGAGAATCGGTCGGATCATCCGTTGCTGTACGATGACGCGTATGATTTTCAGGTTCCGGCCCTGGTCTGTACCAAATGCGGGAAGGTGTTTGATCCTCTGTCAAGGGAAGGCGGTTCCAACACGCCGTAAGGGCTGCACCGTCTGACAGGGTCTCACCTCGAGGAGGGTGAATGGGTATGCAGTTGCAGAGGGCCTTGACCCCTGGCAACAAAACCGACTTTTTGGTGGAAGCGGCCCAGACAGTAAGCGGCTTGCTGCTGGTTGGCTTCCTGTGGACGCACATGCTTTTTGTCGCCAGCATCCTGTTGGGCATTCAGGCGTTTGACGCCCTGGCCCACTTTATGGAACGGTTCCGGCTGCTCGATCTCGCCGTCATCTTTATCATCCTGACGGTTGCCACGCATGTCGGCGCGGTTTTGCGGCGGATACCGGGGCGCTGGCAGGAACAAAAGATCGTCTGGAAGCACGCCGCCATCATCAGGCATCCGGATACCTGGTCATGGCTGTTCCAGGCCGTCACGGGCAGCGCCATGCTGCTCCTGATCATTATCCATGTGTTCGTGGTCGTCTATGTCGGCATTGATGCGACCTTGAGCGCCGATCGGGTCCATTCGTGGATGCTCGGCTTTTATATCGTTCTGCTCTTTCTTGCCGAATACCATGCCAGCGTCGGCCTCTACCGGACGCTGGTGAAATGGGGGTTTGTGAAGCGGCACAGCCTGAAGAGGGTGCTGACCGTCATTACCGTCTGTACGATCGGGCTTGGCCTGTTGAGCCTGTGGGCATTTTATTCGCTGGGGGGTTGAAGGATGAGCCGATACGACCATTTCATGACAGACGTCATCATCGTCGGAGCAGGCCTGGCCGGTGAACGGGCAGCGGTGGAGGCGGCTTCGCACGGCCTCCGTGTCATTCTCCTGAGCCTCGTTCCTCCCCGCCGCTCCCACAGCTCGGCGGCGCAGGGCGGCATGCAGGCCTCCCTGGGCAACAGCGCCATGGGAAAAGGGGACAATCCGGATATCCACTTCGCCGATACGGTGAAAGGCTCGGACTGGGGCTGTGATCAGGATGTGGCCCGCCTCTTCGCCGAGACGGCTCCGATCGCCGTCCGGCAAATGTCGTACTGGGGCGTCCCCTGGAACCGGGTGGTGCCCGGCACGCGCCTGTACGACGGCAAAGAGATTCAGGAAGACCCGGCAAAGGAAGGGCTGATCACCGCCCGCAACTTCGGCGGCACGGCCAAATGGCGTACATGCTATACGGCCGATGGCACCGGCCACACCCTGCTTTATACCATGGACAGCGTCGTGCTAAAGATGGGCATCCCCGTCCATGACCGAACCGAAGTCCTTTCTCTCATTCACGACGGCAAACGATGTCTCGGTGTCGTCGCCCGCTGCCTGCGCACGGGGAAACTGCGCGCCTACACGGCCAAAGCGACCGTGATCGCCACGGGCGGATACGGCCGACTGTACGGTGCCTCCACCAACGCCGTCATCAACGAAGGAAGCGGCATGTTTGTCGCATTGGAAACGGGGGTGGTTCCGCTGGGGAACATGGAGGCGGTCCAGTTCCACCCGACAGGGATCGTTCCCTCCTGGATCCTGATTACGGAAGGGGCGCGGGGCGACGGCGGCTACCTCCTGGATAAAAACCTGCACCGCTTCATGCCCGACTACGAACCGAACAAAAAAGAACTGGCTTCCCGCGACGTGGTGTCCCGCCGCATCATGCAGCATATCCGCAGCGGATATGGCGTGGAAAGCCCGTACGGTGCCCATGTCTGGCTCGACATCCGCCATCTCGGGGCCAGGCACATCAACACTAACCTGCGGGAGATCGCCACGATCTGCCGCAACTTTGCCGGCATAGATCCGGTCCACGATCTGATTCCCGTCCGCCCGACGCAGCACTACAGCATGGGCGGCATCCGCACCAATATCGACGGCATGGCTTACGGCCTGGAAGGACTTTTTGCCCTGGGGGAAGCCGCCTGCTGGGACATGCACGGCTTCAACCGGCTGGGCGGCAACTCCCTGGCGGAAACAGTCGTGGCCGGCATGATCGTGGGGGGCAAAATCGCCGCCTGTGCCAAAGAAGCCTCCTACCACGTCTCCTCCGCCTTGATCGAGGAACAGGTCCGGTTCCAGGAGGACCGCATCCAGGCACTGATCGAAGGCCGCCATGGCAGGGAGAACGTGTACCAGCTGCGCCGGGAGATGGAACAGACGCTTTCGGAACATGTCGGGATTTTCCGATCCGAAGAACCGCTGCAAAAGGCGGTTGCCAAACTGCACGAGCTGCACCAGCGCTCCCTGCGCGTCGGCCTCAGAAGCGACGGCCGGGGAGCCAATCCCGAATTGGCCGCCGCCCTGCGGATTACCGGCATGATCCGCCTGGCTTATTGCATCGCGGCCGGTGCGCTGGCCCGCCAGGAGAGCCGGGGCAGCCATTACCGGGAGGATTTCCCCAAGCGGGATGATGTCAACTGGCTGAAGCGGACCCTGGCTTATTGGCCGGTGGGGGCCGACCAGCCGTCCCTGGCGTATGAGCCTGTCAAAATCACCGAACTGCCTCCCGGCGACAGAGGCTATGGAGAAGCAAGCGCCCACTCGGTCACGGCCAAAGGATAACCGTGAGGAACAGGAACGGAGGGGAAACGATGAGTCAGCGGCAATTAACCTTTCACATTTTCCGGTACAACCCGGAGGAGCCCGACGCCAAGCCCCGGACACAAAGCTACGTGCTGCCGGAAGAGCCCGGCATGACCCTGTTCATCGCCCTGAACAAGATTCGGGAAGAGCAGGACCCCACGTTAAAATTTGATTTCGTCTGCCGGGCCGGCATCTGCGGCTCCTGCGGCATGCTGATCAACGGCAAGCCGACCCTGGCCTGCAAGACCCTGACCAAGGACCTGCCGGACCGCATTTCGCTCATGCCGCTCCCGGTCTTCCAACTGCTCGGGGATCTCTCGGTGGATACGGGCACCTGGTTCCGCCACGTCTCCCTGCGGACGGAAGCCTGGGTGCATACGGAAAAGCGCTTTGACCCGATGGCCGAGGAAGAACGCATGAGCAATGACACGGCCCTGGCGATCTACGAGGCGGAACGCTGCATCGAATGCGGCTGCTGCATCGGCGGCTGCGCGACCGCCAACATCAAGCCAGGCTTCATCGGGGCGGCGGGCGTCAACCGTGTCGCCCGCTTCATGGTGGACCCTCGTGACGAGCGGAGCGACCAGCAGTACTTCGATGTGGTCGGGTCGGAGGACGGCATCTTCGGCTGCATCGGGCTGATGGCTTGCGATGATAACTGCCCGATCGGCATCCCGCTGCAGGGGCAGCTCGCCTACGTCCGCAGGAAAATGGCGGTTGCCGGCTGGAAACGATAGCGGCCATCGCGTGCAGGCGGCCGTCGTCTCCCATACGCTGTCTTCCTTGTGCGTGCAGGAAGACAGCGTTTTGACATATCCCCTTCTCCGTCAGAAGGCGGCCGTGATCGGCAGTCTCAACGGAAGGTTGTCCAACTCAAAGCGTCCTCTCACCATCAGAAGGTTCCTCTTCTGCGCCGGGACAGGTTCAGCCGCCCCGTGGAAGCGATCGGGCGGAAAATGAAACTCGATGCGGGAAAAAGGCTCCGGAATGCGGGAGCACAACGCTTCCAACGGCGGGAGATTTTCCCCGATACAATCGTACAGGCGCAGCGTTTCTTCTTCTACCTCATAGACGACGATCACGCCCAGATCATCCGCAGCATACAGCTTTTTTTGATAAGCGGGATGGTACATGTTCAGGAAAAAGGATGATGCGTACCCAACAGGCGCAAAGCGCCAGGAGAGCGGCTGATGCCGGGCAAAGCGTTCCCGGATCCACCGCAGATCGTTTTTCGCAAAAGCATCCAGTTTTCGTACGGCATCTCCCTCCTGTTTGGGGAAATGTCCGATCGGTGCCGCAAACGTATACTCCTGCACCACCCGAAAGCCGAATGGCTTGTACAACTCCGGTTGATCGGTCAGCAGAAAGGAGGCATCAAAAGCCTGGTCGATCTCTTCCAGCATCCTGCGGAACAGCTGCTTCATCAGCCCCTTTCCCCGGTACTCCGGATGTGTCATCACGGATTGGATGCCGGCGGCTTTCCGCACGCTCCCCTGCACCATCAGAGGCAGGGTGAACATGGAGACATTCGCAACGGCAGCCTCGCCATCAAAAAACGTATACGGCCGATACGTAGGATTCCAAAACCCCCGCCGATGGAAATCGGCGAGTATCGACACCTCAATGCCAAAAACCTGTTCAAACAGCGGGTACAGCTTTTCCCGCATGGCGTCATCCGACGAATAGCCGACAGCGTAAGCAAGATGGGACATCCGCGTCCTCCTTTTCTCCTCCGTCTTGCCTTCACTATAGGAGAAACGGAGCGGCCGTACAAGAGAAAAGGCCGTCCGATGACGGATGACCTTTGAGGCATTTACGCGTGAAAAGACTGCCAAAACGGGCCGCTTGTATCAATGATGGGCATGATCTCCCTGTAGGGGATGCGGAATGTCGGAAAGCCTGCGGCAAACGGGGCGATTTCATAAGGGGCAAAGTAGAGATGAAGCGCATCTGCCGTGACATAAAAAGGCTGATCCGGCTGGATGCCGTGATAGCTGTCCGGAAACACATAGGAATACTTCGAATCGTTCCTGATCTGCTCCCCGACGATATCGCTGAGCACCTGGACGTAGTTGCTGTTGGGCTTGAACAGATCCTTCAGCCGATAGATCCTTCCCGTCTGCAGATCCACATGGGCATAGATCATGGAGGGCATGCCGTGAGCGGCACCGAACGGATACTGATACCCCGTCAGTTCAAGCACCACCAGGTGATCCCGGAAAAACGCCACGGAAAAGTCACCGGAATAGCTGGAATCCAGCTGTTGGTCGGGAGCGATCGGTTTCACCTGCGCCAGCTCTTTCAACCGCTGATTCACCCGCTCCTGCGCGGCCCTGTCCGCCATGCCTTCGATCTGCGGATAGTAGAGTATATAATCGTTGTTTGGCGCGAACTTTCTCTCTCTGACCCGATACGGACCTGACAGCGGAATGACGGTATTCTGTCTCCAGACCAGCCGACCTTTCCGGTCATAATAGGAGACCCGCAGATCAACCGCAGCCCTGATCAAGCCGCCCGCCACGGATAACGTGCCCGCTCCGCCCACCATCGGCAGGTTTTTGGCGATCTTCCCGCTGCGGTCAAGAAAAAAGGTGCGGCTGCCGTTATTGGCCGAAGCGTAGCCGTTCCGGTAGTTTGTCACGTCACGGTACAGAAAGTCGCTCAGAAAACGGCCGTTGGTAGTGGCAATCGCATAGATCGAACCAACATACGGCTGGTCTGGTCTCTTTGCTTTCCCGACTGCGACCCTTCCCTCCCCCAGCAGCTGAATATCGTTGTATGCCGGCTTGATGAGAAAGTTCCCTTTTTTGTCTATCAATCCGTATTGATTGTGGAGGGGATCTGTTGACACATTTACAACGGCCCTTCCCTGTTCAAAAGGCAGCGCCGAGGTGTACTGGGGCGGAATCACAACCGTTCCCTTTTCATCCAGGTATCCGTGAGGCCCATCGCTCTTCTCCTGGAAAGCCAGCAGCCCATCGCCCAGCGGCCCTACGAAGGCGTACGGATAGGTCTGAAGCCGTTCACCGCCGCGGCCGATCAGGGCGAATTCCCCCTCTTTGATCTGCACGACCGCCCTGCCGTCCGCAAAGTCTCCCCCCGAGGCAAACTGCGCCGGTATCGCTTCCTGCCCCCGCCGGTCCAGATACCCGTACAGGCTCCGGCCTTCCGCATCCGTCTGCGAAAACAAGGCTTTCCCCTCCTGGTACCTCCCGATATAGGCGTACGGTTGGGGCGTGAGGATGTTGCCGCTTTCGTCGATCACCTGAAACCCCTCGTTTTCCTTCAATACCGCAGCCCGCCCCTCGGAGAACCGGGTAATGGTGCTGTAGACAGGTTGTACCACAAAGCTTCCGCTGCGGTTGATCAAACCGTTTCTGCCGTTCAGCTGCACAACGGCAAGCCCGTTTGGCTGAAACTCCTCGGCATATTCAAAGCGGGGGGAAATGGCAAACCGCCCCTTGTCATCGATATAGCCCCATTTGACCCCATGGACCGTGCTGAGCGATGCGGGATAGAGAAGGGGAGCGGCTGGCTGAAGCGTCGTCCGCAGCTCGTGGATGATCCCTTTCGCCACGGCTATTGACTCTTTCGCCTTGGTCAGCATGCCCGCTTTCACCTGCGCATTGGCAACGTGGTACCAATAGATGACATCCTGTTCCTTCCACATGCGTCGTTACTCCTCGTAAAGATATTTTTGATATCGTATGTGGAAGGAAGCGGGGTGGTGCCCATCAAAAAAACACGGCAGAAGCCGTGTCAGTGTTCAGACAAAGTCGGTCGATCATGAGTAATGGTTCCTGCTCGCTCTCTTGACGACCCGCGAGGAAGTGGACTTTTGTCCGCTTCGAAACGCGACGCGGGCAGGGGGCTCAACATCTGGGCGCCTCAGCGATGTGAGACTCACTCCCCTTGGGACCCCGCGTCTTTGTTTCTCCGCTGAGTCGGTCGTCAAAGGAGCTCGCCTGGCCCCATTCCTCCATGCCCCAAACAGAAGTTTGTCTTCAGTCTGAAACACGGCAGAAGCCGTGTTTTTGACTTAGAAGTTGAAATTGTCCGGATCGGGGCCGAATCGCTTGTTTTCGTTCAGCTGGCCGATTTTTTCCATATCTTCCTGGCTGAGCTCGAAGTCGAAGATATCGGCGTTTTCCTTCAGCCGGTTCTCGTTGACCGATTTGGGAATGGTAACCACGCCATTTTGCAGATCCCAGCGCAGCACAATCTGGGCGGGGGTTTTTCCGTATTTTTGGCCGAGTTCCTTCAGCAGCGGCAGGTCGAGGTTGCCCTGCATCAACGGGCTCCACGCCTCCAGTTGGATCCGGTAATCCCGGCAGAACGCCAGCAGCTCTTTTTGGGTCAGCAGCGGATGATATTCCACCTGATTCACCGCGGGGACCACTTCGCTGTCCGCCATCAGGTCCTGCAGATGATGGATCTGGAAGTTGCTGACCCCGATGGCCCGGACCACGCCGTCCTTGTACAGCTTTTCAAGGGCTTTCCACGTTTCCTTGTACTTCCCTTTGACGGGCCAGTGAATCAGATAGAGATCGACATAGGAGACGCCCAGTTTTTGGCGGCTCTCTTCAAAAGCCCGCAGCGTCGCATCATACCCTTGATCCGCGTTCCACACCTTGGTTGTAAGAAAGATCTCCTCGCGGGGGATACCGCTCCGCTGAATCGCCTTCCCCACGCCGGCCTCATTCCCGTAGATGGCCGCCGTATCGATGCTGCGGTACCCAAGGCGCAGGGCCGTGGAAACGGCGTATTCCACTTCCTCCCCTTCCTTGGTCTTCCACACCCCAAGTCCAAACCAGGGCATCTTCACCCCATTGTTCAGTACCGTATAGTCCGCAATATGCTTTGCCATAAGCTCCTCCTCCCTTTCTCTGTCCTACTGGAACTATACTACAAAAAGAGGATGGAAAAAATTCCTTCCGCACATGTTTACATGAAAAAGAAGCATCCCGCCCCACTATGACAGTGAAACGGGATGCCTGATTGTTGGCGTTCACACCATTTCCTGTTGGATCGAAGACGCTGCTTCCTTGTCGGCCGGACTCGTTTGCTTTCCATCTGCGGCTATCTTGACTTTTCTGAGGAAGAGGGTAAGAACCGCCCCCAACAGCACAAATCCCATCCCGTACAGAAACACATGGTGCAGCGTCTCCACCATGGATGTTTTCAAAATCGGCAGCAAGGTATCCCGGATCGCTGCCGGAATCTTTTGCAGGGCTTCCGGGCTCAACAGCATGGAATACAAGCCCTGTGGATTGGTCTGAATCATGGATTCAAACTGATCCACCATGCCATGGGCCTTCGGCGGGAGCTTCTCCAGATAGGGAACCAGCCGATCGGTCAGCAGGTTGGTGGATTGATGATTCATGATCGCTCCCAGAATCGTCGCCCCAAAAGTTCCGCCAATCTGCCGGAAGAATTGGCTGGAGGAGGTGACCACCCCGAGTTCCGATTTGGGAAACGCCTCCTGCAGGGCCAGCGTCGTAATCGGCATCACCAGCCCCATTCCCAGTCCCAGTACAATCATGTAGCCCATCGCCGTCATTTTCGACGTGTCCATCCCCATGGTGGATAAGAGCCAGAAGCCTGCCCCCATGATGAGCATGCCGGCCATCATCTGGGTACGTGCCCCGATTTTGCGCACCATCCTGCCGCCCAGGATGCTCATGGCCATCATGGAGAGCATCAGCGGAAGCATGATCGTGCCGGACGAAGAGGCGCTGATGCCCACGATCCCCTGCATAAACAGCGGAACAAACATGATCGCCCCAAACATGCCGACAGCCATCAGAAACCCGATGCCGTTGATCAGGGTAAACGTTCTGTTTTGAAAGAGGCGCAGCGGCAGAATGGGATCGCTCACTTTGGATTCCACGATGACAAATGCAGCGAGAGAGACCAGGGATAATGCAAAGAGCGAGAGTTCCTGCCAGGATGTCCAGGCGTAGTCTTTCCCGCCCAATGTCAAGGCCAACAGCAGGCTGACCACCCCGACGATCATGGTAACCATGCCCCAAACGTCAATCTTGGGAGCATCCTTTGCGGAATGGCTGCGCAGCCCCAACGCGATCAATACCGTGGCGAGAATCCCGACCGGCAGATTGATGTAAAACACCCATCGCCAGTTGGCCGCGTCTACAATCCATCCGCCCACCTGGGGACCAATGATGGAGGAGAGACCAAAGACCGCCCCAAAGATCCCCTGCCATTTGGCGCGCTGCTCGCCGGTGAACAGATCGCCGATGATAATCATGGCCATCGGCATCATGACGCCGCCGCCAATCCCCTGCAAACCGCGGAAGATGATCAGCTCCGTCATCGATTGTGCCGCACCGCACAGCGCGGAACCAAGCATAAACAGCACCAATCCGGCCACGTAAACCGCTTTGCGGCCAAGTATATCAGCCAGTTTCCCCGCGATCGGGACGACGGCGGTGGAACTGAGCAAATAAGCCGTGGTCAGCCACGTCATGACCCCCAAGCCGCCAAGTTCGCCGACGATGCGCGGCATGGCTGTCCCGACGATGGTATTGTCCAACGCCGCGAAAAGCATCGCGATCAGAAGTCCTGCAATGAGGACGCCTCGCTTGTTTTCTTCATTTCCGATATCGCCGGAGAATACTGCTTCTTTCTCTGTCATCAACCTTCACTCCTTTTCTGGTTGTCCAAGATCTTCATGCGCGGAGTCTCTTGTGACAATGCGAGCCAGCTTCTCAAAAATACGGACGAGGGATTCCAATTCCGCATGTTCCAGTTGGCTCAGGTACTTCCGGATAATCTGCTTGCGCTTTTGCGCAGCCTGCTCCAACACCTTGGCGCCCGTCCCGGATAGTTGGACATACACCACTCTGCGGTCCCGTTCATCCCGGTCCCGCAGGACAAACCCATGCTTCACCAAACGATCCACCATGGCCGTAATCGCGCTCGGCTTCACCCGCATTTCCTCCGCCAATGCCGTCACGGTGCACCTTCCCTTTTTGGAAAGCAGGTTCAAAATAAAAAATTGGGGCCCGGTCAAAGCCGGTTCCTGTTCAGACAGCTCCGGCCCCAATTTCCTCATGGTTTTGGCGAACGCCAGCTGAAGCCTGTCGATACTAGCTTCAATCTCATCGTTTGGCTGCATGATCAATCACCTCTGTCAGCGTCGCATGGAGCGCCTGTCGTATATCTTTCTTACTAAAATTCTAATGATGATAATATTTAACCTGTTTAAATATATACGGTGTAAAACAATGATGTCAACCCCATGGCATTCATTTCCTGAAAAAAAAACCATCTACTCGAGATGGGAGGTTTCCGGTCTCACCGGGATTTCCAGCTTGCGGCTGCACAGGATCAGAAGCGCATTGGACAGCAGCACGCCCATGGTGATATAGAAGACATAACGGATATCATAGGAGGCCGCAACCGAACTGCCGATCAGCGGTCCCAACAGGTTCCCCAGAAATTGACTGGACGAGTTGAAGCCGAACGCTTTCGCCTGCATCTGCCGTGGGGCCAGCTTTTTCACCAACACGTTGAGCGAGGGCAGCATGCCTCCGACAAACAAGCCGAGCAGAAAACGGCTCACCAGCAGGACGAGGATGCTGTGTGTCAATGCTTGCGGCACAAAGGTGACCGCCGCCATCGTCAACGACAGGATCAGCACTTTCCGCTGCCCGATCCTGTCCCCGATGCGGCCGAGCAGGGGAGAACCGATCAGGTTGGCGATCCCGGCCATCGCCACGACAAGCCCTGCAATCAGTTCCAAATGGGAGCCATGATACAGCATTTTGGTATAGATCGTCAGAATGGGCTGGATGGACATCATCCCGACTTGTGTCACCATGGTCGCAATGAATACGGGAAGGAGCGGAAGCAGTTCCGCCCAGGCCGCAGCCGCCGCCCCATTCCCCTCTGCCTTGATCTGCCAGGACTTGGCCGACACATTCTCTTTCACAAACATGGCCACAATCAAGGAAGCGAGCAGGAGCAGCAAACCGGTGATAACAAAAACGCTCCGGAAGCCGAACACTTCCGCCAGCACCCCGCCGCCGAGCGGGCCGATCAGGCTTCCGGCCATCTGGCCGGTCTGCAGCGTTCCCAATGCCTTGCCTGAATGTTCATCGGGCGTAACAGATGCCTGCAGCGAGATCGACATCGAAATAAAGCCGGAAAAGATGCCGTTGACCAGGCGCAATACCAGCAATTGCCACGGGGCGTTTGCAAAGCCCATGATGATGGTCATGACCCCCATCCCGATCCCGGCGCGCAGAAGCATCACCTTGCGCCCGTACTTATCCGCCAGAGAGCCCCACAAAGGCTGGAAAATAACCGCCGTAACGGATTGGGCCGCAAAGATCCATCCCGTCCACTGCGCCACCTCCGCCATCTGATGAACCCCCAGTTCTTCGATAAACAAGGGCAAAAACGGGATGATCAGGCTGACGCCGGATACCGCGATAAAATTGGCCGCCCACAAAATCCATAATGTTCGTTTCCAGTTCATTCGCTATGCGCCTTCTTTGCATGATTTGCATGAAAAGTGAAAAGTCCTTCCGCATGCTGGAGGACTCCTTCTTGGGTAGGCAGTTTACATTTTGTTAACATCATATCCAAATATTATTATAGTTCTTAACATTTGATTGGTAAACAGATGACCAAAAAGAAACCAATTACATTTTGAACCGCCTCCAGGTCGACAGCAGGGCGGCTCACGTTTGCCGATGCAGATCCAGTCAGGCCAAAAACAGGGCGTATACCCCCATGATCCCGGCATCCGCCAAAAGATGGCTGATGATCGAGCCCCACAGCGAACGATGCAGCTGCCTCATCATGGCCCAGATCATGCCGGCCAGAAAGACGGGAATCATCACAATCAGGTTAAACGGCCAGGCAAACAAAGAGATGACGGAAAGAACATGGTAAACGCTGTAGCCCAAAGAGGTAAGAAGCATGATCGTGCTTGGGCGGAATCTTCCTTCCAGCTTCCTCCACACATACCCCCGCCAGTACATTTCTTCCAGAAACGGATTCACAAGCATCAAGATCAGCATATACCAAATGACATGATCCCCCGAAAAATGCCATTTTGCCAACAGCGCCTGCAAGCTGGCTTTGTCAAACAGCTCTTCCTGCAGAAAATACCCGCCGAGCATGATCGCCAGAAAGAAAAGGAGTCCCAACCCCATACCAAGCCATACATTGGTGCGATGAGGAAGGAATCCCAAATACCGCATTGCCTCCGACCATCTTTTTCTTTGGATACCGAACAGATCGCCGAAAGGAACGGCAAGGAGCCAACCGTAAAAAAGAAGAAACGTGAACGGTACACTGTTCATCACCTGCAAGCCTGCCAGAATCATCAAAGCGGGTCCAAGCATCATGATACTCTGCCTCATCATATCTCCACCACTTCCTGGTATTTCTATCACACACATCTTATCGGGTCATAAGAAAAGAGAGTAGTACTATCTTTCCATAGTACCTCTCCCCAAGAAGAAAGCCGTGTTTCGCCAAAGGAAACACGGCAGTTGTTCAGTTCAAGCCGTCATGCGTGTTCAGTCCCGTTTTTTGCTGACCAGGCTCCACAGCCAGGTAAGCACGATGGCGCCGATGGCACCGGCAATCACGTTGTACCCCGCAGCCAACCAGCCCCAGTCGCCCAGCAGCAAATCCCCGAGCCAGCTGCCAACCAGCGCAGCGATCAGCGATGCCCACCACCCCTTGCCGGCCAGTGCCCCTGTCTGCCAGTAGCTCATGATCCCCCAGACAACCAAGCCAACCACAGCCCAGACAATCCAGAACATCGCCATCCACTCCTTTCATGTGATGATAACGATTTCATGATGACCGATGAGGAAGCTTATCTGTCTGCTACTATCATATTTGGTTCGCACAAAAGTGTTCCTGCACGTTTGCCCGGTCCGAAACGGGGGCGTGCCTTGCAAAAATTTCCGTATCTGGTGAAACCCACGACCAAACTTTCCGTCTAACCAATTGGAATCATTTCTCAAAATGGAGGGCTACACCATGAACAAAAGCGTTGTTTCCTTATCGTCAAAAATGATTGCAGCCGGTCTGCTGCTTGCCGTGTCTCTCCCCGCTGCTGCATGGGCCAACGCCGGCAGCGTCAGCAATCCCGCCACAAAAGGGGCTGCAGCTGCGCAGTCCGCCGAACAGCTTCGGCTGGAGCAGCTGGAGCTGGCCGTTCGGCCGGATACGGCGGAGAAAGCCATCGACATGTTTGTGAAAAGTCTGCAGACGCGAAACGGGGCATTGCTCTTCGCCATCCTGACGCCGGAAGAAAAACCGCGCAGCTATGCGCAATTTGCCGGGCAGAACTGGGTGTTGGGCGGTTCTTCTCCCTGGGTGAAAGGATACCGCGTGGTGAAGAGCGTGGAAAAAGATGACGCCACGACGGAATACAACCTGCAGTTATTCGAATATACCTCCCTGGGTTATCTGGGCAATGAAAATGTCGCCGTTACCGTGAAAAAACAGGAGGGTTACTGGCTCATCGACAAGTATACCCCCGTCCAATACGATACGGGCATGGAACCATGGTCAGAACAATTAACGAATGAAACGGTTCTTGGCTTGGTGGCAGAAGCCCAGAAACGATACTGGTATCTGGCGAGCGGCGGAAAAGGATATCCGTATCCGGCTTCCCCCCAATTTACGCCTGCGGGGACGGATACGGTATATCGATGGCTGAGCGAAGATATCGACACAACGGAAGAACTGACCGCTTATCTCCGCGATGTATACGCTGCCGATGCCGTTCAGACTTATCTCAACGACCTGCTCGCCTCCAAGCAGTTGATCGTGGAAGGGGAACGCTTGGCACAACCGGATGCGGACAGCGGCAGCTTGCGGGATTGGGGAAAAGCAAAAGTGGTGAAGCTGCAGCAAAACGGGCAGCAGGCGACCGCTACCCTTGAGGTGCCCCTCGGAGAAAGCGAGACCGAGACGTTTACCGTGTCGTTTGTGTATGAAAAGAATGGCGTGTGGAGAATTGCCACTTCTCCGCGCATGATCCGATAAACCCGCAAAGAAACCGAGGATTTCGCCTCGGTTTCTTTGCTTGCCATTGCTTGGGATGAGCTCCTCCGACCGCCGCCATGGTTAGCGACCTTCAGTGGCCCCTTCATCCACGATCGTTCTCACGTATTTCGGCAGCACAAAGGCGGAACGAAACACCTCCGGGTCAAGATACTGCGTATCCGTATGCTGCAGCCGGCTCAGATCTGCCTGAACAGGGTCCCACTTCTTGGAGGCAAGCGTAAAACTCCAGATGCCGCTGGGGAAAAGCGGGATGGCTGCCAAATACGTGCGGACGATGGGGAATAATGCCCGCAGGTTGTTGACCGTCCCTTTCAGCGTGGACGTGTTGTAAAAGGGAGAGCCTGACTGAATGACAACGACGCCGTCATCGGTCAGACAATCATACACATGCTGGTAAAATTCCGGTTTGTACAGCTTCTTTGCGGGGCCGTAGGGATCCGGCCGGTCAATGATCAGGATGTCATAGCTTCCCTTGTGCGCCTGAACCCACTCCAGACCATCGCGATGAACCATGCGGACCCGCTGATCGTGTTCATAATAGGAGGCAGGCGTCAACCATAACCGGCAGACCTCCGTCACCCGCTGATCAATCTCCACCACATCGATCTGCTCAAGGCCTGCATATTTCATCGCCTCCCGCGCAGGCCCGCAGTCTCCCCCGCCGATCATGGCCACCTTCTTCGGGTCCGGATGGGTCACGATGGGAATATGGCTGATCATTTCGTTGTAAATAAATCCATCCTTGGTCGAGACCTGCGGGGTTCCATCCAATACCAGCATTCTCCCAAAGCCTTTCGTCTCGACAATACTGATCTCTTGAAACGGGGATTGCTCATAATGAAGCAGCGTGCTGATTTTATAGCCGGTTTTCACGCGAATCTTTTCCACGTAATTCCACAGCCAAAGAATCCCGCGATCGTCTTTCCGGTAGCACGTAAGAGAGTCCCGATCCGTCATCCCCCTCACCTTCCGTTTCACTCTGGCATTGTCTACATAAAATATGCAGGATTTTCGCATCCTGCTCTGTTTCAATGGCACAAAAACACGCTGGATTCTTTTTCTGCGGCCTGCCAATCAGGAGGCCGCGCAGGCCATCCGTTCAGGCAAGCACGCCTCCCCCCCTGTCATGGCAGCCGCAAACGGAGAAGTCCCTTACCGGCTGATCCGCAGGACGATCTTGCCCGTATTCTGGTTCCCTTCCATGCGGGCATGCGCCTCGTTTACCTCCTGCCAATCATAGACGGAATCGATAACCGGTTTGAGCCGTCCGTCCGCAAAACGAGGGAGGGCAAAGGGGGCAAACTCCTGCGTCAATGCGATCTTATCCTGGACCGATCTCGTCCGAAGCGCCGATCCGATGATGTGCAGCCGCCGGGCAAGCAGCAGGCCAAGATTGACGTTCGGCACCTTGCCTCCCCCCATGGTGCCGATGAGGATCATTTTTCCCTGGTCAGCCAGGCAGTCAAGATTCTGCTCCCAATAGGAGGCGCCGACCAAGTCGAGGATGAGAGGCACCCCTCTGCCCGCCGTCGCTTCTTTCACCCGATCCGCAAACGGCCCGGTCCGATAGTCGATGGCCAAGTCCGCCCCCAGTTCCAGACAGGTTTGCCGTTTGGCTTCACTGCCCGCCGTCACGATCACGCGCGCTCCTGCTTCCCGCGCCAGTTGAATCGCCGCCGTCCCGACGCCGCTAGCCCCCGCATGGATCAGCACCGTCTGCCCGCTCTGCAAGCCACCGAGCCAAAACAGATTGAGGTAAGCCGTCAGAAACACTTCCGGAATCGCCGCCGCCTCTTCGAAGGAGAGATTCTCCGGGATCGGCATCGCCATTTGGGCGGGAATCACCACCCGTTCCGCATAGCCGCCACCCGGCAAAAGAGCGCAGACGCGATCCCCCTCTTTCCATCCCGTCACAGCCTTTCCAACGGCGGACACCACGCCCGCCATCTCCAGGCCCAGGATGGGGGAAGCCCCTGCCGGCGGCGGATACAGCCCCCGTTTTTGCAGGAGATCCGCACGATTCAAGGCAGTCGCTTTCACGTCGATCAGCAGCTCGTCATCCCCCATCGCAGGTTGGTCGGTTTCTCCGATGAAAAGTCGTTTGGTGCCTTCCTCAACGAATACGGCTTTCATCCGTTTCATATCCTTTCACGCTCCTGTCATTATTTCCTCCCGGTGCAAGCGGCGGGCCTCTTCCAATCGCTGCATCGGACCGATCCTTCCCATTCTAAATTCAAAAATAATACCCTTGAGTTAACAAGGGTTCTACAAAGTGTGCCCGATGGATCAAGCTGTAACGTTCACATACGTTACATTTCGTCGCTTTCATGGGCTTTTCCTCCTTCCGATTTCCTTTGCCAGTTTCGTTGTTCGTGGAGAAGACGGACAGTGCGGGTAAAGGGACGACTCTAAAAAGTAAGGGCATTGAAACCTGCCCACCCCGAAAGTTAGTGCTTCTTTTTATGTATGAAGATCGCACGCAGACAGCCACCAGCGTATTTACAATGGCAATTGATGGAAGTATACTTAAAATAGTACCGATCGGTCTTAAAATTGGGGGTATGCATGCTCATGGGGAATCGCAGGGGAGAACAAACCAAGGCCCTGATCGTACAAAAAGCATCGAAACTTTTCAACTGCCAAGGATATGCGGCATCTTCCATTTCCGACATCATGCACGAAACCGGTCTTGGTAAAGGGGGAATTTACAACCACTTCGAAAGCAAGGAAGAGCTGATGCTGAGCGCTTTTTCCTACTCGATCGAGATGATGACCCATCACTACAGCGAAGCGCTGGCTGGAAAAAAAGGATGCCTGGAGCGTCTCCTTGCCATCGCCTCCGTCTTTGAAGGCCTCGCTGAACGGGAGCTGCTGCCAGGCGGTTGCCCCATTATGAATGCGGCGATTGAGGCTGATGACGTCGATCCGCTGCTTCGCGAAAAAGCTCGTGAAGCAATGGATGGCTTGCTTGGAATGGTACGCTCTGTTATTCAGAAAGGGATGGAAAAGGGCGAGATTAGACAAGATGCAGACCCTGAGTTTGTGGCGACCGTGTTTATCTCCACGCTCGAAGGGGCGTTAATGCTGAGCAAACTTTATTGGAACCCGGAATATATGAAAAGAGCCGTTCGTCATCTCCAGTCGTTTCTTGCAGCAGAACTATGCCAGACGATCTAAAAGAAGCCTCAGACGGCATTTTTTGCCCAAAAACAGACTGATCGGTCTTAAAAATTCTTACGTTAGGAGGCATTGCTGTGAAAGCTGAAAACGATGCCGTGATTGTGGATGCCGTTCGCTCACCAATGGGAAAGAAGAAAGGAACCTTAAGCCTCACCCGTCCGGATGAACTTGCCGCGCAGGTGCTGCGAGCCTTGGTGGAACGAAATCGCTTGGACCCTTCGCTTGTCGAAGATGTGAAAATGGGATGTGTGACGCAAGTCGGGGAACAGGGGGGCAATATCGCTCGCCTGGCGTCATTGCTCGCAGGCTTTCCGGTCGAGGTTTGCGGCGTTACCTCAAACAGGGCATGCGGTTCAAGTCTGGAAACCCTGAATCAGGCGGCCCATGAAATCATCGCCGGAATGAGCGATGTGGTGATAGCCGCCGGTGTTGAAAGCATGAACAGGGTTCCCATAGGCAGTGACGTAACAGCTCCCAATGCCAAACTGTTGGACCTGTACGAAATCATCCCTCAAGGGGTATCGGCTGAGAGAATTGCGCAGAAATGGGGGTTGTCCCGACTTGAATTGGACACCTACTCGCTGAACAGTCATGAAAAGGCGTTGAAAGCCCAGGCCGCCAATCGATTTGCCGCCGAGATCGTCCCTGTTCGGGCTGTTTCCCCGGACGGCAGCCTTGTAGACTTTCGCAGCGATGAAACCCCGCGTGTCACCAATCTGGAGAAAATGGCGGCCCTGAAGCCCTCCTTTCTTCCCGAGGGTGTCATCACCGCTGGAAATTCAAGCTCGATCAATGACGGTGCCTCTGCCGTACTGCTCATGTCCCGGAAAAGAGCAGCCCAGCTCGGGTACAAACCCAGGGCTCGTGTCGGAGCCACGGCAGTTGCCGGTGACGATCCCACGCTCATGCTGACAGCCATTATTCCCGCCACCCGAAAGGTGCTGCAAAAGGCGAATCTAACGCTTGGCGACATCGATCTGTTTGAAGTAAACGAGGCGTTCGCTTCCGTAGTCCTCGCCTGGGAAAGAGAGATAAAACCTGATCCAGACAAGGTGAACGTAAACGGGGGAGCGATTGCCTTGGGTCATCCCCTGGGAGCGAGTGGAGCCAGACTGATCACGACGATGCTGTACGAACTGGAGCGTCGATCTGCGCGTTTCGGCTTGGCTACGCTTTGCATCAAGGACGGGATGGCGGTGGCTACGATCATCGAACGTGAAGAGTGAAACGAGCAAGCCATATTGAAAGCCTTGGCTGGCTGCCATGCGCAGTAATCGGCAACGTAACGTTTCCATTTGCTTGGAAGATTGGACTGATCTCTTCCCGCCGCTGAACCTTCATGACGGCTGATCCCTCCGTATCACGGGCGCTTGGCCATTAGCGTTAAGATGGACAAAATGAATATCCATTCCTGAGAAGCCAACTGGTGCGAATCCATACAAGGGCGGGATGTCCCGAGTCTTGCTCCCGGAACATCCCGCTTTTATGCGTCTGCTGCAAAAATGGTACGGCGTCAGTCTCCGCCCTCGTACCACAATTCAAGCGGCAGGCCGACGAGCGATTTGCCGATCCACTCGCGCGCAATATTGTTGCTCGGCCCCATGGCGATGCCTGCGCGCGCGTCGCGGAATATCCGCTCGATCGTCCCTTTTTTGTAGCCGTAGCCGCCGGTCACGTCAAGCGCCGCTTGGGCCGCCTTGTTCGCCACTTCAGCCGCATGAATTTTGAATTCCACCAGCGGCAAGAGCAGTTCGACCTGCGGCCGGCCCTGCGCCTGCAAGGCGTCCAGCTGCTCGGCGAGCGATCGCTGCCAAGGTTTCAGGCTTTCGATCAACACCTTCGCTTCGGCAAGCTGCTGGCGAATGACCTGATAATCCGCTAACCGCTTGTTGAAATCGCGGTGGATGGTGTTTTTGACATGATTGGTTGCCGCCTCAAGCGCCGCCTGCGCCACGCCGAGCCAGGTGGAGCCAAGGCCGATCAGGTATACCGGAGAAACGCCGCTCTCCAGTATTTCGCGGCCTTGCCCCTCCTTACCGAGCTTTTCCCTGGCATGAACCCGCACATTTTCGTATTTGATCGGCCCGCTGTGGTTGCCGCGCACGCCCAGTGACTCCCATACGCCTGGGGTAATGCCCGGCAGCTTGCCGTCGACGATGAAAAAGCTGACATCCGTCGGCGTCTGCGCGCCCGGCGAACGGGTCTGGAATACATAGAAGTCCGCCTGGCCGGCGCTCGTGGTAAATGATTTTTCCGCGTTCAGCAGATAATTTTCCCCGTCGCGCGCCGCTTCGCTGAAGTTGAACCACCAGTGGCCGCCGGATGCTTTCTCGCTGGTGGAATACGTGCCGATCTTGCCGCCGCTTACCGGAGTGAGCCAACGTTCTTTTTGATCATCGTTGCCATACAGCACGATCGTCTGCACCGCGCCGACATGCATGACATACACGAGCGATGTGGAAGCGCACCCCTTGGCAATTTCCTCCGCCGCGATGGCAAACGCCACGTGGTCCAGTCCTCTGCCTCCCCAGCGCTCGGGAATGAGCACCCCGTTCCAGCCGCTTTTGGCCAGCACGTTCAGGTTCTCCCTCGGAAAAATGCCTTCGCGGTCGATTTGCTCCGCGCTCGGCTTGATCGTCTCTTCTACAATTCCGCGAATTTCCGCCCGCAGCGCATCATAATCCGGCCCTGTTCTCACCGATGTTTGCACCGTCACGTTTCTTCAACCTCCTTTTTCTTCCCTCATTTTGCCTATCGTCAATTGGCGCCTACCTGCTCAAGCGCCGCCTCTTTTGCGCGCACGAGCGGAATAACTTTTTCGCCGAATGCCCGGATGTCCTCGTCATAATGCAGGAAGCCGACCAGAACCAGATCGACACCGATTTTCTTCAGTTCGATGATGCGGTCCGCCACCTGCTCCGGCGTGCCGATCAGACCGGTCTTGAATCCGTCGTTGTATTGCACCAGATCTTCAAACTGCGACTCCGCCCACATGCCTTCCCGCTCCGGCGACGCTTTGCCGGCAAACTGCACCTGGCTGCGAAAACCCTCTACCGCTTCCGGATCGGCATGGCGGATAATGTCGCGCAGCACTTCCCGCGCTTCTTCCTCGGTATCGCGCACGATGACGAACGCGTTGGCGCCGTATTGAAGCTTGCGGCCGTATGTTGCGGCAAGCGCCTTGATTTCATCAATCTGCTTTTTGAACCCTTCCAGCGTGTTCCCGTTCATAAAGTACCAATCCGACACTTTGGCCGCCATCCGCCGCGCCGCCGCCGAATTGCCGCCCTGGAAGACCGGAGGAAGCACATACGGCTTCGGTTTGTGCGGTGCGTTGTTGATCCGGTAAAAATCGCCGCGGAAGTTCGTTGTCTCCTCGGTCCACAGCTGCTTCAGCACCTGGATGAACTCTTCGGAACGGCGGTAGCGCTCGTCATGATCGAGCCAGCTTTCGCCGAAGCCGTGAAACTCGCCCTTGAACCAGCCGCTGACAATATTGATGGCGGCACGGCCATGGCTGATCTGGTCAAGCGTGGTGATCGCCTTGGCGATCGTGCCGGGATGCCAAAGCCCCGGCAGCACGGCGGCAATCAGTTTCAGTCTGGTGGTCACCGCCGCCAGCGCGGATGCAAGCGTGATCGCTTCCAGCTGATTCTCGGCGCCATAGCTGGCGATAAAGCGGGTTTGCAAGAGCGCGTATTCAAATCCCGCCTGCTCCGCGAGCTGTGCGTAACGGGCATTGTCTTCAAATGACCATCCGGTTTTTTGCGGAAGTTTGGAGATGACAAGCCCTCCGCTGACATTCGGCACCCAATAGGCAAATTTTAATGACATGATCATCACCTCATGTTTTTTCCCGGCTTGTCCCGGGTATGTGGATTTGCTTTGCCGGCATTTAAAAAGACGCCGGCATGAAACGTGCTGGCGCCTTTAGTGATCTAATCGGCCCTGTGGTTATGAAGCTGTCACCGGCTTGATAAGGAAACGCGGTGTTCCGGAATCTTATTGTTGGCAATCACCTCCCCAAAAGGACTGATGAAGGCGCGGTCGCCCGCCCCGGCAGGCTTTTCGATGCCGAGCCTCGGGAAGAGAAGTTCTGCCACGCGGTAGGCTTCCTCCAGGTGCGGGTAGCCGGAAAGAATAAACGTCTCGATGCCAAGCGCCTGATATTCTCTGATGCGCTCCGCCACCTGCTCGGCGCTGCCCACAAGCGCCGTGCCTGCCCCGCCGCGGACGAGACCGATGCCCGCCCACAAATTCGGGCTGACAACCAGTTTCGAACGGTCCCCCTTGTGCAGGTCGGTCATGCGCCGCTGTCCCACCGAATCCATCCGGGCGAAAATCTCCTGCGCCGCCGCAATCGTCTCCTCGTCGAGATGCGCGATCAGTTGATCGGCCGCTTGCCATGCGGCCTCTTCCGTCTCCCGCACGATCACGTGCAGCCGGATGCCGAAGCGGAGACTGCGTCCCTTGGCCTCGGCAAGTTTGCGCATCCGGCCGATCTTCTCCGCCACCTGCTCCGGCGGTTCGCCCCAGGTGAGAAAAACATCGACATGATCGGCCGCCACTTCGAGCGCTGCATCCGACGAACCGCCGAAATAGAGCGGCGGATAAGGTTTTTGCACCGGCGGATAGAGAAGCTTGCCCCCTTTGACGGACAAATACCGCCCGGTGAAGTCAACGTCCCGGCCTTCGAGCTCTTGTCGCCAGATCTGCAGAAATTCGTCCGTCAGCGCGTAACGCTCGCCGTGCGGCAGGAACAGCCCGTCGCCTTCCAGCTCCACCGGATCGCCGCCGGTCACCACATTGACGAGCAGTCTGCCGCCCGAGAAACGGTCAAGCGTCGCCGTCATGCGCGCTGCGTTGGTCGGCGAGATCAGGCCGGGGCGCACCGCCACCAGAAATTTGAGCCGCGTGGTGGCCGAAATCAACGAGGACGCGACAATCCACGGATCTTCACACGATTTGCCCGTCGGGATCAGCACTCCTTCATATCCCAGATTGTCGGCAGCTTCCGCAATCTGGCGGCAATATTGAAGCGTCACCGCCCGCGCGCCTTCCCGCGTGCCCAAATACCGCCCATCGCCATGAGTCGGAATAAACCAGAATACTTCCACGCCTTTCACTTCCCCTCTCCACTTTGCCTTGATCGTCCGGTTCGCATCCCAAAGCCGTATCTCTTTCAGCCCTTCATCGCTTCACCACCTTTACGTCATCCTCGTTGCTGTCCAATTTTTGTCAGACCGCCTTTGCTCGTCTCCTTCAGCAAACTCCAGATCGGTTCCGTAAGCTTCTCCTTGGGAAACGAATTGTACAAATTGGCATATCCGCGCACCGGATCCCCGGCATAAAAACGCTCATACAGCTGATGCCGGGAGCCGAGCGGGCTGCCGATCAAATCCCAGGCCAGCTTGTAGAGCTGCACTTTCTTCTCCGCGCTGACTGTCGCTCCTTCGAAATAGCGGTGCATCAGTTCCGAGATCGGCCCGTAAAAATCTTCCACGCTCGAAGGCACCTGCACAAATCCTCCTGCCCCCACCTGCTGCAAAATTTCAATCGCCCTCGGATAAAAGCGGGTGCCGATACATCGCGCCGTTTCGATATAGTTCAAATCCGGCACCAGCACGCCGGCATCATCGTACCGCGCTTGCGTTTCCGACGCGATGACAAGCGCCTTGATGACGTCAATTTGCGTGAGCAGTTCGCCCAGTTTCTCCTGAACGTGCAGAAATCCGGATGCCCCGATCGCCTCCGCCACCGCGAACGCAACGCCGGCCACAAACTCCAGCTTGGCGACAAAGCGGACAACGTTCTGGTGAAACGCGAGCGAATTGACCGTCCGGTTGCCGCGAAGCGCAAGCACCTTTTGCGCGTCGCCGTACAACAGCACCCGCTCCCAGGGCACCAGCACATCGTCGAAGAACAACACGGCATCCATCTCATCGTATTTGGCACTGAGCGGATGATTCAGCTCCTGTCGGGCGGCGAACGATTCCCGGCAGACGATGTGCAGCCCTTGGGAACAGGCCGGCACGATCAGCACATGCGCGTGTTTGCGGTCCTCGTCCTTGAATTTCAGGAAGGAAAAGAGCACAAAGTCATGCGTGTAAGGCGCCCCGGTGGCGATCATTTTCGCTCCGCGGAGCACGATACCGTCTTCCGTCTCGCGAACGACATGCAAAAACCGCTCGGCGATGCGTGCATCGTCCAAATTTTTGGAACGGTCAATTTGCGGATCGATGATCGCGGTTGTCAGAAACAGATCGCGGTCGCGCGCCTTCTCGTAGTAAGCGGTGATTTTGCGGGCGAACTCAGGGTCAAGTCCGGACAATTCCTCGCGCGCCGCATACCATCCGGTAACGATAGATCGCGCGTAATCGGACAGCCTGCTCATCATGCCGCATGTTTCACTGGACCACCTCGCAAACGCCCGGCTTCGCTTCGCCAGTTGTTCCGGGCTTCGCGGAACCAGAAAGGAAGCATGGGCATAACGCCCAGTTTCCGGCACATAGTAGCCGACCTCTTCTTGCGTATCGGGATGATCCAACATGTTGAACAATGTTTTGATCGTCTGCAGCGTCCCTTGAAATGCGGGGTGCTCCGGGAGCCGCTCGACCTTCTTGCCGTCAAGCCAAACCGAGCGCCCGTCGTTCAGACTTTTTAAAAAAGCTTCCCCTCTCAAGTTGTTCCCCCTTTGTTTGCAAAACAACTATAATTCCAATTGAATTACTTGGGTTTATTTATTATGATAGCTACAACCCAAATCATTTCAACAATCAATATCATTGGGAATGTTGTTTAAAACATACTTTTATGGGTTCTGTTGGATAACCACGCAATCATCCACGCTTTCGCCCCAGATTGTTTTTTTCGTCAACTGCCGGTGAAAAAGCGCTCGAATCGCGTATCTACCGTCTGTTCTACCCTCCACACAAGGGCGGCAGACCTTTTTCAAGTTTTCTTCATGTTGTTTTTCCGACAATCATGTTTAATCTGTTGGACTTTGTGTTCGAGGAGTGATGGTAACATGCACGATCAGGATGGAAGAGAATCCCGGAAGGAAGCGAGGGAGAAAGACCGGCGCATCATGCGGACGCGCGGCATGATCATCGAGGCCTTTCTGGAGGTGCTCCGCCAAAAAGAATACGCCGACATTACCGTCATCGATATTGCTGAGAAAGCGAACATTAACCGTTCCACCTTTTATGCGCATTACATGGACAAAGATGATTTGCTGCACAGCATGACGCAGGAGAAAATGGAGGCGCTGAAGCGTCTGCAATCCGTCAGCCCCAAGTCCGGTCCGGCCGATTCGGTCGCGCCCGCTTTTCATCAGCCGGATCGCTACTATGCGGCTCTGTTTGAGCATCTGGCCGAACATGAACGTTTTTATCACATCCTGCTGACCAAACAGACGCCCGCAAACCTGGGGCAAACCATGCAGGAGGTGCTCAAGGAAAGCTTTTACAAGCGGATCGCCGCTCTCGAACTTGACCAGAAACTGCAGGTGCCGATCGATATTTTGCTCGACTATATCGCTTGCGCAACGCAGGGGATTATTGTCAAATGGTTGGACAACAACCGCATGTACTCCCCCCACTACATGGCGCTTCAACTGACAAGATTGTCGCTGCTCGGGGTGTACAAGGCGATGGGCATGAAAGTAGAGCAATCCTAGCACCGCCATGGCGCCACGGGTCCGTTTGGTCAAATCAGCGGTTGAAGCAGAAAATGGCCGGAAAACGATGAATCGTTTGTCCGGCCATTTCGCACCATCAGTACTACGCACTCCATCTATGTTGACGATACATGTGAGATCCAAAGAAATACTTCCTACCAAGTTGACGGGAGTGTTGGCGTTGTCATTGTTAAACGGCTCTTGATCTAATTCTGTAGGAACGTCCTTTGTTTCTAATAAGTTTTGTCTTCTTTTTCATTTGACTCTTCCTGACCTTAGACTGACAGCGTTCGTTAAAACGAAATGGAATGACTTGACTGTACGGAGGAGGCGGCAGTTTTGCCTTGCGATTTTCTTGAATCGGAACATCAATCGGTTGAGATTTAGCGTTCCTTTCCTTCCTCAGTTCAGCTACAACAATTTTGCCAATTTGTCGTCCAACACGTAATCCTTGTTCATTGTCGATGGGGAAATGTACACCCGCATACAAGCGTGATTTCGCACATTCTTCTGCCAGTTGCTTCAGTCGCTTTGATTCACCGGGGAAAAAATAACTTAAGATGACTTGTGCACATCCAGCAACCGCTGAGTGACCGGAAACGTAAGCAGGAAAACGAGGCGTGCAAAGTATGGTTGTCAGCTTTGGGTCAAGCTGATTAGGGCGGGCAACGTCCCAACGATATTTATAAAACCATGTGACCACTAACGCATCGTTAATTCCAGCCTGTACCGCCGCTAAAATTCGTGCTGCCCTTGCTGGGGATATACCGTATGTGTCAATTAAACGGTCAATGATCGGGGTAAACTGTTTAGTCGCAACACCTGTCCCCCAATACTTGGCGACTCTGATCTGTTGCTTCGTTAATTTTTTTAACGTTTTTTGAACAATCTTTAGTTGTTCATCCCACCTGATTGAGTTGGGGTCTCGGATGGACAGTTTCACTCTTCTTCCGTTCCGGTCTCTAATAGCCCCACTTCGATCTAATCGAATAAAATACGTCGACCAGGAACCGGCCAATGGATCAACTGGATCGGTTGGCGGCTTTTTTTCACCTGCATAAGGAAGTTTGGACCAACGCGGATACATAAACCGCATTCCCTGCACCTCTTCCATTCATTTGACTTAATTCTTAATATGCGAAATTAAAAATGTTACGTAATGAAAATGTCTAGTAAACAGCACAAAAAAACAGGTTCTTAATATCAACTTAGGCCCAAAGAGAAAACCCTTCCACACTTGTAGAAGGGTCTCATGACTGTTGCAACTTGATTAATTTTTTCTCAACAACAGTGAAAAGCACTCCACATGACTGGAGGCAATTAGGACAGCCTATGCAAAATGAGCTGCCAACAAAATCCAATTTTTCTGTAACCCTTGCCTTCATGGAGAATATTAATCAAAACCCTTTGTTTCTGCGTTATATCAGGCAGACTGTCTAGGTCGCCCCGTTCAAGTTTATTATCATGATATACCCAGTGGCTCGTAACCAACAATAGTATCGTCAGGGAAAGTTTACGGTCTTCTGACGTGCCTGAAATTTTTCTCAAATTTCGGCTAGACGCAAAAAACCACCCTTATGTGGTTAGAAAACTTTAGAGCAATTTACTTAAGACAGTATCTGTAATTTCAATGGTGCATTATAATTCTTATTACGAACGGGCAGGTTTGTTTAGCGATTATAGCACAAAGGAAATAAACATTACCTTTGTTAATATGAGGTGATACCGTATGAAAAAGGTTCTTATAACTGGAATTGTAGCTAGTGGTAAGACAACACTCGCAAAGCGGTTATCAGAAACAATTAAAATTCCTTGGTATGAGTTGGATAGTATCGTTCATCATCAAACTGAAACAGGGAGATATAAACGGACAGCAGATGAGCAGATTGAGGTTATTATGAACATTGATAAAAATGGGGCTTGGATATTTGAAGGCACAGACCGAAAATCATATCGTTGTTTATTTGAAATGGCAGATACAATTATTTTTCTTGATACGCCACTGTGGAAACGCATAATAAGAATTCTAACCCGGTTCCTCAAGCAAAATCTTGGTATTGAAAAGTGTAACTATAAACCTGATATTAAGATGTTAAAATCGATGTATAAATGGACGCGAGATTTTGAAAAAAATAGAGAAGATTTTGAATCCCGGTTACAGTTATATAAAGACAAAGTCATTAGACTATCCGATAATAATGACTTGAACTTTCTTACAAATTCGCATCACCTATAAGCACAGGCTAATTATAAACCGCACAAATCTATATAGCGGTCTTTTTTTGTTAGTACGTAATAGACCAACAAAAATGAGGGGTGCGCCCCCTCTTTACTATTTCCGCCAATACATCTCCGATTTAATTGTTCTTCCGCACTAACAGTGAACAGCATTCCACATGTGTGGAGTAATCAATATAACTGTCAGTACGGAATGTGTTGCCAACAGTTCAGTTTAAATAACTTTTAACTTTGCTACGTAGTAAGACACAGTCTGAATTTTAATAATGTCCTAGCCATATAAGAGCCAACAGCAAAAGTGTAAAAATAATTAATTAAAACGGTAAGTTATCATCAACAATTTCAATTTCATTGTTTTGAGGACCTACTAACAATCCATATTTATCCAAAATTTTATTAATTCTTTTCATAATTTTTGTTGACTTAAAAATTGACTCATTATTTAATGAATTATCTTTTATTTTTTCAGCAAATCTTTTTGGTAAGTCATCAATTTCTTCGATTAATTTCAGATAATTATCTGCCTCGTCTTCATTCTTGGAAAACAAAAATAAATCTACAATTATAGCCATCATTTTTTCTTTTGTTTTATTATGAGTAATAAGAATTTTAAAAATTGCATGGGCTACTTCAGCTATTGTTTTACCTTCACCTTGGAAACCTTGATATTTTCCAAAAAAACCATAGGGATCCATTCCTTTTCTAATGGGTATTACCAATACATTTCTACCCATTGCAATACCAATTTCTTGATCAGTCCACTTACTCTCATTAAAACCGGGAGTGAGAATGGCTACTAATGCATCCATGGTAAAAAGGGCTTTTTCAATTTCTTCTAACCATTCCCTAGTAGGTTCAATGTCCTCATGGGCAACGAATGCTGATATTCCATATTTCAAAAGTGATTTCTGTAGTTTAGCAGTTTGTTCTTTAAAAGAAGCAAGATGACTAAGAAAAAGTTTAAAGTAACCCCTCTTCCAAAAGTCAGGAATTTCTTGAACAGTTGAAGATTCTATTGAAAGTTCTACTGAAAATGGATGATCTATCCCTAGTTCATCAGCTATTTTTAAAATTTTAATATTATCTACGTTCTTTAAGAGTTCTTTAGCATATACCCATTTGCTATTAAAGCTTGTTCTTGTAAGATTATAATTGGTAATTCCAAACCCAGACAAAAAAATATCGATATCATCATAAGTCATTATTTCTTGTAGTTTTCTAGCAATTTTATCTATAAGTTGAAACCTTTCTATTTGTTTCATGGGACTCACCCTTATTAGAAAGAAAATGTTTTCTACGATCGTGCGTTCAAAACAATTCCCCACTGTTTCAGGTTGTAATACTTACTAGTCTTATCCTTTAGATTAAACTTCTGACCCAAAATATTAACTTCTCGTTACTAAGTCTCTCAAAAATCAATATTTCTTAATTCATCCTTATATCTTTGAACATTATCAAGCATAGCTTCACAACCTGAAAAGAAATTATACAGTTCATTCATGCGTTCCTTTAAACTCCTTAAATTGATTCTTTTTTCATTATTAAGAACTGGCTCCAATGTCTTTGTTATGGAGTATCTAAAGATAAATGAAGATTTATCAAAATTGTGGAATTGATTGATATAATCCTCTACAATGTCTAAGGTTTCACTATCACTTCCATTATTTGCTTCAAATATAATTGTCTTAATTTCTTTCTATACGGCAAGTAAATCGTGGCTTAAGTGCTTTATTGTTTTCTCTTTTACTTCCCAGCTTACTTCGGAATACTGCAAATAAATTTTTTTCATTCCCAATTCAAGGTATTGTCTATATAAAAAGCAAATAGGAAAAAAAGAACGTATCCAGAGTTCTTATATCTTGAGAAGCAATGCTATAATCTACTAGCTGATCCGCTGCTTGTTTATAACCAATCATGTAACCGTAGAATTGAGTAGATAAATCACCCCATCCAATATGCGAATACTCATAATAATTTCCCCCTTCTTTGAATAATTTTTCACCCTTATTAGGCCAGGGAAACATATCAAAATCCATTAAAGTCATCTTCCCCTTTCTATTACTATCGACTTGTCAAAAATTAAAAAATAAAATCCCATCTCTTTTTTCTAACAATTTCTGTTAAAGTATAATCTTTTAATGTAAAATGCTCAAAAAACTCTCTTAAGCAAGGATACAAATGATACTTGTATTCTATTTCAGTTAGTAATTGAGCCAGTACTTTTATAACTACATATACATGATATACCGCATATCCTTGGACTTTCTCTGCATATTCAATATTGATCATTAATTCACTAACTTTATGAATAACGTTATTATTCTCATCATATACCAAGGTAAAACTTACATCGTCCAGTATTTGATAAAATATTTGAGATTTTTTTGTAACAGTCTTTTTCTTTTTATTTGAAAAGTATTTTAATGTAATCTGATTTTGAATAATCCTCCACTGTCCTAAAGGATTGTAACCCTGTTTTTTACCTGTTAAATTATCTAAGTTATAATATCTTGAAGACACTGCGAATTCCGAAAGTAGTTTCAAAATTTTGACTGAAATATTATCTATACTACTTATCTCTATATTATATTCATTGGTAAGTTCCATAATCCTTTCATACAACTGTATTAAATTGTGACCAAATACTCTTAAACTTTTATTGTCGGGAAATTTTTTATACTTACCCATATGTTCTTGTAAAATTATAAGCTTCATTAGTCTTTCTAGACCAATACTCAATTGAAAAAATGCTTGATAATACTCCCCCTTGAATTGTAGAGAGGCCTTCCTTAAAGAGGTTAATCCGTGATTTAATGAAGTAGAAGCTAAGTATCCTTCATTTATAAGCAAAGCGGTTTGATCTGAATTTTTCATTACCAACACTCCTAGATGGTTCATATATACAAATTTTGGTGAATTGTTTCGCTTGTTTCACTAATTTAAGTATAGATATGAGCGCACCACACACCACAATTCGAAAGTTATAGGGATGATAAACCTATGTCAAATTCAACATGTAGGTTTTTGGGGAGCCGCGGCGGGGGAAGTATGACTAGCCAGCTAAATTAGCTGATTGCCTAATCGTATTTCTAAACTTATCAGAGTAGTCAGTTGTTTAATGTAATCTGTGATCGTCATTGTTTATTTATATTTAAACATTATCGTTTGGATATCATTCCAACCTCCCCCCCCCCGCCCGCTCCGCAGGCGGGGGGCTATGTGAAGATAGGAACACAGAGCATTCCCCCTTGCAAAAAGGGGAATGAACTAGGCTATGTGAGGATGAGGTTTCCAGAGCCTACGAGACATCAGACGCACCCAAGTGTAGCTTTACTGCGTGGATGGCATCCTTCCATCACTCTGTCAAGATTCCCTGCCAATTAGGCACTACGACGGGGCCACTCATTGAGTGGTATCTGGGAAAAGGCAATGTGCCTCTAACGCACGATACACCGATGATGAGTCGGGCCGGTTCTTTAACGTGTGCTACCGAAAAACCACGTAAAAAGCTATATTTAGTTTTTAACAAGCTGTTGCATAATTGTCCTTCATCAGCCTTATACGAAGTCACTAGCGAATAATCCAATTTGAATAAATCATTTTTCGCAATCATTCCGTTTCTGAACTTTGCTCAACTTCAAAAATCGTACAAATCAATAACTCCATGATTTCCTGCAATGTTTGCTCACCGCTAAACAACCTTTTTGTCATCCTGTTCCACCTCCGCAACGACTTCTGGAAAATTTTCATCGGGATATTTCTTAGCCACCCCGCCCGCCATCCGAAAAGTTGCTATTTCTAGGCATCGGGCGGGGTAATTCATCAACGGAATCAGCTTCAAAATGTGAACCTCCCTCTATCAGCCTGATACGAAGTCGCAAGCAAAAAATCCAGCGTTTAATATCAAACTGGATTGTTGGTAGCACGTTTCGTATGAGGCTCATAGGAGGGGCTAATGATGAAATGTGCAGTTTATGCCCGTGTGAGCACGGAGATGAAAAGTCAATTGGACAGTCTGGAAAATCAACTGACGTTCTTTGAAAACTTCATAAGGGAAAAAGGCTGGGAATTGGTCAAAACCTATGCGGATGAAGGCAAAAGCGGCACAAGTACGGTCAAACGTGTAGAACTGCAAAAATTGTTGAAGGACGCGGAGCAACGAAAATTTGAGATTGTACTCATTAAATCCATATCCAGATGGGCAAGGGATACTGTGGACTCGATTACCTTGGTTAGACAACTCATGAGTTTCGGTATTCGAGTCATGTCAGTTGAAGACAATTTCGATTCCTTTGACGATGAAGCGGAATTTAAGCTAGCTATCTATTCAGCGCTTGCCCAACAGGAAAGCGACACCATTTCCAAACGTGTGAAGTTTGGGATTTCGGTAAAATCTCGGGAAGGCAAATTTCTCGGCAGTCTCCCCCCATATGGCTATGAAAAGGTGAAAGGCAAGCTGGAACTTCATCCGATTCACTCACAAACCGTCCGACATATTTTTGATCTGTATTTACGGGAAGGCTGGGGTATGCAGAAGATAGCCAATTACCTGACCTCTAAGAAAATCCCCACCCTGCGGGCGGTAGCAGGAGCCAAAAACGCAGGAGACAAATGGCAATACTCAACCGTGAAATTGATTCTAACCAATCCTCACTATACGGGTGATTTGGTACAGGGACGTTCCAAGACGGACGGGAAAGACAAGATATTTTTGCAGAAAAAGGGCTATAAAAAACGTCTGCAAAACAAGCAGGATGAATGGATTGTCATTCCTGACGCCCACCCCACTATCGTTTCGCAGGAAGAATTTCAGGAAGTGCAGGAGAAGATCAGCAAAAAGGGAGAGAAAATCTTTCGAGGGCGCGGGAAAAAGGCGCTGTTTGCACGTTTGGCGTTTTGTGCGGATTGCGGCGCGGGGATGAACTACAAAAACGACCGAAAAGGCTATGTCTGCGCCACCTACCAGAAAAACGGCAAACAAGCATGCCAGTCCCACTACATCAAACATACAGACCTAAAGGAGAAGGTGCTGGCTGATTTGCGGGACTTGGCGACCAATTCCCTCAACATGAAGGCTTTGCTGGATATCGCTTTAAAAAGGGCGGGGACAAAGAAACTTGGGGCGATGGAAGAATTAAAAAGAGTCGAACGGGACATTCAATCCCTGCAAACTGAAAAAAGGGAACTGCTTCGCTTGTTGTCCCGCCAAGTCATTACTCAACGCGATTATGAGGAACAGTATCAAATCATCAACGATGAACAAGCCGCATTGGAACAACAAAAGCGTGCATTAGAAGTTACTCTCTCTCAAGATATTGACACGGAAACAAACCTACACGCTTTTCAAGCTGAAATTCAGCGTTTTATCCGCCTTCAGTTCGATAACGAAGAAACGCTTCGGCACGTCCTGCACAGACTCATCGACCGTGTCGAAGTGTCGGCGGACGGACAGATCACCATCCATTACAATTTCAAAAATCCAATGCAAAAGGGAGCCGCAAGTTAGGCTCCCTTTCGTAACATCAATATTACACACTCCACATGATCCGTATGCGGAAACATATCCACCGGCTGCACTTCCTTCAACTCGTACAGATCCGCCAGCACCTTCAAATCCCTCGCCAGCGTGGACGGATTGCAGGAGACATAGACCACGCGCTGGGGTTTCATCTGCAGGATGGTGGTCAGCAGGGCTTCATCGCAGCCTTTGCGCGGAGGGTCGACCACGATGATGTCGGCCCGGATGCCCTGTTCCTTCCAGGCGGGAATCACCACTTCGGCCGCCCCGACCTCAAAGGTGGCGTTTCCGATGCCATTCAGTTCCGCGTTGCGGTTCGCATCCGCAATCGCTTCCGGCACGATCTCCACGCCGTACACATGCTTCGCCTTCTGTGCCAGGAACAGCGAGATCGTCCCGATGCCGCAGTAGGCGTCGATCACCGTCTCTTCTCCCGTCAGTCCCGCGTAGGCCAGCGTTTTCTCGTACAGCACCCGCGTCTGCTCCGGGTTTACCTGGTAAAACGACCGGGCCGAGATGGCGAACTTGATCCGCCCGATGTAGTCATAAATCACGTCGCTTCCCCAGAGTGTGATCGTCCGGTCGCCGAAGATCACATTGGTTTTATGCGGGTTGATGTTCTGCACGATGCTTTTCACGTCAGGCAGTTCCCGGCGGATCTCTTCGATCAGCCGCTCCCGCTCCGGGATAAAGGCCTCGGTCGTGATCAGCACCACCATGACTTCCCCCGAGCTTGCGCCCACCTTGGCCACCACATGGCGCAGAAGCCCGGTGTGCCTCACCTCATCATAGGCGGGAATATGCAGGCGGCCTGCGATCCGCTTCACCGCCGCGACCACCCTGTCGTTCGCTTCGTGCTGGATCATGCATTCCTCGATGTCGATGATGTCATGGGAACGCTCCGCATAAAACCCGCCGATCAGCGCGCCGTCGCGTTCCCCGATCGGCACCTGCGCCTTGTTCCGATAGCGCCAGGGGTTGTCCATCCCGATCGTCGGGTGAACCACCGGCGCCCCTTCCCCCTCCAGCGAAAAGCCGCCGATGCGCTGCAGATTGTCCTTCACGATCTGCTGTTTGTGACGCAGCTGCTCCGCGTAGGCCAGATGCTGCAGCGAGCAGCCGCCGCAGCGGTCAAACACCGGACAGGGCGGTTGGGTCCGGTGGGGACTCGGGTTCAGGATCTCCTGCAGCTCGGCGAAGCCGAAGTTTTTCTTCGCATGCACCACCTTGGCCCTGATGCGTTCGCCGGGCAGCGCCTTTGGCACGAACAACGTGTAGCCCTCATGCCGACCAACCCCTGCCCCCTCGTGGTTCAGGCCGGTCACCTCCAGCTCCACCGCCTGTCCGAGTGAGACCGGATAGCTGCGTTCCGCGTTCTCCGCTTGCTGCGGGCCGCGTCTTTTTCTTGCTGTCTTTGCCACTTCCTCTAACTCCTTCTTCCAGTTCTCTTGGAAAACCCCGCCGACTTAAGCTTTGCTTAACCCCAAAAAGTGAAGTAAGCCTTCGAAGCTTATTCCGATTACTTTTCGGGGCCCCCGGCAATAGCTGTCGGCGGGGGCCCCCAACCTTTCCATCTTCGCTTTAGTTCTTTAAAAGACTTTCCGATATACTTAGAAAACCCGGCGAGCGCCGCGCCTTGGACGCTGGCGGAGCCGTCGTTGCGGCGCGCAGGATGGGCGCGTGTCGAGATGCCTCGTGACGAGGCGTGATCGTCATTATGGCACAAACACCTCGATATGGCCGGGCAGCACCTGGCATTCACACGGCAGCTGTCCGCCCATCTCTCCGTCCAGATTGAGCAGCACCGTCTCCTTGCCGAGCGAGACGGCCTTCAGATAATCCGTCCGAAAATGAACGACATGGTCGTCTCGCAGATGCTCCCCGCGCACCGCCAGCGTCACCAGACGGATAAAATCGGGCAGGCTCGCCTTCTTCACGACGATGCAGTCCAGCTTGCCGTCGCTCAAGTCCGCTCCCGGCGCCAGCCGGTCAAACCCGCCGACGGTATGGCTGTTGGCGATGAGAAACAGCATGATCTCCTCATCCACCACCACGCCGTCCCGCGTCTCCAGGCGCATGTGGGACGGATGCAGGAAAGGCAGCTTCTCCAGCCCTTTCATGTAGTAGGCAAGCTGTCCGATCAGGGTTTTCAGCTTGCTGGGCACTTCGTAGGTCAGCTGGGTCAACGTCCCGCCCCCGGCGATGTTGATAAAATAGCGGTCGTTGATGCGCCCGACATCCACCCGTTTTCGCCTGCCTTCCGCCACGATGCGGCAGGCTCTGGTGATCGACTTCGGCACCCCGATGGCTCGGGCGAAGTCGTTGCTCGTCCCGCAGGGGATGATCCCCAACGCCGGACGGGCCGGTTTTTCGGCCATGCCATTGATCACCTCGTTGATCGTCCCGTCTCCCCCCGCCGCGATGATCACGTCAAAGCCGCGGGCCACCGCTCTCTCGGCCTCTTTCGTCGCATCGTACTCGCCTTTGGTGGCGTAACAGGATGTCTCATACCCGGCCGCCTCCAGCAAGTCCAAAATATCGGGGAGGCGGCGGCGAACGATCTCCCGTCCCGAGCTGGGATTATAGATAAGCCGCGCTCTTTTCACTCCCTGTCCCTTCTTCCGTTTCGCACCATGCATCATTTTTCTCATCTCATCATATCCTGTATCGCCAATTTTGGGAATCGCTATGCTGTCCCTGTCATGGTAAGATATACAAAAACGGCATAATTCGTGTCAATTGGAGGATGTTTATTCATGGAGAACCAAGTGATTGTGGGGGTGGATGTGGGCGGCACCGCCATCAAGATGGCCCTGCTTTCGACAGAAGGAGAAATACTGACGAAGCTGGAAGAGCCGACTCCGGTTGCAGAAGGCGAAGACAAGGTGATTGAAAAAATCGCCCGGATGATTACCGATATCCTCAAAAATGCAAACGTTTCCAACGAGCAGGTTGCCGGCGTGGGCCTCGGGGTCCCGGGCCCCGTGGATACTACCACGGGAGTCGTGCTGCAAGCGGTCAATCTCCACTGGACCAGCACGCCGCTGAAGGAGAAGCTGGAGCGGCTGACGGGCCTGCTCGTGAAGGTGGAAAACGATGCCAACTGTGCGGCTCTCGGCGAAATGTGGCGGGGAGCCGGCCTCGGGGCAAAAAACATGATCATGGTTACGCTCGGCACCGGGGTGGGCGGCGGCGTCATCCTGAACGGCAAGGTGATCAGCGGTATCAACGGGGTGGGCGGCGAGATCGGCCATATCACGCTCAATCCCCAGGGCGGCCCGCCCTGCAACTGCGGAAAAACCGGCTGCCTGGAAACCTATGCCTCTGCCACCGCCATCATCCGGGAAGGAACCCGATTGGCCGAATCGGGCAGGAGCCCGCTGCTTGCCGACGCGCTGTCCAAACACGGGCAGCTGCGTGCGAAAGACGTTTTTGATGCGGCCCATGCGGGTGACGAGGCAGCCATCGCTGTCATCGACGAAGCCGCCTTTTATCTCGGCCTGGCATTGGCAAATCTGGTCAATGTGCTCGATCCCGCCAAGATCGTCATCGGCGGCGGCGTCTCGGCGGCGGGGGATTTCCTCTTCTCCCGGATTCGCCAGTCCTTTGTCCGCTTTCTCACCTTTTCTTTTCTGGCGGATACCTGCCAGATTGTACCCGCCACGCTGGGCAACGATGCCGGGGTGATTGGTGCCGGCAAGCTGATCCACGAACACATCGCTTCTTGAAAGAGAAACGCTCCTGCGCCATGCAGGAGCGTTGTTGTCTGTATCATGGCTGATGGTCCCTGCTCGCTCTCGTGACGACCAGCAATGAAGCGGACCATGTCCGCTCTGAAACGCGACGCGGGCGGGGGCTCAACATCTGGGTGTTCTCAGCGTAGTGAGACTCACGCCCCCTTTGCTCCCGCGTCTTCGTTTCTCCGCTGAGTCGGTCGTCAAAGGAGCTCGCCTGGCCCCATCACGCCATGCCTCCAACAACCGGACGGGTTTTACAGCTCCCCGGCCTGCGAAACCGCCGGCTCCTCGCCCTTGCCGCGCGACGCGACGATCAAGGCGGCACCGGCCAGCACGATGAGCCCTCCCAGCATCTGCATCCCGGTCAAGCGTTCCGCAAACAGCAGCGCCGAACAGATGCAGGTTACCACCGGCTCGATGGTGCTGAGCACGGACGCCCGGGTAGAGCCGATCAGCTGGAGCCCCCGGAAAAAACAGCCGATGGCAAGTACGGTGGAACAGAGAACGATCCCGCTGATGGCCAGCCAGGCTTGTCCGCCCAGATCGTAGCGAATCCCTTCCCCGACAAGGGAAATGCACAGAAACGATCCCGCCGCAAACAGCGACACGAAGGCGCTGGTGGCAAGGGGCGGCAGGTGTTTGACGACCCGATTCCCCAGGATGATATAGACCGAGTAGAACAGGGCGGCGCCAAATCCCAGCAGGACGCCCAGCGGATGAACCTCCCCGAATGTGGTCCCCAGCACCAGGGCCAGGCCGCAGACGGACAGGAGGATGGCCCCGACCGTCTGCCTGCTCAACGCTTCCTTGTCGATCACACAGGCCAGGATGGCGACGAAAATGGGGAACGTATACAGGATCAGGGCGGCCAGCGACGGGGAAATGTACTTCACCGCCGTAAAGAAACAAAGCGATTGCAGGGTATACAGCACACTGCCCAGCCCGAACAGGGCCAGCAGCTGGCGGCGGTTGAGACGCGGTGCCTCCCGCTTCCAGCCCAGCAGGAGAAAGAACAGGAGAGCCGCCAGCAAAAACCGCCAGAACAACACGTTGGTCACCGACGCTCCCCCCTGGTACGCATAGGAAGCAAAGATGGACATCACTCCGAAACCGGCTGCAGACAAGACGACGAAGAAGCTCCCCAGGTAAAACGGATTCACGATGATTCCCTACTTTCTGTCAGAAGTTCTTCCTTCATTTGACGAGCAGCTTCTCCCGCCTGAACAGCTTTCCCGCGATCACGATAACCACCGCGACATACAGCAGCGAGGAAAGCAGGACGGCCAGCGCATGCCCGATTTGCACATCGCCGTAGAAGATTTCTTTTAACATAGCCGTTCCATTAAAAATTGGCAATAGATAATCGTAAGGCGGAATATCCATGGGAGTGAGCGGCATCATGATATAGGCCGGCAGGGAGGCCAGAAAGGCGACCGGCATCAGGAAGATTTGCGCCTGCCGCGGCGAGCGGGCCAGGGTGCTGATCAGCAGTTCCACACCCGCAAACAGCGCGGATAGAAGCAGCAGCGTCATCACCAGGATCCCGACGGAAAGCGGATGGAAAAAACCGAGCGCAAGCGGCGCTTCGCTGTCCGGCGCCATGCTGAAAACCAGGGTCAGGCTGATGACGGAAGCAAGGGAACTGATGGTGCTCATCATCATCACGGCCAGCAGTTTGGCCGTCAAAATGCTGCCGGCTGTCACCGGAGCGGTGATCAGCGATTCGAGGGTGCCGCGTTCCTTTTCTCCGACAATGCTGTCCACCGCCACCGGAATCCCGCCGGACGCAAGCGAGAGCATCAGCAGCAGCGGGACGATGGCGGCCAGCTTGCTGCCCGCCATGCGCTCCTCTGTCGCCACGCTGGCAAACGAGAGCCCGATCGGGTGGACGGTCTGCGGGGACAATCCGGCAGCCGCCAGCCGCTGGTTCACCACCTTCGTCTCGTAGGCGGCAATCGCTTCCCGAATCACGTCCCGGGCGATCTCCGACTTCTGATTGGACGGATCGTACCAGACGATGAGGGCGGCGGCTCCCCCCCTCTCCAGGCGTTGGCCGAAGCCGTTCGGGATGGCAAGGGCGGCGCGTATTTTTCCTTCTTGAATCCCCTGGATGGGATCGGGCGTCGGCACGATCTTCACGCCCGGCACCTTCGCCAGCTCCAGGACAACCGGTTCCCGGCTGTCTCCCTGAATGGCAAGGGGGATATGCGACCGCGCTTCCTGCTCCGCCTGCGTGAGCGAGAGATTCAAGATATAAATGACAAAGGGGATCACCAGAATCGGGATCAGGAACGCGCCGATCCAGGTCTTGCCGTCCCGCATGATATCCGTAAACTCCCTGCGAAAGATGACCCACACGCTGCGATCAACCAAGCCGCTCCCCTCCCGACACCATCTTTACGAACAGATCATCGAGATCGTGCAGCCCCGCGTAATGGCGCAGTTCGGCCAGCGTGCCGACAAACAGCAGCCTGCCTTTGTGCATGATGGCCAGCCGGTCGCACAGCTTCTCGATCTCCCCCATGTTGTGGCTGGAAAACAGGATCGTCTTCCCCGCCTGCCGAAGCGCCGTGATCAGCTGGCGAAAAACGGCGGCTGCGCTGACATCCAGGCCGGTGGTGGGCTCATCCAGCAGGATCACGTCCGGATCGTGCACCAGCGTGCGGGCGATAGCCACCTTTTGCTGCATGCCCCGGGAGAAGGGTCCCACCCGTCTGTCGAGGAACGCTTCCATCCCCAGCAGCTCCGCCAAAAAAGCGATCCTCTCCGCCAACCGTTTCGGCTCCAGGCCGTACAGCCGGCCGAAAAAGGCAATATTCTCCCTGGCCGTCAGCCGCTCGTACAAACCGACGTCTCCGCCGAACAGAATCCCGATCTGTCTGCGCACCGCCATCGCATCCTGACGCACGGAATACCCGTTGATGCGAATCTCTCCCTCCGTCGGCTGCAGGATGGCGGCCATCATGCGCATGGTGGTGGTTTTGCCGGCGCCGTTTTCGCCGATCAGACCCAGCACCTCGCCCCGCCGGATCGCGAACGAGATGCCTTCGACGGCGGTTATGCGGCCGAAGCGTTTCGTCACCGCCTCAACTGTCACAGCTTCCACTGCTGTACACTCCTTTGCTTGGCATCATGTGCCCATGAAAAAAGATCCCCCTACCTGCATATGCGGAGGGAGATCTTTCTTCGCCTTCTTTTTAGTTTGCCTTGGCCAGCTCGTGCTGAATCGTCTCCTCCAGCCATTCGGTAATCAGGGCGTGCGGGAGATACGTCCGTCCGCTGTAGATGGAAGGGGCGCCTTGCAGCCGGCTGGGAATCACCTTCTTGGTGAAATAGCCTTCGCTCAAAAAGAGCGGCACGACGATCGTCCTGTTTTTGCGGGCAACCGCACGCACGCGTTCCCCGATGTTGTCGGGATGCAAGGTGCCGTATGTGGCTCCCTTGAAGCCGAACTCCCTGCGCAGGGCAGCGGCCAAACGCTGCAGGACAGCCTCCCATCGGCGGTGATACTCTCCTTCATCGGCGCCGTGTCCGACCAGCATCAATACTTCGTCTTCCGGTCGGGCAGAAAGCTCGCGCACCCGTTCCTTCAAGATTTCAACGATCAGCGGATGATCGTCCATCGGCGGACAGTAGACGATCTCGGCTTCCGTCTCGATCCGCTCCCACTCGTCATCCATCCGCCGATCATGAACGCCCAGCATATACCCGATCTCGTCGATATGGGTGCTTCCCGACGCGACAAACAGCGGAACGGCGATGATATGGTTGACACCCTGGCGCTCCAGCTCCCGGATGCCGTCTGCAATCAGCCGGCCCTCCACCTGCTCCAGAAAACAGGTGACCACCGGCACCGGAACCTGCAAAGCGCCTGCCGCCTCATCCACCAGTTCGACCCAGGAGGCATTGCTGGAGCCATGGCCAATGATCAGCGCTCCACTTTTTCTCACCGGCGACCCTCGCTTTCTTCCGAATCTCATTGGACAACGTACCTGAAATATACCAACATTCCGCCGCTTAATCAACCTTCCTAAAACAATTTTCAATAAAAATTATCATTTTATAATCATTATTGTCAAGTGGGTTGCGTGGTGTTATGATGTAGAGGAATTCTCTTTTTAAAATTATTCTAAATGGGGTGAATTGAAGAATGGAAGAACGTCATTCGCTGACCACCAATCAGGGAGCACCGGTCGGAGACAACCAGAATTCCCGGACAGCCGGCCGCCGTGGTCCAACCTTGCTGGATGATTATCATCTGATTGAAAAGCTGGCCCATTTCGACCGCGAGCGGATTCCGGAACGGGTGGTGCATGCCCGCGGCGCCGGAGCCTACGGGGTGTTCCGGCCGTACCAGAGCATGGCTCGCTATACGAAGGCCGCCTTCCTGCAGGACCCGCAGGTGGAGACGCCCGTCTTCGTGCGCTTCTCCACCGTGATCCATCCGAGCGGCTCGCCCGAAACCCTGCGCGACCCGCGCGGATTCGCCGTCAAATTCTACACCAGCGAAGGAAACTACGATCTGGTCGGCAACCATCTGCCTGTCTTCTTCATCCGGGATGCCATGAAGTTTCCGGACATGGTGCATTCCTTGAAGCCCGCACCCCATACCAATATCCAAACCCCCAATCACTACTGGGATTTCATGTCCCTTACACCCGAATCCACCCACATGATCACCTGGCTTTTCTCCGATCTGGGCACGCCGGCCAGCTACCGGCACATGGACGGCTTCGGCGTGCACGCGTTCAAATGGGTGAACCAGGCCGGAGACGTGGTGTATGTGAAATACCACTGGAAAACGAATCAGGGCGTCAAAACCTTCACGGCGGAGGAGGCCCAGGTCGTAGGCGGACAAAATGCCAGCCACGCCACCCAGGACCTGTACGAAGCCATCGACAGGGGCGATTATCCAAGCTGGGAGCTGTTCGTGCAGATTCTGCAGCCGGATGAGATGGACCGCTTCCCATTTGATCCGCTCGATCCGACCAAGGTATGGCCGGAAGACGAACTGCCCTTGATCCGGGTGGGTCAGATGATCCTGAATCGCAACCCGCAAAACTATTTTGCCGAGGTGGAACAGTCGGCGTTTGCGCCCAGCGCGCTCGTACCGGGGATCGAAGCGTCGGAAGACAAACTGCTGCAGGGTCGTCTTTTCTCCTATCCCGATACGCAGCGGCACCGGCTGGGCCCCAATTACCTGCAAATCCCGGTGAACTGCCCGTACGCCCCGGTGCGCAACCATCAGCGGGACGGCTTCATGACCACGAAACCGGACCCGTCCCCGATCAACTACGAGCCCAACAGCTATGCCGACAGCCCCAAGGAAAACCCCGCCTACCGCGAAAGCGAGCCGGTGCTGACCGGTGCGGCGGTACGGCAAAAAATCGAAAAGACCGACGACTTCACGCAGGCGGGTGAGCGTTACCGCACCTTTACGCCGGAGCAGCGGGACAATCTGGTGAAAAATCTGGTCAATGACCTGAAAAAAGCCAATCCCGAGATTCAACTCCGCATGGTCTGCCACTTCTACCGGGCGGATGCGGAGTATGGTTCCCGCGTCGCAGAGGGGCTGGGCCTCGACATCCGGCAGTACGTTCAGCAGTCGACCACAACCTGAGTGAATCCAGTCCAAAGGCAGAGGATGGCCGGTCAGCAGAAGCTGTCGGCCTCCTTGCAATCACATGAAGGGAGGCGAAGCGGAGTGAGGCTGATTCAAGCGCTGTACAAGTATGCGCTGCCATCTACCGAGGGAAACAACCTGTCGTTCGGGGAATTGTTGAAGGAAGCAAACGGCTTGCTGCTGCTCTCTTTTCCGCTGGCGTTTACCCCGGAGAGCGAACGTTTGCTGGCTTGGTACCGGGATCAATACAGCGTGCTGGAGCCGCTTCATATCCGCGTTGTCGGGATGAGCATCGACAGTATTTACGCCTTGAGCGCCTTTCGCGAACAGCTGCAGCTGCCCTTCCACCTGCTAAGCGATGCCAACCGCGATGCCAGCCGCTGTCTGGAGCTCCTGCTGCCGGAGGTTGCCGGCATCAGGCAGGTGCCGGCCATGTCCGTCATCTACTTTGACCATTTGCGGCGGGTAAGGCGTTGGGGACACGGGCTCGCGCAGCCGGATCATGCGCAGATCCTTGCCGTCCTGACCAACGAGACAAGGATGGTGATGACCAATGGATGACGCCCTCCTGGAGCAGGCAACGGTCAAGCTGCGGGAAGCCGGGGTCAGAATGACGCCCCAGCGGCGGGTGATCTTGGAGTATTTGTATCAGCAGCGAAACCATCCCACGGCGGATGACATCCATCGGGAAATCGGGGCCAAATATCCGGAGTTTCGGGCGTTGAGCGTCACCACGATCTACAACAACCTGAAAACCCTGAAAAAATACGGTTTGATCAAAGAGATCTACACGCAAGCGGGGATCGCCCGATACGACAGCAACATCGACCACCATCATCACCTGCTGTGCACCGTCTGCGGCAGCATTGCCGACTATTATTATCCGCTTCGCTTCCCGGTCGATGAACTCCGGATCGACAGCGATTTCACCGTGGAAGATATCTACGTGGAACTGCGCGGCATCTGTCGGTTGTGCAAGACGCAGCCCGAATTGCAAGCGGTTTCACAGCCGGATCAGAAGGTGACATGAAGCAAAAAGGCGGCCCGCCTCGCACCGCTGAATGTAACCTGCACCACGCCGCTGCGGCCGCGCAGCAGGGGCGGAATCGATGCGGCCAGCGTAAACGCCGGGTGCTCCCGGTCCACCCGAACCCGGGCACGCGCTTCTTTCGGCACGAAGACCGGGTCGCCTGCTGTTGTATAGAAATCGAGGGTGATCTCTCCTGCCTGCCCGAAGCTGGTTCCTTGAAAGACGATCGTATCGGCCACTTTTTCCCCCGCACGCACATAGTCCAATTGAAAGAGCGGATGCTTGAGCGCGAGGGGTTTCCCTTGCTGCCAGTCGGTAAGAACCAGGTCATACTCTGTCGTGGCAGCGATCGGCTCCACAGCAGAGGGACGAGCCTGGAAGGGGACGGGAGAAAATGGCTGCACAAGGGAAGCGGCCAGCATCAGGACGACGATCATGGCGAAACACCTCGGATCTTTTTTCCATAGGGTTCCCCTGCGGATGAAAAAATACCCTTGCCGTTATCCGTCAGGCAAGGGTCGCTTCTTGGTATTTGGCTTTGAACGCTTCCGGTGAAAAGCCTTCAAACAAGGCGCGGAACGCGGCGTAATCATTGAAATAGTGACGGCTGAATCTCCCGTCCGGATGTTTTTCCAGGAAGAGCACGGCCGCGATGCGGTTCACCGGCACGCCCTCCTTCTCCTGATCATAGATCCCCTCCTCCGCCAGCTGCTTGGCGAAATAGCGGACATATGTGACGGTCAGTGTTTTCGTCTCCCCGCCCGCCTGGTAGGTGACGATCGACCGGTCAAAGGTGTCCGATGGCGAGCCCCCTTTGCCGGGCGGTACGCTTTCCCCGGTTACGGACAGAATTTTCATCGCGTCTCCATCCTCTCACATGCGTTTTCTTCTTTCTATTATAGAAGAGAGGGGAAAATAGTACAAACAGAACCGCTTATCTGGCTTGCATCAGATAAAACACGTAGCCATAACAGTCGGCGTATTTCCGGTAGAGATCGATCTCGGCTTGTGTCTCCGCCAGCTGTGCCAGCGCATCGGGATGATCGGCATATTTCTCCCTCAACACGGCCACTCGTTTTTCCAACGGGTCGTAATAATCATTCCACCAGTCCGACTCCGGCAGGACAAAATGATCGACCGGCACATAGCCCGTCTGCCGGATCAGGTCGATATTCTCCCCGACTGACTTCATCGCGGGATAGTTGGCTGCCCAGAACTGTGCGACCTCATCGGGCAAATCCCGGCGCAGCCATGAAATCTCGGTGACAGCCAGAAAACCGTTGGGCTTCAGATACGAGCGCCATTCCCTCAGCCCCCGCTCGAACCCGATGATGAAGATGGCCCCTTCCGACCAAATGACATCAAAGCTTTTTGCGGGAAACGGCAGGGAAAACATCGATGCCACAAGCGGCGTAATTTTCCCCTGCAGCCCGGCTGCCGCTGCCCGTCTTGTCAATTCCGCCAGAAACGGCTCATGCGTATCAACAGCCGTAATGCTCCCATCCGTCAGCCGCGCCAGCTCCAGCGTCTGCATCCCCGGACCGCACCCGATGTCCAGAATCTGCGGGCGGGGCGGCAATCCCTGCAGCAATCCGTATGCTTTGCGTGTGGATTCGTTGCTCCCGGGCCCTTCCCGGGGAATGTCCTTGTGAATTTCGAAAAAGATAGCGGCCACCCCTTATTTCCCAAATGATTACCAATTATAGGGCCCGGCTTCCTTTTTGACAAGAGATGAACCGTTTTCTACCACGGGACCTTCATGGCTTTGTGTCTTTTTTTTGAAAAAATATTGAACATTCGGTGAACATCATGGCATAATGGGAGTACGAACACCTCCGGGGAAAAGGGGTTTTAGCCATGAAGAACAACGTGTACGTGATGCAACAGGCACAAGCGGCCAGGCAACAAAGCGGCCTGCGGGGGGCACAGATGCTGCGCCGGATCGCGTGGTTGGCCGTAGCAGTCGGAATATTTTTGTTTATTTGGAATGTAAACGATTTCAACAGTGAAAATCTTGGCTTAATGGTTTCCATTGGATGTTTGATCGCCGGCATGAACATCTTTTTGTTGAGCACCGTGTTTTCCCTGCTGCATACGGAGTCCGGCGAGCGGTAGTATCGAAGCGAGCAGCAGGAGACCGCTTCGAAATGAAAATGGCTGCCGACGTTATCGCCAGCCTGAAGGTCGTACCGAAAATGGTACGGCCTTTTTTATTTTGTGGATAACTAGTGAAGAATGAATGAACATTTTGCGACGAAATTAAAACAGATTTTTGAACACTGTTCGGGCGGCACACACAAACGCTCTTTCGCTGTTATGATGAACATGTGATCAAATTCACATATTTTGATTCGGCTGCACAAGCGGGAGATAGACGAGGAGATGAAACAGACATGAGAAAGAGAGATTGGTTCCATCGTGGAAAATGGATGCTGATGGCGGCAATGGCGACCTTGTTGCTCGCCGGATGTGACAACCGGTATCTCGTCCTGAATCCGAAAGGGCCTGTCGCGGAAACCGAGTATCGGCTGATTGTCCTTTCCGCTGTGCTGTGTGCCGCTGTCGTGATTCCCGTATTGGCGCTGCTGGCGTTTATCATCTACCGCTATCGGGATAAGCCGGACAACAAGGCGCCCTACAAACCGGACTGGGCGCACAGCACCACCCTGGAAGTGGTGTGGTGGGGCATTCCGATTGTGATTATCGCCATCCTGGGGTATTTTACGGCACGCACCACCTTTGCCCTGGTGAAACCGCCGGTGACGGACGCCACGCCCATTACGATCCAGGTGACCTCGCTCGATTGGAAATGGTTGTTTACCTACCCGGATCAAAAGGTGGCCACCGTCAATTACGTGGAGATTCCGGCAGGGGTGCCCGTCCAGTTCGTCCTGACATCGGATGCCCCGATGAACTCGTTCTGGGTTCCGCAGCTCGGCGGTCAGGAATATACCATGCCCGGCATGGCGATGAGACTCTGGCTGCAGGCCGACCATCCGGGAGAGTATTTCGGCCAGGGGGCCAACTTTACGGGGAAAGGGTTTGCCCACATGCAGTTCAAGGTAATTGCGAAGCCGCAAGCCGAGTTTGAAGCGTGGGCACAGAACGTGAGAAAGACGGCACCGGCCATGACCAAGGAGGATTACACCGCCCTGGCGAAGCCCGGCCTGTCTGAAACCCGTACCTATTCTTCCTATCCGGAAGGGCTGTTCGAAGAGATCGTCAAGAAAAACGGCGGTCAGGAGCATGATCACTCCATGAACCATGACGGAATGACCCATACACCGTAAGGCAAGAGGGGAGAAAATGGAGATGTTCGAAGAGATAAAATCATTCGCGTCCACCTTCTTTGTAACCGGCGACCCGCTGATTTACGGGGCGGACGTTGCGATCGTAATGACAATGCTCGCCATCGTGTTTGTGCTCACTTATTACAAAAAGTGGGGCTGGCTGTGGCGGGAATGGCTGACCACGGTAGACCACAAGAAGATCGGCATCATGTATTTGATCGCTTCGCTCTTGATGCTGTTCCGCGGCGGGGTTGACGCGCTGCTGATGCGGCTGCAGCTGGCCATGCCCGATGTCCATTTCCTGCACTCGGAGCACTACAACGCCATCTTTACGACACACGGCACCATCATGATTCTGTTTATGGCGATGCCGATGATGTTTGCCTTGTTTAACATTGTGGTTCCCCTGCAGATCGGGGCGCGGGACGTGGCTTATCCGTTTCTGAATGCGCTCAGCTTCTGGCTCTTTTTCTTCGGGGCGATGCTGTTTAACCTCTCCTTTGTCATCGGGGGATCCCCCGATTCGGGTTGGCTCGCCTATCCGCCGCTTTCCGAACTGTCCAGCAGTCCGGGCGTCGGGCAAAACTTCTATATCTGGGGAATTCAGATTTCCGGGATCGGGAGTTTGGCGACGGGGATCAACTTCCTGGTGACCATCTTGAAAATGCGCGCGCCCGGCATGAAGCTGATGCAGATGCCGCTCTTCAGCTGGTCCGTGCTGTCGAGCTGCGTCATGATCATTTTCGCCTTTCCGATTTTGACCGTGACGCTGGCGCTGCTGTTTATCGACCGTTTTACCGGGGCCCACTTCTTTACCCTGGACGGCGGCGGCAATCCCATGATGTACGTCAACCTGATCTGGATGTGGGGACACCCTGAGGTGTATATCGTGGTGATTCCGGCCTTCGGGATCTATTCCGAAATCGTCAGCACCTTTTCGAAGAAGACCATTTTCGGGTACAAGTCCATGGTTTTCTCCATGATGATCATCAGCGTGCTCTCCTTCTTTACCTGGGTTCACCACTTCTTCACCATGGGGGCCGGCGCTGACGTCAATACCTTCTTCGCGATCTCGACGATGGCGATCGGGATTCCGACCGGCGTGAAGGTCTTTAACTGGCTGTTTACCATGTTCCGCGGCCGCATCCAGATGAAGCAGCCGATGCTGTGGACGCTGGCCTTCATCCCGTGCTTCGTGGTGGGGGGCGCGACCGGGGTCATGCTGGCCGTCGCGCCGGCGGATTATCAGTACCACAACAGCTATTTCCTGATCGCCCACTTCCACCAGGTGCTGATCGGCGGGGTGGTATTCGGCTACCTGGCCGGGATTTACTACTGGTGGCCAAAGATGTTCGGCTTCAAGCTGGATGAACGTTTGGGCAAATGGGGCTTCTGGTTCTGGAATATCGGGTTCTACGTCTGCTTCATGCCGCAGTATGCCCTGGGATTCATGGGGATGACCCGCCGCGTGTACACCTACGGCTGGGACATGGGCTGGGCGCCGCTGAACTTCGTGTCGACGGTGGGAGCCTTCCTCATGGGGATCGGCTTTATCTTCCAGGTATGGCAAATCGCCTACAGCATCAAGCATGGGGAACGCGACCTGACGGGAGACCCCTGGAACGGCCGCACGCTGGAATGGTCGATTCCGTCCCCGGCTCCGCTCTATAACTTCGCTGTCCTGCCGCAGGTGAACAGCATGGATGCATGGTGGGAAAAGAAACAGCAGATGCAGCAGGGCGAAGTCAAACAGGAGCCGGTCAAGCTGGAACCGATCCATATGCCGAAAAACTCGGCCATTCCGTTTGTCATGTCGTTCTTCTGGTTTATCGCCGGCTTCGGCTTCACCTTCCTGTGGGTGTGGATGGCCGTTGCCGGGTTGATCGGCGTCGGGATTTGCCTGCTTGTCCGTTCGTTCCAATATGACACGGATTACTACATTTCGGTGGATGAGATCAGACGCACCGAAAAGGCACTGGGGAGGGCTGTCTAATGGCACAAGCACATGCCGCGGCTCATCACGACCATCCGCATGACCACCATGACCAAGAGTCCTTGAAAATCATGGGGTTCTGGATCTTCCTGGTGACCGACTGCATTCTGTTTGCCAGCCTGTTCGCCACCTATGTGGTGCTCAGGACACACACCGCCGGCGGACCGGCCGGCCATGAGCTGTTCGAAGTTCCGGGATTTGTGGCCGAGACCTTTATCCTGCTGACGAGCAGCTATACCAGCGGACTGGCAACGCTGGCGATGCACAAGGGCAACACGAAAGCGCTGATCGGCTGGTTGATCGTGACGGCGCTGCTGGGAGCAGCCTTTATCGGGCTGGAAATCAGCGAATTTGCCAACATGGTGCATGAGGGAGCGACCATCGCCACCAGCGCGTTTCTTTCCGCCTTTTACACCCTGGTCGGAACGCACGGGCTGCACGTGTCGCTCGGTCTGGTGTGGATGACCGCGATCATGATCCAGCTGGCTCGCCGGGGCATCACGCCGGTGACCCATCGCAAAGTGTTCACCGTCACGCTTTACTGGCACTTCCTGGATGTGGTCTGGATTTTCCTCTTTACCGTCGTCTATCTGATGGGGGTGATGTAACATGGCGCATCACGAGACACATGGTTCGACAAAATCGTATACGATCGGCTTTCTGCTGTCGATCGTGCTGACCATCATTCCGCTGGTGCTTGTCTTGAATCACATGCTGAGCAGGGTGCCGCTCATCGTGGCCATCATCGCCATGGCGATCCTGCAGTTTCTGGTGCAGCTCTTCTTCTTCATGCACATCCGGGAAGGAGAGAAGCCGCGCTACAATGTCATGGCCTTGATCCTGGGGGCTGTCATCACGTTTACGATCGTGGCGGGCTCGGTGTGGGTCATGTCCTTTAACGAACAGGTTCATTGAGCCGCTGAAAATGAAACACCTCCCGACCATCCATGGGCATGGATGCGGGAGGTGTTTTTTAGTGCGGCAAGCCGTTGTGCCTGGAGGCCGCAGACCGGTACTTCCGAATGGTCAGCAGAATAAGCGACAGGGAAAATACGGACATCACCGCCATCCACTGATACAGGACCGATCCGCCCAGTTTGCCGAAAATCCAGCCGCCCAACACGGAACTGATGATGCCCGACAGCCCGAAAAAGATGCACGCAAAAACCGTTTGTCCGGTCGCTTTCAGTTCGTCGGGCGCGGTACGGTACAGATACTGGATGGAAGCGCTGTAAAAAACGGCGAAGGTTACCCCGTGGAACAGCTGCAGCAGCGCAATCCAATGCGGCTCCGTCAAACTGGCGCACAACATGTAGCGGAGCGCGAAGAAGGCCGCCGCAATAGCCATGAGGGGCAGTTCCTTCCCGTGCCGCAGCCAGTAGAAGGCGAGCGCAAAGCTGACCGCTTCGCTGGCGGTGGCATAAAACCACGCCTGCCCCACCATCGCGGTCGTCCCGCCGAGATGCTGGATATACACCCCGACAAAGCTGTCGTTGGCACGGTGCGGAATGGAAAGCAGCAGGATGACGAACAGCAGCCAGAGCGTGCGGCGATTCGCAAGAAAGTGCTTGATGGCTTTGACGGAAACCGGTTTGGGCGCTCCCGCCTGCTGCGGCAGCAAGAGGCCTACGGCAAAGGTGCAGAGACCGCTTCCCAGGAACAGGTACGCCAGGCTGTCCATCCCCCATTTTTCAAGCAGCATGCCGACGACCAGCGCGGATGTCCCGTAGCCGATGGAGCCGAACAGCCGAATGGAACCGAAGCTGACCCGCTCTTCCTCGGCGACCCGGTAATTGACGCTGTCCGTCAACGGGCCGATGGGCGACATGAAAAAATAGGCGAGGGCGGCAAAGACGAACAGCAGCTGATGGGACGAGAGCTGAAACAGGATGGTTCCCAGGACGGCAAGAGCCCCTACGATAACCAGCAGCGCCCGTTTGACGTTTTGCCACCTGTCGCTGATATACCCCCACAGCGGCGGCGAAAAAATGCCGACGACCGTGCCGAGACCAAGCAGCAAACCGATCTCGGCCGGGGAGATGCCGCGGGCCGAAAAGTAGACGGGCAAATAGGAGATAAAGATGGACAACATCACGTAGTACAGGAAATTGAAGCCAACCAATGTCAGGACAGGACGGCTGGGCATGGACCTCCACCCTTTCTTTCTCTATCCCTACTATCATACCGGTTTCCGTCAGGGGAATGTCAACCGGAGAATGTGGTTCCGCTCACCTGGAGCCCTGCCGGTAGATCACATAGGAGTACAGCACCGGCAGCAAAGCCGATGCCGCGATCAGGGCGAACAGCAGAAAAGGCGTTTGGCGAAGGAACGGGACAAAAGCCGAAATCACCATGATCGCCCCCACGACCACCCAGAGCGGACCGGAGAAGCGGTGGGTCTTTCGCCATACCTCATCGCTCGCGAGCGTCCACGGCGTGCGAATCCCGATGAAATAATTGCTGCGCACCTGCCCCAGATAGTTGCCGATCACCAGCCAGGTTACCCCGACGAGCAGATGGGCCGCGATGACCGCATCCACGGCCAGGCCAAGATTGACGGCGATCACGAAGATAAACCCGGCGCTCAGTACAAAGAGCACCAGCAGCCGGATGATCCCGAATGCCTTTTCAAACTTCGGGTAGTTCTCCTTCCGGGGATCGATCCGGCGGCTCAGATTGGTCAGCACGATCAGCAGGCCGCTGATCAGCAGATAGGTAAGGAAAAACATCCCTTTGCTCTGGTAGCCGTTCGCCTCCCCGTGAAAATCGAAGTGGGTCGCCATTGTTTCCGGCAGTTTGTCGTATGTGAACAGGCCGACCATCATGGGAAGCAGCCAAATGATCACCATGAGCACTCTATTCATCTTCTTCCTTCCCCTTTCCCGGGTCTTTCCCGTCGATAATCTCCAGAAACCAGCCCAGGACGTCCTGCACCACCGTCGTATTCAGCGAATAGACGATATTCTGCCCCTGTCGTTCGTCCAGTATCAGCTTCGCCTGCTTGAGCGTGCTTAAATGATGGGAGATGCTGGGCTTCGTCATGTTGAAGTGGTCGGCGATTTCCCCCGCGGTCATATCTTTTTCCTTCAACAGGCGGATGATGTGCCGCCGCGTTGGATCGGCCAATGCTTTAAAGGTTTCGTTCATGCATCCACCCCTTTCGCCAGCCATTTGTTAGATATTTAGAAAACTGTCTAAATATCTAACAAGATCGTACGTCTTTTTTCCTCTCCTGTCAACTGCGGCGAAGCGGAAAAAACCGCCTGCACCCGCAGACGGTTTCATCACATGCGCTTATATTTTTTTCAAGGCTTCCATCAGCAGCTTGTTCACCAGCGGCGGGTTGGCCTTGCCTTTGGTTTGTTTCATCACCTGGCCGACAAAAAAGCCGACCGCCTTCTCGTTGCCGTTTTTATAATCCTGCACCGCCTGCGGATTGGCGGCGATCACGTCCTCCACCACCCGCTGCAGTTCGCCTTCATCGCTAATCTGGACAAGCCCCTTCTCCTCGACGATCCTGGCCGGGTCTTTGCCGGTCTCCACCATCTCTTTGAAGACCGTTTTGGCGATTTTGGAGGAGATCGTGCCTTTTTCGATCAGCTTGATCATTTCGCCGAGTCCCTCCGGCGTGATTTTCACATCGGCCAGCTCCAGATTGTTGGCGTTCAGATAGCCGAACAGATCCCCCATCAGCCAGTTCGCGACCGCCTTCGGATCAGCGCCTGTCTTCACCGCTTCATCATAGAAGTCGGCGGACTCCTTGGTCATGGTGATGATGCCGGCATCGTAGGCAGACAGGCCGTACTGCTCCACATAGCGGGCCTGGCGGGCATCCGGCAGCTCGGGGATGGACGCTTTCACCCTGTCGATCCATTCTTCCGAAATCTGCAGCCGGACCAGATCCGGATCCGGGAAGTAGCGGTAATCATGCGCCTCTTCCTTGGAGCGCATCGAAATGGTCTTCTTCTCCCCTTCGTCCCAGCGGCGAGTCTCCTGCACCACCTTGCCCCCCGAGAGGACGAGATGCTTCTGCCGCTCCACCTCGTACTCCAGCGCGGCTTGGACAAAGCGGAAGGAGTTCATGTTTTTCAGCTCGGTCTTGGTGCCGAATTCTTTCTGGCCCACCGGGCGGATGGAGACGTTGGCATCGCAGCGAAGCGACCCCTGCTCCATTTTGACATCGGACACTTCCGTATACTGCAGGATGGCTTTCAGCTTCTCCAGATACGCCTTGGCTTCCTCGGGGCTGCGGATATCCGGCTCGGAGACGATCTCCACCAGCGGCACGCCCACCCGGTTGAAATCGACCAGCGATCCGCCGCCATAGGGAGCGTGGGTCAGTTTCCCCGCGTCTTCCTCCAGATGAAGGCGGGTGATCCCGATGCGCTTCTTCTCGCCGTTCACCTCGATGTCGATCCAGCCGTTTTTGCCGATCGGCTGGTCATACTGCGAGATTTGATACGCCTTGGGCAGGTCCGGGTAGAAGTAGTTTTTCCGGTCGAACTTGGTCTCCCGGGAAATCTCGCAATTGAGGGCCAGCGCGGCTTTCATGGCGAATTCCACCGCCTGCCTGTTCAACACCGGCAGCACCCCGGGATGGCCCAGGCAGATCGGGCATGTATGCGTGTTGGGCGGCGCTCCGAATTCCGTCGGGCAGCCGCAGAAGATTTTGCTGTTCGTCGACAGTTCGACGTGTACCTCCAGGCCGATGACCGTTTCAAACTGGCTCATCTCGCTTACCCCCTCACCAGTTCCGGTTTGCGCAGATGATGGCTGGTCGCCTGCTCATAGGCATGGGCCACGCGCAAAATCGTGGATTCGTCAAATGCTTTGCCGACAAGCTGCATGCCGATCGGCAGCCCGTTCGCAGCAAAGCCGCACGGCACGCTGATGGCCGGCAGTCCCGCCAGGTTGACCGGCACGGTGCAGATGTCTTCCAGATACATTTTGACCGGATCGTCCAGCTTGTCTCCCAGCTTGAAGGCGGTTGTCGGCGTCGTCGGATGCAGGATGACGTCATACTGGGCAAATGCCGCCTGAAAATCCTGGATGATCAGCGTGCGCACCTGCTGCGCTTTTTTGTAGTAGGCGTCGTAGTATCCGGCGGACAGCGCGTAGGTGCCGAGCATGATGCGCCGCTTCACCTCCGGACCGAAGCCCTGGCTGCGCGACTCCTTGTACATCTCGATCAGGTTGTCCGCATTGTCGGCGCGCACGCCATAGCGCACCCCGTCGAAGCGGGCCAGGTTGGACGACGCTTCGGAGGATGCCAGCAGGTAGTAGGCCGGTACGGCATATTCGGTATGGGGCATGGAGATTTCGTCCCAGACGGCCCCCATGCTCTCCAGCTGCTTCAGCGCGGCCAGCACCGCGTCCCGCACCTCCGGGTCGATGCCTTCGCCGATCAGTTCGCGCGGCACGCCGATGCGCAGGCCTTTCACATCGCCGGTGAGGGCGGACAGATAATCCGGCACCTCCACGTTGGCCGACGTCGAATCCAGCTCATCGTAACCGGCGATCGCCTGCAGGACGTACGCGGCATCTTCCACGTTCTTGGTGATCGGGCCGATCTGGTCGAGCGACGAGGCGTACGCCACCAACCCGAAACGGGAAACTCGCCCATAGGTGGGTTTCAGGCCGACTACCCCGCAAAACGCGGCCGGCTGACGGATCGAACCGCCGGTGTCCGAACCCAGGGTAAAGAAGAATTGGCGGGCCGCCATCGCAGCCGCCGAGCCGCCGCTGGAGCCGCCCGGCACGTAATCCGTGTTCCACGGGTTGCGGGCGGGGTAGAAACCGGAGTTTTCGGTGGAACCGCCCATGGCAAACTCGTCCATGTTGCATTTGGCTACGATCACGGCATCGGCTGCCCGCAGCTTCGCGCTCACCGTTCCGTCATAGATCGGGTCGTAATTGGCCAGGACTTTGCTCGCGCAGGTGGTCAGCATCCCTTTGGTCACGATGTTGTCCTTCAGGCCGGCAGGCAGGCCGTACAGCAGCCCGAGCGGCTCGTTCCCCTTGGCAAGACGCTCGTCCAGCGCCTTCGCCTGCTGAAGCGCCCCCTCCTCATCCACCCGGAGCACCGCCTTGATCGCGTCGTCCGTCTCCGCAATCCGCTCGAGGGAGGCCTGGACGAGATCGGTGACGGACAGCCGTTTGGCTCTTAGGTCGCTATGTATTTCCGACAATCGTTTATCGAACAATGACACGTCTGTCTCCTCCTTTCGTCAACCGGCTATTCAAAGACGGCCGGCACCTTGAACTGGCCGTCTTCCTCTTCGGGCGCATTGCGCAGCGCCTCTTCGCGCGGGATGGACGGCCGGTTCCGGTCCTCGCGCATCACATTTTTCACATCCGTCGCGTGGCTGGTGGGCGGCACGTTCGAGGTATCCAATTCATTCAGTTTGGCGGCGAACTCCAGAATCGCATTCAGATCCTTGGTAAACCGCTCCGCTTCTTCCTCCGTCAATCGCAGGCGGGCCAGATTGGCCACATGCTCCACTTCCTTGCGTGTAATCGCACTCATTTCTCTCCACCTCCAAGGCTAGCCAAGCAGCATCATAACCTTGATCATACTTGAAAAAAGCCATGATCGTCAATTTGATCGCGGCGGATGGCACCAGGGACGGGCAGTCAAATATTTTTTACGGATCATTATCGAGGCGCGCTGCAAAAAAACGGCCTTGTCCCGCGACAAGGCCGTCTCTTCCGTACCTATCTCACCGCTTTTCGCGCCAGCATCTGTCCCATCAACAGCGTGCTGCCCACCTGCACCCCGGGGCCCCATTCGATCTCTCCGCTCTCGAACACCAGGATCACCGTAGACCCGAACTCGAACCAGCCAAGCTCCTCCCCTTTGCGCAGCATGGGGCTATCCGGGATCTGCTCGCTCACCTGCTTGCCCCGCTTCACATTGGTGGTCGCCCGGCAGTAGGTCACCTTGACGCTGCCGACAAAGAGGGCGCCTACTTTCACCACGGCGACGGAGCCAATCTCTGCCGAGTCGATGAACGTAACCAGCCGCTCATTGCGGGCAAACAGTCTGTCCACCTGCTCGACGCCCAATCGGTTCACCGGATACAGCCGACCCGGTACATAGGTATAGGTACGCAGCACCCCGTCCACCGGCATGTGAATGCGGTGGTAATCGCGGGGGCTCAGATAAATGGTGACAAACTTGCCGCCCTGAAAGCGCCTGGCCAGCTCCGGCGCACCCCCGAGCAGTTCCCCCACGCTGTACAGCTTTCCTTTCGCCTGAATCAGCGTGCCTTCCTGTATATCGCCCATCTGGGATATGGTGCCGTCCACCGGACTGACGATCACACCGGGCCCGTCAGCGACCGGGCGCGCATCCGGCTTCAGCCGGCGGGTAAAAAACTCTTTCAGCGATTTGTACTCTTCCACCGGTTTTTCCACCGCATCCACGTCGATGTGATAATGCCGGATATATCGCCGGATAGCCAGCCGGCTGAATCGGGACGCGGTGATTTTCCCCATTGTCCGCGACATCGCGTTTTGCGGCAAGCGATGAATCAGGCCGCCAAGCAGTTTCTTGCGCATAGGTCATCTCCCAGTGTTTTTGCGTTCATGTTTACCTCATCCATACTCTACCATGATCTCCAAAGGGGAGCAAACTGTACCGCGCGACTGAATCTTTTGGAAATAGATACTTTTCGACAAAAGTGGCGATTTTCAATCAGATTGACCCTGTACTATAATGGAAAGCATAGCCGAAGCGAGCGCATAAGGAGCTAAGCGTATGTCAAAGAGCGATTTAACCCACCTCATTCAGGAATATGGCCATGTGCTGTCCTGTTTTTTTGATCATATCTCGGACATGATTTTCTTGATGGCTGTCGAAAACGGGGATACATTTCGGTATGTGATGATGAATCCGGCTGCCATGCGCGTCGCCGGGCTGTCGGAAGAAGCTTACGGCCGTTCGATCACCGAGGTCTATACGGGGAAAAAAGGGCAGCTGCTCAACAGCATCTACCAGCAAGCCGTTGCCAGCGGGAAACCCCTCTCCTATATTGACGAAGAGGAGGGGGGCGGGGACATCTTCGGCGAATCGATCCTCACCCCGATTTTCAACGCTGACGGCATATGCACGCACGTGTTCACGGTGACCCGTGATGTGACGGAACGCAAACGTTTGGAAGCCAAACTACTCTATATGGCTTATCACGACATGCTGACCGATCTTCCCAACCGGCGCCTGCTGTTTGATCTTCTGGACGATGCGATGTCCCGCGCGAAAGAGTATCATCATCTCCTGGCTGTTCTTTATCTCGACTGCGATGAGTTTAAAATGATCAACGACACCTTCGGCCACGACATCGGCGACGAATTCCTGACCGGTTTCGCCAAACGGCTGCGGTACTGCCTGCGTGATTCGGACATCCTGGCCCGATTGGGCGGGGATGAATTCGTGGTGGTTCTGCCGGTCATCCACTCCCTGGATGAGGCCGTCAAGATCGCCGAGCGGATTGTGCAGTCGCTGGAACAGCCGTGGCAGATCAAGCAGCACCGCTTCCCGGTGACGGTCAGCATCGGCATCGCCCTGTATCCGTATGACGCCGATGACAAGTTTCTGCTGCTCAAACGGGCGGACGAAGCCTTGTATCAAGCGAAACAGCAGGGCAAAAACCGCTTCAAGCTGTATTGTGCGACTACATGACGTACAGGAACAAGAGCAGGGAGAAGGCAGAGAACAGGATGCTGACCAGATACAGCACCACCACGGTCTGCCTGGCGCTCAATCCCTTGGACATGAGGCGATGATGGACATGCCTCCTGTCTGCCTGATGCATCGGCGTGCCGGCCAGCAGACGGCTGACCAGAACCTGCAGCGTATCCATCACAGGGAGCCCCAGGGCAAGCACGGTGACTGCCAGGGAGATCAGCGTGGCTCCTTTCATCGTTCCTTCCAGGGAGACGATCCCCAGCGCAAACCCCAAAAACGTTGCCCCCGCATCCCCCATGAACAATTGGGCCGGATAAAAGTTGAACCGCAGAAACGCCAGGACAGCCCCTGCCATGACGATGGCAATCAAGGCGGTCAATGCCTGTCCTTTCGCCAGCGCGATCAGAAACAAGGTGGTCGCCGCAAATGTCACCACCCCTCCTGCCAATCCGTCCGCCCCGTCCAGAAAGTTCACCATGTTAATCAATCCCAGGATCCACACCAGGGTGGCCGCAAACGACAACCACAGCGGAAATGATACCATCCCTCCCTCGATCCCGCCGAACCAGGAAAGGCTGATGCCCCGGAAACGGATATCCATGGCAAAAGCGAACAGGGCAGCCAGCAGCTGCACCGCCATTTTGGGGGAGACGGGAAATTCCAGACGGCGTGCCTTAAACCAGTCGTCAACCGTGCCGATTCCGATCAGCATGGCGCCGCCGACAGCCAGAACGTGCACAAGCGGCTGCCCTCCGGCAAACAGGCAAAGCACGATCATGATGCCTACATACATGGCAATCCCGCCGGAGAGCGGCATGGGCTTGGCGTGGGCTTTCCGGCCAATCGGCATGTCCACCAGCCGATACCGCCAGGCGAGCCGTTTGGCCAACGGGATCAACACGTACACAAGAAAAAAGGCCGCCAAAAAGGGAACAAGATAATCGAGAATCATACCTCACCTGCCGATGTTACGGTTCCTTTTCTTAGTCTGGTCGAAGCAGGGCTTCCCTAATCGGCAAAAATGCCGGATGCACCTTCCCGACATGCGGCGGCCGTCCCTGTTCCCCGAAAAAAACCCCGCCGACTTAAGCTGACGCTCCACCCACTCGGCGACAGCTAACGCTTTGCCGAGTGGGGTCCCTTGCTGGTGTCGGCGGGGGCCCCCAACCTTTCCAAGTTCGCTTTAGTACTTTAAAGATCTTAAATTTTCCTATATACCAAAAAAATAGCGTTCCTCCTGACGAAATGATGCCAAGAGGAACGCTATCTGTATCCTGCGTATGTTCAGGCTTACAGGAGTTCAGAAACCACTTTCGCCTGCGTGAAGAGCAGCAGGTAGTCCGGTCCGCCCGCCTTGGAGTCGGTACCCGACATGTTGAAACCGCCGAACGGATGAACGCCAACGAGGGCCCCTGTACACTTGCGGTTGAAATAGAGGTTGCCGACATGGAACTCCGTACGGGCTTTCTCCAGGTGGGCCCGATTGCGGCTGATGACGGAGCCGGTCAAGCCGTATTCCGTATTGTTGGCAATCTCCAGGGCATGGTCGAAGTCGCGCGCCTTGCAGAAGGCCACCACCGGCCCGAAGATCTCTTCCTGCATGATGCGGGCATTGGGATCCACATCCGCGAAGACGGTCGGCTTGATGAAGAAGCCGTTGCCTTCCCCTTTTTCGCCGCCTGCCATCAGCTTGCCTTCCTGTTTGCCGATTTCGATGTATTCCAGAATCTTGCTGTATGCTTTCTCGTCAATCACCGGACCCGTATAGAAGTCAGGGTTGGTCACGTCGCCGACCGTCAGCTTCTGGGTCAGTTCCACCACGCGATTCAGCACTTGCTCATAAACATCCTGGTGAACGATGGCGCGGGAGCATGCCGAGCATTTTTGGCCGGAGAAGCCGAATGCGGACGCCACAATCGCCTGGGCGGCCAGTTCGAGATCGCAGTCGTTGTCCACGATGATGGAGTCTTTGCCGCCCATCTCTGCCACCAGACGCTTCATCCATTTTTGGCCGGGACGATGTTTGGCCGCCAATTCATTGATGCGCAGCCCCACATCGCGGGAACCGGTAAAGCTGATGAAGCGGGTCAGGGGATGTTCCACCAGGAAGTCACCGATTTCACTGCCGCTGCCCGGAACGAAGTTGACCACCCCTGCCGGCACGCCAGCATCTTCCAGGATCTCCATGAATTTCGCTGCGATAACCGGTGTGGTGGAAGCAGGTTTCAGGACTACGGTGTTGCCGGCCACAATCGCGGCGGTCGTCATCCCGACCATGATCGCCAGCGGGAAGTTCCACGGCGGAATCACGATGCCCACGCCGAGCGGAATGTAGTACAGCTCGTTGTCTTCACCCGGGATGCGGGTCAGCGGATGACGCTCCGACAATTTATCCATTTGGCGGCCGTAGTACTCCATGAAGTCGATCGCTTCCGCCGTGTCGGCGTCCGCTTCCGCCCAGCTCTTGCCGGCTTCTTTCACCAGCCACGCGGAGAATTCATGTTTCCGACGGCGCAGAATGGCCGCTGCCTTGTAGAGATAACGGGCACGCGCAGGTCCCGGTACGGCTTTCCACGATTCAAAGGTGCTTGCCGCCACCTGAATGGCTTTCTCCGCCAGTGCCTGATCAGCCTGGGATACGATACCGATCACCTGGTCTTTATTGGAAGGGTTGATCGAACGGGACTTTTTCTCCGTTTTGATCCGTTCGCCGCCGATGATCAGATCGTATTCGCGGCCCAATTCGCTTTCCACCTTGGCCAGCGCTTCCTGGAACGCCTTTTTATTTTCTGGCAAACTAAAATTGGTAAAAGGTTCGTTTTTGAATTCGATTTGCATGTCGTCGCCTCCTTAACGGAATGGGGATGTACTCACACAATCTTGCAAGGATCGTACCAAAACATCTTCAGGCCGATGATCGTCCCTAGTGTTTGCATTTCATGCTGATTCCACACATAGGCCCCCGGCTCCCTGTCTGAACATATGTGTTCATAACATGTTCATTTTTGCACAAAAACGTCCGAATCTTTACTTTCCCGCTTCCTCTTTGTAGAATGGGGGGAGACTTTTGCCTGCATGTGGATAAAAAGGGGGATATGATCTATGGAAGCATGGCCGGTGCTGCTTCTCGGTTTTCTCTTGGGGCTGCGGCACGCCACGGATGCCGATCATGTGGTTGCCGTTACCACCATCGTCAGCCGTCAAAAGCGGTTAGGCATTGCCGCACTCATCGGAATGATCTGGGGATTGGGACATACGCTTACGATTCTGATCGTGGGTTCGCTGATCATCTACCTGAAGGTGGTCATCCCGGTGCGCTTAGGTCTGGCGATGGAATTCGCCGTCGGTGTCATGATCGTCATCCTGGGCATCATCAGTTTGAAAAAGTTCGCGCGGCCGCATGAGACGGCCCACGAGGCGATCCTGGTGCGCCCCTTTGTGGTGGGCCTGATTCACGGGATGGCCGGTTCCGCCGCCGTTGCCCTCATGCTGTTGAACCTGATCCCGTCTCCTGAGTTGGGCGCCCTGTACCTGTTGATCTTCGGCCTGGGAACGGTCGCCGGCATGACGGGGATCACCTTCCTCATCGGCCTTCCCTACATATTCACGACACGGCTGCATACCTTCCATCGGTATCTGGGGCTTGCCACCGCATCGTTCAGCATCATCTTCGGCCTTACCATGATGTACGAACTGGGGATCGTCAACGGCCTGTTTACCGATCATCCTGTCTGGACGCCGGAATAATGCGGAAATAGAAACACCATGGTGGATGCGGCCCTGAGCGAGCATCCGCCTTTTTTAGTATACCGGAAAGTTCTCTTTAAAGCGAAAAAGCGACGTGAGAAAGGTTGGGGCCCCCGCCGACATGTTCAGGGGTCCCTAAAAAAGTAATCGGATTATGCTTCGAAGGTCAACGTCACTTTTTGGGGTTAAGCATAGCTCAAGTCGGCGGGGTTTCTTACGCTACTGATCATCCGTGACCAAGGCAATAATGAAGCCGTCGTATCCTTTGACGCCCACTGTCTGGATGGCTGTGGCGCTCACTCGCGGCTCGGCGGCAAGCAGTTCGTTGAGACGGCGCACCCCTTGCACACCGGGATCGGGATTGGCGTCATCGGCTACCGCTCCGCTGCGCACGACATTATCCACGATGATGAGGCTGCCGCGGCGGGTGAGTTGGAGCGCCCACTTGAAGTACTCGGGGTTGTTTGGCTTGTCGGCGTCGATGAAGACAATATCAAATGGCCCATGCCCCTCCGCAACGAGCTGCGAAAGAGAATCCAACGCTTTTCCGAGACGAACCTCCACGATCTCCGACAGACCGGCCCGTGCGATGTTGGCGCGGGCAACTTCAGCGTGCTTTGGATCAACCTCCAGCGTAATCAAGCGTCCGTCGGGGGGCAGCGCCCTGGCCAGCCAGATGGTGCTGTACCCCCCCAGCGTTCCAATCTCCAGAATGGTACGCGCCCCCAACATACGTGCCAGCAGGTGCAGCAGCTTTCCTTGGTTCGGCGCAACGTCGATCGGCGGCAGGCCAGCCGCAGCGTTGGCTTGAAGCGCCGCATCCAGTGCAGGGTCGGGCGGGATCAGCATCCCGGCAAAATACCGGTCAACTGCTGCCCATTGCTCTTTCCCCATCGTCTCAGCCCCTTCGCACTTTTTGAAAATTCTAACACAAAATTTTCCGCTTCGGCTACGATAATCCGCCACCACACCCCTCGCGAATGCTCCTTGGACAGCCAACACAAATGAGACACACAGGTGCGAAAAAACGGGGGGCACGCGCCTCGCATCTTCCGGATGCTTCAGACGCATGCCCCTGCAGATCAAGAATACCTTCATCATTAATATGCCCGCGCAAACCAGACGGTATGTTTGGCCTCTTTGCCGCACGTGATGCAGGTATGCTTGGTTGCCGGCGGCTCAAACGGAATGTTGCGGGAGGTGAACTTCGTCTCCTCCTTCACCTTGGCCTCGCAGGCATCGTCGCCGCACCAGCCGGCCAGCACCCAGCCCGCGATGCCGTTCTTGCTGTCCACCTCGTCGAGATACGCTTTCAGCTCATCGAGCGTGTTGATCTCCAGATGCGAGTGAGCTTCGCGGAAGGCCAGCGCTTTCTGGAACATGTTGCGCTGGATCTCTTCCAGCAGGTTTTGGACGGCCTCGACCGCCCCATCCAGCGGTACCGTCACTTTCTCCCCGGTATCCCGGCGCGCCAGCACCACCTGATTGTTATCCACATCGCGCGGACCGATTTCCAGACGGATCGGCACGCCGCGCATTTCCCACTCGTTAAACTTCCAGCCCGGCGTCTCTTCGCGCAGGTCGGCTCTTACCCGGACGCCCGCCGCCTTGAGAGCGTCGTGGAGCGGATCGAATTTCTCCATCACCTTGTCGCGCAGCTTCGGCGGTCCCACCGGAATCATCACCACCTGGGTCGGCGCCACGCGCGGCGGCAGGGCCAGCCCGCGGTCATCCCCATGCACCATGATCATGGAACCGATCAGGCGGGTGGAGGTTCCCCACGAAGTGGTGTGCACATACTTGAACTGGTTGTCCCGATCCAGATACTTGATCTCAAAGCCTTTGGCGAAGTTTTCTCCCAGGTAATGCGAGGTGCCGGCCTGCACCGCTTTGCCGTCCTTCATCATCGCCTCGATGGAGTAGGTGTCCACCGCTCCGGCAAACCGTTCGCTCGGCGTCTTCTGCCCCTTCCAGACAGGGATCGCCAGCACCTCCTCCACCACTTCCCGATAGATCTCCAGCATCTGCATGGTCTCCTGGCGGGCTTCCTCCTCCGTGGCATGTGCCGTATGCCCCTCCTGCCACAGGAACTCCGAGGTGCGCAGGAACGGCTGCGTCCGCTTCTCCCACCGGAAGACGTTCGCCCACTGATTGATGAGAACCGGCAGGTCCCGATAGCTTTGGATCCATTGACTGTACATGTGGCCGATGATCGTTTCGGACGTCGGCCGCAGCGCCAAGCGCTCCTCCAGCTTTTCACCCCCCGCTTCGGTTACCCACGGCAGCTCGGGGTTGAAACCTTCCACGTGTTCCTTCTCCTTCTGGAAGAAAGATTCCGGGATCAGCATCGGGAAATAGGCATTACGGTGGCCCGTCTCCTTGAAACGTTTGTCCATGGCCGCCTGGATGCGTTCCCAGATTTCAAACCCGTCCGGCTTGAAGACGATACAGCCGCGCACAGGCGTGTAATCCATCAGGTCCGCCTTGCGGATCGTATCGATGTACCATCGGGAAAAATCTTCCGACTGCGGGGTAATCTCCTTTACAAATCCTTTTTCATCTGCCATCTGCACCTTTCCTCCATTCACCAAAAATGAAACCCCCATCCCTCAATAGGGACGGAGGTTCTTACATCCGCGGTACCACCCTGATTGACTGTCGCTGCCGCGCAGTCCTCTCCACCCCCGGTAACGGCAGGGAACCCGGCATGACTCATCGCCAGCGGCTCAAGGATGGGGTACAGATACCTGCGTGCATCAGCCTTCCAGTCAAGGGCCGACTCCCTGGGACACGGCCAGTACCTGCGGGTCCTTTCATTGCCTTTCTTACCGCATTATCTTAACAGGAGAAGCAACTCTTGTCAATTTGGGGGCTATTTGCGATAGATGTGCATGTACCCCTCGCCGTCCGGCGGCCGCACATAGATCGCCAGCGGCTGATTGATGGACTGGACGTACAGGTTGACATGGACGTCCTTGTCGATCAGCTGATTGATCAGATTGGCGGCGAACTGCGTAAACTGCAGCACCTCCGTCCGCGAATCGTATTCGGCGGTAGCCGTGATCGTCAGCTCCGTCAGCTTGCCCCCCATGAATCGGCCTACACCCGTCAAGCCGATATACTCCTGGAAAAATTGCTGGGTCTGTTTCATCAGCTTGTCGTACTGCAGCGATACCTGCGGCTGATCCTCCTCCGCTTCGGCGCTGGGGAAGAGATAGTATTTCTCGTCGATCGGCTGCCATTTGGAAACCGAGCTGTCCGCCGCATTCACCGTGCCTGTCGCGATGAAGTTGCCGGGCACCAGGGTGGATGACGGGTCCGGAACCTCATACAAGGCGATCACCATCGGAATCTGCTGGTTCTCGGCGCGCACCTTCGGAATGATTTTGGCGGCGAGCTGTTGTCCTTTCGCCAGCAATTCCTCGCGCGTATAGCTTTTCTCCTGGCCGGTCGCATCCTCGTAGACCGGGGAAAGGGAGAGCCCCAGCACCAGCCCCGCCAGCTTCTGGGTATCTTTGTCCAGATAGTCGTGTTCCAGGACATGGACGAGAAGATTCGGCCCCTTGTCCGGGTTCAGGCCGGCGGGATCTTCCTTGGCGCGGGACAGCCACGCGGTCACCTCTTCCCGCTTGATTTGCTGTCCTTCCTGGAAGTAGTAATCCTTGGTGGAGAAGGTTTCCCGGGCAATCTCCATCAGCCCCAGCTCCAGATGGCTGAAGTCGATGCGGTACGACCCTTGCGACAATCGGGACAGCATGCCGCGCGTCTGGTTGGGCCGGTAGGGCGGAACGCTCCCGTAGTAATCTTCGGATACCTCAATCACCGGAGAAATGGACGGGGTCGCCGGCGCAGGCGCCTCATCCTTCCCCGGCAGGAAAGAGCAGGCGGAGGTGACAGCCGCCAGCCCCGCCGCCAAACAGAAGTGGATCCATTTCGTTCTCATGCTTCTACTCCTTTATCACCGTTGACGTGCTCCGGAGATGTCCGCTTGCAGATCATACTCCATGCCAAACGCTTTTGCAAACCGCTGCTGAAACTCGCTCGCTTCCTTCAGCTCCAGCCTGATGTCGGGATTGATGCTCTGGACCCGAATGCGCACCCTTTTCCCATCAGCGCAACAGGTCAGATCCTGAATGTCGCTGGATCGAGACCGGTCCAGCGCACGCGCCAGCAGCAGCAAAATCCCCAACTTTTGCACCGTTTCCTCGTCGCCCGGCCGCAGCAGGCCGTGATAGGGGCTGCTGATCTCCCGCATTTTTTTCCTGTTCTTGAACGAGGCGATCAGCGCGGTCATCAGCCGTTCCCGATGGGTCAACCCGGCCATCTTGGAATGCAGCAGTACATAAAAGGTGTGCCGCTGCCATTCGTAAAAACTGACCGCCACCCCCACATCATGGAGATGGGCCGCAGCCGCCAGCAGCAGACGCTCCTCTTCCCCCATGCCATGCAGGGGAGCCAGCTCGTCGAACAGCCGGAGCGCCAGATGGGCGACATGGGTGGCATGCCGCTCGTCCACATGATAGTAGCGCATCATGTTGACCACTTCATTCATCAGCACGTCATCCCCCCTGCCTTCCGGGGAGCGCTGCTGCATATGCTCGTAAAACAGCCCTTCCCGCAGCCCGTTGCCGCTGATCAGCAGAATCGGCGCCTCCACCGCTTCCATCAGGGTCTGGATGATCATCCCCCCGGCCACGATCAGATCGGCCCGGTCTTTGGAGAGGCCCGGCAGTTCCTGCAGCTGTCTGAGCGACAAGCCGCTCAGCATGCGGAGCGTCTCGTCCACCTGCTCCTTGCTCATCGCATACTGGTGGGCGCTCTCCAGCGGGTAATGGATCAAATGGCGATGCACGCGGGCGATATTGCGCACGGTCCCGCCCAGTCCAATCACCGGCAGTCCCCGTCGGCTGCCGAGCCACGCCTCCCTGCCAAAAGCCGTCCGCAGATAACGGCGCAGCTCTTCCGCTTCCACCCGGCCATCCCCCGCCTTGGAGCGAAAGCGTTCCGTCAGCGTCAGCGCGCCAAACGGCATGCTGATTGCCGAAGAGAGCGCCCTCCCTTCAAAGAGGGTGATTTCGCTGCTGCCGCCGCCGATATCCAGCGTATAGCCGCACTCTTCCCGAAAGCCGTTGATCACGCCCAGAAATCCGTAATACGCTTCCTCTTCGCCGCTCAGAACACGAAAGGCAAGGCCGGTTTCCTGCTCCACCCGCCCAAGAAACTCCTCACGGTTGCGCGCCCCCCTGACCGCAGCCGTAGCTACCGGTATGACGGTCTTCACATCGCGGGAACGGCAGAGTTTCATGAAGCGCTGCAGGGCCGCCAGCGCCCTGTCCACCGCCGCCGGTTTCAAGGTCATCTCTGCACCCATGTACTCGCTGAGGCGGACCGTTTCCTTCGTATCGTCGATCAGATGATAGGCGTGTTCCGCCACCTGAAAGATCACCATGCGAATCGTATTGGAGCCCATGTCGATGATGGCGATTTTCTCCAAGCCTGGGCACCTCGTTTCTTCTACTATTCCCGCTTCGTCCATTTCCCGTCCTGCAGGGCGTAGAGATAGGCAGACTCGCCGATGCCGACAAGCTGGGTATCGCCTGCCCCCTGCGCGATGACGACCAGCCGCTCCGGCGCTTTGGCCTCCAGCGGTGTCCATGCGCCGTCACGCTTCTGCAGGACGCCTTGTTCGGTTGCCACATAGATGGTGCCGTCCCGATCGTCCGCCGCCAGCGAATAGACCTGCTCTGCATCGGGCAGCTGTTCCTGCTCCCACCTGTCCTGTTCGTCATGGAACAGCCCGTACTGGGTGGCGACATACATGCGCTCTTCGGCCGGATCATAGTCGATCATGTAGATTTCCTGATCGAGAGACTGCCACTTTTCCCATTTGCCGCCGTTCCTGGAAAGGTAGACGCCTTCGCCGGAAACGGCGGCATACAGCCTGAGTTCACCGTCCTTGCGTACCCCGGTGATGCTGCGGATATCCGGCGCATCCGGGAGCCCGTCGGTCATCGGTTTCCAGCTCTTGCCGCCATCGACGGAGACCTTCATCGTGCCGCTGCCGCCGATGTATATATGCTGCGGATCGGCTGGATCGATGTACCAGCCGGTGACATCATCCGACTCGATCTGCGGGGAAAAAGAGGCCCACAGGCCGCTGCCGGTCGATCGGTACAGCCCGGCGGTGGTTCCTACCCAGATGGTTGCATCGTCGGTCATCGCCAGACTATGCACGGCTTCCCCCTTCTGCAAAACATCCTGATAGGTCAAGTCCCCGGGAACCGTTGCTGACGAAACCGGGGGAGCGTGGTGATTCCCGGGTTCGGCCGTTTCGCTGCAGCCCGTGACGGCCGCCAGCACGACAAGTCCGATACAAAACCGTATCAAGCCTTTCACTGCTTTCACTTCCTCCTCGCAGAATCAGGAAGACGCCTGCTGACCCAGCAGCGCCAGGAAGGCTTCCTCATCCAACACCTGGATTCCCAGTTTCTCCGCTTTTTCCAATTTCGAACCGGCCTTTTCTCCCGCGATTACCAGGTCGGTCTTCTTGCTGACGCTGCCCGTCACCTTTCCGCCAAGAAGGGCGATTTTCTCCTCCGCTTCCTGCCGAGACATGCTGGCGAGGGTTCCCGTCAGTACGATGGTCTTGCCCGCAAACGGCGAATCGACGCCAGCCTCGGCGCGCACGCCCTTGTACGCCGTATTGACGCCGGCCGCCTTCAGCCGCGCAATGATTTCCTGCGCTTGCGGGAGGGCGAAATAGCTGATGATGCTGGCCGCCATTTTCGGGCCAATCTCGTCGATCCCGGTCAGCTCTTCCTCCGTCGCGTGCATGAGGCCGTCCAGATCCCCGAAATGCTCGGCCAGGACGCGAGCCGCCTTCGCACCGACCAGTCGGATGCCCAACCCGAAAATGAGCCGCTCCACCGAGTTTTCCTTGCTCTGCTCAATGGCGGCCAGCATGTTGTCCACAGATTTTTCGCCCAGCCGTTCCAGTTGGAGCAGGGACTCCCTTTTTTCATGCAAGTCATACAGATCGGCGACGTTCCGAACCAGTCCGGCTTCGAACAGCTGCGCGATCACCTTTTCCCCCAGCCCTTCGATGTTCATGGCCTGACGGGAAACAAAGTGAATGATTCCTTCGCGGGCAAGCGCCGGACAATCGGGATTGACGCACCGCAGCGCCACCTCGTCTTCGATGCGCACCAATCCGCTCCCGCATTCAGGGCAGTGGGTCGGCATGACAAACGGCGTTTCCTTGCCGGTTCGTCTCTCCGGCAGCACCGCCACGATCTCCGGGATGATGTCCCCCGCTTTTTTCACCACTACATGATCGCCGATGAGCAGCCCTTTCTCCCGAATGATGTCTTCGTTGTGCAGGCTGGCCCGCTTCACGGTCGTGCCTGCCAGACTGACCGGTTTCAGCAGGGCCGTGGGCGTGACGGCTCCCGTCCGGCCCACCGTAACCTCGATGCCTTCCAGAATCGTAACGGCCTCTTCCGCCGGGAACTTGTAGGCGATGGCCCAGCGCGGGCTTTTCGCCGTGAAGCCAAGCTCCTGCTGCTGGGCGTAGCTGTCCACCTTGATCACCATGCCGTCGATCTCATACGGCAGGTGCGGCCGCTTTTCCGTCCAGCCGTTCACAAAGTGGATGACGTCGTCCATGTTGTCGAAGACGCGTCGCTCGGGATTCACCTTGAACCCCAGCTCTTCCAGCAGGGCAAGCCCTTCGCTGTGCGATTCCACCGTCTCGCCCTGCAGTTCGCCCAGTCCGTAGATAAAGGTATCGAGCTGGCGCGATGCGGCGATTCTGGGATCAAGCTGGCGCAGGGAGCCGGCAGCCGAGTTGCGCGGATTGGCGAACAGCGCCTCTCCCCGCTCCTCCCGCTCCTTGTTCAGCTTCTCGAACGCGCGCTTGGGCATGTAGGCTTCCCCGCGCACCTCCAGGGTGAGGGGCCGGGTCAAGCGCAGCGGGATGGAACGGATCGTCCGCAGGTTTTGCGTGATATCCTCCCCCGTCTGGCCGTCGCCGCGGGTTGCCCCTCTCACAAACAGGCCGTTCTCATAATGCAGGGAAATCGCCAGGCCGTCGATTTTCAGTTCACAGACGTAGCGCACCGGCTGGCTGCCGAGCACCTGCCGGACGCGCCGGTCAAAATCGCGCAGATCCTCTTCGCCGAAGGCATTGCCCAGGCTTAACATCGGCGTCTTGTGCACAACCTTCTCAAAAAAGGGGAGCGGTTCTCCCCCGACACGCTGTGTGGGAGAATCGGGGGTGACCAGATCGGGAAACGCATTCTCCAGATCCTGCAGCTCCCGCATCAGCTGATCGTATTCCTGGTCCGTAATCTCCGGACGGTCTTCCACATGATAGAGCCGATTGTGCCGCTCGATCTCCGTCCGCAGTGCTTCTATCCGCTTTTCCGCAGTGATTCGATCCATTCTCGTTCATCCTTCCAGACGACTTACGCCTTTTCGATGGGGGCGAATTTGGCCAACAGCTTCTTGATCCCGACCGGGCTTGGAAACGCGATGTCCAGCTCCAGATCGTCGCCGCTGCCTTTCGTTTTGACGACGGTGCCGATGCCCCATTTGGCATGCTTCACTTTTTCGCCCACTTTCCAGTCGATTCCTGCCGCCGCTCCGTGGTGCGGCAGTTTGGCCGGCTGCCCGAAGCCTTTGGCAGGCGCAGCCGCCGTTCTACCCGCAAACAGCCGGCTGTCGCCCGTCCGGTTGCCGAAGGCCCCTCCGGCGCGTCCAAAGCTCTCCGGCTCACCGCCCCGCACGGATCCTTCCAACAGGTCGGCAGGAATCTCCTGCAGGAAACGGGATGCCGGGTTGTAGTTGGTCCGGCCGAACAGGGTGCGCATCCGGGCCCCTGTCAGGAAGAGCCGCTTTTCCGCCCGGGTGATGCCCACATAGGCCAGGCGCCGCTCTTCTTCCATCTCGGCATCGTCGAAGAGGGCGCGGCTGTGAGGAAATACCCCTTCTTCCATCCCTGCCAGGAAAACCACGGGAAACTCCAGACCCTTGGCGCTGTGCAGCGTCATCAGGATCACCTGGCCTTCCGAAGAGGCAGGCTCAGCCGGTTCATTCCCATCGGCCAGGGTATCAATGTCGGCCACGAGCGCCAGATCGGTCAGGAAGGCCAGCAGCGTGCGGTCCTCGCTCTTGCGCTCGAATTCTTGGGTAACAGAGAGAAGCTCTTCGATGTTCTCCAGGCGCGCGGCTGCCTCGAGCGTTTTCTCCTCTTTCAGCGACTCGCGGTAGCCCGTGCGCGTCAGCACCTCTTCCACCAGTTCCGTGACGCTCAGATAATCCGCCATTTGGATCAGATTGGCGAGCAGCTCGCCAAACGCATGGATGGCATTGGCGGTGCGGGCGGGCAGACCCATATAGCTCGCCTCTTGCATGGCCGCATACAGGCTCATGCCGTGAGCCGCCGCGTACGCCTGCAGCTTCTCCACCGTCGACGCGCCGATGTTGCGCTTCGGCACGTTGATGATCCGCTCCAGACTGATGTCGTCGTCCGGATTGGAGATGACGCGCAGGTACGCCAGGATATCCTTGATCTCCTTGCGGTCGTAGAACTTGGTGCCGCCCACGATGGTGTATGGGATGTTCGACTTGATCAGCACTTCCTCGATCACACGAGACTGGGCGTTCGTCCGGTACAGGATGGCAAACTTGTCGTACCGTTTGAATTGCGGCAGCTGCTCCTTAATCTTCTCGACGATAAAATAGGCTTCCTCATGCTCGGAGTCGCCCTGAAAGTAGCAGATCTTGTCGCCGGTCGGATTCTCCGTCCAGAGGTTCTTCTCCTTGCGGCCGACGTTGTGGGCGATCACATGGTTGGCCGCTTGCAGGATGGTTTTGGTGGAGCGGTAATTTTGCTCCAGCTTGATGATTTTCGCTTCCGGATAATCCTTTTCGAAGTTCAGGATAATGGAGATGTCGGCGCCGCGCCATTTGTAGATGCTCTGGTCGGCGTCCCCCACGCAGCAGACGTTGCGGTACTGCCGCGCCAACAGGCTGATCAGGCGATACTGCGCCCGGTTGGTATCCTGATACTCGTCCACATGGATGTACCGGAACTTCTTTTGATAAAAGTCGAGCACTTCCGGTTCTTCCTGAAACAGCCGCACCGTCGTCATGATCAGATCGTCGAAGTCCAGCGACTGGTTGGTGCGCAGTTTCTTCTGGTACGCTTCGTACACGCGGGCCGTGTTCCTTTGAAACGGATCCCCCGCCCGCTCCGCGTATGCTTCCGGGCTGATCAGCTCGTTCTTGGCCCCGCTGATGGCAGCCAGCACCGCGCGCGGATCAAACAGTTTCGGGTCGATATTCAGCTCTTTCATGCACTGCTTGATCACCGACAGCTGATCCCCCGCGTCCAGGATGCTGAAGCTGCGGCTGATGCCGAGCCGGTCGATGTCCCGGCGCAGAATCCGCACGCACAGCGAGTGGAAGGTGGAGATCCAGATCTCTTCCGCTCCCCGCCCCACGATGGCTTCCACCCGCTGCTTCATCTCCCGCGCCGCTTTATTGGTAAACGTAATCGCCAGAATGCTCCACGGCGGCACGTTCTTTTCCCCGATCAGATAGGCGATGCGTTGCGTGAGCACCCTTGTCTTCCCGCTGCCTGCGCCCGCCAGGATCAGCACAGGTCCTTCTGTCGTCAATACGGCCTCCGCCTGCTGCGGATTCAACCCGGCCATGATTTTCTCTCTTGTGAACATCCGTCACTGCCACCTTTCGCCTTGAAACAAAACGGTCATGCCAAAAAGAAAGCATATGTTCCTATTTTGACACAGATTCAGGACGGATGCCAGTTGAATCCCCGGCTTAGAAAAACTCGGCGAGCGCCGAGCCTTTGGCGATGGCGGAGCCATAGCTGCGCAACTCCTATCTGCCAAATCAAAACAGCGCCTTCCCGCGGGGAGAAGCCGCTGTTGTTCGGCGTCATCGGCGCTGGTCGGGCTTGCCGGTCTCGCCATCCCCCGGGGCAGCGAGCAGCGGCTCGTACATCATGTACGCATGGTTTTCCGTCACAAATTCGTCGGCCACCACGGTCCCGCTGCCATCGCGGATGCGGCGGTACAGCGTGTTGTGCCGCAGGTATCCGCCCCAAATGGCCGGCGTGATGAGATGCTCTTTTTCATAAACCTCGTAATGAAGGGACGCCGGCTGGGTGGAACGCCACTCGCCGACCAGGTGGGTATCCGTCAGCCAGATGTTCAGCTGAAACGGCTGGGCGGTCCGATTCTCGATCTGTAGGTCGAGATAATTGTAGAAACAGGTGGCCCCGCTGCCAAACGGCTGCGTGCGGTTGGCATCCGGAAAGACATCGTAGCTGTGCCTGTGCCGCTCTGTCACCGTCAGCGGCGTATGCAGAGTCATCCAATAGATAAGATTGGAAAGCTGGCAGAGGCCGCCGCCGACGCCCGTTCCCACGCGCCCCTGCACCAGCACCATGCCCTCCCGGTAGCCCTTGCGCCGGGTGGGCTTGCCGATCAACCGCCAGTACGAAAACGTCTCCCCCGGCTGCACAACCAGGCCGTGGAGCCGCTCCACTGCGAGGCGCAGATTGTGCACCTTGTTGTGCTGCAGCCGCATATCGACATCCTTCAGCTTGCGCAAGAGCGGCGTTTGATGGCGAAAGTAAAGATAGGGATAGGGCTTGCCGTCCCTGGTTCGGGCCAGGTTCGCCCTGGCGAAGAACCACCGGACCCGGCGTTTCATGCGATAATAGGCAACGCCGAAGGCAAGACGCCACGAGCTGCGCTGTATGGGTTTCATGTCTGCCTCCCCCGTCATACCGTTTCTAATGGGAAAGACGCACAGCACCCCCCGTCCGTTTCGCCTCACAAAGTCATAACCACCGGCTTAGCCGGTGGCTTCCATTAGCCCTATAAGGGCATGTTGCAAGCAAGCGCCTCAAAGGCGCGCTGAAAGTCTGCCAACCGCGTGTTGCCTCGGGCCGGCCCCTAAAGGGGC
>NZ_JAALGD010000012.1 GCF_011059135.1 Brevibacillus sp. SYP-B805 | reverse complement strand
CTCCTGTGATAAGTTTGAGCGGTTGGCAGACCGGCTCCCATCTTATCACCGGGTTCAAAGGATGGCTACTCATAGCTGTAAGCTTTCCCGAACCCCCAGTCTAACTGGGGGTTTTCGTATACAAAAAGGAAAGAGGCCTGCTGATCAGGCCTCTTTGGGGGCAACCACGATATAGCGGTACGGTTCCTCGCCTTCACTGTAGGTAACGACGTCCGTTCTGTTTTGCAGAAAAGAGTGAATCACTTTGCGCTCGGCTGCGGACATTGGCTCCAGTCGAACGTTTTTATGCGTTTGAACCGCTTTTTTGGCGATCCGATCCGCCAGGTTTTCCAGCGTTTCCTTGCGGCGCAGCCGGTAGTTCTCCGCATCGAGCGTAATCCGGACATGCTTTTCCGCATGCCGGTTGGCCACCACGTTGACCAGATACTGCAGTGCATCAAGCGTCTGCCCGCGCCGTCCGATAATCACGCCCAGATTGCCGCCCTGGATATCGAAGAGGACGCCATCCTCCGTCCGCTTCGTCTCCACCTTCGCCTCCACACCCATCGTCCGGAGCACGTCAGCGAGAAACGCGCCGCCCAGGTCAACCGGATCCGGCTTTACCTCCACTTCCACCTTGGCTTCGCGGGCACCGATCAGGCCGAACAATCCCTTGCTCGGTTCCTCCAGCACCTGAAACGTGACGCGCTCCCGAGGGACATTCAGCTCTCTCAGGGCCTTCTCGACTGCCTCCTCAACCGTTTTTGCCGTGGCCACCACCCTTTTCACTTGGCGGTTCCCTCCTTAGGACGTAGCTCATTTCCTTTGTCTCGGTATAAAAAATACGTTTGAACAATGGTAAAGATGTTCCCGTACACCCAATAGAGCGACAGCGCCGAAGGAAGCGTAACCCCAATCGCCAGAATCATCAGCGGCATCATGATCAGCATCATCTGCATTTGCGGGTTGTCCTGCGTGGCCGTTCCCATCATCTTGGACTGCAGATACGTGGTGATGGCTGCGATGATCGGCAAAATGTAATACGGATCTTTTTGTCCCAACTGCAGCCAGAGGAAGGTATGCTCCCGTATCTCCGGCGTACGGCTGATCGCGTTGTAGAAGGCAATCAGAATCGGCATTTGCACCAGCATCGGCAGGCAGCCGGCAAGCGGATTCACGTTGTGTTTCTGGAACAGAACCATCGTCTCCTGCTGGGCCTTCTGGGGGTCATTCTTGTACTTTTCGCGAATCTTCTGCATTTCCGGCTGCAGGGCCTGCATGGCTTTGGAGCTCTTGATCTGCTTGATCATCAATGGCAGCACCAGCAAACGGATGATAATCGTGGCAACCAGGATACCCAGGCCATAGCTGCCGCCAAGCACCGCCGCGCTTTCTTTAATCAGCCAGGACAGCGGCCAAACGAAGTACCTGTCCCAGATTCCGGTCGAATCGGGCCCAATCGGCTGCGCAGTCTGGGCGCTGCTGCACCCCGACACGACCAATACCAGGAAAGATAGACAAAGGATAGCAAGAATACGTTTATTCAAGGGGAAAATCCTCCTTACTCATAAATTCATCGTTGATGCTGTTCTGGAACAGGGTCGATCCCTCCCGGATGAAACGGATGGCACTTCAGGATGCGCCGTAGGGCAAGCCACCCTCCTTTGACCGCTCCAAAGCGGCGGATCGCTTCAATGGCATAATGAGAACAGGTAGGAGCAAACCGGCAAGTTGGAGGTTTCAAGGGAGACACAAAAATCTGATAGCCCCGGATCAACCAGACAAGTATGGCGGACATCCCGACTCACCCTCTTTTTTCGCGGGGGACAGCCGCTTGCTTTAGCACCTTGGCCCGTTTCAACACATGCTGCAGCGCCCCGCGCAGCTCCTCATACGACATCTCTTCCAAACCGGGCCTGGCGATAATGACCAAATCAAGTCCGGTTTGAATCTCCTCCTCCATGCTTGCGATCGCTTCACGAATCAGCCGTTTGACACGATTTCGGGTAACCGCTTTCCCAATTTTTTTGCCGACGGAAATGCCTGCCCGAAAAACAGCTTGTCCCTCCTGCCGTACCGCGTAAACGACAAACTGCTTATTGGCGGCTGAGGTCCCCTTTTGAAACACTTCTTGAAATTGCTCATTTTTCTTCAGCCGATGTGAACGATGCAAGGTGAACAACCCCTAACATCATAATTATAGTGGAAAAAGGATATGCCATCCACCTAGTATTTCCTTTCTTCCCCCTCTTTTTTCCTACATCTTTCAACAAACAGTCAAAACAGGTTCCTGCCGCTATGTATGAAAAAAGGCCACGCATCATGTGGCCTATGCAGAAAGCACTTTTCTACCTTTACGACGACGGGCAGCCAACACTTTACGGCCGTTTTTCGTGCTCATGCGTTTGCGGAACCCGTGGTCCTTTTTGCGCTTGCGATTATTTGGATTAAACGATGGTTTCATTCCCTTACACCTCCGTCCTCAAAAGGCATTCTTTCGCATTATAAGAAGATCCACGCAAAAAGTCAAGGTTGCCCCTCTGCGAACGGAACCGCCAAAATATCCCCAACAAATTATTTCCCGTGACTGTGGATATTCAATTGTCCACACCCCCAATATCCGACAAGGTTATCGACAATTTGTACACAAAATATGGGGGTGTGAATAGTTTTTGGACACAAGTGATTGTGTTTGTGGATAAGTGTTAAAAAACCATTGATATCACTCATTTTATCTGCTATGATGTTTTTGTTTTCAACCGTGAATAACGTACAAGACCGGTTTTGTTTTTCCACAAGATGTGGATAAAATTGTGGACAGATCTCGCATCATGTGAATCATTTTATTCACAGCGGTGCGGATAACCGTCTTCTTTTTTTCGTCTTTATGGCTGATTTATCGACAAAATTCGGTTTATTCTCCCTTACATATCCACAATGCTTGTGAATCAGCTTGTTTATTTCCTGAACGCGCGATCGTTGTGTCCACCAGCGATAATACCTTGATAGAGAGGAGGGATTTTGCTTGGATGCAGCTATCAGCGAGCTTTGGCGAAAGGTGCTGGCCAAGATCGAAAAATCGCTGAGCAAGCCGAGTTTCGATACGTGGCTGAAAGCGACGAAAGCAACGACGCTGGAAGAAGACGCGTTGATCGTCGTCGCGCCGAACGAATTCGCCCGCGATTGGCTGGAAGCCCGCTATTCGCCGTTGATCACCGATACACTTTATGAAATCACCGGTGCAGATATGAAGGTAAAATTCGTCGTTCCGCAAAATCCCGATGCGGCAGACAGCGACGAATTGCCTGTCCCGCGCGCCAAAGCGCCTGCACTGCCTCCGATCAATGATGATCAGCCGCCCAGCATCCTCAATCCCAAGTACACGTTTGACACCTTTGTCATCGGATCCGGAAACCGTTTCGCCCATGCCGCTTCGCTGGCGGTTGCGGAAGCGCCGGCCAAAGCGTACAACCCGCTGTTCATTTATGGAGGCGTAGGGCTGGGAAAAACGCACCTGATGCATGCGATCGGACATTATGTCATCCAGCACAACCCTTCCGCGAAAGTGGTATACCTCTCCTCGGAGAAATTTACCAATGAGTTCATCAACTCCATTCGCGACAACAAAACGGTCGATTTCCGCAACAAATACCGCAGCGTAGACGTGCTGTTGATCGACGATATCCAGTTTTTGGCAGGAAAAGAGCAGACGCAGGAAGAGTTTTTCCATACCTTTAATGCCCTGCATGAAGCAAGCAAGCAGATCATCATCTCCTCCGACAGGCCGCCCAAGGAGATTCCGACCCTGGAGGATCGCCTGCGCTCCCGCTTTGAATGGGGACTGATCACGGATATCCAGCCGCCCGATCTGGAGACGCGGATTGCCATTCTGCGCAAAAAAGCGAAAGCGGAGAATCTGGATATTCCCAATGAGGTCATGGTTTACATCGCCAACCAGATCGACAGCAACATCCGGGAGCTGGAAGGAGCGTTGATCCGCGTGGTCGCCTATTCCTCGCTGATCAACCGCGATATCGATACCCAGCTGGCCGCGGAAGCGCTGAAAGATATCATTCCTTCTTCCAAACCGCGGGTGATTACCATCGTTGACATCCAGCGGGCTGTAGGGGAGGCATTCAACCTGAAGCTGGAGGATTTCAAGGCGAAAAAACGGACCAAGTCCGTCGCCTTCCCGCGTCAGATTGCAATGTATCTGTCCCGCGAACTGACGGATGCCTCGCTGCCCAAGATCGGGGATGAATTCGGGGGGCGCGACCATACCACGGTGATCCATGCCCATGAAAAAATCTCCAGAGCATTGGCGACGGATCCGCAAGTCCAGGCCATCATTCAATCTCTCATGGAAAAGCTGAAAACGACCAATTAAGCGAAAGCTGTGTACAACTGTGAACAACATAAAAAGCCTATACACACTTTACCCACATGTGTATAGGCTCTCTTTTACGTTTGCGGACAAGGTTATCCACAAATGCACAGCCCTTATTACTAATGCTGTTTTCAAAGATTTATCCAAAGTATATAGATATGCGGCAAGGACGGCCGCTATGCCGAGGTCATTTTGTCCAACAAAGGGAGGGCTCACCCCATGCAAGTCACGGTGCAACGTGAAAAATTATCCAACGCTGTCTCTCATGTCAGCAAAGCGGTATCCAGTCGAACCACCATCCCGATTTTGACGGGGATCAAGATAAAAGCCGATGACGAAGGGCTGACGCTTACGGCAAGCGATTCCGACATTTCCATCGAAGTGCAGATTCCCCTGGAAGAGGCAGGCGAATGGGGGGTTACCGTCCATCAGCCGGGAAGCATCGTCCTGACTGCCCGGATCTTCAGCGAAATCGTGCGGAAGCTGCCCGGCAATGAGATCCATATGCAGGTGGACGACAGGCTGGTTACCCATATCCGCTCCGGTCAGGCCGAATTTACCATCAACGGGATGAATCCCGGCGAGTTTCCGCAGCTGCCCCATCTGGAAGAAGAGAAGGTTTTCAGCATGCCAAGCGACCTGTTGAAAACCATGATTCGCCAGACGGGCTTTGCCGTGTCCACCTCGGAAATGCGGCCGATTCTGACCGGTCTCATGTGGTCCCTGGAGCATGGGAAACTGAAATTCGTGGCTACCGACAGCCACCGGTTGGCGAGCCGGACGGCCATGGTCGAATGTTTGGACGAGCTTTCGTTCCATAACGTGGTCGTTCCGGGTAAAAGCTGCAATGAATTGGTAAAAATACTGGATGACGATCAAACGCTGGTGGATATCGTCGTGGCCGCCAACCAGATCCTGGTGAGGGCGAACAACATCCTGTTCTACTCCCGCCTGCTGGAAGGCACCTATCCGGACACGACAAGGATCATTCCGCAAAGCAGCAAAACGGAGATTGTCCTGAACACCAAGGAATTCCTGCAGGCGATCGAACGCGCTTCGCTGTTAAGCCGCGAAGGCAAAACCAACGTGGTCCGGCTGGCGACGCTGCCGGACGGCAATGTGGAGATTACCTCCAATGCGCCGGAGATCGGTCGTGTCACCGAAATCGTTGCGCCGACATCAACCGACGGGGAAGAGCTCAAAATCTCGTTCAATGCCAAATACATGATGGATGCGCTGCGTTCCATCGACAGCACGGAGATTCGTGCCAGCTTCTCCGGGCCCATGAGCCCGTTTGTGCTGCGTCCGACCGACCATGACTGGATGCTGCACCTGATTCTGCCTGTACGCACGTATTGATGCTCGGCGCAAGCTGACACTATCGTGGAGCGGGGCCCGGTACTTATCTGCCGGCTGGAAAGGAGTTTGTTTCATGAACAGAACGGTGCCGATTCGAACCGAGTATATTGCGCTCGGACAATTTTTAAAACTGGCCGATGTGATCGATACGGGCGGCATGGCCAAAGCATTTCTCGCCGAGGTGCCGATCAAGGTAAACGGCGAGAGGGAGAATCGGCGCGGCCGCAAGCTGTATCCCGAGGATGTCGTGGAGATCGAAGGGCATGGGTTGTACAAGATTACCCGTGGCTGAGAGGAGCACGAGCGCTTGAATCTGCGGGACTTAACGCTGACACATTATCGGAATTACGAGGAACTCTCCCTGCGCTTTGACGGCCCGATCCACCTGTTTATCGGGAACAATGCGCAGGGCAAGACAAATGTCCTGGAATCGATCTACGTGCTTGCTCTGGCCAAATCCCACCGGACGGCCAGGGACAAGGAACTGATCGCCTGGAATGCTGATTATGCCACCATCCGTAGCGAAGTGGAGCGTCGCTACGGATCTGTTCGTTTGGAGATCCAGTTGACGTCGAAAGGAAAACGGGCAAAGATTAACGGCATTGAACAGTCGAAACTGAGCGAATATATCGGGGCGTTGAACGTGGTCATGTTTGCGCCGGAAGACCTGGCGATCGTCAAGGGGGCGCCGGCTCAGCGGCGGCGCTTTATCGACATGGAGATCGGGCAGGTATCTCCCACCTATCTCTATTATTTAAGCAGCTACAACCGGGTGCTGGCGCAAAAAAATCAGCTGCTGAAAGACATGGCCATGAAGAAGGGACAGCCGCATGATGAGGCCATGCTCTCAATTTGGAATACCCAACTGGCCGATTTAGCGGTAAAATTGTTGAAGAAGCGCTTTGAGTTTTTAGGCAAGCTGGAAGCGTGGGCCCGCGAGATCCATTCCGGCATTACCGACGGCAAGGAAACGCTTTCCCTTCATTACGAAAATTCTTCCCCCGTCACCGCCGGGATGGAAGCCGCCCAGGCCCAGGAGGCGATGCTGGCGGCCTACGAAGAGATGTTTGAGCGGGAGAAGCAGCGGGGCAGTACCCTGATCGGGCCGCACCGGGACGATTTTTCCCTGCGGATCAACAACATGGATGTCCAGACGTACGGTTCCCAGGGACAGCAGCGAACAAGCGCGCTTTCGCTCAAATTGGCCGAAATTGAGCTGATCAAGGAAGAAGTGGGAGAGTATCCCGTTCTTCTGCTGGACGACGTATTGTCTGAATTGGATGAACACCGGCAGACCCTGCTATTGGAGACGATACAAAACAAGGTACAAACGTTTGTAAGTACCACCGGAGTGGAAGGATTAAAACATCAGGTATTGCGGCAAGCATCGCGTTATTACGTGCGGGAAGGGAAAATCTCCTTGGAAAGTTAAGGTGAGCGGGCATGTTCATTCACATTGGCGGAGATACCGTGGTAAGCACCAAGGAGGTTATCTCCATCCTGGATCATCAGACCGTGAATAGCTCGAAGGTGACGAAGAAGTTCATCGAGGACGAGAAAAAAGTGAAGCGTGTCGTGGACAGCAGCGCCGAGGAGACCAAATCGTACGTGATCACCAAGGATGCCATTTACTGTTCACCGATATCCTCGCTCACGCTGAAGCGGCGCGCGCAGTTTGTGAACAGCTTGGAGCATGTTCCTGCTGGCCAGACTGAAGATGAGGAGTTGACGTAAAAAGTGAACCAAGCAACGACAAAAGATCAAAGCTATGATGCCAGTCAGATACAGGTGTTGGAAGGTCTGGAGGCGGTTCGCAAGCGTCCGGGGATGTATATCGGTTCGACCAGCAGCAGGGGTTTGCATCACCTTGTCTGGGAAATTGTGGACAATGCGATTGACGAGGCGTTGGCAGGCTATTGCGACGATATTCATGTGTATATCCGTCCCGACAATTCCATTACCGTAACGGATAATGGCCGCGGGATTCCGACCGGGATCCACGAAAAAACGGGCAAATCGACGGTGGAGACCGTCCTGACCGTGCTGCATGCCGGTGGGAAATTCGGCGGCGGCGGTTACAAGGTATCCGGTGGTTTGCACGGTGTGGGCAGCTCGGTCGTAAACGCCCTTTCCGAGTGGTTGGAAGTAGAGGTCAAACAGCATGGCAAGATCCATTTCATGCGATTTCATGTAGGGGAGCCGGAAGCGGATCTGGCCGTGATCGGGGAGACCGACGAGACGGGGACGAAGGTAAGCTTTAAACCGGATCCGACCATTTTCACGGAAACGACCGAGTTTGACTATGAAGTGCTGCAGAAGCGGATTCGCGAGCTGGCTTTCCTGAACAAAGGGCTGCGGATTACGCTGCATGACGAGCGTCCGGGGCAGGAGCGGACGGAGGAATTCTACTATGAGGGCGGCATTATCTCATTCGTGGAGTATCTCAACAAGAACCGGGAGAAGTTGCATGACGAGGTGATTTACTGCGAGGGCGAGCGGGAAGGCCTGCATGTGGAAGTGGCCCTGCAGTACAATGACGGCTTCGCGAGCAACATCTATTCCTTTGCCAACAACATCAACACGCATGAAGGCGGCACCCATGAAGCGGGGTTCAAGACGGCGCTGACGCGTGTGATCAATGACTACAGCCGCAAGTTCAACTACCTCAAGGAAAAGGACGCCAACCTGACAGGGGATGACGTGCGTGAGGGCTTGACGGCCATTATCTCGGTAAAAATTCCGGAGCCGCAGTTTGAAGGGCAGACGAAAACCAAGCTGGGGAACTCGGAGGCGCGGAGCGTAACCGAATCGATCTTCGGCGACAAGTTCAGCAGTTTCATGGAAGAGAATCCGGCCATCGCCAAGAAGATCGTCGAAAAGGCCTTGATGGCCCAGCGTGCCCGGGAAGCGGCGCGGAAAGCCCGTGAGCTGACCCGCCGAAAGAATGCGCTGGAAGTCAGTGCACTGCCCGGCAAGCTGGCCGATTGTTCTTCCAAGGATGCGTCGGAGAGCGAACTGTTTATCGTAGAGGGTGATTCCGCGGGCGGCTCGGCCAAACTGGGGCGCGACCGCCACTTCCAGGCCATCCTGCCGCTGCGCGGTAAGGTGCTGAACGTGGAGAAGTCCCGTCTGGACAAAATCCTGGCCAACAACGAGATCCGTGCGATCATTACCGCACTTGGCACAGGGATCGGGGAAGACTTCGACATCACGAAGGCGCGTTATCACAAGATCATCATCATGACGGACGCCGATGTGGACGGCTCCCATATCCGTACGCTGCTGCTGACGTTCTTCTACCGTTACATGCGCCCGCTGATCGAATCGGGCTATATCTACATCGCCCAGCCGCCGCTTTACAGCATCAAGCAGGGCAAACAGATTTACTATGCGTACAGCGACGCGCAGCGCGACGAGATTTTGGCCACCTTGAAACCGGTGCCGAAGCCGGCCATTCAGCGGTACAAAGGTCTTGGAGAGATGAATGCGGAGCAGCTGTGGGAAACCACGATGGATCCGGAGGTGCGGACGCTCCTGCAGGTCAGCCTGGACGATGCCATCGAAGCGGATATGGTCTTCGAAACGCTGATGGGCGATGAAGTCGAGCCCCGGCGGGAGTTTATCGAGCAGTATTCGAAGCATGTGCGTGATTTGGATATCTAATCGTATGGTTCAAACATGGGACCAAATGTCTCCCCCGACTGAGGAAGTCGGGGGGTTTTTTTGTGCTGATCGCCATTTCGGAGATGCGAGCGGACATCAGGAACGCTTGATCGTTTTGATCACCACATCCGTCAAAAGCTTGATTTGACCATCCGCCATTTTCAGCTCCGCCATCGTATCGTCCGGGCTTACCCAGGTGATGGTCCCCACCAAGCGTTCCGAATTTTTCATACACACTTCAACCTGTTTCCCCAACGATTCGCGAATTTGTTTCTGGATGTGCAGCAACATGGTGTTTACCTCCAATGCATGTTTCCCATCGTATCAAACGGATAATGAAAAAAGCCACGAGGAAGAGGGACACCTCTTCTCGTGGCTTCTCAAGACATCATGAAAAAACAAACGCCATCAGGAGCACGATTGTGGTTTCTCCTCTCCAGACGCTTGCGAGGTTAGCTGACGGATTCGGGCGTGGGAGTCGCCCTACTCGGTTATTACCGAGACTCACCCCGTGGACCAAAGGCTATCGTCCAATTGGTTCCCCCGCTCTTCCCAGGAAGATTCAGCGATCGAAGAATCACATATGAAATTGATGTAATGTATCTTACTGCGGAAACAAGCGTTTGTAATGATGGGGAAAATACTAACAATTGGAAAAAAGGAATATACTGCTTCCGAAAAGAAAGTTAATGTGTTTTATTTATTATCAGAGAATAAAGGAGGGAACCACATGGCAGGATTATCCTCACCGTTTGTCTTGAAAAGCTTGTCCTTGAAGAACAGAATCGTCATGCCGCCCATGTGCCAATATTCGGTGGAGGCCAAGGATGGCAAACCAAATGACTGGCACTTTGTTCACTATGTTTCCAGGGCTGTGGGAGGAACAGGTCTGATCATCATGGAGATGACCGATGTCGAACCGGATGGCCGGATCACGGATTACGACCTGGGCTTGTGGTCGGATGAACAGATTCCGGCATTCAAACGCATTATCACGGAAGTGCAAAAATACGGTACCAAAATCGGGATCCAGATCGCGCATGCCGGCCGCAAAGCCGAAGATGCTGCCGTGCCGGTCGGCCCCTCGGACATTCCGGTAAGCCCGGCCTATAAAAAACCGCGTCCTCTCACCACCGCAGAAGTGAAAGAGATGGTCGTCAAGTTTCGGGAGGCGGCGAGAAGGGCCGTCGAGGCCGGAGTGGACACGATTGAACTCCATGGCGCCCACGGGTATTTGATCCACCAGTTCCATTCGCCCGCCATCAACAACCGGGAAGATGAGTATGGTCGGGATCTTGCGAAGTTCGGAGAGGAAGTGGTGCAGGCCGTCAAAAGCGTGATGCCGACAGAGATGCCGCTGATCATGAGGGTTTCGGCGGTGGAATATATCGACGGCGGATATGAGTTGGATCACATCATCGACATCTGCAAACGGTACAAGGAAGCCGGTGTCGACATGTTTCACGTTTCGAGCGGCGGGGAAGGTCCGGCCGGAAAACGAAAGCCGGGGAATTATCCGGGCTACCAAGTTCCCATGGCGCGGGCGATCAAACAGGCCCTGGATGTACCTGTCATCGCCGTCGGCCTTCTGGATGATCCCAAGTTGGCGGAGGCGACGATTCAAAATGGGGATGCGGACCTGATTGCGGTTGCCCGCGGCATGCTGCGTGACCCGTACTGGGCCATCCATGCCATCCGAGCCGTGTCGGGAGAAGTGGAACCGCCGAAACAGTATGCGCGGGCGTACTGACCGAATGGCAACTACGGCTCCGCCATCGCGCAAGGCTCGGCGCTCGTTCGAGTTTTCTCAATATATCGGAAAGTTTAAGTACTTTAAAGCAATAAAGCGAAGGTAGAAAGGTTGGGGGCCCACGCCGACACCAGCAAGAACCCCCACTCGGCAAAGCGTTAGCTATCGCCGAGTGGGTGGAGCGTTCGCTTAAGTCGGCGGGGTTTTCTTATCAGGGTAGGAGGGCGAACCTCTTTTTGGACGCGGTGTTGATAAATATGCTATAATAAAACATTGCGAAAACCAGTTGGAGGTTTGTCCTTTATGGCACCTGAAACACCACAGTTTCCCAAAGTGGATATCAGCCAGGAGATGCGCGATTCGTTCATCAGCTATGCGATGAGCGTCATCGTTAGCCGGGCTCTGCCGGACGTGCGCGACGGTCTCAAGCCGGTGCACCGCCGGATTTTGTATGCGATGCATGACATGGGCCTTACTCCTGACAAGGCGTTTCGGAAATCGGCCAACGTGGTCGGTGAAGTGATGGCCAACTACCATCCGCACGGCGACGCGGCGATTTACGAAACGATGGTTCGCCTTGCCCAGGATTTCAACATGCGCCATATGCTGGTGGAAGGCCAGGGGAACTTCGGTTCCGTGGATGGCGACCCAGCGGCGGCGATGCGTTACACCGAATCACGTCTGTCCAAGATTGCGCTGGAGCTCTTGCGCGATATTGATAAAGAGACGGTTGATTTTGTCCCCAACTACGATGGCCGCAAGGAAGAGCCTGTCGTCCTGCCGTCCCGTTTCCCCAATCTGCTGGTAAACGGTTCGGGCGGGATCGCCGTGGGGATGGCGACCAATATTCCTCCGCACAACCTCGGCGAAATCATCGATGGCGTCACGGCCATGATCGACAATCCGAATGTGACGGTCCAGGAACTGATGAAAATCATCAAGGGCCCGGACTTCCCGACCGCTGGTGAAATCCTCGGATACAGCGGCATCCGCAAAGCTTATGAAACCGGTCGCGGCTCCATTGTCATGCGGGCCAAGACGATGATTGAAGAGCATAAAGGGAAACCGCGCATTATTGTCACCGAAATCCCGTTCCAGGTAAACAAGGCGAAGCTGGTGGAAAAAATCGCCGAGCTGGTAAGGGAGAAGAAGATCGACGGCATTACCGACCTGCGTGACGAATCGGACCGCAAAGGGATGCGCATCGTGATCGAATTGCGTCGGGATGTCGTCCCGAAAGTGGTGCTCAATCATCTGTTTAAGCATACACAGATGCAAAGCACCTTTGGGGTAAACATGCTGGCCCTGGTGGACAACCGCCCGCGCATCCTGAATCTGCGCGAGATGATCTACTATTATCTGGAGCATCAGCGCGTCATCGTCCGCAGAAGAACCGAGTACGATCTGCGGCAGGCGGAAGCCCGCGCCCACATCCTGGAAGGGTTGCGCATTGCGCTCGACCATATCGACGAGATCATCAGCCTGATCCGGGGTTCCCAAACGACGGACGAAGCCCGCGACGGCTTGATGAACCGCTTTGGGCTGAGCTATGAGCAGGCCCAGGCGATCCTTGACATGCGCCTGCAGCGCCTCACCGGGTTGGAGCGGGAAAAGATCGAGAACGAATACCAGGAGCTGGTTGCCAAGATCGCGGAATACCGGGCGATCCTGGCCGATGAAAACAGGATTTACGCCATCATCAAGGAAGAGATCAACGAGATCAAGGAGCGTTACGCCGAACCGCGCCGGACGGAGATCACCTTCGATGAAGAACACATTGAAGATCTGGATCTGATCCCGGAAGAAGACGTGGTGATCACCCTCACCCATTCGGGCTACATCAAGCGGATCCCGGTCTCCACCTACCGCAGTCAGAAGCGGGGCGGCCGCGGGGTCGTGGGCATCGGCACGAAGGAAGACGATTTCGTCGAACATCTGTACATCACCAGTACCCACGATTCCCTCATGTTCTTTACCAACAAAGGGCGTGCCTATCCGCTCAAAACCTACGAAATTCCCGACCTGGGCCGCACCGCCAAGGGAACGCCGATCATCAACCTGATTCAGGTGGAAAAAGGCGAGCGGGTCAACGCGGTCATTCCGGTACGGGAATTCCGTGAAGATTGCTACTTGTTTTTTGCCACCAAGAAGGGGATCGTCAAGAAAACGGAGCTCTCCGCGTTCGAACATATCCGCAAAGGCGGTCTGATCGCCGTCAATTTGCGGGAGGACGACGAGCTGATCGGCGTCCGCCTGACCGATGGCCATCAGGAAATCATCATGGGCACGAAAAACGGCATGTCCGTCCGCTTCCCGGAAAGCGATGTCCGGACGATTGGCCGAAATGCAACGGGCGTGAAAGGGATCACCCTTGACGAAGACGATGACGTGATCGGTATGGACATCGTCAAACCCAATGCGGAGGTCTTGATCGTGACCGCCAAAGGATACGGAAAACGGACGCCGGTGGAGGAGTACCGTGTACAATCGCGCGGCGGAAAAGGGATTAAGACCCATAATGTTACCGAGCGCAGCGGTCGGGTCGTCGGTTTGAAAGTGGTGGAGCCGAACGAAGATCTGATGATCATCACCACATCGGGCATTATCATTCGTCTGGAAGTGAAGGGGATTTCCGTCATGGGTCGTTATACCCAAGGCGTGAAGCTGATCCGGATCGAAGAGAATGAAGAAGTTGTCTCCGTTGAGAAAGTGCCCCCGAATGAGGATGCGGAAGGACAAAATGATGGGGAAAGCACGATGACAGCGGATGACGACGAAAACGGACAGGAATAGCCAATGGAAAAGGAGCCGGTTTCATCTTTGGATGGGCCGGCGTTTTTGTTTTTATTGTCACGAATATAGGAAAAAAGTATGATGAAATTGAAAAGGTCAATCGAGAGGATGGTTTTCATGCCCGTTATTCCGGTGAAAAAACTGTCAATCGGGGCAAAACTGGCTGAGGATGTGCATACTCCGCTGGGAGGGCTGCTTTTCACGAAAGGAACGTTGATATCCGAGAAAGAGATGGAGCTGCTGGATGTCTTTCAGGTACGGGAGGTCGACGTGGAAGAGATGGACAGTTCCCGGACAGAGGAGAAAACGGAAACAGAGAAGCCGAAGCCGAACGCCGGCACCCAGAAACAGCATGATTTTCAGGCCCTCTTTGAAAAAGCGACTGCTTCCCTGAAGGCGTTGATGCTGCCGGTGCAAGGGGGACAGCAGAATATTCCGGTCATGGAAGTACGGGTAGCCATTACGCCGGTGCTGCAGCAGGTGCATGAACAGCCCAACCTCCTGCTGACCTTGCAAAACCTCTCCAGAATCGACAGTTATCCTCACGAGCATGCCATTGCCGTAGGTCTTTTATCTTATACCATCGCCAAATGGCTGAAAGTGCCCGAAAAAGAGTGGATGCAAATCGCCCTGGCAGGAACGCTGCTTGACGTCGGCAAAACCAGAATCGATCGGAAAATCCTGCAGAAGCCGGGAAAATTGACCGCGGAAGAATTTGAAGAAATCAAAAAGCATACGGTGTACGGCTATCAGCTGCTCAAAGCTTCTCCCGGACTCAACGAAGGCGTGGCGCTGGCCGCCCTGCAGCACCACGAGCGGGAGGATGGCTCGGGGTATCCGCTTGGATTGAAGGGTAACAAGCTGCATCTGTACAGCAAGATTACGGCGGTGGCGGATGTGTACCATGCGATGAGCTCCGAGCGGGTCTACAAAAAGGGGCTCTCCCCGTATCTGGTGGCGGAACAGTTGATTCAGGACAGCTTCGGCAAGCTTGATCCGACCATTGTCCATACGTTTGTCCGAGGAATCACGCAATTTTCGGTGGGAACCGCCGTCGAGCTGAGCGATGGGACGTTTGGCAAAATCATCTTCACCGACCGGAATCATCCGACGCGGCCCATGGTGGAAGCCAACGGCAGGATCATTAATCTGGCGGAAGCAAGGCATTTGTCGATTGTCAAAGTGATCTGAGGGATGGACGCTTCCATCCTTTATTTTTGCCCCGCGAAGCAAGGCGCCTGCCAGCGTTTCCGTGTGCCGGGAAATTATCGGCGCTGTAACAAAAAGAGGAACGAACCGACGAGGCAAAGAAACGGGGCAGCATGATATACTATGGATACGTACTGGTGCGTATCTTTGATCCGGCACGTGCATCCACATGGGAGAAGGAGGGGGGAGACATCCGATGATCCGGCACAAGGCGGCTGCATGGGCGATATTACTCACCCTGCTCGTGATGACGTCCAGCTGGGGACTTCTCCCGGTAGCAAAGGCGGAGCAAACGGATTTGGCAACCGAACCGGCTGCATGGTCGGATGACACCTTGCTCTCTTCTCCGGAACTTCTGGACAAGATGAAAATTCCGGTAAAGGCGAAAGGGATCTACCTGACGGGATGGTCGGCTGGGGGCAGTAATTTCCAGAAATTATTGAATTTGGTGAATCAGACCGAGCTGAACGCCATGGTGATTGATATGAAGGAGGACGAAGGACGGGTTACTTACAAGTCAGGCATTCCGCTCGTTCAACAGACGAAAGCGGACGGAACCCGGTTTATTGCCGATATCGATCAATTGCTGCAAACGCTGCGGGAAAACCATGTATACCCCATTGCCCGCATCGTTTGCTTCAAAGACCCGTACCTGGCCGGGAAAAAGCCGGAATGGGCCATGCAGCGCAAAACCGGCGGCATCTGGTCGGACAGCAAAGGCGTCGTTTGGATCGATCCCTACCGGAAAGAGGTATGGGATTACAATATTGCCATCGCCAAGGAAGCGGCCAAGAAGGGATTCAAGGAGATTCAATTCGATTATGTGCGCTTCCCGGACAACGGCAAGAGGGTGGATCAGGAAGTCGCCTTTTACCAACAAAACGGCAGAACCAAGCAGCAGGTGATTGCGGAATTTCTCGCCTATGCACGAAAAGAGCTGGCCCCGTATCATGTGTATCTGTCCGCCGATATTTTCGGTCTGGTTCCCTCGGTCAGCGACGACATGGGTATCGGACAGAAGTGGGAGCTTGTCAGTCCGCACGTGGATTACATCTCGCCGATGATGTACCCGTCCCATTATGCCAATGGCACCTATGGGTTGGCCGTTCCGGATGCCCGGCCCTATGAGACGATTCGAAACGGGCTGCTGGATGCCCGGAAAAAAGATGATCTCATCAAGGCGCAGCATCAACGGCCCGCCACCATCCGGCCCTGGTATCAGGATTTTACGGCCAGATGGGTGAAGGGGCATATTCCGTATGGTCCGCGTGAAGTGCTTGCCCAGATCAAGGCAGGCCAGGAGCTGGGCGTGGACCAGTACTTGATCTGGGATGCCGCCAACAGCTACAGCGAGGGCGCCTGGCGAAAGTAAGCGAAAACCCCCTCGGTTACAGGTGACCGCGGGGGTTTGCCAGCTGCAGGAGCTTGACGGTCAGCTGGGGGAAGGTTTCCTGGTGCAGCGTGAGAAAACGCTCAACCAGCAGCGCTTCGGCCAGCGAATGGGTCAGCACCAACTCTCCCCACCACTCCGTTTCGTATCGGCATAACATGCCAAGCAGATAAAGAAGTAGATAATGGACAGCCCACGGGGGAAGAGGGATTGCCTGTTCCGGTCCGTTCCAGAAGAAGAGCTTCTCTTCGGGGGTGACGGCAAACAGGCAATGCTTGTCCAGGCCCGCTGCATTCCCTTGAAGCCAAACCCTTTTCCCCGTTTCCCCATCCTCTTTTTCCCCGCGAAACCGCAGTTCATCGGGAGCAAAACGGTTCAGGTATCCGACCAACGTGTCCACCGAATAGCCGAGAGCGCCCTGTCCCACCTGCGGAAATACAAGCAGGGTGCGGTCCAGGCATCGCACCGGCACCCAGTCGACAGGAGCCACGATCTTTTCGTACGGATGAGCCAGTTCGGGCAGTGAAGCGAACAGATCCTTCGCCTTGTAGCCGGGTTTCAAGGGAGGAAGCTTCCACAAAGCCGCCGCATGGGCAAACAGCCCTTCCTTCTGCGGGCGAATCTCGTCTTCGAGCAGACGGTACGGGCTTCTTCGCAGCTTGCGGGTGGTAACCCCGTGCTGCAGCATGCGGCTGTTGTGCGGATACGCCGGATCTGCGGCCAGCATGCAGCCTTTCAACATTTGGACACAGCCATAGAAAAGCAGCAGCGGACGGATCAACAGATCGGCATCCGCAGCCGCCTGATAGAACGTCCGGGCCTGCAGCCAGAAATAGACAAAACGGGTGGAATGCTGGTAAGCCAGGCGATCCGGATGCGGCAGGCCTGCTTTCTCATAGCATTCCGACAAAAATGTCCGGGCTGTCGGTTCCGTTTCCAAGTAGCGCAAATCATCCCAGGCGGAAGGCATGTAAACGGTTACCATCCTTTTGCTAGAATTTTCGTAAAAAAACCATCCAAATCTTGCATAACTCCCATTATAACCGTATAATTTCCGAAATTACCGAACATTATTAGGGGTTCTTGACAGTAAATTAAGCGGTTTGATAAACTGTCCTAAATTTATCTAGCGAAAGGGGCAAATAGGTTGTGAGGGAAGATAAATTCGTCAAGGAAGGTCTGACGTTTGATGACGTGTTGCTCATACCGGGCAAGTCGGATGTGCTGCCACGCGATGTGGATGTCACCACGAAATTGAGCGAAAAGGTGAAACTGAACATCCCGTTAATCAGCGCAGGCATGGATACAGTGACTGAATCTGCCCTTGCGATAGCATTGGCCCGCCAAGGCGGTATCGGTATCATCCACAAGAATATGTCCATCGAGAAACAAGCCGGCGAAGTTGACCGGGTCAAACGCTCCGAAAGCGGAGTCATTACCAATCCCTTCTCGTTGACTCCTGAGCACAAGGTGTCCGACGCAGATGCCTTGATGGCAAAATATCGCATTTCCGGCGTCCCCATCGTTGATGCCCACAATCATCTCGTAGGGATCCTCACCAACCGCGATTTACGATTTGTCCACGATTTTTCTACACCCATTTCCCAAGTGATGACCAGAGAAAATCTGGTGACGGCTCCTGTCGGCACGACCCTGCAGCAAGCGGAAGCCATCCTGCAGAAGCACAAGATCGAAAAACTGCCGCTCGTTGATGAGAACAACGTGTTGAAAGGCCTTATTACCATTAAAGATATCGAGAAAGCGATCCAATATCCCAATGCGGCCAAGGATGAACACGGGCGTCTGCTCTGCGGGGCGGCTGTCGGCGTATCCGCAGATACCTTTGAACGGGCCGATGCGCTTGTACAAGCCGGCGTAGACGTTCTGGTGGTGGATACCGCCCACGGTCACCATATCAATGTGGGCGAAACCGTGAGAAAGCTGCGCAAAGCTTACCCGGATCTGACCATTGTGGCCGGAAACGTGGCAACGGGAGAGGCCACGCGCGACCTGATCGAAGCCGGGGCATCGGTGATCAAAGTGGGGATGGGGCCGGGTTCCATCTGTACGACCCGCGTCGTGGCCGGTATCGGCGTTCCGCAAATCACCGCGATCTACGATTGTGCGCTGGTTGCGCGGAAATACGGTGTTCCCATCATTGCCGACGGAGGGATCAAATATTCCGGCGATCTGCCCAAGGCCATCGGCGCCGGAGCATCCGCCGTCATGATCGGCAGCTTGTTTGCCGGTACGGAAGAGAGTCCGGGCGAGTTTGAAATCTATCAGGGCCGCCGCTTCAAAGTGTACCGTGGTATGGGTTCGATCGGTGCCATGAAAGAAGGAAGCAAGGATCGCTACTTCCAGGAAAACGAGCAGAAGCTTGTTCCGGAAGGGATCGAAGGGCGCGTTCCGTATAAAGGGCCGCTGGCGGATGTCGTGTACCAGTTGATCGGCGGTCTGCGCGCCGGCATGGGCTATTGCGGTGTCCGCTCCATCGAGGAGCTGATCAACAACGCTCAGTTTATCCGCATTACGGGCGCGGGGCTGCGCGAAAGCCATCCGCACGATGTTCAAATTACCAAAGAAGCTCCGAACTATTCCGTTTCCTGATCAGACCGAGAATCCTTCCCCCCCTCCTTCATCCGTTTGGGCAGGGGGGTTTTCTCTGGCAGTTATTGACGGCCGGATTCAGACTTCTAAGCCGTCTGATCTTTATGGTACACTTACCATTGGGTGAAAGAATGATCGACAGAATGGGAGAGTGATCACAAATGAGATGGCATAGATGGACAAAGCGACTTGCAGGAATCGTCCTTTCTGTCGCGCTGTTTGGCCTGGCGGGATGGGGAGGCGCATCCACCGCGTCCGCCGATACGCAGGCCAACTTGCAATTGGAGGCAAAATCAGCCATCCTGGTGGAACCGACCACAGGGAAGGTGCTGTACAGCATGAACCCGGACGTGCCGCTGCCGCCCGCCAGCATGAGCAAGATGATGACCGAGTATCTGGTGCTGGAAGCGTTGAAGCAGAATAAAATCAAGTGGGACGAGAAGGTTCCGGTCAGCGAATACGCCTTTTATGTCGCCAGAATTCCCGATTCGGCCGGGGTCTACCTGAATGCGGGGGAAGAACATTCGGTCAAGGATCTGTATAAGGCGATGGCGATTGCGTCCGCCAATGACGCGACCGTTCTCCTGGCGGAAAAAGTAGGCGGCAGTGAAGCCAATTTTGTGAAAATGATGAATGAGAAAGCCGCCCAGCTGGGGATGAAAAACTCCAGTTTCGTCACGTCAACCGGATTGCCGGCCAACGAGTTGGGCCCGTACTCTTATTCAAATGAGCCGAAGGAGAACCAAATGTCAGCCCGTGACGCCGCCATTCTGGCGCGTGCGCTGATCCGGGATTTCCCGGAAGCGCTGGAATACTCCAAAATTCCGCGGATGGTGTTCCGGGAAGGGACTCCGAATGCGATCCCCAAGGCAAACTATAACTGGATGTTGCCGGGGCTTCCCAATACGTACCCGGGTGTGGACGGGTTGAAAACAGGCTACACGGCAGCGGCCGGATACTGCTTCACCGGTACGGCCACGCGGGATGGCATGCGATTGATCAGCGTCGTGATGGGCGTGAAAGGTCAGGGAGGAGTAAGCGGCGAGACGAAGCGCTTCGCCGAGACGAAGAAGCTGTTTGACTACGGATTCAGCACCTACAAGCTGACCAAGGTGTTGGACAAAGGGGCAACCATTGCCGGCTCGGAAGCAGCGCCTGTCAAAAAAGGCGTGGAGTTGACCGTTCCGGCGGTGACCGGCAGTGTGGCAACCGTTGTGACCAAAGTGGGTGAAGAGAAGAAATACAAACCGACCGTTGTGTTTAACGACCTCACCGCCCCGATTAAAAAGGGACAAGCCATCGGGAAGTTGACGTTTAAGGCGGAAGGAGCGGGGAACGAGGAGTATCTGCAGCCGGAAGACGCCCAAAAAGGCGGGATCGAAATAGTGGCCAATCAGGACGTGGAGGAAGCAAGCTGGATCCGTCTGTTCTTCCGCGGCATTATCCAATTTATCAAGAACCTGTTTGCCAATATCGTCGGCTGACCGAATTCCTAGTAATTTGGTTGCCATAAAGAGATCGATTGATTTACAATGAAATGAAGTACGGAACAGATTCTTTTATCCGACATAGGGGGCAATAACAATGGTAGAGGTTGGGACATCTCGCGTAAAACGTGGTATGGCTGAAATGCAAAAGGGCGGCGTCATCATGGACGTAGTCAACGCCGAGCAGGCGAAAATTGCGGAAGCGGCAGGCGCTGTTGCCGTAATGGCGCTGGAGCGCGTTCCTTCCGACATTCGTGCGGCCGGCGGCGTAGCCCGTATGGCGGATCTCAGCATTGTGGAAGAGGTATTAAAGGCGGTTTCCATCCCGGTGATGGCGAAAGCGCGGATCGGTCACTTCGTTGAAGCGCGGGTGCTGGAATCCATGGGTGTCGATTACATCGACGAGAGTGAGGTTCTTACTCCTGCCGATGATATGTTTCATATCAACAAAAAAGATTTCACGGTACCGTTCGTCTGCGGTGCGCGCGATCTGGGCGAAGCGCTCCGCCGCATCGGCGAAGGCGCATCCATGATCCGTACCAAAGGGGAGCCGGGCACCGGCAACATCGTGGAGGCGGTTCGCCACATGCGCACGATGCAGGCCCAAATCCGCAAGGTGCAAAGCATGTCCTACGATGAATTGATGGCGGAAGCCAAGAACCTGGGCGCTCCTTACGAACTGCTTGAGTATGTGCACAAAAACGGCAAGCTGCCGGTGGTCAACTTCGCCGCAGGCGGGGTAGCGACTCCATCCGATGCGGCCCTGATGATGCAACTGGGGGCTGACGGCGTCTTCGTCGGTTCCGGTATCTTCAAATCGGAGAATCCGGAGAAATATGCCCGCGCCATCGTGGAAGCAACCACCCATTACACGGATTATGAGCTGATCGCCCGTGTATCCAAGGGTCTCGGTGCCCCGATGACCGGTATTGAAATCTCCAAAATCCGCGAAGCAGACCGCATGCAAGAGCGCGGGTGGTAAGGTGAGCGCGATGAAAATTGGCGTACTTGCCCTGCAAGGTGCGGTAGCCGAGCATCTTCGCTTGCTGGAGATGGCGGGGGCTACGGCGGTCCCGGTAAAAAAAGTGGAAGAATTGGAAGACCTGGATGGCTTGATTATCCCCGGCGGGGAAAGCACCACGATCAGCAAGCTGATGCACAAGTACGGCTTTATGGAAGCTGTTCGCCGTTTTGGGGAAGCGAAAAAGCCCGTTTTCGGGACCTGCGCGGGTGCCATCCTGTTGGCCAACCGCATCAACGGCCAGGAGGATTATCACCTCGGCCTGATGGATATGAAAGTGGAACGGAATGCGTTTGGACGTCAAAAAGAGAGTTTCGAAGCGGTGCTGCCGATCGCAGGCGTGGCCCCGGACTTTACGGCCGTCTTCATTCGCGCCCCCTATATCATGGAGTTGGGGGAAACGGGAGAGGTTTTGGCCAAGTTTGACGATAAAATCGTGGCTGCGCGCCAAGGACACTATCTCGCCGCCGCTTTCCACCCGGAACTGACGGAAGACAGCCGTTTTCACAAGTATTTTCTCGATATGGTAAAGGAAAGCCGCGGCGTTCGCGCTGCGACATAACCGCTTGCATGACTCCAGCCGGTACCTGTGGTGCCGGCTGTTTACTTTTTTCCCTAGTTGCAGAGAATACATCTGAAGGTTCCAGGGAAAGGGGTAACGAGCATGTTTGGAAAGAAGGCTGGCGAAGTCCTGGTCGACCTGCTGATCGAGTGGGGGGTCGACCACATTTACGGGATGCCGGGCGATTCGATCAATTCCTTGATCGAACCGCTGCGCCGGGCACGGGACAAGATCAAGTTCATCCAGGTTCGGCATGAAGAGGCCGGGGCTTTGGCTGCGGCCGCCTACGCCAAGTTAACCGGGAAGCTGGGCGTTTGCATGGCGATTGCGGGTCCGGGCGCAATCCATCTGCTGAACGGGCTGTATGATGCCAAACTGGACAAGGTGCCGGTGTTGGCGATTACCGGTCAGGTGGAGACCGATCTGCTGGGGACGGATGCGTTTCAGGAAGTCAATCTGGAACGGATGTTTGATGATGTGGCCGTTTACAACCAGCGGATCATGTCGGCCGAGCAGCTTCCGGCCGTGGTCAATCAGGCGATACGGACCGCCTATACCAAAAAAGGGGTCGCGGTCCTGACCATTCCCGACGATATTCCCAAGTTTGAAGTGAAAGGGGAAGCCCGCCGCACAAGCAGCTTTGTTGTCCAGTCGGAGATTCTTCCTCAAACGGCCGACCTGATCCGGGCCAAGCAGGTGCTGGAAGAGGCCAAAAAACCGGTGATCCTGGCCGGACGGGGAGCCAGAGGGGCACGCGAGCAGCTGCTGGCGTTTGCGGAGAAACTGGCGGCCCCCATCGTGCTGACCCTGCCGGGAAAAGGAGTGATCCCCGACGAACACCCCTTATGTCTGGGCGGACTGGGACTGATCGGCACCAGGCCGTCCTATGAAGCGATGCAGGAGGCCGATACGCTGGTCATGGTGGGCACGTCGTTCCCGTTTACCGGATTTTTGCCGGATGAAGCCAGAACGATCCAAATCGACACCGATCCGGCCCAAATCGGCAAACGCTACCCGGTACACGTCGGACTGGCGGGTGATGCCGGCCGCACGCTGGCCTGGCTGGCCCAGGAGATCTCTCCGCGTCCGGACCGCTCTTTTCTGGAGCGCTGTCAGGCGCATATGAAAAAGTGGTGGGCCAAGATGGAGCGGGAAGAAGAGGATCAGGCGGTGCCGCTCAAGCCGCAGCACGTCATGTGGGCGCTGCAGCAGGTGATGCCAAGCGATGCGGTGCTCTCCGTTGATGTCGGCAACGTGACGGTTTGGGCGGCCCGCCACCTGCGGCTGACCCAACAACAGATGATACTGTCCAGTTGGCTGGCGACACTGGGATGCGGGCTGCCCGGTGCCATCGCCGCCAAAATCGCCTATCCCCATAAACAGGTGTTTGCCGTATGCGGGGATGGCGGCTTTGCCATGACGATGAGCGATTTTGTCACCGCGGTGAAGTACGATCTGCCGCTGGTAGCCATCGTCCTCAACAATCACAAGATCGCCATGATCAAATTCGAGCAGGAGGTCATGGGGAATGTGGAATACGCCACCGATCTGACCAACCCGCATTTCGCCCGCTTTGCCGACGCTTGCGGGGGCGTGGGCTTCCGCGTGGAGAAGCCGGAGGAGCTGCTTCCCGCCATGCGGCAGGCCGTCCTGCTGAACAAGCCCTGCATCATCGATGTGGTAGTGGATGCCAATGAAGCGCCGATGCCGGCCAAGATTACCTTTAACCAGGCTGCCGGCTATGCCAAGCATCTGGTGAAGGAGCTCTTCGAGGAAGGCAAAGCGGAGGTTCCCGCCTTCTAGGATGCGCTACTTTACATTCCATGGGAAATTTAGTACATTACTAGAGAGGCAGGAATAATCGCAAAAGCGCTGAAGAGAACAAGTACTCTGCATTGGCTTGGTCAAGAGAGTCGGTGGACTGGTGCGAACCGATCCGGCATGCGGAAGAATCCATCTCGGAGCGGCGGGGGAAACAACTTCGCCCGGAAACGTGCCGTTATCACGTGAAAGAGGGCAGGTCGTCAGTCGTTGTTTTCGACGATTTGCCAAGAAGGGTGGCAACGCGGGTTATACACTCGTCCCTTGACCAGAGGGATGGGTGTTTTTATTTTGGAACTGTACCCCGTACGACGCGCGCGTCAACGGTCGTCGGGTGGGTTTCTTGAAGGAGGAAGATGCCATGTTAGATGTGAAAGTGCTGCGCAACGATCTGGAAGGTGTCAGAAAACGTCTGGCGCACCGGAATGAAGACATCTCGGCTTTGGATCAGTTTGCCGAAGTGGATGAGAGACGCCGGCAGGTGATCCAGGAAGCGGAAAGCCTGAAAAACAAGCGGAACACCGTTTCCGAACAGGTAGCGATCCTGAAGCGGAACAAGGAAAATGCCGACCATCTGATCGCGGAGATGAAGGAAGTAAGCGACCGGATCAAGGTGCTGGACGAAGAGCTTCGCCAGTTGGATGAACAGCTGGAACAGATCCTGCTCGCACTGCCCAATCTGCCGCATGAAAGCACGCCGATCGGGATTTCGGAAGAGGATAACGTGACGGTGCGCACCTGGGGTGAGCCCCATTCGTTCGATTTTGAAGCCAAGCCGCACTGGGAGGTGGCCCAGACGCTCGGAATCCTTGATTTCGAGGCGGCGGCCAAGGTGACCGGCAGCCGTTTTGTCTTCTACAAAGGCCTCGGCGCCCGTCTGGAACGGGCATTGATGAACTTCATGCTGGATCTGCATACGGAACAGCACGGGTATGAAGAGATCCTGCCTCCATACATGGTGAACCGCACCAGCATGACAGGGACGGGGCAGCTGCCCAAGTTTGAGGAAGACGCGTTCAAGGTGGAAGGCGTCGACTATTTCTTGATTCCGACGGCGGAAGTGCCGGTTACCAACATTCACCGGGATGAAATCCTGAATGCGGACGACCTGCCCCGCTATTATGCGGCATACAGCGCATGCTTCCGTTCCGAGGCCGGGTCTGCCGGCCGGGATACGCGCGGCTTGATCCGTCAGCATCAGTTCAACAAGGTGGAGCTGGTGAAGTTCGTCAAGCCGGAAGATTCCTATGCGGAACTGGAGAAACTGGTGGGGGATGCGGAAAAGGTGCTGCAGCTGCTGGAGCTGCCGTACCGGGTATTGAGCATGTGCACCGGGGATCTCGGGTTTACGGCCGCCAAGAAATACGACCTGGAAGTATGGATCCCCAGTTACAACACGTATCGCGAAATCTCGTCCTGCTCCAATTTTGAAGACTTCCAGGCGCGTCGGGCCAATATCCGTTTCCGCCGCGATGCCAAGTCCAAACCGGAATTCGTCCACACCCTGAACGGCTCCGGATTGGCCATTGGACGTACGGTGGCGGCGATTCTGGAAAATTATCAGCAGGCGGACGGCTCCGTTGTGATTCCGCAGGTGCTGCGCCCGTACATGGGCGGAGTGGAACGGATCGCGCCGCAAGCATAACGGATGGTAAAACCCAAGGCTCTCTGCTACGGCAGGGGGCCTATTTGCTGATCGGAATGATTAAGTTCATGAAAGTGATCATGAAAATGATAAAGTGACGAAGAAAGTTTGGGGGCCCCCGCCGACACCAGCAAGGGACCCCACTCGGCAAAGCGTTAGCGATCGCCGAGTGGGTGGAGCGTTCGCTTAGGTTGGCGGGGTTATTTACGTTGGCAAATATATTTTCAAATTTGGTATTGCTTGCCGAAAAGGTCTGTTATATAATAACACTCAAACAATAACAATGTATTAATACAGTTGGTGAGGGGGGAGAGGCGATGGATTGTACCAGATGCGAAGGGCATGGAGAGCAGGAATGCCATCAGTGCAACGGGAGCGGCTATGATTCCGGCGGTGCGGCATGCAGCCACTGTCACGGGGATGGGATGGTCAGCTGCAGTCACTGCAGCGGCAGAGGCGCCATTGACTAGGAGGATCATTTTTTTTAACCATCCTGTACTATAATACGTAGTTAAAATTACATCTGTAACATAATAGAGCGGAGGGGTTCTGTCGTGACGCTGACAAAATCAAGCCAATACCCGGCTGGCGTAGAAGTGCTCGGAACAATCTCGTCGGAATATTCCGGAATCCTTACTCCGGAAGCGGTTGGGTTTGTCACCAGGCTGGAAAGACGGTTCGGGAAACAGCGGGAAGAGCTGCTCAGGAAAAGGCAGGAGAGACAAAAGGAGCTGGATGCGGGGAAGCTGCCGGATTTTCTGCCGGAAACCGCCCATATCCGTGAAGCGGAGTGGACGATTGCCCCGCTGCCGCATGATCTGTTGGACCGGCGGGTAGAGATTACCGGGCCGGCCGGCGACCGCAAGATGGTGATCAACGCCCTCAATTCCGGCGCCAAAATGTTTATGGCCGATTTCGAGGACGCCAACTCTCCCACATGGGAGAATACGATACAGGGACAGATCAACCTGCGCGATGCCATCAACCGGACGATCGCATACACCAGCCCGGAAGGCAAACGGTATGCGCTCAACGAGAAAACGGCGACTCTCCTGGTCCGGCCAAGGGGCTGGCATCTGGAGGAGAAGCATGTTGTGATCGACGGGAAGCCGATCTCCGCCAGCCTGTTTGATTTCGGCCTCTATTTCTTTCACAACGCGAAAAACCTGCTGCGGAACGGTACGGGCCCATACTTTTATCTGCCGAAGCTGGAGAGCCATCTGGAGGCACGGCTGTGGAACGATGTGTTCCTGTTTGCGCAGGAGGAGCTGGGAATCCCCACCGGCACGATCAAAGCGACCGTCCTGATCGAAACCATTCTTGCCGCGTTTGAGATGGATGAAATCCTCTATGAGCTGCGCCAGCACAGCGCCGGGCTCAACTGCGGACGCTGGGATTACATTTTCAGCTATATCAAGAAGCTGCGCCATCATCCCGATGTGATCCTGCCTGACCGGGCCTTGGTGACGATGACGGTGCCGTTTATGCGCGCCTACACGCTGCTCACGATCAAAACCTGCCACCGGAGAAACGCGCCGGCCATCGGCGGGATGGCCGCGCAGATTCCCGTGAAGAACGATCCCGTCGCCAACGAGGAAGCCATGCGGAAAGTGCGTGCCGACAAAGAGCGGGAAGCCTTTGACGGTCACGATGGCACATGGGTGGCTCATCCCGGCCTTGTCCCCGTTGCCATGTCTGTATTTGACGCCCTGATGCCGAGGCCCAACCAGATCGAACGGAAGCGGGACGATGTGGAGGTAACCGCCGCTGACCTGCTGGCGGTGCCCGAGGGCCCCATCACCGAAGCGGGGGTACGGACCAACATCAGCGTCGGCATTCAATATATCGAGGCCTGGCTGCGCGGAGCGGGCGCTGTGCCGATCTTCCATCTGATGGAGGATGCGGCCACGGCTGAAATCTCCCGGGCACAGATCTGGCAATGGATACGTCATCCGAAAGGGGTCCTGCAGGACGGGCGGAAAATCACGCTGGAGATGGTGCGGCAGTTCCTGGGGGAAGAGCTGGCCGCGATTAAGCAGCAGGTGGGTGAAGAAGCTTACCAGAGGGGCAGGTACAAAGCCGCTGCGGAGCTGTTCCTGCAGCTTGTCACCGACGACGACTTTACAGAGTTTCTCACGATTCCCGGTTACAACTATTTACCATAACGATCATGAAGAAGAGAGGAATGAGGATAGGATGGGAAAACACGAGGAGATTAGAAAGCTGGAAGAATTCTGGAAATCCGAGCGCTTTCGCGGCATTACACGCCCGTATACGGCGGAGGACGTGATCCGGCTCCGCGGTTCCGTACAGATCGAACATACCCTGGCGAAGCTGGGGGCTGAACGTCTGTGGCATCTGCTGCATACGGAACATCATATCAAGGCGCTGGGCGCACTGACCGGGAATCAGGCGGTGCAGCAGGTAAAAGCGGGCTTGAAGGCCATCTATCTGAGCGGCTGGCAGGTGGCGGCAGACGCCAACCTGGCCGGGCAGATGTACCCGGACCAGAGTCTGTACCCGGCCAACAGCGTCCCGCATGTGGTGAAGCGGATCAATCAGGCCCTCCAGCGCGCCGACCAGATCCAGACCGCGGAGGGGAGTGGGGATACGTACTGGTTCGCGCCCATTGTGGCGGATGCGGAAGCGGGATTCGGCGGTCCGCTCAATGTATTCGAACTGATGAAAGCCATGATTGAAGCGGGGGCGGCGGGCGTTCATTTTGAAGATCAGCTCGCTTCCGAGAAAAAATGCGGCCATATGGGCGGCAAGGTACTGATCCCGACCCAGGCGGCTGTCCGCAACCTGATTGCCGCCCGTTTCGCGGCGGATGTGATGGGGGTTCCGACGATCATCGTGGCCCGGACGGATGCCAACGGAGCATTCCTGATCACCAGCGACATCGATGAGAACGACCGTCCCTTCCTGACAGGCGAGCGGACGACGGAAGGCTTCTTCCGGATGCGCGGCGGCCTTGAAGCTGCCATCGCCCGCGGGCTGAGCTACGCGCCGTATGCCGACCTGATCTGGTGCGAGACCTCGGAGCCGAATCTGGAGGAGGCCAGGCGTTTTGCCGAGGCGATCCATGCGAAATATCCCGGCAAGCTTCTCGCGTACAACTGCTCGCCTTCGTTCAACTGGAAGAAAAAGCTGGATGAAGAAACCATCGCCGAATTCCAGAACAAGCTGGGCGACATGGGCTACAAGTTCCAATTCGTAACCCTGGCCGGCTTCCATACGCTCAACCACAGCATGTTTGAGCTGGCCCGCGGCTACCGGGATCGCGGCATGGCGGCCTACTCGGAGCTGCAGCAGGCCGAGTTTGCCAGCGAAGCCTACGGCTACACAGCCACCAGACATCAGCGGGAGGTGGGCACCGGTTATTTTGACGAGGTTGCCCAGGTGATTGCGGGGGGAACCTCCTCTACCACGGCGCTAACCGGTTCCACCGAAGAAGAGCAGTTCGTCCATCCGTAAACAAACGGGGCTGGAGGCGTGTCCTCCGGTCCTTTTTATTTATGGATCCGTGAAATCGCCAGCCTTCTTAATGGTTCCCAGCTTCCCGGCATTTGCAAAATTCGCGTTGTGCCTTATAATGAGAAGGGGCAATTTCTTATGCGTAAAACGTCCCCGTAGCTCAGCAGGATAGAGCAACGGTTTCCTAAACTGTAGGTCGGAGGTTCGAATCCTCTCGGGGACGCCATACACAAGCCGCGTGGTTACGCGGTTTTTCTTATTTCTTGAGAAAAAGGGCATACGGGAAAGGGAGGATAGGCAAAGTTATTTCTCAAAAAATTGAGTCATGAAATAAAGAATCGGTAACAAGAATCCGATCAACCCAAATACGCGAAGCACCCTAAAGTACTTTTTGGAAGGGTAACGGGTCGCTTGCCACTTTCCGAACAACTGCCATGCTCCTACTGGATTAATGGTGATGTAACCGGTAATAATAAACCAGAATATGTAAAATATGACCATAATCATAACATCCATATCTCTATGCCCCTCCAATTATCTCGATTATCATAAGACTAACAAATTTTCGGGGGAATGGGGCAATGTTACATAATAATTCATGTGATATATGGGAGATAGCCTTTCGCTTGGCGACGGAAATCGCGCCGGATGACCGCTTGGAGAAACAGGAAAAACGCGATATGATAACCGCGTGACACCGGAAGCGCGGTGATCTCTTTTTTCGGGAGGGGGAAGAGGAGCATGCGTACGGCACTTTCGTGGAGCGGGGGCAAGGACGGCTGCATGGCGCTGCACAAGCTGGTCCAGGAGGGCGTAGAGGTTGTTTGCCTGCTGACAACCGTTCCGGCGGAAACCGGGAGAACCTTCGGGCATGGAGAACGGGTGGAATTGATCCGAGCGCAGGCGGAGGCGCTGTCGATTCCCATCCACTTCGTTGCGTGCAGCTACGAGGATTATACGGATGCCTTCGTCCGCTCCCTGCGCGACCTCAAGGAGCGTTATCAGCTGGATGCCATTGCCTACGGGGACTTGTATCTCGACGAACATCGGGCATGGGGAACAACCGTGGCGGAAAGCGTCGGGCTGGCGCCGCTCTACCCGCTCTGGATGAACAAAGACGATGCAGCGAAGGCGCTGCAGGCCTTTGTCGATTCCGGCTATCGTGCCGTGGTCATCCGGGTGCGGGACGACAAGCTGACGCCAGCGTGGCTGGGCAGGGAAGTGGATCAAGCCTTTTTGCAGGAGATCGTGCAGCAGGAGGTTTGTCCGATGGGGGAAGCGGGGGAATATCATACGTTCGTCTATGACGGGCCGCTGTTTCAACAAAAGGTGGTATTGGCTTGGGGAGACGTCATCCAGCTTGACACCACCAAGCGTATCGAAGTGAAAAACTTTGGACTGGCACCCAAGCGGTAAAGGAGAAACCGCTACCGCTTCACCTCAGGGTTGATTGGCCGAAAAGAAGCGTATTGCCGCAAAGTAGCCGAAACAAATATCCGTGAGCAAAAGAAAGAAGCCCCCGCAACATCGGGGGGCAAACGGAGCATGGGCGTCACTATTTGATTTCCACCGGAATGGACAGCTTCTTGTCATCATAGCTGACCGTAATCCTGACGCTTCCCTTTTTCCTGGCTTTCACGACACCGTTTTCCACCGTGGCAATGTTTTTGTTGGAACTTTTCCACTCGGCGAGATTGGTAACGGTGATCGTGCGGCCGTTTTCGTAGGTTGCGGTCAGCCTGAGTTTGATCTGTTCGCCTTCCTTCAAGGTCAGCTTCGTTTTATTCACCTTCAGTTTTTGAATCGGGAATTGGCTTTTCAGTATGTCCCAGAATTGGTTGGCGACGGCTTGATAACCTTCCTTGCTCAAGTGAATATCCTGCGGGTTGGGCAGATAGGTTCGGAAGTCCTCGGCAATGGTCTCTTCGGTGGGCACATAGTGGGATCTGGTCCTCACGGTTACTTTGGAAATGGTTTTGTTCAGCTTGTCAAGGACGGGGAGAAGCTGCTCCTGCTGATCATTTGGCAGATAGGGAAACGGGTTATAGTAGCCCATGATGTATATCTCCGCGTCAGGGTTTACCTCCTTGATTTCGTCCACGATCGCTTTCAGGTTGCGGTATACTTGATCCACGACAGCCGGTACCTTGTCCGGATCGATGGATACGCCTTTATCCGTGATGGTCAGCTCATGCAGCAGATCGTTTGCCCCGGCATCCAGCGTAATCACTTCGGCATCCTCGAGCGCTTCGCGAATGCTCGTGCCCCCTTTTTCCACGTCATGCTTGATGTCTTCCAGCACGTCTTCCGTGGTATAGCCAGGCACGGCATAGCGAAGATAGGAGCCGAGATAGCCGATGGTGTCGAGCCGGTCGGCAAGAAAATCGGTATAGCCCTGATCGATCTCCTTGTAGGGGGTCTGACCCGCTGCCAGGGAGTCCCCCAGCGCCACGTAATCCACTTCCCCATCTTTTGTCTTGGCGGCTGCTTGACCTATCGATGCGGCAAGAAGCAGGAAGGCCATCAGTGCGGACAGCGTACTTTTGAAACGAACGGCATAAGACAAAGCAATTCCCTCCTCATGGTAACCAACTTATCGAAGGTATCATATTCGGCATCATTCCAAAATTTTCCTACAGAAAAGGAAAAGAAGCCGCCGCCGGACGTGATGGCAGCCGGCTGATGGCTTCCGATGCTGGCATATTCACTTGGTAAACATATCGGCGATGGTCGACGCACAGAAGGAGTCAGGCTTGATCTCCGCTTCAAAATTGTTGGCTTTGGCGACATGCAGCAGATTATGGATGAACTTGCGGGTCGGGCCGTTGATCCCGATGTCAAAATGAAGGCGGATGGGCACATGAATCATGCGGCTGTGCAGATATTCGCGAAGCTCGGTGGCTAACCCAAGCGCATAGAAAGCCTCCTGATAAATCCGCTGCTGCAGGGAGGAAAGACGCCGCTCCTGAAAGGTACGGTAGAAAAACGTTCCCCCCTTGCCGATGCGAATCAAGGAGATCACGAGGGCAAACGAGGTTGAGCTGCGGCGCTGCTGCGAATCTGCGCCCACAATGATTTCGTAGGCGTCCATACCGGTTGAGACGGTTCGTTCCAGATCAGCAAAAACTTCTTCTTTCTCCAGCCGCCCTTTTGTCAGGCTGTGAAAGCAAGAAAACTCTCCGGGTGGCTGCTGCAGAGAGGATAACCCCACTGACATCCCTCCTTTTTACCTTATAGTATGGAGAGAAACGAAAGTTCATCACACTTCCCGCTGCACAGAAGCGTCCAGACAACAAAAGCCCACGCACAAGGTGGGCTCTGGCCATCTATTCTTTCATGCGTAAGGAAGGTTGGGGGGCCCCGCCGACAACAGCGTTCGCTACAGTCGGCGGGGGGCTGTCAGATCGCCGGGGCCTCCATTCCCATTTGGCTCCATTCCTCGCGGGAAGGGCCGTAGATACCGGGCACCTTTAATCCGGCCTGGCGCATCAAAACCGTCATCTGTCCGCGATGGTGGATCAGATGGGTCAACAGGACGAACAGGGTATATCCGTTTTTCCATGTAAACCCGTACATATCGTTTTCTTCCAAAAGGCTGCTGTCGTTCCACTGCTCCTTGATGGCGGCAACGAACGCCTCACTGGACTGCCGGAAGCTGTCGGCAATGAACCTGGCGGATGTCGGGGCGCTTTCCCCTTCATCGGGCGCATCAAACCGCAAGCCCGTACGCGACATCATCTCATGGGTCGTACAGACGATATGCCACGCAAGACGGCCAAGCGTGCGGTGCTCCGCTGCCACCGCCTGGTTGAGCGATTCATCTGTCAATGCATCGAGGATCTTCTGCGTCGCCGCTGCTTCATAATCCCAGACATTCAAAAAAGAATCAATGGAATAAAACATATGTACCCTCCTTTTTACTTAATAGGAACATTTGTTCCTATTTTCGATTATATACCAACAGGGACATTTTTCCAATAGGGAACGTAGCGGCAATTTCAATTGACGGTTGGCGGCCCACGATCGTATGGTTAAGAAGGCAGCGAGGAAGGAAGAATGGATACGACGAAAAGGAGGGGGAAGAGATTGCAGGAAAGTCATGAGCGTTGGATGCGCGCCGCCATCGAGGAGGCAAACAAAGCAGGAGAGATCGGAGAAGTGCCGATCGGTGCCGTCATCGTCCGGGATGGCCAGATCGTCGGCAGGGGGTATAACCTGAGGGAAACAGGGAAAGACCCCACGCTGCATGCGGAAATGATTGCGATCCGGGAAGCGAGCGAACGGCTCGGCGGCTGGCGATTGATCGGGTGTACGCTCTATGTGACGCTGGAGCCTTGTCCGATGTGTGCCGGTGCCATCGTGCAGTCGCGCATCGAACAGGTGGTGTATGGGGCGCGCGATCCCAAAGCCGGCTGCGCGGGGACGCTGATGGATCTGTTAAACGAACCGCGCTTCAACCATCAGGTACCGTTTGTCGCCGGCGTTCTGGAAGAGGAGTGCGGTCAGCTGTTAAAAGCGTTTTTCCGCCGACTGCGGAAGAAATAAGCGTACCCGGGGGCATGGGAGGACCCGGGTTTTACGTTAGTTTTCGGAGGGAGGCAAGCTCTTCGTCTGTCAGTTCGCGGTATTCCCCCGGTTCAAGCGTTTCATCGAGCAGCAGCGTTCCCATCCGCAGCCGCTTCAGGTAGACAACCTGCAGGCCGAATGCCGCAAACATCCTTTTGACCTGATGGAATTTTCCCTCCATGATGGTTACCTTGATTTCCGATTCTTCACCGGAGGAGAGGATTTCCAACCGGGCTGGCATGGTGACGTAACCGTCGTCGAGGGTAACCCCTTTGGCAAAAGCGTCCGCATGCTCTGGGGTGACACGACCTGCGATGCGGGCATAGTACTCTTTGTCCACTTTCTTTTTGGGGGAAAGCAGGCTGTGGGAGAGCTGTCCGTCATTGGTCAACAGCAGCAGCCCCTCCGTATCGATGTCGAGCCTGCCGACCGGGTGTACTTTTGCGGCCCATTCAGGCGGCAGCAGGTCAACGACGGTTTCGTGGCGGGGATCTTCCGTCGCGGAGATCACACCGGGCGGCTTGTTAAGCATGAAGTAGACGTAGCGCTTGTAATGCAGAGGTTCTCCATCCACCAGGATCTCCTGCTGCTCCGGAATGACATGCATGCCAGGGTCCGTGGCTGTTACCCCATCCACTTCGATCAGCCCTTGCTTGACCAGCTGCTTAACTTCCTTGCGTGTGCCGATGCCCATATTGGCCAGCACTTTATCCAGACGTTCCCGTTTCATGTGCGTTCCTCATTTCAATCGTGTGTCTTGCTCTTCCTATATTGACCGAACAAACACGACAAATCAAGCTTGGCAGCAATTTTCATCTTGCGCGGAAACGATTAATTTGCTATAGTTATTTTTGCTTCTGGTCTTGGAGAGATACCCAAGTGGTCATAAGGGGACGCACTCGAAATGCGTTAGGCGTCGTGAGGCGTGCGTGGGTTCGAATCCCACTCTCTCCGCCATACATAAGGATTGTTCCTTCAAGCATAAGTTTGCCGCAGCGGCGAGCTTATGCTTGAAGTTTTTTTGTGGGCTTGAAACAAAACGGTAACAGAAGCAAAGAAGGGGGATCGTTTCTTCTAAATTAAAAGAGAAAGAGTAGTGGAAATTTTTCGAAATGCATCTTGTAAACCTTTACATCTCTGTGTAAAATATTCTCAAGATTTCATGCAGAAAAACGATCAGTTTGTGTACATAATCATGTAAACCTTTACATAAAACCAGCATTCAGTTCTCTGCAATAAGCATTTTTATCGCTTGAATATGTAAACCTTTACAGGTAAGAGGGAAGTTGATTGCCACATGGCTACGATTCATGATGTCGCGAAGCTCGCCAAAGTATCCATCGCCACTGTTTCCCGCGTCATGTCCGGAGCGGATCCGGTCAACCCCAAAACGCAGCAGCGGGTACTGGAAGCGATGGAAAAACTGAATTACCGGCCCAATGGGTTGGCGCGCAACCTGCGCAGCCAAAAAACGAATGTCATTATCGCCCTCGTGCCTGATATCAAAAACCCGTTCTTTTCCGAAGTGATTCGCGGAATTGAAGACGGAGCGCGCCAAGCGGGATTCAACGTCCTGATCGGCAGTACGGATGGGGACAGGGATAAAACAAAAGAATACATGGCCCTTCTCGATGAAAGCAGGGCGGACGGCATTATCCTCACGACCACGCAGACAGACCGGGCGTTTTTGGAAGAGTTCGCCGCCCGCAGTCCCGTTGTCCTTGCCTGTGAATATCTCCCGGGAAGCGACATCCCTTCCGTTTCGATCGACAATGAAAGCGCTGCCCGAAAAATCACGAAGCACTTGCTGTCCCTCGGACACACCCGCATTGCCCATATTATGGGGCCAAGCAATGTGATCCTCTGCCAGGCCAGGTTGAATGGATATCGGCAGGCGCTCCATCAGCACGGCATCATGGAGGACGAGCTCCTCATCCAGGAAGGGGATTACTCGCTTGATTCCGGCTATCTGATCACACGCAAGCTGCTCTCCATCAACCGGATTCCGACCGCCATCTTTGCCGCCAATGACGAAATGGCGATCGGGGCGATGAAAGCAATCCGCGATTTTGGCCTGCGGGTTCCCCACGACATCTCGGTTGTGGGATTTGACGATATTCATTTCTCGTCCTATGTGTCGCCGGCGCTCACCACCATTCAACAGCCCCGTTACGAGATTGGGCAGCGGTCCGTCAACATGCTGATCAAGCTGATTCGCTCGGAACCGCTCGATCAGTCCCAGGTGGTGCTGGAGGACACGCTGGTCGTAAGGGAATCCAGCGCGGCCTGCCAACGGGCCATACAGGAGGGATAAACGTGAAGTTGGGGATTTTTACCGTGCTTTTCAGCGATCGCAGCCTTGAGGAAGCATTGGACGTGATCAAAAGCCACGGTTTGGAAACGGTGGAGATCGGGGTAGGCGGATATCCCGGGAAAAAACATGCCGATGCCGCAGCGCTGCTGGCAGATGAGGCGAATTTGCGGGCGTTCCGGTCGATGATTGAGGTACGGGGGTTGGAGATCAGCGCCCTTTCCTGTCACGGCAATCCGCTTCATCCCAATCAGGAAATCGCCGCACAGTTTCATCAGGATTTTGTAAACGCTGTCATTCTTGCCGAAAAATTAGGGGTGGAGACCGTGATCGGCTTCTCGGGCTGTCCCGGGGAATCGGAAGCGTCCCGAAATCCCGTATGGGTCACGTGTGCATGGCCTCCCGAGCATCAGGAGGTGCTGGAATGGCAATGGCAGGAGAAGGTGATTCCCTACTGGCGCAGCATGTCCGCGTTTATGAAGGAACACGGCGTCCGAGCGGCGATCGAACCGCATCCGGGGTTTGTCGTCTACAATACGGAAACCGCTCTTCGCTTGCGCCGGGAGGCTGGCGACAACATCGGCGTCAATGTTGACCCAAGCCACCTGTACTGGCAGCAGATGGACCCGTTCGCATGCATCAAGGAACTGGCCAAGGCGGGGGCACTCTATCATTTTCACGCCAAGGATACGTGGTTTGATCGGCACAATATGGCGCGCAACGGCGTGCTGGATACCAAGTCCTACCGGGACGGCCTCAAACGGTCATGGATCTTTCGGACAGTCGGGTACGGACATGGCGAAGAAGAATGGCGAAACATCATCAGCACCCTTCAGCTGGTTGGCTATCAAGGGGCTGTGTCCATTGAGCACGAGGACTGCCTGATGTCCGTCGAGGAGGGCTTTGCCAAGGCGGTGGCCCTTCTGCAGGGGCTGATGATCAAAGAAAGGGTGAAGGAAATATGGTGGGCGTAAACGGAAAACAGCTGCGCGTCGGCATGATCGGCTACAAATTTATGGGAAAAGCGCATTCCCATGCGTACCGGGATGTTCCTTTTTACTTCGATTCTCCGCTCCAGCCGGTTCTGCAGGTGATCTGCGGGCGGGACAAAGCCGGAGTCCGGGAAGCGGCGGAGAAATTCGGCTTTGCCTCCTGGGAAACGGACTGGCGGGAAGTGATTCGCCGCGATGATGTGGATCTGATCGATGTGGGGACGCCCAACAACAGTCATGCGGAGATTGTGCTGGAAGCGGTCAGGGCGGGCAAGCATGTGATCTGTGAAAAGCCGCTGGCCATGAATCTGGCGGAAGCGGTGAAGATGTGGCGGGCAGCCGAAGAAAGCAACGTCATCCATATGATTTCCCACAACTACCGCTTTGCGCCGGCCATCCAATTTGCGAAGAAGTTGATTGCCGAAGGGCGCCTCGGGAAAATCTATCATATCCGCGCCAGCTACTTGCAGGACTGGATAATGGACCCCGCCTTCCCGCTGGTATGGCGGCTGCGCAAAGAAGTGACGGGTAGCGGAGCCTTGGGGGACATCGCCTCACACATCCTGGATCTGGCCCGCTTTCTCGTGGGAGAGATCTCCGAGGTTTGCGGCATGATGGAGACGTTCATCAAGGAGCGGCCCCTCGGGGAGATGGCGGGCGGACTGCAGGCCGCCAGGGAAGAGGGAACGGGCGTCGTGGATGTGGATGACGCCGCCGCCTTTTTGGCCCGCTTTGAAAACGGGGCGCTCGGCGTGTTTGAAGCAACCCGTTTTGCGGCAGGCAACCGGAACAAGAACAAGATCGAGATCAACGGGTCCAAAGGGTCGATACGCTGGGATCTGGAGAATATGAACCTGCTCGATGTCTATTTCACCGACGATGAGCCCGGGCTGCAGGGGTTCCGCACCATTAACGTGACGGAGAGCGTTCATCCGTATACCGGCAACTACTGGCCGTCCGGTCACATCATCGGCTATGAGCACACCTTTATCAGCATGATGTACGAACTGGTGAAAGGGATAGCTGAGGGCAAAAAGGTATCGCCTTCGTTTGAGGACGGCATGCGCAACCAGGCTGTCCTGGAGGCTGTCGAAAAGTCCTCGGAGATGAAGGCCTGGGTCAGCGTCTCCGATCTGCTCCATGCTGCGCTGCAGGGAAAGTAACTCATTTTTTTCAATATAAAAGGGGGTTTTGACACATGAAGAAAATGAATGCTTTGACAATGCTGGCACTTACGGGGGTATTGGCGGCATCCCTGGTCGGTTGCGGCGGCCAGGAGGCGTCCCAGCAAAATGCGCCAAGCCAGGGGGCGTCCGGGCAGAATGCGCAGAAAGTAATCGGGATGAGCTTCCCGCATGCGGACCACGGTTGGATGGGCGCGGTCATTGATTATGCCAAGCAGCAAGGGGAAGAGCTGGGCGTCAAGGTGGAAATGACGACGGCGGATAACCCCAACAAGCAGACGAACGATGTGGAAGACCTCGTCACCAAAAAGGTGGATGCCCTGGTGATGCTGCCCATGGAAACGGACGCGCTGACGCCTGCAGCCGATAAGGTAAAAGCGGCAAACATTCCGCTCGTCGTCTTCGACCGTGAAGTGGCGAACGGCAACTACACGGCCCTGGTGAAAGGGGACAACGTCGGGATCGGGAAAAATGCCGCCGAGTTCCTTGGCGAACAGCTCAAAGGGAAAGGGAATGTGGTGATTATCTCCGGACCTCCCAGTTCGGTGACCACACAGCGTGTCCAAGGCTTTACCGAAGTGATCAATACGAAATATCCGGATATCAAGATTTTGGCCGACCAAAACGGCGAATTCCGCAAAGAAAAGGGATACGAGGTGATGCAGAACTTCCTGCAGGCGCACAGCCAGATCGATGCGGTCTACACGATTGATGACGAGATGGCCTTGGGCGCCCTGCAAGCCATCCGCGAAGCCAAGCGCACGGACATCAAGTATGTGACCGGTGCTGGCGGAGCAAAGGATTTCTACAAGGAAATCAAGGATGCGACGGACATTACCCTGGCAACCTTTACGTACTCTCCGCTCATGGTAAAAGAAGCGGTAAAAGTGGCGGTTGACATTGTGAACGGCAAACAACCGGCTCAAAAGGATACGGTCCTTCCGGCAGAAAAAGTGACGAAGGAGAATGTCGACCAATATTACAAAGCAGATGCCGAATATTGAGAAATTTGAAAGGGGCAAGCATCCCGCTTGCCCCTTTTACCGGATTCAGTGCGGAAGGAGGTCGCAGCATGAGCCGCATCCGGCTGGAAATGAAAGGCATAACAAAGTCGTTTGGCGGGGTACAAGCGCTGAAGGGCGTGGATTTCTCCGTGAATGAGGGAGAGATCCACGCGCTCCTGGGTGAGAATGGTGCGGGGAAAAGTACCCTGATGAATATTCTGGGGGGCGTGATTCCGGCTGATGCAGGGGAGATCTGGATGGATGGCAGGCCGGTCCGCATTTCCAGTCCGCAGGATTCCAAACGATGTGGCATCAGTTTTATCCATCAGGAATTGAACCTCATCCCCGATATGACCGTTTACGAAAATCTGTTTCTGGGCTCCGAAATGGTCTCCGCGTACGGGTTCGTTGATGCGAAGCGGATGATTCAGGAGACCCGCCGCATCCTGGATATGCTTGGCGTGCAACTCGATCCGGAAGCCATCGTCGGGAAGCTGGACGCATCTCTGAAACAGGTGATTGAAATCGCCAAATCGCTGCTGAACGAGTCCAACATCATCATCATGGATGAACCGACGACATCTCTGACCGACAGGGAAATCCAGCATATTTTTCACGTGATGCGGACGCTCAGGAGCAAAGGCGTTTCCATCATTTTCATTTCCCACAAACTGCAAGAGGTGATCCAATTCTGTGACCGCTACACCGTTCTTCGTGACGGTGAGCTGTCTTCCACGGGCCGCATCGCCGATACCGACGAGGAGAAAATTGCCCAGGCCATGGTCGGCAAGGAGGTTTTAAAGCAGCAGGTTTACCGGCCCAGAGCCCTGGGGGAGGTTGTCTTGGAAGCAAACGGCCTGCATGGCGGGGCCTTCCATGACATTCGGTTTACCCTGCGCAAAGGAGAAATTCTGGGATTTACCGGTCTCTCCGGTGCGGGACATTCCGAACTGATGGAAGCGTTATTCGGATACCGGCCGAAAACGGCAGGAGAGGTATGGATCAAGGGCAGGACAGCGGTCATCCGGCATCCGAAACAGGCTTTAGCCAGCGGGCTTGGCTTCGTGCCGAAAAATCGCAAGGAAAGTGCCATCATCAAGGATATGAGCATTCTGGAGAACTTCACGCTAGCTTCCCTGGGAAAAGTGCTGCGATTCGGGTTCATAGAGAGAAAGAGGGAGAGGGAGAAATTCCAGGCGTATCGAGAACAAATCAATATCAAAGCGGGCAACCCCGAACTCCCCATTACCAGCCTGAGCGGCGGCAACCAGCAGAAGGTGATCCTTGCCAAATGGCTGGAAGCGGACGCCGATATCATCATCCTGGATAACCCGACGCAGGGGGTCGATGTCGGGGCCAAAAGTGAAATCTATCAGCTCATCCTGGAGCTGGCGGAAAAAGGGAAGTCCTTTATTGTTCTCTCATCGGAAATACCGGAAATCCAAAAGCTTTGCGACCGCGTCGTGGTGATGTATCAGGGGCGCGTGACCGCGATCCTCGACAGGGAGGAAGCGACGGAAGGGAGGATCATGATGTATGCAACCGGTGCCAAATCACAAGCAGACACTGCCTAAGAGATCGATCAACATCAAACGCTTATGGGAACAATACAGTGTCATCATTGCCTTCTCTATCTTGATAGTAATCGCGGCCTTTGTCCATGAAAACTTCTTCACCTCCGGAAACCTGATCAACATTCTTCGGCAGGTGGCGATCATCGGAATCATCGCCCTTGGTCAAACGATCGTCATCTTATCCGGTGGCTTTGATCTCTCGGTCGGGGCCTCGCTGGCTCTTTCCGGCGCAGCCGGGATCGCCGTCATGAACCATACGGGAAGCATATTCATGGGGGTGGCGACGACCATCCTGTGCGCGATGCTGATTGGCGCCGTGAATGGCACCCTGATCACGAAGGGAAAAATCGCTCCGTTTATCGTGACCCTCGGCATGATGGCAAGCGCCCGCTCGATCGCGCTGTACTTTGCGGATGGCGGCAGCTCAACCGGAAAGGTGGACGGCTTCACCCAAATTGCCAACGGTGAACTCCTGGGGATTTCGTATCCCGTTTACCTGTTCTTTGCGGCAGTCCTTGTGATTTATACCATCATGAAAAAGACACGCTTCGGGCGCCATGTGTATGCCATCGGAAGCAATGAGAAAGCGGCCCTCCTTTCTGCCATTCAAGTCAATCGCGTGAAAATGGCGGCGTATACCCTGTGCGGGCTGCTGGTAGGCATTTCTGCGGTGATTGAATCCTCCCGCTTGAATTCCATTTCTTCCTCCAGCTCGGGGATCAGCTATGAATTGGACGCGATTGCGGCGGTCGTAATCGGGGGAACGAGATTATCCGGCGGCAAGGGAAGTATTCTCGGCACCTTGTTTGGGGTCTTGATTCTCGGTGTATTAAACAACATGATCAACCTGATGAACGTCTCTCCATATCTGCAGGGATTGGTGAAAGGATGCATCATCATTATCGCTGTCCTCCTGCAGAAAAGGGAAAACTGACGGATTGGCATGGAATCTGCGGATCGACGATTGCAGCGGACAGTGGCGGAAACAACTGCAGGCACCGGAGGTTTTTCCGGTGCCTAATATTTTGAAAAGGGGCAATTCGTGATAAAATTCAGACGAATGGAGGTGGGCTCTTTGCATGACGTATTCCGGCCATTCGTGGACGGATTTGTACGGACGGGCAATTTGGAAGAGGATATGCGCCGTTTTTTGGAGCGGCATGGACGTTCGGAAACCGCAGAGCATTGCCGGCGTGTGGCGCTGGAGGCCGAGGCGCTTGCGCTGCGGTGGGGCCATGATCCCGTGCTCGCCAAAGCGGCGGGCTACCTGCATGATATCAGCGACGTGATTCCCAATCACGGGCGCATCGAGGCCGCACGGCGGCTTGGCTTGGAGGTGCTGCCCGAGGAAGAAGCGTTTCCGATGATCGTGCATCAGAAGCTGTCCAAGGTGATGGCCCGGGAGATATTCGGCGTGGAAGAGGAGGCGGTCCTGAGCGCGATTGAATGCCATACCACCTTGAAGGCAAACGCGGCGCCGCTTGATCTGATGCTGTTTGTGGCGGATAAGGTGTCGTGGGATCAGCCCGGGACACCGCCCTATCTGAACGAGGTGAAGAAAGGACTGGACATTTCGCTTAGGCACGCGGCCTTTGCCTATCTACATTACCTGTGGGAGAGACGGGATACGCTGAAGGTGGTTCATCCCTGGTTGATCGAAGCCTACCATGACCTGGTGAAAGGAGGAGCAGCTCATGACCTCGCCTGACACAGCTACCCAGGAGATTCGCATCGAACGGAACATCCGGATTCCCATGCGCGACGGGGTGACGCTCTCGGCCGACGTGTACCGGCCGAAAGCGGACGGGCGGTATCCGGCCATTGTGGTGCGTACCCCGTACATGAAAAATACGAAGGCCGCCCACGAGAACGGCAGCTATTACGCTTCTTACGGATACGCCGTGGTATATGTCGACGTGCGGGGGCGCTGCGATTCCGACGGGGAGTTCGTGCCGTACTTCAACGAAGCGCAAGATGGATACGACTGTATTGAATGGGCCGCTGCACAGCCGTGGTGCACCGGCGATGTGGGAACGATGGGCGGCTCCTATCTGGCCCGCATTCAGTGGTTGACGGCCCTGACCAAGCCGCCCCATTTGCGGGCGATGATCTGTGCGGTGACGCCGTCCGATCCGTTTGTGGAGTGGCCGACGGGCGTGCCGACGCCGCACCATCTCTGCTGGCTGTACATGACCAGCGGACGGGTGATGCAAAACGTCGATGTGATCGATTGGGAATCGATCTATTGGCATCTGCCGCTCGCCACCATGGATGAGCTGACCGGCAAGCCTTCCGCCGTGTGGCGCGAGGAGTTGGAGCACCCGTATCTGGACGATTGGTGGAAACGCATCTGTTATCAGGACAAGTTCGACCAGATCGATCTCCCGGTGCTGCATATCTCCGGCTGGTATGATGACGAACAGGTGGGAACGCCGCTCAATTTTGCCAAAATGACCCGGGAAGCGGCCAGCGAAAAGGCGCGGCGCAGCCAGAAGCTGCTGATGGGCCCGTGGACGCACCAGATCAATACCTCCGCCAAAATCGGCGACATTGACTTCGGGCCGCAGTCGCTCATCGACCTGAAAGGGTACCAGCGGCGCTGGTTCGATTATTGGCTGAAAGGGATGGACAACGGGATCATGCAGGAGCCGCCTGTGCGCATTTTCGTGATGGGGGAGAACCGGTGGCGCGACGAGCAGGAGTGGCCGCTGGCCCGCACGGAATGGACCCGGTTCTATCTGCACAGCCAGGGACGCGCCAACAGCCGCTTCGGAGACGGCTGGTTGTCGACGGAGCTGCCGGCATCCGGCGGCGAAGCAGACGCGGACCGGTATACATACGATCCAGCCAATCCGGTGCCTTTCATCACCGATATGACTTCTTCGCAGATCGGCGGGCCGGATGATTATGCGGCGATCGAACGGCGGGATGATGTGCTTGTCTACAGCACCGAGCCGCTGCCGGAAGAGGTGGAAGTGACGGGCCCGATCAAAATGGAGCTGTATGCCGCCTCCAGCGCGGTCGACACCGATTTTATGGTGAAGCTGCTGGATGTCTGGCCGAACGGTTATGCCCAACGGCTGACGGACGGCATGGTGCGGGCCCGCTTCCGGGAGGGGATGGACCGGCCGTCCTTGATCGAGCCGGGGCGCATTTACAAATATGAGATCGATTGCTGGAATACGTCCCATCTCTTCAAAAAAGGACATCGCATTCGCGTGGAGATCGCTTCCAGCGCCTTTCCCAAATATGACCGGAACCTCAACACGGGTGCGCCGCTCGGGCAGTCCGCCGAGATGGCGGTGGCCGAACAGGTCATTTTCCACGATCCGGATCATCCGTCGGCAATCGTTCTGCCGTTGATTCCGCGCTAGACCCCGACACGTTTTCTGTTGCGGATGATTGGGCAGCGTGTCGATATTGCCCGGGCAATTGTGCTTGACCAAAGCTCCTGGTCTTTCCCTGTGTGAATGATGCTGGCAAAGGGGAACCTTTCCTCCGTTGGTGAGGATTATGACTTGCAGGGCGGGATTTTCTTTGCTATGCTAGATAGGCAGTCTCGCAAGGGATTGCCATGGTGGCGACGGATTGGGTCCTGTGCAACACGAACCCGCGAATCTGGTCAGGTCCGGGAGGAAGCAGCCATAAGTGGTCATTCGTGTGTGCCGCAGGGAAGCCTGATCCCCAGCCGCCACCCTGCTCTCATACATATACGGATTGAACCAAGCGGCATGCCGAGAATGGTCGGTGTGCCGCTTTTTTCTCTTTCTTTCCCGTTTGTAACATTCTGCCGGATTATGGCGAAACATTTTACCTGTCAACGAACCGGACAAGGCAGGGCATCGCCTCTCCTCTAGCGAATTTACCCGTAACATCTGTTCACGAGAATCATAGATGGGGGGAACGACAGTGGAGGAAACGTTTTCCTTGCAACTCTCCGGTTCGCCGAAACGGTTGCAGCAGTTTATGCAACAACTACCCAATGCCGTTTTCCTGGTTGATCGAACAGGTACCATACTGGAAGTGAATGAAATCCTGCTGCGGGTGACAGGGTATGCACGGGAAGAGATCCTCGGCCAGCCCTTTCATCTGATTCTTCCCTATAAAGGGACGATGGAACAGTTTTACCGGAATATATTGGAAAAAGAGCGGCAGAAGGTTGTGCCCGCCGAGGTGGAGTGGCGCAGCAAACAGGGAAAGAGCGGAAAAAGCACGGCCATGATCCTGTATCAGGCGGAAGAGGCGCAGTATATGATCCATCTGTTCCAGCTGAACAGGGATATGCGCTACCCGCTGCCGCTTCGGCTTATACAGAAGCTCAGCAATGATACCAGCCTGGGGATGGTGATCGTCGATGGGGAAGGGCACATCGTCGAAATCAGCCAGCTGGCGTGCAAATTGCTGGGTGCGGAGCGCGCGCAGGTTCTCAATAAACATATCGATCAGGTTTTTGCCGGCGTGCCCGAGGAACACCGGCTGATTCAGCGCGACCTGTTGAAAGGCGTGAAACTGCAAAGCAAACCGATGTACTGGTCCTACAACAACCAGCGCTTCGAACTGCTGGTGGATGCCGGGACGCTGCAGGACGAGAGCGGCGAAACGCTGGGGGCGTTCGTTCTGTTTAAAGATATTACCAATCTGCGCTCCATTGAACAGAAGATCGAACGCAACGAACGGCTGGCCATGATCGGCCAGATCGCCGCCGGCACCGCCCATGAGATCCGCAATCCGCTGACCTCCATCAAAGGGTTCCTGCAGATGTTCTCCCAGCTCTTTACCGACATGGGCATGGATCGGGAAAAATCGTACACGGAGATCATGCTGACCGAGATCAACCGGATCAATTCCCTGGTCAATGAGTTTCTGCTGCTCAGCAAGCCGCGGGATGTGCAGTATTCCTTGGTTGATTTGAACCTTGCCTTTGAGGAGTTGATGCCGATAGTGGAGAGCCAGGCCATCCTGCACGGCATCGAGGTAAGGTTCGACTCCCGGGGGCAGCTGCCCAATGTGGTGGGCGACTCGGAACTGTTGAAGCAGGTTTTTCTCAATATCTGCAAAAACGGCATTGAGGCGATGGGAAACGAAGGGATACTGCAGATCACCCACCATATCACGGACGACGGCGAGCGGCTCAGCATCGACATCCACGACACGGGGCCGGGAATCCCCCCCTATGTAATTGACAAAATTTTTGATCCATTCTACACAACAAAGGAAGAGGGAACCGGGCTGGGACTCTCCGTCTGCCAGAAGATCATCCATGATATCGGCGGCCAGATCCGCGTGTCGTCCAAAGGATTCGGCACCACGTTTCACATTCTGCTCCCTTTTGTCTAGTGTTTGGATTACGACCGACAGCGGCGGATCGCGGAGACCGGGATCGGTGTTCAAGATCCGTCTTATTTGCCTTCCCGGCTCTCCTTTTGTAAAGAGCCCTCCTATTGTATAATGTATAGGATATGGACAGTTCGATGGGGAGTGCAGCGGAATGGCTTATACAGCGTTATATCGCGTATGGCGGCCACAAACCTTCGGCGACATCGTGGGGCAGGAGCATGTGACGACGACCCTGCGCAATGCGCTTCGCGAAGGACGGCTTTCCCATGCCTATCTGTTTAACGGACCGCGGGGAACCGGAAAAACCAGCGCGGCCAAGATCATGGCCAAGGCGGTCAACTGCGAACAGCCGCAGGACGGGGAACCGTGCAACGCATGCCAAACCTGCGCGGCCATCACCGAGGGCGCGGTGACCGATGTGCTGGAGATCGACGCGGCCTCCAACCGCGGAGTGGAAGAAATCCGCGACATTCGCGACAAGGTGAAGTTCGCGCCAAGCGATGTCAAATACAAAGTGTATATTATCGACGAAGTGCATATGCTGACCACGGAGGCTTTCAACGCGCTGTTGAAAACGCTGGAGGAGCCGCCGTCGCATGTCCTCTTCATCCTGGCGACGACGGAGCCGCACAAGCTGCCGGCCACAATCATCTCCCGGTGTCAGCGCTTTGATTTTCACCGGATTCCGCTGGCGGAGATGGTGGCCCGCTTGCAGCAGATCTGTACGGCCCACGGGGTGGAGGCGGAGGCGCAGGCCCTGCAGCTGGTTGCCAAGATGGCGGAGGGAGGCATGCGCGATGCCCTGAGCCTCCTGGATCAGGCGATCAGCTACAGCGGCCGGACGATCACCGCAGCCGACATCATGCAGATTACCGGAACCGTCACCCAGACCTACTTTTCCGCGCTGGCCAAGCTGGTTGCCGCTGGCGATGTGGCGGGCGTGATGGAAGCGTTCGATCAGGTGATGGTGCAGGGGAAAGACCCTGAGCATTTCCTGCAGGACTTCCTGTATTACTACCGCGACATGCTGCTGTTGAAGACGGCGCCCAAGCTGCAGGAGATCGTGGAGCGCACGCTGGTTGACGAGCAGTTTGCGGGAGTGGCGGGGCAGTATTCGCTGCCCGCCTTGTATGAGATCATCGAGGTGCTGAACCAGGCGCTGACGCAGCTGAAATGGTCCACCCATGCGCGGGTGCTGGTGGAACTGACGCTGGTGAAGCTGTGCCAGCTGCCGCAGAAGGCGGAGAGCGCCGGCCAGGTGGCAAGCGCCGACGAGTTGGCCGCGCTGACCGGGCGCATCCGGGCGCTGGAGGAGAAGCTGCAGCAGGTTCTGCAGGGGCAGGGAGCGCTCCCGCAGGCCACGACAGCGGCTGCCGGCAGCGAACCCAAGCCGCGTGAACCGCGCCGTGCCGCAGCGGCAGGGGGCGGAAACGGCGGATCGCGGGTATCGGCTGCCAAGCTGCGCGAAGCGGTGCGCGGGTATGATGAAGCCTTGACCCAGAAGATCCGCGGCGCGTGGAGCCAGATCCTGGCCGAAGTCAAGAAGGTGAAAATCCAGTATCAGGCCTGGTTGGTCGCCGGCCAGCCGGTGGCGGCCAGCCCTTCGACCTTGCTGGTGGCTTTCACCAGCTCCATTCACCGCGACAAGACGATGGAGCCGGAACTGAAGAGCGTCGTGGAGCGGGCGATCCAGACGGTGACGGGCAAACAGCTGGCCCTGTTGTCCGTGATGGAAGAAGAATGGCAAAGCGTGGAAGCGCAAAAAGGCGAGGGCGGGTCGGCGGCAGCGCCGGCCGAGACGGAGGAGCAGGACCCGCTGATCGCGGAAGCGCTCAAGCTGGTTGGCGAACAGCTGCTGGAAGTCAAAGAGTGACGAAACAAGGAGGACTGTCAAAATGAAAAACATGCAGCAAATGATGAGACAAGTGAAAAAGATGCAGGAAGAAATGCAAAGAACCCAGGAAGCGCTGAAGGAGAAAGTGGTGGAAGGCTCTGCAGGCGGCGGCGCCGTGGTGGTGAAAGCCAACGGCCACAAGCAGATTCTCGACATCGCGATCAAACCGGAAGTGATTGATCCCGAAGATGCGGAGATGCTGCAGGATCTGGTGCTGACGGCGGTGAACGATGCGCTGCGCAGCGTTGACGAGCTGGTGGCGAAAGAGATGGGACGCTTTACCGGAGGCATGAATATCCCCGGTCTGTTCTAGGACGGCAGCACGCAACAGCCCAAAGGAGCCAGTGTAACCATGTATTATCCGGAACCGGTATCGAAGTTGATCGAAGGGTTTATGAAACTGCCGGGCATCGGCCCGAAAACCGCGGGCCGGCTGGCGTTTTACGTCCTCAACATGAAAGAGGACGATGTGCTTGATCTGGCCAAAGCGCTGGTCAACGCCAAGCGGCAGCTCCACTACTGCTCCGTCTGCAACAACATCACGGATATCGATCCCTGTCACATCTGCCGTGACAAGCGGCGCGACCCTTCCACCATCTGCGTCGTACAGGAGCCGAAGGATGTGGTGGCGATGGAGAAGACCCGGGAGTACGAAGGGTATTACCATGTCCTGCAGGGGGCCATTTCCCCGATGGATGGCATCGGGCCGGAGGATATCCGCATCCCCGATCTGTTGAAGCGGTTAAGCGATGAAAAGGTAAAAGAAGTGATTCTCGCCACCAACCCCAATATCGAAGGGGAGGCGACAGCCATGTATATTTCCCGCCTGATCAAGCCGTTTGGCATTCGCGTTACGCGCATTGCGCACGGGCTGCCGGTCGGCGGGGATTTGGAGTATGCCGACGAGGTGACCCTCTCCAAAGCGTTGGAAGGCCGACGCGAAATCTAGCAGGTCCGCCCGGCAGAGTGAACGCTCTGGCTGGGCGTATTTTTTCTGAACAGCGGACGGATTCAGATGTTTATCAAGGAGAATGGTTGGGGTTATTTTCCGGGCGGACAAGACATAGAGTAGGGATAGGAGGGAGAAGATGCAGACAGGATTGGAAGTTCCGGTGGGGAGCGGCAGAGAGACACGCGGATCCAGGCGCTGGGCCGTCCCTCTGTTTCTCGGGTTTCTGTTTACGACTTTGGCAGAGCTGACGACTATCCGTTTTGTGCCTGGAAAAGACGGGCGCTGGGTGGTCAGAACGGCGGAAGATCCAGGGGACGGGATCATCCTGTTTGTGCTGGGCGTCAGTCTGCTGACGTTGGTATGCGGCATCGGATTCCTCATTCAGTGGGCGCGGGAACGGATCAGGGGAGGAGGCGGGCTGTGGCCCTCCCGGATGGTTTCCGGTACGGATGTGATTGTTACGTGTGCCTGGCTGCAGCTCTTGCAAATCGTCTTTCTGTTCGTCACGGAGCTGTTTCTGCCCCCGACGCTGTTTGCGGAAGGGACGGCTGCGGGCATGCTGGAGTCCGCTTCCCTGCAGTTCTTTATCCTGGCGGTTGCGTTTTTCCGCTTCCGGGGAAGGGGAACGGCGCTCGGATTTTGCCGCCCCCGCCGACCGGGACGGATGCTCGCCGCCATTCTGCTCCTGTTGGGGCTGATCCTGTTTGTCCTCGATCTGGTCGTCACCAACCCGGTGGCGGACCTGTTTCATCTCTCCCTGGATTCGGAAAGGGAGCAGCAGATTCAGCAGGAAATCCTCGCTTCCCAATCCCGCGATCCCCTGCATTTCTGGGCAAACGTGGCGATTGTCGGCCTGATTGTGCCGCTGGCGGAAGAGATTCTGTTTCGCGGCGTGATCCAGACGTACCTGGTGCACCGCTTCGGGGCCATCATCGGCATCGGGGTGAGCAGCTTCTGGTTTGCGCTGCTGCATGTAGACCCGGCCTTGTTCGCCCCCCTGTTTGCGATCGGGCTGGCGCTCGGGATTCTGCGGCATCGGTTTCAAAGCCTGTGGGGAGCGATCATCCTGCACAGTTTGAACAATCTGTTCAGCGTGATGGTTCATTTATGAGGGAATCGGGAGGCTGGCAAGATGGATTGGTGGAAGAGGCAAAAAGCGGCGCTTGTCATCGGCGGCAGCCACTGGTCGCTGCCGGATGCGGTGGATCAGGCCCAGCGGGATTGGCAGAATGCCAAGCAGCTGGTTGATCTGTCCGAGGAGAGTGAGGTGGAAGACGCCATCTACTACCTGCAGCTGACGGAAAAACGCTACATGTATTTGCTGGGGAAAATGCGCCGCCAGTATGCAGGGACAAAGGCGTAGGGGAGGCAGAGGAGCGATGGAATGGCTGATCGCCCTGGTGGTTGTTGGGTTTTTGCTGTTGGTATCCGTCAGCAAGTCGGTGGCTCGTCCCATTCGCTGGCTCGGAGTCGCGGCTTTGCAGCTGGTGATCGGGGCCATACTCCTGTTCTTTGCCAACCTGGTGGGAGAAATGGCCGGTTTCCATATCCCGATCAATCCGGTGACGGCGCTCCTGGCAGGATTCCTGCGGCTTCCCGGGGTATTGGCGTTGATTGTCATCAAGCTTTATATCATGACGTGACCTCCCAGCATGCTGACGAGATTCGCATGCATAAGGGAGCATTCGGTTAACATCAGGTTCAGTCCGGGAAACAAGTGACGAAAGCCTGCTCAACGAACATGGAGCGGGCTTTTCGTCTTTTTGGGGGCTTTGCAGCGCATCGGATTAATGGATGAGATCCCAGGTACAACGCAGCATGGCGGAAGCGCACAGCGGAAATGTGGAAAGATTGTGGAAGCGATGTTCCATTTTTCTCCCATAACTCTTCTCTATAATACGGAATGCAGATAGGCGGAAAGAGAGGAAGCAACCATGAAAAAATTTGACGCAACCGCAGTCGCGATCTCCATTTTGCTTTTGGCGCTTGTCATCCTGGGAGTTTCGCGGGAACAGCATCATGATCCGGTGGTGGCCAAGGTAGGCAGCATCTCGATTACCCAGACGCAGCTCTATGATGCCATGAAAGACAAATACGGCCAGAAGGTGCTCAACCAGCTGGTGGCTGACGAACTTGTGAAGCTGGAAGTAAAGCAGCAGGGTATAGCAGTCAGTGAGGCGGAGATCGACAAGAAAGTGTCCGAACTCAAAAAAGAATTGGGAACGGAAGAAAAATTCCGGAAGTTCTTGAAAGACAGGCAGCTGGACGAGCAGGGACTGCGTGACAAATTGTCCTTGCTCTTGGCACGGGACAAGTTGCTGGATCAGGCCTATCCGGTTACGGAGAAACAGATACAGGAGTACTATGAGAAGCACAAGGAAAAGCTCGGAAAACCGACGCCAACGCTGGAACAAGCGACACCCAAGATCAAGGAGAAGCTGACGGACAGGAACCGCCAGGACCACTACAGCGACTGGATAGAGGAGCTGAAGAAGAAATACGGCGTGACGTATGAGGACCCTGCATTTGCAAAAAACGAAGACAGCAAAAGTGATGACAACAAGAAATCGTCATAAGGCGGCATTTGGGGGCAAGGGAGTCGATCGCTCCCCCTGATGTCAGCCATCCGTCAACAGAAACGCCACGCTTCTCCACTCATACTTCACCCGGCACTGCTGCGGCTGGCGCAGGGAGGCAAGCAGGGAAAACAGGCGGGGCAGATTCAGAGCGGCCGCAGCCGCTGCCAGGGAGAGCCCATAGGAGATTGGCAGCCAGACATACAAACCGGCGGCACTCAGCACGCTGCCGAGGATGACGGTCAGCTCCGCTTGTCGAAAGAAGGAAAGCGACACGGGAACGGCGGTGCCGGCCCCCCACCAGGGAGAAAACAGCGTATCGGGAGTGATCCTTGTCTGTTGGCTGCGGGAATAGGCGTACAGGCGGAACAGCAGGAATTGCAGAACCGGTACGATCACCAGGATGGACAGGGAAACGATCAACTCGGATAGCGGCACAAGGGCGGCCAGGGAAGCGGCCGCCAGCCCGGCAGCCAGAACAGCGAACTGCAGCAGATAACCGACAGCGCCCCAGCGAAAGCGATGGAGCAGCTTGTAGCTGTAGATGGTTTGTTCTTTCACGGAAGCACTCCTTTCCGGCAAGCGGCAGCCGGGACGGATGATCTTTCCCTGATTATAACAGAGAACGGTTTTCCTGTGCTTGCTCCGATACGAACTTTGCCTGCAAACGGGAGCCGGTGGCGATGCCATCGGCTTCGTTTTTGGGAAAGAATAAACCAAGATAATCAATGCCCAAAGGGGGAACACGACCGGTGCCGCGAGACGAGATCAGGCTGATCGGCATGGAGACCGGCCAGGAACAGATGGCCGTTGCAGCCAGACTGGGCCTCACCCTGTTACCGCCTGCCGAAAACGAAGGCGCTACCGGCAGCGCAGCGGCTGGGGTGTTCGTCGACAGGCCCATCGACGCGCCGCTGCTGCAGAAGCGGCTCGCAGCGCTTGTCCGGAGCGGCGGGGAACCGGCCGTTCTGCTGCTTGTGGGGCACAAGATCCCCTATGGCTTTGCCGATCGGATGGCAGAGGGTCTGGATGTGCCCGTCGAGGTGGTTCGCCTCTGTCTGTGGGAAGGCGAGAACCGGGCGCTCATCGGCGGCGACCATCGCGGGAGATGGGTCCATCGCCTCCGTCGGCATCTCGCGGAAAGGGGGCTGATCTCGCTTCTCTGCCGCTGCATCGAGGTGGATGAGGCCGTCCGCCACCTGCCGCTCTATCTGGCATGGAAGCAGCGTTTCTACCTGCAGCTGGGCGAGCGGTGTGACGCGTCGGGAGCACGGCTGGAAGTGGTGGCGCAGGCGCTCGGCATGGATGCGCGAATCGGCCAGGGTTGGCTGTGCAGGGAAGCGGCGACCCCGGAATGGGAGCGGGAGATCGTCGCCTGGCTGGCCCGCCAGTGCGGAAAGGTACGGGAAAAAACGAAGGTTGACCGCCTTGCCTTTTGGGGGCCCAAGCGGCTGTGGAACGCCATCGCCATGCACGTTCCAGGCGTCAGGGAGGTGCGCTTGTACGATCCGGCAGAGGCGGAAAAGACGAACGAGCCCTCCTTGTTGGAGGATACGCTGGCGCAGGCCGATCTGCTGGTGATCGCGGACGCGGATCAGCGGATCAGGGAGCTCGGGCTTCATGTGATCGTCTCCCTGATGCGCCAGCCGTTCGTCATCGACGCCTGCTCCTGTTATCCGCTGTCCGAAGCGGAAGGATTTGCAATCCCGTATCGAACTTTGGGTCAAAACACGAACGTTTGGGAATGGAACGGATTAGAATAGGGTATAATGTTTGGTAGATTACGGAAGAGAGTGGGCGTTAAACCATGGAAAGCAGCAGTCAGCGTTGCATCGTCTGCGGACAGGAACGGTCAGCCGGCATCGCCATCTGGGACCAGTTCATCTGCCAGCCTTGCGAGCAAGAGATGGTGAAAACAGACGTCAGCGACGAGAAGTATCCGTTTTTCATTCACCAAATGAGGCAAATATGGCTGCGAAAGAATGCGTAGCCATTTTGGACGACGGGTTTTGTCCGACAGCGGCATCAGCGGTTCAGCTGGTGCCCGCTTGCTTTTTGCCGACCATTGCCCGCAGAACCATGATACAATGGAGCTAAACATAGACAAAGGACGTGACGGAGGCTTGGAAGAGAGAGGGGAGTTTTGGGAAAGACAGCGGCGAGCCCCGCTGTTCGAGGCCTTGGAGCGGCATGCCGGACGCCGTCCGCATCCGTTCCATGTGCCCGGCCACAAGATGGGGACGAGCTTCGATGCCCATGGACGTGCCCGGTTTCAATCGATCCTGCCGCTCGATCTGACGGAAATATCCGGTCTGGATGATCTGCACCAGCCGGAAGGAGTGATTGCCAAGGCGCAGGAATTGGCTGCGGAAGCGTTTGGGGCGGAGTGGACCCGCTTTCTCGTCGGCGGCAGCACAGCCGGCAATCTGGCCCTGATCATGACCGTGTGCAAGCCGGGAGAGAAGATCCTGGTGCAGCGCAACTGCCACAAGTCGGTGTATCACGGCATCATCATGGCGCGTGCCATACCCGTGTTCATTGTGCCGGCTGTCGACTGGGAGAGCGGCGTGGCGGCGGGGCTCCGGCGGGAGGATGTGGAGCGGACGCTCGCGGCCCATCCCGATGCAAAAGCGGTGTTTCTGACCAACCCGACCTACTACGGGATGGGAATCGACCTGACGAAGATGGCGGCCACGGTGCATCGCTTTGGCGTACCGCTGCTGGTGGACGAGGCGCACGGGGCCCATTACGGCTTCCATCCGGCGCTCCCGCCATCCGCCATGCAGTGCGGGGCGGATGCGGCCGTCCAATCCACGCACAAGATGGGCACCTCGATGACCATGTCCTCCATGCTGCACGTGCAGGGGCCGCGCATTGACCGCGACCGCCTCCAGCGCATCCTGGGGATGATTCAATCATCCAGCCCCTCCTATCCGCTGATGGCTTCACTTGATCTGGCCAGGAGGCATATGGTGTTAGAAGCGAGGAAAGAATTGGAGCGCGTGCTGCCGCTGGTGGATCGGCTGCGTGAGCGCATTGCGAACCTTGACTGGCTCTGTCTGCCGGTCCTTGCCGAAAACAGCGGCTATACCACGCACGATCCGCTCAAGCTGCTATTGAGCCTGCGGACACGCGCATGGACGGGCTACGACTTGCAGAAGCTGCTGGAGGAGGCCCGCATTTATCCGGAACTGGCGGAACGGGCACACGTGCTGCTGGCCGCGTCAACAGGAACTTCGCCGGCAGACGTCGAACATGTATGGCAACTCCTCGAAAGCGTGGATGTTCCCCCGATGCATGCAGGCGATGCGCCGTTTCCTGTCGGGCTCCTCGCTTCCAGCTTTCTGCGTGAGCAGGCGATGCCGATGCACGAAGCGTTTGATGCGCCGAAAAAGACGGTGCCGCTTGCGGAAGCGGCCGGCAGAATATGCGCGGAGATGGTGATTCCGTATCCGCCCGGCATTCCGCTGATCGCGCCCGGCGAGCGCATCGACGCGGAGGTGCTCGCGCTCTTGCAGGAGCTGGCGGCAGGCGGCGCACGTTTTCACGGCATCAAGGATCCCGAACTGACCACGATCGAAACGATCGCCTGAGGAAGAAGGAGGACAACCGTTGAGGGGCTTGTTTATCACCTTTGAAGGACCGGACGGCGCGGGCAAGACCACCCAGGTAAAAGCATTTGCCGAAGCCCTGGCGCAGCGGGGCCATGACGTTCTCGTCACCCGCGAACCGGGCGGCACCGCGATTAGCGACAAGATCAGAGGGCTGATTCTGGACCCTTCCCACAGGGAGATGGACGATGTGACGGAGGCGCTTCTCTATGCCGCTTCCCGTGCCCAGCACGTGCGGGAAAAAGTGCTCCCCGCGCTCGCCCGGGGCACGATCGTCGTCTGCGACCGCTTTGTCGATGCAAGTTTGGCGTACCAGGGGTTTGGATTGGGACTGCCTGTGCATAAAATTAAAGAAATCAATGAGTTTGCAACCGGGGGGCTTGTGCCCGATCGCACCTACCTGCTGGATATCCCAGTGGCCGCCGGACGGGCACGGCTGCAAGCCCGAGCCGGCCTTGACCGGATCGAACAAAAAGAGGCCGCCTATCACGAGCGTGTGCGGGAAGGGTTCCATACGCTTGCGAAAGAACATCCCGCGCGCATCCGCGTGATTGATGCCACTCAATCGGTGGAAGCCGTTGCGCAAGAAGTGCTCGCTGACTTCTTGCGGTGGCTCCCTTCCATCACATAACACCAAGCGGAAAGGGTGAGATACAATGAAAATGGTGATCGCCGTTGTACAGGACAAGGACAGCGGTCGGCTGTCTCAAATGCTGGTGAAAAGCGGTTTTCGCGCAACGAAGCTGGCAAGTACGGGTGGTTTCCTGCGGGCCGGCAATACCACGTTTCTGATCGGCACGAGTGACGAAAGCGTTCAGGACGTTATCGACATCATTTCGCAGAGCTGCAAGTCCCGGAAGCAAATGGTGACACCCGTATCTCCTCTCGGCAATGCGGTGGATTCGTTCATGCCGTATCCGCTCGAGGTGCAGGTGGGCGGCGCTGCGGTGTTTGTGCTGGATGTGGAAAGCTTCCATTCCTTTTAAGAACGGGCAGGACATCTTGCGGCGGAGGTGAGGGTATGAAAATCGGCGACGGGTTGCGCCCGCATTTCGATCCGTTAAAACCAAACGAAACGCGCAGGAACGCTTCGCTGGAAAGGCTAAATTTTGGCCAGCTGGTGAAGGACGAAGAGGAACGCATGTCGCAGGAGCGGCTGACGCAGCTCCTGAACGAGATCGACAGGCAGGGACAGATTCTGGCCCGTTCCCGGTCGATTCGCGACTTCTATCATTACAAGAACCTGGTCAAACGGTTTATGGAGGAAGCGGTGAAGTTCGGCGTCGCCCTCGATGACCGCAAGGGGATGAACCGCCGCGGCCGAAGCCGGCTGTACAAGATCATCAAGGAAGTGGATTCCCATTTGCTGCAGCTGGCGGATGACCTGTTGAGCGACCAGGCGCCGATGATCGATCTGTTGGCCCGCATCGGCGAGATTCGCGGCATGTTGATCAATCTGTATTTCTAGGTGTGACATAGATGACGTGGAAGAATATCAGCGAGCAGCCGCGGGTGGCGGAGCTGCTCGCCGGCAGCCTGCGCCATGACCGGCTGGCTCATGCCTATCTGTTCGCCGGCCCCCGTGGTTCGGGAAAAAAGAAAATCGCGCTGCATTTGGCCAAGTCGTTGTTCTGCACGGAGCTTGCGGGCGACGCTTGCGGCGAATGTCTGCAGTGCCGCCGCATTGACGCGGGGAACCATCCCGATGTGCACGTGATCGTGCCGGATGGCGCCACCCTCAAGATCGATCAGGTGCGGGCGCTGCAAAAAGAGATGATGATGCGGGCCGTGGAGTCGGGGCGCAAGGTATATGTGCTGGAGCATGCAGACCGCATGACCACCCAGGCGGCCAACAGTCTGCTCAAATTTCTGGAAGAACCTCCGGCGGGCGTGACGGCCATTCTGCTTACCGAGAACAGCCATGCCGTCCTGCCGACGATTCTCTCCCGCTGTCAGGTGATGGTGTTTGCACCGCTTTCCCCGGAGGTGATTGCCGGGCGGCTGCAAGCGGAGGGCATCGCTCCGGGGCTGGCCAGAACGGCTTCCCACATTACAACACATTTGGAACAGGCCCGGGAATACTGCCAGTCAGAATGGTTTGCACAGCTTCGAAATATAGTGATACAATTGGTGAGTGAGATGAAACAGCGCAATTCCCTTGCGCTGATGACCATACAGGATCTGTTTGGCAAGAATGACAGTTTAAAGGAGGAACTGCCCCTCTTTCTGGATTTGCTCATCCTTTGGCTGCGCGATATCCTTTATGTGCAAGTGGGAAGAGAGACCCGTCTGATCAATAGCGACCAACAGGATGTGCTATCAAGACAAGCCTTGGTATGGACTCGAGCCGAGCTCTTGCACGGAATCGATCTGGTCATGGAAACACGAAAACGGATAGAGCGAAATGCCAACCCCCAGTTGGCGCTAGAGAGGCTGGTTCTCCAAATCCAGGAGGGATAAACCTTGTACGAGGTAGTAGGCGTCCGCTTCAAAAAAGCGGGTAAGATATATTACTTCGATCCGGACAAGCTGCCGGTGGAAAAGGACAGCCATGTCATCGTCGAAACGGCGAGAGGGATCGAATACGGCAAAGTGGTCGTCGGCCGCAAGACGGTTGGCGAGTCGGATGTGGTGCTGCCGCTGAAGAAAGTGATTCGCGTCGCGGATGAACGGGACGCCAATCAGGTGGAAGAGAACAAGAAAGCGGCCAAGAGCGCGTTTGCCATCTGCCAGACGAAAATCAGGGAACACAAGCTCGACATGAAGCTGGTCGATGTGGAATATACCTTTGACCGCAACAAGATCATTTTCTATTTTACCGCGGACGGACGCGTGGATTTCCGCGAACTGGTGAAAGATTTGGCTGCCGTTTTCCGCACGCGGATCGAACTTCGCCAGATCGGCGTACGGGACGAAGCAAAAATGCTGGGCGGCATTGGACCGTGCGGCCGCTTGCTCTGCTGCTCCACCTTTCTCGGCGATTTCGAACCCGTTTCCATCAAAATGGCGAAGGATCAGAATCTTTCCCTCAATCCGTCCAAAATCTCCGGCCTGTGCGGAAGGCTGATGTGCTGTCTGAAATTTGAAAATGACAATTATGAAGACTCCAAGGAAGAACTGCCTGATGTAGGCGCCCATGTCATGACTCCCATGGGAGAAGGGCGCGTGGTAAGCGTCAATATCCTGGATCTGACCGTCCAGGTGGAGCTGTTGGAAAAGTCGCGGGTGCTGGAGTTTGCGCTGGATGAGATCGTGTTGAGCGAGGCGGCGAAGGATTAAACTGCATCGGTAGCGGAGATGGGGTGGAGAAGTGGATAAACGAGAGATCTTCGTCAAGATGACCCTGATGGAAGAGAAAGTCGGTCAATTGTACCGGGAAATCGGGGAACTGAAAGACGTCATCGTGGCATTGATGGAAGAGAATGCACAACTGCTCGTTGAAAACGAACACCTGCGGAAGCGTCTGCACGAAAAGCCGGGAGAGCCGCCATCGCCGGAGACGGCGAAGAACGCCGGACAGGGGCAGGCGGCGAAAAACAAGAGGAAGTTCGTGGGGGAAGCCTACGACAATCTCGCCCGGCTGTATGCAGAAGGATTCCATATCTGCAATGTCCACTACGGAAGCCTGCGAAAGGAAGGGGACTGTCTCTTCTGCCTCTCTTTCCTGAGCGGCGCCGTTCACAAATGACCTGGACCGATGCGTTGGTCGGGTCTTTTTTCATAGCACCAAACAGCACCAATGAAGGGGTACCCGGATATGCAAGCGGAAAACAAGGTACCGCTCTACGAATCGGAGCGGATCGACGATTTGCTGACACACAACATGAAGATTATCCAGAGCCGGGAAGTGTTTTGTTTCTCGCTGGATGCGGTTTTGCTGGCCCGTTTTGCCTCTGTGCCCAAACGGGGGCGCGTGATGGATCTTTGTACCGGCAATGGAGCCATCCCGCTGATCATGAGCACCCGGTCCAACGAAGCGGTGTTTGAGGGCCTGGAGATTCAGCCCCGGCTTTACGACATGGCGAGGCGCAACGTGCTGATCAACGGGCTGGAATCGCGCATCACCATGCATCATGGCGATGTGAAAGAGGCGGTGAGCCGGTTCGGACATGGCGCGTTTGACCTGATCACCTGCAATCCGCCGTACATGCCGGCCGCCAGCGGAGAACAGAATCTCAACGAGCACTACGCGATCGCCCGGCATGAAATCCTGCTGAATCTGGAGGACGTGATTCGCGTCAGCAGCCAATTGGCCAAGAACGGCGGGAAAATCGCGCTGGTGCATCGCGCCACCCGGTTGATCGATATCGTGACATTGATGCGCCAATACGGCATCGAACCGAAACGGATGCGATTCGTTCATCCGAAGCGCGACGCCGAGCCCAACATCGTGCTGATCGAAGGGATGCGCGGCGGCAAACCGGAGCTGCGGATTCAGCCGCCGTTGATTGTATACGAAGCGGAAGAGGTATACTGTGATGAACTGCAGGAAGTCTATTACGGTAAGCGGGATTCCCTCGCATAAAAGCCATTTTGTCTATATTCTCCGCTGTGCGGACGGCACGCTCTACACCGGCTATACGACCGAGCTGCTGCGGCGGATTCGGGCGCATAATGAGGGGAAAGGGGCCAAGTACACACGCGGCCGCGGCCCGGTGGAACTGCTCTACGCCGAAGAGGGGGAGAGCCGCTCATGGGGCCAGAGGCGCGAAGAGGAGATCAAGCGCCTCACCCGGCATGAGAAGGAAGAATTGATCCGCAAGGGAGGCTTCACCTAACCGATGAAAGTGCAGCAGAGCTTCAGTGACAATAAACAGGGATGCCTCTATCTCGTCGCGACGCCCATCGGCAACCTGGACGATATCACCGTCAGGGCGCTGGAAACGCTGCGTGCCGCCGACGTGATCGCCTGCGAGGATACCCGGCAGACCCGCAAGCTGCTGAACCATTTCCAGATTGACAAGCGGACGGTCAGCTACCATGAGCACAACAAGCAGGCGAGCGGCACCGGACTCCTGCAGTGGCTGGCCGAAGGCAAAAAGATCGCGTTGGTGAGCGACGCGGGTCTTCCGGCCATTTCCGATCCGGGAGCCGACCTGGTGAGGGACGCCGTCGCGGCAGGCTACCCGGTCATCCCCATTCCAGGCGCCAATGCGGCGTTAACGGCCCTGATCGCTTCGGGCCTGCCTACGGAACGCTTTGTGTTCGCCGGTTTTCTGCCGCGCGAGAAAAAGGAACGACAGGCAGAGCTGGAACGCCTGAAGCGTTATCCGGAAACCCTGCTGTTCTATGAAGCGCCTCACCGGATCGTCAAGACGCTGGAAGACATGCGGGAGGTTTGGGGAGAACGGCAGGCGGTGCTGGCCCGCGAACTGACGAAGCGGTATGAAGAATTCGCCCGGGGGACCTTGTCCGAGCTGATCGGGTGGCTGCATGAAGGAGAGGTGCGCGGCGAGTTCTGCATCGTGGTGGCCGGTTATGCCGGAGCGGATGCAGGCCCGGGGGGAGACGAGGCAGCGCCATGGTGGCAGGCGCTGAGCCTCGTGGAGCACGTGGATCACTACTGCGGCCAAGGGATGTCGAAAAAGGAGGCGCTCAAACAGACAGCGGAGGATCGCGGCCTGCCCAAGCGGGACGTCTACAACCGGTACCACCGTGAAGAAGAAAGAGGCTGACCCGAGGGGCAGCCTCTTTTGATTATGGAACCGAGCCGCTATCGTTTTTGAACAACCGGCAATTCGCTCAGGCAGTCCTGGCAAATGATTTTTCCTTTGAAATGGGTAACTTTATCAGCGTTGCCGCAGAAAATACATGCAGGCTCATATTTTTTCAAGATAATGCGTTCGCCGTCCACATAGATTTCCAGCGCGTCCTTTTCAGCAATGCCAAGGGTACGGCGAAGTTCAATCGGAATCACAACGCGGCCCAATTCATCCACTTTTCTTACAATACCTGTTGATTTCATCATGTCTGGATTCTCCTCTCTCGGTAGCTTAATATCCGGCAGCGATTGTCGATTGCTTTATTAATTTATCGTCATTATTCGACAATTAAAGCTGCCTTCATAATACCAGTGATTCCCAAAGGTGTCAATACATTTTTTTCAGTCATTTTGAAGCACTTTGATAAAATCCTTTTTAGATCATGATAATTTTATCGAATGCTCTTTTTTTTGATCTGTTATTGGAAAAAAGTAACTGGTAACGACTTTGTGGAAATGTAAGGAATTTTAGTCGTTTCGTGTCGAATTCGTGCCTTTTATTCGACAAAGTCTGCTGACAAAGGGTGAAGAGGAGCCTCGTTGACAGAGGGTTTACAAATGGCGATGGTAGAGTACAATAGAAAGGGAAACCAATTGGATACACACCGACGATGACGGGAAGAGTAAGCCTGTTTGCCTTATGACAGAGAGCCGGGGTAGCTGCGAACCGGTATAAGGAGACAAGCTGAACATGGCCCCCGAGTCTTTATGGGCGAATCGCCTCCTGGCAAGGAGCGCGACTAGTCGATAACGTATCCCTGCGTTACAGGGGAGGGTCGCATGCGACTCACCGAGTCCGTCTCCTGTGAGGGAGATGGAGCATTTGGGTGGTACCACGAGTTCAACAGGCTCGTCCCAATCAGGGATGGGTCTTTTTTATATTCATTCCCATTTTGCACTGGAGGATGTTGCCCATGTCAAAACCCACCTATTACATTACGACCCCGATTTACTATCCGAGTAACAAGCTTCATATTGGCAATGCCTACACCACCATCGCCGCTGATGCGATGGCCCGTTACAAGCGGCTGCGCGGGTTTGATGTCTACTATCTGACAGGGACGGATGAACACGGCCAAAAGTTGCAGGAACGCGCCGCGCAGGAAGGGATGCAGCCGCTGGAATTTATCGATCCGGTGGTGGATTGGATCAAGGACCTCTGGCAGCGGCTGGACATTTCCTACGATGATTTCATCCGCACCACGGAGCCCCGCCACAAGGAAGCGGTGCAAAAAATCTTTCAGCGCCTGGTCGATCAGGGCGATATCTACCTGGGCGAATACGAAGGCTACTACTGTGTGCCCGATGAAGCGTTCTGGACGGAAACGCAGGCCAGGACCGACAAAGGCTACTTCTGTCCCGACTGCGGCCGCGAGCTGAAAAAGGTCAAAGAGAAGAACTACTTCTTCCGCCTCTCCAAATATCAGGATCAGCTCCTCAAGTATATTGAGGAACATCCCGATTTCATCCAGCCGGAGACGCGGCGCAACGAGATGATCAACAATTTCCTGAAACCGGGCCTGCAGGATCTCAGCGTCTCCCGCAGCACGTTCGACTGGGGGATCAAGGTTCCCAACGACCCCGAGCACGTGATTTATGTCTGGATCGACGCCCTGGCCAACTATATCACCGCGCTTGGCTACCTGTCCGACGATGACAGCAAATTCCGCCGCTACTGGCCGGTCGATGTCCATCTGGTCGGCAAGGACATCATCCGCTTCCATACCATCTACTGGCCGATTATTCTGCTGGCGCTGGGCCTGCCGCTGCCGAAAAAAGTGTTTGGCCACGGCTGGCTGCTGATGCCGGACGGCAAGATGTCCAAGTCCAAGGGGAATGTGATCGATCCCAAACTGTTGATCGACCGGTACGGCTCCGACGGCGTCCGCTACTATCTGCTGCGTGAAATCGCCTTCGGGCAGGACGGCGTCTTTACGCCCGAGATTTTCATTCAGCGGCTCAACTTCGATCTGGCCAACGACCTCGGCAATCTGCTCAGCCGTTCGCTCGTCATGATCGAGAAATATTTCGACGGCGTCGTGCCCGCCCCGACACAGCCGGGCGAATTCGACGACAGCCTGATCAGCCTGGCGACCAGAACGAAGGCGCTGGTGGAAGAGCACATGGACGAGATGCGCTTCAGCAACGCGCTCACCCATATCTGGGAACTGATTGGCCGCAGCAACAAATACATCGATGAGACCATGCCGTGGAACCTGGCCAAGTCGGAAGAAAACCGGGAACGCCTGGGAACGGTTCTCTACAATCTGGTGGAGAGCATCCGCATCGTCTCCATCCTGATCCAGCCGTTCATGACCAAGGCGCCGGCGAAGATCTGGCAGCAGCTGGGCATTGCCGATCGGCCGGAAGCCCGCACCTGGGAGTCTGCCGGCACGTGGGGAGGACTGCCCGTTGGCAGCCGTGTGAACCGCAGCGAACTGCTCTTCCCTCGCCTCGATATCGAAGCCGAGCTGGCGTTTATTGACGAATCGACCGCCGAGGCGCGCCGCCAAGCGGAAGAAAACAAGAAAAAGCAGGAAGCATTGAAAGGAGAATCGACGATGAGCGAGACGACCAACCCAACCGCAGAACCGACAGCGGAAAAACCGGCCGATGTGAAGGAAGAGATCGGCATTGACGATTTCGGCAAAGTGGAGCTGCGGGTCGCGCAGGTGATCGCCTGCGAGAAACACCCGAACGCCGACAAATTGCTGGTGCTGCAGCTCGACCTGGGCTACGAAAAGCGGCAGGTGGTATCCGGCATCGCCAAATACTACACGCCGGAGGAGATGGTTGGCAAAAAAGTGATTCTGGTGGCCAACCTGAAACCGGTGAAGCTGCGCGGCGAATTGTCGCAGGGCATGATCCTGGCGGCTTCCGTCGTCGACCAGCTGACGCTGGCGACGGTCGATCCCAGCATGCCAAATGGCGCGATTGTCAAGTAAGGAAAGGATGAACGGCCCGTGGTCATTGATACGCACGCCCATTTGAACGCGCCGGAGTTCGACGAGGACCGCGACGAAGTGATTGCCCGCGCGCGGGAGAACGGCGTCAGCACGATCGTCAACATCGGCTTCAATGCCGAGACGATCCCCACCTGCCTGGAACTGGCCGAACGGTATGATTTCATCTATGCCGTGATCGGCTGGCACCCGCAGGACGCCAAGGACATGACGGACGACCATCTCGCCTGGATCGAGGAATTGAGCCGCCATCCCAAAGTGGTCGGCCTCGGCGAGATGGGGCTGGACTATTACTGGGACACGTCGCCCAAGGATGTGCAGGCGGAGGTGTTCCGCAAACAGATCCGTCTTGCCCGCAAGCTGGGGATGCCCATCGTCATCCATAACCGCGACGCCCATCACGACGTGATCACCATCCTGCGGGAGGAGAAAGCGGGCGAGGTGGGCGGCATCATGCACTGCTTCTCGGGGAGCTGGGAGACGGCCAAAATGGCGCTCGACATGAACTTCTACATTTCGTTCGGCGGGCCGCTAACCTTCAAAAACGCGAAGCAGCCCAAGGAAGTGGCAGCCAAAGTGCCGCTTGACCGGCTGCTGGTGGAAACGGATTGTCCGTATCTTACCCCGCATCCGTACCGCGGCAAGCGCAACGAATCCGGTTATGTCCGCTACGTGGCGGAGGAGATGGCCCGCCTTCACGGCCTCTCTTACGAAGAGATGGCCAGAATCACGTCGGAGAATGCGCGCAGAGTGTTCCGGCTGCCTGCCCCCGACGCATAAGCGGCAGGCTTAAGAAACCCTTCGATTCGATCCGATCAACGAATCGAGGGGTTTTTGGCGTCTTCCGCACGCTGGCGGGGGACGATCTGGGACAATCGCCGTTCTATTACCCGCCTGTCATGCATATCATGTTCAATGTCGAACGAAAAGGAGAAATCGACAGGGGAGACTCGACAGAAAGTGCCTTTCTTTTGCGGGCAGTGTCTGCTACCTTTGGAGGTAGTTTTTGGGAGAGCAAGAAAGTTTCGGTGAGTAAATTTGACAAACCGGAAAAAGTAGCATACAATCAAGTGCGACTTATGCACACCCCCGAAACTGGCTTGATCCGAAAGCTGCGGCTAAAGAAGGCCTCTTCTGTCAGGGAAAGGCCTTCCATGGAAGCTTTTCTGGAAAAGGAGTGTGAGACATGGAGTTGAGCAAGTTATGGATGGCACACAAGAAGCTCATCCTGGCAGCGGCCAGCTGCCTGGTTCTGGTGATGGCATCCGTAATCAGCGGCACCTTCATCCTCACTTCCCAGCCAAAGCACATTACCTTCTCTTACAACGGAGAAACTAAATCGTTCGAGACAACTGCAGAAACAGTCGAAGATTTCTTGAAGGAACAGCACATCGCGTTAACCGACAAGGATTTGCTGACCCCGTCAGCAGATACACCGCTAACAGACGAACTAACCATTGCATTACATACCAGCTGGGAAGTACCTGTCCACGTTGATGGACAAACCAAGGTCGTACATACCGTGAAACGGGATGTAGCGAGCATTTTGCAGGAGGCGGGCGTCACGCTCAAGCCGACGGACAAGGTGGAACCGGCGCTGTCCGCATCCATCGACCAGGGGACACCGATTCACGTCACACGCGTTGATGTAAAAATCGTGCAAGTGAAAGAAGAATTGCCTTATCAGGAAATTCGCAAATTTGATCCAACCCTCAAGAAGGGGGAAACGCGAGTCCTGCAGCAGGGACAGCAGGGCCTGGCGGTGGATCACTACAAACTGGTTTCGGAAAACGGCAAGGAAGTGTCGCGTGAATTGGTCAAACGTGACGTGGTTACGCCGAAGCATGACCGGATCATCGCGGTCGGCACCAAGGTTGTGACGGCATCAAATGCGTCAAAACCGGCGGTGACGGCGGCGGGGCTCGTGTCGCGCGGAGGCAAGGTATTCCGGCCGCAGCGGGTACTGACCAACGTTACCTTGACCGCCTACACACCGGCAGGCGGAGGAAAAAGTCCGAAATCGCCGGGATACGGCCGTACCGCCACAGGCGTCAAAGCGACCGAAGGCCGAACGATCGCCGTCGATCCAAGCGTCATCCCGCTGGGGTGGTGGGTCTACATCGAGGGGGTCGGCTACCGGCGGGCGGAAGATACCGGCGGCGCGGTAAACGGCAAGACAATCGATGTCTTTTATGATACCCAATCGGAAGCGCTCACGTTTGGCCGCAGAAGGGGTAAAACGGTATATGTGATCGGACCGCATAAACCATAAAGGCATCTAAAAAAGGGAATGTAAGGAATTTTTAGGAAGATTCGGGGAACCGCCCGGCACAGCAAGGAACCCCGCTCGGCACAGCGTTGGCTGCCGTCGAGCAGGTGGAGCGCTTGCACAGCCCGGGCGGGTTTTCTTTTGCCTCTGGTTATGATACGCTAACTCTACCTGTTCTGACGTGAACGGGGGCGATTCGTTACATCTTTTTCGCCAAAAATTGGTTTGAAAAAAAAGAACATCCGAAACCAGGGATGGGAGCAAGGAACATGAAGATAAAAGAAGTGATCGTCGTCGAAGGGCGCGACGATACGGCCGCCATCAAGCGGGCGGTCCAGGCGGATACGATCGAAACGGGCGGTTCCGCCATCAATGCGGCCACGATCCGCAAGATCCGGCTGGCGCAGGAGAAGCGGGGCGTCATCATTTTTACCGACCCCGACTATCAGGGAGAGCGCATCCGCAAGATCATCAGCCGGGAAGTGCCCGGATGCAAGCATGCCTTCATCAAGCAGGAAGAGGGGATGAAAAAGGGAGATATCGGCGTGGAGAACGCCTCCCCCGAGACGATTCTCCGGGCCCTTTCCGAAGTGCGGACCGAAATGGCCGACGAGGTCGGCGAAATCACCTTCGCCGACATGGTGGAGCATCGGCTTACCTCCGGCCCCGACTCCAAGGAGCGGCGCCTGCGTTTGGGAGAACGCTTGGGGATCGGTTATGCCAACGCCAAACAGATGCTGCAGCGCTTGAACGCTTTCCGGATCAGCCGGGAGGAATTCGAGAACGCCATGGCCGCCATCGATGAAGGGAGGGATCAGCAGTGACGGATGTCCGCCTGAAAGACATCGCCACCCCGTCCCGAACGCGCGATATCCTCGAGAAATACGGCTTTTCCTTTAAAAAGAGCCTGGGACAGAACTTCCTGATCGATACCAACATCCTGCACAACATTGTCGAGACAGCCCAGCTTGACAAAGAAAAGGGCGTCATCGAGATCGGCCCGGGCATCGGGGCGCTGACGGAACAGCTCGGGCGTGCGGCTGGCAAGGTGGTCGCGGTGGAGATCGATCAGCGGCTGCTGCCGATTCTGGACGAGACCCTGGGGCCTTACCCCAACATCGAGATCGTTCACGGAGATGTGCTGGAGATCGATTTGCACCGTTTGATCCGCGAGCGGTTTTCCGGCTATCAGAAGATCAGCGTGGTGGCCAACCTGCCCTATTATGTCACGACGGCCATCCTGATGAAGCTGTTGGAGGAGCGGCTGCCTCTGGAGCATATCGTGGTGATGATCCAGAAGGAGGTGGCCGACCGGATCGCCGCCAAGCCGGGGACCAAAGATTACGGGTCGCTTAGTGTGGCCGCCCAATTCTACGCGGAGGCGGAAGTGGCGATGGTTGTGCCCGCCAGCGTTTTCGTGCCGCGGCCGCATGTGGATTCCGCGGTGATCAAACTGACCCTGCGGAAGCAACCGCCGGTGGAAGTGGCGGATGAGGCGCTTTTCTTCCGGGTGGTTCGGGCCAGCTTCGCCCAACGGCGGAAGACGCTGCTCAACAATCTGCAGCACAATCTGTTTACAAAAGAGCAGAAGGATCAGGTGATACAGTTGCTTGCCGCCGCCGGGATCGACCCCGCCAGACGCGGGGAAACGCTGTCCCTTCAGGAGTTTGCCGGTCTGGCCAATGTGATATATGCCGCCAAGATAAGATAGCAATGGGAAAAATAACCCGCTGATTCGACACATGATTGTCGAAAAAGCGGGTTATTTTAATAGACGGTGAGCAGTTTCACAAAAAAAATTCCGTTGACAAGAACTCACCCGGGTTGCTATAATTTTAAATTTCTTTGACAAAACAAGCAGGGACTGTTATAATGGATACAAGCGAGGTGGATGAGACAATGGCTAGAAACGCGTTACTTGATATCAAACGCAGTTTGGATGAGCACATTGGTGAAAGGATTCTGCTGAAAGCCAACGGCGGCCGTCGCAAGACCGTTGAGCGGACGGGCATCCTGGAAGAAACGTACCCCTCTGTATTTGTAGTAAAGCTGGACGATGATCAGTTGTTCGAAAGGGTTTCGTACAGTTACGCAGACATCTTGACAGAAACGGTAGAACTTACCGTATGTAAACAAGACGAGCATATCCGCATAACCGTTATTCAGCAGCAGTAGAGCCTCGGGCTCTGCTGTTTTGTTTTGGCGGGAGAGACGCATACTATATCCGTCAGTGAGAAAAGGAGGTCGTCAGGCATGGGTCGCAGACGAGGCATCATGTCGGAAGCGTTCAAAATGGAACTCGCCAAAGAACTGGGGATTTACGACACCGTCAAGAGCGAAGGATGGGGAGCCATCACCACGCGTGATGCCGGGAATCTGGTGAAGCGGGCAATCCAGATCGCCGAGGAAGCGCTGGCCAAGCAGAACGCCAAGTAATCTCACTGACAGGAAGCCGGGGAACCCCCGGCTTTTTTGCATCATGCCTGGTCAAGTCACACCCAAGTGGCGTCCCAGATTCTCCCTATGCTACAATAAGAGCCTAGGAATCAGAAGAAGGTGAAAGCGTTGCGGATTTCAGTGAAAGCTCCGGCCAAAATCAACTTAACATTGGATGTCCTCTACAAGCGGCCCGACGGCTATCACGAGGTGGAGATGGTGATGACCACCGTCGATCTGGCCGACCGGGTGGATCTCTGGCCGCTGGCAAGCGACGAGATCCGGCTGGAGTGTTCCGCCAGTTATGTACCGGATGATATGCGCAACCACGCCTACAAGGCGGCGCTGTTGTTGAAGGAACGTTTCGGTGTGAAACAGGGCGTGCGCATTTACATAGAGAAGCAGATACCGGTCGCAGCCGGGCTGGCCGGCGGCAGCAGCGATGCGGCGGCAACCCTGCGCGGCTTGAATAAACTGTGGGAGCTCGGTCTCTCCCTGGATGAGCTGGCCGAGATCGGGGCGGAGATCGGTTCAGACGTGCCGTTCTGCGTTTATGGCGGCACGGCATTGGCGACGGGACGCGGGGAAAAGATTGCGCTTCTTCAGGCGCCCCCGCCCTGCTGGGTCATTCTGGCAAAGCCGCCGATCGGCGTGTCGACGGCGGATGTTTACGGGAACTTGCGCCTGCATGAAGGAACGCCCCATCCCCCCACCGGGGATATGCTGGCGGCTGTACGCACCCAGGATTTCGGCTTGATGTGCCGTTCCCTTGGGAATGTGCTGGAAGAAGTGACGGTGGAGCTGTATCCCCAGGTGCGCCAGATCAAGGAGCTGATGGCCGCCTCCGGAGCGGACGGGGTGCTGATGTCGGGCAGCGGTCCGACCGTCTTTGCCCTGGTGCAGAAGGAAGCGAAGGTGCAGCGCATCTACAACGCGCTGCGGGGATTTGTAAAGGATGTGTACGTAGCCCGAATACTTGGCTGTGCGGAGGCGGAAATACTTGCGTAAATCCGTACATAAATGGTACATTAACAACAAATATTCGGGTTTTAGATGGGGGAACAAGCATGAAAAAATTGCGCAGAAGCGCGCGGTTGGTGGATATGACGCAGCATTTGCTGGCCCATCCCCATACGCTGATTCCGCTGACGCTGTTTTCTGAAGAATACGGTTCGGCCAAGTCTTCCATCAGTGAGGATTTGTCGATTATAAAAGAAGCCTTTGAATCACAGGGGATCGGCGTCTTGAAGACGGTGGCGGGCGCCGCAGGCGGGGTTAAATTCATCCCGCAAATGAACGCGAACGATGCCAAAGCGTTTATGCAGGAAATGATCGGACTCCTGGAAAAGCCGGAACGCCTTTTGCCCGGCGGCTATCTGTACATGTCCGACATTCTGGGGCATCCGCAAACGCTTGCCCGGATCGGCAAACTGTTTGCCACCGCCTTCGCGGATCAGGATGTGGAAGTGGTCATGACCGTTGAGACCAAGGGCATACCGCTTGCGCATGCGACTGCCTCCTATTTGAACGTTCCCGTTGTAATCGTCCGCCGGGACAATAAGGTGACGGAAGGTTCCGTCGTGAGCATCAACTACGTGTCAGGTTCCAGCAAGCGGATTCAAACCATGTCGCTGGCCCGCCGCGCTTTGGCGGAACAGTCCCGCGTGCTGATCATCGATGATTTTATGAAAGCGGGCGGCACCGTGCGGGGAATGATCGATTTGCTCCAAGAATTCCGGGCGACGGTTGTCGGGTGCGGCGTGCTGGTGGAAGCGGCCGACGTGTCGGAGCGCCTGGTCGATGAATACATTTCGCTGGCGCGGCTGAAGGACGTCGATGTAAAAGAGAAGCAGATCCGGATCGAATTGGGCAGCTATTTTGCATAGCAAATAAAGAAAGGATGAGTCTGATGAGCAATCTGTCGTATGTTTCGACCGACCAGGCACCTGCGGCGATCGGCCCATACAGCCAGGCCGTACAAGTCGGCCCGTTTCTTTTTACCTCCGGCCAGATTCCTCTGAAGCCGGACGGTACGCTGGTGGAAGGGGACATTGCCGCACAGGCGCATCAGGTGTTTGCCAACCTGCAGGCGGTTCTTGCAGCGGCAGGGGTGTCGTTTGCCCAGGTGGTCAAAACGACCGTCTTTCTCAAAGATATGAACGATTTCGCCCGGTTGAACGAGGTGTATGCCCAGTATTTCGGCGATTACAAACCGGCTCGTTCGACGGTCGAAGTGGCCCGCCTGCCGAGAGACGTGCGCGTGGAGATCGAATTGGTCGCTTATCTAGGAGAGAAGTAACAGACATCCGACCATCTATCAAGAATTTTTTGCGAATTTGAGGAATTTCAGCAGGAATATTTAACCATCTTGTGGAACTATTATGAAACGCTTTTATAGATAAAGGGAGTGAACACAAGATGGAAGTTACAGACGTAAGACTTCGCCGAGTCAATACCGACGGAAGAATGAAAGCCATTGCCTCCATTACGATCGATCACGAGTTTGTGGTTCACGATATTCGGGTCATTGACGGCAACAACGGTATGTTCGTGGCGATGCCAAGCAAACGTACTCCTGATGGCGAATTCCGCGATATTGCACACCCGATTTCGTCGGCTACTCGTGAGAAGATCCAAGCGGCTGTGCTCGCAGAATATGAGCGTGTCGGCTTGGAAGAAGAAGACCGTATTGAGGCAGGCGCATGATGACAATGACCAAAGGGGCTGTTCACTAGGAGGAACAGCCCCTTTTCTTGTCAGAGAAGAAATTTTTTGGAGCCTAGACAATGAAGAAAGGTTGGGGGCCCCGCCGACACCAGCGTTAGCTTAAGTCGGCGGGGTTATGGTTGGGGCCCCCGCCCGGCGCAAAGAGGGCCCCCACTCGGTACAGCGTTAGCTAGCGCCGAGTGGGGGGAGCGTTAGCTCAAGCCGGGTGGGTTATTTAGTAGCATTTTTCCAGATCGGCGATGATTTTCTCCCGATCCAGCCCTTCCCCGATGAAGACGGCCACCATCTTGGGTCCGAAGTTGGGGAACGGAAACAGATTTACCTGATTGTCGGTGTGCTGGAACGAGATCAGCTCGTCTTGACCGATGAACTGGACATATCCCTTGGCGCGGTAAACGTTTTTGGGAAGGTCCCAGAGAAAGTTTTCAAATTTTTTGCTGTCGACCGGCCCCTTGAACGCATAGGAGAAGGACTCGATGCTGTAATAAAGGGTCGGATCGGTCTTGAGGCCCAGGGTTTGTTTGAGGAAACGGCCGATCCCTTTTTGCACGGGAACGCCCGCAGCCGCCTTGTCGCGCGCCCGTTCTTCCGCGGCGCGTTCAGCCAGACGCTTCACCCGGAGCAGGGCAGGCAGATCGATGTCGCCGTGAGTGGTAGGGTGAAGGGGGGCGTACGGATTCAGCTCTTGCAGCTTGGCTTTCACTTTGGCCAGCACTTCGCCGGAGACCAGGTCGATTTTGTTGAGCAGGATCAGATCGGCATATTTGACCTGGTTGCGGATGGTTTTTACCAGCGCCCCGCTGGATTGGAAGCGGGAGTTCAATTCAAGGAAGCGGGATGCGTCCACGATGCTGATCAATCCTTTGACGGCCAGGGAGTCAACCAGCTCCGGATGGGTAAGGGCGTCCACCACGTCGATCGGGTCCGCGACGCCCGTGGTCTCGATGATGATCTGGTCCGGCTTGAGCCCCGCGAGAATTTCCTTCAGCCCCTCCGTCATCTCTCCCCGGATGGAGCAGCAGATGCAGCCGTCCAGCATTTTTTTCACGGGAAACCCGAAGCCCTGCAGCTGTTCCCCGTCCACATCCTCTTCGCCCATTTCGTTCATCATCACCACCACGTTGCCGCCTTCCTTGCGCAGGTGGTCCAGCAGGCGGGTAAGCAGCGTCGTTTTGCCGCTGCCCAAGAAACCGGTCAGCACATAGACATCGACCATGAAAGTGACTCCTCCTCCCGTTCTCTCTACCCCTTGGGTCATGCTGTCTTTTCCATGATAAGGCAGGGGCGGAGGGGCGTCAAACTTCTCTTGAAATCGACATACGATTAAGATATAGTCATGATGGAACTTCTAAGCTGGAGGGTTATCATGTCAAACATCCATGCCGTTGTGCTGGCCGCCGGACAAGGGACCAGGATGAAATCCAAGCTGTACAAGGTTCTGCATCCGGTCTGCGGTAAACCGATGGTGCAGCATGTAACGGACACGTTGGCTGCGATGAAGGTGGAGGATGTCGTTGTAGTGGTTGGACATGGTGCCGATGCCGTTCGCGCGGCGCTTGGCGAGCGTGTCACCTACGCGCTGCAGAGCGAGCAGCTGGGAACCGCACACGCCGTCCAGCAGGCTGTCCCGCATCTGGCGGGCAAGGAAGGCGTCACGTTCATCCTGTATGGAGACACGCCCCTTCTCTCGGCGGATACGCTCCGCGAACTGCTCGCGTACCATCAGGCGGAGCAGGCGGCGGCAACCGTTCTAACCGCGACCTTTGCCGACCCGACCGGTTACGGACGGATTATCCGCAATGAAGCGGGCGAGGTTTTGCGAATTGTCGAACACAAGGACGCCACCCCGGAAGAAAGGCTGGTCCGGGAAATCAATACAGGCATTTACTGTTTTGACAACCAGAAACTGCTTGCCGCGCTGAAGCAGGTCAACAACGACAATGCCCAGGGTGAGTATTATATCACAGACTGTGTTGGTATTTTGCGCGATGCCGGCGAGAAGGTCGTCGCGTACATTGCCCGCGATCCGGATGAAACCATGGGAGTCAATGACCGCGTCCAGCTTTCCCAGGCGGAACGTTACATGCGCCTGCGGATTAATGAACAACATATGCGCAACGGCGTCACCATCCAGGATCCGGCTTCCACTTATATTGAAGCGGATGTGACCATCGGGGCGGACACAACCATCCTGCCCGGAACCCATCTGCGGGGCAAAACGGTGATCGGTTCGGACTGCCTCATCGGGCCGCAGGCGGACCTGCGTGACGTGACCGTGGGGGACGGTGTTACGATCTCCTACGCGGTGCTGGTGGAATCCGCCGTGGAAGCGAATGTGTCGGTCGGGCCGTTTGCCTACGTGCGTCCGGGGACGCACATCGCGGCCGGCGCCAAGATCGGGGATTTCGTCGAGCTGAAGAACGCCCGGATCGGCAAAGGCTCCAAGGTGCCCCATTTGAGCTATATCGGGGACGCCGAGATCGGGGAAAGCGTGAACATCGGCTGCGGCACCATCACGGTCAACTACGACGGGGCGAAAAAGCATAAAACCATCGTGGGCGACCAAGCCTTTATCGGCTGCAATACCAACCTGATTGCCCCTGTTACGATCGGAAACAACGCCTATGTCGCTGCCGGATCCACGATCAACCAGGACGTTCCGGACGATGCGCTGGCGATCGCACGTGAACGGCAGGTAAACAAACCGGGCTACGCGGCAAAGTTGCCACGTAAGCAAAGAAATCAGGAATAATACGGGAGGTTCTTACGAAAGATGGCGAACTACCGCGACCCGAAACTGAAGGTCTTTACATGCAGCGCCAATCCGCAACTTGCGCACGAGATTGCCGACCATATCGGCCTGCAGCTGGGCAATGCCCAGGCGGTTCGTTTCAGCGATGGCGAGTGTCAGATTAAATTGAACGAAAGCGTCCGCGGCTGCGACGTCTTCGTGATCCAACCGACCAGCGCGCCGGTCAATGAGCATTTGATGGAACTGCTGGTCATGGTGGATGCCTTGAAACGCGCATCCGCCAAGAGCATCAACGTGGTGATTCCGTACTACGGCTACGCCCGTCAGGATCGCAAAGCCCGTGCGCGCGACCCGATTACGGCCAAGCTGGTGGCCAATCTGATCGAGACGGCAGGAGCTCACCGCGTCATCACGATGGATTTGCACGCGACGCAGATTCAGGGCTTTTTCGATATTCCGGTGGATCATCTGCTGGGTGTGCCGATTCTGGGCAAATATTTCGCCGAAAAAGGGCTGCAGGACATTGTGGTCGTATCGCCTGATCACGGCGGGGTGACGCGTGCCCGCAAGCTGGCGGAGCGTCTGGAAGCGCCGATCGCAATCATCGACAAGCGCCGTCCGGAACCCAACGTGGCGGAAGTGATGAACATCGTGGGCAATATCGATGGCAAGACGGCGATTTTGATTGACGATATCATCGACACGGCAGGAACGATTACCCTGGCGGCCAATGCCCTGGTGGAAGCGGGGGCCCGCGACGTTTATGCCTGCTGCACCCATCCGGTTCTGTCCGGTCCTGCCATCGAACGCATCGCCAATTCCAAAATCCGCGAGCTGGTGGTAACCAACACCATCGCGCTGACGGAAGAGAAAATGATCGACAAAATCAAGGTGCTCTCGGTGGCGCCGATCATCGGGGAAGCGATCATCCGCGTTCACGAAGAGCTTTCGGTCAGCAAGCTGTTCGATTAAGTTCATCCAGATTCAAAATGGCCTCCTTTGGACAAGCTAGAAGGGAAAGAATTGCTAGTTTGTCGTAAGGAGGTTTTTTTATGGAAACGATTCAAGCGGCCTCACGGACTGCCAAATCCACGGCGGCGCTGCGCCGGGACGGCTGGATTCCGGCTGTGGTCTACGGAACGGGGATCGCCAACCTGCCGATCCAGGTGAAAGCCAGGGAAATGGATGCCGCGCTGCGCCATCAGCCGACCAACAAGCCGTTTACCCTGGTGATGAACGGAACGGAGCATACCGTGATGGTGTACGAACTGCAGCGCCATCCCGTGACAGGAGCGCTGCTCCATGCCGACTTCAAGCGCATCAATATGAACGAGCGCATCCATACCAGTGTGCCCATCGTGCTGCAAGGCGATCCCGAGCTGGGGGTAGCCACGCTGGTGCGCCACAGCGTAGAGGTGACCTGCCGGGCGGCGGATATTCCGGAATCTTTCATCGTCAATGTCGATGGGTTACATATCGGGGATGTCGTCCTTGTCAAGGATCTGGACATCCCGGACACGGTGACGGTGCTGCCGGATGAAACGGAAGTGGTCGTCAGCGTGATGCCTGTCAAGGCTGTATCCGACGAAGCCGCTGACGCGGCGGAGGCGGCTGGGGAACCGGCTGAAGAGGCGAAAAAAGGATAAGCAGGCAGGGCTTACGCTGTCAGCAAGAGAGATACTCCCTTGCATTCCGCTGACAAGGGAGTCTTTTTTTATGTGAAAAAAAAAACCTCGTCACAATGATACGCGACAAAGGGAATCTTTGGAAGACCCTGACATTTTCTTCTTTCTTGCTACATAAGATGGGAGCAATATCCTGATGAAACCGGTGACAAACATGGACAAGATGATGGAACAGATCGGGAAGGCGATTTCGTCTGCGGCGGCCCAGCCGTGGGTGCTGACCGCTTTGGGTGTGATCCTGGTCGCCTTTGCCGTGCTGTTGGGCGCGTTGGCCGTGTGGAAGCTGCATCGGGGTTCGGAGGTAACCATCGCCGGACTCATCAACATCAAACCGCATGAGCTGGTCCGGGCGCAGCGCGAGGAGATCGGGAAGCTGACGGCGGACGCGAAGCAGAAGTCGCTCATCATCAAGTTCCTGCAGCAGTTGTCCATTGAGGTATCCAAGGCGATGGCCTGCCGGAACGAAGAAGAATGCAATGAACTGTGCGAAGCGGTCTATCAGTATGCGCTGCCCGGGATCGGCATCATGCTGACCAGACAGCCCGCCAACAACCACCGGGTAGCGATCTTTGTCCCGGAAGGGGAGGGGCAGCTTAAGATCCACGAAGGGGTGAATTTCAGTCCGGACGGGATCAAGCATCTGCGGCTCTCCCTGCTGGATTCGGCTGCCGGGAGGGTGCTGCGGACGGGTGAACCGTATTTCAGCGGAGACGTGACCGCGGAAGGGAACAGCTTCACTATCCATCCCAAGGCGACGAAGGTGTATCATTCCCTCATCTGCGTCCCGATCAAGATCGGTGATGCGGTTTTGGGCGTTTTGAGCATCGATGGGGAGGAAAAACACTCGTTCACCCGTGCAGACATGGAGTATCTGCGCTGTTTTGCCCATGCGCTGGCGCCGTTTCTCTATCTTCAGACCCGAGCCCCTTTAAGCCGGGAGCGCCTTGATCCGGAGGACGGCATCGCCTGAGTCAGGGAACGCTGCCCCACTTTGGCGTGGGGCGCCTTTCTTTTCCGCAAATCACCAGCGATGGCTCCGCCATGCCTTGGCTTGGCGGAGCCGAGTTGTCTCATGTACAATGGGAGGTGAGATTGGAGGGAACGCGGGTGAATATCATCATCGGACTGGGCAATCCCGGGAAGAAATATGAAGATACGCGGCATAATATCGGCTTTATGGTCATCGATAAGATTAGCGACAAGTGGGGGATTCCGGTCCAGCAGGCCAAATTCCGGGCGCTGGTCGGCGAGGGGCGCATCAACGGGGAGCGCGTGCTGTTGGTGAAGCCGCAGACCTACATGAACCTCTCCGGCGAGTCGGTTGGGGAAATCCTGCGCTTTTACAAGCTTACCCCTGACGATATTCTGGTCATTTACGACGATCTGGACCTGCCGCTGGGACAGGTTCGCCTGCGGGAAAAGGGCAGCGCCGGCGGCCATAATGGCATCAAGTCGCTGATTCAGCATTTGGGCACACAGGCCTTTAAACGGATTAGAATCGGCATTGACCGGCCGGCGCCGGGGGGCAATGTCATCGATCATGTGTTGGGCACGTTCGCCGTCTCGGAGCGGCAGGTGGTCGAAGAGGCGGTGCGTATTGCCGCGGAAGCCGCCGCCATGGCCTCGACCGAAAGCTTTGTGAAGGTGATGAATCACGTCCATACCCTGAAGCGGTAGTCCTTGCACACAGACAAAAGCCCATTTGTATGATTTTCCATCCACCGGGCGATACTAACACATATCATGTGCCTGAGGGGTGGCCGGCTTGAGCTATCGCTATGTTTGTCGCTGCTGTGGGATGAAGATCGCCGAAATCGATCATGCCATGGTAACGGAAGGGCGTCTCGGGTTCGATTCCTTGACCCCTGAAGAGCGCCAATCTATAATATCGAGAGAACGTGGAGGGGATACGGTTGTGCGCGTATTGTGCGACTACTGCAAAGACGCGTTTGACCAACATCCCGAGCTCACGCTGGTGGGCAATCCGCTGCAATAACACGGAGCCTTGCAAGCAGAAGGATGAACGCGTATGCTGCGAAGGAAGTGGACAGAAAGGCTTGCACGGACAAGGCCTTGGCAAACGTTGCTAAGGCTTATTTCTGCATGGGGTAGTTAGTCCGGAGAGGAGACGTATAGATGCAGGTCATCATTAATCCGATCAAAGAGGATTCCCAGTTTGGGACGATTGTCGCCGGTTTGACACGGGGGCTGCATGAACAGCTCGTATCGGGGCTGGCGGGCTCCTCCCGGCAAGCGCTGATGGCGGCCCTCTACCAGACGGCGGAGCGGCCCATCTGTGTGGTTACGCACAATATGTTCCAGGCGCAGAAAGTATACGAAGATTTGCTGGAGCTGGTGCCTGACGATCAGGTGCTGTTATTTCCGGCCAATGAACTGGTCGGGGCGGAGCTGGCCATCGCCAGTCCGGAGATGCTGGCGCAGCGCATCCATGTGTTCAACCGTTTGGCCCAGGGCTTTACGGGTATTTTGGTTGTGCCTTTTGCCGGGCTGCGCCGGCTGGTGGTTCCTCCGGAAGTGTGGAAAGAGGCGCAGCTTACCCTGAAGGTCGGGGATGAGCTGGATGTGGAGGCCTTTTTGCAAAGCTTGATCGCATTGGGGTATGAGCGCGTCGAGATGGTGGAGCGCAAAGGGGAGATGAGCGTCCGCGGGGGGATCATCGACCTGTACCCGATCGACGCCGAATGGCCGATCCGCATTGAACTGTTCGACGTGGAGATCGACTCCATCCGGACCTTTGACATGGTGACGCAGCGCTCCCATGAAAGCGTCCAATCCTATACCATCGGTCCGGTCAAGGAGATGATCGTCTCTACGGCGCATCTGCAGGAGTCGGCGCTGCGCCTGGAGAAAAAGCTGGGCGAAGCGATTGACAAGCTGAAGGACAGCAAGGCAAAGGAGAAGATGGTCAGCCGGATCGGGGGGGATGCGGAGCTGATGCAGCAAGGGCAGCGGCTTCCGCACCTGTACGCCTACATCTCCGCCATCTATCCGTCCAATGAAACGATCTTGTCCTATATGCCCAAGGAGACGGTGCTGATCATCGATGAGCCGTCCCGCGTGCTGGAAACGGCGGCCCAATTGCAGAAAGAAGAAGCGGAATGGATGACGGCCCGGATCGCGGAAGGCGAATTCATGGCCAATCTCAGCCTGTCGCGCACCTACGACGACCTTGTCATGCAGCGCGGCCGCCAGATCATCTACATGTCGCTCTTCCTGCGCCAGACGCCGAGGACGCAGCCGCAGAACATCGTCAACTGGACATGCCGGACTATGCAGAATTTTCACGGCCAGATGAACGTGCTCAAGACCGAGCTGGCACGCTGGATCAAATCGCAGGACCGAATCGTATTCGTCGCTGCGGATGCCGAACGGGCCAAGCGGCTGGAGCGCGTTCTGCATGATTATGGCATGGAAGCGGATCTGCTGCTGGACAAAGCGGAGACGATCCCGCCCGCACGGCCGACGATCCTGATCGGCAACCTGCAGACGGGCTTCGAGCTGCCCATGAACAAGCTGGTGGTGATTACCGAAGGGGAGGTATTTACCGCCAAGCAGCGCAAGGCGCGCAAAGTGCAGCAGACGATGAGCAACGCCGAGCGGATCAAGAATTACCTGGAATTGAAACCGGGGGATTATGTCGTTCATATCAATCACGGGATCGGCAAATATCTGGGCATCGAAACCAAGGAAATCCTGGGCATTCATAAAGATTATCTGCACATTCGCTATGCGGGCGGAGACAGCCTGTTCGTGCCGATCGAGCAGATCGACCACGTGCAGAAATATGTGGGCAGCGAGGAGAACGAACCGAAGATCTACAGCCTTGGGGGCAGCGAGTGGAAGCGCGTCAAGAACAAGGTGAAATCTTCCGTGAAAGACATCGCGGAGGATCTGATCAAACTGTATGCGGCAAGGGAGGCGGCCGTCGGGCACGCCTTTTCGCCGGATACCGAGGAACAGCGGGAATTCGAGGCCATGTTCCCGTATCAGGAGACGCCCGATCAGCTGCGGGCCATCAATGAGGTCAAGGCGGATATGGAACGAACCCGGCCGATGGATCGTCTTGTATGTGGGGACGTAGGCTACGGCAAGACGGAGGTGGCGATCCGGGCAGCCTTCAAGGCCGTGATGGACGGCAAGCAGGTGGCGGTGCTGGTGCCGACCACGATTTTGGCCCAGCAGCATTATGAAACGTTCCGCGAGCGTTTTGCCGACTTTCCCATCCGCGTCGACGTGTTGAGCCGTTTCCGCACCCGCAAGGAGCAGACGGCGACGATCAAGGGGTTGAAGGATGGCACGGTGGATGTGGTGATCGGCACGCACCGCCTGTTGTCCAAAGACATCCAGTTCCGGGATCTGGGCCTTTTGATCGTCGATGAGGAGCAGCGGTTCGGGGTCAGCCACAAGGAAAAACTGAAGCAGCTGAAAACCAACGTGGATGTCCTGACGCTGACCGCCACCCCGATTCCACGGACGCTGCACATGTCGATGATCGGCGTGCGGGACTTGTCCGTCATCGAGACGCCGCCGGAAAACCGGTTCCCCGTGCAGACCTATGTCATGGAGTACAGCCCTTCCCTGGTGCGGGAGGCGATTGAGCGGGAGCTGGCGCGCGGCGGGCAGGTGTTTTTCCTGTACAACATGGTCCAGGGCATCGAACAGATGGCGGAACAGATCGCAGCGCTCGTTCCCGATGCCCGCGTCGCAGTGGCCCACGGCCAGATGAACGAGGGAGAGCTGGAGAGCGTCATTCTCGACTTCCTGGAAGGCAACTCGGACGTGCTGGTGAGCACCACGATCATTGAGACAGGGGTGGATATCCCGAACGTGAACACCCTGATCATCTACAATGCGGATCGCATGGGCCTCTCCCAGCTGTACCAGCTGCGCGGGCGCGTCGGACGCTCCAACCGCATCGCCTATGCCTATTTCACCTATCAGCGGGACAAAGTGCTGTCGGAAGTTGCGGAAAAACGGCTGCAGGCGATCAAGGAATTTACCGAACTGGGCTCCGGCTTCAAAATCGCCATGCGCGACCTCGCCATTCGCGGGGCGGGGAACCTGCTGGGCGCGGAGCAGCACGGTTTCATCAATTCCGTCGGTTTTGACTTGTACAGCCAGATGCTGAAAGAAGCGATCGACGAATTGAAAGGGGAGGTCAAGCAGGAGACGGCTTCCCCCGTGGAAATCAACCTGCATCTCGACGCCTATATCCCGTCCACGTACATCACCGACAGCCGCCAGAAGATCGAAATGTACAAAAAGTTTGTCGCGGCATCCACCCTGGAGGATGTGGCCGACCTGGCGGAAGAACTGGAGGACCGCTTCGGCGATCTGCCGAAGCCCGTGGAGAATCTGCTGTTGATTTCCCGCCTGCGGGTTTATGCCCTGCAGCACCACATCACGGAGATCAGCCAGAAAGATCCGGACGTCATCAAAATCAGCCTGCATCCCAGCCAGAACAACAATATCGACGGGGGCGCCCTGTTTGCCCTGACCAGCGATTGGGGACGGCGCGTCGGTCTGATAGGTGGACAACAGCTCACCATAACTGTTAAAGTAAAAGGGTTGAGCGAGGAAGAAGGCGTCAAGCTGGTGGAAAAACTGCTCAGCGAATTTCACATGGTGCGCAAAGACACCGGTTCCGGCAGTCCGGTCATGTGACCGGGGTGTTGGAAGAAGGGAGAATGATGGATATGAAACGAATCACAACCGTGATCATGGTGTCGGTGCTTGCACTGGCTGTCATCGTAACGGCATGCGGAAATGACCAGAAGGCGGCGACCAACACGCCGGCCCAAACCCAGCCTGCCCAAGGCGGCGAGCAAGCGGCTAATCCTGAGGATCCCTTGTCCCAGTTTCCGGCGCTCAAGCTGCCCTATACCGTGGAGCCGAATGCTACCATTACGGAATATCAGGGCGGCAAGCTGACGGCAAAGGAATTTGAAGACTTTCTGCGGACGATCAGCTTCCTGAATCCGCAGCAGCGTGAAATGATTGAAGCCGCTGACCAGGAATCCTTGAAAAACTTTGCCCGCGAATTTACTGCAACCAAAATCCTGGCGGCCCGGGCTGACGATGCCATTCGCAAGGAATCGCAGAATACGGCGGAGAAAACGTTTGACAAGGTGAAAAGCCAGTATATCGCCATGCTGGGCAAAGACGCGGGAGCCTTTGACAAGCTGATGCAAAACCAGGGGCTTACCCGGGAACTGGTTGTCTCCCAGATGGCGCTGATCAACGATTCGATCGGCGTGTTGAAACAGGGAATCACGGATGCCGAGCTGCAAAAGCAGTACGACCAGGCGGACAAAGCGCAGTTCACGACCGCCTCTGTCCGTCACATCCTGATTTCGACGGAATCGCGGAAACCGGAAGAAGCGCTGAAACTGGCCAATGAACTGATTGCCCGCATCAAGAAGGGGGAAGACTTTGCCGCGCTGGCGAAGCAGTATTCGGATGACCCCGGCAGCAAGGAAGAAGGCGGTCTGTACAAGGACGCCGATGTGAATCAGTGGGTGCCGGAATTCAAAAATGCGGCGCTCACCCTGCCGATCGGTCAGGTGAGCGAACCGGTGAAGACCGATTACGGCTACCATGTGATGCGTGTCGAGGATCGTAAAGTAAAAAGCTTCGCCGAGGCGAAAGACCAAATGCGCCAGCAAGCGCTGGAAACCAAGTATGGGGAATTCGTTCAGGGCGAGCTGGACAAGCTGATTACCAAATGGAATATTCCGCAGCCGAAACAGGCCGGCTGAGGAACAAACAGGGGATCGGGGGACGATTCCCTGTTTTTTCGTCTGCTCGCATATTCTTGCAAACGTGGAGAATACTATACTCACTCGCTACCGCCCGGGGGAGAGTGCAGGAGTACTGGAAAACTTTGAGGCGTCCATCGGATAGTTAAAATTAGCTGGAAAGGAAAAAATACAGGTAACCTGAAAATGACTCACAACCCAAATTCTCAGGAAAGCGAGGCAACAAGAGTATGAAAGCAACTGGTATCGTTCGTCGTATCGACGACCTCGGACGGGTCGTGATTCCCAAAGAGATCCGCCGTACGCTGCGTATTCGTGAAGGCGACCCTCTTGAGATTTTTGTTGACCGTGATGGGGAAGTGATTTTGAAGAAATATTCGCCGATTGGTGAGTTGGGCGACTTTGCAAAGGAATATGCCGATTCCCTCTATGAGAGCTTGAATCACATTGTGCTGATATCCGACCGGGACAGTGTGATCGCCGTGGCCGGTGCATCCAAGAAGGAATATTTGGAAAAACCGATTGGCAATCTCGTGGAGAAATGCCTGGAAGACCGGAAGAGCCGGGTGGAGAAGAACACGGGACAGTATGAGATCTGCCGCGACATGAATGAACAGTATTCGTCGTTTGTGATCGCCCCGATTGTGGCGGGCGGCGATCCGATCGGTGCCGTCATTCTCCTCAGCAAAACCGAAACCGCCAAGATGAGCGAATTGGAAGTGAAGATGGCGGAGACCGCCGCCGGTTTTCTAGCCAAACAGATGGAGCAGTAACATCGAGCAGCCTCGCGTCCGCGAGGCTGTTTTTTCTTAGTATCGCCCCTTGTGCTATAATGGACAAAGCTTAATGGCTTTTGGCTCGAGAGGAGAACAAGCGTGACATGACAGCAGAGAGAAGTTCGGTTCATTTTGTAAAAGGGGCGGCCATCCTTGGGATCGCAGGTCTTTTGTCCAAGCTGTTGGGCGCCGTCTATCGGATTCCGTATCAAAATATCGCCGGCGATATCGGGCTGTATGTGTACATGCAGGTGTATCCGCTGTATACCACCCTGCTGATCCTGGCAACCGCCGGCTTTCCCATCGCGATCTCCAAGATCGTGTCCGAGCGGCTGGCTCTGGGGGATACATATGGCGCGCGCAAGGCTTACCGCGTCGCCAGCCTTTCGCTGCTGGTGCTGGGCTTCGTCTTCTTTCTCCTGCTCTTCGGGGGAGCGCCGCTTGTCGCCGCTTTTATGGGAGATGAACATTTGACCATGCCGCTTCGCGCGGTAGCCTGGTCGCTGCCGCTGGTTCCCATTGCCGCCATCATGCGCGGTTATTTTCAGGGACAGCAGAACATGATGCCCACCGGCGTTTCGCAGGTGGTGGAACAGCTGGTGCGCGTCATCTTTATCCTGATCGCCGCCTATTGGGGAATGATGGTGTACCACGATGCCTATCTGGCGGGCACAGGCGCGGTGTTTGCCGCGTTCCCGGGTGCCTTGGCGGCGGTGGCGGTGCTGGCCTACTACTGGCGGAAGCATTCTCGGCTGCAGGCCGGTGCCCTCGATGGTGAGATTTCGCCTGCGTCTGCGGCAGACAGCTGGACCACGCGGCAGGTGCTGCACAGCCTCTTGTATTATGCGCTGCCCATTTGTCTGGGGGCATTGGTGCTCCCGCTGATCCCGCTGGTGGATTCCGTCACGGTGGTCAATCTGCTGCAGTACAGCGGCATGGATGAAGAAATGGCCAAAGTCGTGAAAGGGGCGTTTGATCGCGGCCAGCCGCTTATTCAATTCGGCACGTTTTTTGCCACATCTCTTTCCCTGGCGTTGGTGCCCGCGATCAGTGAGGCGGCGGCTCAGGGACACCACAAAGTGATCGCGGAGAGAACCGAAGTGGCTCTGCGCCTGACCAGCCTGTTGGGGCTGCCGGCCTCCTTTGGGCTGGCGCTGCTGGCCGAGCCGGTTAATGTGATGCTGTACGGGGATGCGAAGGGAACCGAGGCGTTGGCCATCCAGGCCTTTACCATTTTGTTTGCCACCCTGTCCATCGCCACCTCCGGCATCCTGCAGGGCTTGGGACGGGTCATGCTGCCGGCCCGCCATCTCTTTGTCGGCGTGGTGGTCAAGCTGGGGCTGAATCTGCTGCTGATTCCGTTCGCCGGGATCGCCGGTGCGGCTTTCGCCACGGTCATCGCCTATCTGGTGGCCATGCTGCTCAATATGAAGGGCATTGTCCGGTACACCGGCGCGGTCATCCGGTTTCGCAAAATACTGGGCCGTCCCTTGATCGCCGCCCTGATCATGGTGGTGGCGGTTCTTGTCATAGAGTGGGCGGCTTCCACGGTGCTGCAGGAGATGATCAGCTCCACCCGCCTGCTGCAAACACTGGTTGCGCTGTTGGCGGTGGGAACGGGAGCGCTCGTTTATCTGCTTGCCCTGTTGAAGACGGGAGGGCTCACGGAGGAAGACCTGCGTTTTCTGCCCAAAGGGGGACGGCTCGTTTCCCTGCTGACGCGGCTTCATCTCCTGCGTTCCGAATAACACAGAAGGGAGTCGAAACAAATGCCAGCAATCCGGATCGTCGGGCTGGGAGCGGGAACCCTGGAGCAGCTGCCCATGGGAATCTACCGGACGCTGAAAGAGGCGAACCACCTTTATTTGCGGACGGAGGAACATCCCGTTGTCGCCCAGCTTCGTCAGGAGGGCATCACCTTTACCGCGTTTGATGCCATTTATGAGAAACACGGCGATTTTGACGCGGTGTATACCGAGATCGCCGACCTGCTGCTGCAGGCGGCCCGAGAGAAGGGCGAGATCGTCTATGCCGTGCCGGGCCATCCGCTGGTCGCTGAGCGGACGGTGCAGCTGCTGCTGGAGGAAGGACCCAAGCGGGAGACAGCGGTGGAGGTCGAGGGCGGGCAGAGCTTCCTGGATCCGCTGTTTGCCCGCTTGCGGATCGATCCGATCGAAGGATTCGCCCTGCTCGACGCCACCGCCCTGAAAGCGGAACAGGTGAATCCGCTTCTGCATACGGTGATCGCCCAGGTATACGACAAAATGGTCGCCTCCGATACCAAGCTGACGCTGATGGAGGTTTTCCCGGATGAATATCCGGTCACGGTCGCAACGGCGGTAGGAGCGGCGGGTCTGGAACGGGTGGAGACCGTGCCGCTGTATGAACTGGATCGCGTCCAACACCTGGGCAACCTGTCGCTCGTCTACGTACCCCCGACCCGGGAAGCGGCGGTACGCAATCGGCAGTTCGCCTACCTGAAGGAAATCGTGGCCATCCTGCGCAGCCCCGAAGGCTGTCCATGGGACCGCGAACAGACGCATCAAAGCATCCGCAAGAATCTGATCGAGGAAGCGTACGAGGTGCTGGAGACGATTGACGACGACGATCCGGATGCCATGCGCGAAGAACTGGGCGATCTGCTGCTGCAGATCATGCTCCATTCGCAAATGGCGGCGGAAGACGGCTTTTTCACCGTCGAGGATGTGATCGCCGGCCTCAATGAAAAACTGATCCGGCGCCATCCCCACGTCTTCGGCGAAAAAGCGGCGCGCGATGCCGACGAGGCGTTTGCCAACTGGGAAGCGATCAAGGCCCAGGAGAAAGCGGCCAAAGGGGAGGAGGCATCCGCCCGCTCCGTGCTGGCCGGCATTCCGCGCGAGCTGCCAGCCTTGATGTACGCCTGCAAGCTGCAGAAAAAAGCCGCCGCTGTCGGCTTTGACTGGGAAGACGTGGCGGACGTGTATCGCAAGGTGGAAGAGGAATACCGGGAAGTGCGGCAGGCGTCGGAAGAAGAGCGGGCCGGCGAGCTGGGGGATCTGCTCTTTGCCGTCGTCAATCTGGCCCGCTTCTACCAGATCGATCCGGAAGAGGCGCTGCGCATGACCAACCGCAAGTTTCAACGGCGGTTTGCCTATATTGAACAGAAGCTGCGGGAAGCCAACCGGACCTTCGAGGAGACGGATTTGGCCGAGATGGACCGTTGGTGGGAAGAAGCGAAGCAGCGGGTGAGGAGGTAACAGGGATGAGACTGGACAAGTATCTGAAGGTATCGCGCCTGATCAAGCGGCGCACGCTGGCCAAAGACGTGTGCGACCAGGGGCGCGTGGAAATCAACGACCGGCCGGCGAAGGCTTCGAGCACCGTGAAGATCGGCGACAAGCTGTCGATCCGCTTCGGCCAGAAAATCGTGGTCGTGAAAGTGGAGGATATCAAGGAAAATCCGCGCAAGGAAGAAGCCGCCACCCTGTACCAGGTGATCGGCGAAGTGCCGGTGCCGCGCGATGAGAAGGAAGAAGACGACTACCTGCGGGGGTAGTCGTCTTCGTGAGCAGACAAAGTCGATCTATCATGGATGATGGTTCCTGCTCGCTCTCTTGACGACCCGCAAAGAAGCCTGCAATGTCCACTCCGAAACGCGACGCGGGCTGGGGGCTCAACATCTGGGTGTTTCAGCGAAGTGAGACTCACGCCCCCAGTGCTCCCGCGTCTTCGTTTCTTCGCTGAGTCGGTCGTCAAAGGAGCTCGCTTGGCCCCATCATGCCATGACTCTAACAGAAGTTTGTCATCAGTCCGTGGCGAAGGTAGTCGCCTCGCTCTGGAGGAGCGTTAACGTGTCTCTTCCGGCGGCAGCTCCGTCCATTTGTGTGCGTAGGCAGGCGGGGTGTAATCACGCAGTCTGTCAAGCAGGGTGGCCGGTTCACTCTCCACGATGATCAATTCTGTATGGGTCTCCGGCATGAAACCGGCTTTCACGGCATTCTTGATCATCTCGATCAGCGGGTCGTAATACCCCCGGACGTTCAGAATGCCGACCGGCTTGCTGTGAATGCCCAGCTGCAGCCAACTGACCGCCTCAAAAAGCTCTTCAAACGTGCCGAACCCGCCGGGCAGGGCAATGCAGGCGTCGGCCAGTTCGGTCATCAGGGCTTTCCGTTCGTGCATGTTCCCCACTTCGTGAAATTCGGTCAGGCCGGTGTGCGCGATCTCCCCGCGAAACAGGTTGCGCGGCATCACGCCGATCGCTTTCCCGCCCGCCGTCAACACGTTATCGGCGACGCGCCCCATCAGTCCGATCCTGGACCCTCCATAGACAAGCTCCAGTCCGTTTTCAGCCAGCAGCCGCCCCAGTTCTGCGGCTTTTTGTTCATAATCTGGCAGCAGACCGGCATTGGAACCGGCAAATACGCATACTCGTTTCATCAGCAACCTCCGTCTTCTCTTCGTCCAACCTTTCAGCCTTCCTGCCCTATTATACAATAGATTTCCAGCATGCATTGTACAGGATTTGTCGGGATGGTCCTGTTCTAAACGGACATCCCCCTCCATACCATGGTACAAGAACCGGTTTGTGAGGAGGGCATGAGATGAACGACCATACCAAGCGGCCGCGCCATGAGATCGTGATGATCAATCGCCGCAGCCTGGCGATTTCCGGGGTGAAAAATGTGGAAAGCTTCGACAGCGAAGAGTTCCTGCTGGAGACGGAAGCGGGCTTTTTGACGATTCGCGGCCAGAACCTGCATATGAAGAATCTGAGCCTGGAAACAGGAGAAGTGGCCATCGAGGGGTTGGTGCACGAAATGGGCTATCTTGAACAGGGGCAGGCCGGGGACCGCTCGCGGGGATTCTTCGGCAAATTGTTCAAGTGAGCATCGGGACACAGTTTCAAACGCTTCTCTCCATGTCTGCCTGCGGGCTGTTGATGGGCATGGGGTATGACACCTACCAGGTGTTCAAAGGAAAAGGGCGTTTTCCCCTGTGGCTGGTCTTTTTCCTGGATCTCCTGTTCTGGATCGCCAGCGCCTTGTTTGTGTTTGGAGTTCTGGTCCGCGTCAACGATGGTGTTGTCCGCTTTCCGATTTTTTTCGGCCTGTTTGGCGGAGCCTGGCTCTATTTTGTGATCGGAAGCCGAAGATATGTTCAATTTCTTCACACCGTGATAAAATTTTGTCAGTGGTTGTACAGGACGATCGTCATGATCATCGATACGGTTCTTGTCCGCCCCGTCCTGTTCCTCTACCGGCTGATCCTCATGCTGCTGGAGTTGGTGCTGTCGGTCGTGACGGCGGTGCTGCTTTTTTTCTGGAAAATAGTGCGAATACTCATTGCTCCTGCGCAAAAATGGGGGCATAATGTAGGAAGAAAAATGCACCAGCAGGGAAAAGGATTTTGGGCGGATGTGAAGAAATGGATACGATCAAGAAAAAAACAGGATTAATCACGGCAAAGGTGGCGTAACGAGCATGATGAGCAGCCCCTCCCAACCAAACAAACAAGGTCAAAGGCGCAGAATCCGGCTTGTCCTGTTTTTTGTACTGTGCTTTTCCGTATGGACGGGCTATACCGCCTATTTGCAAAGCGACATCCTGTCCGAAAAGGAAAGCGAACTGGAGCAGTTGAAGCAGGAAGCGGCGGCTGTTCAGCAGCAGCAGGCCGAACTCTCCTACAAAGTGAGCCGATTGAATGACAAGGAATACATCGCCGAATTGGCCCGCAAACATTTCTTCTTATCGAAACCGGGCGAAAAAATCTACGTGCTGCCCGAATAATCCATATTCCCCAACGTATTCATTCATGTGCATGAGGGAGGCTTGCCGCGTTCATGGCCATCGAGGTAGGCAGCAAAGTGGTAGGAAAAGTGACAGGCATAACGAAGTTTGGAGCATTTGTGGAGCTGCCAGACGGGGAGACCGGCCTCGTTCACATCAGCGAGATCGCCGACACGTATGTCACGGATATCCACGAGCATCTCAAGGTGGGTGACATCGTGACGGTCAAGGTGCTGAACATTCGGGACGGCAAGATCGGCCTGTCGATCAAGAAAGCCGTTGACCGTCCAAACAAGCCATCCCGTGGGCCTCGCGAACGGGGAGAAGGGTTCGAGGAGAAGCTGAACCGCTTTCTGAAAGATAGTGAAGACCGGCAATCTTCATTGCGCAAAAATTGGGACAAAAAAGGGCGAGGACGCTGAGGACCGCCCGGAAAAGGCGGGCCAACCAAATTCCTGACAAATTTGCACAATTTGGCGAGAAAAAAAGGAAGGTTCTTTTGCATCGATGGCGAATACCTATATTATAAGCCCGTTTCACCGAGCGCGAATCACCTGCCGGCCGACGTTGTACGCCCAACGTCGGTTATTTTTTTTGCCTTTTCGCCATAGACCGGGGCGTAAGCGGATGCTCATTCCGGGATGCCGCGAAAACCTCAGGAGAACAGGGAATTTGTCGCACGATTTCAGGAATAACGCTCGATCTTTTGACAAATTTTACAAACCCCGCTCCGTATAATGGGAACCACACAATCTGAACGGGGTGGTGCTTGCATGATCGTGAATAAAAACGTCTCCGATGCGGGACAAGCCTGGACGCATAAATTCAATCAGCAGTGGACGCAGACCGCGGGGTCCTGGGGAGAGAGGATCGCGGAATATGGCCAGAAGTGGAAGCTGATCCCGCTGTTCATGGGGTTTTTGCTCGGACGAGCCCTCATTCTGGAGGAGCTGACCCCTTTTGTGGTACCGTATTTCATCGTGATGTACTATGTGCGGCGGGATCATTTGTGGATCGGCGCGTTTGCGTTGGGGGCGGGGGCGTTCTCCCATTCCGTTCCCAACGGGCTGGAAGCAGTGGTAAGCATGGCGGTGGCCCTGGTCGCCTGCCGCATGACGGAGCGGTTCCGCCGCAAGGATTTTTCCCGGACGCCGCTGGTGGTGTTGCTCACGGTCTTCGCGAGCCATCTGTTGTTTGATGCCCTCACCAATCAGGTCTCCACGTACGGGTTGGTGATGGTGGCGGTCGAATCCGTTCTCAGCTTCATCCTGACGCTGATCTTTGTTCAAGCGCTCTCTATCGTGCATCTTGCCAAGCCCTACGAACCGTTGAAAAACGAAGAGATCGTCTCGCTCGTCATCCTGCTGGCGTCGCTGATGACCGGAACCGTCGGATGGGTGGTCGATGGCGTCTCCATGGAGCACGTGCTGTCACGTTATCTGCTGCTGCTGTTTGCCTTCGCCGGCGGCGGAACGATCGGCGCGGCGGTCGGGGTGGTCAGCGGGTTGATCCTGAGCCTTGCCAATGTGGCCGCCCTGCAGCAGATCAACCTGCTCGCCTTCAGCGGGCTGTTGGCCGGCCTCCTGAAGGAAGGGGGGAAAGCGGGGGTTTCCGCCGGCCTGTTGATCGGCACGGCCATCCTCGCCATCTACGGCGGGGCGGAGGATACGCTCTACCTCTCCCTTGTGGAAACAGGGCTGGCCATCGTCCTGTTCATTCTGACACCGGCGATGGTCTGGAAGAAAGTGGCCAGCTTCATTCCTGGCACGACGGAGAACCTGCAATCGCATCAGGAATACATGCGCCGGATCCGCGATGTGACGGCGGGCAAAATCCGGCAATTCTCCGATCTGTTTACCCAGCTCTCCCGCAGCTTTGCCCAGACGGCGGAGCCCGCCGCCAAAGAGGAGCAGGTCGATCTGTTCCTGAGCCGGGTGACGGAGTTTACCTGCCAGAAGTGCTGGAAAAAAGAGCAGTGCTGGGAGCGGGAGACGCAGGCGACGTATCAGGCGATGCACACCATGATGGCCAAAATGTACGAGTCCGGTACCCTGGCCGGTGTGGACGTTCCCCGCGACTGGGAGCGCAAGTGCGTGAAAACGGAGAAGGTGCTGGCGGTGATGGAACAGGAGTACGAGCGTTTTCTCACCTACAGCCTCCTGAAGAAACAAGTGCAGGAAAGCCGCAAGCTGGTGGCCGACCAGCTGTCCGGCGTATCCCGCGTCATGAGCGATTTCGCCCAGGAGATCCAGCGGGAAGGGATCGAACTGAGCTTTCAGGAAAAGCAGGTAAGCCGCGCCCTGGAAGGGTTGGGGCTGTCCATCCGGCGCGTGGACATCCACAGCCTGGAAGAAGGCAAGGTGGATATTGAAATCAGCCAGCCCACCTGCTACGGCCGCGATGAATGCGCCAAGATCGTGGCGCCGCTGCTGACGGAAATCCTGGGGGAAAACATCGTGGTCAAGGAACGGCAGTGCGAAGCCTTCAAGGACGGGTACTGCAAGATGTGCCTGGCGTCGGCCAAGGCGTACGAGATCGATATCGGGGTTGCGGGAGCGGCCAAAGACGGGAAACTCCTTTCCGGGGACAGCTTCAAAACGATGGATCTGGGGAACGGCAAGATGGCGCTGGCGATCAGCGACGGCATGGGCAACGGCGAGCGCGCCTATCTGGAAAGCCAGTCAGCCCTGGATATCCTGCAGCAGCTGCTGCAATCCGGCATGGACGAGAAGCTGTCCATCAAGACCGTCAACTCGGTCCTGGCCCTCCGCTCCACCGATGAGATGTTTGCCACGGTGGATCTGGCGCTGATTGACCTGCAGACGGCCCACACGCGCTTCGTGAAGATCGGGTCTACCCCAAGCTTCATCAAACGCGGTTCGGACGTGATCACCGTCACGGCCAACAATCTGCCCGTCGGCATTTTGGATGAGATTGAAGTGGACATCGAGACGCGGACGCTGAAGCCGGGCGATCTGCTGATCATGATGTCGGACGGCATTTATGAAGCTCCGCGCCATATCGAAAACCGGCAGATGTGGATGAAAAGGCTGATCTCCGAGCTGAAATCGGACGATCCGCAGGAATTGGCCGACCGGCTGCTGGAGCGGGTGATCCACCAGCATTCGGGGCAGATCGTGGATGACATGACGGTGCTGGTCGCCCGGATCGACAGATTTGTGCCGCAGTGGTCCGCGATCCATGTGCATGGGATGGAGCGGGTGGAACGGCCCCGCATCGTAAGTTGACAGCAAGCATCCGAAACAGATCTGAAACGCCCGAATCCCCGCTTCGGGCGTTTTCTCATGGCGGATAACTCTACGCCTCCCGAACCGAACAAGGCGCATAGGTTCGAAATCTTGAAAAAAATGGTACAGATGTCTAGCTACCGTCCTTGCCCGCCTAAATAAGATGGTATCAACCCAAGGCAGAAAGGACGAAAATCATGGCTAAAATCAGGAGCTATACGTTGATTCGAGCGGCAGGAAAGCGTTGGATCAACAAGAAACGAAAAACCCGGCAGACCCATGTACACGAGTTTCTTGGCAGCACAAAGCTTGCGGAACAGGGGAGTGAGAGGCACAACCATCGGTTCGCGGGCGTAACCGGCGGAGTCATCCCCAGGGGCAACAGCCACGTACATGCCATCTTCACCAATACCGACTTCTTTGACCATCATCATGAAGTGGTCATCTTGACGGGCCCTGCCATCCCCGTCGGCAACGGCAAACATGTTCATTTCGTGAAAGGGACGACCACCCGGGATGATGGCCATGTGCATGCCTTTGAATTTTCCACGTTGATTCAAAAGCCGCTGATATAACCCCCCATACCCCAAAGCGATAGTATGTTTTCCGATCTCCCCGTCGATACTGATAGAAAAAATGGTAGACGGGGAGGTAATGTTGATGAAACAACCAACGCTGCGGCAAATTCTGTTGGTGACCGACGGCTGCTCCAATGCGGGAATCAGCCCGGTGGCTGCAGCATCGCTGGCACGGGAACAAGGCATCACCGTGAACGTGATCGGAGTCATCGACCGACATGAGATGGGAGAGCAGGGAGAGCGGGAAATCCGCGAGATCGCGGAAGCGGGAGGCGGCCTGAGCGATATTGTCTACCCCACGCAGCTGGCGCAGACGGTGCAGATGCTGACGCGCAAGGCGATGACCCGCACCATCCATCAAGTCGTCAATAAAGAGTTGAAAGATATTTTGGGAGATTCTACCCTGGAGCGTCTGGAGCCGGAAAAACGGGTACAGGTGGCCGGCATGGTGGATGAACTGGGCGAGAGAAGCAGCATGGAGGTCGTGATGCTGGTGGATACCTCCGCCAGCATGAAAACCAAGCTTCCAGCCGTCCAGCAGGCCATCCACGATTTCAGCATCAGCCTGCGCTCCCGCAGCGGGGAGAGCCGGATGGCGGTTTGTTCATTTCCAGGAAAACATCAGCACCTGGATGTCCGTATCCCGTGGACGGATCAGGTGGAGAAAGCGCATCAGTTGACCGGCTCGCTTGCCGTCAGCGGGATCACCCCGACCGGACCGGCGATCGTGGAAGCGATCGCGCTGTTCGAACACGTCTCCCTTCCTGCGCCGTTGGCCGATCGCTACCGCCGCGAATCCGGCCAAAGAGCGGAAGACGATTCGGAAGGCTACCTGGAAGACCATGTATTCTAAATCTGCGTTTCCTCCGCTGCCGAGAGAGTTCAGCGGCAGATGGAACCACAAGCGGTACAGCGTCATTCGCCCCTTGGGCCAAGGGGCGAACGGCGCTGTTTATCTGGCGACACAGGCGGGCCGGAAGCTGGCGGTGAAGATCGGGACCGACCCGCTTGATCTGCTGATGGAAGTGAATATGCTCAAAAGCGTGCAGCAGGTCCGAGACGTCAAGATCGGGCCGCTTTTGTGTGACGTGGACGATCTGCTCATCGACGGGAAGCCCTGCACGTTTTACAGCATGGAATATCTGGAGGGAGAGCGCCTCGACCGTTACGCCGGACGTGTCGGCCGCGAATGGGTGCCGGTGCTGGCGGTGCAGCTCCTGACACGGTTGGAGATCCTGCATGCGCAGGGCTGGGTGTTTGGGGATTTGAAGCCGGAAAATGTGATCGTCACCCACGGCGACAAACAGGTCCGTCTCGTTGACTTCGGCGGCGTTACCAAAAAGGGTAACGCCGTGCGCCAATTTACCGAAGAGTACGACCGGGGCGGCTGGCAGGCGGGGGATCGGCGAGCGGAAGCCTCGTACGATCTCTTTTCTCTCGCTGTGATCACCATACGGTTGATGACTCCGGACGAACAATGGAAAAAATTCACCCGGGAAGGCCGGACGGTTGCGCGGCTCTGTGATATAATACGGGAAAACGACGGCCTGTATCCCTATCGGATGCCGCTGTTGAAAGCGCTGCAGGGCATATACAAGGATGCTGCGGCCATGAAGCGGGATATGGTAACGGCCATCCGGCTGCGTTCCTCTTCCGGACGGAAAAAGGAGCGGGGCTCTGCCGCCGGTATGGTTCTAGGCGGCTTGTTTGTTGCTTCTTTGTTGACGCTGGCCGGCACGCTGTATTGCTTCTGGTTCTGATACGGGGCCCGGCCCGATGTTGTGAGGGAACCGTCCGGCGCGGCGTCAGTCCGGGCCGGACGGTTGGTGTAAGGGGTGTGAATGGGTTTGTCCGGAGATCTGGTGATGGATACCTGCCTGTTGGCAGGCGAAATCATATTGAAAAACGGCGGCGAGACATACCGGGCGGAAGAAACCATGGCGCTGATCGCCCGCGCCGCCGGTATGGACAATGTGAACAGCTTCGTCACACCGACGTGCCTCATCATGTCGTACCGCTGCATGGACAAGGATTACACACGGATGATCCGCACGCCAAGCAGGACGATTGATCTGCATAAAGTCACGCTGGTAAACGACGTGTCACGCAAGTTTGTCTCGGGCAAGATGACGCTTGCCCAAGCTTACCGGAAGCTGCAGGAAATCGATCGGAAGAAGCCGATTTATCCGTGGTGGCTGCAAAATCTGGCTGCCGGCATCGCGAGCGGCGCCTTTATCGTGCTGATCGGCGCCACCTGGTTCGATATCCTGCCGACCGTTTTCGCGGGAATCATCGTCAATGTGAGTGTCTATTATCTGGAAGCCTATCTTCGGGTGAAGATCTTTACCGAGTTTCTGGCCGCCTTTCTTGGGGGAATGGTGGTCTTTCTGCTGTACCGGTTGTTCCCCCATCTGCATCTGGATTTGATGATCATCGGCACGATGCTGCCGCTCTTCCCCGGGATCGCCGTCACCAACTCGCTGCGGGACCTGATGGCAGGCGACCTGATGGCGGGCGTGTCCCGGGGAGTGGAGGCGGTGCTCACCGCCTTGTCGGTTGCGGCCGCCACCGCAATCATCCTGTCGATGGCGAGGTGACTCTCATGAGCTGGTGGCTGGGACTGCTGTTAAGTTTTCTTTCAACTCTGGCGTATTGTACGCTGTTTAATGTTCCGGTGCGTGCGCTGCTGGCGGGCGGTCTGACCGGCGCCATCGGATGGCTGGTCTACAATGCGATCTCCCCCTACGGGATGAATGCGACCATCGCCACCTTCCTGGCAGCCACAACCGTATCGCTGTGCAGCCAGTTTCTCTCCATCTATCTGCGCGTTCCTTCGACCAACTTCAGTGTCGCAGGGATTATTCCGCTTGTGCCCGGATCGGTGGCGTACCGTTCCATGCTCGCGTTTGTGGAAGGCAACTACCTCAACGGCATTACGCTGGCGACGCAGACCTGCCTGTTGGCCGGGGCGATCGCCGCGGGACTGATGCTGGGCATCTCCATTTTTAGCGTGTGGAAAGGACTCGTGGCAAGAAATGCTGGCAAGCGTGCAAAAACAAATTGAGCAGGAGGCGCTGCTGCTCCCCGGCGAGACGATTCTCGTGGGGGTTTCGGGCGGCACGGACTCCACGGCCCTCCTGCATATCTTATGCGCCCTTAATCAACACTATCAGTACGGCTGGAAGCTGCACGCCCTTCATCTCAACCATGGATTCCGCGGGCGGGAAGCCCGGGAGGACGCCGATTACGTACGCTCCCTGTGCGCGGAATGGGGCGTGGTCTGCCATCTGTTTGAACGCGATGTTTCCTTATATATGAAAGAAAAGGGCCTGGGTGCCCAGGAAGCCAGCCGCGAGATCCGCTATGCCCTGTATCGGGAAGTGGCGGAGGAGATCGGAGCCAGCAAGGTGGCGCTGGCGCATCATGCCGACGATCAGGTGGAGACGGTGCTTTTTCGCCTGCTGCGCGGGACCGGCCTTCACGGGATGGCCGGCATGCCGAAGCGCCGCTGGCTGGTGGAGAACCGCGTCGAGGTGGTGCGCCCGTTCCTGTCGATTTTTCGGCGGGAGATCGAGGCGTACTGTCGGACAGCGGGTCTGACACCCCGCGAGGATTCAAGCAATGCGTCCCGCAAGTACCGGCGCAACCGGCTGCGCCTGGATGTGCTGCCGCATCTTGAATCCATCAATCCGCGCTACCGGGAGCACATTTTGCAGTTTACCCAATTCGCGCAAACGGACGAGAAATATTTGGCCGAGGCAAGCAAAACCGCGCTCGGGCAGGTTATCCTGCAGCGGGAAATGAATAAAATAAGTATCGCGGCCAACAAGTTTCAATCTTGTGACCTTGCTTTACAAAGGAGAATGATTCCTCTAATATTAAGTTATCTGTCAAGCGGTACAGAATGGTCTTCGCAGCACGTGGAGGCCATTTTGGACATGATCAATGGAGATCACCCGTCGGCGGAGCTCCATCTTCCGGATGGAATCACCGTTTCGCGGGTTTATAATCGGATACGCTTTTCCCGCGGTCAATCGGCAGAAACGACCGCACCATACTGGTACGATCTGGTCATTCCCGGCACCACCCCGATTCGGGAGGTCGGAGGGGCGATCCACGCGACCGTGCTGACGTCCCCGCCGGACATGAGCCGGCTGTCCGTTCATGCCGCCGTGTTTGACATGGATCGTCTGGCAGGCAAGCTGGCGGTTCGCAATAGAAGGCCGGGGGATCGTCTGACCTTGTTTGGGGCGGCCGGCAGCAAGAAGGTAAAGGATCTGTTGATCGATGCCAAGATTCCGAGAACGGTTCGGGATCGTTTGCCGCTCCTGGTGGCTGACAACGAGATTATCTGGGTTCCTGGTGTGCGAAGAGCGGCCCACGCGGCGGTGAACGAGCGCACGACCCGTTTTTTGTATGTGGTGGCAGAGTACGGAGAAGATTGGCAGGAGGTTTAGGAATGAACAACGACATCAAGGAGATTTTACTGACAGAGGATGAAATCGCCCAAAAGGTAAAGGAGCTGGGCGCCATCCTGAGCAAGGAATACAGCGGCAAAAACCCGCTCGTCATCTGTGTGCTGAAGGGCGCCGTTCTTTTTATGGCAGATCTGATCCGGAACCTGACGATCCCCTGCGAGATGGATTTCATGGCCGTTTCCAGCTACGGCTCGGGTACCGAGTCGTCCGGCATGGTGAAAATCCTGAAGGATCTGGACACCTCCGTGCAGAATCGGCATGTGCTGGTCGTGGAGGATATCATGGACAGCGGGCTGACGCTGAGCCGCCTGGTGGAACTGCTGCGCCATCGGGAAGCGGCTTCGGTGAAAGTGGTAACGCTGTTGAACAAGCCGGAGCGGCGCAAGGTGAACATCACGCCGGATTTCAGCGGTTTTACCATCCCTGATGAATTTGTGGTCGGCTATGGATTGGATTATGATGAGAAGTATCGCAACCTTCCGTATATCGGCGTGTTGAAGCCGGAGGTGTACACGAAGTAAGGCTTCTTGTCGAGATCGCTCGAACGGGTTCGGTTGAGGAGACAATAGGCGAAATGATACAATGTGAAAAGTGTCTTTTTCGCGAGAGGAGGTAAGAAATGAATCGCTTTTTCCGCAATACCGGGTTCTATCTGCTTATCTTTCTCGTCACGGTAGGGATTGTTAACTTCGTCCTCTCCGGGACTGATAAAGTAACGCAGCTCTCTTATCAAGAGTTTCGTGAACAGTTGTTGAGCGACAATATAGCGGAAATCATGCTTCGTCCCGACGGGGGTACATACCATGTGGAAGGGAAGTTGGCCAGGGTAGCGCCGGGTCAGCAGGACTCGTTTACCACCAACGTCCCGCTGTACAGTCCTGACATCATCGCGATGCTTGACCAAAAGATTGATCAGAAAAAGGTGCGGGTGGTCACCTACAAGCCGCAGGAAGGCAACAACATCTGGCTGACCTTCATCACCTCGATCATTCCTTTTGTCATCATCTTTATCCTCTTCTTCTTCCTGCTGAATCAGGCGCAGGGCGGCGGCAGCCGGGTCATGAACTTCGGCAAGAGCCGTGCAAAGCTGTACAACGATGAGAAAAAACGCGTCACCTTTGACGATGTGGCGGGTGCGGATGAAGAGAAGGCCGAACTGGTCGAAGTGGTGGAGTTTCTCAAGGATCCGCGCAAGTTTGCGGCTGTCGGCGCGCGTATTCCGAAAGGGGTGCTGCTTGTCGGTCCCCCGGGTACCGGTAAAACGCTCCTGGCCCGTGCGGTGGCGGGAGAAGCGGGCGTGCCGTTCTTCAGCATTTCCGGTTCCGATTTCGTGGAAATGTTCGTCGGCGTGGGGGCTTCCCGCGTGCGCGACCTGTTTGAAAACGCCAAGAAAAATGCGCCCTGCATCATCTTTATCGACGAGATTGACGCCGTCGGCCGCCAGCGCGGCGCCGGTTTGGGCGGCGGCCATGACGAGCGCGAGCAGACGCTGAACCAGCTGCTCGTGGAGATGGACGGCTTCGGTGCCAATGAGGGCATTATCATTATCGCGGCCACCAACCGTCCGGACATTCTGGACCCGGCGCTGTTGCGTCCAGGCCGTTTTGACCGCCAGATCACCGTGGATCGCCCGGATGTGAAGGGACGGGAAGCGGTGCTGAAAGTGCATGCGCGCAACAAGCCGCTCGGCGACGATGTGAAGCTTGATGTGATTGCCCGCGGCACCTCCGGCTTTACGGGGGCCGATCTGGAGAACCTGCTGAACGAAGCGGCGCTCCTGACAGCCCGCCGCAACAAGAAGCAGATCAGCATGGCGGAGGTAGACGAAGCGATCGACCGCGTCATCGCCGGCCCCGCCAAGAAATCCCGCGTCATCAGCGAGGATGAAAAACGTCTTGTGGCGTACCATGAAGCCGGTCATACCATCGTCGGCTACCATTTGAAAAATGCGGACATGGTGCATAAGGTCACGATCATTCCGCGCGGTCAGGCAGGCGGTTACACCGTGATGCTGCCGAAAGAGGATCGTTACTTCGCCACCAAGACCGATTTGTTGGACAAAATCACCGGGCTATTGGGCGGCCGTGTCGCCGAAGAGCTGGTGTTGGGCGACATCAGCGTAGGCGCATACGACGATTTCCGCCGGGCGACAGCCATCGCCCGCAGCATGATTACCGAATACGGGATGAGCCGTCTCGGCCCGATGCAGTTCGGCCGTTCCCAGGGGCAGGTTTTCCTGGGGCGCGACATCGGTCACGAGCGCAACTACTCCGAACAGATCGCCTATGAGATCGACCAGGAGATGCAGCGCATCATCAACGAGTGCTATGAACGATGCAAGGAACTGCTGACCAAGCACCGCGACCAGCTCGATTTGGTCGCGCAGTACCTGCTGAAGATGGAAACGCTCGATGCCGAACAGATCAAGCAGCTGATCGAAACAGGCAGGCTGGACAACGGTCCGGATGCGGGCAATGATGTGGTGGTTCACATCCAGCCGAAAGCGGACAAGGAAGAAAACGAAGCAGATGTCGATAAACAGGAATAGGAGCGCCGCGGGTGCTCCTATTTTCTTACCCATATATGACAGGAGGCAAGAATAATGGGATGGTCGGACGTACGGTTGGTGGCTTTTGATATGGATGGCACCCTGCTCAACGAAGCGTCGCAGATGACGGAAGAGACACAGGAAGCGTGCCGATTGCTGCAGGCAACGGGGCGGAAACTGATCCTTTCCACGGGACGGACGTACGTTTCCGCACGCCTGCCGGTGCACGAGTTTCCGTTTGACGGTTATGTATGCAGCAATGGAGCGGCCATCTATGAAAAGGACGGCACGCTGGTTCACAGCACGATCCTCCCCGCCGGGATGGTGACGGAGGCGATCCGGAAAATCCGGGAGCTGCCCATCTATTATGAGATACACGACACCGACAGCAACCGCTGGATGGCAGACGAAGACCGGCAGCGCATTGATGTGGAGAATCTGTCGGAATTGCGGCGGTTCACGTTTTACAAGCTGTCCCGGGTTGCTCCGCTGGAGGAACTGATCGCGAGGCTGTCGTCCGGTGAGATCAACGCGGTGAAAATCTTTATCTGGAGCCGCCAGGCCGAGCAACTGCAATGGGTACGCGAACAGCTGGCTCCCTACAGCAATGCGGCGGCGCTCACGTCGTCCGGCGATACCAATGTGGAAGTGATGCCGAAAGATGTATCCAAATGGACGGGATTGCAATATTTTTTGGCACAGTGGAAGCTGACGCCCGAACAGGTTCTGGCGTTTGGCGACGCGGACAACGATCTGGACATTTTGTCAAACGTGGGTCATCCGGTGGCGATGGAAAACGCTACTCCGGCCCTCAAGCGCATTGCCCGCCATGTGGCTGGGCATCATGACAAGGACGGCGTGGCTTCCTTTATCCGGGCGCATCTGTTGTAGGGCGGATGGACCGTGGATAATTCATGCAGTTCGGCCAATGAGTGTTGATTGACAACGTATGACAATGAGATTACAATAACCGTACTAAAATGGATGGTGCATGAGAATTTTTTCACATACTCTCTTGAGAACGCCATCATGTAGGGGGATCGAGAATGGAAGCCTTGGCACTCGAGAAAAAGGCTCAGCGCAATGCGGAACTGCGTGAACGGTTGATGCAGTTGAAAAAAGAAAAAAACGCGATACTGCTCGCTCACTATTATCAACGTCCCGAGATTCAGGAGGTGGCCGACTTTATCGGCGATTCGTTCGGGTTGGCGCAAAAAGCCAAAACGACGGATGCGGATGTGATCCTGTTTTGCGGCGTCCATTTTATGGGAGAAAGTGCAAAAATTCTCAATCCTGATAAAAAAGTGATCATCCCGGATGAACGGGCCGGCTGTCCGATGGCCGACATGGTGAACGTCAGCGGGCTGCGCAAGTTGAAGGCGCAGCACCCCAATGCCAAGGTGGTGGCATATATCAACACCTCGGCGGAAGTGAAGGCGGAGACCTACATCTGCTGTACTTCCTCCAACGCAAGGCGGGTGATCGAGTCCATCGACAGCGATGAGATCATCTGGGTGCCGGATAAGAATCTGGGCCACTATGTGTCGCAGTTTACCGACAAGAAAATGATCATTTGGGAGGGCTACTGTAATACGCACGATCAATTGTCCGTGGAAGACATCATGACGATGAAGCGGGAGCATCCCAACGCCCAGGTGGTCGTCCATCCGGAATGCCGTCCGGAAGTGGTGGCGCTCGCCGATTATGTCGGCTCCACGACCGGGATTCTGAAATACTGCCGCGAATCGTCCCACAAGGAATTCATCATCGGGACGGAAGACGGCACGCGCTACATGTTGGAGAAGGAAAGCCCGGACAAAGCGTTCTACTTCGCGTCCAAATACCTGGTGTGCCCCAACATGAAGGTGAACAATCTGAAGAAATGCGTGGAGGCCCTGGAAAACATGAAGCCGGAGATCTACGTGCCGGAGCATGTGGCCGAGGCTGCGCGCGCGTCGCTGGAGCGCATGCTGGAAGTAGCGCCTGCTTGATCGAGATAAAGCATAAAACGAAGTAAGAAAGGTTGGGGACCCCGTCGACACCAGCAAGGGACCCACTCGGCGCAGCGTTAGCTATCGCCGAGTGGGTGAAGCATACGCTCAAGTCGGCGGGGTTTTCTTAATTGACTGCGCGCCGGATCATTTGAGTGCCGCTGGGAGCGAGCGCGGCTCTTTTGCGCTCATGTTGATAAATGGAGAAATATGGTATTTACTAAATATATGCATGTGCATGCAATTATTGAGACAGGGGTGAAGGATCATGGCTCTTGTGGAGTCCTACATGCTGCCATTGGGCACGCCAGCTCCGGGCTTTACGCTTCCGGATACGGTATCCGGGAAGCAGGTTTCGTTGGAGGATGTGAAATCCGATGTGGCGACCGTCATCATGTTTATCAGCAACCACTGCCCGTTTGTCAAGCATGTCCGTTCCCAACTGGTGCAGCTGGCCAACGATTATCTGCCAAAAGGGGTTTCGTTTGCTGCGATCTGCTCGAACGATGCCGAGCAGTATCCGGATGACGCTCCCGAGATGATGAAGAAGGAAGCGGAAGCACATGGGTTTCCGTTCCCCTACCTGTATGACGAGACGCAGGACGTGGCAAGAGCGTATCAAGCGGCATGCACGCCCGATTTTTATGTATTCGACGGACAGCTGAAACTGGCTTATCGCGGACAGCTGGATGATTCACGGCCGAGCAATGGTCTCCCCGTAACCGGCAAGGATCTCCGTGAGGCCCTGGATGCATTGCTTGCCGGTCAACCGGTCAACCCTGCGCAAAAACCAAGCATCGGCTGCAACATTAAATGGAAACCAACCGCCTGAGAATGGAGAAGAGCGTCCCGCTTCATTGGGGCGCTCTTACCGCTTTGCTTACGATACGCAGCTCTTTTTGGATATCTGGATGCGCAAACAAGGCAGCGATGGTCTCCCGATAAGTAGGCAGGGCTTCTTTCAGCCGGCGGAGCCCCTGTTCCGTCAGCTGGGTAAAGACACAGCGGCGATCCGTTTCGCGGATGGATCGCTCAATACAGCCGCCGTGCTCCCCTTCCAGGCGGGAAACCAGCCTCGACATGACGCTTTGGCTCAATCCGACTGTATCCGCCAACTGCTGGATGCCCATGCCGTTGTCGGGGGTTTCCGACAAGACGAGCAGGACGGTGAATTCGTTGACGGACAGATGATGGTTTGCCTGAAGGGCGTTCTCCAGCTCGCTCATGATACGCAGGTGGGCACGGGACAACGCCTGCCAACTGCTGGTAAGCTCCAGATCATTTTCATTCTTCACGCCATTTTCACCCGTTCTATCCTACGTAAACCTCTGCCTTCCCTGATGATCCCGGAAGGTTTTCTCTCCCCATTCTAAAGGCTGCCCGGCTTGTCACGCCAGTCCCTTACTGCGGCATGGGGGTTGGCGTCGGAGGGGCGTACCCTTCTTTGAACGCTTCGTCGATAAAGGCGCGAATCTCCTTGATCGACTTGCCTTCCTGCTTCATTTGGGCCGACACAACGGCGATCTGCATGCAGGTGCCGCAGCGGGTGCCGTGATCGTCCCATACGACGGAGCCGTCAGCGTGTTCTTCCTTGATGAAGCAGTTGTAGTTGCTTTTGTGGTCGGCGCTGTCGGCACAACCGCAATAGCACGGAATCCATTTCAGCACTTCGCGGTTTTCGGCGGCTATTTTGTACGCTTCCTTGATTTGCGGGTCAAGGTTGTCAAGGAACGTGGGCATCTGCGAGATGGAAGCGGTCAGTTCCTGGATGTCTGCGCCATTGGGTGCCAGCGTTTGATGGCTGGTATGATCATGTTGGGCATGTTGGCCGGTTGGCGGTTCGGCCTGATTCGAAGAGCAGCCGGCCAACAAGGAAGCCATCAGCAGGCCTGCAATCACTGCCTTGCCACGTTTCATGGCAAATCCCCCCTTCACGCACGTCTAAGCCATTATATCATAATCGCGCGCGGCTGTATGTGACAATCGGTATGAAAATCGTAATTAATCCTATTTACATGCAGACGATGACCCGTTACAATGATGAAGGATCGCAATGATCAGGGCACGATGCTGCCAACAGCGCGCTTATCTTGTGTTCGGCCCGGAATCGTAGTAGGATGGATGTAGACAAAATCAGAATCGATCCGATTTGAAGGAAGTTGGTAACGATGGAAGAGGTCGTGCGTATTGAATCGCTCTCTTTTCAATATGAAGACGGCAAAAAAGTGCTGGACCATCTCGACTTTTCCCTCCTGAAAGGGGATTTCGTCGGGATCGTCGGCCCCAACGGTTCGGGGAAATCCACGCTGATGAAGCTGATCCTGGGGCTGCTCCCTCCCGTGGAAGGGAGTATTTCGCTGTTCGGGGTCCCGATCCAGAAGTTCCGCGACTGGACGAAGATCGGTTATGTGGCCCAGCAGGCGGCACACGGCACGGGCGGCTTTCCGGCTACGGTCAAGGAGGTGATCGCCTCCGGTCTGGTCAGCAAGGTGGGGCTGTTCCGCCGGTTGAAGGCCGCGCACTATGCCAAGGTGGAAGAGGTGGCCGAACGGGTCGGGCTGGCGGAGAAGCTGCATGACCGCATCGGGAATCTGTCGGGCGGACAGCTGCAGCGTGTCTTTATCGCCAGGGCCCTGGTGGCGGAACCGGAGCTGTTGATCCTGGATGAGCCGACCGTTGGGGTGGACCAGGAGTCGATCGGGCAGTTTTACGGGCTGCTGCGCTCGCTAAAAGAGGAAAGCCAGATGACCATGATGATTGTCTCCCACGATGTGGGCGTGATGACGCAGTGGGTGACGAAGGTGGCCTGCCTGCAGCGCGGCCTGCATTTTCACGGGACGGCGGACGAATTCGCCCACAACCAGGAAAACATCCTGCGGTCCATGTACGGCGATGCCATACGCGTGCTGGCCCATCACCATTAACCATCACGTTCGGGAGAAAGAAGGAGTTCGAGATGCTTGCGGATTGGTGGCAGTATGATTTTCTCCGCTATACCTTGTTTTCCGGGATATTGATCGGCTTGATCTGTCCCGTGCTCGGGACGTTTTTGATCGTGCGGAGATTGTCGATGATGGCAGACGGGCTGTCCCACGTCACCCTCTCGGGGGTAGCGGCGGGGATGCTGCTGTCCAAAAAAATTGCCTTTTTTCAAGCGGTGAATCCGCTGTTTTTCGGCATGCTGTTTTCGGTGGTCGGCTCCCTTTTTATCGAGCGGCTGCGGAAGGTGTACAAGGCGTATCAGGATCTGGCGATACCGATCATCCTTTCCGCCGGCTTGGGCTTGTTCACCGTCATGGTCAGTATGGCCAACGGGTTCAATACGGACCTGTACTCGTACCTGTTTGGAAAAATTGTGACCGTGACCAGGGAGGATCTCTATGCTCTGCTCGGCGTGGGAGCGGTCGTGATCGGGACGGTGCTTTTGCTGTACAAGGAGCTGTTTGCCATCTCGTTTGACGAGGAGTACGCGCGGGTGTCGGGCGTGGCCCGCCGGTCGATCAACCTGTGGTTCATGGTGCTGGTGGCCCTGACCATTGCCGCGTCGATGCGGATCGTCGGAGTGCTCCTGATCTCTGCGCTGATCACGATCCCGGTGGCGGCCAGCCTGCAGGTGGCGGGCAGCTTCCGGCAGGCGATGTGGCTGGCCATCCTGTTTGCGGAAGCGTCCGTGCTGAGCGGGTTGTACCTGGCGTATCTGCTGGACTGGGCATCCGGCGGCACCATTGTGCTGATGGCCGTGCTGCTGCTGGTGATTGTGCTGGGGGGCAAGCGGTTGAGAGCGCGATTCCTGCAGGGAAGGGGGGAGAGCCGATGATGACGGTGGAAGAAGCGCTGCAGATCCTGAAGGAGAAAGGCTACAAATATACGGGCAAACGGGAGGAGATTATCCGCATCTGCGCGGAAGAGAAGCGGTATTTGACGGCCAAGGAAATCATGGAGCGGATCAAGGAGCTTTACCCCGGCCTCAGCTTTGACACGGTGTACCGGAATATCTCCACCTTCGTGGAATTGGGGATTCTGGAGCAGACCGAGCTGGACGGGGAGGGGCGTTTCCGTCTGGCCTGCTCAACCGACGGGCATCATCACCACCATCTGATCTGCACCGAATGCGGCCGGACCTCATCCCTGTCCGCCTGTCCGATGAGCCTGCTGTCCGCCCTGCCCGAAGACTTTCAGGTGACCGGGCACAAGTTCGAAGTATACGGGACGTGCAAGGAATGCATGTCGAGCTGATGATGGGAAGACTCGGATGGTTGGGTTCACACTTTCCCGTAGCTGTAAGCCGCGTTTTTTCCCAAAGTTGTTTACGTGTGTTTAGGTAAGTGCTATCATGAGGATAGAAAAATTATCGTAAAACCGTTAATTTCAAGCAATTACGGGCAAAATAAAAAAGAACCCGTCAGAGTGAGCCAACACTCTAACGGGGCAGTACAATAGTGTTCCCTCAAGCAGGGACGACTCAAGCGCAAAAGTCGATCGAAGTGACCGCCTGGCCTGCCAAGCTCAAGGGCGGTCTACTTCTTTTTCTGGGCTGACAGCGCGGTGAACACTACGATCAGGATTGTTGCAACGAGCATGCAGAATCCAATCATGAGGTTAAGTGCTTCGTAAACTGTCATGGCTCTCACCTCCTCGTGTTGTGACGTGGGGGCTTGAGCCGGAGACCATTCTGTTTACCGCTTTACCTCCCCAATCCATACTCTCTCTGCAACCTGCTACTTAATCACTGATGTTGGTACGCCTTCTGCCCAATCCAAGATAAAGGCAGCCTGATTGGAATTAAGCGGGGAGGGCAGTTCATCTTTATTGAAAAATCGGTGTTTCAAACTTTCCGCACCCTCTTGTTTTAATTCGCCCGTATACTGCTTCACGCGGAAAATGACTTGAACGCTAAAAACTTTGTCTCCGTTTGGATATTCCTTGAAACAGCTCGGACCGGAATATATGCCGAACAATTCTGGATGATGGATAACCAAATTTGTTTCTTCCTCTACCTCTCGGCTCACCGTATCCAGAAAGGTCTCGCCGATTTCCATCACGCCTCCGGGAATACACCAGTTGTTCTGATCTTTTCTCCTCTGCAAAAGGATTCTACCCTGCTCATCCTCAATGATTGCTCCGCAACCTACCGTCACAAGCGTTTCTTTTCCCACCAGTTTTCTCATTGTCCGGATATAATCGTTCACAACAATCCCTCCGTTCCAGAGATCAATTTCCACAAATTGTAAAAACATCCCTTCCGTTCGCCAAAGCGTCCGCCGACACCCGGTGGGTTTTCGCATGGGCGGCGGATTTGCTATAATGGGCTCGAACTTACACCTACGGAAAAGAGAGAAGGGATAGCGATGATCCCGCGTTATACGATTGATTTCGATCTGGAAAACCTGCCGCGGCGGAAGACGGATGTGGTCGTGGTGGGAGCCGGGATCGCCGGGCTGTATACGGCGCTGCGGGTCAGCGAATATGCCGAGGTGATCCTGATCAGCAAAAAAAGCCTGGATGACAGCAACACGCGGTGGGCGCAGGGCGGGATCGCCGCCGTTACCCTGAAATCGGATTCGCCTGCGCTGCACCGGCAGGACACGCTGATCGCCGGCGCGGGACTATGCTCGGCCGAAGCGGTGAATGTGCTGGTCCATGAAGGGCCGGAACGGCTGAAGGAACTGATCGCCTATGGCACGCAGTTTGACAAGGATGCGAAGGGGCGCTACGAGCTGACCAAGGAAGGCGCCCACAGCCAGCGGCGCATTCTCCATGCCCAGGGCGACGCGACCGGGGCGGAGATTGTGCGGGCCTTGTCGGAAAGAGTGCGTGAGGCCGCCAACATCACGGTGCTGGAGAATCATTTCGCGATCGATGTGGTGACGCATGAGGGCGAATGCGTGGGCGTCCTGGTACTGAAGCCGGAGGGCGAGGTATTTTTTCTGGAGGCCCGTGCCACCGTGCTGGCAACCGGGGGCGCCGGTCAGCTGTACCGCTATACCACCAATCCGGAGATCGCCACGGCCGACGGGATTGCCATGGCATATCGGGCCGGGGCGGAGATCAAAGATGTGGAGTTTATCCAGTTTCATCCCACCGCGCTCTATTACCCGGGAGCTCCCCGTTTCCTGATCTCCGAAGCCGTGCGCGGCGAGGGGGCGATCCTGCGCAACATCAACGGCGAGCGTTTTATGGAGAAGTACCATCCGTTGAAGGAGCTGGCGCCGCGCGACATCGTGGCCCGGGCCATCGTTTCCGAAATGGAGCGGACCAACTCCTCCTACGTTTATCTGGATATTACCCATGAATCGGAAGAGCTGATCAAGCATCGTTTTCCCAATATTTATCGGGTCTGCCTGCAGTACGGCCTGGACATGGTGACCGACTGGATTCCGGTGTCGCCTGCCTGCCACTACATCATGGGGGGAGTGCGGACGGACCTTTTCGGGGAAACGTCGACCAGGCGTCTGTTTGCCTGCGGCGAGGTCTCCTGCACGGGTGTGCACGGGGCGAACCGGCTGGCGAGCAACTCGCTGTCGGAGGCCGTGGTGTTTGGTCATCGCATCGCGGGCCGGATCAAGGAACTGCCGCCGCTTGACCCGCTGCCGGCGCTCTCTTTCCATGAGCCGAAACGGGCCTCTCGGACGGCCAATACCATCCAGCAGCGGGTAAAGCTGCAAAAGCTGATGCTGCGCCATGTCGGCCTGAAACGGCATGAGCGGGGGCTGTTGAAAGCCAGGGAAGAGATGGAGAAGATGACACGGTATTATTACTATCAGGTTCATGATCGGGAATCGTTCGAATTCTTGAATCTGCTGACCGCCGCGATGCTGACCACGCAAGCCGCCCTGCTGCGGGAAGAAAGCCGGGGCGGTCATTATCGCACCGATTTCCCCAACAAGGACGATTTGATCTGGCGCAAGCACATTATCCAGTCGATTGACTACGGCGTACGGGAGGAGAGTGGCAGCAGCGATGTGGAATAACCGGGAACTCCAGCGCAAGATTGAAGAATGGCTGCAAGAAGATATCGGATTTGGCGACATCACTACCATGAGCACGATTCCGGCAGACGAAGGAGGAGTGGGTATCCTGTACGCCAAGGAGGCCGGGATGATCGCCGGGCTGCCGGTTGCGGGACAGGTGTTTGCCACCGTCGACCCGTCGCTGCGCTTTCAGCCGGCGGTGGAGGAAGGAGCGCTCGTGGAGAAAGGGCAGCGGATCGCCGAAGTATCCGGCTCCGTCCGTTCCATCCTGAGCGGGGAGCGGCTGGCGCTCAATCTGCTGCAGCGCCTCAGCGGCATCGCGACGCGGACCCACGCCTACGTGCAGGCCGTTGCCGGTACCAAGGCGCGGGTGGTCGACACGCGCAAAACCACACCGGGGCTGCGCTTCCTGGAAAAGTACGCGGTTCGGGTCGGCGGCGGGCACAACCATCGTTTTGCCCTCTATGACGCGGTAATGATCAAGGATAACCACATCAAGGGGGCGGGCGGCATCACACAGGCGGTGGCAGCGGCCAGGCGGGCCATTCCCCACACGATGACCATCGAAGTGGAGACCGAGTCGCTCGCGCAGGTGGAGGAAGCGCTGCAGGCCGGCGCCGATATCATCATGCTGGACAACATGCCGTTGGCGATGATGAAGCAGGCGGTCGAGCTGATCGGCGGAAGAGCGGTTGTCGAAGCGTCCGGCGGCGTGACGTTGGAAACGATCCGAGCCATCGCCGAGACGGGGGTGGACGTCATCTCGGTGGGAGCATTGACCCATTCCGTCCGCGCGCTGGATATCAGTCTGGATTTAAATCAACGAAAGAGATAAAGGGGAAACAGCCATGTTATTGGTGATCGACATCGGGAATACCAATATTGTCCTGGGGATGTACGATGGGGAAGAGCTGAAGCACCACTGGCGCGTGGCGACCGACCGCAACAAGACGGAAGACGAGTACGGCATGCTGCTGCAAAGCCTGTTCATGAGCGTCGGGCTGACCTTCGCCCACGTGGAGGGCGTCATCATCTCTTCCGTGGTGCCGCCGCTCAACTTCCCCCTGGAGCGCATGTGTGCCAAATATTTTCACAAAAAGCCGCTGGTGGTGGGGCCGGGAATCAAGACGGGACTGAACATTAAAGCGGATTTTCCCCGCGAGGTAGGGGCCGACCGGATCGTCAATGCGGTGGCGGCGATCCATTATTACGGCACGCCGCTGATCGTGGTCGATTTCGGCACCGCGACGACCTTCTGTTACATTGATGAGTTGGGCCAGTATTGGGGAGGGGCAATTGCGCCGGGGATCGGGATCTCCACCGAAGCCCTGGTCAGCCGCGCCGCCAAGCTGCCGCGCATCGAGATCGCCAAACCGCCCAGCGTGGTGGGAAAAAACACGATCACCGCGATGCAGTCCGGCATCTACTACGGGTTTGTCGGTCAGGTCGAAGGGATTGTCAGCCGGATGATGGCCGAGCAGAAAACGAAGCCGAAAGTGGTGGCGACCGGGGGACTCGCCACGCTCATCGCCAACGAGACAGCCTGCATTGATGTCGTCGACCCCAACCTGACCTTGAAGGGGCTGCGGCTCATCTACGAGAGAAACAAATAGGAACGGGCAGAAAAAAGCCGCAGCGGTTGATGAAGCTGCGGCTTATTGTATCAACAAAGACCGTCGATGGTTCCCGCTTGCTCTCTTGAAGACCAGCGAAGAGGTTGGCCGTGTCCGCTGCGGCAGCATTCCGGGGTATAAACCGGCCCACCCTGCTCATAGATTGATCAATGGATCATAAAAATCCTTTGGGAGGGGTAACATGCTTCGAAAACTGGCCCTGGCCGTTCTCATGCTCTTGACCGCGGCATCGACGGTCCAGGTGAACCATGCGGAAGCCGCTACTTACCGCGATCTGGAAGGGCATTGGTCAAAAGAGACGGTGGCGTTTCTGTCCAAACTGGGGATATATTGGCACGTTAAAGGCAGCTTTCAACCCGACGCGCCGATATCGCGCGGGGAAGCGCTCGCCCTGTTAAACCGGATTGTGGAAGCTGCCTATGGCCGCTTGGGGGACCCGTATGCCAAGACGCAGGCCGATTATCGCTACCCGATGGCAGGAGAGATCCGGGGGCTTGTCGGCAACATCAACACGCTGTACTACATTTATCAGCACCGCTACAGCGATGTGACACCCGGCCACGACATGCTGTATTACCTGCATCTGTCGGCAACGGGCAAAAAGATGAGGGACATCAAACCGTATCGGGCCAACTGGTGGCTGTCCAGCAATCATCTGAACCAGCCGTTGACCCGTGAAGAGGCGAGCATGCTGTTCTTCCACGTTTTGTCGCCTCAAATCGCCAAGAAATCGGGGTTCACGGAGGCGGATGCCAAGGACCGCTTTACCCAGATTTACCAATGGAAAGTAAACAGTGTCTATATCGATACCCCGACTCCCTTTGCCACCCTGATCAAGGGGTATCATATTCTGGAAGGATCAGGAAGAATCTTTTGGCCGTACGCCAAGGTGACCCGGGCGCAGTTTGCCCTGATGCTGAAACGGCTGTACGATACATACGCGCTCGAGAAGAACCAGCTTTTCAACGGATCGATGGAGAGCCAGATCGAGGCTGCCAACACCTATCTGACTGCGGTCAGCTACGCCTGGGAGAAACGGAACCTGAAAGAGATGGCGCGTTACTTCAGCCCGGATGTGCTGAAAAAGATCGGCACCCTGCCGAAGATCCCGCTGCATGATTACGCCGGGGTGCTGAAGATCAGCGATGAAGATTCCAACCATTTGTCCATCCAGGTGAGCGGCACCTATCATTCCTATCTGTACGGCGATTATGAAGTTGACTACCAGCTCAAGAAAAATCCCCAGGCAAACAATCCGTATGAATGGCAGGTAACGGCGGTATCCGTGAGACAGCCATAAGCGGGCACGCGGCCAATTGAAGGTTGAACTGGAAATCATTGTCGTGCTATAGTGGCGATAGCGCGAAGGCCCGGGGAAGCCCGGGCGGCTTTTCTGGGAGAAGGAAGGGAACAACCGATGGAGAAAAAATTGGTGAAATGTGCGGTCTACAGCTTCATCGTCGGGCTTGTGCTGATGATCATCTTCGTGCCTCGCACCACCGCATACGAAAACGGCATGGGCATGTATACTACCGTCACCATGCCTTATGCCGATTATTTCTTCATGATCGTCCGTTATGCCTTGATCTTCGCCTCGATCTGTGTGCTTGTTCTCTTCACGGTGGAAGTGAACAAGCGGCGGGAACAGCCCGATCCATTCCTCCGCTTCCTGGTCCAGTGGGTGATTGAACCGATCCAGTCCTTCTTTGTTGGATTTTTCGGGGTTATCGTCGTTGGATGTTTTTGCGTGATCGTTATCGCCATCTTGGATTGGCTTATCTTCTGAGAAACCCTCAATGCCTCCGCTGCAGCGGAGGCATTTTTTTTGTCCCTTCCTCCTCCGCTAAGCTGGTGGGAAAACAGCAGACGCGAGGAGGTGTTTGCCATGCCGCTCAAAATTCCGGCCATCCACCCGCTCCGTTTGGTGGCCGGTGTGCTGCTGGCAGCGGTGGTGGCGTATAGCACGTATCCCATTTTCAAGCCGGCCGTTTACCCGTACGTGAAGCTGCGGGAGGGGGTGGTGATCGAAGGCGGTGCCCTGCTGAAGGAGGAGCATATCGAGAAAGCGGTCATTACGCTCGGCAGCGTCTTCGCCAGAGAAGAGGCGCCCATCCCCGGCCTGATCTCCTGGGCGGACGCCCCGGCGTACCTGGGCCACCCGCTGTCTCATCGGGTGAGCGGTGGCCTCCCCCTTTTCATCAGCGATATCGATCGCCAGGGAGAGGCAGGGTTGGATCAGGGCCTGGCCGGTGCGCAAACAGGGATGAGCATACCGGTGGATGATATTGTGGGGGTCACCCCGTACTTGACGGTCGGGGATCGCGTCCATGTCTTTGCTTCCTTCGAGGATGACGAGGGGGCGCACACCGGTCTGCTGCTGCGCGAGATGCCGGTGATTTACCTGCAGCGCGAAATGGAAGGAGAGACGCCCCATTTGACCGCGGTGACCATCGCCCTGACGGAGAAGGAAGCGGTGCTGCTTACCCATGCGCTGCATTACGGCAAGATCCGCTTGGGAAAAGCGGCGGGCGCCGACGGCAAAGGTCAGGGGATAGGAGACGCGGCGTTTGCGGCCGCTTTGATGAAGACGCAAAAACGCTGGAGCGAGGGAAGAGAGGAAGAGCGATGAAGGAGATGAAAAAACTGTTCATCCTGGAAGAGGACCAGCTGGCTGCAGCGGAACTGAAACAGCGGCTGGCATCCAGCCAGTGGATCAAGGTGTGCGGGGAGGCTTCCGGCATGGAAGGGGTGTGGAGCACCATTCAGGCCGCCCAGCCGGACATCGTGCTGATCGGGAGTGTCAAAAGTGCGGAGATCGGTGTGCTCTGCCAGCAGATTCGCCTCTGCTTTCCGCACATCGCGTTTATCGCCGCGTGCTCCGCGCGGGAACTGCATTGGGAACCGTTTTTTCGCAATTTGGGCATTTGGGTGCTGACGAAACCGGTGGATGTGGCCCAATTGGAGATGGTGGCCGGACAGGCGGGGATGACGCCATTCGGCCCGCCGTTTCACCAGCCGCCGTTTTCGCCTGCGTTCGCCGTTGCGGAGGCGAGGCAGGAGAAGCCGTATCCCGTTCGCTCCCCTGAGGAGAAGCGGCTGATCACGATATACGGCCCCAAGGGCGGGGTGGGCAAGACATTCCTGTCCCGTGAGCTGGCGGTTTATTTTGCCGGACAGAAAAAAGAGGGCCGCCCGTTAAACGTTCTCGCGGTCGACTTCAACCTGGATCTGGGGACGATCGCCACGTCGCTCAACCTGCCGCGTTCGCCCAATCTGTACACATGGGTGCAGGCGATTGACGAACAGCTGAATGAACTGGCGGTGAGGGAAGGGCGTGATCCGGCGACCGTCACCCACGAAGAGTGGCAGGAATACAGCATGGCGGTCAGGCTCTCCCCGCAGGATGTGTCCAAATACGTGGTGGTCCATCAGGAGACCAGTCTGCACGTCCTGACGTCGCCGCGCGATATCCGGCAGAGCTTCGAGATCAAGGATTATCACCTGTACATCATGCTGGAGACGTTGAAGCAGAGCCATTACGATATCGTGCTGATCGATACGGCTCCCGACACGACCGATGCGACGATCCAGGCGCTCTTTTTTGCCCAGCGCGTCGTGATGGTGGGGAATCCCGTGGTCGATGCGATCGAAAACATCCAGCGCATGCTGAAGCTGCTACGGGAAGCCGAATACCCGGAAGAGCGGATTCACATCTGCCTCAACCGGCTGCAGCGCCGGGAGATGTTTACGGTGGAAGAGATACGCGGGTACTTTCAGCTTCATCCGAGCAGGACGTTATATACCATCCCGGATGATCCGGAAGTGAAGCGCTCCATCAATACGGGGGTGCCGCTCATGCTCTATCCCGGGCGTTCGGCAGCGAAAGAGGCGATCGAAACGCTGGGGAAGGTGCTGGGGCCAAGCTTTGTCGGCGAATCCGCAGCGGCGGTCCAGACGGCAAGCAAGAAGCGGTCTTCCTGGTTACGCTGGCTGCGCAAATGAGAAAGGTGGGGAGAAAACGTGACGTTTGATCGAAAAAGTTTACTTGGGTTGAACTCATCAGCCAAAACCAAGCATGCCGATCTCCGCGCTGCTCCCCTAAGAAGCGGGTCCATGCAGCAGGCGCAGCCTGATCCCGCGCCGGTCCAACAAGCGAGGCTGATTACGGCCGAGGCGGAAGCAAACGTAAAGATGCTGATCGTGGAAAAGCACGGGAAACGATTGTGGGAAGAAAAAGAGAATCCTGCCTATTTGGCCGAACTGGCTCACGATATTCGCCTCCTGCTGGAAAGGAACGCCCCCTTGTCCAGCAGCCAGCTGGATCTGGAGGTGGACAGGCTGCTGCATGCGTTGATCGGCTGGGGGCCGCTCGATGCGCTGCTTGATGATCCCGATATCACCGAGATCCTGTTTCACCGGTACGATTACCTGGTGATCGAGCGCAAGAGCACCGGCCGCTTGGAACCGGCGGCCGTACAGGTCTTTTCCGAAGAGGATGAACTGCTGCGGGTGATTGAACATATCGCCGCTTCCATGGGGAGGGAATTCAATGAGACGAAGGCGGAACTGAATACGCAGCTGCCGGACGGCTCGCGGATTGCCGCCACCCATCGCGCCATCTCTCCGGACGGCCACATGCTGACGATCCGCAAACACCGCGATCTGCTTACCGAAAAAGAGTATCTCCAGTACGGCTCCATCTGCGAACCCATGCTGCAGTTCCTGAAATGGGCAGTCGGCCTGTCCCGCGCGTCAGGCATTGTGAGCGGCGGCACCGGATCGGGGAAAACCCACATGCTGAACCTGATCTCCCACTTTATCCCCCCGCATCTAAGCATCATCACCATCGAGGATGTTCTGGAGATGAAGCTGCAGCATCCCTATGTGCGCCGTTTTCTCGCCAAACCGGCCAATCACGAAGGAAAAGGCGGTTTTTCCATTCGCGATTGCGTCCGTCTGTCCCTGCGCAAGCGGCCTGATGTAATCATCGTGGGAGAGACGCGCGGCGGCGAGATTATTGACATCCTTTGGGCGATGAACACCGACCACCCCGGCAGCTGGAGCACCGCCCACGCCAATTCACCGCGCGCCCTGATCGACTCTACGCTGCCGATCCTGTTTGGCAAAGCGGACGAGACTTACGGCAGCGGCGAGCGGAATCTGATGATCGGGTCGGCGCTGGATCTGATCGTCCAGGTGAAACGGTTTGAAGAAGACGGCAGCCGGAAAGTGGTTGCGATCACGGAGGTGGTGGGGACGGGGGAATCGCACGAGGAACAGATTCGCCGTTCCTGCAACGTCAAGCAGGTGATCCCCGGCCGCGTGTATCTCCAGGATATCTATGTCTATGAACCCACGGGCACATTGAACGGGAAGGTGGTCGGTCAATTCAAGTGGACGGGCTACAAGCCCGAAAGGTTTATCCGCACCTGGCTGGCCAAGGGGGTAAAGCAGGAGGAGATCGACCGCATCTTCTTTGCCGAACCCATCCGGATGTAGGAAAGAAGGAATCGGGATGCAAGAGACGATTATCGGATTGATTCTCGCGTCGATCGTCGGCTTTTCAGTGGCGGTACTGCTTCTGCCTGCCGCTGCGGTGCAATCGCCCAGGGTGGAGGAGCAGTCGCATCTGGTCATCAGCCAGCTGCGCAGGGAACGGCTTTCTCCCTTGGATCGACTGGAGAGAAGACTGGAGCGGGCGGGGGTTGGCTTGACGGCCCTCCATTATGTGCTGATGAGCGCGTTTGCGGGATTCCTCGCCTATTTGCTCTGTGCGTACATTCTGCAGTCGTGGTGGCTGGCCGTCCCCGCTTGGTGCGGGGGAGTGCTTCTTACCGAGCGGATCGTCCAACAACTGATCATCAAGAACAAGGATCGCTTTGAACAAGAGAACATCAAAGCGATCCGGATCATGGCGAGCGCCATGCGCACCTCCCCCTCGTATCTGCACGCGTTTGAACAGGCGGCGGCAAGCCCGTTCGTTGATAGAATCGTGGCCCGGGAGTATGAGAGAACAGTGGAGCTGCTGCGGGGACAGGTGCCGATCGAAACCGTCATGAATGAATTTCAACAGCGCACCGATTCGGAGGATATTGCATATCTGGCCACCATCATACAGGTGCAAAGGGAGCTGGGCGGCGACATGGGGCGGACGCTGGAAATGGCCGCCCTGTCCATTCTGCGCAGACGGCAGATGCAGCGCAGGCAGCGGGCGGTGATGTCGCAGCTGCTGGCGCAGGTCAATCTGCTCAGCCTCATGCCGTTTGTGTTTGTGATTTCCCTGCTGATCAACAACCCGCATCATTTTGATCCGCTCACCGCCACGTTGGGCGGCAGGGTAACCCTCCTGGGGGCGCTCCTCGCCATTTTGGCGGGCGGTGAGGTGATCAGGCGAGCAGCCCTGTCTCACAAGTAACGGTACGAGGTGATACGGATGCTGATGTCCATTGCTTTGGGCGTCGCCGTTTTTCTGCTGGTTCTCCCGGCCTGCTTCGCGCCTGGATCGGGAGGAACTGATCGTGCGGCATTGTTTGAAAGGATTGACGTTGAGCAGCATGACCGTTTTGAAGCCTCTTTTCTACAGAAAAAGCGTCATTGGCCGGGCCTCGCCCGACTGCGGAATGATCAGGACCTTGTCCAGAAGCTGGCGGGATACGTCGGCCTGGATGTGCCCAGGACAGCCGCCATGCTCGCCCGTCTGCGCCTGGACATCTCCGTGGAAGAAATCCTGCTGGCAAGAATCGCGGCAGGATGTTTGCTTGGGATGGCCGTCCTCTGCACACTCCTTTTCGGCAGAATGAGCGGTGGCATCACGATCCAACTGGCACCGGTGCTGATCGCGCTGGCGTTGTTCCTTCTCCCCACCGTCCTGCTGGAGAAGGCGGATAAGCGGGCGGTTGATGAAATCCGGCGGCAGGTGCCGGTTTTTTTTGGCATCGTGGTAGCGCTGGTGGAGGCGGGGCTGCCGATCCATACGGCCATACGTTCCGCAGCGAGGCGTTACGAAGGGAGGCTCGGGCGGGAGATCGCGCTGCTGGAAGTGGAGGAAAGAAAATACGGCAACTGGCGAAAGGCGCTGGAAGAGTTGGCTTATCGCTGGGAGGTGGATGGGCTGGTCTCGATTGCGCTTGAAATCAACGGTGCTCTGACCAAAGGGGTTAGCATCGCGGGCCCGTTGGCCGCGCAGGTGGAGGAACTGCTGAAGCAGCTGGAAGACGAAGCGGCGGATCGGATGAACAGGCTGAGTGTGCGTCTGCTGCCGCTGTTGATTGTATTCATGGGCGTGCCCCTGCTGTTTCTGGTCATCGGCCCGGCATTCATCGGGATTGGCAAGGCGTTGTAGGAAAAGTTTCTTTGCAGAGGGCGCTGTCTTTTGAAAAAGTGAAGGTAAGAAGCGAAAAGGAGGGATTTGAATGGGCGCTGTAGCGAATTATCTGAAACGTTTTGTCAGGGAAGAAGACGGTGTGACGATTGTGGAGATGGTGATTATCGTGGCGGTGATTCTGATTTTGATCATTCCGGCATTGGCTGACCTGGGAACGGCGGAAGATGAAAAACTGAAAGATCTCAGGCAGAAACTGGACAAGAACGGATGACACAAGCCGCTGTCTTTTTCTTGCTTGGAAGTGCGGCCTTCCTGGATTGGAAGGCGCGGCGGATTCCCAATCTGCTTGTGTTTTCCTTCATGCTGGCGGGATTTCTTTGGCAGTTGTCGCGCGGGCAGGGGATCGCGTCGCTGGGGGGCGTTGGCTTCGCATGGGCGATCACCTTCCTTCCGGTGCTGATGAATGGCATGGGCATGGGCGACCAGAAGCTGTTGATGGCATTCGGCGCATGGACAAGCTGGGGGGAAGTGTACGAGGCGGTCGTATGGTCATTGCTCAGCTGTCTGGTTGTGCTTGCCTGTTCGCCTCAGACCTGGAGACGGCTGGCTGACAACATGGTTCGGCTCGCTGCGGGGTGGATCGCCCACCACACGCTGTGGTTCCCTTCCCGGCAAGAGTCGGCCTTGTCGCTGCCCTATGCCGTTCATTTGTTGATCGGCTATGGGCTGATTACGCTGTCGAGGTGAGCGGTCATGACGGACTGGCGCAGGCTGTGGAGGGAAGAAACAGGGAGTCAGGTGCTGGAGTTTATCTTGACATTCCCGCTGGTGTGGGTGCTGCTGGTGTTTGCGTTTGACCAGTTTACCATCATGTACAACAAGCAGCGGGTGCTGTCGGCCGCCTTTGAAGCCGGAAGAATCGCTTCGGTCCAGCCCAATTTCGGCCTGGCCTCCTACCATGGCGAAGAGCATGGCATGGCGGAACTGGAACAGGGGATGGCGGTCGAGCGGGGAGAGATCGAGATTCTTCCGCAGGGAAGGTGGAAAAAGGGGAACCATTTCGAAGTGAAGGCAACCCTTTCCTTCCGGCTTCCCGCAACGGGCGAGCGGTATGAGCTGAGCGAATCCTATTTCATGATGGTCGAGAATGCGGGGGACGATGATCGATGAGAGGATGTCTGCTCCGGGAACGCGTTCGGGGGGAAGAGGATGGCACCGCCACGCTTCATTCGCTCTATTTCATGCTGTGCCTGGCGGGAATGATTTCGCTGCTGCTGCTGATCGGCCAAGTGGGATATTTGCAGATGAAAACCCAGCAAACCGCCGATTTGATCACCAAAGGGGCCCGAGCGGCGGGCGCATGGGTCCATGTTGATCCGGAATCGGGTGAAGTGACCAAAAGATTGTTTGCGACCAAACAGGAAGCCCGGCGTTACGATGCCGACATTATCCGGGGGGCAAGGGAAGAAGCCGAAATTTTGTACGAGCTGAATGAACCCGGCTTGCAAAAGGATGTCGAGACAATTGTCGCAGAGCATCAAAAGGGGGAGCGGAAATCTCTGTACCGGCAGGGAATCTACCACCTGCGGCTGCAGGTCGAGAGCAACGTCCCGCTTTTTTGGGAGATGATCGAGCTGCTTTTGGAGCGGGTGTCCCAGTCGGAGGTATGAATGCCGCTTGATGCGGCCGCTTGCAGGGCATTTGAACCATTATTTTTGTCCCAGCCCAGCGTGTTAGGGTAACAGTAAATTCACGCTGTGGGACGGGAGGAATAGCAGATGCCCTCAACCATTCTGGAGCGGTACAAGCGCATATTAAGCGGCAAGCAAAAAAGATTCTCCCCCTATGAATTTGAAGATGTGCAGTACCGCAAGCAAAAAATACAAATGGTGATCCGATATGCCATTGAACATGTAAAACGGTGGACCCCCGAGCAGGCCAGGGCGGAGCTCAATTTGCAGGATGTCAAAGCGCTGAAGCTCCATCTTGTCCGAGAATATATCGAACCGCCGATTGAGGCGAAGCCGGAAGATGTTTATTATCTCGTGGAGTATGCCTACCCGTATCTGCCCCGGTATTCGGAGAAGGAAAAAGTCCTGTGGGTCTACGGGGAGGTGCTGGAAGGGAAGAGAAGGCATTTCCCCGCCCATTATTTCCAAAGCGTCAAAGGGGAAGAGCGGGCCAAGATTTGCTTTGACTACATGTGCAAAGAGCTGCTGAAGATTCAGGATATCCGCGAGATACCGGCCATCTTTAAGAAAACGGATACCGCGTATGCGATTCTGCGCAAATACAAGCTGAAGATTCTTGTGGATACTTTGTTTTTCTCGCCGTATGACCTGGTGACCGAAATATACCCGGAATTGGCTGAGCCGCATTTATGGGAGGAATAGCGCTATAAAAAAATTTGCGCGCGCCTCTGTCTTTTTCTACGGTTAAGGTAGTTTCAAATGCTTATAAGCAATTGAAACGGCCGTTAAATTGGTGAGAAAAGGAGGAGTTGCGCATGGCAACAATTAAGGCTCACCAAGAACAGTCCACGCATGTGGAGGTGCTTTTGGACCGGCGGGTTCGCTACCAGAAGCACAAACCGGGCGCACATCTCTCGTTGGAGAGAATGCCCCAGGGGGTCTTCCGGATTGATTCCATCAATCAGTTTGGAAGCCGGATCAGCATAAACGGCGGAGCGATCGTCATGGAGGCTGCTCCAACCGTCGTTGAGCGCAGGGGAAGAATCGCCCTGCTCCTCCCAACCGGGGAAGAACTCTACTTCTACGTAGAGTAACTTTTCCGGCCATGTCCGCCTGGTACCGTTGGGTGCCGGCGGACTTTACCCCTTACTGTATAAAAATTACAAATATAACAAAAAAAGTTTGACGCCGATATAGACATGTAGCAAAATGGCGATATATGTATAAATCTGTAAAAACAGGAGGGTATTTGGAATGTTGCTTGCGCAAAGCTCTTTCGAATTGGTGACACGCTGCTACGAACATGTCAACAGGCTGCTGGACAAAGAGGAATTGAAAAAAGCCTTTGTTTCCTTTGTCTTTGAAACGTATCAGGAAGAGGTTGTTGCCAGCTACGGCCTCGATGCCTTTCACGAACATCTGGAAAGCATTAAATTAACCAACTGCCGAAAAGATTTTGATACCGCCGTGGAGGATTGGTACTTGCTTCATATCGGCAACGAGCGCGAGTCTGCCTGCTTTCACGACATCTTGTTCTCTCTGGTCAGAGAGGCGATCGTCACCTACCATTCCGGTTCACGGGAGGAGTTGATTCGCGATGTAACCAAACTGCTCACGTCACCGACCGGCTTTGTTGCGAAATGGAAGAACGAACTGCAGCGGTCCATGCAGTCGTATTACCAGTATCTGATGAAACTGGGCATTCGCACGTATGCCGATATCGAATCGCTGGTAGACGCGTGGCTGATTGAATATCCCAATGCTTTCGACAAGACGCAGCAGCGGCTTTTCGCCAAACCCAGCAGACGCGGCAGGCCCAATAACGCAGAGCTTACCCTGCTGCTTGAAAAAGTTCACGAATGGAAGCCCAACCTGACCCCGCAAGAAAAAGAGAGAATCCGCAAGATCTACTACTACCACCGAAAATCCCTGACAACACTCGACATGATTGAAAAGTTTAAGAACTATGTCCAGATGAAATCTGCTGCAAGCATCGAAGAAGAAACAAACCAGTGGGCCAATTAAACGCAGGCGGGAACAAGATGTTTGATCAGGTCAGGAAGTTTGTTACCACCTTCCGGGAACTGGAGAAGCAGGAGCGCCCGCTTACGGGTGAGGAAGAAGCCCGGCGGAAACGACTGCGGCAAATCCTGGCATCTCCCCAGCCGCAGGAATCCCTCCATCAGCAGACACCCAGGCGCGTATTGGCCATCGCCAGCTTTTACCCGCAGGCAGGAGCAAGCTTTATTGCCAGCAATCTTGCATGTTATCAAGCCGCCAACCAGATAGAAACCACTCTGTGCGAAATGCCCGATGGCGAACCGTATTACTACTTTTCCCTTGACAGTGAAGCGAGAGGGAAAGCCGAAGCGGGGGGCGAGGAAGGCATTGTGGAAAAAGCTGTCTATCTTCAGGACGGGTATCTAAGGGTGAAGGCAATCTCCCCTTTTCCAAGGCTCACCCCGACACATCCCCGGATAGCCAGCTGGTTTTTGGCAAACAGCAAACATGCATCGATGCTGATTATCGACCTGTCGTCCCATATCCAGCGGGAAACAGCGGCGTGGCTGGCGGACCTTGCCGACGAAGTATGGGTCGTATGCGATTCCGATATCCCGCGATTGGCGAGAACGATCCTGACACAGGATGCGCCTGGTTGGTGGAGCAAGCATTTTCAAAAAATCAGACTGATTGCCAATAAGTGGGATACGGCCTTTGCGAGGTCAAGCGTGATCAAGAGACTGGAAGGAACCATTTCCTTGTGGCATCAGGAGCAGCAGATCAAACCCATTGAGCTGTTTGTTCCCCAGATCTCCTCTGAAAAAGTGATCGGCGCACAGATCAACAGCAAGTTTCTGTTGGAAATGTATCCGGAAGAGGGTGAAGTGTTTGCCCGACTGGCCGCCCTCAGATGAAGACCACTATGACATGCAAGGAAGGATGTTATGAAGAAGCGGACGCTCATCATCATCAGCCTCATTTCGTTTCTATTGGCCTTATTCAGTTTCTATGCGGCGACCAGATACATAGACTCCCTGGCGCATGAAAAGCTGTTTGCCCCTGTTGTGAAAGTGGCGGACGGCAGGGAAATCCAGCCGTTTGAGCCCATCACCACGGAGGATGTGGTACTTGTCAACGAGGAGGCGGATGAAATCCTGCCCGATGCCGTCACGTCGCTGGAAGGCGTGGTCGGAAAACGGAGTGTCCAGCCCATCTTTGCGGGGGAACAAGTATTAAAACAAAAATTGGACGATGGGCATCTGCTTCCGGAAAAGGGAAAAGCACGGTATGAGTTCCCCATTACGGACATGATGCCTGTGACAGAGTTGAGAAAAGGGGACTATGTCAAGGTATGGGTACGATACCGTTCCCCCACAGAGCTTGCGAACATGCCGCCTCCTTCCTACTTCACACGCACGAACGCATCTGCTGAACTGCTCTTTGAAAGCCAATTGGCGACCGTCAAAGACAACAACGGTATTGAGATTTACACGATCAAGCCCAGCGTGATTCCTGACGGCCGACAGATAGGGGATACGCTGTTTCACGGATCGGAAGCCAGGAAATATACGGATGCGGAGCGGCGCTATCGCGACTACCGGGCTCAGCCGTCATCCTTGCCGGCATACCTGGGATTTAATCTGACCGACCAGCAGTACCGGATGCTCTCGGAGGCGATGCAGTACGGCACGATCCAAATCGGTCACATCATGGTTTCCAAGGAAGGTGGCACGTCATGAAAGTCATCGTATGTTATCCGATGAAGTCGTTGGTTCCCTTGTTCATGCCGGCAGGCTGCGAAGTGCTGGCAGCGGAGAATGAGAGCGAGTGCTTTCAACAGCTTCAGCTCTTCCCTCTGGAAGCGGCGGTTCTTTTCTCGGAATCTTTTGCCATGCCCATCTGGGAGTGGGTGCCGAAATTACGGTCCCAATTGGCCGGAGAGGTTCCGATGCTGATCGTTCCTCTGCATAAAGATGAGCCGTTTATCGCCAGGATCATCGAAGAGATGAATCTGCCCAACATCTATTTGCTGCCCGCCAATCAAGGTTACAGCGAGTTATCCGGCAGAATCGGCCGGATCTTGGGCATGGAAGATGCCGTTCCCGACTGGTCGGACAAGCGTGAAGCTTCAGGGAGCGTTTACGCGCTGTTGGGTTACGGAGCGGCAGGGATCACGACGTTCTGCGTCAATTATCCGGTACTGCTGGCCAAGCAGCATCCCGATAAACGCGTGGCGGTTATCGATATGAACGTGGAAAAGCCGGATTTGACCCAGTATTTTGGGCTGCAGGAGCATCAGTTATCCATGTTTCGTCCCGACCTCATTCATACAGCTGTTGCGGAAAGACGGAATTGGCTGGGGGCGTTCAAGCGGAGCGAGTCACTGCATAACCTGTTTTACTCCTCCGCCACAAGCAGATGGAAAAGTTATGAGATTTCAACGCTTTTGCGGATATTGAGAAGGAATTTTGACTACACCTATCTGGACTGGGGCTATTGTTTTCCGGAAACGGAGGCGCTGCAGACGCTTTTGCTGGAGGTTGACCATCCTATCTTTTTTGTCAGAGCAGATCCGTTCAGCATCGACAGCGCACATAGGTGGATACGCAAATGGCAGCAGACAAAGGTTTCCCCGCAGCTTCTGGTCAGCCATTTTGACGGCGCACAGATGAGCGCCCGCAGAATCAAGGAGGGAGTACCTGTTTACGGAATTGTGCCGCGTATTTCCGACAACCGTGTTTTTCAATCGCATCAGAGCAGGAGCATACTGGTGGAGGAGATGTTTCCGCCCAGAACCTACGTCAACAGTTTGCGGGCGATCGCGGAAGCGGAACGAAGGCGGGAGGAGGCGGCGATCTAAATGAAAAGAGCGGCATACCCGCTGCCAATCGGAGAGCTGCATGACCCGGATGCACTTAAGCAGGCCGCCCGCGATTATCTCAACAACTATGGGAGCAGCCGGGAAGAACGTCTGGAAATGCAGCGCATCCTGACGCTGGCAGAACAGGGAGACAAAGAGAGTCATCGGGCAATCATCCTGCGGCTGCAGCATTATTTTGAAGAAGTGTTGAGAAGGCCCGTCACCGAAAAGATCTTGCCCCATGTAAACGCGTATGAAGGCTTGACCTATGCCACTTACGGATGGGGGATTCTCGATGTTGTCCTTCAGCTGTCACCGTGGGTCGAAGAGGTGCGAATATCCGCCGACAAGCCGGTAAGCTATCTGGAACAGGGAAAAAAGAAATTTTTGCCTTACCGCCCCACGCTGAAAGAAGTGGAAATCTTGCAGCAAAAACTGACCAACGCGGCAGGTTTGACCTTCAATGAAAAAAAGCCCCGGCTCAGCGGGTATCTGGACAGCTTGAAAGCAAGGCTGACGATGTTTACGTTTCCCTATTCCCGCGTTCCGACCATCATTGTCCGAAGGTTTACCACCGTTTCCTTCTCGCTCGACGATTTGCGCCGGCAGCCATTGCCCGCGTTCGATGAAAAAGTGCAGCTTCTCATCGAACAGCAGGTGTACGGCAGAGGCAACGTGTTGGTGATCGGGCCGATGGCAGCAGGGAAAACAACGCTGATGATCTGCATGTTAAAGCTGAAAAACCCGGAAACCGAATACATCACGATATACGAAAGCGAGCACGAAATGCGGTTTGGCGACATTTGGCCGGGGGAAGTGATTGAACTGCAAAATGTGGAGGAGATCGGCATTGAACTCGCACACTGTTTTAAGGATTTGTATCGAACGACGGCCAATACGATTTTGATCGGAGAAATCAGGGAACCGATTGAAGCTTACCATTTCATCAACGCCGGGATAAGGGGCACGGATGCTACCATTGGCGCCCTGCATGAAAGGTTTCCTCACCAGGCTCTCAACGATTTGACCGATCTGGTTTATCAATACGGCGGCCGCAGCATTGAGCTGACCCAAGAGAGAATCAGCAGAGCGGTTAACTTTGTCAATTCGCTCAAATTCCGCAATAACGGGCACCGCTTTATCGACGCGATTCATGTGACCGAGTGGAATGCTTTGATGCAGAGAGCAGAATCGGTTCCGCTAGTCCACAAGAACCTGGCAACCGGTGAATATGAGTGGACGGGAAAGCATTTGTCTGGGGAGTTGGTGGAGTATATGTGCGGCATGGGACATGCTGATTTGGGCGTATTAAAAGCGTTAGGGCTGACGGACATAGGGAGACAGCTATGAGCTATTATCTGTTGTTTCCCATGGCGCTGTGCCTGTTCCTCACCTTCTTCTTTTGGGGAACCATTTTGATACGCATGAGGCTGGAGCCAAAGGTCTTCTATCCGAAGACAGTGGCAATCCTGCGGAAAAAGCTGCTGGCGGACAAAAATGGTCGCTATGTGTATGGCCGTTACGAGACCTGGTGCAGTGTGGTGGGCAGCAAGCTGTCGCCGGAAGGATACTTTCTCCTCTCCTTTCTTGGATCTTTTGTGGGTTTCTGGTTCGGCATTTTCATCGGTAACATCGCAGCCTCCTTCTCCTTGTTTCTGTTGATGCTGCTTGCTCCAAGCCTGCTGTTATATGCCCGCTATACGGTCAGAGTCAACAAGATGATCAAGTCGTTTTGCCATTTTGTCGATTTGTTCTCGCGTTACTACAGCGGAAGGGGGAGTATTGTCCTGGCATTCCGCGAAATGGTGGAGGAGTGCCCCAAAGAGCTGCTGCCTGAGCTGCTCTTGCTAAACAACAAACTGGCGGATGGCGGAGACCCTGTTCAGGCAGTGGAATCGTTTGCGGAGAGACTGAACCATCACTGGGCCCATGATTTTTCCACCTATATCGCGAGCGGATTGGAGGGAGAAACGGCAGACATTCAGTCATCGCTAAACCGCTTAACCAATGAGATGTTTGTCCAGCAGGATGAAAAAGAGGAACGAAACAGTGAGATTTATTCCATCTGGATCAGTCTGATCATCGTGATCGTGATCTGTGTCTTGCTGATTCCCTATAACCAGTCGCTTCTGAAAGAATCTTACCGTCTGTACTTTTTTACCGCGGATGGGCAGTCTATTCTTTCCGTCGCCATAACGGTATGGTGTCTCTCCATCTTGCTTGCCTTTATCTGGGGAAGGAGGCACGGATGATGGCCGATGCACTGATGAATCTGCTGCTGGGGATTGGAGCCGTGGGGGTGTTTCTGACAAGCTATACAACGGCTGTTTATCTGTTAAAGCGGCCGAAAAGAAGGCTGTTGCTCTCGGATTCCTTTTGGCGCTTCTGGACGAAAGCGGTGGGAAAGGAAGAAGAGGAGGAGTGGGATCACCTGCTGCGGAAAGCGGGACGTCCATTCGGGTGGGGGAAGGCGGAATGGACGTTCTTGCAGTGGCTGTTTGGAGGCAGTTTGCTCTTCATCATCGTTTTATGGACATTGTTTCGGGGGAACGGTACGTTTCCGTATCTCACGTTCTGCATTGTACCCAGCCTGGGTTACTGGCTTCCTCACCTGCTGTTAAAGGGATGGGCCGGGTACAGGGAAGAGCTGCTCAGTACCGATATCGCCCGCTTTACCAACCGATACCTCAACCTGCTGGAAAATCAGGTGCCGCCGTATACGGCTTTGGTAAAGGCTGCGCGTCCGACACGCTTGCTGAAGCAATACATCCCCTCCCTGTCCGAATGGAACAAAGATCGCTTCGCGGCATTGGAGGCATTCAAGCGTCAGTTGGGTGTCGACGATGGCATCATGCTGGTTTCCAACCTGCGCACGATTGAACAATTGTCCGCGCATCAGATGTCGCTGACCATGCAGCGGCTTGAATGGGCCGTCGATAACCGAAGGGAGTTTCGGCACCGCAAGAAGATCAAGTCGCTGGGGATTGGATACAGCGTGATAGTTTATCCGGCGTTTTATATCGGGTTGATTGTGGCGATGTTTCCGTGGTACAAGCTGCTGACGGAATTGTTGAGCAAATATCTGTTGTAGAAAGGGGGGACGGTCCGTGAGCAAACTGTTTTCCATCCTTCTCTGCCTCGTCTTTACGCTGGGGATTCTGGTTGCCAGCATGGCGGAAATCAACAAAGCTGTTATGAAAGAAGGCGGACTTAGGGAGAAAAGCGTCAGCTGGATCGATAAGGCGATACCGTCAACCAATTAACAATTCATACCAAAAGAAACGGAGTGGTTTACATGTCAAAAATGTTTTTTATCTTTCTTGCATGCGTCATGGTTTTGGGAATTGGGGTCAGCAGTTACGGCAATGAGCTAAGCCCGGCTGCCAACCAAACAGCCGAGCACATCAACGATTCGGTTTCCTCTCTCAATTACGACACAGCCAACGAGCAGATAAGGTTTACGATGCAAAACGGCAATACGTATACCAGCTCGAATTAACGCATGCTTCAGAACATAACCTTGTTGATGATCGCTGCCATGGTTTGTCTGTTGTGTACGGTTTTTTGGGAAAAGAACCCGGTGGATTCCCTGAAAAATGTGCAGGAAATGCGCATACAAAAGGCAGCCGTACGAACCTTTCATTAACCGCGGGATTTTCGCGGGTAGGAGAAGACGATGCTGAAGTTGAAGGTTTTTCTCCTTTGTCTGTCGGTGATTATCATCCTCTTCTCGGGGGTGATGTGCATGGAATTGTATGCGCTGGAGCGGGGGATTGCCCGCGGCGTATACACGGATGTGATGGATGACATGCAGGACATTGGGTATTTGCACAGCGGCCTTGCCGATTATTATCGGGAAGAAATGAACGGGATGGGCTGGGAGAGTGTGAACAGCGACTATTTTGATGGTTCCTGGCCGCTGGAGGAAGGGCAAAGAGCAAGGAAAGAGAGAAACGAGATGGTCAGGCTCACGCTCACCATCCGTCCGTCCCGTATGTCGCAGTGGATCAATTGGTTTGTCACGGGGGAGACCGTATTTCGTTTTACGGGCAGTCGGCCGTCAGAATATTTTGATCCGGGGTGGTAATCGTTGACCAAGGTAATTTCCGTGTTGGCGTTGATCGTCATCGTCGTCCCCATGTCCTATGTGCTCCTGCTGGACGGGCCGGATAGCATTCTGGGCGCATGCACCAGATTTTTCAACAAACTGTTTGCGGAAGCGATCCGCTTTGGGACAAACTGATGGGCCAACTGCTCGCTACCATTATGAACGTCATGGTGCTGCTCATGGTACCGCTGGGAGTTCTGCAGGCGCATGTTGTGCTCCAGATGAAAAGCGAACTGCTGGAGATAAGTATGGCGGCGACAAAATACGTAACCAACCACGGCGGCAAAAATGACGCAGAGGTGGTGAATCAGCTTCGGCAGTTTATTCATCAGGAGCTGGCGGAAAAGTCGTACCGACTGGATGAAAACGATATTCGGATTGAAGTCGCCCGCACGAAAGCCGCTGATCCGATCCTGTGGAGTCACGAGGACGAATTTCGGCTGCGGCTGAGCATTCCCTATCCACAGCTGACCGCCCTGTTTCCCGATTGGCCGCAGCTGCTGGACGTAGAGCGGACGGGAACCATCAACGTCATGGATTACGATTTGTGAAGAAAGGAAAAACCGGATGGGTATCAACGTGTTATCCATATCGACGCTGCTCTTTCTCCTGCTGGTGGGGCTCATGGTTGTCGACGCTGATGTGGCGATGCTGAAAAAGGCGGAAATGAAAACGTTGATCGAACTGGCGAATCATCATGCGACGTTCTCGATTGATCAGGCGTTAAAAACGGAAGGGATCATCGAGATGGTGCAGCCGGAGGCGATGGATCGGTTTGCCGTACGGATGGCAGAGAACGGCAGCTACAGCAGACAGGGGGACAGGTATCTCCCGTCTTCGACAAGCGTCACGACGGATCCCGTCTTCATCGCCAATTATTATGTTTCCTTTCAGGACTGGCGGAAGGACATCCGGTTATCCTTGCGATTCAACGGGAATGCGCTGTTGATCGAGGAAGCAGATACCGGTGCGGAAGAGCGGCCGACTGGCGGAGAACTGCAGGTTGCGGTTACGACGGAAAAGGGTCAGCTCCTGCGCATTGCACCCAAGAAGATGATAGGACCGTCCAACGTTGTCGTCGCTTACGTCCATGAACGGCCGCTGGTGCCGCTGCTTCCCGCCCATTCCTTTCCCGTCGTAAGCGTGGAAGAGCTCAAATGGTAACCCCTATAAGGACGATTTTCCCTGCATGCACAAGATGGAATCCGGCTTATCACGCGAAATCCTGCATGCACAAGATGGAATCCGGCCTCCCCACGTTGAAATCCTGCATGCTGAGCGGATCACCCGGGCTGTGGATCGTCGAGCATATCCAAATCCCCTGCGATTGGGAACAGGTACCCGCCCTGGCGCGGCCGCGCAATCGAGAGGGTTGGGCGCATGCCCTGCTGTGGGGATTCGCCTGGAAACATTCTCGCGTCCAGCTCCGTCAAAGAGGAAAAGGATGGAGGGATCACGATGCGCCAACCTCTGTTTGTCCTGTTCCTGATTGGCAGCCTGTTTCTCCTCGGCGGCTGCGGGACCCGCACAGCCGAACCGCCCGCCGCAGTGCCCGCCCCCACCACGGAAGCGCCGCCACCTCCTGCTGCATCTCCAGCGGCCGAAGCCCCGGCGGCTCCGCCATCCCAACAGCCGGACCCCGCACCAGCCCAGGAGCCGGCGGAAGCGTACCACAATGAGATTTTTCAACACGTGACCGTCACCAAGATCAAGGCCGATACCTATGAAGTCAAAGGTCAGGCCAAGGTTTTTGAAGCGGTTGTGAATTATGTCGTCGAGGACGGCCATAACGAGTTGGTCAAAGGGCATGTGCAGGCCTCCCAGGGGGCCCCGGCATGGGGGGACTTCTCCTTTACCCTCCACGTAAAAAAAGAACGGCCCAACTCTACGCTGATGCTGATCCTGTTTGAAACCAGCGCCAAGGACGGCCGCCGCCATCTGGAGATGCCGATCCCGCTGCCCGACTGACCGCTTCGACAAGATTCAAGCGCCAGAACCGCCTGATTTCGACACCATTTGCACGTGTCCGGGCGGTTTTTTTAGTATATCGGAATGTTTAGGTGCTTTAAAGTTATAAAGCGAGGGGGAGAGGCTGGGGGCCCCCGCCGACAACAGCGTTCGCTTAAGTCGGCGGGGTTTTCTTATATTCTCGTACATGTGCCACAACGGCTCCGCCCTCGCCCAAGGCTCGGCGCTCGCCGAATTTTTAAATGGAAACACGTGATTTCCATTCCTTTCTTGTATTGCCAATATTAATTTCCATAAATATTCTGTAAATGTGAAGGAATCGGGCAAACATTGTCGAAAATACGCTTTAGTAACTGAATACCCTATTCTCCGAAGAAGTGAGGGTTGCACATGACTGTCAGTCACTCCACTTTCCAGGCGAGCCCCCGTCGCTGGCGGGAAGTTGAAAAGCAATTGGGGATCGTGGTCCCGAAGTCGCTGCGCCGGGACACATCCGCTTTGTTGTTTCTGGAAGACGTCGCTGCAACACCCATGTTGGATAAGGAAGAAGAGATGGAATGCCTGATCCGCTATCAGCGTTTCGGTGATATGCAGGCCCGGGAAAAGCTGGTCCGCGCCTATCTCCGTTACGTTGTCAGCACGGCCCTTCGCCATCTGAAGAAAGGCATGCCGTTTCTCGATTTGATACAGGAAGGTACAATCGGCTTGTTTACCGCTATCGATAAATTTGATGTGAATCGCGGAGTCCGTTTGTACCATTACTCCCACTGGTGGATCTCCCAGGCGATTACGCGGGCGATCAACGACAAGGGCAATCTCATCCGCATCCCTGTTCACATGCATGAGCAGATTCGCCAGTACCAGAAGCGGGTCATGCAGCTGGCCCATCGCTTGAATCGTTATCCCGAGCGTCATGAAATCGCCGAATATCTGGGGATTTCGCCGGAAAAGGTGGAAGCGATCGAGTACGCTCTGACCATCAAGCTGGAGTCGATTGATGACGACTTTATCGGAGAGCCGCGGGAAGCGGAGAGCGACGACGAGCTGCTCAGCTACGCGGAGATTGTGGATGATGGAGAGGCCCTTCTCGATGATTGGATCGAAAAGGTGGATCTGCGCGCACAGGTAAAAGCGGCCCTTGGCCGGCTCAACCCTCGGGCCCAGGAGATCATCGCGATGCGCTATGGCCTGTATGACGATCAGATCTATACGCTGGAGGAGGTGGGCCGGATGTTTGGCCTTACCCGCGAGCGGATCCGGCAGATTGAAGCCACGACCATCGATCGGCTGCGCAAACAGAAAGGTTCCCGCGCGCTCAAGGAATATTTGTCCTGACATGAAGACGCCCGTACGTCTATGCTGACGTCCGGGCTTTATTGGCATATAGGAATTTATACATTTTGCCCTTCTGCATAAGTGGTCGGCTAAACGAAACGCCTGTTGCGTTGCCGACAATCCTCACGTCTTATGCTTCGCAACTAAGGCTCCTCCAAAAAGCTTGGCGGAGTCTTAGTTGCTTCCTCGATAAACAGCGACTCCCCGTTTAATTCCAAGGATAACGAGTTGTCCTTCCGCCATCCGCACATCAAACCGATCCATCGCCTCCAGTTGCAATCAAGGTATCTAATTATTTCCGAGAGCATGTACCAATTTACTCATTTTTTAGGTATAGTGTATAGTTTGTTTGCAAGAATTGCTCATTTAAGTATTTTTGAAACTGTAATCGTTTTTGAAGACTTTTGAATTGGTATGTAAATTCATATATCCAATTTTTATTGGATAATATTTTAAATTATTCAAAACATAATATACAATTAACATATATTGTATAATTTGAGAAAAAGGAGATGGTATTTGTGGCTTTTTATCGTAGAAAGGCTTACTCACAGCAGGTTTAGTTGCTCTATCTATTCCATTAGGAGCATTTGCAAATTATACAGGTGTAGATGCAGAAGCAAGATTATCTTTTACTGACTACAGTTCAGGTGAGTACAAAGCAATAGCTAGAACTGATGCAGAAGCTTTTGGTAGTCAAGGTTTTTCTGAGCAACTATATGTTGATGTACAACTTTACAAAGATCTTGATTATTATGATTCAAATAACAAGCTTTCAGACAACGATTCCGATTATGTAATCGTCAGAAGTGATTATGAAGCCGATTCTGACGTTTATTGGGAGTGTTACTCCTACGCTGCTACTGTAGATGTTGACACTTGGGAATTTACACATGAAGACTATGATGATACCTATGCATTCTATAAATAATAAGGAGGTAATAAAATGGGTTTTAATAAATATTGGTATCCTACTATTGCTGGTATAGTGGCTCTTGTTTTTGTAATCGCCTCTAATTCTAATAACGTATTATTAGCAAAAAACAATTCGAAATTTTCTTCGAATGAAGCCGAGGCAGCATATAAGGAATATGCTGAGAAAAAACTTGATGAAACTTTTTCAATAATCACATCAGATATTTCTGATTCATTTAACATTAATGAATCCGATTATAAAATCTTTAGAATTACAGAGTTTAAAAGAGAAAATACCAATTTTTCCACAGATGAATACGCAAAATTCCGATTAGCTCTATCTCAAAATGTTTTTAATGGCAAGGACAAAAAAATCCAAAAAGGCGATTTTATGCCTGCAATCTACCTTAAGAAAGACGGTTCTCAAATATTAGTTGCATTCAAATCTAAAGAAGGGAAAAATTACTTGTACGTTTTTAATAAGATAGAAAATGATTGGAGAGTAGACGAAATCAAGGAAAAAAACGGTAAGAAAGTGGAAAAGGTAAAATTACTAAAACCCGAAGAATTTGAGGCAAAAAACTTTTCTAAATAAGCTAAATAAGAATCGAGTAGAAGGGTGACTTGCCCCCGCGTTTGTTCTTTCCATTATACGTATCGTTCGGTCTATGGCGGATTATCAAGCATTGACGTGACAATATCTCTGCCCAAACTCATAAGCCCTTGGTATTGCTAGTAGGCAATACCAAGGGTTTTTTAATGTACAGAGATTTAGATTAACCGTCATAAACCATTAAGAGTATTTGCTTTGTAGCGTGGAAGACCGATCGAACGGGGGTAGCGGTAACGCGTTCGTATTCCCACCCATTGTCTCCTCTGACAGAACCGGAGTCTCTATCGAATTATTAGTAGTCATATAGACGTCCGCTGTGACGGAACAAAACGAATATTTGTTCGATCTAAATACTCCGTAGACTGCGAAGAACACCCTAGTACAACTGCCATAAATTGGGGCATCTTACTAGGCGGGACATTGCCTCTGGCTTCCTTCCGGGTTCTGCCTCAAGGCAGATATCCTTGCCTTGGTCTAACGGTTGGTACAGCCGCCTCTTTCGGGACTTTCGCCCTATAGCTACCGCCCATACCGAGTAGACACACAAATAAAACCGATGACTAAGAAACCATTGGTTTGTGTTTTAAAGAGTTATTATATCTTCTTTACTCTCTCCGTTTTCAAAGAGATGATACCCATGGATTATTTTGTTTTCATCACAATAATATAGACTATAGGATTCTAGCAAATTATCTTCCGAAAAAGACAAAAATATTTGAACTCGCATGTTATCATTTTGTAACCCTTGTATATCTATAGAATCAAATTTATCTTCATTATAAAATTTGTATCCTGTTTTAGAAATAATATCGATCCTGTAAATTTCATTATTTTCTAAGTCTTTTACGACTTGAATATTATAGTTATTAAATTCATTTAAGATACGGGATTTGGTTATTCCTATTTTTAAATGTTGCTTAATTAAACCAACTTCTGACAATATGTCTTTTGTTGATGTTTCATTTGTCATCTTGCTTTGGTAAGAAGTTGATCTTGTTGAGTTACCTGGTTGTATATGTGGAGAGTTCATTTGTTCACTACAGCCTGAAAGTAAAAATAAACACGTTACTACAATAAAAATTAATGACAGTTTCATAGCTCCCTCCAATTCTTGTTTGTAAATACATTAAATTGGATATTTATCTTATATTTTACACTACTTACTATGAATTGGTGAGATTTAATTTTCAATAGTGGCGATTTTTTCCGAGTTTAATTCGTGATGCTACTTGGTCCAATATGCTTCCGATGCATTGCTGTCCCAAGTGTTGCGGGTTAGATAATTAATGAGACGAATAATAGTAAAATCCGATATGAATGTAGGGAGGTTACAGGGATGAAGCCGATCAGTCCGTCGCTGCTGGTTATGGCGCTGGTCAGCGTGTTGGCAGTCTTGCCCGTGCATGCCGCCGCCCGCGTGACGCCAACGTGGAGCAAGCCCTGGCGATGGGGAGCATCCCGGGCTTTTCCCTTTTTGCGGCCGCCGGTGAGCAAACCGGCTTGCCGGACCGCCAGCCCCTGGTCTCAGCGGAAGCCGCTCCTCAGGCGTACCTGAGTGGCCAGGAACTGACGCTTTGCTACATCTGGCCGGTAGCTGTGGGAAAAAAAGCGCCGGGGCCCGTCCTGATTTATGGACCGAACGGGATGCTGCCGAGGTCTATGTCGATGCCAAAACCGGGAACGTTGTCAACGTGCCGTACGCCGCTGAAAAGGCGGCCGGTTGTCCCCCGCCCGACTTGAGCGACCGCTTGGGTTGGGCGGGGGTTTTTATGGTACACTATCGTCGAGTCTCATTTTTGGTCAGGAGCATGAAGGAGGAGCGCATCATGAGCGATTATTTGATACGGGCAACCGGATTTGACGGGAATGTGCGGGCTTTTGCCGCGCGGACGACCGGGATCGTGGAGGAGATTCGCCGCCGGCATGACATGTGGAACACGGCGACGGCCGCCATGGGACGGACATTGACCGCCACCGTGATGATGGGCGCCATGCTGAAAGGAGATGAACGGATCTCTGTCAAAATAAATGGGGGAGGCCCGATCGGCCAGATCGTGGCGGAGGCGAATGCCCACGGCGAAGCGCGTGCCTACGTCTCCAATCCGCACGTTCATTTCGAGCTGAATGACAAAGGGAAGCTGGATGTGAAAAGAGCGGTGGGGACCGACGGCTTTCTCCATGTGGTCAAGGATCTCGGGCTGCGCGAACCGTATAAAGGCAGTTCGCCGATCGTCTCCGGGGAAATCGGGGAGGACTTCACCTATTACTTCGTGGTATCGGAACAAACTCCGTCGGCCGTAGGGGTGGGCGTGCTGGTTCACCCGCAGGAACGCTACGTGCTGGCATCAGGGGGCTTTATCGTGCAGCTGATGCCGGGGACACCCGATGACGTGATCGACGTGATCGAGCAGAAAATCGCCAAGCTGCCGCAGGTTTCCCGGATGATCGGGGAGGGGATGACGCCGGAGCAGATTCTGGAACAGGTGCTGGAGGACCCCAAGATCTTGAGCCGGACGGAGATTCATTTCGCGTGCACCTGCTCCCCGGAAAAGGTGAGCGAAGTGCTGGTCAGCCTCGGCAAGGCGGAGATGGAAAGCATCATCGCCGAACAGGGAGAAGCAGAAGTGCACTGCCATTTTTGCAATGAACGATACTATTTCGACAGGGAATCCTTGGAGAAGCTGAAAGGGGAAATCGAGTCCCGCAGCTAAGGGAGGGGAAAGGTTGAACAACGTCAAAATGTTGTGGAGCTTGATCGCGGCTTTGGTCCTGCTGGTAGCGGTGGTGACCTGGTCCTGGTACAAGCAGGCAAGCGAGCTGCAGGCAGCGGCGGTGGTGGGCGGCACGACGATCACCGAGGCTGACTGGATACGCAATCTGAAGCAGAAATACGGTCAGCAGGTCCTGGAAGACATGATCGATCGGGAAGTGGTCTTCCAGGAGGCCAAACGGATCGGCCTCACCCTCGATCCCAAGCGTGTCGATGAGGAGATCGCCAAGATCAAGGAGAGCTACGGCCCGGAGCAGGATTTCCAGACGGCGTTGAAAGAGCAGGCCGGCACCGATCTGGACGCCCTGCGTCAGGAGGTGACGTACCAGCTCTTGCTGCAGGAGCTGGCGACAAGAGACATAGCGGTCAGCGAGGACGAGATGAAGAACGAGTACAACAAACACAAGGACCGCTATGCGAAGCCGATGAGAGCCCGCGTCTGGCAGATCGTCGTGGCTTCCCAGGCAGAGGCAAAGCAGGTGCAGCGGGAACTGCAGGCCGGGGCCAACTTTTCCACGCTGGCCAAGGAGCGGTCGATCGATACGCTGACGGCCGCGAACGGCGGCGATCTCGGGTGGGTGTCCTCCGAGGATCAAGACCTGCCGGATCAAATGAAAGAGACCATCGCTTCCCTGCCGTTGAATCAAGACAGCAATCCGATCCCCCTGGACGGGCAGTATGCCATCATCCGCGTGCTGGAGCGCCAGGACGCGGAACAATTGCCGTATGAAGCCGTGAAAGAACAGATTCGGCACGAGCTGGCACTGGCCCAGGTGGAATCGCTCGATCAGGTGCTGGAGCGGTTGAAGCAGGCGGTCGGTGTTCGAATTGTGGGAAAACAATAAATTGACGGTTTTTGCTCCCCTTTGGTATAATGCCAATAAAACCTAGTATTTTACTTGGGTATTTAGGGAGGCGGAAGCATGCGAGTGGCAAACTCGATTACAGAGCTGATCGGATCTACACCGCTGGTAAAATTAAACCGCGTTGTCAGCGACGATCTGGCCAATGTGTACCTGAAACTGGAGTTTTACAACCCGGGCAGCAGCGTGAAAGATCGGATTGCGCTGTCCATGATCGAAGCGGCTGAACAGGAAGGAAAATTGAAGCCGGGCGATACGATCATTGAACCGACCAGCGGCAACACCGGGATCGGGTTGGCGATGGTGGCGGCTGCCAAAGGATACAAGGCGATCCTGGTAATGCCGGAGACGATGAGCTTAGAGCGCCGCAATCTGCTGCGGGCTTATGGGGCCGAGCTGATCCTGACGCCCGGATCGGAAGGCATGCGCGGAGCGATTCGCAAGGCGGAAGAGATCGCCAGCGAAAATCCGTCCTATTTCATGCCGCAGCAGTTCAAAAACCCGGCCAACCCGAAGGTTCACCGGGAGACGACCGGACAGGAACTGCTCGCACAGGGCAAGGAGATCGGGGGCATCGATGCCTTCATCGCAGGCGTCGGTACCGGCGGCACCATTACCGGTGCGGGTCAAGTGCTGAAGGAAGCGTATCCCCATATCCACATCGTGGCGGTGGAACCTGCATCGTCGCCGGTTCTCTCCGGCGGCAAACCGGGTCCGCACAAGATTCAGGGGATCGGTGCCGGCTTTGTTCCGGACATTCTCGATACGCAAATCTACGATGAAATCATCCAGGTGGAAGCGGAAGAGGCTTATGAGGCAGCCCGCCGCGTGGCACGCGAAGAGGGGATTCTCGGCGGCATCTCTTCCGGCGCCGCGATCCATGCTGCGCTGAAGGTGGCGAAGAAACTGGGCAAAGGCAAAAATGTCGTTGCCGTCATCCCCAGCAACGGTGAGCGCTATCTTTCCACACCGCTTTACCAGTTTGAAGAATAAGAGGGAAAAGTCAGGCCATAAAGCCGCATCGACGGGCTTTATGGCCTGTTTTTAGCAGATTGGAAAGTTTAAGTTCATTAAAATGATAAAGTGACGAAGAAAGTTTGGGGGCCCCCGCCGACACCAGCAAGGGACCCCACTCGGCGCAGTGATAGCTATCGCCGAGTGGGTAGAGCGTTCGCTTAAGTCGGCGGGGTTATTTTACGCCTCATCCGGAACGGCGCGGGCTATAGCGGGGTTGATTGTTTCATGCTACTATGAAGGATAAGCATTTGGCGATTAACATTCGGAGCGTGAACAGCCTTGATCCTGCCTGCTTTTGAAGAGTTGAAGCACACGCCGTCGGGTTATCCCTATGTGCCGCTGGCGGTACGTCTGCCATGGCCGGAGCATCTTGATCCTTTCCATCTGATGACCCAGCTGAGGCCGTCCCTGGAGGGGGCCGTCCTGTTGGAAAGCGGACGAGCGGGCCGGTATACCTTTCTTGCCGGCGACCCCATCGCGTCGGTAATATCGAAGAATCGGGTCACCGTGATCCGCTATGCCGACGGCAGGGAGGAATGCGTAAACGGAGAGAATCCGCTGCATGTGCTGCGCCGGCTGCTGCAGAAGTACCGGATGCCGCGGTTTTCCGGCCTGCCGGATTTTTGCGGGGGAGCGGTCGGTTATCTGAGCTATGACATGAACCGTTATTTTGAGCCGACGCTCCCCGATCAGGCCAAGGATGATCTGCAGCTGCCCGATCTGTATGTGATGATCGTGCAGGACGTGATCGCCTTTGATCATCAGACCCGCGAACTCTGCTGCCTGACGCAGATCCCGGTGGCGGAACTGACGGAAGCGTCTTATCGCCAGGCGGCCGAACGCCTTGTCGGGCGCGCGAAGCGGCTGCTGACATGCGTCTCGCCGCAGGAGCAGACCGATTGGGAAGCGCTCCGCAGACGGCCGCTCGCTGCGGCTGAGGCGGAGGAGGTGTCGTTTTCCCGGGAGGAATTTGAACAGGCGGTGCGGCGGGTGCAGGCGTATATCGCCCAGGGAGATGTGTTCCAGGTGAACCTGTCCGTACGGCAGAGCAGGCGGATGCAGGTGGAGCCGGTTGAGGTATACGGCGTGCTCCGCCGGCTGAACCCCTCACCGTATATGGGGTATCTTCATTTCCCGGAGTTTCAACTGGTCAGCGGATCGCCGGAGCTCCTGATCAAAGTGAAGGACGGGGAAGTAAGCACCCGCCCGATCGCCGGGACCCGCCCGCGGGGCCGGAGCGAGGCCGAGGATGAACGCCTGGCCCGGGAGCTGATCGACAACGAGAAGGAACGGGCCGAACACGTCATGCTGGTTGATCTGGAGCGCAACGACCTGGGCCGTGTCTGCCGGTATGGCAGCGTGGAAGTGAGCGAATTCATGACCGTGGAGAAATACTCCCATGTCATGCACATCGTGTCGCACGTCCGGGGGATGCTGGCGGACGGCAAAGACGCCTTCGACGCGGTAGCCGCCGCATTTCCGGGCGGGACGATCACGGGTGCGCCCAAGGTGCGGACGATGGAGATCATCGAAGAGCTGGAACCGGTGAAGCGGGGGGTCTATACGGGCTCGATCGGCTGGTTCGGCTTCGACGGCGATCTGGAGATTAACATCGCGATCCGGACGCTTGTGGCCAAAGACGGGGTGGCTCATGTGCAGGCAGGAGCCGGCATCGTGATCGATTCCATTCCGGAGGCAGAGTATTTCGAGTCGCTGAAGAAGGCGGAAGCGCTGTGGAAAGCGCTGGAGTTGAGCGAAGAAAGAAGGAAGAGCAGAGAGGAGACGAGCGTATGATTATCATGATTGACAATTATGATTCGTTTACCTACAATCTGGTGCAGTATGTGGGAGAGATGGGCGAAGAGTTGCGGGTGTACCGCAACGATCAGATCACGATAGAGGAGATCGAGCGGTTGGCTCCCGACTATCTGATGATTTCGCCGGGGCCCTGCACGCCCAACGAAGCGGGGATCAGCATGGAAGTCATCCGCCATTTTGCGGGCAGGGTCCCGATCCTGGGCGTCTGCTTGGGCCACCAGTCGATCGGTCAGGTATTCGGCGGCAGGGTGGTGCGGGCGGAACGCCTGATGCACGGCAAGACGTCCGAAATCCATCACGACGGCAAGACGATCTTTCGCGATATCCCTTCACCCTTTGAGGCGGCCCGCTATCACTCGCTGATCATCGAAGAGGAGACCCTGCCTGATGTGCTGGAGGTATCGGCACGGACGGCGGAGGGGGAGATCATGGCAGTCCGCCATCGCCAGTACGCCATCGAAGGCGTACAGTTCCATCCGGAATCGATTATCACCCAGTTCGGCAAGCAGCTGTTGAAAAACTTTTTGACCCAGTACGAGGGTGCCGGAAAAAGGTAAGCCATCCATAAACGTGGAGAAGCCATTCGGAGAAGAGTGGCTTCTTCATTTTTCTCTTGTCAACCCCGTCTGTTTTTCCATATATTACATAATGGTGAGATTCTTTTTGGAAGGGGGACACATTTTTGGAATCGATAACGGGAGCGATCGACTTCTCCCTGGCTGCCCTTTCCTTCCTGATTGCCGTTCTTGCCATATACACGATGATGGACATCTTCGACCGCCTGCAGATGACGAAGGGGCGGCCCCGCCTTTTCTGGATCGGCTGCGGGACCGTGATCGGCGGCATCGGCATATCGCTTCTTCCCTATATCGGGATGATTGCGTTCCACCCGCATGCGCCGGAACGGGTTGATGCCGAGATGTTCCTGTACTCCTTGCTGTTCTCTCACGTGACGATATTGATGATGCAGATCGGTTTTCTCCTCCCTGTCCGTCCGCTGGCCAAATCGCTGATCGGCAGTTTTACCGCCGGGGGCGGATTTACCCTCCTTCATTGCCTGGTCATTCTATCGGCTGAACCCTTGCACCAGATCGGCCTATTGCAAACGGGGCTGAACTTTGGGAGCATGTCGCTGCTCATGTTGATTCTCATGCGCTGCGTCCTTTACAAAGAAGGGGAAAGCGTATCCGCCAGCATGCGCCGCAGAGCCGCTGCGGCCGTTTCCATCGGCATGGCGATGGCTGTCCTGCAGTTTGCGAATTGGAGAAACGTGGAATTCGGCAGGGTTGCCGGTACGCTTTTTCCCGCGGCATTCACGCTGGATCAAGCCCAGGTGCTGGCCTTTGGCGAAGTGACGACGGTGGCGATCTTCACCTTCCAGCTGCTTGCCGCCTACATGGATCGGCGCAAAGCGCTGCAAATGGCCCGGTTGAAAAACATCCAGTACGAATCGCTTTTTCAGCACAATCCCCATCTCGTCTGCCTGCTGGATCTGGAAGGCCGTTTTCTGAGCGGGAATCCGGCTGTCGAAGCGATTACCGGGTTTCGGCCGGAGGAGCTATCCGCTCTCTTCTACCGTCAGGTGCTTTGGCCGGAGAACGAGGAGCGGATTGCCCATCATCTGGCCAAGGTGAAAAACGGCGAAACCCAACAATTTGAAGTCACGATCCGTCACAAAATGGGACATCCCCTCGATCTCCATGTCACCTGTTTTCCCATGTTGGTGGACGGGAGCGTTGTCGGCATTTTTGCCATTGCCGAAGATGTCACGGAGCGCAAAAAGATGGAGGAAGCCCTTCGTGAAAGCGAAGCGCGCTATCGGCTGATCGCGGAAAACATGTCGGACATCTTCTGTATCTATGGGATCGATGGGACCGTGCGGTATGCGTCGCCTTCCTACCGGTCGCTGTTTGTGGAGCCTGCCGAATCCTATATCGGGAAGAACGTGCTTGATTTTCTCCATCCGGACGAAGTGCCGCGGATGCAGCAGATGAACCGGACCTTGCTGGAGACCAAATCCACGCAGTACTTCGAATGCCGGTTCCGCCATCATGATGGAACCTGTATCCATATTGAGGCCAGCGCCATCCCCGTTACCGATGCCGATGGCAGGGTGGACAGCGTGGCGGTGCTGGCCCGTGACATCACGCAGCGCAAGTTGGCGGAACGCCGCCTGGAGGAAAGCGAACAGCGGTACCGGTCGCTGTTTGAACACAATACGGATGCCGTGTTCGCCTTCAATACCCGCGGCCACTTGACCAGCGTAAATCCCGCCGTGAAGGAGATCACCGGCTATGAGCCGGAGGAAATGCTGAACAAGCCGTTTATCCAGTTTGTGGTCCCGGAAGAACAGGCCAAGGCAATCCGTCACTATAAGCAGGTGCGCAAAGGAAACATCCAAAACTTCGAAGTGAGCATCCGCCATAAACAGGGCCACAGCGTCACGCTGCATGTCAATACCGTGCCGATCATCATCGATCAGGTGCCGGTCGGCGCCTTTGGCATCGCCAAGGATATCACGGAACGCAAACGGGCGGAACAGACGATCAATCACCTCGCCTACCATGATGCCCTGACCGATTTGCCCAACCGCCGCCTGTTCAAGAAACAGCTGACGGCGGCTTTGGAGGAAGCCGAGCGCAGCGGGAAGATGCTGGGCGTCATGTTTCTGGATCTGGACCGCTTCAAGCTGATCAACGATACCTTGGGCCACGATATCGGGGACAAGCTGTTGATCACGGTGGCCGGGCACCTGAAAAACTGTATGGGGGAGGGAGACATGCTGGCGAGAATGGGCGGCGACGAATTCACCGTGCTGCTTCCCGCCCTGGACAGTCCGGATCAGGCAGTGCGGACTGCGGAGAAGATCCTGGGAGTGTTTGCCCAGCCGTTTGAACTGAATGATCTGCTGCTGCACGTCACGACCAGCATCGGCATTGCCCTTTACCCGCAGGACGGCACGGATGCCGAATCGCTGATGAGGCACGCGGATATGGCGATGTACCGGGCGAAAGAACAGGGGAAAAACCGGTATCAGCGGTTTGCCGATGTGGCGGATGCGCCCGGCGCTTCCAGCCTGCTGTTGGAAAATGCCCTTCATGCGGCATGGGAACAAAAGGAGTTTCAGCTGTTCTTCCAACCCCAGCTGGATATCCGGACAGGCCGCATCATCGGCATGGAGGCATTGATTCGCTGGCAGCATCCAGAGTTGGGCATGCTCTCGCCGGCGGAGTTTGTCCCGCTGGCGGAAGAGACCGGCTTGATTCTGGCCATCAATGAGTGGGTGCTGAAGGAGGCGTGCCGTCAGGTGAAGCGCTGGCAGGATGACGGTTATGGCGAATTGCGGATGGCCGTCAATCTGTCCACCCTGCAATTCCAGCAGCCGGATTTTGTAGGCGGCGTGCAGCGCATCCTGGAGGAGACGGGGCTGCCGCCGGACAGGCTGGTGCTGGAATTGAAGGAAAGCGCGGCTCTCTATGATGTGGATCATGTCAACGACAAACTGCGGGCGCTCAGGCAGATGGGCATCCACATTGCGATCGACGATTTCGGGACAGGCTATTCCTCGCTGGGCCGCCTGCGGAAGTTTCCGATCGATTCGCTGAAGATCGACCATTCGTTTGTCAAAGACATTTCCGCAGAGCCGGACAGCATCGCCATCATCAAGGCGATTGTCAGCATGGCCCACAGCTTGAAGCTGAAGGTGCTGGCGGAAGGAGTCGAGACATGGGAACAAATCGCCGTGCTGGAGGAGCTGGGCTGTCACGAAGCCCAGGGCTATCTGTTCAGCCGGCCGGTCTCGCAGGAGGAAGCGTCCCGGCTGCTCGCCGGTGCCCTGCCGAATTGGGTGAGGTAAGGAAAAGCTGTCGGTACAAACTAGTGCCGACGGCTTTTCTTTATTTGGCAGATCGGAAAATTTAAGTTCATTAAAGCGATAAAGTTTGGGGGCCCCCGCCGACACCAGCAAGGGACTCCACTCGGCAAAGCGTTAGCTGACGCCGAGTGGGTGGAGCGTTCGCTTGAGTCGGCGGGGTATTTTAACAAACTCTTAAACCATCGTTAACCAAGCTTCTACCTATTGCGCCTACAATAAAAAGGGAAAATCTTCCGCGTTTTTCTACAATTCAGAGAGGAGCGAGAAAACGATGGACGTGAATCGCCGACAGTTTTTGACGTATCTGGGAGCGGGGACAGCGGCACTGGTTTCATTGACGACTGGCATTCCGGCGCTGGCCAGTGGGGAATCCATCTCGGGGAAAACAGCAGATCACCTCTTTGGGCTGGATACTGCCAAAAGGAAAAAGTTTACCCCCAAATTTCATCCGATCAAACCGACCAACAAAGACGATGTCGTGCTTCCTGATGGATTTCGCTACGATGTGATTGCCGTCTACGGCGATAAAATCAATGCGGCAGGCGATACGTTCGGTTTCAATGCGGACTTTACCTGCTTTTTGCCTATCGAAGGCAAAAATGATCACGGATTGCTCTGGGTCAACCACGAATATCTCGGAGAACTGGAGTATTACGTGACCGGCTATGATAATTTGAACGCCGATCCGAAAAACAACCAGCGCACAGCCGAACAAATCCGGAATTATTTGTATGCCTTGGGTGGTTCTGTCATCGAGGTGAAGAAGGAGAATGGCAGGTGGCAGCTGGTCTCCAACTCCCCTTACGGCCGTCGCGTAACCGGCTTGACCAAGCATGTGATGACAGGTCCGGCAGCATCCGTGATCAAAGAGGTAACGGGTACGTTTGCCAACTGCTCGGGCGGTGTCACCATGTGGAACACCATTCTCTCCTGTGAGGAGAATTTCCAAAGCGTCGTGGAAGAGTGCAAACTGCCGGATGAGACACATTACGGCTGGGTAATCGAAGTCGATCCGTTCGATCCGAAATCGACGCCCAAGAAGCATACGGCGCTGGGCCGCTTCTCCCATGAAAACACCGCGATGGTGATTGCCTCCACCGGTCAGCTGGTGGTCTATATGGGCGACGATGCAAACGATCAATACGTCTATAAATATGTATCCAAAGGCAAGTATGATCCGAAGGCAGGCAAAGGCAACTCCAAGCTGCTGGAAGAAGGTACGCTGTATGTCGCCAATTTCGGCAAAGGCCAATGGATTGCGCTTGATTTGGCCACCAATGAAGCATTGCAAAAAGCGGTCGGCAAAGAGAACAAACCGCTCTTCCAATCACAAGCCGATGTGCTGATCAACTGTCGGGAAGCGGCCAAAACCGTTGGAGCAACGCCGATGGATCGTCCGGAAGATGTGGAGGTCCATCCGATTGACGGCAGCATTTTCATCTCGATGACGAACAACGCCAAGCACGGCAATTTTTACGGCCATATTGTCCGGCTGTTCGAGCGTGACAATAATCATGCCGCAGAAGAGTTCAGCTTCGAAATTTTCGCCACAGGAGGCCCGCAAAGCGGATTTGCTGCCCCGGATAACCTGGCCTTCGACAGCGCTGGCAATCTCTGGGTGGTGACGGATATCTCGTCTGCCTCGATGAACAGCGGCATTTACAAAACGTTCGGGAATAACGGGGTGTTTTACATCCCGACGAGCGGCTCGAACAAAGGGGAGGCGTATCAATTCGCGTCAGCGCCGGTGGGTGCGGAAATGACAGGTCCGTGGTTTACCCCCGATGAGACCACCCTGTTCCTGTCTGTCCAGCATCCAGGTGAAAATCTGAAGGCCTACGATCAGCCAACCAGCCATTGGCCCAAAGGCGGCAACGCGGTAGCCCTGCCAGGCGTCATCGCGATCACCGGCTTCCAGGCGTAAAGGAAGTGTGACCACACATGTTATCCAGCATCGGCATTCCCGGGTTAATATTGATCTTGATCATCGCCCTGGTGATATTCGGGCCAAGCAAATTGCCGGAGATCGGCAGAGCGTTCGGACGTACGTTAACGGAGTTCAAGACGGCTGCCAAAGACTTGACCAAAGACGACGAGAGTGAGCGGAAGGAAACGAAAGAAGCGTAAGGCAAAGGAAGGTAGTGCGTGTCGGCGCACTACCTTTTTCCGCCCAAGAAAGGAGGAGGCTGAATGGGTCAGCCCATGCATATCCTGGAGCATGTTGCCGATCTGCGCAAGCGAATTCTGATGACCCTGGGAACGTTTCTTGTCAGTCTGATCGGCTGTTTTCTGTTTGTGGACCATATCTACGACTTTTTGGCAGCGGGTTCAAAGGAAGCGCTCACGATTCTCGGTCCAACCGATATCCTCTCCATCTATATGAAGCTGTCGGGAATCGGCGCCATCGTCATCACGGTTCCGGTAGCCGCCTATCAGATCTGGCGCTTTGTGGAGCCGGCGTTAACGCAAAGGGAGCGGCAGGTGACGCTGATGTACATTCCTGCCCTGTTCCTGCTCTTTGTCATCGGCCTTTGTTTTGCCTACAAAATCCTGTTTCCCATGATGTATCAATTTGTGCTCGGGTTGTCCCAGGGCAATTTCAATGTACAGATTACGGCGAACGATTATTTTACGTTTATGGTGAACGTCTGCCTGCCGGTTGCGCTGGTGTTTGAGCTGCCCGTCGTTGTGCTGTTTTTGACCCATATCGGTATTTTGAACCCTGAGCGATTGGCAAACATAAGGCGTCCGGCGTATTTTCTGTTGACGATCATCTCCATTACGATTACGCCGCCCGATTTCGTCTCCGATGTACTGGTCATCATTCCGCTGCTGGTCCTTTACGAAATAAGCGTTGCCATATCCCGCATCGTTCACCGCAAACGCATGGAAAAAGGTGAATCGAGGTCTGCTCTGATCGGGTAAGGATATGGTATGATCGTTCTCAAAAGACCTAAAGGTCAGGAGAGAGAGCATGCTTATCTATGCCAACGGACAGCTTGTCGCGGCCGAAAAAGCCACCGTCTCCGTGATGGATCACGGCTTTCTGTACGGCGTCGGCTTGTTTGAAACGGTACGCGTATATAACCGCCGCTTGTTTTTGTGGCGGGAACACTATGCCCGGCTCGCCGCCGGGTTATCGGCGCTGCGGATCCAACACCCCTGGACGGAAGAGGGGCTGGCGGAAGCGATCCTGCAAACCGTGGCGGCCAACGGTCTGGATGATGCGTACGTGCGGCTCAGCGTCACAGGCGGAGCGGAAGGGATCGGTCTGACCGGCGGGCCGTATGCACATCCATCCTTGTTTATCTTCGTCAAGCAGGTGGCGCCGCTTGCCGAGCCCCCTGTGCCGAAGCGGCTGCAGCCGGTTTCCATCCCCCGGCAGACGCCGGAGGGACTCAGGAGGCACAAGACGCACAGTTTTCTCAACAACGCGCTGGCCAAGCAGGAAACCGGTTCCGATCCGGGGGTGGAAGGGCTGTTTCTCACCCATGACGGCCATGTGTGTGAAGGGATCGTCAGCAATGTGTTCTGGGTGAAGGACGGCCGGTTATTTACGCCGTCTGCGGACACGGGGATGCTGGAAGGGGTCACCCGCGGGTTTGTCCTTTCCCTGGCGAAAGAGATGGGGCTGCCCGTGGAGGAAGGGCGGTATCCGCTGGTGGACCTGCTGGGGGCGGAAGAAGCGTTCGTCACCAATGCCATTCAGGAGATCGTGCCGGTTGCCGCCGTGGGTGACACCACGCTCCCGCAGGCGTACGGCGCCTGGACGAAAGCACTGCGGCAAGCCTATCGCAGGGCTGTGGTTCTATAGCATTACATGGATGATTATGGTATGCTATCGACAACATGAAAAGGGGTACGAAAACGATGAAGCATAATCCTTATCTCATTCACGCCGGGTCGCCAGCAGATCTTGCCCTGCGGCTGCATCATTCCGGTTTGGAACCGGCAGCCGCCCGACACCTCGCGCAGAAAGCGGAGGCGCTTGTGCTCCATCTGGAGCGGGTATCGGCCCAGGCGCTTCCCGTTCTTGCGCAAACACTGCAGGAACAGGGCGGAGAGGTTGCGCCGATTCCGGCTGTTCCCGGGGAAGAAGGGGTGCGCGTGCTGATTGCGGCCAACCGCGAATCGCTGCAGCATGCGCTTGCAACGCTGGCGCAGAAGCCCGGGGCATGCGCGGAGTTGGCGGAAGAAATAGCGGCATGCCTCGCGCAGAAGGAGCGGTTGGCAGCACGCAAACACCTGATCTGCCGCGATCATCTGCTGCCCATCGGCGAACGCACCCTGGTGATGGGGATTGTCAATGTAACGCCCGATTCGTTTTCCGATGGCGGACGCTTTTTTGGCGTCGAGCAGGCGCTCGCCCATGCGCGTGCGCTGGTGGAGGCAGGAGCCGACATACTCGACATCGGCGGCGAATCGACGCGGCCGGGAGCGGAACCGGTCGGGCTGGAGGAAGAACTGGATCGTGTCCTGCCGGTCATCCGTGCCCTCGCGGCGGAATGTCCGGTTCCCTTGTCCGTCGATACCTACAAGGCAGAGGTGGCGGAGCAGGCTATCGCGGCGGGCGCCCATATTATCAACGATGTGTGGGGAGCCAAGCGGGAGCCCCGCATCGCGGAGGTTGCGGCGAAATGGGACGTTCCGCTCATTTTGATGCACAACCGTGAAGCAGCCGACTACACCGACTTTTTCTCCGACATGATCCGCGATCTGCGCGAATCGGTGAGCATCGCCCGGAAAGCGGGCTTGTCGGAGGAGAAGATCATTCTCGACCCGGGGATCGGTTTTGCCAAAACCCTGGATCAGCAGCTGGAGGTCATGCGCCGGCTGGACGATCTGGTCGCCCTAGGCTATCCGGTCCTGCTCGGTACGTCGCGCAAATCCATGATCGGCCGCGTTCTTGACCTGCCGGTGGATCAACGGCTGGAAGGCACGGCGGCCACGGTTGCCCTCGGCATCGTCAAGGGCTGCCACATTATGCGCGTCCATGATGTGAAGGAGATCAAACGGCTGGCCCGCATGATGGATGCGATGCTGGGGAGGGCGTAGCGCATGGACAAGATCTATTTGGAGCGCATGTCGTTTTACGGTTATCATGGAGTTTTTCCGGCCGAAGCCGAACTCGGCCAACGCTTCCTCGTCGATCTGGAGCTCTCCCTCGACTTGTCCAGGGCGGCCGACAGCGACGATCTGGCCGACACGGTCAATTACGCCGAAGTGTTTGGGCTCGTCAGGGAGATCGTCGAGGGGGAACGGTATCGGCTGGTGGAGGCGCTGGCAGGACGAATCGCGGGGCAGCTCTTGGCCCGTTTTCCGTTTCAGGAAGTGAAAGTGAAGGTGACGAAGCCCAATCCGCCGATCAACGGGCATTACGATGCCGTGGCCGTTGAGCTGGTGCGCAGAAGAGAGGGACATGCATAAGATGGCAGTACGCGCTTATCTGGCGTTAGGCTCCAATATGGGAGAACGTGAGCAGCAGCTTGTGCGGGCATTGAAGGCGCTGCAGGCTGCTCCCGGCATTACCGTCACGGCTTTGTCCAAGGTCTACGAGACGGAGCCGGTGGGGTATGTGGAGCAGGGAGCCTTTCTCAACATGGTGGCGGCGATCGAAACGGAGCTTCCCCCCCTTGCCCTGCTGGAAACGGTGCTTGCCGTCGAACAGGAACTGGGGCGGGTCCGAACCGTCCGCTGGGGGCCGCGGACCATTGATATCGATATCCTGCTCTATGGAGAGGAGCGGATCGATCTGCCTCACCTGCAGATTCCCCATCCGGAAATGACCCGTCGCGCCTTTGTGCTGGTGCCGCTTGCGGATGTGTGGCACGGCGGTCCGCTGCCGTTTTGGGGACAGACAATCGAAGCATGTATCCGCCTGGCTGAGGATGCAAAGGGGGTGCAAACGTGGGGGACGCTCGACTGGGAAACCGGATTCGATCTTTCCGCAAATTAAAAGGACATACGCAGCAATCGCTCGCGCAGGAATTGGGCGTGTCGCTCTCCTTTGTCGGCTCTCTGGAGCGGGGGACCCGCAAACCGACAGAGCCCATTCTGCGCAAGATCGCCAATACTTTACAGGTTGAATATGAAGAATTGTGTGCTATAAATAAAAAATGACCTTTCGGATCCACGTCCGACAGATGCCGCCTCGAAAAGGAGGGTGAAGAGAGATGACTTTGAAAATCGGCAACATTGAACTGAAAAACAACGTGGTACTCGCGCCGATGGCCGGCGTCTGCAATCCCGCCTTCCGGTTGATTGCAAAAGAATTCGGCACGGGCCTGGTTTGTGCCGAGATGGTCAGCGACAAAGGGATTGTGCACGGCAACAAGAAAACCATGGACATGCTGTTTGTCGACGAGCGGGAAAAACCGCTGAGCCTGCAGATTTTTGGCGGCGACAAGGAGACGCTTGTCGAAGCGGCGAAATATGTTGACAAATATACCAATGCGGATATTATCGATATTAATATGGGGTGCCCCGTACCCAAAATCACAAGCTGCGACGCGGGGGCCCGCCTTCTGCTCGACCCGAACAAGATTTACGAGGTGGTCGCGAGCGTGGTGGATGCCGTGGAAAAACCCGTCACGGTCAAAATGCGCCTCGGTTGGGATGAAGAGCACTTGTACGCGATTGAAAACGCCCGTGCTGTCGAGCGCGCCGGCGGCCAGGCGATCGCGGTGCACGGGCGCACCCGTGTGCAGATGTACAAGGGAAAGGCGGACTGGAACTGGATTCGCCGCGTAAAGGAAGCCGTCAGCATCCCGGTGATCGGGAACGGCGACGTGGCAACGCCGGAGGATGCCCGCCGCATGCTGGATCTGACCGGCTGTGACGGTGTCATGATCGGCCGCGCCGCGTTGGGCAACCCGTGGATGCTCTACCGGACGGTGCAGTATCTGACGAAAGGGGAGCTGCTGCCGGAACCGACTGCCCGCGAGAAGGTCGACATTTGTCTCCTTCATGCCGAGCGCTTGATCGCGCTGAAGGGGCCGCGCGTCGGCGTGCTGGAGATGCGCAAGCACGCAGCCTGGTACCTGAAAGGGCTGCCGGGTGCCACCCACACGAAAAATCTCATCAATGCCGTGGAGACGGAGGAAGAACTGCGTCGGGTTTTGTTGGATTATGTCGAATGGGTCGAAAATCGGCCGGAAGCGTCCGAAGATATCGCGGATTCGGAGCAAATGGAGGCAGTCACCTACTAGGACATTCCAGACATTGACAAGGATGCGTTCATATCCTATAATACGTCGTATTATCGCATCGAAGCTGCCAGACATTCTGGCAGCTTTACCTATGACCCAGCCTGACTACGCCCGTCCCTTTTGTATAATCAGACCAAAAACTACATATAATCCTTTGTACTTTTGTACAGGATTAGGAATTGAATTTAGACAAACGGGGGAATTAACGATGTCTGAAAAAGAAGTGATTCTTACACCCGAAGGTTTGGCGAAGCTGGAGCAAGAGCTGGAAGATTTGAAAACGGTTAAGCGCAAAGAGGTGGCTGCTCGCATCAAGGAAGCGATTAGCTATGGCGATATCAGCGAGAACTCCGAATATGAAGAGGCGAAGAATGAACAGGCGTTTATCGAGGGCCGGATTCTGACGCTGGAAAAAATGTTGCGCAACGCCCGCATCATTACCAATGAAGATGTCGATACCGGTGTCGTCAGCGTGGGGGCGACCGTTCGCCTGAAGGACCTGGAATTCGGCGACGTGGTCGAGTATACGATCGTCGGTTCCGCCGAATCCGACCCGATGAACAACAAGATTTCCAACGAATCTCCGGTCGGCCAGGCGCTTCTTGGCAAAGCAAAAGGGGCGATCGTGGACGTACACGTTCCTGCCGGCGTCATTCAATACGAAATTCTCGATATTAAACTGTAAGTTGCGGAAAGGCGTACCTGAACCATTGGGTACGCCATGTCGTTATGCGCATGCGGACAACCTTAGATGTTGCAAGGAGTGGAAAAGCAAATGGCACGAGAAGAAGATTTTCAACAGGATGAACAGCAGCAAGGACTCCATGAGCTTTTGCAGGTGAGACATGACAAGATGGATCAGCTGCGCGCGTGGGGAATCGACCCGTTCGGCCATAAATTCAACCAGACCCATCATGCCAAGGATCTTATTGAGCAGTTTGGCGACAAGTCCAAGGAAGAGCTGGAAGCGGCCGCCCACACGGTGACGCTGGCGGGACGTTTGATGGCCAAGCGTGAAATGGGGAAAGCCAGTTTTGCGCAGCTGCTGGATCGCACGGATCAGATTCAGATTTATATTCGCCAGGATGCTGTCGGTGAAGAAGCATATCGGGTGTTTGAACTGAGCGACATCGGTGATCTTGTCGGCGTGACAGGGGTCGTTTTCAAGACCAAGACCGGTGAGCTCAGCGTGAAGGTGAAGGAGTTTACCTTCCTGACCAAATCGCTGCGTCCGCTGCCGGAAAAGTACCATGGGCTGAAAGACGTGGAACTGCGCTACCGCAAACGCTATGTCGATCTGATCGTCAATCCGGAGGTGCGCAAGACATTTATTACGCGCAGCCGTATTCTGACCGCGATGCGCCGTTACTTTGACAGCCTCGGCTTCCTGGAAGTGGAGACGCCGACCATGCATGCGATTGCCGGCGGTGCTGCCGCCCGGCCGTTTATCACCCATCACAACGCGCTGGACATGCAGCTGTACATGCGGATTGCCATCGAGCTTCATCTGAAGCGCCTGATCGTCGGCGGCCTGGAGAAGGTTTATGAAATCGGCCGCGTTTATCGCAATGAAGGGATTTCCACACGCCACAATCCGGAATTTACGATGCTGGAGCTGTATCAGGCATACGCCGATTTCGAAGATATCATGAAGCTGACGGAGAACGTGATCGCGCATGTGGCGGAAGAGGTGCTGGGTACGACCAAGATCAAGTACCAGGGACAAGACGTGGACTTGACTCCTTCATGGCGCCGGGTGCATATGGTAGATCTGGTGAAGGAACACGTCGGCGTTGACTTCTGGAAAGAGATGAGCGACGAAGAGGCCCGCGCTCTCGCCATAGAGCACGGTGTGACGGTGGAGCCGCATCATACGTTCGGGCATGTGGTCAATGAATTCTTTGAGCAAAAAGTGGAGCATCTGTTGATTCAACCGACGTTTGTCTATGGCCATCCGGTGGCGATTTCGCCCCTTGCCAAGAAAAACGAGAAAGATCCGCGTTTCACGGATCGCTTTGAGCTGTTTATCGTTGCCCGTGAGCATGCCAATGCGTTTACGGAGCTGAATGATCCGATTGACCAGCGGCAGCGCTTTGAGGCGCAGCTGCTGGAGAAGGCTGCCGGTAATGATGAAGCGCATGAGATGGACGAAGATTTTATCGAAGCGCTGGAGTACGGGATGCCGCCGACAGGAGGGCTTGGCATCGGGATCGACCGTTTGGTGATGCTGCTGACCGATTCTCCGTCTATCCGCGACGTCCTCTTGTTCCCGCTGATGCGCGAACGTGCGGAGTAATCCGTTCGGGAAAAGAAACGAAAAACGCCTGACCTTGCGTCGGGCGTTTTTCCATATTTTGTGCTTGCACACGGCAGGCAACGGTGGTATATTAATTCTCGTTCGCTTCGTAACGAGGCGAAAACAAGAGCGGCAACATTCCCACTTGCTCAATGGGAAAGCGATGTGGTAAATTAGTAAAGCCGCTGTCGATTTTGTCGACATCAAAAAAAGTGTTGACAAACGATCAACAACTTGATATTATATAAGAGTTGTTGAAATTCAATGCTCTTTGAAAACTGAACAGCGAACGCGTGAAGCGAGCCAAGTCATTCTTTTTGAGAATGAAGCTTTGATCAATATCTTTCGATTTATTGGAGAGTTTGATCCTGGCTCAGGACGAACGCTGGCGGCGTGCCTAATACATGCAAGTCGAGCGGGGGCCTTCGGGCCCCAGCGGCGGACGGGTGAGTAACACGTAGGCAACCTGCCCGC
>NZ_JAALGD010000011.1 GCF_011059135.1 Brevibacillus sp. SYP-B805 | reverse complement strand
ATTCGTTTCCCCCGGCTACCGCCATTCTACACCTTTACTCATGAAAAAAGGTCAATCAGATGTTACTCTGATTGACCTCATAATACGGAAACACCCAGATGTTGAGCCCCCTGCCCGCGTCGCGTTTTGGAGCGGACAAAAACCAGCTTCTTCGCGGGGCGTCAAGAGAGCGAGCAGGAACCATTCCCCATGAGAAAAAGGACTTTGTCATTGAGGCGGCAGCGCATGCCGTCTCTTTTACTTTCTTCTACGGTTTTTTTGCCGAGCGCGTTTGTGCCAAGGTTTCTTTGACACTCCCTACCCCATATATTATACTGTATAGGTGAAATCTGGGCAGGTGCGACTATATTGGAGGCAGAATGATGACAGAGAAAACGATGTCGCGCGAAAAGGTCGCGATCGTCACGCTTGGCTGCGAAAAAAACCTTGTTGATTCCGATATGATGGCTCATTTAATAGATGAAAAAGGATATGAGTTGGTGGATGATCCGGCCGAAGCCACGGTCGTGATCGTCAACACGTGCGGATTCATCGACGCGGCGAAGGAAGAATCGGTCAACAAGATTTTGGACATGGCCGACCTGAAAGAAAGCGGAAAACTGAAATCCCTGGTAGTGGCAGGATGTCTGACCCAACGCTATAAAGAAGATATTCTGCAAGAGATCCCGGAAGTGGACGGCATTGTCGGAACCGGCGATTTCATGTCGATCACCCGCATTATCGAAGAGTCGCTGGCGGGGAAAAAGCCGGTCTATGTGGGCAATCCGGTGTTTGCGTACGAGCAGGTCGTCAAACGGAAAGTGAAAGCCGGCACCTATACGGCCTATCTCAAAATCGCCGAAGGGTGCGACAACGCCTGTACGTTCTGCAGCATTCCGCTGATGCGGGGTGCTTTTCGCAGCCGGACCATGGAATCCATTCTCGAAGAGGCCAAACACCTCGTATCGCAAGGCATTGTTGAAATCTGCCTGATCGCCCAGGATTCCACCAATTACGGCACGGACATTTACGACGGCAAACATATGCTGGCAACGCTGTTAACCCGATTGTCGGAAATCGACGGGCTACAGTGGATTCGCCTCCACTATGCGTATCCCGGCTTCTTTACCGATGAGTTGATCGAGGTGTTTGCCACCAATCCGAAAGTGTGCAAGTATGTCGACATGCCGCTGCAGCACTCGGAGGATGCCATCCTCAAGCGGATGCGCCGTCCGGGCCGTCAGCGCGATATCCGCGAGCTTGTCGGGAAAATCCGCGCCCAAATTCCGGATGTTGCCCTGCGCACCTCGCTGATCGTCGGGTTTCCGGGAGAGACGGAAGCCGATTTCGCCAACCTGTGCGACTTCGTGAAGGAGATCAAGTTTGACCGGCTGGGCGTTTTCACCTACTCCAATGAAGATGATACGCCCGCCCAGCGTCTTCCCGATCAGATCGATGAAGAGACGAAGGAAAAGCGTGCCAACATCCTCATGGAGATCCAGCGGGAAATTGCCGCAGAGCGCAACAGCCGCTTTGTCGGCCGGGTAATCCCCGTTCTGATTGAACGCTACGAGGGACGCAATGACATCTACGTCGGCCGGACGCCGTATGATGCACCCGAGATCGATGGCGAAGTGTTCGTCTCCGGCTACAAGGGTGAACTGGGAAAAATCGTGAACGTAAAGATCACACACTCCTATGAATATGACTTGGCCGGGGAGGTAGTCTAGGTGAATCTCGCCAACCGCATCACGCTGATCAGGATATTTCTGGTTCCTGTCGTCATGTTTTTCTTACTTGTGCGCTACAAGTTCGGCTACTTTCACATCGGTAGCATTCAAATGACGTATAACGAGCTGATTGCGGCTTTGGTATTCATCTTGGCGGCGAGTACGGACGGTCTGGACGGGTATATTGCCCGAAAGCGCAAAATCGTCACGAATCTGGGGAAATTTCTTGATCCGCTGGCCGACAAGCTGTTGATCTCCGCTGCATTGATCTCCCTGGTGGAGATGCACCGGCTGGAAGCCTGGATCGCCATCGTGATCATCAGCCGTGAATTTGCCGTAACCGGACTGCGGCTGGTGGCGGCTGCGGAAGGGCAGGTCATTGCGGCAAGCGCGCTCGGCAAGCTGAAGACCTGGGTGCAGATCGTGGCGATCACCGCGGTGATCATCCGCAATTTCCCCTTTGAGAACTTCGGCATTCCGTTTTCCCAAATCGCGACATGGGCGATGGTGATCATCACGATTTACTCCGGATACGATTATTTTGCCAAAAATCGCAATGTCATCCAGTATTCGTAAGGAATGTTTCGCAGATTGGATGGAGATACATGAGAGCGGAGATAATCGCCGTTGGCACGGAGCTGCTGCTGGGGCAGATTGCCAACACGAATGCACAATACCTGTCGCAAAAACTGGCAGAGATTGGGATTAACGTCTACTATCATACCGTTGTGGGCGACAATCCCGAACGGTTGACGCAGGTGATCCGGGCCGCTGCTGCCCGATCCGAACTGATCTTGTTTACCGGGGGGCTGGGGCCAACCCAGGATGATCTGACCAAAGAGACCGTGGCCGCGTTTCTCGGCCTCCGCCTGGTAACCGATGCCTTGGCGATGGAAAGGATCGCCGCTTTTTTTACCCAGCGCGGCATTGCAATGACGGAGAACAATCGCAAGCAGGCGCTGGTGCTTGCCGACAGCGTGGTGTTTCCCAATGATCATGGCATGGCTCCCGGCATGGCTTATCGGGATGCGGGCCATACCTATGTGCTGCTGCCCGGGCCGCCGAACGAGCTGTACCCGATGGTGGAGCGTTTTGTGATGCCGTACCTGATGGGGCTGCGGCCCGACAAGCAGGTGTTTCATTCCAAAGTGCTCCGCTTCTACGGGATCGGCGAATCGGCGCTGGAGGAACGGCTGCTGGACCTGATTGAGCAGCAGTCCAACCCCACCATCGCTCCCTATGCCAAAGAGTTCGAGGTCACGCTGCGCATTACCGCCAGGGCGGAAGATACAAGCGCGGCTGAAGCCCTGATCGCCCCGGTGGAAGCGGAAATCCGCCGCCGCGTAGGGGAGTTTGTCTACGCAACGGGGGAGACATCGCTGCATGAAGTGTTCGTGCAAGCGCTGAAGGAACGGGGGGAGACGGTGTCCTGCGCGGAAAGCTGCACGGGCGGAACGCTGTCATCGCTGATCACTTCCGTGTCCGGCAGTTCCCAGGTGTTTCGCGGCAGCATCGTCTGCTACAGCAACGAGGCCAAGGAGCAGCTGCTTGAGGTGCCGGCCGCCGTGCTGGCGGATCATGGAGCCATCAGTGAGGAGACGGTCAAGCATCTGGCGGAAAATGTGCGCCGCAAATTCGGTACCACCTACGGCATTGCGGTCACCGGTGTGGCGGGACCCAGTCCGGCGGAGGAGAAACCTGTCGGGTTGGTGTATATCGGTCTTGCCTCGGAAGATCACACAGACATCAAACAGATTCAACTGGCCGGCCGGCGCCAGGCGATTATCGGGCGCGCGGCAAAATTTGCGCTGTTTTTTGCGCTGCAACGTATAAAAGAAAGGTGACTATGATGACAACATTCTCTGATTTCGCTTTACATAAAAGCATTCTGCAAGCCGTTCATGACATGGGATTTGAAGAACCATCGCCGATTCAGGCTGCCTGCATTCCGAAGGTGCTGGAGGGCGGTGATCTGATTGGCCAAGCCCAGACAGGGACGGGAAAAACGGCAGCGTTCGGCATTCCGCTGATCGAACGGATGACGACCGCCAACCGCATTCAAGCGATCGTTCTCACCCCGACGCGCGAGCTGGCGATTCAGGTGGCGGGAGAACTGCGCCGGATCGCCAAATACAAAAAGATCCGCACGCTGCCCATCTACGGCGGCCAATCCATTACCCACCAAATCCGGGCATTGAAGCAGGGGGTGCAGGTGGTGATCGGAACGCCGGGCCGTGTGCTCGACCACCTGCGCCGCAAGACCCTCCGGCTCGACAGTGTTTCGATGCTGGTGCTCGACGAAGCGGACGAAATGCTGGATATGGGCTTCATTGAGGATATTGAAACGATTATCAACCATCTTCCCGAAGAGCGGCAAACGCTGCTGTTCTCGGCCACCATGCCTGCGGAGATCAAGCGTCTGGCCATTCGGTACATGAAAAATCCGGAAACGATCGCGGTCAGCCGGGAAGAAGTAACCGCCCCGCTGATCGAACAGGTGTACTACAAGGTGTTTGAGCGCAACAAGATCGAAAGCTTGTGCCGCATTCTCGACAGTGAAGATGTGGATCTCGGCATCATTTTCTGCCGCACCAAAAAAGGGGTGGATGAACTGACGGAAACCCTGCAGGCGCGCGGTTATCTCGCCGACGGACTGCACGGGGACCTCTCCCAGGCGCAGCGCGACAAGGTGATGAAGGCGTTCCGCGAGGGCACCATCGAGTTCCTGATTGCCACCGACGTAGCGGCGCGCGGCATTGACGTGGGCAATGTTTCCCACGTGATCAACTATGATATCCCGCAGGATCCGGAAAGCTATGTGCACCGCATCGGCCGGACCGGACGGGCGGGACGCAAAGGCATCGCCATGACGCTGGTCACTCCGCGCGAGATGCGTCAGATGATGATGATCCAGAAGCAAACGAAGGCGCAGGTTGCGTCCCGCAATGTGCCCAGCCTGGAGGAAGTGGCGGAACGGAAGCAGGAGCAGCTGCGCGAACAGCTGATTGAACTGATCGAAAGCGATGCGATCGCGGATATGTATGTCAAAGTGGTGGAAACGCTCGGAACCGAGTATGCCCCCGAGAAAATCGCCGCCGCCGCCCTTCACCTCGCGTTCCACAGCGAGTCGGGCGCGAAAGAGGAAGAGGAAGTGTACGACTTTGGCGAAACCGGTGCTGCCAAGGGCATGGTGCGCTTCTTCCTCAACGTGGGCCGCAACGCCAACGTGAAACCGCAGGATCTCGTGAAGGAGATTTCCGAATCGGTCGGCATTCCGGGCAAAGCGGTGGGCCGCATCGACATTTTCGAGAATTTCACCTTTGTGGAAGTGCCGGAAGAAGTGGCGCCGTTTGTCTACGAAGCGCTTCGCCAGACGCGGATCAACGGCAAACGGATCAACCTGGAACCGGCCAAACCCCGCGGCAAACGATAAAGCACACGGCCCGTCCGGCGTAGCCGATGCTACGGCCGGGCGGGTCTCTTGATAAGCAACAAAGTTTCGAAGCAAGGTTGAGGGGCCCCCGCCGACACCAGCAAGGGACCCCACTCGGCGTAGCGAAAGCTATCGCCGAGTGGGTGGAGCGTCAGCTTAAGTCGGCGGGGTTTTCATACGAATATTTGTTCGCAAAAAATACTTGGCAAATGCTTCTGTCTCGATGTATGATGAGTACATGAAAGGAAACGTATCCGAAAGGGAGTGTCACTGTGTCTGATCGTCGCGCTGCTTTGGAAAGTGCATTGCGCCAAATAGAGAAACAATTTGGAAAAGGTTCCATCATGAAACTGGGGGATATTGCCAACGTGCAGGTTTCCACCGTTTCCAGCGGTGCGTTGGCTCTGGATATCGCACTGGGCGTGGGCGGTTTTCCGCGCGGCCGGATTATCGAGATCTTCGGTCCGGAGTCGTCCGGTAAAACGACCGTGGCGCTGCACGCAATCGCCGAGGTCCAAAAGCAGGGCGGACAGGCGGCGTTTATCGATGCCGAACATGCACTCGATCCGGTTTATGCGTCCAAGCTTGGCGTCAATATCGAAGAATTGCTGCTCTCCCAGCCCGATACAGGGGAGCAGGCGCTGGAGATTGCCGAAGCGCTGGTGCGTTCCGGCGCGGTTGACATCATCGTGGTAGACTCGGTTGCCGCGCTGGTGCCGAAGGCGGAGATCGAAGGTGAAATGGGCGATTCGCACGTGGGGCTGCAGGCCCGCCTGATGTCGCAGGCGCTCCGCAAGCTGTCCGGCGCCATCAACAAGTCCAAGACGATCGCGATCTTTATCAACCAATTGCGTGAAAAAGTGGGCGTGATGTTCGGCAATCCGGAGACCACTCCCGGTGGACGTGCGCTGAAGTTCTATGCCAGCATCCGCCTCGATGTGCGCAAGGCGGAATCCATCAAGGTGGGCAACGATGTTGTCGGCAGCAAGACAAAGATCAAGGTCGTGAAGAACAAGGTGGCTCCGCCGTTCAAGACTGCGGAGGTGGACATCATGTATGGCGAAGGGATCTCCAGGGAAGGCAGCATCCTTGATATCGGAGCGGAAATAGACATCATCTCCAAGAGCGGTGCATGGTACTCGTTTAACGATGAGCGCCTTGGCCAAGGCCGGGAAAATGCCAAGCTCTTCCTGAAAGAAAATCCGGAGATTGCCAGACAGATCGAAGAGAAAGTGCGCGAATATTTCAGTTTGAACCCGCATTCGATTCCATCCGGAGAGGCGGTTATTGATCCGGAGCAGGACGAAGAACCGGCTTTTGATTTTGAATGAGATAGAGGCATGGGCGATGGGGCCGGGCGAGCTCCTCGCGGGTCGTCAAGAGAGCGAGCAGGAACCATTCCCCATGATGGGACGTATTTTGTCTCTACACTGCCAGCCTGTCCAACAGACAGGCTGTGATTTTTGGATCGGCCCGTTCGCCAGGGAGAGCGCTGACGCCGGGCGGTGGCAGACAGGGAGGGAAGCGGATGAGAAGCGGCCGGATAACCGCGGTGCAGCAGGATGGCAAAAACAAGCGGCGCTATCATGTCTATGTCGATGATCAGTTTGCCTTTTCCGTCCATGAGGATATTCTCGTCAAATACCGTCTCCTGAAAGGAACGGAGCTGGATCGGGAAGCGTTCGCGGAAATCCTGGAGGAGGAAGAACGGAACAAAGCGTATCTGCTGGCCCTGCGCTATGTGGGAATCCGGCCGCGCACCGCCGCTCAGCTCGAACGCTATCTCGCCGAAAAGGGACATGATGCCGAGACGGCAAGGGAGATCAGGCGGCGCTGCGAGTCGCAGGGATACATCGATGACGAAGCGTTCGCGCGGCAGTGGGTGCGCGAGCGGATGAGGCTGAAGGCACGCAGTCTGTATGCCGTAAAAAGGGAGCTGCAGATGAAAGGGGTGGCGGCCGACATCATCGATGCGGCTCTGCGGGAAGTATCGCGGGACGACGAACTGGAGGCGGCGCGCAAATTGGCGGCAAAGCGGCTGCGGGGAGCCGGCGGCCCGATCGACGCGGCGGCGGAACGAAAATTGCTGATGCTGCTGGCAAGAAACGGCTTTTCCTCGTCGGTGATCAGCCAGCTGCGCAGCGAGTGGCGCGCCGGCGGAAGCGTGGACGACCCGTAAGCGCCACCATGCTTCTTGACAACTCTTGTTCGCAAATAATAAAATAGGTTTGTATTTACGTGGTGTTTCATACAGTTTTCCCTATTTCTATCGCTAATTCGCAAATGGAAAAACTGAACAACCGTACGACTTTCCGTACGGATTCAGCGGACCGAGTTGAATCGGTCTTGTTTTTTAGGCTCCCATTTCCGAACGGATAGGATGCCGCGATGCTGTCTGCTGATGCCTCTGTCCTTTGGGACAAGCGGCATCGGCAGTATATGATCAGGATAACGAATGCTTGGAAAGTGGGGAGATGTCGCAACAGAAGGAGGTGAATCAGGTAAACGTCATGAGTGCAATTTTTGCAAATCCGATTGTGATCCTCTTATTGCTCGTCATGCTGGCTGTGGGATTTGGCATCGGCTATCTGCTGCGCAAATCGATTGCGGAAGCGAAGATCTCCAGCGCGGAAACCGCGGCCAAACAGATCGTGGAGGAAGCGCACCGCGAGGCGGAGGCTGTCAAGAAGGAAAAAATCCTTGAGGCCAAGGATGAAGCCTTCAAGCTTCGTTCCGAAGCGGAAAACGAGCTGCGTGAACGGCGCAATGAAATTCAGCGCCAGGAGCGCCGCATTCTGCAGAAGGAAGAGACGCTGGACCGTAAGCTGGAACAGCTGGAACGCAGGGAAAGCGAGCTCAACGAACGCGACAGGGCCGTTGCCGAACTGCAAAGCAAGGTGGAGCAATTATATAAAGAGCAGGTTGCCGAATTGGAGCGTATCTCCGGTTTGACACAGGAGGAGGCGAAGGGCATCATCCTCTCCAATGTGGAAAACGAGGTGCGTCATGAGATGGCGATCATGATCAAGGAGATCGAAACGCAGGCGAAAGAAGAAGCCGACAAAAAAGCGCGGGAGATCATTACGACCGCGATCCAGCGCTGTGCGGCGGATCACGTGGCGGAAACCACCGTTTCCGTTGTCAGCCTGCCGAACGATGAGATGAAAGGCCGCATCATCGGCCGTGAAGGACGCAACATTCGCGCGTTGGAGACGCTGACGGGTATTGATCTGATCATCGATGATACACCGGAGGCGGTGATCCTCTCCGGCTTCGATCCGATTCGCCGGGAGATTGCCAAAACGGCACTGGATAAGCTGGTGGCGGATGGCCGCATTCACCCGGCACGCATTGAAGAGATGGTGGAAAAAGCGCGCCGTGAAGTGGATGAACGCATCCGTGAATACGGAGAACAAGCTACCTTCGAAACAGATGTTCACGGCCTGCATCCTGACCTGATCAAGATTCTGGGACGTTTGCGCTATCGCACCAGTTACGGCCAGAACGTACTCAAGCACTCGATGGAAGTGGCTCATCTCGCCGGTCTGATGGCCGCCGAAATGAAAGAGGACGTGAAATTGGCCAAACGCGCAGGCCTTCTGCATGATATCGGGAAAGCGATTGACCACGAAGTGGAAGGCTCGCATGTGGAAATCGGCGTAGAATTAGCGAAGAAATACAATGAGCACCCAGTAGTGATTAACAGTATTGCCTCCCACCACGGGGATACGGAGCCAACTTCCGTGATCGCCATGCTGGTTGGTGCGGCAGATGCATTGTCGGCCGCTCGTCCCGGCGCCCGCCGTGAAACGCTGGAAACCTACATCAAGCGTCTGGAGAAGCTTGAGGAGATTTCCGAGTCGTTTGAAGGCGTGGAGAAATCTTATGCGATTCAAGCCGGACGCGAGATCCGCGTGATGGTTCAACCGGAGAAAGTCGACGATGCCGAAGCAGTCCGTCTCGCACGGGAAATCACCAAGCGAATCGAAAACGAACTCGACTACCCAGGGCATATTAAAGTTACCGTCATCCGTGAAACAAGGGCAGTCGAATATGCAAAATAAAGCGGTGCGTTTGCCCGCTTTATTTTTATTGGGTCAAAATCCGTGTATACTGAAGGTCAGAGGTGAGACTGATGAAGCTGCTGTTTATCGGAGATATTGTCGGGGCACCCGGCAGAGAAATCGTGAAGGAGTATTTGCCGCGCCTGAAACGGAAGTACCAACCCACGTTTATCGTCGCCAACGGGGAGAATTCCGCCAACGGAAAAGGCATCACCCAAAAGATCGCGAAGGAGCTGATGGAAGCTGGGATTCAGGCCATCACGCTGGGGAACCACACGTGGGACAACAAGGAAATATTCGATTTTATCGAGGAGGAAGAACGCGTGATTCGTCCGGCCAACTTCCCGCCGGGAACGCCGGGGAACGGCATCACGTATGTAAAACAGCCGGAAGGGGAGCTGGCGATCATCAACCTCCAGGGCCGCGCGTTCCTGCCACCGCTTGATTGCCCGTTTGCGGCCGCCGATCAGCTGGTGGAACAAGCCCGGAAGAGAACCAAATACATCTTCGTTGATTTTCATGCCGAAGCCACCTCGGAGAAGCAGGCGTTGGCATGGTATCTGGACGGCCGCATCAGCGCCCTGGTCGGAACTCACACCCATGTGCAGACGGGGGACGAACGCATTTTGCCGCAGGGAACCGGGTACCTGACGGATGTCGGCATGTGCGGGCCATCGGACGGCATCCTGGGGATGGAGCGGGAGACGGTGATCAAGCGATTCCTGACGCAGCTGCCGGTTCGTTTCGAGGTGGCAGGGGGACCGACCCAGCTCAATGCCGTATTGATCACCTTGGACAGGACAACCGGCAAAACGGCGCACATCCAGCGAATCAGAATTGACGCGGAGCATCCTTATATGGAATAATATGCTTAGATCGGAATTTTGCGAATTTTTCCTGTGCGGTTGCAGGAATTTTTAGGGGCTATTCGAATATCATTCTAATAATGATTGTATTCCTATCAGACGGGAGGTTCAAAAGGATGGAGGTATTAAAAGTTTCAGCAAAGTCTAACCCCAACTCCGTTGCCGGTGCCCTCGCAGGCGTACTCCGTGAACGTGGAGCAGCCGAGATCCAAGCCATTGGTGCTGGGGCACTTAACCAAGCTGTGAAGGCCGTAGCTATTGCACGAGGATTCGTAGCGCCCAGTGGAGTTGACTTGATCTGCATCCCTGCCTTTACCGACATCGTAATAGATGGAGAAGAACGCACAGCGATTAAATTAATAGTAGAGCCGAGATAAGCCGCATCTTTGCAACCGATTTTCCAGCCTGTTTGTTCGTTGAATGAACAGGTTTTTTTCGTGCCCAAAAGGGGGGCGGGGATCATCGTTGGCAGCACCGGATCTTTCCCCGGAAGGACAAGCGTCTGCAGGTATGTTTACCCGATCTGGAAAAAGGGGAAGAAATAGGTGGGGGGCGGAATGAATGCCCGCCTGCACGCGGCAGGATGTGGCAAAATGTGTATGAAAGCAGAGGAAAGGGGCTATTCTGTTTGTAGAAGGAGGCCATCTTTGTTGGGCTACTCGCCATTCTGCTCCCATGTTGACGGTACAACCACGCCGTTTGGCAGCCTGACGCGAGCCGGAAAACACGCGCTTAACCGACGCCCTGCTGCAGCGCTGTCGAGGGGCGGAGGTGAAGAAATTCGGCCAGAAAACAGGTTGCGCGTATTCCGAAACGTGCTACAATAAAGGTAACAAACCATTAATGTACCAAGTTCATCTATTTATTCAGACCAAAAGTAATTTTAGTAAAAGCACTTGCAATTTTGATAGGACAGGACTACAATTGGTACAGCCTATGCACATTTTCGTCACATCTCGTGCAAACCGCTCGCGTGAAAGGTCGTCATTCTGGCTTACATTCGCAAGGATCGCAAGAGGATGCAGCGGGGTGGGACGTTTCTCACAGTCACTGAAGGGGTGGAATTTGGATGATTAGTCAACTTTCTTGGAAAGTTGGAGGACAGCAAGGGGAGGGTATCGAGAGTACGGGCGAGATCTTCTCGATCGCGATGGCCAGAATGGGCTATCATTTGTACAGCTACCGTCATTTTTCCTCCCGCATCAAAGGTGGGCACACCAACAACAAGATCCGCGTGAGCACAAAGCCGATGCGCGCCGTATCGGACGTATTGGACATCCTCGTTGCGTTTGACCAGGAAACCATTGATGTAAACGCGCATGAGCTTCGTGAAGGCGGTATCATTATTGCCGACGAGAAATTTAACCCGAAGCTTCCGGAAGGTTTGAAGCCGGTACGTCTTCTCTCTGTACCGTTGACGCAAATCGCGGAAGAACTGGGTACTTCCTTGATGAAAAACATGGTATCGATCGGTGCCTCTGCTGCCATCCTTGGCATTCCAGTCGACAGCTTCCGCAATATCGTGGAGGATATGTTCCTGCGCAAAGGGGAAAAAGTTGTCGAAAAGAACATGGAAGCCATCAAGCAAGGCTTCGATTTTGTCAATAACCTGACGGGTGGGCAACTCCCGGAATTTCAATTGGAGAAAGCGGATGGCAGCAAGCGTCTGTTCATGATCGGGAACGACGCGATCGGCCTTGGCGCTTTGGCGGCGGGATGCCGTTTCATGCCGGCCTATCCGATTACGCCTGCATCCGAAATCATGGAATATCTGATTAAAAAGCTGCCGAAATTCGGCGGAACCGTGATTCAGACGGAAGACGAAATCGCGGCGATCACCATGGCGATCGGCGGAAACTACGGCGGCGTGCGCACGATGACCGCTTCTGCCGGCCCTGGTCTCTCCCTGATGATGGAGGCGATCGGCCTTGCCGGTATGACCGAAACGCCTGTGGTGATTGTGGATACCCAGCGCGGCGGTCCGTCCACAGGTCTGCCGACAAAACAAGAGCAATCCGACCTGAACGCCCTGATCAATGGTACGCACGGGGAAATCCCGAAAGTGGTCATGGCGCCCAGCACCGTGGAAGAGTGCTTCTATGACATGATCGAAGCGTTCAATATCGCGGAAGAATATCAAGTGCCGGTCATTGTGGCAACCGATTTGACCCTCTCCCTGGGGAAACAGACCGTGGAGCCGTTTGACTACAACCGTATCCAGATCCGCCGCGGCAAGCTGCTGACCGGGCAGGAACTGCCGGAGCGCGAGCAAAATGACCTGTTCAAGCGCTACGAGGTGACGGAAGATGGCGTTTCGAGCCGGCCGATTCCGGGTCAAAAATATGGTCTCCACCATGTCACCGGGGTTGAGCACGATCAAACCGGCCGTCCTTCGGAAAGCCCGGCAAACCGCAAGCAGCAGATGGATAAACGCTTGAAAAAGCTGAACGGGCTGGTGAAGAAGTTCCCGAATCCGGTCCTGCTCGATGCGCCGCATGACCAGGCCGATGTTCTGATCGTGGGCGTGAACTCGACCGGCGGCACGATCCAGGAAGCAAAAGCCCGACTGGAACAAGAAGGCGTGAAAGTGAATCATGCGCAAATCCGCCTGATTCATCCGTTCCCGACTGAGGTTCTCAAACCTTATGTGGAAAAAGCACAGAAAGTGATCGTGGTGGAAAACAACGCGACCGGCCAAATTGCCAACCTGATCAAGCTGAATGTCGGCTATGCCGAGAAGATCGAGACTGTGCTCAAATATGACGGAAATCCGTTCTTGCCAAACGAAGTTTATACACAGGTTAAGGGGCTGATTAAGCATGGCGACTATGAAAGAATTCCGCAATAATGTCAAACCGAACTGGTGCCCGGGTTGCGGTGACTTCTCCGTTCAGGCGGCCATCCAGCGGGCGGCTGCAAACGTAGGTCTGGAGCCTGAGCAACTGGCCATTGTATCCGGTATCGGCTGTTCGGGGCGCATCTCCGGCTACGTGAACTGCTACGGCTTCCACGGTGTACACGGCCGTGCGCTGCCGATCGCGCAAGGTTTGAAAATGGCCAACCGCGAGCTGACTGTCATTGCGGCAGGCGGTGACGGTGACGGCTTCGCGATCGGGATGGGACATACCGTGCATGCCATCCGCCGCAACATGGATATCACCTATATCGTCATGGACAACCAAATCTACGGGTTGACCAAAGGACAGACGTCTCCGCGCTCCGCTGCCGGATTCGTCACGAAGTCCACACCGGCTGGTTCGATCGAGTCGGCGATCTCCCCGGTTGAGCTGGCGCTCTCCGTTGGAGCTACCTTCGTGGCCCAATCGTTCTCCAGCGACCTGAAAGGTTTGACCGAACTGATCGAAAAAGGCATCCAGCACAAAGGCTTCGCCCTCATCAACGTCTTCAGCCCTTGTGTCACCTACAACAAGGTAAATACCTACGACTGGTTCAAGGAAAACATCGTGCCGGTCGACAGCATTGAAGGATACGATCCGCATGACCGCGTCAAGGCGATGTCCTACTCGATGCAGTACAATGGCTTGCTGAACGGTCTCATCTATCAAAATACCGAGTCGCAATCCTACGAACAAAAAGTGCCAGGCTTCAAAGAAGAAGCGCTTGCCTACCAGGATTTGCACATCACGGAAGAAGAGTTCAACAAACTGGTTGCGGAATTCGCGTAATCACGCCAAAAACCTCTCCCGAGCGGAGAGGTTTTTGACTGATGACAAACTTCTGTTTGGGGCATGGAGTAATGGGGCCAGGCGAGCTCCTTTGACGACCGACTCAGCGGAGAAACAAAGACGCGGGGAAACAGGGGGCGTGAGTCTCACTTCGCTGAGCCGCCCAGATGTTGAGCCCCCTGCCCGCGTCGCGTTTCGGAGCGGACAAAAGCTCACTTCCTCGCGGGTCGTCAAGAGAGCGAGCAGGAACCATTACCCATGATCGACCGACTTTGTCTGCACTGAAACCTCTCCCATGCGGAGAGGTTTTTCATTATTGCTTCGGCTTCCACTGTCGCCAGAACAGCATGAGCAAAAAGAGCACGACGAACTGCCCGAATAACGGGTACAATAGAGCTAAAAGGGAACGGAAGCCAATGAAGCTGATCAGGTAGCAGATGGTCAGGATGAACAGGGAGAGGAAGGAGGCGGAGATGGGCACGAGCTGCCTGACTTGCTGCACAAGCCCGAACACGTTGGCGACCAGCGTCGAGAACACTTCCGCGAAGACGAGCACGGCAAAGACCGTCGTGATGCCTTTCCCCAGACCGGCCAAGAGCGCAATCATCGGCATCTGGGCACGGTGAATGTCCGGGAGATGCACGATCATCGAGGCATAGGCAAGGAGGAGCAGGAAACCGATTCCCACCCCTCCCAGAATGCCGCCTACGATGAGGGGTTTTTCCGTTTGGCTTTCCTTGCCGATCGGAACCAGAACGGCCTGCGCCAGCGTGACATTCAGCGCGACATAATAGAGGGGGGAGCTGATCCATGCCCACGGCTTGGCCGCCTCGACAAGGGAGGATCCTTCCGCCAGCCAAGGCTGCGCATGGAGAAACACCAGGCAGGTAAATCCGAAGAGCGTGGGCACAAACAGGCTGTTGACGGAGTGGATGCCCCGCAGCCCTTTTTGGGAGACCCAAAAGATACATACCATGCTCAACCAGATGCCCAGTTGGGCGGGCAGGTGAAAACTTTCCGCAAACAGGGCGCCGGTCGCCGCCAGCATGACGGATGTGGTGCCCAGCAAAACGGTGAGCAGAATCAGATTGAACAGGGAACCGATCGTACGGCCAAACAGATAGACGCTGATGTCCTGATACGATTCGGCCTGGATGCGGTGGGCGATCAGCATCACCCTTACCCCGGCCCAGACAAACAAAGCCGTCGCGAGCAGGATCCCGATAAACCCCTGCATGCCGTACTGCACAAAGAATTCCAGGATCTCTCTTCCGGAGGCGAAACCGGCCCCTACGACCGTTCCGATGTAGGTAAACGTGATTTGCAGGGCAGGTTTTATCGTGTTTTGCATCGTCAACCTCCTGTCCCAATCTATTCCCATCCTATGAAAAGGAATGATGATTATGCGTGTAACGGTATTGGGATGCCAGTCTCCTTATCCGGGGCCGGGTGGAGCCACGCCGGGGTATCTGATCCAGACGGAACAAGCCAATCTGCTGCTGGATTGCGGGAGCGGGGTGATCAGCCAATTGGGCAGATATCTGCCGCTGTATCAGCTTGATGCGGTCGTGCTTTCCCATTATCATCATGATCATGTAGCTGATGTGGGGGTATTGCAGTACGGTTTGATGGTGCACCAGCAGTCCGGGGAACGCTCCCCGGTGGAGCCGCTGCCGCTTTATGCCCCGCCGGAGCCGGCGGAGAAGGCACGGGAGATGACCTATCGGCAGGCGACCAAACATCTGCCGATCGACGACACTGCGCGTGCCACCATTGTCGATATGCAGCTCTCCTTTTGGCGGACCGACCACGCCATGCCGTGCTATGCGGTTAAAATTGAAGCGGGAGGGAAAACGCTGGTTTATGGAGCGGACAGCGGGCCGGGGACAGACTGGAAGCCGTTCGCAGCCGGCGCCGACCTCTTTATCTGCGAAGGCACCTTCCTGCGGCGCAACAAACCGCAGCAGCCCATGGGCCATCTGTCGGTCGAAGAAGCCGCCAGCCTCGCGCAAGCGCTGTCATGCAAAGCGCTGATGATCACCCATCTTTTTCCGGAGTACCGGGAGGAAGAAGTGCGGGAGGAAGCTGCCGGTTTTACCAACGGGCCCTGCCTGGTGGCGAAAGTCGGACTGCAGGTGCAACTATCCTGAGGGAGTGGAGGATGCAAGGTGTTACCCAATGTTCTGGAAGTGGCTAGAAGACTCATTATCGAACGCGTTTCAGCCGGGGAAACCGTCATCGATGCAACCATGGGGAATGGCAACGATACGCTTTTTCTGGCCAGACTGGTTGGGGAGAGCGGGCACGTGATTGCCTACGACATCCAGCCGGAAGCGATGGCAAAGACGAAAGCGCGGCTGGAACGCGAAGGCGTGCTCGATCGCGTCGAGATGCGGCTGGCCAGCCATGTGGAGATGGGGCAGCTGGATCTGGAAGCGGGCGCGATCATGTTTAACTTGGGCTACCTGCCGGGCGGCAACAAGGAGATTACGACACAGGCAGCGACCACGATCCAGGCGATCGAAGCGGGCCTGGAACGCTTGCGGCCAGGGGGGATCATGACCATCGTGGTCTACTGGGGACATCCCGCCGGCCAGATTGAGAAGGAAGCCGTGGAGAAGTACTGCACGGAACTGGATCAAACCAGCTTTCTCGTCCTGAAATACCAGTACGTGAACCAGCAAAACCAAGCCCCCTTTCTGCTGGCGATCGAACGGCGGAAGTGATGAAGTCCACCTGAAAAAGACAAATGTACGAATAAATGTGGTTATGTCTTTGTCGTATGGACACGTAAAAGTTCCCTGTGATATGCTAAAGATAAAGTAATCGCTGCCAATGATTTGGGAAAGGATAGAGCAAGGATGGGAACTACGATGAAGGCAATCATGAAACACCACGCCGGCCCCGGAGCCGAACTGCGCGAGGTTCCGATTCCGCGCATCGAACCGCATGAAGTGCTGATCCAGGTAAAAGCAACCTCCATCTGCGGTACAGACGTGCATATCTACACCTGGGACGCATGGGCGGAAAGCAGAATCAAGGCGCCCATGGTGTTCGGCCATGAATTTTCCGGCGTAGTGGTGGAGGTCGGAAGCCAGGTGACAGGCGTCAAGGTGGGAGATCATGTTTCGGCGGAGACCCACGTGGTCTGCCATCAATGCCTGCAGTGCAAGACCGGCCAATATCATATCTGTCAGCATACCAAAATCCTGGGTGTGGACTTCCAGGGGTGCTTTGCGGAATATGTGAAGATGCCCGCCGAAAATATCTGGAAAAACCCGACGGATATGCCGTTCGAAAAAGCATCGATCCAGGAGCCGATGGGCAATGCCGTGCACACGGTACTGGCCGGTCCGGTTGCCGGAAAAACCGTGGCGGTTGTCGGCTGCGGACCGATCGGGATCATGGCGGTAGCGGTGGCGAAGGCATCGGGGGCAACCGAAGTGATTGCGCTGGACGTCAATGAGTACCGCCTCGACCTGGCGCGCAAGGTAGGCGCTACGGTGACCATCAATTCCATGAACGAAGATCCGGTCAAGCGCGTCATGCAGGTGACGGAAGGGACTGGCGTGGAAGTGGTTTGCGAAATGTCCGGCCATCCGGTGGCCATTCGCCAAGCCTTCGAGATGCTGACCAACGGGGGACGCATGTCGATCCTGAGTCTGCCGACCAAACCGGTCGAGCTCGACATCACCAATCAGATTGTGTTTAAAGGCGTCACCGTTCAAGGGATCACCGGGCGCAAAATGTATGAAACCTGGCGCCAAACGTCCGGGCTGCTTCATTCCGGACAGGTGGATGTCACGCCGATCATTACGCATACCCTGCCGCTGGAAAACTTCCGCGAGGGCTTCGAGCTGATGGTAAGCGGCAAATGCGGCAAAGTGGTATTACTCCCGTAAGGAGGTTGACATATGAAAGGATTTGAACATCTGCAGGCGGAACTGGACCTGTTGAAAGAGAAGGGCACGTTTCGCCATCTGGTGGAGATTGAAAGCGATCAAGGGCCGCGCGTGACCATCAACGGCCGGGAGGTGATCCAGCTCTCCTCCAACAACTATCTCGGTTTGACCACCCACCCCAAGCTGAAGGCCGCAGCCTTGAAGGCGGTCGAAGAGTTTGGCGCGGGAACCGGATCGGTGCGCACGATCGTGGGGACGTTTACCATGCATCAGGAGCTGGAAAGACGCCTCGCTGACTTCAAGCACACGGAAGCCGCCCTGGTTTTCCAATCCGGCTTCACCGCCAATGTCGGCGTGCTGAGCGCTCTTCTGGACGAGAAGGACGTGGTGATCTCCGATGCGCTCAACCATGCGTCCATCATCGACGGGATCCGCTTGACCAAGGCGGCGCGCCGGATTTACAAGCACAGCGACATGAGCGATCTTGAACAGGCCCTGAAAGAGACGCAGCAGTATCGCACGCGCCTGATCGTGACCGATGGCGTCTTCTCCATGGATGGAGACGTGGCTCCGCTGCCGGAGATCGTCGAGCTGGCGGAAAAGTACGATGCCCTGGTGATGGTGGATGACGCGCACGCCAGCGGGGTCTTCGGCAGAAACGGCCGGGGCACCGTCGATCATTTCGGCCTGCATGGTCGCGTACATATTCAGGTGGGAACGCTTTCCAAGGCGATCGGCGTTCTCGGAGGGTATGTGGCAAGCACCCAAACCGTGCGCGATTATCTGATCCATCGCGGCCGCCCGTTTTTGTTCAGCACTTCCCATCCGCCGGCGGTAACGGCTGCCTGCATCGCCGCCCTGGATGTGCTGCTGGAAGAGCCGGAGCTGATCGAGAAACTGTGGGAGAACACCCGCTTCTTCAAAAATGGCCTGCGCGCACTCGGTTTTAACACCGGGAACAGCGAATCGCCAGTTACGCCCGTCATCGTCGGTGATGGGGCGCTTGCCATGAAGTTCTCCGACCGTCTGCTGGAAGAAGGGGTCATGGGAACCGGCATCGCGTACCCCACCGTGCCGGAAGGGGCTGCGCGGGTTCGAACCATTGTCACGGCTGCACACAGCAAGGAAGATCTGCAAACCGCTTTGAACGTCTTTGAAAAAGTGGGGAAAGAACTGAACATCATCTCATGACGCCTGTCGCAAAATCCACCCTCGTGGTGGATTTTTTGTTTGCAAGCCGTCGATCCCAGCAAGGGCCCCCACTCGTCACAGAGAGGGCCCCACTCGGCACAGCGCTAGCTATCGCCGAGTGGGGAGAGGGTTAGCTATCGCCAAGCGGGTGGAGCGTCAGCTTGGGTCGGCGGGGCATTGTGAAAATAGGCAAACCCTTCCTGCTCTCCACACATACCCTGTTGATAGATCGCGAACTATTTTGCATGAGTAAGAGGGGATACGACTTGGACCGAATCGGGATCATGCTGGATTGGGCGCTTATGCAGAAGGGTATTGCCGGAAAACAAACCTATGAACGGTTGGATTATTATGCAGAGATTGGAAAAGAGCTGGGGCTGGAGCCCGTATTTTTTCATCCGCTGCACGTCGATCTGAAAGCCAAACGGGTAATAGGTCATTTCTGGAACGGAACCCGTCTGGTGCCGCGAGCCATCCGCATTCCCGCAGTCATCCACAACCGCGTGCTCAGCGGGCAGCCGTCCACCAGGGCGATTATCCGCCAGTTAAGCAGGCATTACAAGGTTTACAATGAACTGGTGGTGCGTGATAAGGGAAGCGTCCATCAATTGCTGTGGAAAAACGAACAACTGCGACCTTATCTGCCGAAGACCAGATTGTTTACCCGACCTACGCTCGTTCAGTTTTTGGGCAAGTTTGATGTCGTTTATGTGAAACCGGCTGTGGGTTCGGTAGGGGAAGGGGTGGTCAGGATCGAACGGAAGGGCGACCGCTTTTTGACCGTCTCGTCCAAGCTGCGCAAGCGAACGGACAAAGTCAGGCTGATGACGGCCATGAGGGGATGGGTGGGACGCCGCCGCTTCCTGGTTCAGCAGGGAATCCCCCTTGCCAAATACCAGGATCGGACCTTTGATGTCCGGGTCTCGGTGCAGCGGGATGGCACGCGGGAATGGTGCGTTTCCGGGATGGTCGCCAAGGTGTCCAACCGGTACAACAAGCTGAGCAACCTCGCTCGAGGCGGTCATGCCGTACCGCTTGACCAGGTGCTGGCTTCCCTGTTTCCACAGGAGAAAATCGCCCAGGTCAAATCCAGGCTCGCGGTGGCGGCACGGATGATCGCCAAGGAGTACGCCAAGCATTTTCCCTCCCTGGCCGATTTGGGACTGGATATGGGGATCGATCGCGAAGGAAATCCCTATCTGATCGAAGTGAACGTGCGGGATCAACGGTACTCTTTTTTTGAGGCGGGAGAGCTGGAGATGTTTAAACGCACTTACCGGCACCCGCTTGAGTACGGCAAGAGCTTGTTCAAACAAAGCAAGAACACCTGAATGATCAGGTGTTCTTTGCCCCTTCCTGCTGGCGGAAATACTGGTATACCAGCGCCAAAATGTTTTTGCGGGTGAGTATCCCGAGGAACAGTCCCTCCTCGTTTTCAATGCAGACGAAGGGATGGTTGATGGACAATTCCAGCGCTTTCAGGAAGTGTTCCGATTCTTTCATGCGGGGAATTTTCCTGTTCATCACTTCGTCTACCGTATGATCGCCCAGTTTTTCATATTCAATCCGTTCCAGACCGAGGATATGATCAAGGATCATGGTGGTGCTGATTTGCCCCTGAATCCGGTAACTGCTGTCCAGCACCGGAATGGCCGAATAACCGGATTTGATCAGGACGAGCAGGGCATGTTCCAGCGAATTGCCCAACTGCACATGGGCCACTTTGGGGGAGGAGATCATCAGCTCTTTTATCCGGGTATTCAGGAATTCGTTTGTTGTATGCATGTTGACTGCACCTGCCTTACAAATGGTAAGCCCACCCGGCATGATTGACATCATCCAGGTAACATGGATCTCCCATTTACCATCATACTGGATCGGCTGCCCGAGATAAATGGCAAAAACGCCATTTAAGAAAAAATGCCCAGCCATCGCCGGGCAAAAAGCTGCTTACACCGGATTTTCCCTGTGGTATACCGGCTGCCTGTGCGGGGCTCGGGCCCGGAGGCGGCGGCGTCTCCAGAAGGCCGGAGAGGTGTGCTGATAGAGCCAGATGCTTATCGGGACGCTGAGGAGAAACATCAGCAGCGACAGTCCGAAAACCGAGAAGGGCAGTCGGAAAATCACGTAGCTCTCCAACAGAAACAGCACGAGCGGGTGAACCAGGTAAATGGCCATATTTTGTTTGGCCAGAGCTGCCAGCCGATCTTTCAAAACGGGCAGATTGCCCAGGTAGCGGGAGATCGGATACAGGCCGGCAATGAAACAGGTCGTATAGAGCATGTAGAGGGGATGAAAAATGTTCAACCCTTCTTGATAGGTGACCTGGCCGAACAGGTAGCGCCCGACGATCGCCGCGCTGGTGAGTGCCAACGCCAGCAGGGAGAGATAGCGCAGGCGATGCACCAGGCTGCGCCATGCCTCCAGATGAAGTCCGGCGTAAGCTCCCAGCACGAAGTAAAACAGATAGTTGAACACATAGGTCTGGCCGTTGACATAGAAATGGTTCAACAGCTGCAAACCGGGGGATGCGTGCCAATCGATCCCGGGAATAACCGGGTCGACAAAGAGATAGTGAAACAGCGCGTAAATCGCCGCCTGCAGGACCATCACGCCAGCGACCAGCGGCAGCCGCGTGTGGCGTTCCAGGAAGCTTTTGCCCAGCATAAATAGCAAGTTCAGCTGCAGATAGACCGGAATGTAGTAGAGATGGTAAAAGGAGCTGCCGGTCAGCAGGCTGTACAGAAATTCCGGCACCAGCACCGTGGGATCAAAGGTTTGAAACGTGACGTAGGTATAGATGGCGGTCCAGATCAGATAAGGCAGCACGATGGCTGTCCACCGCTTGTACCAGAACGTCTTCCAATCCACGGGTCGGTGTTTGTACCAATAAAAGAGCAGCAGGCCGGTCCCGAATACGAACAGGGAACGGCCAAACCGCAGCAGGATAATGATAACGGCTTCCACATCCTGATTCGATGGATAGAGATCCTGTGCTTCCATAAAAAAGCCGACGATATGCAGCAGCAGGACCGTAAACGCCCCCAGCACAAAGAGGGCGTTCAGATCTAGAAACGATCCTCTTCGATCTTTCAGCATGGTTCCTTCTGACCTCCCTCTAGCCCTCCGCTATTTGTCTTTCTATCCGGCGGAGGGGTCAGCTCTCTTTTCTAAGGCAATGCCCAAGACGCCTGCGCGAGCTCTTCCGCCCGATAGGAGAAGAGCCCGAGCCTGTTCAACAGATGTTGGCGGGCGGATTCAAGCCGTTCAAGCTGCGGGTAACAGGTCGTTTTCTCCAACGACCACTGACGGGCGATCGCCTCGAACAACCGTTCTTTCACCTCGTCTACATGCAGCGGTACGCCGGTCGCCTCCGCCAGACTGCCGATGGTGGAGCCGTCCATCACCGGGATCGGCTTGTTTTTCTCCATTTCCTCCAGCCCTGCCAGCAGATAGAAGCGTTCCATCAGTTCCCCGCGGGGACGCTGATCCACATTGATGCACAGCTGCAGGATGGAGCCGTACCTGGTTCGCCGCTGGGCCATCCCGCCGATTTTTTTGCCGCCGCAGGCGAAATCATACTCACCGGCACAGTAAGAGCCGCTCACTTCCCCAAACGCGATCTCGCCATAGGCACCCAGGCCTACCGCCAGCATGGCTGCGACCTGGCTGAAGAAGGCGTCGATCGACAGCGTGGTATCGGGCAGGTGGAATGCCATGTTCAACACACCGGCGTCGAGGGGAACACATGCCCCTCCGGACGACCGCAGCACCGCACCGTACCCTTCCCGGCCCATTTGGCGAAGAGCGGGTTCCAGATGGGGCAGCTTGGCGTCACGCCGTCCCAGAAAGAGCGCCTTATCGTACACCCAGACATGGATCAGGGGAATCGCCCCCGGATCGCTCATGCCGCTGGACAGCGCTTCATCCAGGATCAACGGTTCGATTGGCTGGGCCTGATGCGTGCCAGAATCCATCCAGAGAAATTGTGGGTAAACTTGTCCGGTCGGCAATGCTTTCTTCCCCTTTCGGCATCCTGCCGAAGAATCGGTTACCATTATACACCCGGATCGCTTCCTTTGCTAACCTCCATGTTTTTCCGAGCACAGAAAAGCCGTTCTCCAAAGAGAGGAACGGCTGTATGGGGGATTATTGGAGCACCTTGAAGGAGAAATTGTCAAGATAGGTGATTTTGTCGGGCACATCTTTGGTGGCTTCCCGCTGCAGGTACAGTCCCAGCTTCGTGCCGGTAAGGGAGACGTTCTGTTGGCCGAAGACAAACGCACCGTTCAGATAAACATCGTAACGGTTGCCGTCCACCACCACCTTGAGGCGGTTGGAGGAGCGCAGTTTGTACGAACTGGTGGCGATGACGGAGAGATCCTTGCTCTTGTCATCGGATACATAGCCGACGGTCACCTTGTCATCGGAGACAAACACCACATGGCCTTTGCCGTCCGTTCCGTTGAAGAACAGTCCGCCCAGGCCGGCTGTCCCTTTCGGCAGCACATCCACTTCCAGCTGATATTTCGTCGGTTTCAGCTCCTCTCTCCATTTCAGCGGAAGGAAGTAATGGTCGATGTCGGTGTTGGTGGTCAGGGCGGTGACGGCCTTGTTCACCACACCCCAGCTGGCGTTGGCTTTATCTTTTTGCCAATTGGCGAGATCGGCATTGGAGAACGAATCGGTTACACTGACGGGCAGCTCCGGTGTTTGAGGAGGCGTCGGAACAGGGAACACCACTTTGGATTCATCGTCATCGCGTTTTTCCAACAGCGCCCGGTAAATGAGCGAAGCGGCTTCGGCACGGGTGATGGCATCCTGCGGACGGAAATAGCCGTCGTACCCTTTGATCAAGTCGGTCTGGATGGCAATGGCGACATAAGGGCGCAGGGCCGGGGAGATGCGGTCGTCGTCACGAAATTTGGAGATGACCGACAAATCCGCTTTTTTCGTCCGGTCGTACCCCAGCAGGCGAACGAGCGCAACGGCGATATCTTCGCGAACGGCATCCTCGTCCGGCTTGTAGTAGTAGCGGCTGCCGGACTTGTAGCCGGTCAGGTAAGGTTTGGCATACTCCACATAATCAAATGCCCAGTGGCTGCGGGGGACATCCTGAAAGGTTTGACTCTTTTTCTCCCCGATGTCGATATCGGCCGCCGCGATCATGATCTTGGCGAACTCGGCCCGCGTCACGTGGTTATTGGGGCGGAATCTGCCGTCGCTGTATCCTTTGATGATCCCTTTTTCGGCCATCTCCGTAATTTCCTTATAGGCCCAGTGGGAGCTCGGAACATCCGCGAAACGGACCGCTGCCTGTGCGAGAGGCATGGCTGTGAGGATGAGGATGGCTGTGAGGAAGAACGCAAACAATCTTCTCATTCGGGTTGAACCTCCTTCGTTGGCGTGTAACGCTATCGCCAGTAATGACGATGGGAAAGAGTGGAAAGTTGCACAGCGGCCGAGCCTGTTTGCAAAATAAGTCAACGGTCTCAGACGGACGGGCAGCCGCCACGGGCCAAAAGTACGAAAGAGAGGATGACGGGGAAGCGCGAATTGGATATGCATCGGCTGTGGAGGCGGGATGCGGATGCGTCATCAGTTTGTCGCTGCACTGCCTTATCTCTGCCATGGTTTTCTGCTGGTTTTGTGCTATAATGTACAATTGGTTCTTCCTATTCAGAGTAAAATATTTGAGGTGATACAAATGACAACGAGAAACGAGGCGACAACGGACTTAAAATCCGTGAAGTCCCCGAAACGAACGGAAGATTACGCAAAATACTTCCAGCCGCCGAGCTTGAAAGATGCGAAGAAGCGCGGCAAGGAAGAGATTCGTGTGCACTATGACTTTGCGATTCCCGAAGAGATGGAAGGCATCGGAAAAGGAAAGCGTTACCTGATTCATACGTACGGCTGCCAAATGAACGAGCATGACAGCGAGACGATGGCCGGCATCCTGGAACGGCTGGGGTATACCCGGGCGGCTGCGGAAGAAGAAGCGGACGTGATCCTGTACAACACCTGTGCCATCCGCGAGAATGCGGAGGACAAGGTATTCGGCGAATTGGGCAATGTGAAACGGATCAAACAAAACAACCCCAACCTGATCCTCGGCGTCTGCGGCTGCATGTCGCAGGAGGAAAGCGTCGTGGGGAAAATCTTGAAAAGCTACCCGCACGTGGATCTGATCTTCGGTACCCACAACATTCACCGGCTGCCGGTGCTCCTGCGCGACGCGATGTTCAGCAAGGAGATGGTGATCGAGGTCTGGTCCAAAGAGGGCGATATCATCGAAAACATGCCGAAGGTGCGCGAAGGCCGCATCAAGGCATGGGTGAACATCATGTACGGCTGTGACAAGTTCTGCACGTACTGCATCGTGCCTTATACCCGCGGGAAGGAGCGCAGCCGCCGTCCGGAAGACGTGATTGCGGAAGTGCGCGAACTGGCCCGCCAAGGCTTCCAGGAGGTTACCCTGCTGGGGCAAAACGTCAATGCCTATGGCAAAGACTTTACCGATATCAAGTATGGCTTCGGCCATCTGCTGGATGAGATTCGGCAGATCGGCATCCCGCGCGTCCGCTTTACCACCAGCCACCCGCGCGATTTTGACGACCACCTGATCGAGGTGCTGGCCAAAGGCGGCAATCTGGTGGAGCATATCCACCTGCCTGTCCAATCCGGCAGCTCCGAAATTTTGAAGAAAATGGCACGCAAATATACGCGCGAGCATTATCTGGAACTGGTACGCAAAATCAAGGCCGCCATTCCGAACGTGGTGCTCACCACCGACATCATTGTCGGCTTCCCGGGCGAAACGGAAGAGCAGTTCGAAGAAACGCTCTCGCTCGTAAAAGAAGTGGGCTACGATTCGGCCTATACCTTCATTTATTCGCCGCGTGAAGGCACACCGGCGGCGGACATGGAAGACAACGTGCCGGCGGACGTGAAGAAACAGCGTCTCTACCGCCTGAACGAACTGGTGAACCAGCTGAGCCTGGAGAAAAACAAGGCCCTGCAGGATCAAGTGGTGGAAGTTTTGGTGGAAGGGGTCAGCAAAACCAATGCGGCGGTGCTGTCCGGCCGTACCCGCGGAAACAAGCTTGTCCATTTCGTCGGGGATCCGTCCCTGATCGGCACGTTTGTGGATGTCAGGATTACCGAAGCCAGAACATGGACCCTTCACGGCGAAATCGCAACCAAAATCGAGGTGTAGAATGATGGAAGAAACAGCGCGCTTTACGGATAAAGAGATTCTTGAGAAAGCTCGCGAACTGGCGACGATGATTGCCAGAACCAAGGAAGTGGATTTTTACAAACGGGCGGAACAGCAGATCAAGCACAACGAACGTGTGCAGGAATTGATCAGCCAGCTGAAACAGAAGCAGAAGCAGATCGTGATGTTTGAATCGATGAACAAGCCGGAGCTGGCCAAAAAAGTAGAAGAGGAGTTCAATCAGCTGCAGGATGAATTGGATCAGATTCCGATCGTGGCCGAATTCAAACAGTCGCAGGTTGATGTGAACGATCTTTTACAAATGGTGACCCATGTGATCACCAACACCGTTACGGAAAGGATCATCCTGGATACCGGCGGCAATCCCCTGACGGGAGAGACCGGCGGCGGACCGCAGAAACACGGCGGTTGCTGCTCGATGTAAGCAAGCAGATGAGCCCGACTTTTTGACAGGGAGACGCAAGGTTTTCTTGCACCCTAGTCGAATGCCCTGCATACAAATGTACAGAAACGTTGTATGGAGGAGGTAACGAAATGTCGGGTACAGAAAAAGACCTGCAGTGCCGGGAACTTTACGCGAAAGCTGTATGTGGAAAAGGACATAAATACTCCCAAACAACACATACCATTATACCAGCGCACACTCCTTCGACGATCCTCGGATGCTGGATTATAAACACACAGTTCCAGGCTGAGAAAGTTGGGGAAGCGGTTGAAGTATCTGGTACGTATGACGTCAACCTGTGGTACTCATTTGCTAATAACACCCAGACTGAAGTGAAAAAAGAGCAGGTACAATTCTCCGTACTTGTTCCGCTCTCTTTCTATGACCGCAACAGCAGGGGCGACCTGGAGATCACCGCCCATGCCGTGGAGCAGCCCAAATGCGTCAAGGCTGAACTGACCGGCGGCGGTGCGGTGATTGTCAAAGTGGAAAGCGAGTACGCGGTCGAGATAGCCGGTGAGACCAAGATATGCGTGGTGGTTTGCAACAGCTGCGATGACAAGGATTTCGGCTTTGACGGCGACTATGAAGAGAGCGGCGATGAGCTGGACGAATTTGACTCGGCAAGTCTGCTGGATGATCTGGATTAATGCGCGGAAGAGGAGACGGTTCTCCTCTTTTTTCTTTTTCCCTCCCGGACTGGTCGTTCATCACCCATAGACGGCGGTGGGCATAGGCTGTAGCATCGACGATGGGGGGAAAGAAGATGACGGACGTACGCGATGCATTGAAGATGGCGGCAGCGGGGCTCAATGGTGGGGAAGCGGTCGGACTCTGCCGGAACCGCCAGAAGATGATGGCCGTGCTGCGCCTGCACGGGATTCCGGCCCCATCTGCGGAAGAGAACGCGGAGTCCCTTCCCCAGCGCCGCTATCTTATCTCTCTCTTTCAAACCCAGGTGCTGGCCGTCATGAAAACGGAGACGGAAGCGGTCTGGCTGCATCGCCCGCTTTATCGGCAGGAGGAAAGGGAATATCTGCCGTTGAACGGGCAGGAGGCGGAACAGGAAGTAAAGCTGGCAAAGCGCTTGGCCATTCGCGCCCTGTATGCGCTCGGCCTTGACTGCGGCACGGTGGTGGTGGGGGCATATTCGCCCACGCGTCTGAAAGTGCTGCACGTTCAGCCGGCATCAGAGGAAACCCGCCTGTTCAAGCAGGCGGCCGATGCCCATGCCATGCGCCTGCGTCACGAGCCCGGGCAGCCGGATGCCATCCTGCTGGGCGCCGATCCGGAGTTCGCGCTGCGCGACCCGCTCGGGAGGATGGCGATCGCCTCCCGCTTTGTGGGCAGACATGGTCTCGTCGGCTGCGATGCCGCCCGTTATCGGGAAGAAATCTACAGCCGGCAACATCCGATTGCCGAGCTGCGCCCCCAGCCTGCGGCGGAACCGGAACAGCTTTTCCTGCATTTGTACCGGGCGATGCGGGAAGCGGCACACCGCATTACCGACCAGTCGCTGCAATGGCTGGCAGGCGGGATGCCGTTTGCCGGATATCCGATCGGCGGCCATCTTCACTTCAGCGGCATCGGCCTCACCTTCGATCTGCTGCGCAAGCTCGACACGTATCTGGCGCTTCCGCTGCTGTTGGTTGAAGACGACGGCTGCCGGAGAAGAAGGCCCCGGTACGGTTATCTGGGAGACTTCCGGGAAAAAGAGCACGGGGGCTTCGAATACCGCACCCTGCCCAGCTGGCTGGTCACCCCGCGCGTCACCAAGGGCGTGTTTGCCTTGGCCAAACTGGTCGTTTCGTCGCACGACCGGCTGCGCTTGCGGTTTGCCAGCGAACTGCCGGTGCAGAAGGCGTATTACCGCGGGGATAAAGAGGCGATTCGTCCGTTGGTTCAACGTATTCATGCCGAGATTGCCGCGTTACAGGGCTATCGCCTCTATCGCCGCGAGCTGGAGGCGTTCTTTGCCTATTTGCAGTCGACGGAGGAATGGCCGGCGGATGCGGATTTTCGCTCCGCCTGGAAACTGCCTGGTACTCCGGGCATTTCTACTTCTCTCGCAAACCATGGTATAATAGCAGGGAAGTAACAGAGTGGGAGAGTTCATCATGGCGCAATATACTCCGATGATTCAACAGTATCTGGCGGTAAAGCGCGATTACCCGGATACTTTCTTATTTTTTCGCCTGGGCGATTTTTATGAATTGTTTTTTGACGATGCCATCAAGGCGTCCCGGGAGCTGGAGATTACGCTGACCGGCCGGGATGGCGGCGGAGATGAGCGGATCCCGATGTGCGGGGTGCCGCATCATTCCGCTGATACATATATCGCCCAACTGCTGCAGAAGGGATACAAGGTAGCCATTTGCGAGCAGGTGGAAGATCCGAAAGAGGCAAAAGGGGTGGTCCGCCGGGAAGTGACGCGCGTGATCACCCCGGGCACGATGATGGAAGGCAAGTGGCTGGCCGATAAGGAGAACAATTACATGGTCGCCATCGCCGAGCTGGACGGCCGGGCCGGGGTGGCCGCCTGCGACATGAGCACGGGGGAAATGTACGTGACCGCCGTCGGGGCAGCGGGGAACGCGGCGCTTGATGAAGCGCTGCATTACCGGCCGAAGGAGCTGGTGCTGTACGGGGGGCTGGTCTCCCGGTATGCCAGCGATCTGCCCTCCACCCATCTGCGTGCCGACGAGGTGGCGGAAGACGCGGCGCAGCGGCAATACGGGGAGCAGGTGGCCGAACTGGAACCGGTGATGGTGATGGCGGTCAATGCGCTCCTCCATTATATCGGGACGACCCAGAAACGGAACCTCTCCCACTTGCGGCTGATCAAACGTTATGAAGCCAGACAGTTTCTGCAGATGGACCACTTCTCCCGCCGCAATCTGGAGCTGACGGAGACGCTTCGCGACAAAACGAAGAAAGGCTCGCTCCTGTGGCTGCTGGATCGCACCGAGACGGCCATGGGAGGGCGGCTTTTGCGCCGGTGGCTCGAACGGCCGCTGCTCAACCTGGAGGAGATCAATGAACGGTTGGACGCGGTGGAGGAGATCAAGGGGGATTACCTGCTGCGCGCAGACCTGCGCGACTGCCTGGACCGCGTGTATGATCTGGAGCGTCTGGCGGGACGGATCGCATACGGGAATGCCAATGCGCGCGATCTGGTGCAGCTGCGCCTTTCCCTGGAGGCGGTCCCCGACTTGAAAAAGCTGCTGCTGGAAAAAGGCTCCGCGGTACTGGCCCGTCTGGCGGAAGGCATGGACGAATGTGCCGACATCGCGGCCTATATCGCCAGCGCCATCGTCGATGATCCCCCGGTCTCCGTTCGCGAAGGGGGCTTGATCCGCCCCGGCTATGACGCCTACCTGGACAAGCTGCATACGGCCAGCCGGGAGGGGAAGAACTGGATCGCCCAGTTGGAGCAGGCGGAGCGCGAGGCAACGGGGATCCGTTCCCTGAAAGTAGGCTTCAACAAAGTGTTCGGCTATTACATCGAGGTCTCGCGGGCCAATCTCTCCCTAGTCCCCGAAGGCCGCTACGAGCGCAAACAGACATTGGCCAACGCAGAGCGGTTTATCACGCCGGAATTGAAGGAAAAAGAGGCGCTGATCCTGGAAGCGGAAGAGAAGATGGTCGAGCTGGAATATCAGCTTTTTTCCAACGTGCGGGCTGAGGTGGCCAAGCACATCCCGCGTCTGCAGGCTCTGGCCGAGCGGGTGGCGATGGTGGATGTGCTGCAGTCGTTTGCCACGGTGAGCGAAGAACGAGGCTATGTGCGCCCCAAGCTCGCCAAAACCGGGGAGTGCGTGATTCGCGGCGGCCGCCATCCGGTTGTGGAAGCCGTGCTGGAGAAAGAGAAGTATGTGCCCAACGACGTGGAGATGGACCACCAGTCCCGGCAGATCCTGCTGATCACCGGACCCAACATGGCGGGAAAAAGCACCTATATGCGCCAGATCGCCCTGATCGTCGTCATGGCGCAGATCGGCTGCTTCGTGCCCGCCAGCGAAGCCAGGCTGGCGCTTGTGGACCAGATCTTCACCCGCATCGGGGCGGCGGACGATCTCGCGGGGGGGCACAGCACCTTCATGGTGGAGATGCTGGAGACCAAGCATGCGCTGGTGAAGGCCACCGCCCAGAGTTTGATCCTGCTGGATGAGATCGGCCGGGGAACGTCCACCTACGACGGGATGGCACTGGCCCAGGCGGTGATCGAATACATTCATGAGAATATCGGGGCCAAGACGCTGTTTTCCACGCATTATCACGAACTGACGCGGCTGGAGGAAATTCTTCCCCGTGTCGTGAATGTGAACGCCCGCTGCGAGGAGCGGGACGGCAAGCTGCTGTTCCTGCACAAAATCGAGCAGGGGCGGGCCGATAAAAGCTACGGCATCCATGTTGCCGAACTGGCGGACATGCCGCAGCAGGTGATCCAGCGGGCGCGGGAGATTCTGGCCGGATTCGAAGCGGGACAGCCTGGGCCGCCAGTGGAGCAGATGTCGCTGGATATGCTGTGGGGAGCTTATCCGGCTCAGCCGGTACAGGATCATGCGGCCCAACCGGCCATCAGCGAAGCGAAAGCGGACGTGCTGCACGAACTGGTCGAGCTTGACCTGATGCAGATGACACCGCTCGATGCCATGCTGAAGCTGCATGAATGGAAGAAACGATTGAAGAAATAAGAGTAGCGGCTATTGCTGAAAGGAGGGAGGCTCATGGGCAAAATCCAAGTGCTGGACGAACAGCTGTCCAATATGATCGCGGCCGGGGAAGTCGTGGAACGGCCGGCCTCCGTCGTCAAGGAACTGCTGGAGAATGCGATCGACGCTGGCGCAAGGAAGATCGAGATCGAAGTGGAAGAAGGCGGCCTGCAGCTGATTCGCGTTGTCGATGATGGCGAAGGCATGGATCGGGACGACTGCCTCAAGGCTTTCGAACGGCATGCCACCAGCAAAATCCGGACGCCGCGCGATTTGTTCGCGATTCGATCCCTGGGTTTTCGGGGCGAAGCGCTGCCCAGTATCGCCTCCGTCTCTCGGGTTGAGGTCATCAGCACGCTGGACAGCGGTCAGATCGGCACGCGGCTGATCGTGGAAGGCGGGCAGGTGAAGAGCGTGGCGGATGCCGCCAGGGTAAAGGGGACGGAGGTCTGCGTCCGTGACCTGTTTTACAATACGCCTGCCCGATTGAAATACATGAAATCCATCGCGACGGAAATCGGCCATATCTCCGATTATGTGAACCGGCTGGCGCTGACCTATCCGCAGATTGCGTTTACGCTTACCCATAACGGCAAGGAGCTCCTGCACACGTCAGGGGACGGGAAGCTGCTGCATGTGATCGCCGCCATCTACGGCGTGCAGACGGCCAGAATGATGCTCCCGATTGAAGGGGAGTCCCTCGATTTTACCTGGCGGGGGTTTCTGGCCAGGACGGAGGTGACCCGCGCCAACCGATCCTACTTGTCAACCCTGGTCAATGGCCGCTACATCCGCCACTTCGGGCTGCATAATGCGATCATGCGCGGGTACCATACCCTCCTGCCGGTGGGGCGCTATCCCATCGTCGTCCTGCAGATCGACATGGATCCGACGCTGGTGGATGTCAATGTCCATCCGGCCAAGCTGGAAGTCCGGTTCAGCAAGGAAGAGGAGCTTTGCGCCGCCATCGAGCAATCGGTCCGGGACACGCTGCGGCAGGGGCTTTCCATCGTCCAACCGCTGCAGGCGGAAAGGGGGCGCGACCGGACAAAGCCGTCGGCCGTCCAGGCGGCGATTGACTTCAGCATGCCGAAGCCTGCCGCTTTCGAGTGGGACAAAGCGGGCAAGCGGGAAGGGATGACACCTGCACCGCCCGTTCTTCCCGCCAAGCTGGAGGAGCCGCAGGTAATCTCCAAAGGCATGCAGGAGATGCCCGCGGTTCGCGATCAGGCAGAAGCGTACGGAGCGAAAGAGCTGAAGGAAGCCTCACCCTTCCCGCCTTCCTTCCAAACGGATGCGGAACCGGAAGTCCTTCCGCCGCTGCAACCCGATGCCGCAGGACGGGAGGAGCCGGCCGTACCGATCTTTTATCCGGTTGGGCAGGTGCACGGAACGTATATTGTGGCCCAGAACGATACGGGCATGTACCTGATTGACCAGCACGCCGCCCAGGAACGCATTTATTACGAGTATTTTATGGAAAAACTGCGTGGTGAGAATGCTGCCAGCCAAATCCTCCTTTTCCCGCATACGGTCGAATGTACGGTGGCGGAAGCGGAGCGGCTGCAGAATCGCCTGGAGCTGCTGCGGTCGTTCGGACTGGAGATCGAATGGTTTGGCAATCGGACGTTCATTGTCAGGGCTCATCCCCACTGGTTTCCGGAAGGCTGCGAGCTGGAAGTGATCGAGGAATTGATCCAGTTCGTGCTGGAATCCGGCGAGACCGGCGAAGTGGATCTGGCCAAGATGCGGGAGAAAGCGGCGATCATGATGTCCTGCAAGGCCGCCATCAAAGCGAATCAATATCTGACGCAGGCGGAGATGGAAAGCCTGCTGAACCGCCTGCGGGAGACGACCAGCCCGTTTACCTGCCCGCACGGCCGCCCGATTATCATTCATTTTTCTACCTATGATCTGGAGAAAATGTTTAAGCGAGTGATGTAAACGTGATAGTCACCACGGGAGCGGGACCCAGCGACGAAACGCGGGCGCACGCTGTCGAGCTGGCCGCCCGGCTTTCGCTGCCTTTCGTAGAGCGGCGGAATCGCTCATTGCCACAGCTGCGCCGCCAATACGGGACGGATGGCATTCTGGTGGTAACCGCCAAGGGAGCCCGCCTGGAGCGCGCGCAGGGGCAGCCGTTCTTTTTTCATCCGAACAACGCGGCCTTCCGTATAAAGCGATTGGAGCGCGGCGATACTGATATTATGCTTTCCGTTTGCCAAATTGCACCAGGGGATCACGTGCTGGATGCGACCCTTGGGCTTGGAGCGGACGCGATCGTGTTCGCCCACGGGGTGGGGGAGAAAGGGCGTGTGCTGGGGGTGGAGTCGGAGCCCCTGATCGCCCTGCTGGTGGAGGATGGGCTGCGGACATGGCCCACCCCTTCCGCATCCCTGCGCCAAGCGATGTGGCGGGTGGAAGTGGCGGTCGGCCATCATCTCGACGTGCTGCGCACACTGCCGGATCGCTCGTTCGATGTGGTGTACTTCGACCCGATGTTCACGTCCGCGGTTGCGGATTCGGCCGGGATTCGAGGGATACGGCCCTATGCCAATCCGGAACCGCTCAGCATGGAAGCGGTCCGGGAAGCGCTGCGGGTAGCCCGCAGGCGCGTGGTGCTCAAGGAAGGCAAAGGGGGAACTTTGTACAAACAGCTGGGCTTTACCCCGTTCCGCACGAGACAGCATCAGGTGGTATACAGTTATCAAGATGCGCCGGGAGGGGAGTGACATGAAGCAGCAAGAAAAGCTGGTTGTGATTGTGGGCCCGACTGCTGTCGGCAAGACCGAACTGAGTTTGACACTGGCGAAACGGTTTGATGGCGAAATCATTTCCGGAGACTCGATGCAGGTGTACCGGCAGATGGATATCGGCACGGCGAAAGCGTCGCCGGCGGAGCGAAACATCGTTCCCCATCACCTGATCGACATCGTCGATCCGGATCAGGAGTATTCAGTGGCGCACTTTCAGGCGATGGCAACCCGTCTGATCACCGAGATCAATGAGCGGGGCCGCTTGCCGTTTATCGTCGGCGGTACCGGTTTGTACATTGAATCCGTTACCCATCGCTTCCGTTTTGCGGAAGCTCCGCACGATCCGGAACTGCGCGAACGTCTGCAGAAAATGGCGGAAACGGAAGGGGCCGAGGCGCTTCACCGCCGGTTGGCCGATATCGATCCCGTCACGGCCCAGCGCCTTCATCCCAACGATGTGAAACGAGTGATACGGGCTCTCGAAATCTATGAGCTGACGGGGCGCAAAATGGCCGAATTTCAGCATCGTGCCGCCTGCTCTCCTTATCACCTGTACATCATTGGCTTGACGATGGAGCGCGAAAAGCTGTACGAACGAATCAACCGCCGCGTTGATCAGATGATCGAAGCCGGGTTGGTGGAAGAAGTGCGCTCCCTTCTTGACCAGGGGTACGATCCGTCGCTGGTGTCCATGCAGGGGCTTGGCTACAAGGAATTGGTGCCGTACCTGTACGGGGAGATCACCCTGGAGAAAGCGATCAACGACATCAAGCAGCGCACGCGCCATTTTGCCAAGCGCCAGCTGTCCTGGTTTCGCCGGATGGCGGAGATTGAATGGTTTGACATGACCGACCAGGAGAAGCACGATCAGATATTAAAAACAATCACAGCGCGTTTGGAAGGAAAGTTTCACCAAACGCCGAATATATAACTTACAAGTCCGTTTAGGGGGTATTTGCACATGAAGCAGACGATCAACATTCAGGATACGTTCTTGAACCACTTGCGCAAGGAAAATATCGCGGTCACCATCTACCTGGTGAATGGCTTTCAATTAAGAGGCTACATTAAGGCGTTCGACAACTTCACGATCGTCATCGACAGCGAGGGCAAACAACAGCTTGTGTACAAGCACGCGATATCGACCTTTACGCCGCAGCGGCCCGTATCGCTCATGGCATCCGACAACAACCAGCAATAAGCTTAAAAAAGACGAAGCCGGGGTAATTAACTATCCGGGCTTTTTCATTTTGTGTGGAAAAATAAAGAAAAAAATGGGTTGCGAATTTCCAACAAAAGGAGTAAAATGAAGTCGTCACGGAAATAGTTTTACAGTAAAAATATTTGACTATCAATCTATCTTGCACAAATTTTCGAAAAAAGGGTATGATCAAATCATCTCCTTTTTTCAGGCCTAATCGTTTTACTGTAAAAATATTTTCGTGTAAAAGGACATGGAGGGATTATGAAGAGCGACGTTCGTGAACAGCAATTGGAACAACTGGATCGGACTTTTTATGACGTGTGGCGCCATTTTATCCACCAATTGCTCGCCGATGTGGACGACCCCATCAGCCCCAAGCAGTTCATCATGCTGAGAGCCTTGTACGGAAAAGAACGCTGTACCGTTTCCGATTTGGCAGCTGATCTTGGTCTTTCTGCCAGCGCGACGACCATCTCGCTCAACCGCCTGGTGAAATGCGGATTGGTCGAACGGGTGCGGTGTGAAGATGACCGGCGGGTCGTGTGGGTAGCCCTGTCTCCGGATGCTGTACCCAAGATTCAGGCATATCTGGAGCGGCGCAGGATCCTTTTGGCCAAGATGACCGAATGCTTCTCAGACGAGGAATTGTCGCAATTCCATGCCCTCCTGTCGAAGATACGATCCACCATTGGAGAATAGCGATTGAAAGAAGAGGTGAGGGTCAGCCCAAACAAGAGTGGAGAGTTATCCCTTAGAGAATGACAAAGAGAAAGAAAACAGAGAAACCATGCTTGGATAGGAGTGTACGGATATGAAAAAACAAAACATGCTGATGCTTACCACCGCTCTGTTTGCATCCTGTGTATTTGCCTCCTCTGCGGCAGCAGCCCCGAGCGACAAGGCGGACGATCAAGAAGTCTACAACGTACTTGCCGTATGGCAGCAACAAAATCCGGCAGCGGCGAAACTGCCGTCCGCTGACGCGGGACTCAGCGGGAACTACACTTGGACGCTCTCTGCTCCGGAAGGCACCCCGGTGACCGATCCGAACAGCGCGTCGAAGCTTACCGGCAGCTACAGCTGGACGTTCTCTGCCCCGGAAGGCACGCCGGTAACTGATCCGAACAGCGCGCCGAAGCTTACCGGCAGCTACAGCTGGACCCTCTCTGCTCCGGAAGGCACCCCAGTGACCGATCCGAACGGTGCGCCGAAGCTTACCGGCAGCTACAGCTGGACCTTCGCCGCTCCGGAAGGCACGCCGGTAGCAGCGCCGCAAGAAGCCGGACTGGTGAACGGCAATTACAGCTGGATTCTCTCCAAGCCTGCTGTCAATGCGGACAATGAAAAATAACAGATCGCAGGAAAAAAGCCAGCTCTCCGAATCGGATGGAGAGCTGGCTTTTTCTTGCCCGCTCAAGTCGGCAGGGTTATTCAGATGCGGATGTCCACGTGCTGGCCCAGTCCCGTCCACGCGTCACGCGGAGGACTGGTGCTGCTCGCGCTTTTTGCCGCAGCGATCTTGTCGGAAATGGAATAGGGATGTTGTGCGTCAAAGCGCGGATGCCGATTCCCCCGCAGCCAGCAGGGGGAAACAGGCTCCAGTCTGCCAACATACCCGTGTGTTTTTTCCATCAAGCAGTTTCCCCCCTTCTCTCGCCCTCCGCAAGTCTGTCATTACCATATGCCGACTCCCAACCGAACATGCCTTCCGTCTTCTCCTATTCCGCCTTGAAAAAAAGGGCAGGTTTGGCGCTTGGCTGAGTATACTTACTTCAGGCACGATCATAAGGCAGGTGATCGCAAGTGAAACCGTCCCAAACTTCCGTCAATCCTGCGGAAACCACCGAGGAGAAACAGCAGGCCCCCCATCGGATTCAAGTTGTGCTGAATCACCCCGCGAAGGTAAAGGAACCCAAGACGCTCGCCCAGACCGTTCGGGCGACGGCGAGCGCCCAACTGGCACGGGTGTTTGATGAACTGGAACGCATGATCGGCTTGCAGGATGCCAAGAAAATGATGTATGAAATCTATGCCCTGCTGCGGGTGAATCTGGAGCGGGAAAAGCATGGGCTCAAAACGGAAAAGCAGGTTCTGCATATGGTGTTCAAGGGGAATCCGGGTACCGGCAAAACCACCGTGGCCCGGATCGTCGGCCGCATCTTCAAAGAGATGGGCATTTTGAGCAAAGGACACTTGATTGAAGTGGAGCGGGCCGATCTGGTCGGGGAGTTTATCGGCCATACCGCCCAGAAAACCAGGGAGTTGATCAAGAAAGCGATGGGCGGGGTCCTTTTTATCGATGAAGCCTATTCGCTTGCGCGGGGAGGGGAAAAGGATTTCGGTAAAGAAGCGATCGACTGTTTGACAAAAGCCATGGAGGATAACAAAAACGAATTTGTCTGCATCTTGGCCGGATATACGCATGAGATGGAGGATTTTCTCTCCATCAATCCCGGACTGCCCTCCCGTTTTCCGATCCACATCCACTTCGACGACTATTCGATCGAAGAACTGCTGCTCATCGCCGACATCCTGGCACAGGACAAGGAATATGTGCTGTCCGCGTCAGCCAAGGCCCGCCTGCGCAGCCACCTGGTGAAATTGTGCAATGATCCGTTTCAGGAGAACTTCAGCAATGCGCGCTATATCCGCAACAAGATCGAGCACGCGATCCGCAGGCAGGCTGTCCGGATGCTGGCGCTGCCGGAACCAAGCCGGGAGGAGCTGGTGACGCTGATGCCCGAGGATTTCGTTCTGTGAAGGAGTTTGTTAAGATAGAGGGGAAAGGAAGTGACCGCATGCATAAAGAGCATGGGAAAGAGCGGGAGACCGCCATCCTGGTGGCCTGTTTTTTGGAGCACCGGGATGACGAACGGGCGCGTCTCTCGCTGGCAGAGCTGCATGAGCTGGCTCGCACCGCCGGAGTGGAGGTGCTCGATACCATCACCCAGCATCGCGACCGGATTGATGCCGCATGGTATCTGGGGAGCGGCAAAATCCTGGAAATTGCCCAGCGCGCGCAGGAGCTGGAGGTTGATCTCATCATATTTAACGACGAGTTGTCCCCCAGCCAGGTACGCAATCTGGATACGGTTTTTGACTGCAAGGTGATTGACCGGACCCAGCTGATTCTGGACATCTTTGCCGGACGGGCGCAGTCGCGGGAGGGGAAAATCCAGGTCGAACTGGCGCAGTACAGCTATCTGCTGCCCCGGCTGGCCGGACAGGGCAAGCAGCTCTCCCGGCTGGGCGGCGGCATCGGTACGCGCGGTCCGGGCGAGACGAAGCTGGAGAGCGACCGGCGCCATATCCGCCGCCGGATCAGCGAATTGAAAGCGCAGCTGCAGGAGATCGTGCGGACGCGGCAGCTGCACCGGGAACGACGGAAAAAGAACAGCGTCTACCAGGTGGCGCTGGTGGGTTATACCAATGCGGGCAAGTCCACCTTGCTCAACCGGCTGACCAAAGCCAATACCTTGGAGGAAGACAAACTGTTTGCCACCCTGGATCCGACGACCCGCCAGCTTTCCCTGCCAAGCGGCATGGACGTGCTGCTGACGGACACGGTTGGCTTTATCCAGGATCTGCCGACGGCGCTGGTCGCGGCTTTCCGCTCTACGCTGGAGGGGGTCAGGGAAGCGGATCTGATCCTGCACGTGGTGGACAGCCACCATCCCGATCTGGAGATCCACATGGAGGTAGTGGAGCGGGAACTGCGCAACCTGCAGGCAGAGGAGATCCCGCGCGTCACCGTCTTCAACAAGGCGGATTTGATTCATCCGGGCACCTACCTGCCGAAAACCGAGGAGTCCATCCTGATCTCCGCCCTCCGCGACGAGGATCTGCAGCTGCTTGTGAAACGGATCGAGGAGCATGCCTATGCCGCTTTCCGTGCCATGATGCTGAAAGTCCCCGTGGACCGCGGCGATATCCTCTCCCTATTGTACCGGGAAGGGGTAGAGATGGAGCAGGAATATGCAGAACAGGAAGCCGCCTATCTGGTGAAAGTGCGGCTGAATCGCGATCATCCGGTATACGGGCGCATCCTGCCGTTTTTGGCGGAAGCCCCGCAAACATCAGAAGAGAGTTGGTAAGAAGCATATGTTTGAACTGTTTGCACATGGAGCGCGGCTGAAGCCGCTTGTCGAGGAAGTGGAGGCACAGATCGGCGGCCGGCTCAAGGAAATCGACAACCTGGTGGATTTCAACCAGTTAAAGGTACTGCGCTCCTTCCAAAAGCATGAAGTCAATGAATTTCATTTCGCCCCGTCGACGGGATACGGGTACGACGACAAAGGGCGGGAGACACTGGAAGCAATCTATGCCGACGTATTCGGCGGGGAAGCCGCTCTGGTGCGGCCGCAAATCATCTCGGGCACCCATGCGATCGCCATCTGTTTGTTCGGCATCTTGCGGCCCGGCGACGAGCTGTTGTATATCACCGGCAAGCCTTACGATACGCTGGAAGAAGTGGTCGGTGTTCGCGGCGAGGGGCAGGGGTCGCTCAAGGATTACGGCATCGGCTATCGGGTTGTCCCGCTGACCGCATCGGGGGAGATTGATTTTCCGGCCGTGGCGCGGGCGATCACGCCGGCGACCAAAGTGATCGGGATCCAGCGTTCGCGCGGCTATGCGGACCGCCCTTCGTTTGGCATCGACAAGATCAGGGAGATGGTCGCCTTTGTGAAGGAGATCAATCCCGAACTGATTGTCTTCGTCGACAACTGCTACGGCGAATTTACCGAACAGCTGGAGCCGCTGCAGGTAGGGGCCGATATCATGGCGGGAAGCCTCATCAAGAATCCGGGCGGCGGTCTGGTCAAAACCGGCGGCTATGTCGTCGGCAAGGAAAAGCTGGTACGCCTGGCTTCGTACCGCATGGCGGCCCCCGGCATCGGCGCGGAGGGAGGAGCGTCCCTCTATTCGCTCCTGGAAATGTATCAGGGCTTCTTCCTGGCGCCTCACGTCGTGGGCCAGGCGCTGAAAGGGGCGGTCTTTTCCTCCGCCCTGCTCGAAAGACTGGGCTTTCGGACCAACCCACTGTGGCATGAGCCGCGAACCGACCTGATCCAATCGATTGAATTCGGCTCGGCGGAACGGCTGATTGCCTTTTGTCAGGGCATCCAGAAGGCGGCGCCGGTCGATTCCCATGTGACGCCGTATCCCAGCGAGATGCCCGGGTACGCCGATCCGGTGATCATGGCGGCCGGCACCTTTATCCAAGGGGCCAGCATCGAGTTTTCCGCCGATGGTCCCGTTCGCCCGCCCTACCTCGGATTTGTGCAGGGCGGATTAACTTACTCCCATGTCAAGGTGGGCATCCTGACGGCGCTGGATCATCTGCTGGCCAAAGGATTGCTGGATATTCGCTGACAAGCGTCCAAAGGGTGATAAGTCATGCAGGCTTATCACCCTTTTTATGTAATATTATCTTACATCTCTTGACAGGATTGCGTGAAGGCGCATACAATAGTACCAGAATATTATTCCTTGCAAGGGAGGGACAATAATGAGTGACGATATCCGCCGCAACATGGCCCTCTTCCCGATCGGAATCGTGATGAAACTGACAGAGCTTACGGCAAGGCAGATCCGTTATTATGAACAGCATGATTTGATACATCCCGCGCGCACGGAAGGCAAGCAGCGTCTGTATTCGTTTAACGACGTCGACCGTCTGCTGGAGATCAAGGCCCTGATCGAAAAAGGACTGAATATCGCCGGCATCAAGCAGGTGTTGAATCTTCAGGAGCCGGTGGTGGAAAAGACGGAGATTACCCCCAAATCGGAGCAGAAGCGCAAGGAACTGTCCGAAAAAGAGCTTCACGAAATGCTGAAGCAGCAGATTTTCAATCCGTCCGCATCCCGCCTGGGAGACACCGCGTTAATTCGTGGAGAGCTATCCCGCTTTTTCCACTGATTAAATACCAAACCCCATAGGAGGAGAGACCATGAGCAAGTACACGAAGGAAGACATTTTGCGTTTGGCCAAAGAAGAAAATGTCAAGTACATCCGTTTGCAGTTCACTGACCTGATGGGGGTCATCAAAAACGTGGAGATTCCGCTGTCGCAGCTGCCCAAGGCGCTGGACAACAAAATGATGTTCGACGGCTCTTCCATTGAGGGGTTTGTGCGCATCGAAGAGTCGGACATGTATCTCTATCCGGATCTTGATACATGGGTGGTCTTTCCTTGGGGAACAGAAGAGGGAAAAGTGGCCCGCCTGATCTGTGATGTTTACATGCCGGATGGTACGCCGTTTGAAGGCGATCCGCGCCAAATCCTGAAGCGCGTGCTGCAGGAAGCCAAAGAGATGGGCTTCACCGCTTTCAACGTCGGGCCGGAGCCGGAATTCTTCCTGTTCAAAATGGATGAAAAGGGCGAGCCTACGCTTGACCTGAATGACCAAGGCGGTTATTTCGACTTCGCGCCGCTTGACCTGGGCGAAAACTGCCGCCGCGACATCGTCCTGACGCTGGAAAAGATGGGCTTTGAGATCGAGGCTTCCCACCATGAAGTGGCGCCGGGTCAGCACGAAATTGACTTCAAGTATGCCAACGCGCTGGAAGCGGCCGACCAGATTCTGACGTTCAAGCTGGTCGTCAAGACGATCGCCCGTCAGCACGGCCTGCACGCAACCTTTATGCCCAAACCGCTCTTCGGCGTGAACGGTTCCGGCATGCACTGTCACCAATCCCTGTTCACCGGCGACAAAAACGCGTTCTATGACGAATCTGACGAACTGGGCCTGAGCCAGACCGCGAAGCATTATCTGGCAGGCATCCTGCATCATGCGCGCAGCTTTGCCGCAATTACCAACCCGTTGGTCAACTCTTACAAACGGCTGGTGCCGGGCTACGAGGCACCCTGCTATGTGGCCTGGTCCGCGAAAAACCGTTCGCCGCTGGTGCGCATCCCGGCATCCCGCGGTCTGAGCACCCGGATCGAAGTGCGCAACCCTGACCCGGCCGCCAATCCGTACCTGGCGCTGGCGGTCATGCTGAAAGCGGGCCTGAACGGAATCAAGAACAAGATGGAGCTGCCGCCGGCGGTCGACCGCAACATCTACGTCATGAATGAGATAGAGCGGGAGGCAAACGGCATCGAAAGCCTGCCGGCTACGCTGAAAGAAGCGATCGAATGTCTGAAAGCCGATCCGGTTATCTGTGAAGCGCTGGGTGAGCATGCGCTCATGCATTTCATCGAAGCCAAGGAGATCGAGTGGGATATGTTCCGCACCCGCGTTCACGATTGGGAGCGCGAGCAGTACATGAACACCTATTAATCAGCATCCGCCTTGGAAAACGTGGCTGTCGCCAAGCTTCAGGCGAAGGCGGCTGCAAAGAAAAGCAGATGTCTGCGGCGAGTTTCGCCCGGCATCTGCTTTTTTCCGCTTTTTTGTCAGGCAGCGTAACCGAAATGCGTCCCCGGAGCGCTTAAAACCAACGCCGGCCAGGGGGTTAGCACTCGGACGGTTCATACAAAAACCATGAGATGTAGGAGCAGCGTTGGCAAATGAGGATGGTAGCCTCCTTATTTGCCCAATCAAAACCGAAGAAGGTTGCCCCTCTCGTGTTTAGCTGCCGATAGTCTTTGTCAAATGTATCATGTTGACAGCACGGGCACGTCAATGTTTTTCCTCCAGCTTGATACTTCACACGCGATCCCTCCTCGTGATTCCTCCCTTTCTATACGACCCGCAGGGGAAAAAGTTTCCAAGTGTGGAGGAACTCCAGCGCGATGAAATCGAACTCGCGCGGACCGGTCACATACGCTTCTGTATCCACCAGACCGGTTATCTTCTGTCCATCCCATAAGAACTGGGTGGCATCCAGATCGGGAAGGACAAATGTACCAGACTCAGGCGCGGGCAATGATTTGATCGCGCTGAGAACGCGCGGGAGATGTTCGTGAACATCCTGGTTCTCCTTGTAAAATCTCTCTGCCATCTCCCGGATGGTGGATGCGAGTTGTTCCGGAAAAGCGGCCTGTGAAACGCTGCGGAGGGATTGCCGATATATTCCGTCCGGTAACGGTGAATCTCCGCCAAACCTTTGCCCAGGCTGTGTAGCAGGGAAGCGGGTTGCTGGCGAAACGAGCCAACCGTCCGGCCCGGCAGTTTTTCCACGATGACGTACTCCCTGTCCAGAATCACGCGGTCGAGTACTTGTGGAACGGGTAGAGAGGTCAAGTTTCGCAGGGCGCGGTTTACCGTTTCCACCTCGTCCTGGAGAAAGCTCGTGAACCGACAGGACCGGTTTCTTGCAGATGGATGAAAAATCCATACATATCGCTCCTTTCATCAAGGGATGCCGACACAACAACGTGCCAATGGACAGAGGGGGGAATGGGCAGCATAAGAACGGTTGGTGAAACCTTCTGCCCTGTCATCCGTATTTCCTCGTGTAATTTGAAATGGGAGGATACCGATTTGGAAATTGTGCTGTGGATCATCATCGGTCTGTTGTTTGCCCTAAGTCTTGCAGGGATTTTCATTCCTGTGCTGCCGGATACCATCCTGCTCTGGGCGGGATTTCTCCTGTATCATTTCGTGCTGGCTGAGCCGGGAGCGGGACTGCCGGCATCCTTTTGGTGGGGGATGGCAGTCTTGAGTGTGCTGTTGTACGGGGCTGACCTGATGACCAATCTCTATTTCGTCAAAAAATACGGAGGATCAAAACTGTCGTCGCTCGGGGCGATCGCAGGGATCATTCTCGGCTTGTTTCTGTTTCCGCCGTTCGGCATGCTGATCCTGCCGTTCCTGTTTGTCATCGGCATCGAGATGCTGGTGCAAAAGCAATCGCCGGAAAAAGCGTTCAAGGTGGGGATCGGCTCCCTGGTGGCTTTCCTCAGCAGCGCTGTCGTCAAGCTGATTCTGCAGGTGATCATGATCATCTGGTTCTTTTTGGCTTGACCCCAATTACTCCCCTCCTAAACCCTCCAAAATATACGAACAGAAAAACAACGCCGCGGTACTTGCATCGCGGCGTTGTTTTTGTCAAGCCTCTGTCATTCCTAGTGGAACAGGCGATAAACTCCAATCACTTTCCCCAGGATGGTGACCTTGTCGAGAATGATCGGCTCCATCGTCGAGTTTTCCGGCTGCAGGCGGAAATGGTTTTTTTCCTTGAAAAAGCGTTTTACCGTCGCTTCGTCTTCATCGGTCATGGCAACGACGATCTCGCCGTTGTTCGCCACGCTTTGCTGGCGGACGATCACATAGTCGCCGTCCAGGATGCCGGCTTCGATCATGCTGTCCCCGGAGACGCGCAGCATGTACACGTTGTCTGAAGAGACCACGTTTTCCGGCAGTGGGAAGTATTCTTCTACGTGTTCGACAGCGGTGATCGGCTGCCCGGCGGTCACTTTCCCGATGACAGGCACCCGGACAATGGACGTTTCCATATCATCCTGATGGCGATCTTCGTCAGTTAACAATTCAATCGCACGGGGTTTGGTCGGATCGCGGCGAATCAGCCCCTTCTTTTCGAGACGGGCGAGATGGCCGTGGACCGTTGAACTGGAAGCCAGACCAACCGCTTCGCCGATTTCTCGTACGGACGGCGGGTAGCCCTTGTCCCTTACTTCTTTGCGTATGAAATCAATAATCGATTGTTGGCGGCTGGAAAGTTTCGACATGACGACACCTCTATCTTCGCTCCTGTTTTCTATATTATACCATGGGAGCTTGCGTTCGACAAACATAAGTTCGTTTTTTTCTTGACATGAACAAGTGTTCGCATTTATGATAGAAATCAAGAAGGGGAACACTTGTTTGGAGGGGTCGTACCTATGAGAAGAATCGCACGGGAACCGTACCGATACAGGGGCGTTTGCACGCAAGCACCATCCGGAAAGGGAAGGATCACGCGGGGACAAGCCTTGTTGATCCTATTGGCGTTCTGCTTCTGTACATATCTGTTGAGCGGGTTTGTTTTTGCGGCGGATGCAGGAAAAGAAGGGGTGTCGTACCAGCTGGTCACGGTCCAAAAAGGGGACAGCCTGTGGACGTTGGCCGAGCGCTACCACGACCAGTCCTGCACCGATATCAGAGATTTTGTGGACAAGTTGATCGAGATCAACCAGTTGCACGATGTCACCATCTATCCCGGACAAAATCTGAAAATCCCCGTTTCCTCATAAATGGCTTCCTGTTCTCCCGCCGCTCTGTGGTATAATAGACGGACATCGGAGTGGAGGGGGTACATCCTTTGGTTACAGACGCAGAAATTAAGCGCATCAATGAGCTGGCCAAAAAAGCAAAGGAAAGTGGGCTTACTGCCGAAGAGAAGGAAGAGCAGCAAATGCTGCGGCAAAAATACATTGAAGCGGTCCGAGCCTCGCTCAAGGCGAACCTTGACGCCATCCGCTATGTGGAAGACCTTGATGAACAGCGTCCAAAGCATTAATATCTACCTTATCACCGAGTCGTAGAGAAAGGCATCCATTCACGTTTTGACTGGATGTCTTTTTCTGCTACAACGAAGGAGGAGTGCTGGATGATATGGCTGGCGGTTGCAGTTGGAGGGGCGGCGGGGTCGCTTCTGCGCTATGCGCTTGGCCTGGCCGCCAATGCGGCGGGATGGCCGTGGGGAACGTGGCTGGCCAACGTTCTCGGTTCCTTTTGTATCGGCCTGTTTTTTGTCTGGGGAAAAGAGAAGTGGCCGCCGCAGCTCTATCTGCTGCTCACAACGGGGCTGTTGGGGGGATTCACCACGTTTTCCACCTTTTCATTGGAGACGGTTACCTTCTTCCTGCAGGGGCAGGTTGCACGCGGGGCGGTCTATGCGCTGACCAGCGTGGGTGTCGGCCTGGCTGCCGCCTTTGTCGGCATGTGGGTGGGCCGTCTTCAGGCTTGGTAAGCCATCTGTTCGACAGCCGGAAACTAAGGGGGCATGCTCATGACCGTTCGGCACAAGGATTATGGAGAGGAGCAGAAGAGACTGGAAGAGACCCTCTCCGTGATCGACAGGGAGATCGCCTTACTGCGGGAAGAGATCAAGGAACCGACCGACGACTATGTGAAGCAGGTGGTCAATTACAAAAAGGCGAAGGAGCTCCGCTACCTGGAACATCAGGGGCGGGAGAAGCCATATTTTGGCCGCGTCGACTTCCTGAAGCATGAAACGGGAGAGACGGACAGCGTATACATAGGGAAGCGCGGCATCGTCCGCAGCGATACCTTCGACTCGATTGTGGTGGACTGGCGCGCCCCCATCGCCAGCCTGTACTACAGCGGTGAGAGCCGGGATGCGTATTACCGTACCAAACACGGCATCGTGCGCGGGGAAGTGAAGCTGAAGCGCAATTTCGCCATCGACCAGGGAAAGATCACGGGAATCTACGACGGCGCCCTGAAGGAGACGATCAACCGGGAGTTGGGTTCGCCTGACGAATTTTTGGAAGAAGGCTATATCGACGAGTTCCTGGCGGCCAGTCTCAACCAGACGAACGACAGCCGGCTGAAGGACATTGTGGCTACGATTCAAGCGGAGCAGAACGAGATCATTCGGGCGGACAAGGACAAAATCGTCATCGTCCAGGGGGTGGCCGGGAGCGGGAAGACGACGATCGCGCTGCATCGTCTGTCCTACTTGATCTACAACTATCAGGACACCCTCGCTTCGAAGCGGTTCATGGTGTTTGCCCCCAACCGGCTGTTCCTCCATTACATCTCCGAGGTGCTGCCGGAGCTGGGGGTGGATGATGTCCAGCAAGCGACCTTCCTGGATTGGGCGGCCAAGCTGGTCAAGCCGATCCTGCCCAAGGGATGGCGCATCCTCGATCCCTCCAAGGCGCTCATGCTGTTTTTTGAGGAAGCGCCCGGGGAGGAACGGGAGAAAGCCTGGAAGCGGATGCGGTTCAAAGGCTCCCTCGCGTGCAAGGAGACGCTGGACGCCTATCTGCAATATCTGATCCGCGAACGGATTCCGTTCCGGGATTTGCGGTTTATCTACAACAAGACGAAACAGGTGTTCACCCTTCCCGCCCAAGAGATACGCGACCTGTTCGCCGGGGCGCTTTCCCATCTGCCGTATCGGGCCAGGGTGGAAGCGCTGCGGAAACAGCTGAAACAGGAAATGAACAAACGGGTATTTGCCCATCTGCGCGAACAGCGCATCGATCTCGACAAGCAGGGGTTGGCCCGGTTTGAGCGGATGATCGAGCAGATTCTTGACCGCTACCTGGAAGCATGGCCGTCTGTGGATGTATTTGCCGCCTACCGGGAGATCCTTACGACCCCTGAGCTGCTGCGCAGGCTGGCGCCTCCTGCGGTGGATGATGAGACGCTGCGGGTGGTCGGAGAGACATCGGCAGCCCTCTTCGCCGGAGAGCGGGTGGAAGCGGAAGATATTGCGCCGCTGCTTTATCTGAAACATCTGCTGGAAGGGTTGGGCGGAACGGAGCCCTTTGATCACGCGGTGGTCGACGAGGCGCAGGATTTGAGCCCGCTGGAAATCGCCATTGTGGCGCTGATGTCCAAACGTCAATCCGTCACCATCGTGGGGGATATCGCCCAGGGGATTCACGCCTACCGCGGACTCTCCTCCTGGGATGAGCTGCTGCAGGGCGTTTTCGCCGGGGAGGCGGCCGCTTTTTACACGCTGGAACAAAGCTATCGTTCCACCATTGAAATCATGAAGTTGGCCAACACGGTACTGCATCAGATCGAACTGCCGCAGGAGGTCAAAGCGAAACCGGTCCTGCGGCATGGCGCGGAGCCGGAGATCGTGCATTATGCAGCCCGCGACGCCTTGTGGGCGGACATTGTACGGCGGGTGGAAGCATTCAGGAAAGAGGGTTTGCAGACGGTTGCCATCGTCAGCAAGACGATGGAGGAAGGGAAAAAGGCATATAAGGCGCTGAAGCCCTCCATACCGGATATCGCGCTGGTGAACAGCAAAGATACGGAGTTTCCCGGAGGCGTCACCATCATGCCGGCCTATGTGACCAAAGGGCTGCAGTTCGACGCCGTCATTCTGCTGGATGCGGATGACGAGCACTACGGTCTGACGGAATGGGACGCCAAGCTGCTCTATGTCGCCATGACCCGTCCGGTACACCGGCTGCTGATCACCTGTGTCAACAGTCGATTGACACCGCTTCTGCAGCAGGAAAAAACGCGGGTCTCCCCATAGGGGTTGGCCCGCGTTCCGGCATGGGCGAAAGATCAATGATCGCCTGTATTGCCTTTTGACGGATTGGTGATCACATAGCCTTCTTCCGGCAGGTACAGATAATCGATCACCACGCCGTCGAGCAGATCCTCATCCTTTTTCAGAATGACATCGATCTCCTTGTCGGTGGTAACGACCACGTCATCTTCGGTCGGTTTGTCCAACGCCAGGCCGTAGTGCGCGTGGTTCCCGTGCTTGTGGGTGATGTAGACGCGCAGCTTGAGCTCCTTGTCTTCTTCCTGGGCCAGTACTTCCTGCAGCTGTTTTGCCGCATTGCGGGTAATCTTGCATTTCATCGGTTTTTTTCTCCTATTCTTTTAAAGTGGTTTCTCCCATCTTAACAGAGAGAGGTTTCTCGTGGCAATTGGCGGAATTGTTGTTCTTATGAAACAATCATGAAAAACGAGGGGACGTGGAAAAGTGCAGCGGCCAATCATCGATTTGCGCAGCGATACGGTTACCAAGCCGACGGAAGCCATGCTGAAGGCGATGGTGGAAGCGGAAGTGGGCGATGACGTATACGGGGAGGATCCCACCGTCAACCGGCTGGAGAGCATGGCCGCCGAGATCCTGGGAAAGGAAGCGGCGCTGTTCGTCACAAGCGGCACACAGGGAAACCAGGTGGCGGTATTAACCCACTGCCGCAGCGGGGACGAAGTGATTCTGGAGGCGGATTCCCATATTTTTTATTATGAGAGCGGGGCGGTAGCGGCATTGGCAGGCGTGCAGACCAGAACCCTCCCCGGCAGCCGGGGCGCCCTGGATCCGGAGCAGGTGAAGCGGGCCATTCGCGGCAAAAACATCCATTATCCGCGCACCGCACTGGTCTGCATGGAAAATACCCATAACCGGGCGGGGGGCGCCGTCATCACGCCGGAGCAGATGCGCGGCGTGTATCAGGCGGCCAAGGAGAGAGGCGTTGCCGTTCATCTGGATGGGGCGCGCCTGTTTCATGCCGCCGTGGCGCTGGGACGGAAAGCGGAAGAGTTTGCCCGTTATACCGATTCGGTCCAGATCTGTCTGTCCAAAGGCTTGTGCGCACCCATGGGCTCCATTCTGGCAGGCTCCCGCGCGTTTATTGAAGAGGCGAGATGGTGGCGAAAGAAGCTGGGCGGCGGCATGCGGCAGGCTGGTTACATGGCGGCTCCCGGCATTGTGGCCCTCACCGAGATGGTGGATCGTTTGGCGGAAGATCACCGAAGGGCAAAGGAACTGGCGGCCGGCCTCTCGAAGCTGCCGCTGACCGTCTACCCGGTCGAGACCAATATCGTATTGGTCGACACCAGGGCGACAGGGTATACGGCGGTTGAATTTTTGGACAAACTGGCGGCTTACGGCGTACGGGCGACGGATTTTGATGAATATCTGGTGCGCTTCACGACGCATTACCATATTGGGGACAGCGATATAGCGGAAACGCTCAATATCGTGGAGAGAGTGATCGGATAGCCTGCGTCCGAACATGTGGATCGCATCATGAAGAGGGTTCGGAGCCTCGCCCGGCGCAGCGATGGCTTGCGCCGGGCGGGGGTTTCTTACATCGGATCCGTCCACTCCGACCAATCCATGAAATCCTGGTACATCTCCTCATCACGGGGAGGATAATAGATCTCATACAAGTCATACAGGAGCTGATCCGATTCTTCGGGAATGCGCAAGGGATCCATCGTTGTTCCTCCATTGGCGGAAAATGCGGTTTTGCCGGAAGGGGGGCAGCGTGCTCCCACCAGATAGCTTGCCCAAGCGCAGGGGAAAATAAGAACCGACCTGCCACAAAAATGACCGTTGCTTTTCCATGAATAACATTGTATACTCATGTTTGTCTCTAAACATGACAAGTTCGCTACGTGGATGGGTGTCCGAGTGGCCGAAGGAGCACGATTGGAAATCGTGTAGGCGGTGTTGAGCCGTCTCGTGGGTTCAAATCCCACCCCATCCGCCATCCATACGCGCCGGTGTAGCTCAATTGGTAGAGCACCTGACTTGTAATCAGGGGGTTGTGGGTTCGATTCCTATCGCCGGCACCATCACATCTTCCCCAAGAACGTCTGGCATTGTCCAGGCGTTTTTTTGTTTACGTTCAAAAAAATGAAGCACCCGTGACTGGGTGCTTCTCGTTATTTTAACTCTGCCGCAGCGGAGGGCAGGGTTTCGTTCGTCCTGGCGCTCCTTCTGGTCATGAACGGGTAGAAGAGCAGTCCGACCGCAAACAGCCCCAGTCCGAACAGCAAGGTTTTCATATCGGAGGTGCCGCTCTTGATCACCCAGACCGCATAGACGACGGCCAGCAGGGCCACCAGACCGTCTCCCGCTCTCACGCCGGGCCGTTCGCCACGGTAGGTTTCTCCCGTCACCACCAGCTTCAGCTGATACACGGCCGACACCAGATAGGGCATCAGGGATGCCAGCGTGGCGATGGTGATCACGAATTGGAACGCCTCCGCAATGGTGTTCGACACGGTCGAAAAAATAAAGAGCTGCGAGATCAGGTTGGTCGCGGTGAGTGCAGCGATCGGGCTGCCGTGCCGATTCACCTTCCCGAGAAAAGCAGGGAACATGCCCGACTGTGCACCTTGGAACGGCGCTTCCGTTCCAAGCAGGATCCAGCCGATCGCCGTTCCCAGCAGGGAGGTAATCGCCAGCAGCGCCATCAAGGTTGCCCCGGTATTGCCGATCACAAAGGTCAGGGCGTCCACCAGCGGTTTATCGGAAGCTTTCAGCACTTCCTGAGGGAGAACCCCCATCGTCAGCATCGTGATCGCCAAATAGATGATGACGGCGATGACAAGGCCCGCGATGGTCGCTTTTTTGACGTCGCGCTGCGACCGGGCGCGGCCGGACAGAACCACGGCCGATTCGATGCCGACAAACGCCCACAGGGTGGACAGGGCGGCCGTGGTCACCTGGCTCCACAGGTTGTGCGTGATGCCATCGCTGTCGGTGACGGGTGTGTACCAGGCTCCCAGGTTTTTGGCATCGAACACGGAGAGCGCAGCCCCGATAAAGAGCGCAAAGCCCAGGACTTTGGTAAACGTCGCGATGAAATTAAGTTTGCCCGCACCCGACAGGCCGCGGATCAGGATGGCGTGAATGCCCCACAGCAGCGCCGAACAAACCAGAAAGGTGATGAATTTGCCTGTTTCCATCGGGATGCCAAAGAAGTGAAACAGGATCGACTTCTCTTTCATGACCGGGAAAAAGGCGGAAAGATATCCGGCAAAGGTGGTGATGACGGCAACGTTCCCGGAGGCGTTGGCGATCCAGTATCCCCAGACCATGCTGAACCCCGCCATGTTGCCGGTTTGAGGGGAACGGAACAGCGCGCGGGCATAGCTTTGCGGACCGGCCGTCAATTCGGGTCGGCGAACGGAGAGATTGCCAAAGACCAGGGCGATCATCAGGACGCCAAACCCGGTCAACATCCAGGCCAGCGTGACTCCCAGCGGGCTGGCTGTTTGGGCCAGCGTGCTCGGCAGCATAAAGATACCGGAGCCGACCATGTTGCCGACGACGAAGGCCGTCAGCAGCCAAAAACCCCATTTGTTGTTGTGACTCATGATGTTTTCCTCCTGTAAAAAAATAAAAAAACGCAATGAACGGCTGTTCACGGCGTTTCCGCATGGGAACCCCGCATCGACTTCCCTTCAAGATAGCGCTCCACAGGATGACCTGTGACAGTTCTGCACCTGTTCGATGCAGCCCCAGCCGGCCTGCGTAGTGGCGCAGGCCAGCTTCGGCGGTTTTCCCTTTCACACGTCGATCGTCAGCCCCACTCGGCCTCCCGACGGCTACTGATGAAACCCGCGACCTCTACCTCACCGAGATGCGATGAGGATTTGACAGATAAAGTTGTCGGCAAGAACGTTGCCCAGTATATCACCAGGGTGAACATGAGTCAACTGGAAATGAAATTTGGATAAACAAGAAGGACGGCATCCCGGGATTAAATTCCATACCGCGAAGCAATACTAGAACAGACAAAGGTATGGAAAAGAGGGATGCCGATGATTTCCGCCAAACAGCGCGCGCTGGTGCAGAAACAGATGAAGCGCGATGACAGCAAGATAGTGAATATCGTGTTGAAAAATGAGCAGCAGGTTGCCGGTGAAATTGAACGGGCGACCAGCAAGGGCATTTATCTGGTAGACGGCCGCCTTTATGCCTACGAGGATATCCGCGAAATCAACGGCCTTTCCTGAAGAAATGCCGCAGCCCGTCCGGCAGCACTTTTTGCCAGAATCCCCACAGATGATCTCCCGGCTGTTCCGTGTAGGCAAGCTGGGCGTTTTTTTGCTCCAGGGCGGCTTTCGTCCGTCTGTTGTAATCGACAAAGTCGAAGCGGCCGAGATGGGTTTCCACGCTGGTTTCATCCAGGCCGACGACCATCCAAAGGCGGAGCCAGGAGAGGTCGGGGGCTTGCTTGATCTGATCAAGCGTGGGTTGGAAAAAGGCGCCGGAAAGGGACAAGACGTTCGCAAAGAGCTGCGGCGAGTCAAGGGCCAGATGCAGCGAAACGGTCCCCCCGAGCGAATCGCCTGCCAACACGCGGTGCTGGGCATGCGGGCGTACCGGGTACCGCTGTTCGATGAAAGGAAGCAGTTCCTCGCAGAAAAAGCGTTTGTACAGCGTGTGGCGAGACCCGACAGGAGAATATTCGCTGGTTCGTTTGCTTCTTTCCACGGAGACGCCCACGATGAGAATCGGTTCCATGCCTTCCTCCAGGATCAGCTGGTTGGCAATCGTGGCGATGCGCCCCATGGTGAAGAAATCATTGCCGTCCTGGCAGTAGACGACCGGATACGACAGCAGTTCGTTATAGCCGGGGGGCAGATACACTTTTACCGGACGAGGAGCGTCCAAAAACGCGCTGGGAATCTCTTCCTTGATAATGGTTCGTTTTACGTACTCATTCACGGTTATTCACTCCCGCTGGCAGTTTTGCGAAAGAAATTGCTTGAAAAAAACTAATACAGATTTTATGATTAATAATAACAGATCGGAAACAGAGCCTGTTATATCAAGATTATAACAATACAAACAGACTTGCAACTGAATTATAACAGGTGGATGAAACCGAGGGAAACACATGTGCAGACATGTGGCCGCAGCCGGCTGATAATACCATATCAAAACAAGAGGTGAACATAATGACGGTTTCTACTGCTGTAGAACACACAGGGAACAACACGCCCCTGCAAATTTTGGCTCCGGACGGCACGGTGGTGCGTCCTGACCTGATGCCCAAGCTTTCTGATGACGAACTGCGCGAATTGATGCGCAGGATGGTTTTCACCCGCGTGTGGGACCAGCGCGCCATTTCGCTGAACCGCCAGGGACGTCTGGGATTCTATGCACCGGTGGCTGGTCAGGAAGCGGCCATGATCGGGTCGGAAGCGGCGATTGCCAAGGAAGACTTCATTCTGCCAAGCTACCGTGACATTCCGCAAATGGTGTGGCACGGCTACCCGATGTATCAGGCTTTCCTGTACTCCCGCGGCCATCTTCATGGCGGTCAAATCCCAGAGAATGTAAACGTTTTAATGCCGCAAATCATCATCGCATCCCAGTGCGCCCAAGCGGCTGGCGTCGCCATGGGCTTCAAGCTGCGCGGCGAGAAGCGGGTGGCCATCACCTATTTCGGTGACGGTGCGACTTCGCAGGGCGACTTCTATGAAGGGATGAACTTCGCAGGCGTGTACAAACTGCCGGTGATCTTCTTCTCCCAAAACAACGGCTACGCCATTTCCGTGCCGTTCGAAAAGCAGACCGCTGCCGAAAACATTGCCGTGAAAGCGGTGGCGGCCGGTATCGCCAGCGCGCGGGTGGACGGCATGGATGTCCTGGCTGTCTACAAGACCGTTCAGGAGGCCAAGGAACGCGGCATCCGCGGCGAAGGGGCAACCCTGATCGAGGCGCTGACCTACCGTTACGGCCCGCATACCATGGCGGGGGATGACCCGACCCGTTACCGTACCGGCGAAGAGCAGAACGAATGGGAACAGCGCGATCCGCTCATCCGCTTCCGCAAGTTCCTCGAGGGCAAAGGGCTCTGGAGCGAGAAGGACGAAGAGGCGGCCATCGAAGAAGCGAAGCAGGCGGTTGCCGACGCGATCAAGAAGGCGGATGAGTATCCGAAGATGAAGGTAACGGACCTCATCGATGTGATGTTCGAGACCCTGCCTGATTATCTGGAAGAGCAGAAGGCAGAATATCTGGCAAAGGAGTCGAAGTAACCCATGCCTCAAATGACAATGGCTCAAGCGATAAATGATGCGCTGCGCGTGGAATTGGCGCGCGATGAGAAAGTCCTGGTATTCGGGGAAGACGTAGGTGTAAACGGCGGGGTGTTCCGCGTAACGGACGGCCTGCAAAAAGAGTTCGGAGAGCACCGCGTGTTTGATACCCCGCTGGCCGAATCGGGGATCGGCGGTCTGGCGGTCGGCCTCAGCGTCAACGGCTTCCGCCCCGTGGCGGAGATCCAGTTCTTCGGTTTTGTGTTTGAAGTATTCGACATGATCGCGTCGCAGGCGGCGCGTATGCGCTACCGTTCCGGCGGCAGATACCACAGCCCGATCACGTTCCGCTCCCCGTTCGGCGGAGGCGTAAAAACGCCGGAGCTGCATGCGGATTCCCTGGAGGGCCTGTTCCTGCAAACCCCCGGCGTGAAAGTGGTCATTCCTTCCAATCCTTACGATGCGAAGGGACTGCTGATTTCCGCCATCCGGGACAATGACCCCGTCATCTTCCTGGAACACATGAAGCTGTACCGTTCTTTCCGCGCGGAAGTGCCGGAGGGAGAGTACACCATTCCGCTTGGCAAGGCCAATGTCGTGCGCGAGGGCAGCGATGTGACCATCATTACGTACGGCGCCATGGTGCACACCAGCCTGAAAGCGGCAGAAGAGTTGGAAAAAGCGCGCGGGGCCAAAGCGGAAGTGATCGACCTGCGCACCATCACCCCGCTCGACATGGAGACGATTCTGGCTTCCGTGAAGAAAACCAACCGGGCGATCGTGGTGCAGGAAGCGCAGCGTTCGGCAGGGGTAGCGGCGGAAATCATCGCGCAAATCAACGAAAAGGCGATTCTGCACCTGGAGGCGCCGGTTCTGCGCGTAACCGCTCCGGATACCGTTTATCCGTTTGCCCAGGCGGAAGATATCTGGCTGCCTGATGTGAAGCGTGTCCTGGATGCTCTGAACCAAGTGCTCGATTTCTGATGGGCTGCGACCGGCTGGAGCGTTCGCTTGCGCCGGGCGGGTCATGAATAAACGGGCGGAAGTGGAATCTTCCGCCTTCTTTAGGAGGGAATAGCGTGAGTCTTTTCGTATTCAAGCTCCCGGAACTGGGGGAAGGCATACACGAAGGCGAGATCGTCAAATGGCATGTGAAGCCGGGCGATCACGTGGAAGAAGACCAGGTCATTATGGAAGTGCAAAATGACAAAGCCGTGGTGGAAGTTCCGTCTCCCGTGAAAGGGAAGGTACTGGAACTGAAGGTGGCGGAGGGAACCGTCTGCGTGGTCGGCGATCCGCTGATCGCTTTTGAAGCGGAGGGCGAAGTGCCCAATCTGCCGGACCATGGTCATGCGGAAGCGCCCGCTGCCGCTGCACCGGCGGCTGAACCGGCAAAAGCCGGGGTCGAACCCGGCTGCGATATCGGGGCACAGGTAAGCGCCAATGCCAACCAGCCGCTTGAGACGCCGCTGGCATTCCAGCAGGGAGCCGCTGCGGCTGCGCCTGTCGACCGCAAGCAGGTATTGGCTACCCCGTCTGTCCGCAAATACGCCCGCGAAAAAGGCGTGCAGCTCGCCCTCGTGCCGGGCACAGGCAAACTGGGCCGCATCACGCGGGAAGACGTGGATCGTTTCCTGGCGGGAGGCGCCGCGCCGCAAGCTGCCGCACCTGCAGCAGCTTCCGCGCAATCCGCTCCGGCCGCTGCAAATGTTGCGGAGGCTGCCACTGCACCGACCGTTTCATATGCGCCTCAGGCCGGCGAACTGGAAGAGCGTGTGCCGCTTAAAGGCATCCGCAAGGCGATCAGCAAGGCGATGGTCAAGTCGATGTACACCGCGCCGCATGTCACCATCTTTGACGAAGTGGATGTGACGGCCCTGGTCGAGCTGCGCAAACAGGGCAAGGTGCTGGCGGAAGAGAGGGGCATCAAGCTGACCTACCTCCCGTTCATTGTGAAGGCGGTGGTGGCCGGTCTGAAGAAATTCCCGGAACTGAATGCCTCCATCGACGATGAGAAGCAGGAGATCATTTACAAGAAATATTACAACATCGGCATTGCAACCTCTACGGATGAGGGCTTGCTCGTGCCGGTTGTCAAGGCGGCGGACCGCAAATCGATTTTTGAAATCGCGGCTGAAATCAATGAACTGGCAGCGAAAGCGCGTGACCGGAAAGCGACTGCCGATGAGCTGAAAGGATCCACCTTCAGCATCACCAACATCGGCTCGGCAGGCGGCATGTTCTTTACCCCGGTGATCAACCATCCGGAAGTGGCCATTCTGGGTGTCGGACGCATCAGTGAGAAGCCTGTGGTGAAAAACGGCGAAATCGTTGTGGCGCCTGTTCTCTCCCTGTCGCTCAGCTTTGACCACCGTCTGATCGATGGCGAACCTGCGCAGCGTTTTGTGAACTACTTGAAACAGCTGTTGGAAAACCCTACGCTGTTGGTGATGGAGGGATAATATGGTAGTAGGTGAATTTACCACCGAATTGGACGTTCTGGTCATCGGTTCCGGGCCGGGCGGCTATGTGGCGGCCATCCGCGCCGCACAATTGGGCAAAACGGTGGCGGTTGTGGAAAAGGCCCAGATCGGTGGCGTCTGCCTGAACGTCGGCTGCATCCCGTCCAAAGCGCTGATTCACGCTGCCCATACCTACGAGCATGCGCAGCATACGGCGGAGATGGGCATTACCATGGAGAATGTCCGGGTTGACTTTGCCAAGGTGCAGGAGTGGAAGAACAGCGTCGTGGGCAAGCTGACCGGCGGGGTATCCCAACTGTTTAAAGGGCACAAGATCCAGGTGATCCCGGGGGAAGCGCTGTTCGTCAACGAGAATGAAGTGCGCGTCTTCCACGGTTACGATGTCAACCGCTATCGGTTCAATCACTGCATCATCGCAACCGGTTCCCGGCCGATCGAACTGCCGGCCTTCCCGTTTGGCAAGCGCGTCCTGTCTTCCACGGAAGCCCTGGCGCTTACCGAACTGCCGAAGAGCCTGGTCGTCATCGGCGGCGGCTATATCGGCATCGAGCTTGGCACCGTCTTCGCCAAGTTTGGCACCAAGGTGACCATCCTGGAAGGGGGCGAGCAGATTCTGCCGGGGTTTGAGCCGGAGATGACCCGTTTGGTGGAGCGCAAGCTGAAAAAGCTGGAGGTCGAGATTCATACCAAGGCGCTTGCGCAGGGCATGGAAGAGACGGAGAACGGCGTGGTGGTCAAGGCGGAAGTGAAAGGCGAAGCGAAAAGCTTCGAAGCGGAGTACGTGCTTGTCACCGTTGGCCGCCGTCCCAATACCGATGAACTGGGCGTGCGCGACATCGGCATGAAGCTGACCGACCGCGGATACATCGTGGTTGACAAGCAGTGCCGCACCAGCATCCCCAACGTCTATGCCATCGGCGACATTGTGGAAGGTCCGGCCCTGGCCCACAAGGCTTCGTACGAAGGCAAGGTGGCTGCCGAAGTGATCGCCGGCCATGCCGCCGAGGTGGATTACAAAGCCATTCCGGCTGTGGTTTTCTCCGATCCGGAAATGGCCAGCGTCGGCTTGAGCGAGCGGGAAGCCAAAGAGAAAGGCATTGACTACGTGACCGGCCGCTTCCCATTCGCCGCAAACGGCCGCGCCCTCTCTGTCAATGCGGGCGAAGGTTTTGTGAAAATCGTGGCCGAAAAGGAATCCGGGCTTGTCCTGGGCGCGCAGATCGTGGGGCCGGAAGCATCCAACATCGTGGCGGAACTGGGGCTCGCGATCGAAATGGGGGCAACCTTGGAAGATATTGAACTGACCATCCATGCCCACCCGACCCTTGGCGAAGTCACCATGGAAGCGGCGGAACTGGCATTGGGCCGCCCGATACACGTTTTGAAATAACCTGGTCGCAAAGAGAAGGGGACGAGGCGATCCCTTTCTCTTTTGCGCGCATAAGGAGGACGAGGTATGTCCGTTACTGCCATGATCCACGACACGGCTGCGCTGTTTATCATCACCTGTCTGTCCATGCCGTATTTTGCCTTCCGGTTGGGCAAACTGACCGGAGCGGATGCGGCCAAGCTGGCTGGAAAGATAACCGTCTATCTGCGGATCGCCAACTTTGTCCTGATCATCTCCCTGCTTACCGGTCTTATGCGGGTGGGATGGACGTTCAGCGGCTGGGTCCTGATGGTGCTCGCGATCTTTTTGGCCATCGCGGCGCTGCTGGGGATTTCCATGAAAGCCGCCAAGAACATCGGCACAGAAGCGGCAGCGGAGCGGGATATCGCCGGGAGCGTTGCCAAATTCCAGCGCGTCAGCATGCTGCTCGCTGCCGCCATCATCGTGATGGTGCTCGTAAAAATTGTCTAAATTGCGACAAAGCCGACGCTGATCACCATCAGCATCGGCTTTTTCCATCCGTTCCCTATTTTCATGCGGTGGCAACTCTTGTAAAATGATGGCAGGACTAATCATGCGGAGGGTATTGCAGCATGGAAAATGCAGAAGCGATGATCGAACAGTTGCGCCAGCATTTGCAAGCAGAAGCGGAAAAGACAGGCTATAACTTTCTGGATCCCCGCATTGTCCGAATCAGCCAGGAGTTGGATCGGCTCATCGTGGCCAGCATGCTTCCCTTGATCAAACAGCCATGAATCCCGTGATGATGTCGGAGCCTCACCCGTCAGGGCAACAGCCACTGCCCGGGTGGGGCCTTTTGTCGTGTTTCTGCGGAATTCGGTATAGCAGGTGTCCGACACCGTCCTGGATGTGCCAGGCTGCATCATCCGGATAGAACCAGCTGGGATACAGGACAAGCAGGCGCATGTCCACGGAAGCGGGGGACGAGTCTGCATGGCTGTCTGAGCCAATCGGACTCCCCTCACCAAGGGGAAGGGGAATCGCCCGGAGAAACGAGAGCATTTTCTCGGGAGCCATGCGGGCCTCTTCGATGCGCAGCCCTTCTTTCTCCAACGCAGGGGCCACTTCCTGCCACGCTGCCGCAAATGCGCTTTCCCAGTAGGCGGACAAAAACAGGCTGAAACGTCCTTTGACAAATTCCGCATCGCGCTGCAGATCGACTTCCAGCGCGCTGGGGAGATGAACTTGGGCCAGCTGTTTCCCGCGCAGGGCAAGGGAAAAGGCCTCCCGGAAGCGACGGACAGACAGGTTGGTGATGTAGGTGAACATCTCCTCAGGCCCGGTGATTCCGACTGTGTGATTGGGATGAAAAATCCACGGGATGTTCTGGGAAAACGCAGGCGCAAAATAGCAAAACTCCGGCATCAGGGACAATTGTGACAGCACGGACTGCATATGGCCCATCCATTCGTCGGCTGGTTGCGCAGCCGGCGTGCGACAGAGAAGATGAAGGCTGGCTGCCAGTTCAAACAAACAAGAGACGCGGTACCGGACCTGATCCGGCGCGAGTCGTACAGCGGGAAAAGAAGTGGATTCCATGGGATCTACCTCCTGCGCATGCTGATTTCATCATACGCAGTATCGTGGGACAATTCAATCGGGAAAGAAAGAGAAGGCCAGGCTTGCCCTAGCCTTCTCTTGTCTTGATCTGCCGGGAGTGGTTTGCCTGCTTCACTTTTTTGGAACCGGACAGGGGCTGCCCATCCTGATCGGCCGGTTCATAGCGGTTGTTGAATGCTTTGTGCGGATTGTCGTTCAGCAGATTGTCTTTGCGCATGACCTCATCTCCTTCCGGCTTAGTATGGGTTAACCGGCTGCCTCCCATTCAGCGAAGGGAGCGGTAAGAAGGGATGGCTAACGGGGGGATTAACTGGTATGCTATAAGCTATGGGAAGGAGAGTGGAGAGATTGAAGCAACATACACGATTGGCGGCCTCCTTGGCCGTATGCGCGTTCCTGATCACCAATGGCTGTTCTTCCACCCAGCCGCCGGCGAATCAACCTGCCGCCGAGCAGTCCCAACCGGGCAAACCGGCTGAACCGACGCCTGCCCCAACCGGACAAGCCGCATCGTCTGCCGGACAGTCTGTATCGGCTGGACAAGCTGCTCCGTCGGCGGGACAACCCGCAAGCAAGGGGGAACAGCAGCCGATCAAGCCGGCACCTTCCGCGCAACAACCGTCGACGGGCGGGGGAGAGGTAAAACCGGCGCAAAAACCGACACCAGCCAATAAAAACGACTATCGCAATGAACTGGTGCTGTACCCGTCCATCGTCATCGGCCAGACCACCATGGATGACATGATCAAGGCATATGGACAGCCAGTGAAGGTGGAGACGGTTCCCTCCCGTTTCCGCGAAGACATTGCCAAGGGGGTAGACTCTCCGGCCGTGGAAGAAGTTCTTGCCACGTTCAAGGTGAACCCCCTGACCGGCAAAAAATTTAATACCCCGTTCCCTTTTTACTTTACAAAGGACAAAAAGATTTTGGTCGCGGCGCCCATCTTCTTCTTGCGCGACGGGCTGTTTGACAAAATGAAAAACAACACCATCACCTATCAGGATGTGAAGAACAGTTACGGGGAACCGGTGCGCGAATCGGAGAAATCCATTGAGTTCTATGATTTTGACCACAAAATCTCCTTGCTGGTGTACAAAAATGAGCGGGGAGAGCTGGCTTCCCTGTTGACCAAGTATGATCTGCTCTACGGATCAAACACGAATGGAATGAAACATCACGAGGCGATGGTGAAGCTGCTGAAGGCCATCAAGGGGGTAAAAAAGTAAAAGGAGCTTCAGGTACCATAATATATGTTATGTAACCTAACGGGCAGAGGAGAGGAAGCATGCCGCACTTGATTGCTCCGGTCTTTAATTCGGTGACGGCGGAACCGGTTGCCATCGAGTTGGACAAGCCGTTCGTGCTGGTCTCCGGCAACCATCGCCTCTACGAGGTGACGGCGCGTTACCTGCGCAATGAGATGAACGAGAACCGCTTTTTCTTCGATAAGAAGGTGAGCCCGAACAGTTTGTTCCTGTTTGCCGAATACCCTCGGATGAAGGTGACGGAAGACCGCCCATGGATTGAGGAGATTGAACACAAATTAAATCTGGCCGCCGAAGACGGGATCTGTTCCATTCCGTATGTGGTCACCAGCGAGCAGCCCGCCTACGGGATCACCTACCTGAAGCGGTCTCTGGAAGGCAGCCCGCTGGTGTTCCAAGGCAGAACGCGAGCGACCTTTGAACGATTGTTCCGCCATAAGGGGCAGTTTCCGCAATTGGCGTATAGCCGGTACATGCTCTCCCTGGAGAAGGAAAGCTGGGAAGACCGCTTGCTTGATCTGTGGATTGCGTTGGAGTCGCTTTTCGTGCCTGACGGCAAAAAGGGGGAGATCATGTACAAGCTCCGGTACCGCATCGCGTACTATTTCGCCGATTCGTTCGCACAGCGGCAAAGGCTGGCCGATTTTATCAAGCATTCCTACAATCACCGCTCGGAAATCGTCCACAGCGGGAAAATGATGGGGAGTGAGCTGAAGAAAGAGGTGCGGACGCTGCGCAAGCTGGCCCGGGCCGCGCTCATCAACCTCTATCTGGAAGGGGTGAATCAGCAGCTGCTGCGGACCCGCCTGGATGAATTGATCCTGTCGGGACAATGTTACCGGGAGCGTTTTCAGCCGGAGCATTTCGAGACGGTTGCGATCTAAAAAGGCAGTACGTCACTGGCGTACTGCTTCAGTATGCAGTCAAAGTGGGATCATGGGTAATGGTTCCTGCTCGCTCTCTTGACGCCCCGCGAGGAAGCTTTACGTGTCCGCTCCGAAACGCGACGCGGGCAGGGAGCTCAACATCTGGGCGTCACAGGGATGTGAGACTCACGCCCCCTGGGATCCCGCGTCTTTGTTTCTCCGCTGAGTCGGTCGTCAAAGGAGCTCGCTTGGCCCCATTCCTCCATGCCCCAAACAGAAGTTTGTCATCAGTCTGAGGCAGTACGTTACTGGCGTACTGCCTTTCTCCTTAGTAGACGGCCCATGCGTTGGGCAGAAAACGTCCCCGGTAGTATGGACAGGCCGTTTTCGTAATCGCTTCGCCGTTGTACAGCATCAGGGAACTGGAGCCGCCGTCCATGGCCATGGCGTTGATCACGCCTTTCTCTTCCAGCAGGTTGGCCAGGTCGGTCATGCTGGCGCCGATCGAGTGTCCCGGCTGGCGGCCGTCAATCACCACGAAGACGATGGTTCCGTCCGCTTGCTGCCCCACCGCTGTTCGGGGCTGGATGCCCCAGCTTTTGGCGGGACGGTCGGCAAACAGGTTTTTGCCGTTGACGATCAGCTGGGGACGGAAGCTCATGGCGTCGCGGGCTCCCATCTTGATCAGCTGCTGGGCGGTATAGCTGCCGGTGATCAGCTTGCCGTCATAGGTGATGGCAAGGGCTGTTTCACCGCTTTTCGGATTATAGCTCTGCAGGATCTTGCCGTCGTGGATCACCAGGCCAAACGCCGTTTTTCCCTTGCCATACCCGTCCGGATCATAGAAGCCGCTGGCGTTGACGATGCCGATCGCCTTGTAGGTTTTGGCAAACTCGTCAAGCAGGTCGCCGCGGTCCTTTCGCTTGGTGATGACCAGATGGACCCGGTTCGGATCATGGATATACATGATCTTTCCCCTGAAATTGTAGGTACCCTTGTCCACGCTGATCTCTTCGATTTCCACAAGTTCCCGCGGCTTTTCCGGCTCCTGCGGCGGCAGCGGTTTCGTGCGGGCCGCTGTCGGATCCGAATTGACAATGACGGGCTCTTTGATCTCTTTTTTCAATTCATTCAGCGTGGCTTCCGGCAAAAACGTGTAGGGGGCCCAATAGTCGTGCTGGGTCGTCAGCAGCGTGCCGGCGGCCCATTCCCGCAGTTCAAAGCCGGTGTCCGTCATGAACAAAAATACGCCGCCGGCTCCAGCGAGAAGAAGGAACCATAGACAGGTGTACAGTATGATCCGTTTCAGCCAGCGTAGCGGGTGGCGTTTTTTGCGTCTGTTTGCTGCCTTCACGCGAGATAATGTTTGCATGGTATTTCCCTTCCAACCCTTTTTCTCTCTTATCTATGACGAGCAAGCGTTTCAAAAGTTTCGCTGTCCGGATGAGGAATATGGGAAGGAAAGGGGAGGGAACAATACGGGCAGGAGGTGAGCAGGCGATGCGCGGATTTGACAAGGAGTTCCAGAAACAGGTGGAGGAATACATGGCGAATCCTCCGGGTACGGTGAACCAGCGCACGGAGAAGGACCGCCACGACAAAATGGAGGCAAGGGAAACACGGCTCGACAGCAACAACCGGTAGGCCGGACAGAGCCGAAAACAGGCGGAGTCCCTCGCGGATTTCGCCTCTTTTCTTCCGGGCGGAAACATGGTAAGCTATCCCGTACGTGAATGTGTAAGGGAGGATCCTGGTGGCTACTTCATTTGCTGCGTTGCAGATACCCGCTTCCTTTGTGGAGCATTTAACCGAACGGAACATCGTCACCCCGACACCGGTCCAGACTGCCGTCATTCCGCCCATCCTGGCAGGAAAAGATGTGCTGGCGGAGTCTCCGACCGGATCGGGCAAGACGTTGGCATATCTGCTGCCATTGTGTGCCCGGCTGGATGCCGAAAGCAAGGAGATTCAAGGGCTCATTCTTGCTCCCACCCATGAGCTTGCGATGCAGATCTTTCGGGAGGCCGAACGCGTGCTTGCCGTTTCCGGGCTGCATGCGGTGGCATTGATTGGCGGCGTCGATCCGAAGCGCCAGCTGGAAAAGCTGAAAACGCGGCCCGCCGTCGTGGTCGCGACGCCCGGCCGGTTGAAAGAGCTGTTGGAGCAGCGCAAAGTGAAGGTCCATACGGTGAAGACGGTAGTTGTGGATGAAGCGGATCGCCTGCTGGATGAAGGCTTTGCTGCAGCGGTGCGGGATGTGCTGCGGCGCTTGATGCGGGACACGCAGCGCCTCTTTTTTTCGGCGACGCTGCCGGAGTCGATCGTCTCGCTGATCGAGCCTTTGGTGAAAGAACCCGTGATTATCCGCGCGGAAGCACCGGCAAGCCGGATGAAGGTGCTTCACTTCTACCTGGTCTCGGAAGGACGCAAGAAGGTGGATACGCTGCGGCGTCTGCTGCGCCTGGTCAATGCCCGCTCGGCCATCGTCTTTGTCAACACCCTGGAGAAGGTGGAGGAGATCGTCGCCAAGCTGCGCTATCATCATCTGGAATGCCGACTCCTGCACCGGGATGCGAGCAAGGAGGAGCGCGCCCATACCCTGCAGCAGTTCCGCGCTGGCGCATTCCCCGTGTTGATCGCAACGGACGTGGCCGCTCGCGGGATTGACATACCGGGTGTGGAGTGCGTGGTGCATTTCGATCCGGCGGCGGATGCGGACGCATATGTGCACCGCAGCGGCCGGACGGGAAGGATGGGGGCCGCCGGACTCGTCTTTTCCATCATTGAGCCGAGGGAACGCTTTATTCTTGAAAAATTTTCCAAACGCCTGAATCTCCCGATCGTGGAAAAAGCGATGTCGTATGGCGCGCTGGTTGATCCGGCAGACGTACGGAAAAAGAAACCCCCCGGAAAAGCGGCAGCGAATGGAGCGGCCGGAAAGCCGGACAGGGGAACGAAGCCGCCCCATGGCACGCGCTCCGGGATGCGGAAGCGGTAAGCGTCGATACATAAGAACGGCCTCTTTGGAACAAAGTAGGGAAAGAGCGTATCTCTTTTCCCCCACCAGGAGGCTGATTATGCGGAAAGATCGTCTGGACGAAGAAGAGTTGCTGGTGAACGGCTTTGTCGGCGGAGAAACTTTGACGCGACAGGAACGGGAAACGCTGCGGGACGAGGCAAAGGAACTGCAGCAGCGGATGGATGACGCGAAGACGAAGCCCATAGCGGAATAGCAGGATGACAGAAGAGCAGTTTCAACCCTTACGTTGAACTGCTCTTCGTCTTCCTCAGATAGCGGTCGATCTCCGCAAGCAGCTGGTCCACATCCCGATAGGGCGGGTCGATCTGCAGCAGCTTGCGGATCATCCTCCGTACCTCCGGCGACAAGGCCAGCTCCTCTTCCCAGGGACGCTCCGGCTGCCCCGGTTGGGGGGTATACGTCGAGTAAAGCAGAAACAACAGAAAGTGGCCGAGCGCATACAGATCGCTTGCAGGCTCGACCTGGCGTTTGATCCGCTTTTCCGGCGGGTACTGATCCAGCGTATCGTGGAGGGCTGCGTCCTTGTCTCCGAGAAAGCGGGCGAGGCCGAAGTCGATCAGATAGGGTTTCCCCTCCCGGACGATCACGTTCGGAATGCGCACGTCCCGATGGATCACCTGCCGCTGGTGCAGGTAGCGCACGATGTCGGCAACCTCTGCCAAAAACGCGACCGCTTCCCTTTCCGTGAAGGTAGCCTGATGTTCAAACAAGTAATCCTCCAGGGTGGTCCCCGTCAGGTACGTCATGACGAGGAAGGAATCATTCCCGATCTCGAAGCGTTCCACGGCCTTGGGAATCTGCGGGTGATCCAGCGCCTGCAGGACCTTCATCTCATAGGTCTGCAGGTCCCGGCCTTTGGGCGAGCGGCGCAGGCTGGGCTTTACCTGTTTGAGCACGAACTCCCGGCCGGTCGGCTCATGGACGGCCAAATAGGCAATGCCGTAGCTGCCCAGCCCCAGCACAGCGGTCGTGCGGTAATCCTTCAGTTTGGTTCCGCGGGGATAGGGCCGGTCGGTCCATACGCGATGGAACCAGGCTTTCCCCTTTTTCCAGCACAATCTTCGCACCCTCCTGTCCGTTTCTCTTGGTTCATTATAGCAGGAGACGCGCTGCTCTGATATAATCAGGACGTTCAAACCGGACGAGGAGAAACAGCGCGATGCATTTTTCGATAGAATGGCTTGTCTTTACAGTGATTGAACAAGAAGCGGAAGAGAGCGGCAGCAAGCGCATCCGTATGACCAAGGCGCTCTCGCACGACGAATATCAGCGAAGCGAACTGAGGCCGTTTCTCGACGGCGAGTTCGTGAAAATCGCCAAGCGGAAAGTGGAGGCCAATCCCAAAAGCGAGGGAAGCCCGACGAAGCTGGGACAGTTCGTTGTGGCGGAGGGGCACGGCGTCGAGTCCAATCCCAACTACGCACTGCTCAACAAACTGCTTGCCGCAGAAAGCAAGGAACAAGGAAAAGAAGTCAGCCTGGAGCTGGTGCAGGCATATCTGCGCACATCGCAGGTGCGCAGCGGCGTGCTGCTCGTGGTCAAAACGAAGCTGGAGCGCTTCGACGACCGGTTCCTGTTTATCCTGAAATGCGACTTTGAGCAGAAAACGGCCGTCATTACGGATGAAACCACGTTGATCGCCAATGTGGAGAGGGCCATCAACGCCAAAAACATGAAATCGATCCTGTATCCCCACATGATTGAGCCCGGCATGCTGGACTGGTATCACGTCAAGATCCATCAATTTTCCCATGCCCGCTATTTTGAAGAGTTCCTGAAATACATCGAATACCCGCAAACCGTGACGGATATCGTGTCGCGGGAAGTGGTGTCGCTTGCGAAGCAGCATCTGGAACAGGTCTATCCGGAACCGACGGAAGAGCGATTGCGGGAAGAGGAGGCCATCGAGTCGCTGGCCGCCACTCCGAAGCGGGAGCTGTCCGAGCGCTGGGAGCATGAGACCGTGATGGAGGCGATGCAGCTCATCACGGAGCGGCAGCCGGATGTGGAGATGCGGTTCAGGCTTGACCATCTGCAGATCCGCGCCCTGCTCTCCGATTACGGTTCGCGGGTACACATCGCCAAGGCAAACGGGCGTTATCTCGTGCTGCTGGAAGGGGACAGCCTGCAGTTCGAGAAGGGGGTCTCGCCGGTGGAGTTCCTGAAGCCGAAGCCGCTGCAGGAGCTGCTGGCGGAGATGGGAGAGCGCGGCATGAACCCCCGCATGCAGCAGCAGGACGGGGACGATCTGCCGCCCTGGTAGTCCGAAGAATTGAAGGGGGTGAACGCGATGACAGAAAACGATACGGCACGCATCCGCTCTTCGGTGCAGCGCCGTGTGTGCGAACTGTTAACCCGGGAGCTGCCTGCAGGATGGCTGTGCCGGATGGAAGGGGACGGCCTGGTGCTGACGCGGCAGGACGGGGGACAGCCCCTCGAGAAGCGGCTCAGCCTCGAGGCGCTGTACGACCGGGTGCTGCGCCATCCCGAACAGCGGCGGGATGCCTTGTACGCCTTTGTGGAGCGTGTCGTGGCCGGCGTGCGTGGACTCATGGCCAGCCGTCGGTTGACGGGAAAAGAAGGGCAGGTATATCCCGTGGTGCGGCATCCCTCGTCGGTGAGACGGGAGGACGGGGAGACCGCATGCGTGACGCTGCCGCATACGGCGGAGACGGTGGTGGCGTTCGCCTTCGATCATGGCGACGGTTATCTGTTGATCGATCATCCCATGCTTGCGGAAGCCGGCTGGTCCCTCGACCATCTCCATGCACATGCCATGGAAAATCTCCGCAAGCTTGAGGTTCCGGTCCGCTCCCAGCAGGTTGGCCCCCACCTGATCCACTTCATCAGTCCGCGGGACGGCTATGCGGCCAGCCGCGTCCTGCTTGACGACCTGCTTGCCGATTATGACCGGAAGAAGGCGGGACAGATGCTGGGGGTAGCGATCCCGCATCAGGATGTGCTGATCCTGGCCGATTTGAAGGATAACACGGGTGCCCAACTGCTGGCGCGGCTGGCCAGTGATTTTGCGGCCAAGGGACCGATCCCCATCACGCCGCTTCCCTTTCTGTACGACAAGGGGCAGCTGGAGCCCTATCTGATCGTGCACAAGGATAAAGGATGATAAGCAGAAAGGACGGATCACGGATGTTGACCAAACAGGAGAAAGAACTGCTCGAAGAATGCCTGGATGAGCTGTACGAAGAATACGGCACCTACCGCAAATCGCTGAAACCCGGCGAGCCGATGAACGCCACGTACCAGCTCTTCCTCAGCATCGTGAAAAAGCTGGGACTTCGCCAGCCGAAGTAGGGAAACCCATGCTGCCGCCCGGATTCCGGCGCTAGTCAAGCAGCCTGAGAAAACGGGCCGCTTCATGGATCAGCCAGTACTTGGCCCGGGGACCAAAGATGTACAAGTCTGCCGCCGTGTTGACCATCCGCCTGACACGCTCCTCATCTCCCATAAGCCGCGCAAACTCTCCCATGATCATCCATGGATACAGGTCACCGGTGCGAAAGGTATCAAAGCAGGGGAAGCTGGCCGTCAATTGGTCATACAGCTGGATGGCCTCGCCGCTCTGCGGGGGGATGATCCCGTACAGGACCGGAAACGCCTGGCTGGTGGCGTCTGGATACCACTTGGTCCAGCGGGGGTAGTACCGATCATAGACCGCGAAGGTTTTTCGCTTGGGATCGTAGGTGGCGGCGATGCCCCTTCTGCAGGCAAGAGCCCCTTCATGGGCGAGCCGTGCCGCTTCCTTTTCTCCGATTTCCCCGAACAGAAAGGCCGCATCGGCCAATCCCTTGTATGCCTCACAATTGTCCATCAGATACTTTACCTTCCAGCGCCTTTTTGCCCAGGTAAGGCCATCGGGCTGCTGCAACGACAGCAGGGCGGACAGGAGCGTGCGAAGAACGTCCCGGTTCCTGATGCACCATGGGATGTCCCCGGATTCTGTCAGATAGGCGGCCAGCAGGGTGAAATAGGTGGCATGGTAGCTGTCCTCGCTGTCGGCTTTCCCCGTGTCGATTTCCTTCCCGTCTTCCAGGCGGTAATCGTTGACGAACCCGTCCGCTGACACATGGGCCAGATACCAATCCAGGTGATTTTTGACCGCGGAAAGCTCGCCGCAGGAGACCAATGCCAGCAGGGCTAGGTTGGTGAAATACGGATTGATGCTCGGACTGTGCGGTGACATCCGAAACGTTCCGCTCGGCAGTTGGCACTGCAGCAGGTATTTTTTCTGCCTTTCAATCATCAGGAGCACCGTCCTTTCCATGTTAAATAACCCCGCCGACTTAAGCTTACGCTGGTGTCGGCGGGGGCCCTGCAAAAAAAGCTTCGCTGCGGAAGCTTTCGTTCAGTCGGGGGTTATCCGATCATTTCCAATACCATCAAGGTCGTCAGCAAACGATCTCGGGCTTCTTCCCACGTTTTGCCGGTTTTTACGATGCGTTCCGATTGGTAGTCGATTTCGGCGATATAGACACCGTCGTGTTCATAGATCAGCATGGGTGACCTTCCTTTCCTGTTGCATTCCTTTCGCACATTGTATGCATGTGCTTGGGCAATGATGCATCCAAAAGAAAAGGGGCAGCCCCGTTGCGATTATTTGGGAAGAAATTGCAGAATGAAGCCGAGCATGCCCGCTGCGATCAGCGGCCCTACCGGCACGCCGCGGAAAAACGTGACACCGAGGATGGTGCCCACCAACAGCCCGGTGACGATCAACGGATTGGCCGTCAGCAAATGGGCGCCGCGCCCTCCCAGGAAGGCGACAAACAGGCCGATCGCCACCGCAAGCAGGGCTTTCCAGTCGGTCAACGTCTTCACGATCGTTTCCGGCGCAATTTTGCCGCTGGCGACGGGCGCCATGACGCCGATGGTAAGGATGATAATCCCGACTTGCAGGCCGTACTGTTCCAGATAGCCGAAAGCACGGTCAAAGTGAATGAGGCGCAGGAACAACAGCACGGTGACAGAAATGGAAATAGACGGATTGTTCCCCACAATGCCGAGTGCAAGAAAGAGCAAAAGCAACAGGTTGGTCATATCCATCGCTGGTACCCGCTTTCTTTTTTTGTCTATTATACCCCGAGTGCACCGGGGGTGGTGCAGCATGCAGCCGTCATTCTTCCTCCAGCATGCCCACCGGAAAACCCAGCTGCTCGCCATTTCCCTGGAACCGTCCCCAGGCGAAAACCCCGTTGAAATAATCGACGGTAAAGGGCGCCTCATGCCCGTGAACGCGGTAGGACTTGCCCACGCGAAAGCCATCGGTGCCGACAAAGTACGACTTGGCTATGAAAAATTTTCTTTCCACGACATGGTATTGGGACAGATCGCCCCTCTTTTTGGCATCGTCCATTTCCTGCCGCAGCCGTTCCATCTCTTCCTGCAGCTCGGCCAGCGTCATTTGGCTGAACAAACGCATTGCCATCTCCTCCTTATGTCTCTTCCATTGTAGCAGGAAAACGGATGTGAGGCGAAAAAAACGGCAGCGATCCGTGTGATCGCTGCTCTTCATTCACCCTGTTACTTCTCTGTAATGGTAATCGATTTGATCGTGACGGGCTGTACCGGCATGCTTACTTCCTTGGTGACCGGATTGGCTTTCACTTTCACGCTGGCGATCTTCTGCACCACATCCAGCCCTTTCGTCACTTTGCCGAAGATCGTGTAGTTGGGGAAGTTTTTCAGCCCTTCCACATCCGGGCCGGAGCCGATGAAGAACTGGCTGCCATTGGTGTTGGCACCGGCATTTGCCATGGCGACAACCCCGACTTCATATTTATGGCCGTTTTCCAGCTCGTCTTCAAAGGTGTATCCCGGGCCGCCTGTACCGTTGCCGAGGGGGTCGCCGGTTTGGATCATGAAGTCTTTGATGACGCGGTGAAACGTCAGGCCATCATAGAACTTGTCTTTGGACAGAAAGACAAAGTTGTTGACCGCCTTGGGCGCATCCTTGGCAAACAGCTGTACGGTGATATCCCCCATCGACGTATGGATGACTGCCGTATACTGTTTGTTGGGATTGATCTTCATCGCAGGCGGTTGGGCATATTTTTTCGCTCCGGTTGGTGCCGGGGGTGCGGCCGGTTCCGTCGTCTTTGGCTTCTCTGCCGGTGCGGGCGGAGGAGTGGGCGTTTCCTGGGCATTGTTGCCGCAACCGGCTAGAAGCAGGGTTGCAAGCAGCATCAAACAGATAGCACTAAGGATTCGCTTCATAGATGTGCACCTTCCTTTGCAAGTCTTCTTGGTCGTTCCACAGGATTATAGCACAAAGGAACAGGTGAATTCCAACCGGACCCATTGGCTGTTTTTTCGGGCAATTCGCCCTATTTTTCCTCATCTGCTATAATGGGAGAAATGCTGACAGAGGTGATGCCATCGTGACAGAGCGTTTCGAAACCAAAACCGTACATATCAGCCATCCCCATGTAACCGATGTAAGCAAAGCCACTCCGATCTATCAAACGTCCGTATTTGCGTTTCCGGGATTGGAAGAGGTGGAGGCATACTATGCCGGGAAACGCGATTATTTGTACACCCGCAACGGGAATCCCAATCAAACCGAACTGGCGGATGCCGTTGCGGCCCTGGAAGGGGCGGAGCGCGGCGTCAGTGCGGCATCCGGCATGGGGGCCATCATGGCCGGACTGCTGGCGGTCCTGCAGCCGGGGGATCATCTGCTGGCCTCCCATGAGCTGTACGGCGGCACCTACGCCCTGATTCAGAAAGAGTTGTCCCGTATTCACATCGAACTGGAACTGATAGATCTCACCAAAGTATCATCGCTTGCCGGCCATCTGCGCCCCACGACCAAAATGCTGTTCATGGAAACGATCACCAACCCGCTGCTGACCGTGGTGGATCTGCCGTTTTGGATCCGGGAGGCCAAGCAGCACGGCTTAACCGTCATGATTGACAATACGTTCGCCACCCCTTATCTCGTGCGGCCCGTCACGTTCGGGGCCGATCTCGTCGTCCACAGCGCGACCAAATACATCGGCGGCCACAGCGATGTGACAGCCGGTGTCCTGGTGGGACGTGCGGGACTGGTGGAGCGGGCGCGGGAGATCATCGTTCATTACGGGGCGTCCCTGAGCCCGTTTGAGGCATGGCTTGCGGCCCGCGGCCTGAAAACCCTTGCGTTGCGGATGGAGCGCCAATGCGACAACGCGAAAAAGGTGGCCGCATTCCTGCGGAACCATCCGGCGGTAAAGGCCACCTACTATCCGAGCGAAGCGGCCACCCGTTTTTTTGATCGGCCGAAGCAGGGAGCCATGGTTTCGTTCTGCCTGGCGGATGAAGAGAAGATTTACCAGTTCTACCGCTCCTTGAGCTGGATGAAGCTGGCCCCGTCCCTCGCCGGTGTCGAGACGGCCGTCTCTCATCCTGTCACGACCTCCCATCGCGCCTTAAGCGAAGAGCAGCGGCAGGCGACCGGCATCACGAAGGGGCTGGTTCGCCTCTCCGTCGGCATCGAAGCGTATGAGGATATCGTGGAGGAACTGGATCGCGCCCTGTCCCGCTAGCACCGCTTTGCCAAGCATCCGACTCGTCGCATCGGGACGGGTCTTTTTCTTTTTCTGCAATAAAAATTTTATCGACTGTGACCTTTTTCCCGGTCATCCGTCAAATGAGGTAGAAACAGCAAATGGGCTTGGGAGGAAGAGTGATGGGAATGGCCATGAAACAAGGGGTGCAGGAGCCCGTGTCACCCCCCTCTGAAAATGTGGAATATTTCGAATCGCGTTCTTTTACCGAGCTCTATGACGAGTACTTTGACAAGGTGAACCGCTATTTGCGCTACCGGGTGCATAATCCCTGGGATGCGGATGACCTGACCACGACGGTCTTTTTGAAGGCGCTGGAGAAATTTGACCAGTACAGCCGGACGAGTCCGTTTGCGTCATGGATTTTCCGCATCGCGCACAACACATTTGTCGATTTTGTCCGGAGGAACCGGGAAACGCCGATGGATCAGGAAGAGCTGTTCCAGGATGAGGCGGATGACACCTGGCAGCCGGAGCAGAATCTTTTGACAAATGAGGAAGTACTCTTGCTGCGGGAGAGACTGGACATGTTATCCCAGGATCAGCGGGATGTATTGACGCTCCGCTATTTCGCCGAATTGAAAATCCATCAGGTGGCGGAAGTGCTGGGAAAATCCGAGTCGAGCGTGAAAATGATCTCCTATCGGGCACTGCAGCAGTTGAAACGGCTGTATGAGGGAGGGAACCGCGATGAGAGATGATGAGCGCATGTCAACGGAAGAACTGCATGATTCGACAATCACGGATCTGCTCCGACACCTTCAGCAGCTGCGCCGGGCCGTTCCGGTCAATTATCAGTTGAAGGCGGAGTTGAGGGAAAAGCTGTTGGAGCGGATGCGGGAGATGGAGCTGCAGCATTCTCCTCAGCCGCCGGACAGAGACGTCGGAAGGCGCTGGAGTGTATGGGGGATCTACGGCGGTGCCGTGGTATTGATCCTGGCGGCCGTTCTCTTGCTGGTGACCCGCGATGCCATCGTCGTGCGCGAAGAGGAGCTGGCCGGATTGCGGATGGCCCAGTCCGCCGAACAGGTCGCACTGGCCCCGGACGGTGAGCATATCGCGTACGTGGCAAACGGGGATCGCTTGTACACCCGGCCGCTGTCCGAGGATCAACAAGAGAGCCGGTTCATCCTGCCTGCCACCACGGGACGGTACCGGGCGGTCGCCTGGTCCCACAGCGGGAGACAGCTGGCGGTTGTTGAAGAGAATCAACAGGTGAACCGCATCTGGCTGGTGGAAACCGATCCGGACGGAGCTGTGCGGGCAAGCAGCCGGCTGTTGAAAGAAGAGAAGGGAGCCGTCTACCACACACCCAGCTGGTCACCGGATAACCTGTCCATTGCGTATACCCGCATGACGGGAGGAAAAGAAGAGATTTGGGTAAGCAGCACGCTCTCCCTGCAGGAGAAGAGGGTGACGGAAGGCAGCCAGCCGGACTGGTCGCCGGATGGCGGTTCCATCGCTTTCGTGAAGGGGGGGACGGTCTCCGTGCTGAATCTCCGTACCGGAGAGGTGCGCACGATCGGGCCGGGAACATGGCCGGCATGGATCGCACCGGATCAGATCGCCTACACGACGCCGCAGGGCAATCTGGTTGTGGCCCGGCTTGAGGAGAAATCGGTGGAATCCGATATGCTGCCTGTCCCGGCAGCCATGAAAGATAGAATCGTACGAGCCGATTGGTCGCGCGACAGGAAAGAGATCCTGATATCCTACCAAGCGGGGCAGTCGCTCGCATTTGGCTTTGCCGTTCGACGATAGGGGAGGGAGAGAACAAATCATGTGGAAATGGTTGCTGGCACTTGTCCTGATCGTCCAGTGCCTGATTGCGATACCCGCCGCAGCGGATGAACCGTTCGACTTGTCGATCCATCTTCCGCTCGGAGGCGTCATCAAGAATAACCAATGGACCCGTGTGGAAGTTTCCATCACCAATAACGGAGGAGAGCGTTTTTCCGGAGAAATGGAGTTTGGCGACGAGCCGCATTCCGGTTTGAATCGGGCCATCTATCGGCAGGCCATCACGCTTGACGCGGGAGAAACCAAGAACGTTCCGATTGATCTTCCGGCTGAGATGCTCATGCAGGGACCGACAGAAGTTCGATTGATCAAAGGGGAGCAGGTGATGGCAACCGAGGAGTTTCCGCCGATTACCCCCAAAGGGGAGCGGGTGGTCGGGGTGATTGCCGACGAGCCGAGCGCCTTTCATTTTCTGGCCATCGGCAGCGATCAGCGGCTGGACAACTGGATTCCTTTTACCGTCCAGCATTTCGAGCCGGACGCGCTGCCGGATCAATCATGGATCCTCAAAAATCTGGACATGATCGCGATCGGTCCTCTCACTTCCGGCAAACTGAAGGAGAACCAACTCGCGGCGCTGAAGGAATATGTGCGGCGCGGCGGCGTGCTGATCCTGTCCGCCCGCCCCGGCGATGATGAGCTGGTCCAGCAATTCCGGGATCTCCTGCCGGTTGCGGGAGGACAAGGCGGCATGCTGACCAATCTCGGGGAACTGGAACGATGGACGGGAAGCACCCCGCTCCCCCTCTCGTCCATTCCCGTATACAACCGGCAATTCCTGCTGATCACAGCCAAGCAAATCGACGGGGGCGTGTATCTGTTTGCCAATTATGATGTGACGGCTGAGCCGATGGCATCCTGGCAATATAACCGGCAGCTGTGGAAAAAGGTGCTCACCCAAAGCAAGGCGGTTGAGCGCATGGCGGAGAAGGATGAACGGAGCCCCTTGGATGTCTCATTGGTGTCGTTAAGCAAATTGATTCCGGGCGTCCAAGTGCCATCCGTCGGCTGGATCATCCTGATCTGGCTGGTGTATCTGCTGGTTCTGGCGCCGGGACTCTATCTGGCGCTCAAGCGATGGGAGCGGCGTGAATGGGCATGGGGTATCATCCCGGTCACTGCCATCCTGCTTTCCGTTACCGTTTACCTGTTCGGCCGAACCACGGTCGCGGAGGAGGACGCGAGCTACCGCGTTTCCATGCTGCGCATACTGGATAAGGACCTGACGGAGGTGCAGACAGCCGCATCCTTTCTGACCGTCTCCGGGGGCAGCTATTCGGTACGGGCGGAGAACGGATTCCTTGCCGTTCCGCTGGCCTACAATCAAGTGAATATGGCAGATGACGATACGATGATGGGAACCGATGGACAGGGATCGAAAACCATCCAGTTCCGGAACGTGCCGTACCTGTCCATCAAGCAGGCCGTCGCCTCCGGAATCCTCCGGGATATCGGCTCATTTGACGCCGTCCTGCAGACGAATGGCGATCGTTTGCAGGGGGTGATTGTCAACCGGACGCGCCTTCCCATGGAGGAAGTGTATCTGAATCTCGGCTTGCAGCGCATCGCGCTTGGCTCCCTGCAGCCAGGAGAGAAGAAACAGGTGGATGCCAAGATCGAGGAATACGTGTTCCCCCAACAAAGCGATCAGGACTCCCCCTATGAACGGGCGCTGAACCGGGAGCAGCAGATCGCCAGACAGAAGGAATGGCTGATGAATGGGGAGTCCAACCAGCTCCGGCTGATCGGTGTCAGTTCCCAGCCTCTTCATACACTGGAACTGCTTCAGCAGGGACAAAAGCATGATTGGAATGTCGTCGTGCAAAACATCTCGCTGATGCCGGACGCTTCCGGCCACATCGTGTATCCGTACGGGACTTTGCCCGTCCAGAAGATCGACGAGAAGGGAATCGTGGATTACCGGCATCCCAACATCTGGAACCTGGGCAGGGGGGAAGTTACCTTCGCGCTGTCGGTCGATCAGAGCGGCCTGGACGTGACGAAGGTGGAGATTCCGCTGGATCAGAGCCCGTACCGTCCGTTCCGGAAAGAGATCTACCATGCCAAGACCGGGAAATGGAAACAGCTAGGAAGGGAAGAACGGGTGATCCTGGGGAAAGAGTTAGGGGAGTATCTCAATCGGGAAGGGCAGATTCTCGTGCGGTTCACCAACCCGACGGATCAGCGCTTCTCCCTGCCGCAGCCATACCTCCGCCTGGAAGGAGTGGAGAAAAGCAAATGATCCAGACTGTCCATCTGACCAAACAATACGGCAAGCTTGAAGCGCTGCACGATCTGAATCTTCATATTGAGAAGGGCAAAGTGTTCGGGTTCATTGGCCCCAATGGCGCCGGAAAATCGACGACCATGCTGATCCTGGCAACCCTGCTGGCTCCGACTGACGGCAAGGCGTACGTCGCCGGCTATGATGTGGTGAAGGAACCGAAACAGGTGCGCCAGGCGCTTGGGTATATGCCCGATTTCTTTGGGGTGTACGATAATCTGAAAACAGCGGAATATCTGGATTTCTATGCGGCGGCGTACAACATTCCACCGGCAAAACGGAAGTCGATCATCGTCGATCTGCTGGAATTGGTCAACCTGTCCGACAAGGCGGATGCCTACGTCGATTCCCTTTCCCGCGGCATGAAGCAGCGCTTGGGGCTTGCGCGGTGCCTGGTTCACAGTCCCGATGTGCTGATTCTCGATGAACCGGCTTCCGGTCTCGATCCGCGCGCTCGCATCGAGATGCGGGAGATCCTGAAACAACTGCGCGGGATGGGAAAAACCATTTTGATCAGTTCGCACATCCTGCCGGAGCTGGCCGAATTGTGCGACGAGATCGGCGTCATCGAAAAGGGGCGGCTGATCGCCTGCGGCGCAGTGGAGGAAGTGAGTGCCGGCACGCGCGGCATCTCCGTGATGCAGGTGAAGGTGCTGCAGAGCCATGACGCGGCGCGCACCGTGCTGCAGGCATCCCCGTATGTGCGCCGCCTGGATGACAAGGGCAGCCATTTTCGCTTTCAATTCACCGGGACGGAGGTCGATAAGGCGGTTCTGCTGCAGCAGCTGATCGGAGCCGGTATTCCGGTGGTCCATTTTGGCGAGTCCAAGGAAAATCTGGAGGACGTCTTCCTCGCGATCACGGAAGGAGTGGGCAGCTGATGAAAGCATTTCTCGCCAATCCGCTCATCGTCAAGGAAATGCGGGAACGGTTCCGGAAAAAGATCACCTATTGGATCCTCGGCCTCTATCTCTTCGTGATGGGCGCCATCCTGCTTGGCTTCATGTATGTGAACCAGCTGAACAGCATCATGATACCCGGCGAAAACCGGGAACTGTTTATCCTGATCGCCGTCATTCAATATGCCATGATCTGCTTTATTGCGCCGGCCCTGTCGGCGGGAACGATCAGCGGCGAGCGGGAAAGGCAGACGCTGCATGTGCTCTTGACCACCCAACTGTCGCCTGGCCGGATTATTTGGAGCAAGCTGCTGACCTCGCTCGCCTATATTTTTCTGATGGTCATCTCATCCCTGCCGTTGTACAGCTTCGTCTTCCTGTATGGCGGCATCTCGCCCCAGCAGCTGTTCACGCTGGTGCTCTTTTTCGCCGTCAACATCGTTTTCTTTGGCGCATTGGGGCTGTTTTGTTCCACCTGGATCAAACGGACCGGCGTAAGCACCATCACGGCTTACGGGCTGGCGTTCTTCTTCGTGGTGGGGACCGGGCTGGTCTGTCTGTTTACAGCGGATCTGCTGCAGGAATTGTACCCGCAGCAATATCCGCCGGGCGATGTGTATCAGGAGCCGGCTCTGCAGATGCTGGCCGCCTTGAATCCCGTCAATGTCATGTTCCAACTGCTGGGGGAAGAATTGGTTCCGGCCGGCGAATCCTTCTTGCCGCCATGGCTGATCTTTACCCTGTGCTACCTGGGATTCACCGGGATATTGGTAGGGTGGAGCACCTATCTGCTGCATCCCGTGCGCCGCTTGCCCTGGCATTGGACCAAATAAGCATATGGCCAACACTGACCAACGGAAAAACAGCCGTTGGTTTTTTTCATGGCTGGCGAATCATATACAGAGATAAAGAGAGGGGGCATTCAATAAAATATAAAATACAGATAAAATTTTATTTTCAAACTTGTAAAAAATGGGTACAATCTTATTACTTATATAAATTCTTTTTCCAAAAAGGGGGATCAATGTGAGAAAAGCAAAAAAATGGGCAGCCACTCTGGCCGTATTGCTGCTTGCCGGTGCAGTGGCGGCAGGATGCGGGAATTCCGCTCCTTCGTCCACAGGCACGCCAAGCTCGTCCCAGCAAGGAAACGCGACGCCGCAGACCGGAAACGGCACGGCGGAAAAGCCGGTCGATGGGGGAACGCTGACATTCAGCAGCTTCTCCGACATCGTGTCGGTGAATCCGCTGTTTGTACAGGACACGGCTTCTGGGGACATCGTCTACCTGATTTTCGCCAACCTGTATGACCTCGACCGGCAGGGCAAAATCGCCGCGAAGCCCTGGTCGCTGGCCGCCGAGCTGCCGCAGGTAAGCGAAGACGGGAAAACCTACACGATCAAGCTGAAGGAGAATGCCAAGTGGAGCGATGGACAGCCGGTAACCGCCGATGACGTGGTGTTCACCATCAATACCATTCTGAATCCGGAAACCGGGTCGCCCTTGACAAACCAGTTCGACAAGGTGGAATCGGTCAACAAATTGGACGACCACACGGTGCAAATCAAGCTGAAGCAGGTGTATGCGCCCTTCCAGTACTCGCTCTACAACCAGATCGTGCCGTATCATGTGCTGAAAGACGTGAAACCGAAAGAGCTGCAGAACCATCCGTTCGGGAAAGATCCGGCCAAAACGGTCACCAACGGCGCATGGAAATGGAGCGAGTGGAAACAGAAGCAGTACCTCACCTTCGACGCGAATGAGAATTACTGGGGACCGAAGCCGCATATTCAAAAGATCGTCATGAAAATCTACGCCGACCAGAACACGGAGGTGCAGGCACTGCTGAAAGGGGATACCGATCTGATCCAAGCGATTCCGGTAACCCAGGTGGAAGCGGTAAAGGCGCGGGGGAATATCAATGTGATTCTGGCCCCGGGTCCGCAGTATGAATATATCTCCTTCAACTTTGATCCGAAAAACTTTCCGGATCAGTTCGTCCCGTTTGCCAGCCAGAAAGCGCGCCAGGCGATCGCGTATGCGCTCAACCGCCAGGGCATGGTTGACAACGTGCTGAAAGGAACCGGCACCGTGATGAATGCGCCGTTCCTGCCGGGGTCCTGGGCGGATCCGGGCGATGCGGCGGTCAAGTACGACTATGATCCGGAAAAAGCGAAGCAGCTGCTGAAAGAAGACGGCTGGACGCCGGGACCGGACGGCATTTTGCAAAAAGACGGCCATCGCTTCTCCTTTGAACTGCAGTACAACGCCGGCAACAGCCGCCGTGAGCAGGTGGCTGCCGTCATTCAGCAAAACCTGAAAGACGTGGGCATCGAAGTCACGCCCAAAGCGATCGACTTCTCTTCCTGGATCGACCAGAACGTAAATCCGGGCAAATATCCCGCGATTCTGCTGGCCTGGTCACTGACCAACCCCGACCCCGATCAGGAGCAAATTTTTTCCTCCAAGTACTTCCCGCCGAAGGGTCAAAACACCGGCTGGTACAAGAATCCGAAGCTGGATGAACTGTGGGTGAAAGGGTACTCCACGATCGATCAGAACGAGCGCAAGAAGATCTATGCGGAAGTGGCCAAGGAAATCTCCACCGACCTGCCTTACGTCTTTCTGTATCAATACGGGCAGCCGGAAGGACTCGGGCCACGGGTGCATTTTGCGGAGGAGGACAGACCGGAGCCGTCGCTGGCCTACGGTTATTTCTACCACATTATCAACTGGTGGGTAGACAACAAGTAATCGGAAGGTACGCCTTTCAAGAAGGGCGTATCGGGGATGACAAGACGTGAAGCTACAGACGGAGGGGAAGGGAGAGGCCATCTCCCTTCCCCTTCCATAAACGAAGGGAGGGCGCTGGATGACCGAATATCTGATCCGCCGATTGCTGCAATCCCTGTTGGTCCTGTTTCTGATCACGGTGGTCACCTTTGCGCTGATCCACGCGGCGCCGGGCGGGCCGATGCAAATCTTTCTCGCGCCCGGCCTCTCCCAGGAAGCGGCCAAGATTCAAGCGCACAATATGGGGCTGGACCAGCCGCTGCCCATCCAGTACCTGCGCTGGCTGGGCGGTTTGCTGCGGGGCGACCTGGGCTATACCTTTAAAAACCATCTTCCCGTAGGGGAAATCTTGTGGCCGACGGTATGGAACACCATGGTATTGATGGGAACTGCCTGGTTCCTTTCCCTGCTGGTCGCCATTCCGTGGGGCATCTACAACAGCACGCGTGAATACGGGTTCTCCGACCAATTGGCTTCGATCCTGTCATATCTCGGCTTCGCCATGCCCACGTTTTGGTTCGGCATCATCCTGCAAGAGTTTTTCGCGCTGAAACTGAACCTGCTGCCGCTCTCCGACATGTGGACAATGGGCAGGGAAGGGGAGATCGGCGACCTGATTCTGCACCTGATCCTCCCCGTTACCGTCTTGACGCTCGGCTTTTTGGCCGCCTACGTCAAATATTCCCGCTCCAGCATGCTGGAAGTGCTGCAGCAGGATTATATCCGCACGGCCCGGGCAAAAGGGCTGCGGGAAAGAAGGGTGATTTTCCGCCATGCCCTGCGCAATGCCTTGATTCCGATCATTACGATCATCGGGCTGGACCTGCCGTATCTGGTGGCAGGGGCGGCGCTGACCGAGAGTGTCTTCAACTGGCCGGGGATGGGCCGTCTCTTCGTGGACATGGCGGTGGCGCGCGAGTACTCCGTGCTGATGGCGATCACCCTGATCACCGCCGTCATCGTGATCATCGGCAACCTGCTTGCGGACATACTCTATGTGCTGGTCGATCCGCGCGTTCAGCTCGGACGGAAGGGAGGACAATCGGCATGAGTGACGTACAGCTTCGGGAAAACCCAGACGTTCAGCAGAGAGTCGGCCGCGCGCCGAAAAAGACACACATCCCCCCTGCCGAAAAACGGCCGCCCGGACTGTGGGCTGCCGCCTGGAAAAAATTTATGCGCAATCCGTTTGCGGTCGTGGGCCTGATCGTTCTTCTCTGCTTTATCTTTGCGGCTCTGTTTGCCAAATGGATCACCCCGTTTGATCCGAACCGGATCGATATGCTCAATGCCAATCTGCCCCCCGGCAGCGGCGAGCATCTGCTGGGAACGGATGAATTGGGACGCGACATCTTTGCCCGCCTGCTGTACAGCAGCCAGGTTTCTCTCCTCGTCGGCTTCGGCGTCGCGCTGGTCTCCGTCGTCATCGGCACCCTGATCGGAGCGGTCTCCGGCTATTTCGGCGGATGGGTGGATGCCTGCTGCATGCGGCTGGTGGACGTGATGAACTCGATTCCGCTGCTGTTCCTCAACATCCTGATCCTGGCGATATTCGGTTCCGAGTTCATCTACATGATCCTGATCCTCGCGTTTACCAGCTGGATGGGCGTCGCCCGGCTGGTGCGGGGGACATTTCTGCAGTTGAGGGAAATGCAGTATGTGGAAGCGGCCAGGGCGATCGGCGTCTCCGACTGGGGCATTATCACCAGACACCTGATCCGCAATGCAACCGCGCCGATCATCGTCAACGCCACGCTGATGGTGGGGACAGCGATCCTCAGCGAATCGGCGCTGTCGTATCTGGGATTGGGGGTGCAGGCACCGCAAACCAGCTGGGGCTTGATGCTGAGCAATGCGCAGGAATTCATGCTGATTGACCCCCTGCAGGCGCTCTACCCGGGGTTGTGCATCCTGATCGTGGTATTGGCGGTCAATTTTATCGGTGACGGTGTGCGGGACGCGTTGGATCCCCGGAAGAAGATGACGATTCCGCCAAGGAGGTTGGCAAAGTGGCGCAGCGCTTACTCGAAATCCAAAATCTAACAACCGGCTTTCTGACGGAACAGGGTATCGTCAAGGCGACCGAACGGGTAACCATCACGGTGGAGAAAGGGCAGACGGTCTGCCTGGTCGGCGAGTCCGGCAGCGGCAAGAGCGTGACGTCACTCTCCATCATGCGCCTGCTTGAGTATGCCGGCGGGATCATCCTCGACGGGAGCATCCTGTTTCACGGGGAGGATCTGGTGAAAAAAACGCAGGATGACATGATCGGCATTCGCGGCAACAAAATCGCGATGATCTTTCAGGATCCGATGTCCGCCCTTAATCCGGTCTTCACCGTGGGGGACCAGATCGCGGAAAGCCTGATGCACCATCAGAACATCAGCAGGGAGGAAGCGTGGTGCAGAGCGGTTGAACTGCTGCGTCTGGTAGGAATACCGGCTCCCGAAATGCGGGCCAAGCAGTATCCGCACCAATTGTCGGGCGGCATGTGCCAGCGGGTCGTGATCGCGATGGCGCTGGCGTGCAATCCGGAACTGCTGATTGCCGACGAACCGACCACGGCGCTTGATGTCACGATCCAGGCGCAAATCCTGGATCTTCTGCAGCGGCTGCAGAAGGAATTGGGCATGTCCATTCTGCTGATCACCCACGATATGGGCGTCGCCGCCGAGATGGCGGATCGCATCGCCGTGATGTATGCCGGCACCATTGTGGAAGAGGGAACGGTGGCGCAGATCTTTGACCGACCCCGTCACCCCTACACGGTCGGGCTGCTGCGCTCCATTCCCGGATTTGAAGGCGAACGGGGCGTGGAGCTGTACACCATCCGGGGAAACATCCCGAACATCAGCCAGCTGCCGTCCGGCTGCCGCTTTCATCCGCGCTGCCCGCATGCGATGGAAAGGTGCCGACAGGAAGAGCCGCTGCTGCGTGAGGTCGAAGGCGGTCAGTATGTAGCCTGCTGGCTGGAGGAAGAGACGGCCAAGGATGTTGGACAAGACGGAGAAGCTGCCCGGTGGAATATGCATGCAAGCAAAGCAGAGGTGAGCCGCCCATGAAACAGACGTATTTGGTGGAAGCGCGTCGCGTCAAAAAGTATTTTCCGATCAAGACCGGTCTGCTGAACCGGGTCGTGGGCCATGTGAAGGCGGTTGATGACATCAGCTTCGGCATTCGGTCGGGGGAAACGTTTGGCCTGGTAGGGGAATCGGGATGCGGCAAGTCGACGCTGGGCAGAGTTCTCCTCCAACTGCAGAAGGCGACGGACGGGGACATTTTGTTTGCCGGACAAAACATTCGTGAACTGGATTCCCGCGACATTCGCCGATTGCGGCAGGAAATGCAGATCATCTTTCAAGATCCGTATGGTTCCTTGAACCCGCGTTTTCTCGTGCGCGACATCATCGGGGAACCGCTGCGCGTCCATCTGCGCGCCTCCGCAAAGGAAGTGGAAGAGCGGGTTGTCGAACTGATGGAGCTGGTAGGACTGGATGCTTCGCGCCGCAACCGTTATCCTCATGAATTTTCCGGCGGGCAGCGGCAGCGTATCGGCATCGCCCGGGCCATCGCCCTGCATCCCAGGTTCATTGTCGCGGACGAGGCGGTTTCGGCCCTGGACGTCTCGGTGCAGTCGCAGGTATTGAATCTGTTGATGAAACTGCAGAAGGAATTGGGCCTGACCTACCTGTTTATCGCGCACGGGCTGAATGTGGTGCGCCATATTTCCGATCGCGTCGGCGTGATGTATCTGGGAAAAATGGTGGAGGTTGCCCCGACGGAGGAACTGTTTGCGCATCCCCTTCACCCGTATACGGCCGCTCTGCTGTCCGCCATCCCCAGGCCGACGCCTCATCGAAAACAGCAAAGAATCGTGCTGCAGGGGGATGTCCCTTCGCCGGCCAATCCGCCTGCGGGCTGCCGTTTTCATCCGCGCTGCCCGCTTGCCCAGGAGCGCTGCCGGAGGGAGGAACCGCTGCTGCAGGCAGTGTCGGGCGAGCGGCAGGTGGCCTGCCATTTTCCTCTCGAATAAGGCCAATCTGCGGAAAAATCCTTTCGTCTCGGAAGGATTTTTCTTTTTCACACCTCGGCCAATCTGCCCCCGTTTTGAACAGCGTGCCTACTTTTTTTTGCTTCTTGTCCAAAAAACAAGTATGATGAAAGGGTACAAATCCACAAAAAGGACGTGTCCATCATGAGTGAAGCCGATAACAAAGAGTTGGAACTGGGCGACGTGATCACGCTGGATGACGAAAACGGCGAAGTGATCGGGGATTTTGAGGTGATCGCGCTGTTTGAATCGAACAACAAGCAGTATGTGGCGTTGACCGCCGCGCAGGACGAAGAGAGCGAGACGGAAGAGGATACCGAAGAAGAGATCGATATCTTTGTATTCAGCCTGCAGGATGGGGAATTGGTTCCGCTTGAGGAGAGCGAAGAAGCGGAAGCATACGCGAAGCTGGATGAGCTGCTGGAAGATATCGAACTGGTAAGCCATGAAAAGTAAACATTCCTGTTTCTGAGGAGAGAACCCGACCGGCAAAGCGCTATACAGCCGGTCGGGTTTTTCTCTTCCCAGTTCTGGGGATTTAGGTTCTTTAAAGTGATATAGTGACGAAGCAAGCTTTGGGGGCCCCCGCCGACACCAGCAAGGGACCCCACTCGGCAAAGCGTTAGCTATCGCCGAGTGGGTGGAGCGTTCGCTTAAGTCGGCGGGGTTATTGTACTACATGAAAGCTCTCCAAAAAATGGGGTTGGTAGATGCTGACCATCCATGCCGAGAGCAGGATCAAGCCGGCGGGAATTTATTGCAGATAGAGATGGCCCACCCCCGGGATGAGCGCCGACCAGACTGCGGCCACCCAGGGAACCCGTTTGTCCAGAAAGTTGATGCCGATTCCCGATATTTTCATCAGTTGAATCGGAGCGTTTTCCGTGTCAGCCAGCAGATACTGGTGATTGATGTCCACGGTCAGCCGATAGCTGTCCCAGATCGCGTAAATGCAGACCGGGATGTACAGCAGGAGCCAGCGCACATCCAGCGCCTGTTTCGCTTGGTCAAACCGTCCGGTAAAGGAGTAAATAAAAGCGGTATTCAGGTTCGCGTTCACGTTGATCAGGAATTCCCAAATCATCAGGACAGAGCCTTTGAGGAAGAAACCCAGCTTCAAGTGACCGAAACTGGGAAAAGCCGCCGACGACCAGGCCGCGAGCCATGGGTTGCGCAGTTGGATATGGTTGAGATTATAGTTATCCATGTGAGAAAGAAAACGGCGGTATGATCCGGATGCGTGCTGATCGTGCAAGAAGACGAGCCTCCTTTGCGGGCTTTTCGCGGACAGGTGCCATGCTGAAAAACACTCTACCCGTCCCAGTGGGGTAGAGTGTCGGACACAGACACGCCAGCGCTAATCGCTCATCTTGATGATGTTATCCTTCAAGTCCCGCACCACCAGGAGGCAGGTATAATCGCTCTCTTCCAGCTCGCGCACCAATGCCGAGGCCTCATCCTTCGTCAGGCCGAGGTGTTCCAGTTTCGAGCGCAGCTCCTTTCCGCCGTTGTTGAAATACTGGGCCTTGCTGTCGATATCGCCGACTGCGCTTTCAACATGGGTGCTGAACTTGTAGTAATTGTCCCGCTGATTCGAGTGGTTCTTGTCCGGATTCCACTTCAGCACCCAGATGTCGTCCTTGGCGTACCCGGAGGAGTTGAGAGCCTGAATGTCGGAGACCAATTCCTGATCGTAGCGGTGGAATTTCACAAACGGTTTGGTTGCGCTAATCACAAAAAATCCCCCTTTATACCAGTCGGTTACAGCATCCTTCCATAGCTTGCCCCTGACCGCTGCCCATTAACCGGCAAGCTTTGACCAACCTTGTCCGCAGTGCTAAACTATAAAACGTGAATTCCTGTGCAATGGGGAGAGTTCGATATGCCAAAGTTCAAGCTGTTTGCCAATAAGAAAGGGATTGCAGATCAGAAACGGAACAACCAGTACGTCAAGTTTGCCCGCCAGATTTATGTCGAGGCGAAAAAAGGCGGTCCTGACCCGAACGCCAACCTGAAATTGAAGGCGATTATCGCCAATGCCCGGGCGATTCAGATGCCGATGGAGAATATAGAAAGAGCGATCAAAAAAGCGACCGATACCGGCAACGCTGACAACTACGAAGAGATCCGCTATGAGGGGTATGGGCCCGGCGGGGTGGCGGTGATTGTGGAATGTCTGACCGACAACCGGAACCGCACCGCTGCGGATGTGCGAGCCATCTTCAACAAACGGGGCGGGAATCTGGGAGAGACCGGTTCCGTCAGCTTCATGTTTGACCGCAAAGGGGTTATCGTGATCGACCGCGAAACGCATGCCGTTGATGAAGACACGATCCTGATGCACGCCCTGGAAGCCGGTGCCGAAGATGTGGTGGTGGAAGAAGATACCTACGAGATTCTTACCCATCCCCATGAACTGGATCAGGTGAAGGCGGCATTGGAGAAGGAAGGATATACGTTCAGCAACGCGCAGGTGCAGTGGCTGCCGCAAACCACCACCAAAATCAGCGGGGAAGACGCGGCCAAGATGCTGAAGATGATGGAAGCTTTCGAAGAGAACGACGACGTGCAAAACGTTTACGCCAATTACGAGATTGATGACGACGAGATGGAAAAGTTGCTGAAATCGTGATCGTGGAACCCGCCCGGCTGGCGCCAGCTTGCAGTCGGGCGGGTTTTCGCGTCATGGAGGTTTTTTCTTTCCGTCAATTGGTATACAATACCGATGAAGTGTTCGCCTCTACGCTGCTGCAATGGAACACAAAGGGGAGTAGGTAATGAAGGAACATGAGACGCTAACCTATACGGAAGAGGATATCCAGGTCCTGGAAGGGCTGATCGCCGTCCGGAAGCGACCTGGCATGTATATCGGCTCGACGGGAAGCCGCGGGCTGCACCACCTGCTGTGGGAAATCGTGGACAATGCGAAGGATGAGACGCTCGCCGGCTTTAATGACACGATCATCGTCACGCTGGAAAAAGATGGAAGTGTCAGCGTGGAAGACCACGGGCGCGGCATTCCGACCGGGATGCACAAAAGCGGTCGTCCCGTTCCCGAGGTGATTTTTACGACGCTGCATGCCGGCGGCAAATTCGGCGGCGGCGGCTACAAGAAAAGCGGCGGGCTGCACGGCGTGGGCTCCAGCGTGGTGGTTGCGCTGTCCAAGTGGCTCGAGGTGGAGATTCACCTGCACGGCAAAATCCATAAGCAGCGCTTTGCATATGTCGTGGACGAGAACGGCGTGGAGCATGTCGGCAAACCGGTCACCGGCCTGGAAGTGGTTGGCACTACCAACCGCACAGGCACCACCGTGACGTTCCTGCCCGATGATGCCATTTTCAGCACCACCCGTTTCGATTACGAACTGATCCGCGACCGGCTGCGCGAAACCGCTTTCCTGCTGAAAAAGCTGCGGCTGGTGCTGATCGACAAGCGGGGGCCGGAAGTGAAGCGGGAAGAGTTTTACTATGAAGACGGCCTGAAATCGTATGTGGCGTATTTGAACGAAGGCAAGCAGCCGCTTCATCCGGTGGTCTATTTCGATGGGGAGAAGGACGACGTCTATGTGGAGCTGGCCTTCCAATACAACGACGGCTACACGGAGACGCTGGTTTCCTATGTCAACTCGATCCCGACCACGGACGGCGGCACCCATGTGACCGGTTTCCGCAACGCCACCACCCGCGTGTTTAACGAATTCGCCCGCCGCAAGGGCTACCTGAAGGAAAAAGATGCCAACCTGACCGGGAACGACCTGCGCGAAGGCTTCCTGGGCGTGCTGTCGCTGCAGATGGCGGACGTTCAGTTCGAATCCCAGACCAAGGACAAACTGGGGAACGAAGAAGCGCGCACCATCGTGGAGCAGGTGGTTGCCGAAAAGCTGGGCTATTTTCTCGAAGAAAATCCGGAGATTGCCAAGCTGCTGATCGAGAAGGCGATCCGCTCGGCGGAAATCCGGGAAGAGCTGAGAAAGCAGCGGGAAGCGCTCCGCGGCGACAAGAAAGGAAAGGGTACGAAGAAGAGAAAATCGATCTCGGACAAGTTCGCCCCGCCGCAGCACAAAGATCCGAAGCGGAATGAACTGTTCCTCGTGGAGGGGGATTCCGCCGGCGGCTCCGCCAAGCAGGCGCGCAACTCGGAGTTTCAGGCCATCTTCGGGTTGAAGGGAAAACCGTTGAATACCGAAAAGGCCAAGCTGTCCGAGGTGCTGTCCAACGAAGAGTTTCGCACGATCCTGGAAGTGCTGGAGACCGATATCGGGGAAGACTTCTCCATCGAAAACTGCGCGTTTGACAAGATCATCATCATGTCCGACGCCGACGTGGACGGTTCCCACATCCAGACGCTCCTGCTGACGTTTTTCTTCCGCTACATGCAGCCGCTCATCGCTGCCGGGAAGCTGTACATCGCGCAGCCGCCGCTTTATCAGGTACGGAAGGAAACAAAGGGGAAAGAGGCGCAGGTGATCTACTGCTGGAACGATGCGGAGCTGGAGCAGGCGCTGAAGAAGCTCGGCCGCGGAGCCGAAGTGCAGCGGTACAAAGGTCTCGGCGAGATGAATGCCGACCAACTGTGGGAGACGACCATGAATCCCGAGACCCGCAAGCTGATCAAGGTATCGCTGGAGGATCTCGCCCATTGCGAAAAGCTTGTCACCGTGCTGATGGGAGACAAGGTTCCCCCCCGCCGCGAGTGGATCGAGAGCCACGTCACGTTCGAAGTGGGAGAGGATGAATAACGATGCTGTCCAATCAAGTGATCGAACAGAGCTTCGCCGAGATCATGGGCAAGCGTTTCGGCGATTACGCCAATCTGGTGATTTTGTCCCGGGCCATTCCCGACGCGCGCGACGGCTTGAAGCCGGTGCAGCGGCGGATCCTATACGCGATGTACCAGGAAGGCAACACCAGCGACAAGCCCTACCGCAAATCGGCCAAAACGGTCGGGTACGTGATGGGGACCTTCCACCCCCACGGCGACAGCGCCATTTACGAAACGATGGTGCGCATGGCCCAGTGGTGGAAGATGCGGCAGGTGCTGATCCAAGGCCACGGCAACTTCGGCAGCCTGGATGCCGATCCGCCGGCCGCCATGCGCTACACCGAGTCCCGCCTCTCTGCCCTGGCCAACGAGATGCTGCGTGACATTGAGAAAGAGACCGTCACCTTTATCCCGAACTACGACAACTCGGCCCAGCAGCCGGCGGTGCTCCCGTCCCGTTTCCCCAATCTGCTGGTAAACGGGGCGTCCGGGATTGCGGTCGGCTTTGCCACGGACATCCCGACCCACAATCTCGGAGAGGCGATCGACGCGACCATCGCCCAGATGAAAAACCCCGACATCACCGTCGATGAACTGATGCAGTACATCAAAGGACCGGATTTCCCCACGGGCGGCATCGTGCAGGGGGTATCCGGCATCCGCAAGGCGTTCGAGACGGGACGGGGCCAGTTTGTCATCCGGGCCCGCACCCATATCGAGGAGCCCAAAGGAAGCAAGGTCAAGAAGATCGTCATCTCGGAGATTCCATACGATGTGGTGAAGTCCAAGCTGGTCGCCGCGATCGACGAGCTGGTGATGGAACGCAAGATCGAAGGGGCGCTGGCCGTACGGGACGAGACCGGCCGCAAAGAGGCAGAGCAGAAAAAGGTGCGCATCGTGATCGATGTGCGCAAAGAGGCGGACACGGACGCCATCCTGCATTATCTGTACAAAAACACCGATCTGCAGGTGTACTACAACTACAACATGAATGCCATCCATGAGGGCTCGATCCGCCAGATGGGGCTGAAGGAGCTGCTCGATGCCTACATCTCCCACCAGAAAGAGGTGGTGACCCGCCGCTCCCAGTATGATCTCGACCGGAAACGGAACCGCGAGCATGTCGTCCAGGGATTGATCCGGGCCAAGTCGATCCTGCGGCAGATCGTGGAGACGATCATGGCGTCCGACGACCGGGCGCATGCCAAGGAAAACATCATGCGGGAATACGGCTTCACCGATATCCAGGCGGATGCCATTCTCAGCATCCAGCTGGCCTCCTTGACCCGGATCGACATCGTCAAGCTGGAGAAGGAGCTGCATCAGCTTGGCAAGGAGATCAAGGAGCTGGAAGCCATTCTGGGCAGCGAGAAGAAACTGATCCAGGTGATCGTGGGCGAGCTGACCGAGATCAAGAACAAATACGGGGAGCCGCGCCGCACGGACATCCAGGGCGAGATCGAGGAGATCAAGGTGGATCTCGCGATGCAGATCAACGCGGAAGACTGCATCGTGACCCTGACCAATGAAGGGTATATCAAACGCACCAGCCCCCGTTCCTTCAAATCCATGGGGGGAACCATCGATACCTGCGGAGTGAAGGAAGGGGACAGGGTCCGTTATTTTGCGGAGACCAACACCTCCCATACGGCGCTGTTCTTCACCCAGGACGGCAGATATTTCGCCACGCTGGTCAACGCCATCCCGGATGAAAAGTGGAAGGAGATCGGCTCGGCGCTGGTCAATGTGATCCCGCTGGAAAAGCAGCAGCAGATCGTGGCGATGCATATCGTCCCCGATTTCAAACAGCCGCTGTTCGTGTGCCATGTGACCAAGTCCGGCCTGATCAAGAAAACGCCGCTCGCCGAATACGAGACCAACCGTTCGGGCGCGCTGGTGGCCGCCAAATTGAAAAGCGAGGACGACGAAATCGTCAATGTCCTCCTCGTCGGGGAGGAAGGAACGTTCCTCGCCGTGACGAAGAACGGGATGGGCATCCGCTTCCCGCAAAGCGAAGTATCCCCGACCGGCCGCGCTTCCAGCGGGGTGAAGGCGATCAATCTCGCCGACGACGACGAATTGGTCAGCGTGCTGGCTATTCCGGAGCAGGAGGCGGGCGTCGTCTCCATCCTGACGGCAGAAGGCATTGTGAAACGAACGGCGCTCGCCGAACTGCCTGTCCAGGGGCGGGCCGGAAAAGGGCTGGTGATGATCCGCAAGCGCAAGCTCAATCCGCATCGCGTCGTGGCGGTGCAGCTGGAGGATCGCGAACTGTTGTACGCGCGCACACCGCACGGGGAGTGGGTGCTGGTGAACGCACAGCATGTTCCGATCAACGAGCAGGGAGGCATCGGTCGACTCGTGGTGGATGCGGGTGTGAGCGCGGTCGCTTACGAAGCGGTGCTCCCCACGGAACACGCCAAGGAGCCGCCGGCAGCCGGTCAACCGCCGGCAGCGGAAGCACCCCATTCCCCGCATGACGAAGCGCCGGTGGAGCAGATCAGTCTCTTTGAGGACGGAGAAAAAGGATGAGTAACATGACACAACCGTTTGCCCCATTTGCCTCATCGCTCAGCCGCCAGCAGGTTTCACTCCTGCTGGATACGGTGCTGTATTTTGAAGACGCGCCGAAGCTGCTCTCCATTCCAGACGGGAATGAGACGCCGGTAGCCGTCCCCCTGCTGCCGGAAACGCTGCGCAGCATGCTTGACAGCCTGCCGGAAGACGAACCGTTTGCAAAGGGCCGTTTTCAGTTTGACTGGCTGAGCCATGGAGAGAACCTGGGAGAGCTGCTGGTTACGCTGCCAACAGGGGAAACCATCCGGCAGAGAACCGCGTTGGATCAGTTTTCCCCGCTGTAACCGGAGCGTTATTTCCTAGGCAAGCGCAGGTTTCGCGGCGCCTCGATCCGGTTTGACATGTAGGGAAAGTTTTTTGTCGCAATCGGCAAAACTATGCGGGGAGGTGACCCGCATGGAGCGAAACATGATGGTGAACGGACGGGTGCTGAACTTTGCCACCACGTACGACGGCGATTCCCAGTATAACGTACAGGTGCGCAGCGGCGAAAAGGTGATCTCGATGTTCAAGGTGTCGGCGGATCAGGAGAGCGATGTGTTTGAAAGCGCATTGGCCCGGTTCAAGGCAGACGTCGAGGTAGGCAACGTCAAGCTGTAAGCAGGAGAAACAAAGGCTTATTCCGGAACACCCGGGATAAGCCTTATTTCTTTAGACGCGCATGCTGGATGGTGTCACAGAGTTTCTCGCATCCCCAGCCAGGCAGCCATCTTCCCCCGTATCCAAAGATCCAGCCCCTTTTCTTCTCTTGCAAAACGTGGTACAACAGGTGAGAAGCATGAACAGGAGGTCGGAGAGATGCAGCATCAGCAGCAGCCTGCCTGGATGAACGACATCCGGCAGTGGCGTGAACAGAAACCCGATTTGTCCCGCCTGGCTGAGGGCCAGCTGATCAGCTGGCTGGCAGATTTGCAGGCGCGGCGGGAACAGCTGGATGAACGGGAACGGAACCGGGCGGAAGCGGTTCTGCTGACGCTGTTGGCGGAAAAACGGCTTCAGCGGCCGGGGGGCGCCACGCAGGCGGAAGAATGGATCGGCCGGGCGCGCCGCCTGGACCCTGATCTTCGCGATGCCGCCCGGCTGCAGGTCCGCATCTGTCTGCAGCGGATGCGGGAAGAGCTGGGTGTCCGCGATTATCCGCAGTTACGCGAGACGGACAACGCCGTCACCAAGAAAAAGCAGCTCGAACGGCTGCTGACGCTCCTGGAGGAAGAATCCCGGGCGGACTGGGAACGGGAGCAGCTGCTTCAACAGGCGCAGGAAGCAGCCCGCGACGCGGCAGACAGGGAAGCGGAGATGACGCTGGCCGCCCTGCTGGAGTGGCAGCGTGAGCGGACCGACATGCTGCAGCAGTTGAAAGAAAAGGCGGACGCCTACGCCGCTTCCCTGCAGGGGCTGTACTATTCGTCAAACCTGCTGGCGGAGCTGCAGACCGACATCCGCAGGCTGCAGGAACACGAAGCGCGCAGGGAACGCCTGCTGCAGGAGGAACAGCAGGAAGACACGCCCGGCGAATCCGCCCTCGCCGACATCGATGCCTTGATCGGCCTGCAGGAGATCAAAACCCGGGTCAAGCAGCTGGCCGACTTTCATCGCTATCAACGGCTGCGCAGCGAGCAGGGGTGGGTCATGCTGGATCGGCCCGAACTGCATCTGGTGCTGACAGGCAATCCGGGAACGGGCAAAACGACGCTGGCCCGGCTGATCGCCAGGCTGTACCGGGAGCTGGGCCTGCTGGAAAGCGGCCACATGGTGGAGGTTGACCGCTCCCATCTGGTCGGGGCGTATGTAGGGCAGACGGAACAGCGCACCATGGAGGCGATTCAGCGGGCGGTGGGCGGGGTATTGTTTATTGACGAGGCCTACAGCCTGAAACGGGCGGATGCAAGCGGCACCGACTACGGCCAGGTGGCGATCGACACGCTCGTGGCGGCCATGACCAGCGGCGAATATGCCGGCAGATTCGTCGTGATTTTAGCAGGGTATCCGGAGGAGATGCGCCACTTTTTGCTGGCCAACCCGGGGTTGCGCAGCCGCTTTCCCGAGAGCGGCCACTTCACCCTGCCCGATTATACCGTGGAGGAGCTGCTCGCCATTGCCGAACAGGTTGCCAACCGGAATGATTATGCCCTGCCGCCGGAAACCAAAATCGCCCTGCGCCAGCGGATCGAAAGGGAGAAGGTGGATGAAACCTTCGGCAATGCCCGTACCGTGCGAAACATCGTCCTGGATGCGATTGTGGCAAAAGGAAAGCGGCTGGGCGAGAAAGAATCGCTCCACATGGCCGATTTTACCATCCTGTACCCGCATGATGTGGAGGGGGAGCCCGACGGCGGGCGGACAACTTCTGCCGCGCAGGCGCTGGAGGCGTTGATCGGGCTGCGGGAGATCAAGGATGAGCTGCAAAAGATCCGGGCTTACCTTCACATTCAACGGCGCCGGCTGGAAAAGGGACTCGCTTCCGTTCCCATCGAGCTGCATGCGGTGTTTGCCGGCAATCCCGGCACCGGCAAATCAACCGTCGCCCGCCTGTATGCCGCCATCCTGCATGAAACGGGCTACCTGAAGCGCGGCCATCTGGTGAGCGCAAGCCGCGCCGATCTGGTCGCCGGGTACGTCGGCCAGACAGCGGCCCAAACGAGACGAATTATCCGGCAGGCGCTCGGGGGCGTCCTCTTCATCGATGAAGCCTATGCCCTCCATGCGGCGAGCGAGAACGATTTCGGCCGGGAAGCGATCAGCACGCTGGTGGAGGAGATGACCCGGCACCGGGAGAATCTGGTGGTCGTCCTGGCAGGCTACCCGGATGAGATGAACCGCTTGATCGCAAGCAATCCGGGACTTGCTTCCCGCTTCAAGAAATACTTCTATTTCCCGGATTACACCCCTGCCGAACTGCTGGCTATTCTGGAGCAGCACGCCGCTGCGGCCGATTACCGGCTGCAGGGAGAAGCACGGGAGAAGCTGGCCGCCAAGCTGAACGAGCTGTCCGCTCAGGGCACACTGGCTGGCAACGCCCGCCTGGTGCAAAACCTCGTGCTGGAAGCGATCAAGCAGCAAGCGCTGCGGCTGGCGGCCATGCCGGAGGAGAAGCTGACGGCGGATCTCCTGCGCGACCTGGCTTGGGAAGATTTCCTTCCGCTTTGGCGGGAATAGTCCCGTCAAAATTTTTTATTCCTACTATTCATAATGGCGTGTCTTGTCATATAATGGGAAAAATGAATGTCCGATTTGGGAAAGGGTGTATCTGATTGCAGAGAAAATGGCTCGCCGCATTGTCAGGAACGATCGCACTCGCGTTGTTGGCCGGAGGGATGCCGGCAGCTGCGAAGAAGACGCCGGGGCATGTCAGCAAGCGCTTGGAAACGGAAGCGCCCACCGGACTCTCCCTGCGCACAACCAAATCCCTTCTGGCGAAATTGTCCCAAGACGATCACTCGTCCAAATTGGTCATCATTACGTTCGACGGCCCGATCGAGGAAGCATGGAAAGAAAAAGTGGAGGATCTGGGCGTGGAATTGGGCGACTATCTCCCCGATTTCTCCTTTCTTGCGCGCGTGCCGAACGACAAGGCCCGCGCCGCGCTGAACAAATTGCCTTTCGTCAAACGGGTTCAGTCGTATTTGCCGTCGTACAAGCTCTCGCCGGCGTTGGCGAAAGCGCTCGACTCCAGGAAAGACGTCCAGGTGGCCGTCATCGGCTTCAACCGCAAGAACGACCTGCGGCCCACCCTGAAACGCCTGGGGGGGAGCGATTTCTCCCATATCGAATCGGTGAAGGGGATTCGCCATATCTCCAGCCTGTCCGTCCAGGGCAACCGCCTGGACAAGCTGCTTACGTCGGACGATGTGGTCGCGGTGCTGCCGATCCCGGAGAGAAAGCTATACAATGATGTGGCGGCAGGCATTATTCACGCCGACACGCTGCAGGGTACGGGATATACGGGGAAAGGGCAGATTGTTGGGGTGATCGATACCGGTCTGGATACCGGGGACGTGAACGCGATCCATCCGGACCTGCAGGGCCAGGTGAAGGCACTCTATGCGGTCGCCCGGAAAAACGACGCCAGCGATCCGATCGGTCACGGCACGCATGTCGCCGGCTCCATCCTGGGTACGGGCAAGGCATCGGATGGCCGATACAAAGGGATGGCCCCGGATGCGAAGCTTGTTTTCCATTCCGTTGGCGGCAACACCGAAGAGGACGGTTTGCTTTTCGACGATGTTTATTCCTTGCTGGAAGAAGCGTATGAGGACGGGGCCCGCATCCATTCCGACTCCTGGGGAGGCGGCGATGAAGGCGAATATTCGATTGATTCCTTTCTGTTCGATGCGTTTTTATGGGAACATCCGGACATGGTGGCCCTTGTTGCCGCCGGAAATAGTGGAGAAGACGGCTATGGAACGGTGGGAAGCCCGGCTACGGCCAAAAACGTGATCACGGTCGGCGCTTCCGAAAATGACCGACCGGAAATGGACGATCCAGATTCCGACGATCCCGATGAGGTGGCGTACTTCAGCAGCCGCGGACCGACCCTGGATGGCCGGATCAAACCGGATGTCGTGGCGCCTGGTACCTTTATCCTGTCGACCCGCTCTTCTTTGGCCTCCGATGAGCACTTTTGGCTGCCATTCAACCAATACTATGCCTACATGGGCGGAACCAGCATGGCGACCCCGGTGCTGGCCGGCGGCATCGCGCAGATCAGGCAGTATCTGACCGAGAAAAAGATCACCAAACCGAGCGGAGCTTTGCTCAAGGGCATGATCCTTACAGGCGCCGATGTGCTGCCCGATGGGTATCTCGAGGATCAGGGATTCGGCAGGGCCAATCTGGAGGCCGCGCTGGAGACCACCTTTGTGGACGAAACCAAAGGGTTGAAGACAAAAGGCAAAGCAACCTACACGGTGAACGTGACCGATACGTCCAGGCCGTTTGTCGCCACCCTGACATGGACCGATTATCCCGCGTCCCCCATTCCGCTCAAAAAGCTTGTCAACGACTTGAACCTGACCGTGAAAACCCCGGACGGGAAAACCTACAACGGCAACGATTTTGAGCAGCCCTACAACAACGAGGTGGACAACCTGAACAACGTGGAGCAGGTATGGATTCCCCATCCGAAAAAGGGTACCTACACCGTGACGATTGCGGGTTACAACGTTCCCGAAGGCCCCCAGCCGTACGCTTTGGTCACCAATGGCAAGCTGATCGATCCCAGCATCAAGACGGAAACGAAAAAGGGAACGGTTGGCACAGCCAGCGGCCGGAAAACATATGCCGATTACCCGATCAGCGTGAAAAAAGCGGGCAGCATCGCGCTGTCGCTCAGTTGGGACGATGACGACGATGCGGATCTCGAGCTCCTCCTGTTGGACAGCAAAGGGAAGGTGGTCGCTTCCACATCCACCGGCAGCAGCCCGGAAACGCTCTCTTTTGCTGCCTCCAAAGCAGGCAGCTACAAGGTGCGCGTGCAGGCGAAGTCCGGTGATGCCATAAGCTATACGCTGTCGATGAGCTATCCGGGAAAATAAAGCCTCTATCCGCAAAAGGATGCCGAACACGCGGCATCCTTTTTCCTGTGCAGACAATTGGTAAAAATTCGATAATATGGTAACATGGACATGATCATTCCAGAGACAGATAAAGGGAGAGGATTTGATGAGGACAATCAAAAAACGAAAAGGCGCTCGGCGTCTGCTTGCGGGTCTGGCGGCGGCCGCCCTGCTGCATCCGGCAGCATTCCCGGCAGCCCATCACGCGTCCGTCGTATCGGCAGAGGAGCAGCAGACCGCACTGCGGAAGGAAGAAGCCATCCGGCTGGCGCAAAAATGGGTATCGATTCCGGCGGATTACCAGCTGGATGATGCCACTTACGAAGGCGACAGCCGTCCCGGGTTTTTGACGAAGCCGTCATGGCGGCTGTCATGGCGCAAGGGGCGGGACAATTTCCTCAGCGTGACGCTGGATGGCGCAACCGGCAAATTGCTGCAATATTCGCAGTTTGGCAAGGGACGGGAGGCGGGGAATAAAGGAGAGGCGCTATCCCCGGAGCGCGCCATCCAGATCGCCGATCAGTTTCTTGAGCGGGTTGTCGCGAAAGAAGAGCGGGCCAAGCTGTCGAAGCCGAATGAATATCAGAACCGGTATGCGTTCTATGGCGGCAGGATGGGCGAACAGCTGGTCAACTACACGCGCATCGAAAACGGCATTCCGTTCTTGGAGAACGGCTTCAGGCTGATGGTTGGCGCGGACGGCCAGGTGGTCGAATTCAACCGGGAGTGGTATGAGGGGGCCATACCGGATGCCAAGCCGGCCGTATCCCTGCAGGATGCGGAAAACATCCTGCAGGAAAAAGTGAAACCATCCCTCGCCTATGTGCGGCTGGATACGCTGACCGGCGATTATGGCAGCGGCGATGACCGCTATCTGCCGGTCTACAAGTATGATGAGTTTGCTCCCCAGCTGCTGGATGCAGCCACAGGCGCTCTGGTGAATCTGCGCGGCGAGCGGGTGGACAAACCGATCGAATGGAAGCCGCTGGGTACAGACAAGCCTGCATCCGCACCAAGCGGGAAGGTGATCGGCAAACAGGAAGCGCAGCAGATTGCGGAAGCCTTGATCAAACGCCTGCCCGGCACATACCGGTCGGATGGCAGCCACGGCAGCGGGGCAAGCGTGGGCCCGGACGGCATTGAAAGACGCAACTGGGATTTCGAATTCACCCCGCTGTCGGCAGCGGATGGGAAGAAAGAGCCGCTGATCCTGGGAATCAACGACCGCGGACAATTGATTGAGTACAGAGCGGGGGAACGCGTTCCTTTCCCTGACGAGAACGGGAAGAAAATCGACCATCCCGTGCCGTGGGAGAAGGCGAAGGAGAATGCGGTTAATCTGATCAAGGCGCTGATGGCCGACCAGTTGGGGTCCATCTATCTGATCGATCGGCCGCCTTCGGAAGCGGAAATGAAAGCGATCACGGAAAACGGCAGAAGATACACGATCCAATTCGGCAGAATGAAAAACGGCATTCCGCTCGAAAACGCCGATTTTCGCGTAACGGTGAACCCCGAAACCGGCGAAGTGGAAATGTTCCATACCTTTAGTGATGACACCGATTTCCGGTTTGTGGATACGCAAGGAAAACGGATCGATGCGGATACGGCCAAGCAGGTGGAGGAGAAGCAGAAAAAAGTGCTGCTTACCTACTATCAACCGATTTCCTTGAATCCGTCCGATGAAGAGAAGCAGCCGATCCTCGCTTACCGATATGTCGGGGATGAAGGAGTTGTCAACGCGGCAACAGGCGAGTGGTTCAGCTTCGCCAAGCTGCAGGAGTCGAAAGTGCCGACGGATATCATCGGCCATCCGGCCCAAGCGGCGCTGCAGCTCGCCGTCAGCCAGGACTATTTGCGCGTGCAGGACGGCAAGGTGGAACCGGACAAACAGGTGACCCGCGGCGAGATGGCGGAGATGCTGGCCCGCGCAACGAACCGGATCGAGTTCGAGGCGCTGCATCGGACGTTCTTTCTCGATGACGAGGAACCAAGCCGCCCCTACCTTTTTGACGATGTCAACCAGTCGCATCCGCAGTACGCCGCCATTCAGAAATGCGTCCAATTGGGGCTGATCGCCAAGGAAGGGAAGCGCTTTGAACCGGATCGGGCCATTACCAGACTGGAAGCGGCCGAGATGGCCGTCCGTCTGTTAGGCTACCAAGCGCTCGTTGACAAACCGGAGATCTTCACGTCTCCTTATCGGGATGTGGCCAAGGAGAAACAGCCGGTCGTCGCGCTTGCCAGCGCGTTCCAGCTGTTCCCATCGCTCTCCGGTTCCTCATTTTCCCCGAATGTTCCGATGACACGGGCCGATGTGGCCCTGCTGCTGCAACAGCTGCAGAAAGCGGCGGAGCAAAAATGACGGCAAGGAAACAGGAACTGGTACTCTGTAAAATTAAATATGCAGGAAGCCTATTATCAGCAATAGCAATAAGCAATTTAATAAAATGTTAGATATTCTATTGATGGATGAGTAATGCAAAGGGGGTATCCCCTAGATGTGTTGCTCATCCTCTTTGTTTTGTTATAAATGGTGGAATCATCTGAATGATTTTTGGGAAGGCAAAACAGGTGGCAATAAAAAATATCTATAGACTTGGAATCGGCGTTCTTTGTTCCGCTAAAGGGCAGTATTGTTCAAGGATCCAACCTTTACCTAAGTTGCTCTACAGATGGTTTTGTAAAAAGAACTGGCCCGGTGTTGTTTGTTCGGTTCGATGAACTAAACGCATACTTAATAAATGTTATGGGACACGGGAGTTGGACTAATCAAGAAAATGATTCGCATTATTCACCGTAGTTATATACTTTTAGACAGACCAGCTATCGCTGGCGATACAAGTCAGATACTTTTTAAAGCCTCTAATTTGCATTTTAAGCCATTTTGACTATCATAGTTGGAAATAGGTGTTGTTTAAGAACGTGTCTGAGCGGTTCTGTGAGGAGTTTTAACGACGAATGGGTTTGAGGAACTTCTCTGAACGACATAATTTTTATTTTAGGAGGGAACAACATGGAAGTTTTTGCAAAATATTTAGCAGGTATCGATAACCCCGACCACCGCGACCGAACAGAGGAAATTTTGGCGTGGGTTGCTAATAAATTCCCAAATTTGGAACCGCAAATCAAGTGGAATACGCCAATGTTTTCCGATCACGGCACATTTATCATCGGCTTTTCCACAGCGAAGCATCATTTGAGCGTTTCACCCGAAAAGGTAGGCATTGCGCACTTTGCCGATGACATTGCACAAGCTGGCTACAGCGCTACCAAAGGCTTGTTTCGAATTCCGTGGAATGAGCCGGTAAATTACGAATTGCTTGAGAAAATGATTGAATTTAATATTCAGGATAAAGCAGACTGTTCAACTTTTTGGCGGAAATAGAAAAAATAAGATAGGCCTTAGAAAGCATGTGAGGGCTTCTTAGGGCTTCTGAGAGGCTTTAAGGAGTTGATAACTATGCAAAACTATGCCCCACGCTTTTACATGCCCCAACACTCTTGTTGGGGACGCCCTGACATGGCGAATGTCAAAGTTTGGGGTGCGCCCTTTTTTCATAAGTGTAAATTATTACAGAAGCTAAGAAAATAATTCTCTTACTTATGATAAGTTCAATACTCATCATTTTATTTACCGAATTAAAATGTTGTTGTAAATAACAAAGAGAAATGGATAGAGATTCAGATGTTTTCTGAGACCCCTATCCATTCTTATATCACCAATAAGATGTTTAACATCATATTCAATTATTTATTCTTATTGCTTATTTAGGGATAACCCTCATTTTAAATAAAACAGTCCGCTAGTGCCTGTTCCCGTTTCAGGACAACCAGTCGTAAGCGCGCAGGGCAACCTCCAAACACAGGCGGCGGTGCGGCATCTCAAAATCGGAGCCCAGCAGTTCGCCGATCTTTTCCAGACGGTGGTAAAGCGTCTGGCGATGGATGTACAAGCGGTCCGCCGTTTCCTGCTTGGACAGGTTCTGTTCCAGATAGACGCGCAGGGTATGCACATACTGGCTGCCGTTCTCCTCGTCATAACGGAGCAATGGTTCCAAATAATCGGCAATAAAGGAACGGAGAACGCGCTCCTGCGGGACATGGTAGAGCAGCCGGTAAATTCCCAGCTCATCGAAAAAGGTGGCCTCCTGCTCTCCATCGAAGAGCAGGGCCTGCTCCGCTTCCTGGAAGTGGCGATCCGCCTCCGCCAAGCGCTCCGACAGACGGCTGACCCCGAAAGCGATCGCGCCATCCGTGCCGACCGCCTGTTTGCTTACTTTCGCCAACTCCGCCAGCGCTTTTTTCAAGCGGCTGCGCATCTCTGTCTGATGGTTCGCTTCCATCGCCATCAGGTAGAGGCGGTTTCCCCTCGCCGTCAGCAGCGAGCGAAAGCCGTAGCGCGACAGGATGGACCGATAGACGCTGAAGCGCTCATGCAGCGTCTGATTCTCCGGATTCTCCTGCAGCCGTCCCGCCCGGAGCTGCATCACCACGGCATAGTAGGCGGAAGAGGCGTTGGAGCGGATGCCGAGCAGCGAACGCAGCTGCTCTTCCTGGTGCTGGCTGCCGGCGATCATCTCCTCCATCAGGCGGGATTCGCTTGCCAGGGCACGTTCTGCGGCAAACATGGTGCGCATCAGGATTTGCGCCATGGCGGCGGCGGTGTAATCCAGCTCGAGGAGAAGCACTTCCTCCGGCTCCCGCTCATACAGCACCACTCCCAGATAGGCAAGCACATGGCCCATGGCGGTGATCGGCTGATAGCAAACGGTTTTTTTCTCCGTCATGGGGAGGCGGCCGCTGGTCTCAACGGGAGATGCGCCGGCAAGAAGATGCTCCTTCAGGAGGGCGGTCATCTCCGCCTGGACGCTCTGCGGCATGGCGGGCATGTAGACGGGAGCGGCCTGGCCGTCGCAGGGTAGATAGAAGGTCTGCAACTGGACATGGGCCTGAAAATGCTGCTGCAGCCGGGTTGTCCCCTGCGTGTGCAGGCTGAGCTGCTGAAGATCGCGGGCGTATGCCTCCAGCTTGCGAAGGGCGTCCATCTGCCGGTTGACGATGATTTCATGCAGGTCAAGCGTGATGTCGACGAAGCGTACAGGCTGATGAAAGATGATCAGCGGAAAGTCGTGATGGTCGGCCAGTTCGCACATATCGGCCGGGATCCGGGGAATATAGGGGCCCAGTTCGACGCACAGACCCGCCGCCCTGCGCTGAATCAGCTCCGTCAGGTAGGCGAGCCGCTTGACCGCATCCTCCCCGAAGCCAAGGCCGGTCGAGAGGATGAGCTCCCCGCCGTTCAAAAAGCGGCCGTTTTCAGCCGTTTCCAGCACATGAACCCAGCGGATCGGGCGCCCCAGTCCGCGCTTCCCGGCAATCGCTTCCGCATGCTGAAACAACGGCCGCTTCAACACCTCTGTTACGGTCAACCGCCATTCCGTCTTCACGTGCTCCCTCTCCTTTTCCCATGACAATATGTAAGAAGTAGTGTACGGAAGTATGAACAGGATGTCTAGTGATTGTTGCGGAAATCTTCAGATAAAATGGTGATAGCTACCAATATCTGAGAGTAAGGGGATGACACAATGGGAATGGCGACGGTTGGACACGTGATGAAAAACTATATTGGCGGCCAGTGGGTGTATGCCCGGACGGATCAGTATGAGGATATTCCCAACCCGGCAACCGGTGAAGTCATGTCCAAGGTACCGCTTTCGAGCAAGCATGATGTGGACGACGCCGTGAAGGCCGCGCTGGCCGCTTTCCCGGACTGGAGCGAGATGCCGGTGGTGGAGCGGGCGCGCGTCATGTTCCGCTTTCAGCAGCTGCTGTTTCGCCATCAGGATGAGCTGGCCCGCATGATTACCAGGGAAAACGGCAAAAATCTGGCCGAAGCGCAGGCCGAGATGCTGCGCGCCATCGAAATGGTGGAGTTTGCCGCCGGAATGCCAACCTTGTTGATGGGAGAAACCCTGCCCAATATAGCCAAGGGCATCGACAGCTATACGCTGCGCTTCCCGCTGGGGGTGGTGGCGGGGATCACGCCGTTTAACTTCCCGGTGATGGTGCCGATGTGGATGTATCCGATCGCCATCACGGCGGGCAATACGTTTGTGCTGAAACCGTCCGAGCGCACGCCGCTTTCCTGTATCCGGGTTGCGGAACTGCTGCAGGAAGCGGGCTTGCCGGACGGGGTCTTCAATGTCGTCAACGGCGCGCATGACGTCGTCAACGGCATTCTGGAGCATCCGGACGTGAAAGCGGTTTCGTTCGTCGGCTCTCAGCCGGTTGCCGAGTACATTTACAAGACGGCAGCTGCGAACGGCAAGCGCGTGCAGGCGCTGGCAGGGGCGAAGAACCATCATCTGGTCATGCCCGACGCGGATCTGCGGCGGGCCGCCAAGACGATCGTCAGCTCCGCATTCGGCTGTGCCGGGGAACGCTGCATGGCGGCCAGCGCGGTGGTAGCGGTGGAAGAGATTGCGGATGAACTCGTGCAGTACCTGGTGGAAGAGTCGGACGCGCTGAAGATGGGCAATGGTCTGGAGCCCGGCGTCGATCTGGGACCGGTGATTCGCCCGGCCCATCTGGAGAAGGTGCTCAGCTACATTGAACGTGGAGAAGCTGCCGGCGCCTCCCTCGTGCGGGATGGCCGCCGCGATGTGAAACCGGAGGAGAAAGGCTATTTCCTCGGGCCGACGATCTTTGACCATGCGGATGCGGAGATGGTGATCGTCCGCGACGAAATCTTTGCGCCGGTGCTGAGTGTGATGCGCGTCCGCAATTTCGAGGAAGGTCTGGCCGTGATCAGCAAGTCCCGCTACGGCAACGGCGCGACCATCTACACCAACAGCGGCCGCTATGGCCGGGAGTTCGTCCAGCGTGTCGAAGCGGGCATGGTGGGCGTCAATGTCGGCGTGCCCGCGCCCATGGGCTTCTTCTCCTTTACCGGCTGGAAGCAGTCGTTCTACGGGGATTTGCATGCCAACGGTAAGGACGGCGTGGAGTTTTTCACAAGAAAGAAAACGGTTACGGAGCGCTGGTTCGATGACGGCGAACGCCATATCGGTTCGCAGCGTGTGTTTGTGAAGTAATCCATCCTATCGGAAAGGGGCGATTCCCGATGAGTCAGGAACAACAGAGCGTTACCCGGGCACGGGAAGACAAGGAAGAGCTGCTCCAGAGCGACCGTACCCATATGTGGCATCACATGTCCCCGTACAATCCCAATCCCATGATCGTGACCGAGGCGAAAGGATCATGGGTGACCGATATCGACGGGAACCGGTATCTGGACGCAATGGCGGGGCTGTGGTGCGTCAACGTGGGCTATGGCCGGCAGGAGCTGGCCGAGGCGGCCTATGAACAGTTAAAGACGATGGCCTATTTTCCCCTGACGCAAAGCCACATCCCGGCCATCAAACTGGCGGAGAAGGTGAGCGAGTGGCTGGGGGAGGAGTATCGGGTGTTCTTTTCCAACAGCGGCTCCGAAGCGAACGAGGTCGCCTTCAAGATCGCCAGGCAGTATCATCACCAGAACGGGGAGCCGGGCCGCTACAAGTTTGTCTCCCGCTACCGGGCGTATCACGGCAATACGATGGGGGCGCTGGCGGCGACGGGGCAGGCCGTCCGCAAGCAGACATACGAGCCGCTTGCCCCCGGGTTTTTGCATGTTTCTCCGCCGTACTGCTACCGCTGTCCGTTCGGGAAATCCTACGGCAGCTGCAGTCTGGAGTGCGCGCAGGCCTTCGACGAAGCGATCAACTGGGAAGGGAGCGGCACGGTTGCCGGCGTGATCATGGAACCCGCCATCACCGGGGGCGGTGTGATCGTCCCGCCACCGGAGTATTTGCCAAAAGTGCGGGAGATTTGCGACAAGCACGGCGTCCTGCTGATCGTGGATGAAGTGATCTGCGGCTTCGGCCGCTCGGGACGCAAGTTCGGCCACCAGAATTTTGGCGTGAAGCCGGATATCGTCACCATGGCGAAAGGGATCACCAGCGCCTACCTGCCGCTCTCTGCGACCGCCGTCCGGGCGGAGATTGCCGACCGCTTCATGGAGCAGGGGGTGAATCAGCATTTCCGCCATGTGAATACGTTCGGCGGTAATCCGGCGGCCTGTGCGCTTGCCCTGCGCAATCTGCAGCTCATGGAGGAAGAGGAGCTGATCGCCAGGGCGGAGCAGCTGGGGAACGAACTGCGGCAAAAGCTGTCCGCGCTGGAGTCGCACCCGCACGTGGGGGATATCCGCAGCTTCGGCTTCCTCTGCGGCATTGAAATGGTGGAAGATCGCGCCAGCAAGGAACCGGCGGCTCCGGACAAGGTGACCAAAGTAATCGCCGAATGCAAGAAGCGCGGCGTGATCATCGGGCGGAACGGGGATACGGTGCCCGGCTACAACAACATTCTGACGCTCTCCCCGCCATTCTCCACGACCAGCGAAGAGCTTGGCTTCATTGTGACGGTGCTGCAGGAAGCGTTTGAGACGCTGTAACACGATTTTTTGAAAGATGCAGGGGGAATACGGATGAGCATCAAAGCAGGAGATGTTTTTACGTGGCAAAGGACGTTTACCGTGGAAGAAACGCTGCAGTTTGCGCAGCTCTCCGGTGACATGGGCAGGCATCACATGGAGCCAGATGAAAACGGGCGTCTCATGGTGCACGGCCTGCTTACGGCCAGCATTGGCACGAAGATAGGCGGCGATTTGAACTACATTGCCCGCGAAATCACCAGTGAATTTCTCAGACCTGTATTTACCGGGGACACCATCACCTGTGAGCTGACGATTACCGAAGTGGTCCAGATGGAAGGATATAAAAAAGTTTCCATCAAAACCGTCAATCGGAACCAACACGGGAAAGAGGTGCTGATCGGCTCAAGTCACGGAATCATCAGGGATTGATTTTCTCAGTTTGCAGACAAAGTCCGTCATGCCATGGTGATGGTACTCTCTCGCTCTCTTGACGACCAGCAAAGAAGTTGGCCGTGTCCGCTGCGAAACGTGACGCGGGCAGGGGGGCAAACATCTGGGTATCTCGAAGTAGGGAGACTTGTGCCCCCTGTTTTCCCCCCTCTTCGTTTCTCCGCTGTGCAGGTCGTCAAAGGAGCTCGCGTCAGCCAAGATGTTACATCACTCCACACGGTACACGCAAAGAAACCGTTCTACGCCGGGATACTTCTCTCCGAGACTGCTTGCTGCAAAACCGAACTTTTTGTAAAAGCCAACAGCGTCATTGTCGGTTTCCGCTGATATGCTTTCCAAATTGAAATGTTCGATTACACGATTTATCATCCGACTGGCCCAACCGCGGTGACGATAACCCGGGTGAACGGAAATGTGCTTGATGATGGCTTGGTTGGATGCGAGAAGTTGGACCCCGATAAGGCCAATGAGCATGTCATCTAATTCCATACCGAATAGAAACAGATCCCCATGTCCTATGTATGATTGTACGATCTGGTTTATTTTTTGGACGGCCGGTGCCTCAACAGCATAGGATAGCAATTGTCTTACTCCTGGCTCATCCAAGCGATTTTTTAGATCAATCACTTTGATTCACCTCCCCTTGTATTTGTCTTGACATTATGAATTATAATTTTATGAAAATTCAAATGAAACGAGGGTTAAAAATTGGCTCTTCCATCTGTTGAAGAACAATTTGCTGATGCGTTGAAATCCATTGCTCGAAACTTAGAAATAAAGGAGTATGTTCAACAATCCCCCGAACTTTATCCTTTTTTTCAGCGTGCGGCTAAGCGATTTGTAACAGGCGAATCAAGAAATGACGGTATATCCATTGGTTATCAACTAATACAAAAGGGATACCGCATTTCTCTTGAATACATTGGGGAGAACACCACCAACAAGTATGAGTGTATTCGAGCCAAAGATGAGTTTATAGCGTTAATGAAAGAATGTGGAAATCGAGGGTTAAGTTCTCGCATTTCTTTTGATCTATCCCATATTGGCTTATCTGTTGACCCTGAACTTGCCTATCAAAACTTAGCAGAAATGGCGAAAGAAGCACAATCCCATGGTCTTACTCTTATGCTTAGCATGGAGGAATCGGCTAAAACGGATCAGATACTCTCTATCTACAAAAGAGTCGTTAAAGAATATTCCAACGTAGGGGTCACACTTCAAGCCCAATTGCATCGAACGCTTAATGATCTCAACGATTTACTGAACTACGCTGGTACAATTCGTATCGTTAAAGGGGCATACCAAGAGCCATCAGATATTTCTATCCCTCGTTCACAAACGTTGGATCATCGTTACCTCGAATTAGTTGATTTGTGCGTTAAAGCAGGTCATCAAGTTTCAATCGCTTCTCATGATGAAGCCATACACAGACAAATCATCGAGCGTGGTTATTTGCAAAACCCACATGTAGAAGTAGAAATGCTTTACGGAATTCGTCCCGATCTCTGTCGACAACTAAAGGATAATGGGCGATCCGTTCGGGTTTATCTAACATATGGTACTGAGTGGTACTTATACCTCTGCCATAGAATCGCTGAATATCCACCCAACATTTATGTTGCCATCACGGACATGATTCGGGGGGGTGAAGACTCCTCGCAGCTTTACTAAACTACTAAGCAATAAAAAGTTGGTAAGTCCGTAAAGAGTCGTAAGTTTCCTCAACCTCAAACAAACATGCAGTAACGAGCATGTCTTTAAGGTTTTTCGTACTTTTTGCTTCGCGAATAGAGCTGTTAACTTGCATTATTGTCCGTGAAAATTTGGAAATTTCTTGTCGTTCGTTGAAATATAGGACGCGCAAAAGGACCTCTCATATAGGGGTTCTTATTTAGCAGATCGGAAAATTTAAGTTCATTAAAGTGATAAAGTGACGAAGAAAGTTTGGGGGCCCCCGCCGACTCCAGCGTTAGCTGAAGTCAGCGGGGTATTTTACATATAAGGAATTGGCTGTCACCTCCTCAAAATCGTTAGATCACTGAAAAATACACCTGGACAGACTTTTAAAAAGGACGAGCATTGAAACGAAAAACGTGTTTGCAACGTCTCAGTATTGCCCGCTAAATTCAGCCCCAACTATGAATGTTAGGGTTTGATTGCGAAAATGTTGGTAACAATTTTACATATTAGAAATTAAATAAAATATTTAAAAATTTACAATTATTGGTATAATTGTTTCTGAAAGGAGTGATGTTCATGAAAAAATTAAACTTATTATCGGTACTCTCTGTTTTAGCATCATTGTCCTTTGCTTCCCATGCATTCGCTTCACCCGCTGTATATTCCATTGGTGTTTCCGAAGAATTGCAACAAGAAGACGAATGGTGCTGGGCTGCTGCGAGCGTTTCCATTTTGGACTATTTTGGTGAGTCGGTAGATCAAGACGAAGTAGTAGAGTATGTAAAAGGTGACGTCATCAATGAGGGAGCTACGGATTCAGAAGTTCAAGATGGATTGGAACACTGGGGAGTTGATAGTACGCGAACAACTTCTTACCTGAGTTTTTCAACAATTAAATCAGAAATCTATAATTACGAGCGACCAATCTATGCTGGTTGGACATGGGATACTGGTGGTGGTCATGCTGTTGTTCTTGATGGGTATGATGATGATACTACTGATTATGTAGAGTACATGGACCCATGGGATGGGGATCACAAATCCTCAACCTATAATTGGTTTAAAAGTAGCTCCGATCATGTTTGGGACGGAACGCTTTACAAAATGCGTTAGGGGTGAAAAATGATGACTAAGAAAAAAACGCTTTTCACACTATTTACGGTATCATTGTTCGCATTAGCTCTAGCAGCTGTACCAGTGTTTGGAGCAAAGATTGAATCTGACATTCCAACTGAAGTGAAACAAGCGGCAGAAGAGGGATTAGCTTTGTTTCAATCCAAAGTCTCGGGCAACCCCACCTCTTACGGATATCATGATGCTTCGGAAGTGAAACAGACAACACTGGGTGAGGGGTATCAGATTCATTACGTTAATGGTCAAAAACTGGAAAATGATAACAAGGGAAGCTTGTTAGACATATCGGAGGCAGCAGATGTTTGGGAATTTACCGTGGATCTGAATGGTCAACCAAAATCGTTTCTTACGATTGCTTTTGAAGACGGCAAATATCGTGTCGTAGAGTTTGGTGGCAATGCTGCAGCTTACGGAGACACCATGAAGAAATTCAAGCAAAAGACGAATCAAAAGCCGATCCTGGTCAAAGCAGGACCTGCATTTTACTTCGTCAAAAAAAGCGGCAGCGATGAACTTGTTTTGCCAGCAGTGACAGAGAAGCAGGCCTCCATACTTGGCTTGGATGACGCTACAAGCTTTAAACCTTCTTCAGAAGTAGTGAAGATGTTAAAAGAAATACAGAAGAAGAATAAAGGCAAACGCGGGTAGGACTACTCCCCCTAATGAAACCAAACTCCTTGTGATGAGCAAGGGGTTTGGTTTTATTATGCCATCGGTTACAATAGCGAAAATAAGGTGTAAGTTTACATAACTTTTATTATGTGAATATCATTGCCTCCCCCTTCACTTACGCTTCTTCCCTTCCAGATTCCCCCTTTTGATTGCACGCTTTTTCGCTCCCGCCGGTGAAATGGAATACATAAACGTGCCTTCTCTTTCATTGATTAATAGCAAAAGGATCGAGGAGGTTACGTATGATGAGCGCTAATCCGGATTTGCACCCATCCGACTCCGCGCTGAGACGGAATTTTGCCGAGGTGGTCCCCCCGCTGAAACCCAAGGAAGCGATGGACGAAGCCAATCGATGTATCTACTGCTATGACGCTCCCTGTATCAAGGCGTGCCCCACGTCGATCGATATCCCCGCGTTTATCCGGAAGATTGCGACGGGAAATCTCTATGGCTCCGCCCGGACGATCATGGAGGCCAATCCGGTGGGAGCCAGCTGTGCCCGGGTGTGTCCCACGGTCGAACTCTGCGAAGGGGCCTGCGTGCTCAACAAGGCGTCCAGACCCATCATGATCGGGCTGCTGCAGCGCCATGCGACGGATTGGGCGATTCGCAACAATGCCACCTTTTTTCAACCGGGCGAAAAAAACGGCAGACGGGTGGCGGTCGTCGGCGGAGGACCCGCCGGGCTGTCGGCCGCGCGCGAGCTGGCCCGTTACGGTTACGACGTGACGTTGTATGAAGCCAGGGAGAAAGCGGGAGGGCTCAATACATACGGGATCGTCTCCTACCGGCTGCCCCAGGAGATCGCCCTGTGGGAAGTGGCGCAGGTGGAAGCGCTCGGGGTCAAGTTCCGGCTGAACACACGCGTGGGGGTGGATGTGCAGGCGGAGGAACTGCTGCAGCGCTACGATGCCGTCCTGCTGGCGGTCGGCATGGGCGCCGTTCCCTGGCTTGGCATCGAAGGCGAGGATCTGGAGGGTGTGCTCGACGCCATCTCCCTGGTGGAGGAAACGAAAACCAAGCCGCTGCGTAGGGATTTCATCGGCAAAAAAGTAGCCGTTATCGGCGCGGGCAATACGGCCATCGATGCGGCCACCTGTTCGAAGCGGCTCGGGGCGGAGCGGGTCCAAATCTTGTACAGGCGTACGGAACACGAGATGACCGCGTACGCCTTCGAATACGATTTCGCCAAGCAGGACGGCGTGGAATTTCGCTGGTTGGTGGCCCCGGAGCGCATCATCGGCCGTGACGGCAGGGTTGCGGGACTGGCGCTTTCCCGCGTGCGGCTGGGGGAGCCGGATGAGAAGGGGCGCAGGCGCCCCGTGCCGATCGCAGGGAGCACCTTCACGATCGACGCAGACTTTGTGATCAAGGCGATCGGCCAAACGCGGCATACCGCTTTGATTGAGGCATTCGGCCTGGCTCATCGGCAGGGTGTCGTGTCCGTGGATCCAACCACCTACCGGACGTCCCATCCGCAGGTGTATGCGGCGGGCGACGTGATGTTCGGCGGGGGAAAAGTGGATGCCATGGTGGTCGACGCGGCCAATCACGGCAAACGGGCGGCACGGTCCATCCATGCGGCGCTGTCCGGGCCCGCTGCTGCAACGGTTTGACGGAAGGAGGGACAAACAGATGGCAGATTTATCGATCAATCTCGCGGGAATCAAGTCTCCCAATCCATTCTGGCTGGCGTCCGCGCCCCCGACCAACTCGGGCTACCAGGTGCAGCGGGCCTTTGAAGCGGGGTGGGGCGGGGCGGTGTGGAAAACGCTGGGCGAGCCGATCATCAATGTCACCTCCCGCTTCGCTGCCCTTCACTACGGCGGGCAGCGGGTCCTGGGGTTGAACAACATCGAGCTGATCACCGACCGGCCGCTGGAAGAGAATCTGAAAGAGATCGCTGAAACCAAGAAGCGTTTTCCCCGCCACGCGGTCGTCGCCTCCCTGATGGTGGAGCACCGGCGCGAAGCCTGGCACGAAATCGTCAAAAAGGTGGAATCGGTGGGGGTAGACGGACTGGAGCTGAACTTCGGCTGTCCGCACGGGATGGCGGAGCGCGGCATGGGTTCGGCGGTCGGACAGCATCCGGACCTGATCAGGCAGCAGGTGGAATGGGTGAAGGAAGTGGCCGAGACCCCCGTCATCGTCAAGCTGACTCCCAATATTACCGACATCCGTTTTACCGCCCGTGCCGCCAGCCAAGGCGGAGCGGATGCCGTCAGCATGATCAATACCATCAACAGCCTGATCGGCGTGGATCTGGACACCTGGCTGCCGATTCCGCACGTGGACGGCAAAGGGGCACACGGCGGGTATTGCGGTCCTGCCGTCAAACCGATCGCGCTTCACATGGTGGCCGAGTGCGCGCGCGATCCGCTCGTCGGGATTCCCATTTCCGGCATTGGCGGCATTGCCACCTGGCGCGACGCGGTGGAGTTTCTGCTGATGGGCGCGACCGGCGTCCAGGTATGCACGGCCGCCATGCACCATGGGTTCCGCATCGTCGAAGACATGATTGACGGGCTCAACCGCTACCTGGATCAAAAAGGCATCCCTTCCGTAACGGAACTGGTCGGCAAGGCCGTTCACACTTATTCGGATTGGGGCAATCTGAATCTCCATTACAAGATCGTGGCCCGCATCCACGAAGAGACCTGCATCAACTGCAACAAATGCCACATCGCGTGCGAGGATGCCTCCCACCAGTGCATCGACATCATCCATGACGAAGCGTCCGGCAAAGACCGGCTTGTCGTCCGGGAAGAGGACTGCGTCGGCTGCAATCTCTGTTCCATCGTCTGTCCGGTGGAAGGCGCAATCGAGATGGTGGAAGTGGCTGCCGGTGAACCGCCGCTCACCTGGAACCAGCGGCAGGCAGCGCTGTCCGCAGGGGGTGGCACGGCATACGAGTAATGTTTGGCGTGCAGGCCGCATAGCCTGTACTAGCGGGACGCTTGCGCAGGGTGAACGGTGTCCGAGAGAAGACGCAGGGAAGGATGGGCGCCCCGGTCGACACCAGCAATAGGCCCGCTCGGCACAGCGCAAACCAATGCCGGGTGGGTGGAGCGTCCGCTTGCGTCGCTGGATCATTATTATCGAAGCGGGGGAAGAGCTTATGAAAAAATGGATTCGCAACGGCACGGTTGTCACCGCATCCGATACCTGCCAAGCGGACGTGCTGATTGAAGGGGAGCGCATCGTGGCGATCGGGGAGACGCTGGAGGCGGATGAGGCAGAAGTGATCGACGCCAGCGGCTGTTATGTGTTTCCGGGCGGGATCGATCCTCACACCCATCTCGATATGCCGTTTGGCGGCACGGTGACGGCGGATGATTTCGAATCGGGAACAAGGGCGGCCGCTTTCGGCGGTACAACGTCCATCATCGATTTCTGCCTCACGCGCAAAGGGGAATCGCTGCGGGAAGCCATTGCCGTCTGGCATGAAAAGGCGCGCGGGAAGGCGGTCATCGATTACGGCTTTCACCTGATGATCGCGGAGGCGAACGATCAGGTGCTGGAAGAGCTGGAAACCGTGGTCAAACACGAAGGCATTACCTCCTTGAAGGTGTTTATGGCGTACAAAAACGTCTTTCAGGCGGACGACGAGACCTTGTTTAAAACATTGGTGCGCGCGAGAGAACTGGGTGCCCTCGTCCAGGTGCATGCGGAGAACGGCGATGTGATCGACTATCTGACGAAGCAGGCGCTTGCGAACGGGCAAACCGATCCGATCCATCATGCCCTGACGCGCCCGCCGGAAGCGGAGGGGGAAGCGACCGGACGAGCGGCGGCGCTTGCGGCGCTCGCCGGTTCGCAATTGTATGTCGTGCATGTCTCCTGCGCGGAGGCGGTCCGCCGCATCGCCGAAGCGCGGGAAAAAGGCTGGAACGTCTACGGGGAAACATGTCCGCAGTACCTGGCGCTCGATATCTCCGCTTTGGCCCAACCCGATTTTGAAGGGGCCAAATACGTCTGGTCGCCGCCGCTCAGGGAGAAATGGCATCAGGAAGTGCTGTGGAACGCCCTGAAAAGCGGCATCCTGCAGACGGTCGGCTCCGATCAATGCTCGTTCAACTTCAAGGGTCAGAAGGAGCTCGGACGCGGCGATTTCACGAAAATTCCCAATGGCGGCCCGCTGATTGAAGACCGGATCAGCGTCCTCTATTCGGACGGCGTGCACGCCGGGCGGATCAGCCTGCATCAGTTCGTCGACATCGTCTCCACCAAGGCGGCCAAACTGTTCGGCATGTATCCGCGCAAAGGGACGATCGCGGTCGGCTCGGATGCCGACATCGTCATTTTCAACCCGCAGGCCAAACGGACGATTTCCGCGGAGACCCATCACATGCGGGTGGACTACAATCCGTTTGAAGGCAAGGAAGTCGTGGGCGAAGTGGTCTCTGTCCTGTCGCGGGGCGAATTCGTCATTCGCGACAAGGAGTTTGTCGGGCAGGCGGGCGCGGGCCGCTTCATCAAACGGGCGACATTTACGCGTCCATAAGGGATTACGAGAAAGGAGAATCCACATGCCGAACAAGGTGACGATCGGCTTGATTCAAGCCGCCAACGATGTGCATGGCGACGAGCCCGTGCACGTCCACAAGGAGAAGGCCATCGAAAAACATGTGCGCATGGTGCGGGAAGCTGCTGCAAAAGGGGCCCGGATCATCTGTCTGCAGGAGATCTTCTACGGTCCCTACTTCTGCGCCGAGCAGAACACCAAATGGTACGAAGCCGCCGAAGAGGTGCCCGACGGACCGACGACGCTCCTGTTCCGGGATCTGGCACGCGAGCTGGGCGCGGTGATCATCCTGCCTGTCTATGAGAAGGCGGGGATCGGGATCTATTACAATACGGCTGCCGTGATTGACGCGGATGGGACGGTCCTGGGCAAATACCGCAAGAATCATATTCCCCATGTCGCGGCTGGCGGCAACGGCTGCGGCTTCTGGGAAAAGTACTACTTCAAGCCGGGCAATCTGGGGTATCCCGTGTTTGATACCGCCTTTGCCAAAGTGGGGGTATACATCTGCTATGACCGGCATTTCCCGGAAGGGGCCCGCCTGCTTGGCTTAAACGGTGCCGAAATCGTCTTCAATCCGTCCGCCACCGTCGCCGGATTGTCGGAATACCTGTGGAAGCTGGAGCAGCCCGCCCATGCGGTCGCCAACGGATATTATGTGGCGGCGATCAACCGGGTGGGCGTGGAAGCGCCGTGGAATATGGGGGAATTTTACGGGCAGTCCTACCTGGTCGATCCGCGCGGCCGTTTTGTGGCGATCGGCAGCCGGGACCAGGACGAAGTGATCGTGGCCGAGATGGATAAGAACCTGATCCATGAGGTGCGGGATCAGTGGCAGTTTTATCGGGACAGACGTCCGGAAACCTATGAAAACATGGTGAAGCTGCTTCCATAAATGTACGATTGTCAGGAAGCAGAGACAGAAGGGTCGCCGGGGCGGCCCTTCTCTTTTCTCCTGCGAAAAAGGATGGAAGTGACTGCTTCCCAGGAAGTGCTGTATCGCATGTTTGGGGATAATAGAGGTTGATCGGATCATCGATACCTTGGAGGCAGGTATCTTTTTTTATGTTCGCGGTTGACCCTCACGTTACGTCATAAACGATGATCAGGGTGGAGGTGATGACATGCCTTACAAGGTGAAGGAGGTAGCCGAGATGGCGGGTGTGAGCGTCCGGACGCTCCACCATTACGATCAGATCGGGCTGCTGCATCCTGAGACCGTAACGCCGGCCGGATACAGGCTGTACACCGACCAAAACCTTGAGCGCTTGCAGCAAATCCTGTTTTTCAAGGAGATCGGTTTTTCCCTGCGGGAGATCAAACAGATCATCGACAGTCCCCATTTTGACAGAAAGCAGGCGCTGCAATCGCACCGGAAATGGCTGCTGGAAAAAAAGAAGCGGCTGGAGGAAATGATCAGAACGGTGGACAGGACGATCCTGTCCCTGGAAGGAGGAATACGGATGGAAGGAAAAGAGATGTTTGAGGGATTTGACATGACCGCGATCGAACAGCATCGGGAAAAATACGCCGACGAGGCAAAACGCTTGTACGGGAAGGAGATCGTGGAAGAAACGGAACGCAGAACCTCTCGGTATACCAAGGAAGATTGGGCGGCGATCATGGGAAAATGGGACGAACTTTTCAAGCGGATCGCGGCCGCCATGGACAAAGGGCCGGCAGATCCCGGCGTGCAGCAGGCGGTGGGGGAACTGAGACAGCATATCACCGATTCCTTCTACGACTGTACGGTAGAGATTTTCCGAGGGCTCGGCGATTTGTATGTCAACGATGAGCGGTTCACGGCCAACATTGATCGCTACAAGCCGGGCTTGGCCGCGTTTTTGCGGGAAGCCATGCATCTCTACTGTGACAATCAGCAAAACGCATAGCCGCCGCCAGCCAGAAAAGTCGGGATCCCCGGGGGGATTCCGACTTTTCATGTGCGGCCGCATCTCAGGAAGCAGCAGAGCGTGCCGGGCTGCCGTATTCGGTGATTTTGTCGTATTCGGCCTGGCTGACGTTCGTGACGGTGTTTTTCATCAGCATCGTGTAGGCAATCATGGAGATGAGCAGACCGGCCGTCCACGCGTTGTCCCAGACGAAGGAAAGGCCGGGTGCATACCTACAGGCAAAGGGGATCGCGATGCCGATGACCAGCGCCCAGATGGCATGCTTGTTATAGCCGCTTTTATAATGATAGCGTCCCTGGTAGCTGTAGAGCTCCACCAGATGGATTCTCCGCTTGCGCACCAACCAGTAGTCGGCGATGGCGATCCCGTCGATGGGGCCGAGGAGTGCGCCGTACGTGCCCAACCAGAGGAAAATGTAGTTGCCGAAATTCTCCAACAGATACCAAGGCTGCATCAGCAGCGCCGCAAGCCCGGTGATGATGGCTCCCGCGCCGAAGGTTAAGCGGCGCGGCGCAAGATTTTCCAGGGCCCGCGCCGGCGCCACGATATTGGCGGCAACGTTGGTCGTCAGCGTGGCCAGAATGATGCCGAGCGTTCCCAGGAAAATGACGAAGGGGGAGAACTTGGCCAGAATCACGGCAGGATCCCAGATCGCTTCCCCGAAGATGACGACCGTCGCGGAGGCAACCGCCACGCCGATAAACGAGAAGAGTCCCATGGTGGTTGGCAGCGCCAGCGACTGCCCGACGATCTGCGCTTTCTGGCTTTTGGCATAACGACAGAAATCCGGAATGTTCAGGGCGAGCGTCGCCCAGAAGGAGATCGCCCCCGTCAGCGAAGGGAAAAAGACTTTCAGAAACTCGCCCGTCGAGGAGAACTTCGACGGGGCGGAGAGCATGGGGCCCCAACCGCCTGCCGCCGTCACCGCCCAGGCCAGCAGGGCGAGACCCATGACGATCAGGGTGGGCGCCGCCCAGAATTCCATTCTGCGGATGGCTTCGGGCCCCCGATAGGCAATCCAGACGTTCAGCGCCCAGAAGAAGAGGAAGGCGATGGGCAGGTGGGCGGGTACGTTTTCCCATCCGCTCATGGAGACGAGCAAGGTGTCAATGGCCGCCCCTCCAAACCAGCAGTTGATGCCGAACCAGCCGGCGCCGACTATCGCCCGGGCCATCGCGGGGATGTGCGCCCCCTTGGAGCCGAACCAAAGGCGGGCGTAGACCGGGTAGGGGATGCCGAATTTCGTACCCGCGTGGGCATTCAGAAGAATCGGAATAAGAACGATACAATTCCCCAAAATGATGGTGCCGATTGCCTGCCACCAGTTCATGCCGAGCGAGATCAAGCCGGCGGCAAGCGAGTACGTCGGCAGACAGATCGCCATCCCGATCCAGAGACTGGCGAAGTTGTAGGCGGTCCAATGATGCTCGGCCTGCGTGGTCGGCCGTAATCCTTCATTGTACAGCGGACTGTCCTTGATCAGCCTTTCCCCTTCGGCCGTCAAGGTGACGATGCCATCCACTTCCCTCTGTGATTTCATCAGGATTCCCTCCTTTTCGCGGTGGATTGACAGAAAGAGACGGTTTGTCTCGCTGCCAAGATGCTACCAGTATATTGGGCAGGGGAGAATCTGATGCCTGAATTTTCAGGATTCGACAATGTGATTACCCCGCCGACGATAGCGAACGCTCCCCCACTCGGCGACAGCTAACGATACACCGATTGGGGGGCCTTTCTGGCCGAGCGGGGTCCCTTGCTGGTGTTGGCGGGGGCCCCCAACCTTTCTTCCCTCGCTTTAGCTCATTAAACTAAAAAAACCCCGGAGTGCTGCCAACTCCGGGGGACAATGCTCAGCCTTTCGGAAAATATTCGCGCCAACGTTCCGTGACCAGTTTGGCGATATCGGGATGGGTTTCCACCTCATCCGGATAAAAGGGCTTCATGCGGGCATCGATGATCAGCGGTCCCTCATAGCGGATTTTATTGCGCACGACGGAGGAGCGCGCATACAGATCGTGGGCGGGATCGAAGCGCGTAAAGACCGTCCACAGGAAGCTGCTCTCCTTTTCCGCAATGGCCGCATCGTCAACCAGGCAGATCAGCGGCCACTCCTTCAGATGCTCGTTGGCGTAAGGGACCAGTGTTTCCGCCATTTCCGGAAAATCGGTGAACGCCGGGCCGGAGACCACCAGACAGCCGGGGCAGAACGCTTTGGCGCTGGTGATGCCGGGGATTTCGCCGCCGTTGTATGCACGCGGAAGCTCGCGTACCGCTTCCCCGATGCCCAGCATGATCCCTTTGCTGCCATGATTGAACTTGCGGCCGGTGTAGTCCAGGGTATCGTTGGACGTGTCGTTGACGATGAGCAGGTCCCGCTCCGGCTGAAAGCGGGCCAGCACGATCTCCAGAAAACGGCGGAAATCGGCGAGATCGCAGGGAACGTCGGTGACCATCAAAAATTTGGTCAGCGTCAGCTGCCCCTCTCCCATGATCCGGAACGCATGGGCCATCGCCTCTTTGTAATAGCTTTCCCGCACGATGGCGCCCGCCAAGGCATGAAAGCCTGTTTCGCCATAGGTCCACAAAGCTTTCACGCCGGGCATGACCACCGGAAACAGGGGGGAGAGCAGGCTTTGCAGAAAATCGCCGATATAGTAGTCTTCCTGCCGTGGCTTGCCCACCACCGTGGCCGGATAAATGGCATCTTTGCGCCGCCACATCTGCTTCACCTGAAACACCGGGAAATCATGCTGCCACGAATAATAGCCGAAATGGTCGCCAAACGGGCCTTCCGGGCGCCGTACATGAGGCGGGACGAGGCCGCCGAAGACGAATTCCGCTTCCGCCACGATGCGGTGAGGATGGTTCGGGACTTCGGCCATGGCCAGTTTCTCCCCCATGAGAAGGGAAGCGAAGAGCAGTTCCGGCACCATCTCCGGCAGCGGGGCGATCGCGGAAACGATCAGGGCAGGCGGCCCCCCGATGGTCAGAGTGACGGGCAGCGGCTGGTTGCGCGTTTCGGCTTCGTAATAATGGAAGCCGCCGCCCTTGTGGATCTGCCAGTGGATGCCGGTTGTGGTTTTGTCATAGATCTGGATGCGGTACATGCCGAGGTTGTGTTCCTTGGTCTCCGGGTGCTCGGTGTAGACCAGCGGCAGGGTGACGAAGGGGCCGCCATCCAGATGCCAGCTCGTCAAGGCCGGGAGCTGCGTCAGATCGACGTCCGTCGTCGCAACCTGGGTGACCGGTGCGCGGGAGGCGGGAACGGTTTTGGTGCCTGCCCGCAGCACGGATAGAAGCGGGTCGCGCAGCTCCCACAAGGCCGACAGTTTCGGGGGCATCAGCCGGTCCAGGGCGCTGACCAGCTCCCGGACGACGGCCTCCGGTTTGGGCCCGACCGCCATGTGGACGCGATCGACCGTTCCAAACAGGTTGGTGACGACCGGAAACGATTTTCCTTTCACATTGGTAAAGAGGAGGGCCGGGCCTCCTTCCGCAATGACGCGGCGATGGATCTCCGCCAGTTCCAGGTAGGGATCAACCGGGGCGTCTATGACGGTCAACTGCCCTTCCCGCCGCAATTGGTCGAGAAAGGAGCGAAGATTGATATGCATGGGGAAGTCACCTCTACAGGACAAACTCATTCCTTTACTACTCTACACGAAGAGGCTGGCTTCTTCTAGCTGTTCTTTTCAACTGGTCAACCGCCGTTCTGGATGTATAATAGTCTGCGAGAGGTGGTGGCATGAAATCCCAAAAGCGAAGGCTTACCCTGCAGACAAGAATGATTTTGCTCATCACGGTGCTGATCGTCGGGATCGTCGGTGCCATCGGCATGATCTTTTCCTCCATGTTTGCCGCCTCGATCGAGGAACAGATTGGCAAACGGGCGCTGAATGTGGCCAAGATCGTGGCTACCATGCCGCAAGTGCGCGGAGCGTTCCAAACCTCGAATCCGTCCGCCATTCTTCAGCCCATCGCGGAAAACGTCCGGATCCAGACCGAGGCCGAATTCGTTGTCGTGGGCGACAAGCGCGGCATTCGCTACGCCCATCCGCTGCCCGAGCGGATCGGGAAAGCGATGGTCGGCGGGGATAATGAATTGGCGCTGCAGTACGGCCAATCGTATGTATCCAAGGCGGTGGGAAGCCTGGGGCCGTCCTTGCGCGGCAAGGTGCCGATCTTTGACGACAAGGGCCAGGTGGTGGGGATCGTCTCGGTGGGGTTTCTGCTGGAAGATATCGACCAAGCCATCGCCAGCTATCGGGCGAAGGTGCTCGGGGTGGTCCTTGTATCCGTCGTGGTAGGCATTGCGGGGGCCATTTGGTTGAGCAATCGCTTCAAGCGGGCGATTTTTGGCCTGGAGCCGGAAGAGATCGCCACCATGTTTGAAGAACGGAATGCCATCCTGGAGTCGGTGCGGGAAGGCATCGTGGCGATCGACCAGCTGGGCAGGGTCACGATGGCTAACAAGGCGGCCGTCAATATTCTGAATCTTCCGCATGAAGGATCCCTTCTGAAAAAACCGATTGCCGAACTGATCCCAGACACGAAAATGCTGGACGTGTTAAAGACGGGCGAACAGCAGCTCGACCGCGAATCGACGATCGCCGGCAAGGAGATTCTGGTGAACCGGATCCCGATCAAGGTGGGGGAGAAGGTGATCGGGGTGGTCAGCAGCTTTCGTCCCAAATCGGAACTGGACCGCCTGATGGAGGAATTGTCTCAGGCGAGGCGATATGCCGATGCGCTCCGGGCGCAAACCCATGAATTCCACAATCTGCTGTACACCATTTCCGGCCTGATGCAGCTTGGCTCCATCCAGGAAGCGATCGAACTGATCACCCGGGAGACATCGTCGCAGCAGGAGATGATTCTGTTTATCGCCAGGAGCTTCCCTGACCCGCTGATCGGCGCGCTCCTTCTCGGCATGCACAATCGCGCCAAAGAGCTGAAAATCGATTTTCTCATTCATCCGGACAGCCGTCTCAACCAACTGCCGCCGGAGATGGACCGCCAGCAAATCATCATCCTGCTTGGCAACCTGATCCAGAACGCCTTCGAGGCGATCACTGAGGCGCGGTCCCCGGTGAAGCGCGTGGAGTGTTATCTGTCGGATGCGGGCAGCGAGCTGCTCTTTGAAGTGGAGGACTCCGGTCCGGGTGTGGCGGATGCGCTGCGCGAGCAGATCTTCCATTACGGCTTTTCCACCAAGCCGGGCGACGGCCGGGGGATCGGATTAGCCAAGGTAAAAAGCATGGTGGAGGAGATGGGTGGGTACATCCTGGTAGGAAGCAGCGAGCTGGGCGGCGCATTGTTTACGGTATCCATTCCCAAAGGAAAGGAGCGTACTCATGAAACAGCTGGAAGTACTGATCGTGGAAGATGATGTGCGCATTCTCGAGATCAACCGCCGATTCCTGGAGAAAATAGACGGCTTCACCGTCATAGCCACAGCGACAAACGGCGAGCAGGCGAAGGAACTGCTGGCCGTGAGCCGACCGGATCTCGTTCTGCTGGATGTCTATCTGCCCGACATGCTGGGCATCGATCTGGTCTGGCATATCCGCCAGCATTACCGGAATGTGGACATTATCATGATCACGGCAGCGAAAGAGATCGAGGTCGTCTACGAAGCCATGCGCGGGGGTGTATACGATTACATCGTCAAGCCGCTGGTGTTCGAACGCTTCCGGGAGCGGATGGAGAGCTACCGTGAGCATTATTGGCGCAGGGCGCAGTCGGGAGTCGTCGAGCAGGAAGAGATCGATCGTCTGCTTGCCCGCGGCCTGCATCCGGCCAGACCGAAGGGGAATCTGATGCCCAAAGGCATCGACAGCTTGACCCTGGAGAAGGTGATCCAGGCGGTCAAGCAGGCGCAAGACGGCGGGCTAACGGCCGAAGAGGTGGGCACGATGATCGGGGCCAGCCGGACAACGGCCAGGAGGTATCTGGAGTATCTGGTGGAGATCGGCCGCGCGCGTGCCGATCTGGTATACGGTACGGTCGGACGGCCGGAACGGAAGTATCGATGTCGGTAAAGCGCGTGATCTTTATGAACAAAATGCGCACAATGGAATCAATATCGCTTATGCACGAAACGTATATTTTTGGCTGGCAACGTGATACCTTTTATACCTGAATACGCTTTCAAGATTCAGAAAAGGGGGAAATCACGGTGAAAAAGAGAAACTTGTTGTTGGCCCTGTCCACATTTGCACTGCTTGCCTTGACCGCCTGTGGGGGCGGGGGCGGGAAGGCTGGCGGCGGCCAAGCGGGTAGCCAGTCCGCACCTGCAGCTTCTTCGTATCCGGAAAAACCGATTGTGATCGTCGCGCCTTCCGGGGCGGGCGGCGGATGGGACAAAACGGCCCGTTCGCTCGCCAAGGTGCTGACCGAAAGCAAGCTGGTTGACCAGACCATTACGGTGGAAAACAAACCGGGGGGCGGCGGAGCGGTCTTCCTGGCCGAATACGTCACCAAGGATAAGGGGAACCCGTACCGTCTGTTTGTCAGCTCGCCGCCCATCCTGATCAACCATGACAAGAAAGAGGGCAACAGTCCCTTCGGCTACAGGGACGTGACCCCGCTCGCCCAGATGACGCGGGATTTCGGAGCCGTCGTCGTGAGAGCGGATTCGCCCTACAAGGATCTAAAAAGCCTGCTTGACGCCATCAAGGCCGATCCGAGCAAGATCACGGTCGCTGGCGGTTCGGCACCGGGTTCCATGGACCATCTGCTCGGCATCCTGCCCGCTGCCAAGTACGGCATCGATCCGAAAGCGGTGAAATACGTTTCCTACGACGGCGGCGGTGAAGCGATGGCGGCGCTGCTCGGCGGCCACGCGGACATGATCGCCACCGACGCGTCCAGTGTCGGCGAGTATCTGAAGGCCGGCAAGATCCGGGTGCTGGGCGTCAGCTCTCCGGAACGCCTGGGCGGTGACCTGAAAGATATTCCGACGTTCAAGGAGCAGGGCATCGATACCACCTTCAACATCTGGCGCGGTGTCTTTGGCCCGGCTGACATGCCGGCCGATGCGAAGAAATATTGGGACGAAAAGCTGAAAGCGCTGTCGGAAAGCGAAGCCTGGAAAAAAGAGCTGGCCGCAAACGGATGGGAAAGCGAATACAAGGACGCTGCAAGCTTCACGGCATTCCTCGATGAGCAGGACAAACTGGTCATGGAGCTCCTGACATCGCTCGGAATGGCAAAATAAGGAGAGGGCACAACCTCTCCTTATTCCCTTAAGGAGGTACCGATGAACAAATACTTCGATCGCTACGCGAGCGTGATTTTTGCATTAATCGGCATGCTGTTCGTGGTGGAAAGCCGCAATATCGCCACCAGCGCCTACGGCAGCCAGGTAGGGCCCAACATGTTTCCGATGGGGTTGGGCATCCTGCTCATTCTGCTAAGCATCCGGCTGTTTTTCGAATCGTGGAAAGCTTCCGGCGGTGAAAACAAATCCGCCCCACTGCAGCACAAACGGTTTCTGGTCATCTTGGCCGCCACCTGCCTGTACGCCTATTTTTTGGAGGACATCGGCTATGTCATCGGCACGTTCCTGTTCCTGCTGGTCGGTTTCCGGGTGATGGGCGCGGAAAGCTGGTGGAAATCCGGACTGATTGCCCTGCTCTTTTCCGGGGGCGTTTATTATCTCTATGTGGACATTTTACAAGGAACGCTTCCAGGTTTTCCGAGCTGGATTGGTTTTTAGGGGGGAAACGACGTGAGCACGTTACACTATTTGGCGGATGGTTTCGCGGTCGCCTTGCAATGGCATAATCTGATCTTCGCGTTCGTCGGCGTTCTCATCGGCACGGCGGTCGGCGTCCTGCCGGGCATCGGCCCCATCAGCGGCGTAGCCCTCCTGATACCGGTTACCTCTTCGCTGACGGGAGGACTCGCGCCGGAGGAAGCGGCAACCAGCGCCATCATCCTGCTGGCAGGGGTATATTACGGCGCCATGTACGGCGGTTCCACCACCTCCATCCTGCTGAACACGCCGGGGGAATCCTCTTCGGTGGTGACGGTGCTGGACGGTTATCCGATGGCCAAACAAGGAAGAGCGGGGGCCGCTTTGGCGATCGCCGCCATCGGCTCGTTTGTGGCGGGGATCGTTTCGCTCGGCGGGCTGGTCCTGCTGGCGGAGCCGCTGTCGGATATCGCGCTGAAACTGAGTCCCGCCGACGAATTTTCCCTGATGGTGCTGGGGTTGTGTGCGTTGAGCGGCCTGGCCGGCAAATCGGTCACCAAGGCATTGATCATGACGGTGTTCGGTTTGCTTTTGGCAACCATCGGCGTGGACGCCGTATCCGGGGTTGACCGCTTTACGTTCGGGGTGCCGCAGCTGTATGGCGGCTTGGAGTTCCTGACGATCGCCGTCGGATTGTTTGCGTTGGGGGAAGTGTTTAAAACCATTTTGGAAAATGACGGCAGCGAAGGGGAAATCGCCAAAATCACCAGAGTCCTGCCGACCAAGCAAGACCTGAAGGATAGCGTCGGGCCCATCATTCGCGGCTCCCTGGTAGGATTCTTCAAAGGGATCGTGCCGGGATCGGGCGCGACCCTGGCGTCGTTTCTCGCCTATTTGCTGGAGAAAAAAATCAGCAAGCATCCCGAGAAATTCGGCAAGGGCGCGATTGAGGGGGTAGCCGCTCCCGAATCCGCCAACAACGCGGCATCCGGCGGAGCGATGATCCCGCTGCTCACCCTGGGGATTCCCGGAACGGGAACAACGGCCGTCCTGATGGGCGCCTTGATCATGTACAACGTACAGCCGGGCCCCCTGCTGTTCGATGAACATCCCATGATCGCGTGGGGGTTGATCGCCAGCATGTTTATCGGGAATGTGATGCTGCTCATTCTGAACATGCCGCTGGTGAAGGTGTTTGCCAAACTGATTGAAACCCCGGCGAAATACCTGATCCCGATGATTATCGCCATCTCCATTTTTGGCGTGTATGCCGTGCGGGTGTCGATCTTTGACCTCATGCTGCTGATCGCCTGCGGTGTGATCGGTTATTTCCTGAGCCGAAACGATTACCCGCTGGCTCCGCTGGTGCTGGGGCTTGTGCTGGGACCGATGATCGAAAACAACCTGCGCCGGGCGCTGACCACCTCGAATGGCGACTTTTCGATCTTTGTGGAACGGCCGGTTTCTCTCCTCTTCCTGGTGATAGCGGTCCTGTGGATCACGATACCGCTTGTGATGAAGATGAAGGGCAAAAAAGTGATCGTGAACGAAGAAGCGTAACCCTCTTGACAAGCTTCTCCCTCCCCGGTAGGATGTGGGAAATATTTCAAAAAAGAGTTGGGGGAGGAACCAATGGCGCACATTGAGTCGGTTACGTTGGAGGGAAAGCACGTTCGCCTGGTGCCGCTGGAAATGAGCCATGCCGAACAGGTATGGCAAGCGGGCCGATACCCGGAAATCTGGGCCTATACCTTGGCGCAGGTCGAGACGCTGGAGGATGCCAAACGCTATATCCGCCAGGCGCTGGAAGGGCGGCAGGCGGGAAACGAGCTGCCGTTTGCCATCCTGGAGCGGGCGAGCGGTGAACTCATCGGGAGTACCCGGTACTACGCCATTTCGCTCGCGCACAAAGGGTTGGAAATCGGGTATACCTGGCTGACGCCCCGTGTGTGGAAGTCTCCGGTCAACACCGAGTGCAAATGGCTGCTGCTGCGCCACGCTTTCGAAGAACTGGGGATGATTCGCGTGCAGTTTCGCACCGATCTGCGCAATGAGAACTCGCAGCGGGCCATCGCCCGGATCGGCGGCGTGCGCGAAGGCGTGCTCCGCAATCACATGATCGTGCGCAACGGCTATGTCCGGGATTCTGTCATCTATAGCATCATCGATCGGGAGTGGCCGGAGGTTGACCGCAGGCTGCGCGCCATCCTGGAAAGGTAGGTACATGAACGGATAACGGCTGGATACACTACCTACTGGCAAAGGAGGTGGGTGTGTGTCCAGCAAAAACAATAACAGCAAAGACTTGGCCAAAAACAGGGGGAAAACCCTCGATCGCAACGACCAGAACAAGAACATTCGCGAATACAACAGCGCCAATAATGACCGTTAGGAGGAAAGCCGCTGCCGGATGCAGCGGTTTTTTCTTTTATGGAAAAGCCTGGACACAGGGCCGTCACCTGGGAATGGGTTCTGGGCCCCGCTTGGCACAGCGAGGGGGCCCCACTCGGTACAGCGAGGGGGCCCCACTCGGCACAGCGTTAGCTATCGCCGAGTGGGTAAAGCGTTAGCTAACGCCGAGTGGGTAGAGCATCAGCTAACGCAGAGTGAGTTTTCTTGCGCCACGGCAAGGAAAGCATGGTATAATAGCGGGAGTTTACCGAAGCGGGGGAATCAGCGTGGCTACACAGCCGAATCAAATCACCATCTCCACACAGGCCTTTCTGATCCTCTGCCGCCTGTTTGACGGCTGCTATGACGACCTGAAAAAGCAGGAAGAGCTGTCTGCAGTGGTGGAGAGCACCGCCCAAACGCTCCTGGATGGCGTAACCGCGCTTAAGCAGCAGGAGGCGCCGGTAAAGGAGATTACCCTGTCCATCCCGTTTGAAGCCGGATTTTTCCTGCGCAAACTGCTGCGGGAAATGCTTGCGCGCTTGGAAGGGCAGGACACCGACGGGAAAAACAGACGATGGCTGGAAGAATGTCTGGTCGCCTTGGGCGGATAAGAGGTGAACAGCATGCAGCATACACTTCATCTTGTGACGAGCGGTACGCAGCCGCTCTCCCATGTAGCGGAGATCGTCAAAGCGGCCGCGCGGGGCGGTATCGATTACCTTCATCTGCGGGAAAAGCAGCGGACAGCGAGAGAGCTGATGGAATGGGTCGAAACGCTTGCACAGCACGTTCCGCGCGAGCGCATAATCGTCAATGACCGGGTCGATGTCGCGGCGGCCGGGCGCTGCGGAGGCGTTCACCTGGCTTACCACAGCTTAACGCCGGCAGAAGCAAGACCGCTTCTCCATAGCGGGCAGCGGGTGGGACGCTCCGTCCACTCCATCGAAGAGGCGCATACGGCCAGCAGACAAGGGGCCGATTATTTGTTCTACGGCCATATCTATCCAAGCGGTTCCAAACCCGGCATGCCGCCGCGGGGAACAGCGGCGCTGGCGGAGCTGGTCGGAAACGTCCGCGTACCCGTGATTGCCATCGGCGGCATCACGCCGGAAAATGTTGACGAAGTTCTGCAAACAGGCTGCGCCGGCATTGCGGTGCTGTCCGGCATCACGGCTGCCGCCGATCCGGAAGCGGCTGCCCGGGCGTATCGGCTCGCATTGGATCGAAGGAGGACGACATGATGGAACGCACAAAAAGGCTGCGAGAAAAACTTCCGCTCTATTTTGTTGTCGGCAGCCAGGATTGCGGCTGCTCGTGGGAAAAGACGCTCACCATCGCCGGTGAAGCGCTGGCAGGCGGCGCCGGTATCCTGCAATTCCGCGACAAAGGGAGCACGCTGACACCGGCGGAACGCCTGGCGCTGGCAGAGCAGCTGCAGGCTTTGTGCAGGCAGCACGATGCGCTTTTTTTCGTCAATGACGAGGTGGAACTGGCCGTCCAGCTGCAAGCGGACGGGATCCATGTCGGCCAGGATGATCTGCCGCTCCCTGAAGTGAAGCGGCGTGTGACTCCGGATATGTATATCGGCGTTTCGGCAGGAACGGTGGAAGAAGCAATCCTTGCCATGGAGGGCGGCGCGGATTATATCGGGGTGGGAGCGATGTTTGCGACAGCGTCCAAGGCCGATGCAGGAGAACCGATTGGTCCACAGGGACTTGCCCAGATCCGCAAGGCGGTGGGAAGCGATTTCCCGATCGTCGGCATCGGCGGCATCCATGCCGGGAACGCGGCGGCGGTATTTGCGGCAGGCGCCGACGGCATCGCTGTCATATCGGCGATCAGCAGGGCGGCGTCACCGCGCGAAGCGGCCGCCCAATTGCGCCGTCTGGCAGGACGGCATCATGCTTGAGAGGCACCGGAAAGGTTTGGATACGGCAGCCTTTCCTCATACTGGCCAGGAGAGGGGGGGAGAATCGTGAAACACCGCATCTACCGCATCGGCTATGAGCGGGTAAGCAAGCGCGAGCTGTTGGAGCGGCTGCAGCTGACCGACTGCATGCTGGTCGAACACAAAACGGTTCACGACGAACCTGACCGGTGGCATGAAGAGATTCCTCCTGAAGACGAGCGGCATGCCATCCTGGTGAGGTATCAAGGGCGTCCGGGAGAGTGGATCACCTTTACCGGCACCTATGAGATCCTCGCCCGCGAGCCGATTCCCTGGATCGATTCGCCGCTGGAATACCATCAGTTTGGCGTCGAATTGATCCCCGGCAACATCCGGCGCGAGAAGGCACCGCAGGCGCGGATTCCGGCGCGAACCAAGCTGCAGGTGGCGGCGATCAGGGGGGAAACCGTGTTCGTGACGGTTCCCGGCCATCCATCCCGCCGTTATGAGATGTCGCTCTCCCATGCGCGCTTTGCCAAGGATTTTCCGACCGAGCTGGAGCTGAAGCTGCAGGTATTTGCCTTTCCGCCCCGGCACGATATCCTTGTCGATTGGCTTTTAAAGGAAGGACGTAAAAGCGGCATCATCACCAGGCCAAACGGGGAGCGGGTGGAGCGCTCCGCTTTTCAGGTATGGGACGAACTGCGCAGGGAATATGACATCAGCGTGAGCGCAGCGCTGCTGGCGATCAAACAAGCGCTGATCGTCCTCGACAGGGCAGGAGTGGAGAGCGATTTTCCATACCCCCTGCAGGATTTGTCCGATCTTTCTTCGGCAAACGAGGAGGAGCGGGAAGCGTTCTACTCCTACCACACCGTCCGCTCGGCGATTGCGGCCGTCGCGGCCCTGCTGACGACCGATCCGCGCGATCCGCTGCAGGATCTCCTGCTGATGGACATCATGCTGGAGCAGCAGTTGCGCCGCAGAAGAGAATGAAGGGGCTTCCGTATCCTTGGGCGGATGCCCTTTTTTGGGTGGAAAGCAAGCAGAAATGAAAAAACTGCCGCTGCGGGCAGTTTTTTTGGGACGAACTACAATTTGACGACATTTTCCGCCTGAGGACCGCGATTCCCTTTTACGACGGTGAACTGAACCGCTTGCCCTTCTTCCAGGGACTTGTAACCATCGCCTTGAATGGCGGAGTAATGCACGAACACATCCTCACCGTTTTCCACCTGAATAAATCCAAACCCCTTCTCAGCATGAAACCACTTTACCGTTCCGTTTGTTCGCATACCATGACCTCCACATTTTGGTATCGCGATTGTCCATCCAATCGCATGTTTCTAAGGACTACCGTTTGGTGAAAGAAGTGATAATCCTTATGAAACATGTGAATGATTGCTCTTACTTAACGTTGTTTATTGCCAGATCCATTTTGCAAACCAAAACAATGAAAGCCCTTCCTCTCTTTCATCCTTGCGGCTCCAATGACCGCGCCAGTGTGAATTGGATAAACAAAAAGCGAATGGGTGACTTAAGCAGATTATTCATTATAACACACTATTAAATGAAATGCATCATTTTTTCTGGGGCTTTTCGATGCTGACATGTAGGGTTACGCTTGCTCAGATTCATGTATCTTGTAACGTATGTAACCGGTGTGATGTCTTGAGGGGACCCCGAAAGGATTCTGTGTGAATAGGCTGTGACTCCGCGTGGTTGGAGTCACCTAAATAATCAGACAAGGGGTGAAAATACCCCTTGTCTGATTTGGAAAAAATCTTGCCGGTCAGCTGCTGTCTGAGGCTGTCAGCGGCGCTGTATTATCCAACTTTCATCACGGTGAGATTCGACTCAGCCAGGCTAATGGGCAAGATAGATGAGTTAACCAGTGTGAGCGTTTCCCCACCGACAAGGTTGGCTAAAACGGAGAAGGTAAAGCCACCGACTTGCAGGATGGCATCAATGGTATCAATCACACCAGTCACCGACCCTACGATATCAATACTTGCTGCTACGCCGACTGTAAATTGGAGATTGAAAGAAATCAAATACGTACCGGTTGTATTGATAGTGACGCCAACTCCATTTGGTACCACATCTGTACCATTTGTTACAACTTCAATAACAGGGAATGGAATCGGGTTACCTGCAGGTACAGTAACCGTTACGCCGCTTGAAGTCTTCACATTGGCAGCTGGCACGATAGCTGCACCCGTTGGTCCGGTTGGACCTGTCGCACCAGTTGGACCAGTCGGACCAGTCGGACCTGTCGCGCCGGTCGGCCCCGTAGCGCCGGTCGGGCCAGTTGCCCCGGTCGGACCTGTCGCGCCGGTTGAGCCAGTTGCACCAGTCGGCCCTGTTGCGCCAGTCGGCCCCGTAGCGCCGGTCGGGCCAGTCGGCCCCGTCGCGCCAGTCGGCCCCGTCGCGCCGGTCGGGCCAGTCGCGCCGGTCGGACCAGTCGCGCCAGTCGGACCTGTCGCGCCGGTTAGACCAGTCGCACCAGTTGGACCAGTCGGCCCCGTAGCTCCGGTCGGGCCAGTTGCCCCGGTCGGGCCAGTTGCCCCGGTCGGACCAGTTGCCCCGGTCGGACCAGTCGCGCCAGTCGGCCCCGTCGCGCCAGTTGGCCCCGTCGGACCAGTCGGACCCGTCGCGCCGGTCGGGCCAGTAGCTCCGGTTGACCCCGTCGCTCCGGTTGGACCTGTCGCGCCGGTCGGGCCAGTTGCCCCGGTCGGACCAGTCGGCCCCGTCGCGCCGGTCGGGCCAGTTGCCCCGGTCGGGCCAGTTGCGCCAGTCGGCCCCGTCGCGCCAGTCGGACCTGTCGCGCCGGTCGGGCCAGTTGCACCGGTCGGACCAGTCGGACCAGTCGCACCAGTCGGGCCAGTCGCGCCGGTCGGACCTGTCGCACCGGTTGGACCAGTCGCGCCAGTCGGACCAGTCGCGCCGGTCGGGCCAGTCGCGCCGGTCGGGCCAGTCGCGCCGGTCGGACCAGTCGCGCCAGTCGGACCTGTCGCGCCGGTCGAACCTGTCGCACCGGTTGGACCAGTCGCGCCAGTCGGCCCCGTCGCACCGGTCGGGCCAGTCGGACCTGTCGCGCCGGTTGGCCCCGTCGCACCGGTCGGACCTGTCACACCGGTCGGACCAGTCGGCCCCGTCGCGCCGGTCGGACCAGTTGCACCGGTCGGGCCAGTTGCGCCAGTCGGCCCCGTAGCGCCGGTCGGACCAGTCGCACCAGTCGGGCCAGTCGCGCCAGTCGGACCTGTCGCGCCGGTCGGACCAGTTGCCCCGGTCGGGCCAGTTGCGCCAGTCGGACCCGTAGCGCCAGTCGGACCAGTCGCGCCGGTCGGACCAGTTGCCCCGGTCGGGCCAGTTGCCCCGGTCGGACCCGTCGCACCGGTTGGACCAGTCGGCCCTGTCGCGCCAGTCGGGCCAGTCGCGCCGGTCGGGCCAGTTGCCCCGGTCGGGCCAGTCGCGCCAGTCGGCCCTGTCGCGCCAGTCGGGCCAGTCGCGCCGGTCGGGCCAGTTGCCCCGGTCGGACCAGTCGCGCCAGTCGGCCCCGTCGCGCCGGTCGGACCTGTAGCGCCGGTCGGACCAGTCGCACCAGTCGGCCCTGTCGCGCCGGTCGGGCCAGTTGCCCCGGTCGGCCCAGTCGGGCCAGTCGCGCCGGTTGGCCCCGTCGCACCGGTCGGGCCAGTCGCGCCAGTCGGACCCGTCGCGCCGGTCGGCCCTGTCGCACCGGTCGGCCCTGTCGCACCGGTTGGACCAGTCGGCCCTGTCGCGCCGGTCGGGCCAGTTGCACCGGTCGGACCAGTCGCGCCGGTCGGGCCAGTCGCGCCGGTCGGACCAGTTGCACCGGTCGGGCCAGTTGCGCCAGTCGAACCCGTAGAGCCAGTCGGACCAGTCGCGCCGGTCGGACCAGTCGCACCAGTCGGACCCGTCGCGCCGGTCGGACCCGTCGCGCCGGTCGGACCAGTCGCACCAGTCGGACCAGTCGCGCCGGTCGGACCTGTAGCACCAGTTGGACCAGTCGGGCCGGTTGGGCCGGTCGGACCCGTCGCGCCACCTCCGTCACCTTGAACCAGAAGAAGTGCGACCTGATCTACAATAACGGCTGAACTTCCTGTTTCCGCCAGTCGATTGATGACGACCAATCCATGAGTTGTGCCTGCAGGTGCCGGAGTTGTTGTTCCATATACCGTTTGAAACTCTCCAACAGCTTCATCAGGGATGACAATATTTTGGATGAGGCCGTAACCCAAAAAGTTATCGGCGGCATCAAAGTATTGCACCGTGGCGGTCGTATCTGGAGAAATTCCATCCTCTTCTCTGGTTATGGAGAGTATCAGTTCAAAGTTTTCGCCAGGATTTACCGGAATCGACTGAATAAGAAATGCATTCAGCTCTCCGCCCAGCAGTTCGGCTGCAAAAAATCCTTCATTTGCCGGGTGATTCACGATGATTACGTTTTGGCTGAGCCAGTTAGCGAGACCCTGCTCAAATCCTCCGTTTACAATGCGATTGTTGATAAGGCTCATATTCTCCCCCCTTTCCATTCCATGTATATGAACCCGCGATATAAATGCCTGTACATTTTAACCATGGTGATACCCCTAATTTACGTGCAGCATCATTTGCGCAGGCCGGTCCAAAATTTTTAACCGTTGAACTATAAACAATTCTTGCACATGATTGCACAAATTGTGCTATCATATACACGAGAAAGAAAGCGCTTACATTACACGGTTGAGGGGGAATAATGGTATGAACCGCAGCGAGTCGGATCTCTCCTTGGTGAAGGTTCCCGTCCATCTGAAGGAATTTGTCGTGGAACAGGATTACGAACGGTACACGCCTATTGATCACGCTGTCTGGCGCTATGTGATGCGTCAAAACAGCAGCTTTTTGGGTACACGGGCCCACCATGCCTATCTGGATGGGCTGAAGCAATCCGGCATCAGCATCGAACGGATTCCCAACATCAAGGAAATGAACGAATGTTTGGCACAAATCGGCTGGGGGGCGGTCACGGTCAACGGATTCATTCCATCCGTCGCATTCTTTGACTTCCAGGCGCACGGCATCCTGCCGATTGCCTGCGATATCCGCCAATACGATCATATTGCATATACCCCGGCACCGGATATCATTCATGAGGCGGCAGGCCATGCGCCGATCATCAAGGACGAGAGATACCGCTCCTATCTTCGCCTGTTTGGGGAGATCGGTTCGAAAGCCCTCTCTACCTGGGAAGATTACGAGGTTTACGAGGCGATCCGCCATTTGTCGATTGTTAAGGAAGACCCGGAAGCGACGGCGGAAGAGATACAGGCGGCCGAGGCAGAGCTGGAACAAAAACTGCAGGCAGTGACGGAGATCTCCGAGGCAACGCGCCTGTCCCGCCTTTACTGGTGGACCGTGGAGTACGGCCTGATCGGAGACCTGGAAAACCCGCAAATTTACGGCGCAGGACTCTTGTCTTCCGTAGGGGAGAGCATGAGCTGCCTGCAGCCGCATGTGAAAAAGATTCCCTTCTCTCTGGAAGCGTGCATTGAAACCGACTTTGATATTACCAAGCCGCAGCCCCAATTGTTTGTCTGCAAAGATTTTGACCAGCTGATTGAGGCCGTGCAGGCAATTGCCCGGACGATGGCGGTGTCGGTCGGCGGGACGGAGAGCCTGCAAAAAGCGCTGCGGATGAGGCAGATATCAACCTCGGTATTCAGTTCGGGACTGCAGGTGAGCGGGGTCTTGTCGGAGCTGTTGTATGACGGGGATGGGGAAGCGATCTATCTGAAGACGTCAGGACCGACGGCTCTGGCCGTCAACAGCCAGGAGCTGCCAGGTCACGGCAAGGAGTATCACAAGGAGGGATTCGGTTCTCCCATCGGGCTGCTGGCGGGTGAAGCGACGCCATTGGAACTGTTTGACGATACCCGATTGGCCGATTATGGCATCATCCCCGGCGAAACAACCACGCTCACCTTTGCCTCCGGGATAACCGTAACCGGCAATGTCGCTTACGTTCACCGCGAGGACGGGAAAGTGGTCCTGATCGGCTTTACGGATTGTACCGTTGCGTGGGGGGATCAGACGCTGTTCCAGCCGCAGTGGGGCACCTATGACATGGCGGTGGGGCAGAAAATTGTCTCCGTCTTCGCCGGGGCTGCTGATCGCGAGCGTTTTGCAACCGGGACGCACAAACCTTCCCGCCTGGTTGCCAAACGGCCGACGTACACCGATGAACAGCTCGTTCTCCATCAGTACTACCAGCGCGTGAGAGACTTGCGGGAAGGGGATACGCCGGATGACGACATTGCGCAAGCCCTGCCGGAAATCATGAGCCGCATGGATGAGCGCTTCCCATCCGACTGGCTGCTCCGCCTGGAGATGTTGGAACTGCTGGTAGCACGCAATCTTCTGACACAGGAGCAAACGAAACTTCGCCAACAGCTCGATGATCTGGCTGACCGGCAGCCCGAAAACCGGCAGCTGATTCAAAACGGTCTGGCCCTGCTGGCGTAACGGTTCCCCCTCAAATAGAAGGCGGAGCATGGTCAGAACGATGCTTCCGGCGATCGATAGCAGATTGATGATGGCAAATGCTGCCGGCTGAGGACGGCAGCATTTTCTATGACGTTCTTGTGAACTTTTGAGGAAAAGAGAGGCGCCATCCCGCGTTGGGCCAACCGTTTGCCTTTAGGACGCCCGCACTTTTCGTTACAATAAGGAAGAAGAGTCTATTTTGGGGGTGTGTTATGCAGACGAATGTGACGATCTTTCTGGCGTTTGGCGCGGGGCTGCTTTCCTTCGTCTCACCATGCTGTCTGCCGTTATATCCATCTTTCCTTACATATATTACCGGCGTTTCCCTGGAGGAAGTGAAGAAGGGCAGGGCGTTTTTTCAGCGGCAGGCATTGCTGCACACGCTCTTCTTCATTCTCGGTTTTTCCATCGTTTTTTTCGCGATCGGCCTATCGACTTCATGGCTGGGCAACCTGTTTCAGGATTACAATGATTTGATTCGCCAACTTGGGGGCATCCTATTGGTAATCTTCGGATTGGTCATGCTGGACGTCTTCAAGATGGAGTGGATGATGCGCACCTGGAAGGTTGATCTGAAATCACGGCCGCTTGGGCTTGCCGGATCGGTTCTGGTAGGGATTACGTACGCTGCGGGGTGGACACCCTGCGTCGGCCCCATTCTGTCCGCGATTACAGTGCTGGGAATCGCCCATCCGTCATCGGCGCTGGCCTATACCCTGGCGTATACGCTGGGCTTTGCTGTCCCGTTTTTTGTCATGACGTTTTTCGTGAGCAAAATCAGTGCCATTGTGAAGTACTCCGAACGGTTGATGAAAGTGGGCGGGGCACTGATGATCCTGTTTGGCATCCTGCTGTATACCGACAGGATGACGGACATCACCCGCTATCTGATCAAATTGTACGGAGGATTTACAGGATTCTAAGCGAGGTCGATGCCATGAAACGGAATCTCCTGATTCTCCTGTTCGTCTCTTTGCTGGCAGGCTTGACCGTCTCCAGACATACGCCGGATGCCGTGGTGGCAACGACAGAACAGAAAGCGCAAATCGGTTATGCCGCTCCCCATTTTTCCTTGAAAGGGATGGACAATCATTCCTACCAGATCAATGGGGAACGGCAGAAGCCCTTGGTTCTCAACTTCTGGGCGTCCTGGTGCGGGCCGTGCCGCATGGAGGCGCCCCACCTGCAGAAACTGTTTGTCAAGTATCGAGGGCAGTTTGATTTCTATGCCGTCAACGTGACCAGCAATGATAATCTGGAAGACGCCAAGGCGTTCGTCGAGGCATACAAGCTGACCTTTCCCGTTCCCCTTGATATGAAGGGGGAAGTGGCCGATCTGTACCGGGTGAACGCATTCCCGACCACCTATCTGATCGACCGCAACGGGGTGATCCGGCAGAAAATCGTCGGCATGATTGAGCCGGCCACCTTCGAACAGGAATTGAAGAAACTGGTCAGCCAGTAAAGGCAGGACCGTCGGAACCCAGGAGCCGGCGGTTTTCTTGCTTTACCAAAAGAATTTGGAGGCCAGCATCACCAGCGTTAGCGAGCCGGCTGCGATCAGCGTCATGCTGCGCTGGAGGCGGCTTTCTTCCGAGCGGATCTTGCACACGGTGGCACCGAGTACCACCCGTGACGGCGAAGCCATGGTGAGGTGGGAGGCACCCGTATTCTGGCTGGAGGCCAGGATTTCCGGCGGAATGCCAAGCTGCAGCCCCGTTTCAACCTGCAGTTTCATAAACATGGCATTGGAACCGGTTGTGCTGCCTGTCAAAAATCCCCCCAATCCGCCGACGAACGGTGACAGGAAAACAAAGGAATGGCCGAAGAGGGGGGCGCTTGCCATTGCCAGGGTGGCAATCATTCCGGAGCTTGCCATGATTTCCGACATGGCCACATAGAAGACGGTGGTCAACGTGACAGGGTACCACTGCGCCCAGGTATAACGGAGAATCTTCTGCATGGTCGGCCAATCGGTCCGATAGATGCCCAGGGAAAAAAGGCAGGTTAGAAACAAGGCAAACCCCGGAGAATAGCAGAGTGGCAGGGAGAAGCCATACGCCGGCAGGTCAACGACCGCATGTGTGGCAAGAAACGCTTCAACCGGCGGCACCAGGCGGGAGAGAAGCAGCAGGGTTGTCAGGAACAAATACGGCGAGGCCGCTCTCCACACAACGGCAAGGGATTCAGATGTGGAACCGTTCCCTTTCGCCGTCAGCTTGATGAGGAGAAGCAGGACCCCCAGTGTGCCGAGAGAGCCCAATACGCCCGCCAGCTCCACGCTGATATAGACATTGCATGCCCAGATCAGCAGGGAGAGCGTCCCGGCAGCGACCAAGATGTCGGGCCATCTTTTCCGAATGCCTTCGTGTCCGGTCGCGATCCAGACAGCGGTGCCGATAAAATAGAAAAACGTGACGCAGCACAGGACGGCGCTGCCCCTGCCGATGTGGGTCAACGGAATGCCGCCGAGACTGGCGCCGATCACCGTCCCGGTGGCGAGGGCTCCCCAGGCGACGGCGCTCAAACTGGACAGCGCCACCAGGGCAGCGCGGTACGGAGCGAACCCGAGTTCGATCAGGATCGGAGCCACGACGATGATGGCGATGCCAAAACCGCTTGCCGATTCAACCAGCGGCGAAAAGGCGGCTGCAAGCAGGAGCACCTGCCGGACTGGATCATCCGTGATGTTGGCGACGAAGGAGGCGATGGCGCGGATGGCGCCCGCTTCATTCATCAGATGAAACAAGAGAATGCCAAACAGAAGAACATAAGCCACGATGCCGGAAGTGAGGACGCCTTTCAGTGCCGCGTGAATCATCTCCCCCGCATCGAGCGCGAACATGGGGACAATATGGACGAGCACGATGGCGGTAAGGAAGGAAGCGCCGCCGGCGAGAAGGGCTGATTTTTTCAGAAGAAACAGGAACAGGAAAATCATCAGAATCGGCAATAGCGCCAAGAGATTGATAAGCATCATCCGGCCGCACCTCTTCCTTGGAAGGTGATGATTGTGTATACTATAGTGGATATGGAACAGCATAGTTCACTTTGTTGGAATAGTCAAGAAATTTTCCGCTATAGTGGACGCGGAAGAGGGGCAGAACGATGAGCTTAGGGAAGAACATTCAGCAAGCGCGCAAAGAAAAAGGATATTCGCTGCAGGAGCTCTCCGATCGCTGCGGTGTCAGCCGCTCCATGCTGTCGCAGATCGAGCGGGGAGAAAAGAATCCGACCGTCCAGGTTGCCTGTCAGATTGCCGAAGGGCTGGAGATGACGCTGTCGCAGCTTCTGGGGGAACAGGAAGAGCGGGAAGTGATCGTGATCAGGAAGCAGGAGCGTCTTGTCTTCCGCGATCCGGAGACCGGTTTCGAGCGGCAGCTGCTGTCACCCTCCTTTCCCGCGCGCGGGGTGGAATTTATCCGCAATTTGCTGCCGGAAGGGCAATCCACCGGCCGATTTCCCCGGCACAAGCAAGGGGTATGCGAGCATCTGACAGTCGTCCGGGGCAGGCTGCGTGCCATCCTGGGGGAGCGCGTCGTTGAGCTGAACGAAGGGGACTCCTTGTATTTTGAGGCGGATGTGGCGCACCGCTTCGATAACATCGGGAGCGGCACCTGTGAGTATTACCTAGTGATCGACACGCCTGAGAAATGATGCCTAACCAAGCAAAGGCTGCTGCAAATCGATGAAGTACTTTTCGAGAAACTGCTGAAACGCGCGTGCCGCCGTAGACAGGTAACGTTTTTCATGCCATGCGATCGTGAAGACGCGGCGGCAATCGGGATCATCGATGCGCAGCAGCGTAAGCGGCGATTCGTCTCTTTTGCACGCCGGCACAAACGCGACGCCCAGCCCGGCGAGAACAAGACTTCCCAAGGCGGCAGGTTCCTCAACCTCACAAACCACTTTTGGCCTTATCCCCGCTTTTTTACAGAACGCTTCATTCATTTTTCGAAACGGATGCCCCGCCTTGTACTCGATGAATGGCTCATCAGCCACTTCATGCAGGCAAATGCTGTGCCGGCCCTCCAGCCGATGTCCGGGAGGGACGGCGAGGAAAACTTCTGCGTTCAGCACAGGCATTTCGCAGATCCCCGGTCGATCGAAGGGCGCCGCCGTAAAACACAGATCGATTTCTCCCTTTTCCAAAAGCTGCACCATCTCTTCCAAGGAAGCCGGGGCAACCTGGATGATGCGGAAGTTGACATCCGGGTGCAGGGAACGAAAAGCGCCCAAAGCGTTGGAAATGCGATTCAAGGCATTTGTAGCCAAATGGATGCTCCCGCGCTCCATTCCCGCGAGATCGGCCACTTCTCGTCTGCCCTCTTCGAGTACCGCCAGTGCCGTTTCCACTTTTTGCAGAAACGCTTTCCCGAACGTATTGAGCCGGATTTGCCTGCTTTGACGATCAAATAACGGTACGCCCAACTCCTCTTCCAATCGGGCGATCGTTTTGCTGAGTGCCGGCTGAGAGATATGAAGCTCTTGTGCTGCCTTCGTCATATGCTCCAGCCTGGCAACCGTTTGAAAATACTGCAATTGCAGCAGTTCCATAGCATCATCCCTTCAAGCATAGACTCCAGGTTATGAATTCATTCTTATTATATATTTTTGTTTAATTAATATCGATTGTAAAATAAATCGTGACGTGAAGAAAGGGTGATACGCAATGGAATTGGAATGGCAGCAACAGGCGGGAGAGAAATTAATGCGCATTCTGGCATTCACGCTGGTCATTTCGGTCATGAATGCGACGATGTTCAACATTGTCCTGCCGAAGATGAGTGTGGATCTTCATCTTTCCTTCTCGCAAGCAAGCTGGGTCTTTGCCGTTTACACGCTGACATATGCCATTGGGTCGGTCATTTACGGGAAGCTGGCCGATACTTACAAGCTGAAGAATTTGCTCACGTTCGGAATCAGTTTGTTGTTTGTCGGCTCCTTGGTTGGGCTGGCCGCCCAAGCGTACTGGATGGTGCTGTTGGGCCGTATCTTGCAGGCCGCAGGAGCTTCGGTAATCCCGGCGACGGCGATGATTATCCCGGTCCGCTATTTCCCTGCTGAACGTCGCGGACGCGCGCTCGGGATATCTGCCACCGGTTTGGCGCTCGGCAATGCACTCGGCCCCGTCGTCTCGGCGTTGATCGTCAGTCTGGTCCATTGGCGGTGGTTGTTTTGCATACCTGTGTTTATCCTGTTCATCTTGCCGTTTTACCGCAAGTATTTGGGCGATGAACAGGGAAAGGCAGGGCGGATCGACTGGCTTGGCGGCGGACTGCTTGCCGGTGCAGTCGCGCTGCTGCTTCTTGCCGTAACGAATGGAGGCTGGATACTGGCCTTGGCAAGCCTGATGATCTTCCTTCTATTTATCGTACGTATTCGCACAGCGGCGGAACCATTCGTTCAACCGCGCTTGTTCAGCAACAAAGGGTATTCGTTGGGGCTGTCATTGGCCGTACTGGTCATGGGGATCGGGTACGCGCTCCCTTTCCTTACCCCGAAACTGTTGGCGGATGTCAATCATCTGGCTCCGGGGGTGATCGGCTTTGCGATGGTTCCGGCAGCCGTCACATCGGCGATTCTGGGAAGAACAGGCGGCAAGCTGGCGGATAAAAGAGGGAATTCGTTTCTGTTCAGCACCGCATCCGTGCTGCTGTTGATTTGTTTTGTTCTCTTGTCTTCCTTTACGGGGATGTCGCCGGCATTCATTGCGGGGTTTCTGATCTTCGGAACGGTAGGTCAAATGTTTATGCAAATCGCCTTGACCAACGCCATTTCCAGAACGCTGCCCAAGGAAGAAACCGGGGTGGGCATGGGGCTTTTGTCGATGTTGAACTTTCTTGCCGGCGCTGTTTCCACAGGGATTTACAGCAAGATAGTCGATCACGGTTCCGGTTTTCATCTGAATCCGTTGAACGCGTACCAGAACGCGTTCGTTTACAGCAATCTTTACTTCGTACTCGCCATGCTGCATGTAGGCATTTTCGCGCTTTATCATCTTCAATTCAGCCGCGCAGCACAGAAAAACAACCAAACGGCATGATGAACCTGCCCCAAACCGTGCACATCGCTGGAAAAAAATGATAGAATGGTGACAAAAAGGGGCGTGATGATCGGTGGAACAGCAGCTGTCGTTCATGGAACGGTATAAGCGGGATCACCAGCATCCCATCAACAAGCTGACCCACGCATTCGGCATTCCGATGATCGTGATTTCGCTGCCACTCTTTTTCTGGGATTGGCGCTGGGCGCTTGGGTTGTTTATCGTGGGCTGGATCCTGCAGTTCGTTGGCCATTATTTTGAGGGGAATCCTCCTTCTTTTCTGAAAAACCCGATCTTTCTTCTGATTGGCCCATGGTGGATCGTCAAGCGATTCTGGGGATTTCTCACGGGAAAACCGCTGAAGTGACAGCATCATGCGCCTGCGGACAGCCGCAGGTTTTTTTCTGCAAATCAGGCAAAAAACCAGAAAGTCCGAGCCTCCCTTTTCATATATGATAGAGGGCACGTTTTTATCAGGGGAGGGAGTTATTCGGATGGCCAAGGTGAAAAGGAAGATAAAAACCTCCACGACGGAGCAGCCGCAGATGAAGATCGTCATGCATACAACCTGCGAGGTATGCACGCAGCAATGTGCCCGAGGGTTAAGTTACCTGGAGCAGATGAAAAAGCCGGGAGCGATCGGCTTTGGCGTACCCTGTATCTTGACGCTGGGCAAACCGTAAAGGCAAAGCGCAGCCGCCCTTGCTGCGCTTCCTTTCTTTCCAACCGCCCCGTTTTTTCGTATGATGGAGGAAAAAGGAGTTGACTCCATGCGGCCGCTCCAGATATCCGCGGAAACCGCATTGAAGCTGTCCAAGATGCTGAACGTCCCGCTTGAGCAGCTGATGCATATGCCGCAGCATATCCTGATGAAAAAATTGATGGAGCTTGCTCAGCAAGAGCAGGCGGTAAAGGGAGGTACGGAGGATGGGAATCAATCTGGCCCATAAGTGGGGGACAGGGCTTGCGCCGGAACAATTTATCGCAGGGATGACCAAAAACAAGGAGGCTTTCCTCGACTGGTATGAACGCTTCGTCTGGGAAAACGGGGAGGATCGGCAGTTTTTCGCGTCGCTTCGCCATCGCGATGATATCAGGTGCCTGATCCTGGCGGCCGATTGGTGCGGAGACGTCGTGCGGAATGTCCCTGTCCTGTTCCGTGCGCTGGCGGAAGCGGAGATCCCGACGGAAGTGCTGATCATGGAGGAGCATCTCGACGTGATGGACCAATTCCTGACCATGGGCGGCCGCGCCATTCCGATTGCGATTTTCACCGATACAGGCGGCCATGTCCTGGCCAAGTGGGGACCGCGTCCGGCGTACATACAAGCGGTGATGGTGGCGTTCAAACAGGCTAATCCCGACCGAAATGCTCCCGATTACGAAGAGAAGATCAAGGCGGCTCGCGAAGAGGTGCGCCAAAAGTACGGGCAGAACACGGATTATCAGCAGGCGATCGTCAAGGAACTGCGGGAAGTGCTTTCCGCGATTTAGGGCAGCGGGGACCGGATCATCCGGTCCTCTCAGTTGTGCCCGAAAAATTGTGCAAAAAAACCTCTTGCGCCGGACGCCTTGATCTAGTATACTACTAACTGCCGGGTTGAAAAGCCTGTGCGACAATGCCGATTATGCGGGTGTAGTTCAATGGTAGAACTCCAGCTTCCCAAGCTGGCGGCGTGGGTTCGATTCCCATCACCCGCTCCATGCGAGAAGCCTTAACAGAAGGCTTTTTTTATTTTGCCGAGAATGACAGAACCGGCCGCCGAGTCGAAAAACAAAACAAAAGCCCCACGCCCGGGAGCCCTGGTAAAACCGTCTGAATAGAAGTATCATTGCTGCCAGATGAACATCAGAATGCGGTTGATCACTACCACGATGCCATACGTCACGGCTAAACCAAGCTTTCCTGCAGCGTATAGTGCGATTGCCGGCATCCCGAACACAACCAACTCCAACAGCAGACGCAAGGGGAAAGATAACTTCACCGGTGCACCTGGGGACCCGAGCATCGCCCATACAATCGCAATCAGCAGTGGAGTGCCAATGCCCAACGCACTCTTTGTGACCGGTTCTTTTCCGGTATGGAATCCCCAATAACCGAGTGCGGCAAGGCCACACAGTTCCAGAAAGAACCGTAAGGCCAGATTAGCCGATTTTATCATGAGATGACCTCCAAAAAAATTGCCCCCATTACCGGGAGCCCAGGATGAATTCGTTAACCAAATTATACCACGGGCTGCGAGAGGGAACAACGAACCCACAAGCGGAATGGAAGAGCAAGCTTCGAAAAGCCATCTTTGCATGAAAACCGACCTTTCCCTTCGGAAAGATCGGTTTTTCATGTGAGATCAGTTCTTTGTTTGGGAGATTTCCTGAACAATTTGACGCAGGGCCTTGTCGATTGACGTGGTTGGCCGACCGAGCAGCTTTTCAAAATCGTTGCTCTCGATTTCCAATGCACCTGCCCGAATGTCAGCCTGGATGGCTACGAGAAAAGGAATAACGAATTCCGGTACACCTGCCCCTTTCATGATGTCGGCATAAGCGGCATCATCAACCTGCTGCACAGGAACTTCCTTCCCTAATACAGTGCCGAGAATCGCGGCCAGTTCTTCTTGTGTCATCGGCTTGCCGGAAAGCTCATAGATGGTATTTTCGTGTCCGTCGCCCGCCAGCACCGCTGCCGCCGCCTCTGCATAATCCTGCTGCAGGGCCCATCCCACCTTGCCGCCTCCGGCAGACGTTACCCAAGGCGCTCCTGCCAGCACACCCTGAATGCTGGCAATCTCATTTTCCAAGTACCAGTTGTTACGCAAAAAGGAGTAAGGGATGCCGGTTTTCAGGATGGCTTCTTCCGTGGCACGGTGTACGGGAGCAAGGAACAATCGGCTTTCCCTTGCATTTGCCAAGCTGGTATATGCAATGAACTTGACGTTCGCCCGTGCGGCTGCTTCTACCGCATTCGTATGCTGACGAATTCTCGTTTCATTGTCCCCGTCGGTGGAAATGATCAGGAGCCGGTCAATCCCTGCAAAGGCCGCATCCAAGGTTTCAGGACGGTCAAAGTCTCCGTGACGGACATCTACTCCCCGGGCGCGTAAGCTTTCCGCTTTCTCCGGATTACGGACGCTTACCGCCAATTGAGTCGCAGGTACAGATTTCAACAGCGTCTCTACCACTTTCGTCCCCAGTTTCCCTGTTGCGCCAGTAACCAACATTTTCATTGTCGATACCTCCATGCATTTGTTGTAATATGTCTTGTTATAACATAAAAGGTTACAACAAGCGTATAAATAAAAGCTCGAAAAGGAGCTTTCATTTATTTGAACCTATCGATCAATTGTGCCAGCGTCGTTTGTGCCAGCCTTTGTTCCAGCGCGGATTGCGCGTCTCTCAATTCTGTTTGGAGGACTTGCTCGATATTCCGCCCAACCGGGCAGCGAATATTGGGGTTTTCGTGTATGCGAAACAGTTGGTTTTCCTCTGTCACATTCACAGCCCGATAAACATCAAGGAGTGTAATCTGGTTGGGATCCTTGAGCAGGGAAGCACCTCCTACCCCCGGACGTACGTCAACCAACCCGGCCTTCTTTAACATTCCCATGATTCTCCGGATGACGACCGGATTTGTATTTACGCTACCTGCGATGTAGTCCCCGGTACAATCATTCGGACTGACCGCGATCAGGGAAAGGGTATGCACCGCAATGGAAAACCGCGTGCTGATTTGTTTCAAGTGAACCACCACCGTTGTAACCATTTTAGTTACTTCGTAGCGTTTTGTCAAGATCATGCGGATCAGTGTTGAAAGAGCAGATGTCGAGCTGGCGCGGGTTCGATTCCCGACACCCGCTCCATGCGCATCATGCGCAAATCCTTGTCGAACAGGGGTGGCTGCGTACAGTGGGCGATTCTCAATAGCTCCCCGTTTGGAATGAATGGGGAACGGATTGTTCGTATCCAGCCTGGATCACTCCGCATGCCAAGCGTTTTCCTGAATTGCCGGCTGGTTGGGTACGATAGTCGTCCGGGTTTTGATGAATGATGATAGATTTCCCGATCACGTCTGAGACGCGGAAACGGTTGGTAAAAAAGTTGATGCGCGCGTATCCGTTGTTGGAGAATAATACAGGGAAATCTCCCGCATGATTTCCGTGCGGCTGGTGGGTGGGATTCCAGTGTTCTCCGGCGGATTGAAACGGGTTATCCGGGTTCCCCACTTCACAGCTCCCTCCATCGTGAATATGGAACCCATGGGGGCCGATTGGCTGCTGATGTGCCGCAGCAGGTTGATAGGGTGGCAGTCCAACGACTTCCACGAAAACCTCGGTTCCGTGGGGAACGTCGATAAACACCACATAACCGCTCAGATTTGGCGCAAGGGGACCGCCTTGTATCTGCGCATAGGCCCAATGCGGCACCCGTTGAGATGGAGTTGAGGACACGACAGGTGAATACTGTCCAGCGTTCATGTATCGATTCATAAAGCCCTCCGCTTATTGTTTTATCTTGCTGCCCATATTATCCTATGTGGAGGAAAGAGGATGGGTTCTCCGAAGTTCACCTGCGGAGGGATTGTGTGGTGCATCGATTCATGCCGCGATGGGTGGCGGATAAAGCGGTTGTTCGGTGACTGCAACTTGTCTTTTTCTTTCGACCGGTGGATAATGATGATAATTTGTGCCAGGCTTCAAGCCTTTTCGCAATCGGGAGTGAAGAACAATGAAAATCGCCATCTATCAAATCGCGTACCGGCTGGGCATGCACCCGAAGGAGCTGGCCAAAGCCGTTTTGGATGGAGATGTGACAGGGGAGGTTCCCGGCGGCAATCCCCAGGCCAAGGAGGCGTGGGTGGATCTGCTCTCCCTGCGCAACTACATCGAGTGGCTCCATGAAAAAGGGCAGGTGGACGAGCTTCGCTACCAGAAATCGATCCGCCATCTGGATGCAGAGATCGGCAGAGCGAAAGCGCGCAGGTAACGTGAGGGAGGGCAGATGTTAAAGGGAGACTGGAGGGTATGGTTCCGGCCCATTGACACAATCTTCTTGAACAATCCCCGGTTCCTCTGTAAAATATGGAAGTGACAAGCACATAAAGTCGTCTTGGTGATGGCGTTCGCCATTGAAAAGGGAAAGTGGTGCGAATCCACTGCAGTCCCCGCTACTGTGAGCACGGACGGGTTTCTGTCATCCACTGGCTGTTTGCTGGGAAGGAAGAAATGCCGGATGATGTGCGAGCCAGGAGACCTGCCAAGACGATGCGGAACTCTTTTGCGGGTATGGACGGAAGAGGGAGACGGTCGCGGAATGTTCAGGTTTGGCGTGCGCATGGGCATGCCTGTGACAGGACGATGCAGCCCCCTTCCCCTATGCCGGAAGGGGGTTTTCTTGTGCCGGGAACTCATTCTTATTTCGGAGAGGAAGATGGGGATGTCAATCTACACCAAGCATGGCAGCCGTCTGATGGCGTGGCTGCTGCTGTTCGTGCTGCTGTTTTCATCTGTCGTCTCGGTTCAGCCTACGGCAGCCGCTTCGTCGAAAGATTTGGAAAAGAAAGTTTACACGGCCATGCAGAACGCCGTGAAATACTACTATGACGAGGATGGCGCCTACCAGTTTGCCGATTTTGACTGGGAGCTGATCGGCCTTGCGCAGGCAGGCGAAAAGCTGGATTCCCGCAAATGGCAGGATAAGGATGATCTGACCGCCTTCGATTTTTGGGCAACGAAAGCCAAAGAGCTGGATGAAGCGGGTCAATTTGCCAAACTGGCCATTGCCTTGATGAAGAACGGGTACGACCCGACCAACTTCAACGGCAAGAATCTGCTGGAAGAGATCGTCAAAAGACAGGATGCCAACGGCCGGATGGGCGACGACACGTATACCATTTTCAACCACGTCCTGTCCATCGTGGCCCTGGAGATGTACGGCTACGACTACGACCGTGAGGAAGCGGCCGAATTCCTGCTGAAACGGTATGACGACTTCTCCGAGGAATGGGGCACCTATACCGACGATATCGCGTTTACGCTGCATGCGTTGAATCTCCTGGGGGATATCGACGGGGTGGAGGAAGAGAAGGAAAAGATACTCGACCGCTTGGAGAAGGAGCGGAAAGCGGACGGATCGATCGCCGACAACCCCGACTCCACCATGGAGGCGCTGACCGCCTTGACCAGTGTGGGGGAAGACGTGTTGAAGGCTCCCTGGGACAAAAGCGTGGAGTATGTTCTGAGCAACCAGCTGGAGGACGGCAGCTTTCAAAGCGCCTGGTCCAACGGGGAGACCAGCGCCATGACGACGGAAAAGGGGCTTATCTCCCTGGCAACCATCCGGAAAGGAACCACCCTGTACGAGCGTTTGACCAACAAGGAGAAGGCTGCGCTGACCGTTTATCTTTCCAAAGGAGAGGCTTCCGAGGATATCCATGTGTTTGACGGGATGACCAACCTGCTGAAAGGCAAAGAGGTGAAGCCGTCCAAGAACACATACACCATCGCCAGCAAGCAGCTGTTTGTACGGGCAGAGGTGAGCGGGATTGCTGATGAGGAAAAGCCGCTTGCCGTTCTGGTCAAAGTGATGAAAGGCAAGCAGGTGGTGGATACCGGCATCGTGGAAACGAAATCTGCTGATGCGGAGTACGTGACGGCCGGGTTCACGCTGGCGCGCGGTACCTACACCGTTGAAGTGAACTACTGGTATGGCCTCGCGAACAATCCGGAAGTGGCAAAAGACGGAGCCATCTTCTCCGTAACGGTCAAGTAGACAGGGGATCCATATGTGGAAACGTTTGGGTAAATGGCTTGCCGTACTCCTGCTGTTGACAACATGCACCATGCCCCCGGTGAGCGGGATTGCCGCGCAGGCCGATGCCGCCCTTGAGGCGGAACAATCCGGCAGCACCGTGACCATCAGCGGTCATACGGGGGCGGATGATCCGCCCAAGGTGGCGCTGCTCGTCGTGGATGCCCAGGGGCAGACCGTCTATTTTCAGGATGTGGCAGGCGGAGGCGCCTCCTTCCGCATCCAGTTCCAACCGGCAGAAACCGCCTCGAACGGCAAGGCGGTGGCCACCCTTTATTCCCGTACCCCGGTGAGCGATACCTTCTCGCTGAAGGCAGAAAATGGTGAGGAGAAGAAGATTGGCGTCACCTTGCGGATCGAGGGATTCGACAAGGAAGAGATCCTCGCCAAGTCGGGCTGGAGCATCAAAAAGGGTTCATCGGTATACGACCTGCTGGTTTATGCAGCGGAAGAAAACGAGTTGGACGTGGAGGTTTCCGATCCCGACGGCGATGGTCATGATCTCTACGTCAAGAGCATCGCCGGACTGGCGGAATTTGACAAAGGACCCGGCAGCGGCTGGGTATACAAGGTAAATGGCGTGGGTCCTCAGGCGCCAGTCGACCGCTACGTGCTGGAAGACGGCGACGATGTGGAATGGCTCTACACCTCCGATTACGGCAATACGGAAATCGGTGACGGAAGCGGACAGGACAGGATCGCCTACCGGGTTTCCAACAAAGACGCGGTCAATGTGGAAAAAGCGTTGAACCAGCTCACCTTTGCGGAAGATGTAGAGACGATTGCACGCATCGCCGAAGATCTGTTTTTTGATCTCGCCGAATACAGCATCGAAAAACAGCGCGGTTTCGTGGCCGATGTCGGCCTGTTTCTGCAAGCCGCATGCGAGCGGGCCGCCACCTTCGCCGTTCCCAAAAAGGAGAGTTGGGAAACGACAAGAGTGATCGAGCTTCCCGGCGAAGACGCCAAGAAACTGCTGGCGGCCCAGGCGGAATTTCAGGAAAAGCTGCAGGAGATGCTGGAGAGCTCTACCCTGTACAAGCCGCTGCTAAAGGAGCTGAAACCGACGCTCCTGATCGGACTGCCGTCGGACCAGGAGACGACGAAATACCAAATCCTGGTGGACCGGGAAGCGTGGGAAGCGATGCGGCAAGCGGGCGCGCGGCTCGGGATCGCCAGAGGCAATTGGCGCACGGACCTGTTGCTGAAGCAGCCGCTCACCATCGGGGCCGATCCCTTCCAGCTGACGGTGCAATTCTATGATGATCAGGAACAGACCGCACAGGTGGAGGAGATCAGGAACGGCTGGACCGGCACGCTGCAGCCACTGACGGCCTCCTATCGATTGGAGAGCAGCATGGCGGGAGCGGTGGCTTATCAGATCAACTGGCCGCTGACAGGTGTGCCGGAGGAGGGCGGATGGCCGAGCCTGTATGTGCGGACAGGCGGGCAGGCAGGCTGGCAGGCCGCGACGCCCCTCGTCACCATCGAGGAGGAGAAGGCGAAAGCGGTGGTTGAGACCCCTGGAGACATGGTGGTGATGTCCGCGCAGGCATCGTTCCAGGATGTGCTGGATGCGCCGGCCGGATACGCTTGGGCCAGGGAGCCCGTCCAGGCGCTTGCCGCTGTCGGTGTCGTGAAAGGCAAATCCCCTCTCCGATTCGGGCTGACCGATACCGTGACACGCCAGGAATTTGCCGCCATGCTTGCCCGGATCAGCGAAAAAGAAGCCGTGGGCGAGCAGCGGGATGACGGCGCAGGCATCAGCCGGCTGGAGATCGCTTCTCGGCTGGCGCAGGCGTACGGTGGAGGCGGGAGCATTGAGCCGCTTCGCTTCACCGACTTGCAGATGATTCCGGAACTGGACCGGGAGGCGGTCGCCCTGTGTACGTCCCACGGATGGATGCTGGGCAGAGCCGATGGCCGTTTTGATCCGCAAGCGGTGATCACCCGGGCGGAGGCGGCAGCCGTTCTGTACCGTTTTTGGAGAAATGTTCAAACACAAGGCAAGTAGGCGGAGGTTCTCTGCCTACTTTTCCCTTTTTGCGCGCATATACCTACAGTATGGCGGAGGTGGTTTTCCAATGAAGCGAAAGGCATGTTGGGCCGTTTTCTTGACGTTTGTGATGCTGGTTACGTCCTTTCACCCCGGCGCACTGGCGGCCACACCCTCCCAGATCAACACGGCTGCCGGCAAGGCCGTAGCCTATCTGCACAGCAGGTATGAGAGCGGAAAAGAAGCCGCGATCGACGATTGGTCGCTGATCGGGCTGGTTCTGTCCGGGGAAGCGCTGCCGTCTGCCAAATGGGGGGACCGGTCGAAGTGGCAGGCCGAACTGAAGCGGCGCCTGCAGACCCTGGACCCCCGGAAAACGACCGACTATGCACGTTTCGTGCTGACGGTGCTCGCCCTCGGGGAAGATCCTGCCAATGTGGGAGGAGAAAATATGATCGCCCGTCTGAAAAAGGCGCAGTTGGCCAACGGCAAGTTCGCCGACCGGATTGACGGGCAGGGGCAGAGTCTGATCAATGCCCATGTATGGAGCCTGATCGCGCTGTATGCTGCGGGAGAACAGATCCCGCGCGCCAAGCAGGCGAAAGCCTGGCTGGTATCCAAGCAGCTGCCGGATGGCGGCTATCAGTTTGCGACGGACGGCCGGACGGGGGGCATCGATATGACGGCCATGACGCTGGTTGCGTTCAAAGCGCTGGGCATGGGGAAAGAAGAGCAGCCGGTGAAAAAGGCTCTCGATTTTCTGCGCAAGGCGCAAACCGCCAATGGCGGCTATCAGGAAGGAGGCATCCCCAACGCGGAGTCGGCCGCCACGGTGATTTCCGCCCTGCTGGCCTGGGGAGAACAGCCGGAGAACTGGAAAAAAGGGGCCGGCAGCGTGACCGACAACCTGCTCGGTTTTCAAACTGCTGCAGGCGCATTTGCCCACACCCGCGGCGGCAGCGCCAACCAGATCGCGACCGCCCAGGCCCTGCTGGCGCTGAGCGATCTGAAGCGGGGAGGTGCGTATCTTACATTTCTTAGGGAAAAAAGCGGTGCCCGCAAAGTGGCGAGGCTGGCAGATCTGCCCCCCTCCTACTGGGCGTATGCGGAAATGGCCTATCTGGTAAAAAATGGCTACATGCAGGGGATGACCTCCACGCTGATGCAGCCGGAAAGCCGGGTGACGCGGGCCCAGTTCGCCGCCCTGCTGCTGCGCATCCTCGGGGAGGAGCCGAATACGCGGGCGCAGGGGCTGTTCCGGGATGTGTCCGCAACCGATTGGACGGCACCGATCGTGGAGAAAGCGGCTGCGCTCGGGCTGATGCAGGGCAGCGGCGGCCGATTCCGTCCGCATGAGGGCATCACGCAGGAAGAGATGGCGACCATCGTGTCGCGCGTGCTGAAACGCTATGGCTGGAACAAAACATTCCCAGGCCCCGGCGTGAGCGTGAATGGGAAGACGGTCAGTCCCTGGGCCAAGGCAAGCGTGGAAGACCTGCAGAGACGTCGCTTGTTGGGCGGAACCGCAACGAAGCAGTTTACGGCCAAGGCAGCGGTGACCCGTGCGGAAGCGGCCGTGATGTTTTACCGGATGCTGCATGTGCGATGACGAGGTGATGAAGGATGAAACGTAAGGATTGGCTGTTGCTTGTCCTGGCCGTGGTGCTCATCGGCGGGATTGGCTTCGGGATGCTGCAGTACCGCTTGTCCCATCAACAGCCGGACTCTCCGCAAATGTCCGAGGGGGCCAACAAGCCTGCCGCGCAGAGCGGTCCTGCTGTCCAGCTCTGGATTACCCGGGACTTTGGCGCACAGACGCTGACGGTTCAACGGGTGCCGCTGGAGCCCGGCGATACCGTGATGGATATCCTGAAGCGGCACGGCGGAGAGGTGAAAACGGCTTACGGCGGCGGCTTTGTGGAATCGATCCAGGGGCTCGCTTCCGCCTACCGGCCGGGAGACGAGAAGAGCCGGAAGCTGGATTGGTTTTACTCGGTGAACGGCCTGATGGCGGACATCGGCGCCGCCGAATATGCGCTTGCCCCGGGGGATGTCGTCTGGTGGGATTACCATGACTGGAGCTTCGCCGCCGCTGCGCCCGCCCAGGTGGGGGCTTATCCGCAGCCGTTTGTGCAGATGGCGGGGAAGGCCGGCGCAGAGATCGCGATCATGGCGGAGGACGGCTATGACGGGAAGGCAAGGCAGGTTGCCGAAATGCTGAAAAAACTGACTGGCAAAGCGCCGCAGGTGATCGCATGGGACGAGTCCGCGTTTCGGCAGGAAAAGGCGCTGCTTGTTATCGGGGAAGCCAAACAGCTGGCTGCCTCTCCGTTCCTGCAAGCGCTCTGGAAAGAGAAGGCGACTTCCGGCCTGTTTGCCGATCTGAGCGACAGAGGGATCCAGGCATATGACGAACAGGGGAAGGCGGGCCGCCTGTATGATCAAAAGGGGGCGGGGGCGCTCCTGGCCACCGTCCATCCCGAGTTCCGGCTGCCGCTGTGGATCGCGGCGGGCGTAGGCGCGGAAGGCGTGGATCAGGTTGTACAGGTACTGAACCAGGAGCGTGCAGGCCAACCGGATGACCGGGTGCGGGGACATTATGGCCTGATCGTGAACGGAAACGACACGATCCCTCTTCCCCTTCCGAGCGGCGCGGGTGGGGCTCCGTGAATATCGCCGCGCTTCTCCTGGCCGTACTGCTGCTGCTGTTTTTCCTGCTGCTGTTCCTGTACGAAAAAGGAAGAACGGATGAACGGCTGATCGCCGTAACCGCCACCCTTGGAACGCTGGCCGCTGTGGGCCGGATCCTGTTTGCGCCCATACCCAACGTACAGCCGACCACGTTTCTCGTGATGATCAGCGGGTATGTGTTTGGCATGCGAACGGGCTTTCTGGCAGGTGTGACAGCGGCGCTCTTTTCCAACTTCTATCTGGGGCAGGGGCCGTGGACGCTCTGGCAGATGATCGCCTGGGGACTCTCCGGTGCCAGTGCGGGGGTGCTGCGCGTCCTGATCGAGGCAAAGGGTCCCGGCACCGTGCTGTTGGCCACGCGTTCGAAGCGCTGGCTCTTTGCGATCGTTTGTCTGCTGTGGGGATATCTGTTTGGCTGGATCATGAATCTGTGGGTGTTTCTCAGTCAGGGGGGCTCGGTGACATGGGGGGCCTTTCTGGCCGTCTATATCCGGGGATTTGCCTTTGACACGGCCCATGCCGTGGGCAATTTTCTCTTTGCCTTCCTGCTGGCGCCCGGGTTTGCGAAAACGTTGAGCCGTTATCACCGCAAGCTGCTCATCGCCCGGTTGTCCGTTGAGGAGGAGAAACCATGATCGCTCCGACCGATTCCCGCTGGCGCAAGATCCACCCCGTGGTCGTCTGCCTGCTACTGCTTGTGCACGGAGCGCTCGTCTTCTTCTGGGAGAATCCGCTGTTGATCGGGGGACAGCTTCTCTTTCTCATCCTGTGGGCCAAGAGGGAGAGAATCTTTGTCGATCTGCCGTCCTATTTCAGGTATGGCTGGTGGATCGCGCTGGTCTTTCTGCTGATCAACCCCTTGTGTGCGAGCAACGGCGTCACCTTTCTCTGGAAAGGGCCGATCACCCCGTTGATCGGACGGCTGGATCTGACGGCAGAAGAGCTGGGATACGCAGGGATGAGTATGCTGCGCCTGTCCATCCTGGTGCTGCTCTCCGTCATGTACCAGCGCTTCATCGATCATGACCGGTTGATGCTGACATTCTCCGCATGGATGCCCCGCTTCGTCCTGACAGCGGTTCTCGCCATTCGCCTGTTTCCCTTCCTGGAACAAGAGATGGCGAGAATCCAGGAGACGATGCGGCTGCGGGGGATTCTCCCGAAAAGCGACGCCTGGCGGGACCGGCTGGTTCACCGGCTGTTTTTGTTCCGGCCGCTCCTCCTGTCCGCCCTGGAAGGCGCTTGGTTGACGGCCGAAACCTTGTATGTCCGCGGGTTCGGGAGCGGGCCGCGCACCGTCTACAAACGCTCCCGCATCACGGGAGACGAAATCATGGGTTTGCTGCTTGTCCTGTTCATTCCGGTGTTTGCGGGGTTCGCCCTCGGCTTTGACTTCGGGCGGTTTCAATTTTATCCGCGGATGATGTGGCATGATCCGGTGGGCGATCTCCTTTTTCTGGCCGGATTGTCGGTCGTTTGGATTTTGCCGCTCTATTGGCTGTTAAGGAGGCAGACACAGTGAAGATGTTTGCATGCAAAGGTCTCACCTATCAATACCCGGAGTCGGCGCATCCTGCCGTGGCTGATGTTACCCTGGAGATCGAGGCGGGCGAATTTGTGCTGGTCCTGGGCGGGAGCGGGAGCGGCAAATCCACGTTCCTGCGCGCCTTGAACGGCCTGGTGCCCCGCTTTTACGGCGGTTCCATCGCGGGAGAGATCCGTTTTCAGGGAAAAGCGCTTTCCGCCTTGTCGCACCGGGAGATCGTAGCGGCCATCGGCTTTGTGCAGCAGGATCCGGAACGTCAGCTGGTGATGGAATCGGTGGAGCGGGAGCTGGCCTTCGGATTGGAAAATGTGGCGATGCCGCCCGACCAGATCAAAAGCCGTCTGGCGGAGGTGAGCCACCTTTTCGGCTTGGGAGCGTTCTTGTCCAAGCAAACGTCCACGCTCAGCGGCGGAGAAAAACAACGAGTGGCGCTTGCCAGCGTGCTAGCCCTTCATCCGCAGGCGCTGCTGCTGGACGAACCCACCTCCCAGCTTGACCCGGTGCATGCCGAAGAACTGCTGCATGCCGTCAGGCGCCTGAACGAAGAGTGGGGCATGACGGTCATCATGAGCGAGCATCGTCTGGATCGCTGCTTCCATCTTGCAGACCGCATCCTGCTGTTTCAGGAAGGAAAGGTGGTATTCAACGGCAGTCCGCGCCAGTTCGCCGCGCGGGCGCGGGACCATGCCGCCTGGCAGCTGTTTTTGCCGCCGGTCTCCCGCTACGCCTTGGTCCATGGAGACACGGCAAAGGTGCCGCTGACGGTCAAGGAAGCGCGGGCGCAGCTCTGCGGCTCGCTGCCACCGGCTGTCGGGAGCCGGGTGCAGCCGGTTCCACCGGCCAAAGGGAGGATGCTTGAACAGTTCACCTCCTTCTTCCGGAAGGCGAAGGCGGAGAAAGAAAGCGAACCGCTGCTGCGTTTGCAGGGGGGGCATGCCGGTTATGAAAACAACATGGTTCTGACCGACATCAGCTACGCGATCTATCCCGGGGACCAGATCGCGCTTCTGGGGGAGAACGGCGCGGGAAAAAGCACGTTGGCCAAAGTATGCGCCGGAGCGGTGCCGCTGCGAAAAGGCTCCCTCTATTGGCAGGGGGAAAAGGTGGAGGAGCGGTTCTGGGAAGGAGGGAGCAGCCGCGTCGGGTATCTCTCCCAAAACCCGAATGATTATTTTCTGCACGATACGGTGGAAGAAGAACTCTCCTTCGCTGCGAAAGGGAATGCTGCCTGGCAGGAGGAGCTGCTGGAGAGCTTGCATCTCGGCCGCTACCGCCACCGCCATCCGCACGACCTGAGCGGAGGGGAACGTCAGCGCCTGGCATTGGCCATCGTGCTCGCCACCCGACCCCAGCTGCTTCTGCTGGATGAGCCGACTCGCGGGCTGGATCAGGGCGAAAAGGAAGGGCTGATCCGGCTGCTGCGCGCCCTGCCGGTACAGGCCACGCTGGTGATTACCCATGACGTCGAATTTGCGGCTGCCTACGCCAATCGCGTCTCCATTCTGTATCGGGGAGAGATCGTGGCGGACGATCGGCCGGAAGCGGTGTTTGCCCAATCGTTCTATTACATGCCGCAGGTCTGCAAGCTGCTTCGGAATCATCACGGCTGTTCTTCATAGAGTCGCAGCAGGTCCATAACCTCCTGCCGCTTCGCCGGGGGGAGGGATTCCATCCGGCGCAGAAACAGGCTGACCAGTTCACGCTTTTCCTTGTCGGTCAGCCGGGCATCGCCGGCAAGGGAGCGACGCGTCGGCAACAGCCGCCGTTTCAAGCGGACCTGATCCGTTTCGACCAGCAGCCGCAATAATTTTCGTTCCAGCAAATCGAGTGAAGACATGCCATCCACCCCGTTTGTGACTGATCTCGCTGTCTTCCATTATACCGGATCCGCCCTTTTTCCAGGAGGGCAGCGCTGTATAAAAAGGCAGTTCGGCTGGTTTTCTTGGTGAAAACCTCAGGGGTGTCATAGTATAATAAGCAGAAGCAGACACTTTTGGTCGATGGTTCCTGCTGAAAACCATCATCCCCTGCCGAAGGAGAGGAAACGTTCGTGCTGCAGCAGTGGCTGACCTTCTTTTTAAAGTTTGCCATCGGGTACACCCTGATCCGGTCCGTTTCCATGTGCCTCGGCATGCTGTATGAAGAGCAGGTCCTCACCGCATGGGACACGCTGTTGTATCTGGGAATCTTTACGTACGTGCTTTTCTTTGTCTACGCACGCTTTGGAAACGATCAGTAAGGCTTCCTCAGAAGAAGTCCATCCTTGTTCATCCATGCCATGGCCTGCCGGAGCTGACAGGCAGGGTTTTTATAGGAATGCGAAGCAAGAAAGGTTGGAGGCCCCCGCCGACACCAGCAAGGGCCCCCGTTCGGTGCAACGTGGGCAGAGCGTTCGCTTTAGTCGCCGGGGTTTTCTCATATCGAGAAAGGGGAGAGCAGTGATGAAATACCGTACCCTTGGCAAAACCAATCTGACGGTTTCCGTCATCGGCATCGGCACCTGGCAGTTTGGCGGCGAGTGGGGAAAAAGCTTCTCCCAGCCCGAAGTGGATCAAATCATCGGCCGCGCGAAGGAGCTCGGCATCAATCTGATCGATACCGCAGAATGTTATGGCGACCATCTGTCGGAACAAATGATCGGCCATGCGATCAAGCGGGAGCGAACCGAGTGGATTGTCGCCACCAAGTTTGGTCACAAGTTCCATGGCTATCGCAACCGCACCAACCACTGGTCCGCCCAGGAGGTTCTTGATCAGCTGGAGGATTCGCTGCGGGCCCTGCAAACCGATTATATCGATTTGTATCAATTCCACTCCGGCAGCGACGAATATTTCGATCAGGACGAGCTGTGGACCATGCTGGACAAACAGAAACAAGCCGGCAAGATTCGTCATCTCGGCATCTCGATCGGCTTCAACGACAACCTGCATCAGACGGATGCTGCGACCCGCGTGGGAGCCGAGGCCATTCAGGTGGTCTACAACCGCCTGGACCAAACGCCGGAAGAGCGCGTCTTCCCTTCCTGCATCAGACAGAATCTGGGCGTGCTGGCGCGCGTCCCGCTCGCGAGCGGCTATCTGTCCGGCAAGTACAAGCCCGGCGCAACCTTCGCGGAAAATGATGTGCGCCATCATCACAACCAGGCCCAAACGCTGGAGAAATTGCGGCGCGTGGAGGAAATCAAACGCACCGAAGTGCCGGAAGGAGTCGACATGGCTCAGTGGGCATTGGCGTGGTGTCTGGCACATCCTGCCGTCACCTGCGTGATTCCCGGCTGCAAGGATGTCGCACAGGTAGAGGCCAATGCCAAAGCCGCTGAACTCGATCTGGTCCGAGACGATCATCCGCAGGCACGCCTGCACTTGTAGATTCGCTTCTTGGCGCAAAACGTGGTAAGCTGGATAGGCAAGAAGATTTTCAAAGGAAAGAGGAGCTAGCGATGAAACGACCAGAAGAGACGCGTGTGGTAGTCGGCATGTCCGGTGGCGTCGATTCTTCCGTAACTGCCTATCTCTTGAAGCAGCAGGGATATGACGTGATCGGGATTTTTATGAAAAACTGGGATGATACCGACGAATTCGGCCACTGCACGGCCGAGGACGATTTCCAGGACGTGCGGCGCGTGTGTGATCAGATCGGCATCCCTTACTATACCGTCAACTTTGAACGAGAATATATGGAGAAGGTGTTCCAGTATTTCTTGGACGAATACCGCAAAGGACGCACCCCCAATCCGGATGTGATGTGCAACCGGGAGATCAAGTTCGGCGAATTCCTGTCGAAAGCGCTTGATCTCGGAGCCGATTACATTGCCACGGGCCATTACGCGCGGGTGGAGATGCAGGACGGCGAGTACAAGCTGCTGCGCGGGGCCGATCCCAACAAGGACCAAACCTATTTTCTCAATCAATTGAGCCAGGCGCAGCTGTCGAAAGCCATGTTTCCCATCGGTCATCTGCAGAAGCAGGAAGTGCGGGCGATTGCGGAAAAGGCGGGGCTTGCCACCGCGAAAAAGAAAGACAGCACCGGCATCTGCTTCATCGGCGAACGCAACTTCCGCGAATTCCTGCAAAACTACCTGCCCGCCAAACCCGGGGATATCGAGACGGTGGATGGCGACGTGATCGGACGTCACGATGGTCTCATGTATTATACGCTGGGGCAGCGGCAGGGATTAGGCATTGGGGGAGGCTACGGCAAGAGCGGTCAGCCATGGTTTGTCGTGGAGAAAGACCTGGAGCGCAATGTGCTGATTGTGGCAGAGGGGGCGGATCATCCCCGACTCTACTCCACCGGTCTGATCGCCACCGATGTCAGCTGGATCAGCGACCGTCCGATGCCGAGCGAATTCACCTGTACGGCCAAATTCCGCTATCGTCAGCCCGATCAGGGCGTAACGGTGCGCCTGCTCGACGGCGGACGGGCGGAAGTGCTGTTTGACCAGCCACAAAAAGCCGTCACCCCCGGCCAAGCCGTCGTTCTATACAGGGGCGATGAATGCCTGGGCGGCGGAACCATTGACAAGGTGACGCAGGCAGTTGCGGCCAAGTAAAGCAGAAGGATGGGAAGCAAGCGTGGATGCTGCCAAAAAGTCAAAAATCGTCGTGCTGGCCTGCCTGCTGGTACCGATGGTGATCGCCATGATCTCTTATGTCAGTTCGAGAGAAGCCAATCAGGAACAGGTCCAAGAGATACGAGAGATGATAGCCGCAAGAGGGGGAACGATCGAGCAGATTGAAGTCGTCCCCCCTGACCAAAGCCCGTTTGACAGAAGCGGAAAAGGCAATACCATCTACAAAATCACGTATCACAAGAATGGAAAAACCATGACAGCCTGGTACCGCGCCCTTAACCAGTCTTCGATTGTCCGGGAAGCTCCCGCGTGGAAATTCGACTGAACAACAACCCTGGAGGTGTATGGACATGACGGATACGGCGGGACTTCGCTCCTTGGGCAGACTGATCCATCGCTTTGAGGCGCGGTTGGAGGGGGCGACGCTGACGATTCTCTCCCATGAAAACCGGGATGACATCACCCGCGCCCTGCTGGAAGGGTTGGGGGAGAATGTTGCTGTGCAGGCCAGTTCCGGTGAATATACCAACCATCTGGCCACCTTGAAGGTGAATGGCAACAAGTACACCTTTGCCCGGGATTATCGGGAGACGTATATCAGCGAGATCAATTACTGCCCGTGCCGCATCACGCCGGAAGCCAACGGCGTCGTGGTCGATCATATCGATTATCCCGGCGTGATCTACGATGTCTCCCGCATCTTGGCGGAAAATCGCATCAATATCTCCAAGCTGAATGTCGCCCGCGAGCAAAAAGGCAGGAACGCCCTCTTGATCTCGCTGACCGATGAAGAGATTTCGGCGGATGTGGTGGAAGCCCTCGAGCATCTTCCCCAGATCACACGGGTGATTTCGTTGCGGTAAGGAAGCTGTCCCGGTTGCGGGGCGGCTTTTTTTGGCTGGCTGGAATTCTGAGGGAGGAGGTATCGGGCATGGAAGACGTATCGCTGACGGAGTTGGATGCGTGGTTGGCGGACCGGCGGACGTTTGCCCTTTTGTTGTACACCCCCTTCTGCGGCACGTGCAAATGGGCGGCCCGGATGCTGGCCGTCGTGGAAGCGATGCTGCCGCAGCTTTCGCTGGTGAGCATCAACCTGAACAGGGCGCCGGTTCTTGCGGAAAGGTGGCGCATCACCAGCGTTCCCTGCCTGCTGCTGTTTCGGGAAGGGCGGCCCGCGGAGCGCAGATATGCCATGCATTCGGTCGAGCATCTGTACCGCTTTCTTAAAGCGCTCACCCAGACAAACACCTAACTTCTCCCCGGTGAATACAAGAGTAACAAGAGACGCAAATACCGAGGAGGAGCATCATGCAGATACACGTAGTTCGGCCGGGCCAGAGCTTGTTCGGGATCGCGCAGGCATACAATACCACGGAGAGCGAACTGATCCGGGCCAATGAACTGTCAGCTCCCGGGAATCTGGTGGTCGGGCAGGCGCTGGTGATCCCGATCGTCGGGAGGTATGTGTTCGTGCAGCCCGGGGACAGTTTGTACACCATTGCCAGAAGGTTCGGGATGAGCGCGGCGGAGCTTGCCCGGATCAACCGCATCCCGCTGACGCAGCCTTTGCAGGTAGGGACGCGGCTTTATGTGCCGCCACGCCCGAGGCGGAGAGGGGAGTTCAATGCCTACGTGGAGCCGATCGGAAACGTGGTCACACCGGCCCTGCGCCAGTCGACGAGAAATGCGGCGCCGCATCTGACCTACCTGGCTCCGTTCAGCTTTCAGATCAACCGGGACGGTACGCTTGCCCCTCCCAACCTGGATGACTTTGCCTCGATCGCCGGCCAAAACGGCGTCACGATGATGCTGGTGGTGACCAACATCGAGGGAGGGCAGTTCAGTACGGAGCTGGCCCATGTCATTCTCACCGATGAAGCGCTGCAGGACCGGCTGCTGGACAACATCATGGCGACGGCGCGCCGTCTCGGATTCCGCGACATCCATTTCGACATCGAACGCGTCGACCCGGCAGACCGAGAGGCTTACAACCGCTTTCTGCGCAAGGCCGCAGACCGGATCCATGCCGCCGGCTACCTGATCTCCACCGCGCTCGCCCCAAAGACAAGCGCGGAACAGCGCGGCGAATGGTATACCGCCCATGATTACCGGGCGCATGGACAAATTGCGGACTTCGTCGTGATCATGACCTATGAATGGGGCTACAGCGGCGGTCCGCCCATGCCCGTATCGCCCATCGGACCGGTCCGCCGGGTCCTGGAGTACGCCATTTCGGAAATCCCAGCGGAGAAGATCATGATGGGGCAGAATCTTTACGGCTATGTCTGGACGCTTCCGTACCGGCGAGGGACAACCGCCCGGGCGATCAGCCCGCAAACCGCCATCGATATCGCCAGACGGGAGAACGTGGCGATCCAGTATGATGACCGGGCCCAGGCGCCGTTTTTCAATTATGTGGACGACGCAGGCAGACAGCATCGGGTATGGTTTGAGGACGCCCGCTCCATCCAGGCCAAATTCGATTTGGTCAAGGAACTGGGCCTGCGCGGGGTCAGCTACTGGAAGCTCGGCTTGTCCTTTCCGCAAAACTGGCTCCTGATTGAAGATAACTTCGATGTGGTCAAGCGATAAAAAGTCTCCCCTCCCCGGGAGACTTTTTCATCGGCATGCCAAATGGTATGATGAGGGAAAGAGACAGGAGGAGGAATCGGGAATGGGCGACTGCAAACTGGATCACAGCCAAGAAGACGTGCGGAAGAAGCTGGCGGACCAGCGGGCGTATCTGCCGGACGAGTTGGAGAACCGCTTGGACCAGCTGCTGGATCAACCGTTGTCCCAAGAGAGGCTGAACGAACTGTTTCACTTGCTGAAAAAATATGATCTGGCTGCCCCTGAAGAGCGCGCGGCAAGAGACGCGAAACTGCGGGAGCTGTTGGGGTAGCAGCGGTTTCATTTGATCTGCTTGCGGCCGGCAAATCCCTCATTCACACCATGATAGTGGGTGATTTGCGCTTCCCCCTGCTTCCAGCACCAGAGCACTTCGGCCCCATCGAGCATCGCCGGAAAATCAACCAGTCCGCTATCGATATCTTTGATCTGGATGCCGCGCTCGTACAATTGCTTCAACCGCAGGCGCGCTTCGATATCGAGGAAATCGAGCTCGCATTCAAGCGTAAAGACGGCATCGTGCAGCGCAGCATCCGGAGAGGTATGATAGGCCATGCGCTTTTTGACGTGTTGAAGTTCTTGATATTTCTCAAAAAATTCCTTTTTCATGCTTTGCAGATAGGTCAGTTCCGTCTGAACCACTGGCAGGAGTTGGTTCGCTTCCTCCAGGGTAAAATACTTTTTTTCCATCGACTGCACCTCCTGCCTGTCATTATACGGCAAAAGGGAGGCAGACGGTAAGACCGGACAAGCCAAACAATGAGGAGCGCTTATGGCTTATGAAAGACAGATTGTATTATACGGACCCGTACATACAAACGTTTGAAGCGAACGTCATCTATCAGGGCAGCGAAGAAGACGGCACCCCTTATATCGTGCTGGATCGGACCGCGTTTTATCCGACGGGCGGCGGGCAGCCGTGCGATACTGGCACCCTGAACGGGATCGAGGTGATCCAGGTGGAAGAGGTGGACAGCACCGTTCGCCATCGGCTGAGCCGTCCGTTCCCGCCCGGGACAACCACGGCAGCAGGCAGCATCGACTGGCAGCGCCGGTTCGATCATATGCAGCAGCATGCGGGACAGCATATCCTGTCGGCCGCATTTGCGGAATTGTTCGATGCGCAAACCGTCGGCTTCCATCTCGGACGGGAGCGGGTCACCATTGATCTGGCCGTGGAGGAAGTGACGGAAGAAATGGCGGTGCAGGCGGTCGAACTGGCCAACCGCATCGTGTTTGAAAATCGGCCCATCATCGCCCGCTTCGTGGATCCCGTGGAGCTTGCCCGGCTGCCCCTGCGCAAGCCGCCTGCCGTGACGGAAAACATCCGGATCGTAACGATTGAAGGCTTCGATTACAATCCGTGCGGCGGCACGCATCCCAAACAGACGGGAGAGATCGGACCGATCCAGATTCTCGACTGGGAGCGCATGAAAGGAAATGTGCGTGTCGCATTCATCTGTGGTGGGCGGACGGCCCGCGAGCTGTGGCATAAACACCGCGTCCTGAAGCAGCTCGGCCGTCTTCTCAGCAGTTCGGAAGCGGAGCTGCCGGACGCCGTCGCCCGCCTGCAACTGGAGCGCAAGGAGACCGAACGCGCCCTGCAGGAAGCCAATCAGAAGCTGCTGGAAGCGGAGGCCAGGGAGCGGATGCGGGAGGCCGAGACGATCGGCGGGCTGCGTCTGGCTGCCGTCGCCTTGGCGGAGCGTCCGCTTCCGGACATGCAAAAGCTCGCGCAGCGCATGGTCGCGCTGGACCCCACCGCCATCGCCCTGCTTGTCTCATCCGGCCCCAAGACCCAGCTGGTTTTCGCGCGCGGCGAGGCGGTCAGCCTCCCGATGAACGAGCTGTTGCGGGAGGCGCTGCCGCTGATTGACGGCAAGGGCGGCGGCAATCCGGCGATGGCGCAGGGCGGGGGCACCGGAGGCCCTTCGCCGGAGGACTTGTTGACACAGATAAAAGAGAGTCTGCTCACCAGGATCACACCGTGACAGAAAGGAGTTGCACGCATGCACACACAGACGGTCCAAGTCGGTGACCGCGTCGTCACCACCTACAAAACCGGCCAGTACATTGCCGAAGTGGTGGAGGTCAACCCGCCCAAGTCGGTCGTCAAAATCCTCGCTGTCCGCAAGCATCCGGCCCAGGGCGACCTGCACCATCCCATGGAAGTGGACGTCCCCCTTTTTCACCAGCGGCGCGCCTTGTCCTACCAGGAAAAGATCGTAGTGATGCTGGCGGAGCTGAAGCCGTATCACGGGGAGATCCCCGCATACCGGGACTCGCTGCAAGCGGCGCTACTGGCGGAGATCCATGTTCTGGAGAGAACGATCAGATGGTCACAGCGAGCCCTGGAGGAATACAGGCAGCTGGAGAAAGATTATTTCGGCGGACCGTAAACTTCCTCCGCCGCGAACTTCCCTATTTACAAAGCACTGCGGTCGTGTTAGTGTAAGAGACGAACAACTTGATAGTCCATACCAAACGGGAGCCGAGCATAGTCGGCTGAGATTGTAACGAATGTGTTACTAACCGTGGAACCTGAACTGGGTCATGCCAGCGGAGGAAGAGGTATTGGCAGTTAGCGTGAACGGAAGAGGCGGTTTGCGGCTTAGGCGGCAGCCGTGCGATTCACGGCTGATGTGCAAACGAACCATCCGAAGGCGGATGGTTTTTTTGTGGAGACCGTCCGTTTTGGAACGGCTTCCTTTCATTCCTGTGCAGGGCCCGGGGATGAAAGGAAGCTTTTTTTCTTCGGGGAAGGAGGATGCGGATGAATCTGCGGGTCAACGGCAAACAGGTGTCGCTCGATCATGTGGCGACCCTGGGCGATCTGCTCGACCATTATCAGCTGCAGAACAAGATCGTCGTCGTGGAGCATAACGGAGAGATTGTGGATCGCTCCCGGTACGAATCGACGCCGGTAGCAGACGGCGATCGCATCGAAATCGTTCATTTTGTTGGAGGGGGATGAATCACATGAGCGACACATTAAAAATCGGACCGTATGAGTTTCGGTCCCGCCTGCTGTTGGGGACCGGAAAATTTGACGACCTGGATGTGCAAAGCCGTGCGGTTGAGATTTCCGAGACGGAGATTCTGACATTTGCCATCCGCCGTCTCGATCTGGAGAATCCCGACGCGCCCAATTTCCTGGAGCGCCTTGATTTGAAAAGATTTACCCTGCTGCCCAACACGGCGGGGGCGTACACGGCACAGGAGGCGGTGCGCATCGCCCGGCTCGCCCGTGCATCCGGCCTCTGCGACATGATCAAGGTAGAGGTGATCGGGGATGCCAGGACGCTGCTGCCCGATCCGATCGGCACGCTGGAAGCGTCGAAGCAGCTGGTGGAGGAAGGCTTTATCGTGCTCACCTATACCAACGATGATCCGATCCTGGCCAAACGCCTGCAGGAGGTAGGGGTTCACGCGGTTATGCCGGGGGCGTCCCCCATCGGCTCCGGTCAGGGAATCCTCAATGAAAACAACATCCGTTTCATTATCGAGGAGGCTACCGTACCGGTGATCGTCGATGCCGGCATCGGTTCTCCCGCCGATGCCGCCAAGGCGATGGAGCTGGGGGCGGACGGCGTCCTGTTGAATACGGCGGTCGCGCAGGCGGACGATCCCGTGCTGATGGCGGAAGCGATGAAATACGCGGTCATGGCGGGGCGCAAAGGATTCCTGGCCGGCCGGATTCCCAAAAAGCGCTACGCCTCTGCCAGCAGTCCCGCGGAAGGGATGATCGAATAGATGAGCCGTTTTACAGAACGCTTGCGCACAGCCGTCGCGCCCATCTGGGAAGAGATCCATCGCCATCCCTTTGTGCAAGGCCTGGGGGATGGCAGCCTGCCGAAAGAGAAGTTCGCCTTTTACATGCGGCAGGATTACCTGTTTCTGATCGACTATGCCAAACTTTTTGCCATCGCCAGCGCCAAGGCGTATGACCTGGCGACCGGCGCCAAATTCGCCGCGCTGCAGGAGGCAACGCTGAATGCGGAAATGTCTCTTCACCGGCAGTATGCCCGGAAGTTTGGCATCACGGACGATCAGCTGGAAGAGACCGAACCGGCTTTTGCCACGCTGGCCTATACCAGCTACATGCTGAAGGTTGCCTATCAGGGCTCGCTGGCCGAGCTGGTGAGCGCCCTCCTGCCCTGCATGTGGAGCTATTGGGAAATCGGCAAGGCGCTGTCCCGCATCGAGGGAGCCACAAACCATCCGCTCTACGGAGAATGGGTGACCACTTACTCTTCCGAGGAGTTCGGCGAACTGGCGAAGTGGCTGATCGGGCTGATGGACGATCTCGCGGCGGGGAAAAACGAGCGGGAACTTGCCCTGTATGAAAAGCATTTCCTGACAACCACCCGGATGGAATACCAGTTTTGGGAAATGGCCTATCGGGGGGAGCTGTGGCCTTGAAAAGCAAGCTCTCTTTTGCCGACGTGAGCTTTTCCTATGGGGAGAAGCCGATCGTGCAGCATTTTTCCCTGCAGATCGGACAGGGGGAGTTCGTCAGCCTGATCGGACCGAGCGGGGTCGGCAAAAGCACCCTGTTTCAGCTGGCAACCGGGCTGCTCGCTCCCACGGCGGGCACCATCAGCCTCAACGGGGAAAAAGAGCGGACGCTGCTCGGGAAAGTGGGCTACATGCCGCAAAAAGATCTGCTGATGCCATGGCGGACGGTTGCCGAAAACGCAGCGCTGCCGCTGGAGATCAAAGGTGTGGACAAACACGCCTCCACGGAGAGGGTGATGGAGCTGCTGCCGGCATTCGGACTGAAAGGATGGGAGCATGCGTATCCGGATCAGCTCTCCGGCGGCATGCGGCAGCGCGTGTCGCTGCTGCGGGCCGTGCTGGCAGGCAACGACCTGCTGCTGCTGGATGAACCGTTCAGCGCGCTCGATGGCATCACCCGCATGGAGATGCAGGAATGGCTGCTGGGGGTTTGCGAGCGACTGGGCACGACCATCATGCTGATCACCCATGATATCGACGAAGCGATTCTGCTGGCGGATCGGGTGCTGGTGCTCGCACAGACGCCGCTTACGCAGGCGATCGAGGTGCCGATTCTCCTTCCCCGCCCGCGCCGGGGAGAGCATCGCTATGATCCTGCTTTTCTTGCGCTGCGGGAAGAGATTTGGCGCATCCTGCAAGAGAGAAGAGCCCAGTCCGGGGAGAAGGGGAGGTGGCAGGCGCAATGAAAGGATGGGCACAGGGCAGGACCATCGGCTGGTTCTGCATCTCAATGGTGCTATTGTTTCTGATCTGGGAAAGCGTCTGCCGGCTGTTCTCCCTGCCCCCGTTTATCTTCCCCCGGCCAAGCGACGTGCTGCTTTCGCTGTGGGAGCTGAGGGAACAGCTGCTGGGCATCCATCTGTGGGTCACCCTTCGCGAGGTGGTCCTCGGACTCGTTCTCTCCATCCTGTTCGGGGCGGGTTTGGCGATGGCGATGCACATGAGCCGGCTGGTGGAACGCATCGTTTATCCCTATATCGTGATCTCGCAAACCATCCCGATCATCGCGCTTTCTCCTGTGTTTATCCTGTGGTTCGGCTATGATCTCTCCGGCAAGATCGCCGTTACCATCCTGTTCACCTTTTTTCCCGTCGTCGTCAGCCTGTACGACGGCCTGCGGGCGGCTGATCCCGACATGATCGCCCTCTTGAAGACGATGGGGGCCAGCCGCCGCCAGATTTTCCTCAAGCTGCAGATCCCGGCCAGCCTGCCGCATTTCTTCAGCGGGTTAAAGGTGGCGGCCACATTCAGCGTGTCGGGAGCAACCATCGACGAGTGGTTGGGAGCAAGCGGCGGCCTTGGCTATTTCGGCAGGCGGGCTGCGGGGAACTTCCAGGCACCCGCGCTCTTTGCGTCGGTTCTGCTGCTTTCGCTGGCGGGGATCGCGCTGTTCGCGCTGGCTGCATGGGCCGAGAAACGTTTCGCACATCGGCATACGCACAACCAATAAGAAAAGGAGCATCGCACCATGTCATGGAATGGAAAACGCATCACCCTCTCGCTGTTCAGCCTGCTGCTGGCTGGTAGCTTGACCGCCTGCTCCACACCGGTCACCCCCGCCAATCAGCAAACCGAGCCCTCCAAACCGTCGGAGCCGCAGGAGTTGACAATCGCGCTGGACTGGTATCCCAATGCCGTCCATTCGTTCCTCTATGCGGCGGAGGAACAAGGCTACTTCAAAGAGGAAAATCTGAAGGTTACCCTGCAGATGCCTGCGGATGCCAATGATCCGCTCAAGCTGGCGGCTGCAGGCAAGGTAGACGCGGCCATCAGCTACCAGCCGCAAATCGTCCAGGCGCGCGCAGAGGGGCTGCCCGTCGTCTCCATCGCCGCATTGGTCCGCCATCCGCTGAATGTCATCATGGCGCGCAAGGATAGCGGCATTCATTCGCCCAAGGATCTGGCGGGTAAGCACATCGGCTATCCCGCCGTCCCGCTTGATGAATCGATGGTTCGGACCATGATCAAGACGAACGGCGGCGATGACAGCGGCGTTGCGTTTACCGATATCGGCTTTGATATCGTGCCCGCCTTGACCGGCAAAAAGGTGGATGCGGTCGTCGGCGGCTATATCAATCACGAGAAGCTGCTTCTGGAGAAAAACGGCATTGCGGTAGAAGCGTTCGATCCGCGCCAATACGGGGTTCCGGATTACTATGAACTGGTTCTCGCTACCAGCGACGATACGCTCGCCAAGAAAAAAGAAGCGTTAGCGGCGTTCATGCGCGCGGCAGCCAAGGGTCAGGAATACGTGGCCAAGAACAAGGAGAAGGCCCTTGACCTCCTGCTAGCCAAACAGGCCACAGAGTTCCCGCTGGATGCGGATGTGGAGAAGAAGAGTCTCGATATTCTCCTGCCGCTGATGGATGCGGGCAGCGAGCCGTTCGGCAGCCAGAGCGCCGCGTCGTGGCAAACGCTGATTGACTGGATGACGAAAGAAAAGCTGATCACCACCGAGGTAAAAGTCGAATCCGTCATGAAAAACGTACCATAACGCACCGACACAAACGCCTATTTGAGTCATGGTGTGATGGGGCCAAGCGAGCTCCTTTGACGACCGACTCAGCGAAGAAACGAAGACGCGGTGCCACAGGGGGCGTGAGTCTCACATCGCTGAACCAGCTAATATCTTGTCAAGCCAAATTAATTAAATAGCATCATTATTTGTGGTATACTTTAAAAAGGGTATAACAAACCAGCCTTCCAAATTCAGTTGGAAGGATCTAGTTATCAGTCCTATCCGTTATCGTTATACGGTCTGTTCTTGATAAGGAACGCCTTTCTTCAGAATAGCGTAGATGAGATGGAGAAGTTTATTGGCACATGCAATGACTGCTACTTTGTAAGGTTTGG
>NZ_JAALGD010000010.1 GCF_011059135.1 Brevibacillus sp. SYP-B805 | reverse complement strand
TCACTTGTCTTCGGTATTTCGGAGCAAATACGATATGATATTTGCAGTTCCATTTGGTGTGTGCTAGACTGCTCTTGTCCATCCTTTGTCCTCCTGTGATAAGTTTGAGCGGTTGGCAGACCGGCTCCCATCTTATCACCGGGTTCAAAGGATGGCTACTCATAGCTGTAAGCTTTCCCGAACCCCCAGTCTAACTGGGGGTTTTCGTATACAAAAAAGCGTACCGTGCGATCACGGTACGCTTTTTGTAGACTATTTCCGTTGTTTTAAAGCGGCAGCCACAAAGTCGCGGAACAGCGGCTGTGGACGGTTCGGGCGGGACGTAAATTCCGGATGGAACTGCGTCGCCAGGAACCACGGATGATCCGGCACCTCGATGATCTCCACCAAACGGCCGTCCGGGGAGGTTCCCGAGAAGCGCAGGCCCAACCGGGCAAGCTGGTCCCGGTACTCATTGTTCACTTCATAACGATGGCGGTGGCGTTCATAAACAAGCGTGCTGTTGTAAGCCTTCGCCGCCAGGCTGCCTTCTTCCACCTTCGTCGGATCGAGCCCCAGGCGCATCGTGCCGCCCTTGTCCTCGATCTCTTTTTGTTCCGGCAGGAGGTCGATCACCGGATACGGGGTGTCCGGATTGATCTCGGAGCTGTTGGCACCCGTCATGCCGGCCACATGGCGGGCAAATTCAATGACCGCCACCTGCATGCCCAGACAGATGCCCAGGAACGGCACGCGATTCTCCCGCGCGTAACGGGTCGCGATAATTTTCCCTTCGATTCCCCGGTCGCCGAATCCGCCCGGCACCAGAATGCCGTCCACATCGCCGAGCAGTTCGGCCACGTTTTCCTCGGTCACCTCTTCGGCGTGTACCCATTTGATGTCCACATCCGCATCGTTGGCATAACCGGCGTGGTACAAGGCCTCCGCCACGGACAGGTACGCATCGTGAAGCTCCACATATTTCCCGACGATGGCAATGCGGGTCAGATGAGTGAGATTCTTGATCTTGTCGACCAGCGCCTTCCATTCGGTCATGTCCGCCGGCCCGCAGGGGAGCCCCAGGTGGCGGCATACATAGTCGTCAAGCCCCTGTGCCTGCAGGAGGAGCGGCACTTCATACAGCGGATCGGCATCCACCGCTTCGATCACCGCATTCTTGTCGATATCGCAGAACAAAGCGAGCTTCTCCTTCATCTCGGGCGACAGCGGATGCTCCGTCCGGGTGACGATCACATTGGGTTGAATGCCGAGACTGCGCAGTTCCTTGACGCTGTGCTGGGTCGGCTTTGTTTTCAGTTCACCGGCCGCTTTGATGTAGGGGATCAGGGTAACGTGTATATACATGACGTTTTCCCGCCCGATGTCGCTCTTGATCTGCCGAATCGCTTCCAGGAAGGGCAGGCTTTCGATATCGCCGACCGTTCCGCCGATCTCCGTGATGACAACATCGGCACCGGTTTCACGCCCCGCGCGGAAAACGCGTTCCTTGATTTCATTGGTAATGTGCGGGATGACCTGCACCGTCCCACCGAGATAATCCCCCCGGCGCTCTTTGGCGATGACGGCGGAATAGATTTTCCCCGTGGTCACATTGGAGTTGGCGTTCAGATTGATATCGATAAACCGCTCATAGTGTCCGAGGTCAAGGTCTGTCTCCGCCCCGTCATCGGTGACGAATACTTCCCCGTGCTGATACGGGCTCATGGTTCCCGGATCCACGTTGATATACGGGTCGAACTTTTGGATCGTGACTTTCAAGCCTCTGTTCTTCAGCAGCCGTCCGAGCGATGCCGCCGTAATCCCTTTGCCCAGCGACGATACAACCCCGCCTGTTACAAAAATGTACTTTGCCATTCTGTACGTCCCCTCTTTCCCCTATTCCGAAATCAGTCATGAAATAAGTGCTGCATTGATTGGGTCAAATCGGCTCCAGAAAAAAGAAAAAACAAAAGCGATTCCCGTCCCGCTGTTACGGGCAGGGGGCACTTTTGTTTACTATCTTTTCATATTTGCTTGATCTTCATGTGAAGCCCAAGCAGTATTTTATAATGTCTCTTCCAGGGAAGTCAAGGTATTAAAAATCTTCATTTTCGTCATCAGGTTCTTCTTCGATGACTTCCTCTTCTTCTTCCACCAACTCTTCATCCTCAAAGATTTCCTCATCTTCCAGGAGCTCGGGATCGTCTTCCACGAGATCTTCGCCCAGGTCGTCCAGGTCGTCCGGATCAACGAATTCGTCATCCTCAAAGACGGCCAGTTCATCGTCCTCCTCATACTCTTCCACAAGCTCTTCTTCCAGCTCGTAATCGTCGTCGAAGTCGTCGTCGAGGACCAGTTTCTTTTTCTTGCCGCCCTCCTGGGTCTCTTCCACCGTTTCGGTCGGATACCAGCGTTTCAGGCCCCACGTATTTTCGCCAATGCAGACGAAACGGCCGTCGATGTTTACTTCCGTGTATACTTGAGCGATCATGCCCATTTTTTCTTGTTCGGACAGATTACGCAGCGCTGCGATTTCATCCATCAATTCGCGGAAATTATAAGGGCGGTTGGTCTCTTTCAAGATCTCGTAGGCGATATCGACCAGGGCCATCTCGCTTAATTTTTCCGGATCAATATGGGAAAGTAATTGGCTCACCAAGGGCACGTCCTTTCGCAACAATAAATTGGCTACCTTACAGTATTCCTTATTTTAGCCGAAAATGCAAGGATTGCACACCTGACAAGCCTGCTATTTTGCGAGAGTCACCTTTTGCCGGCAAATGCCGCCCGAGCGGTTCGGGCGGCATCGGAGGCGTTACATATTCCGGCGGTACTGCCCGCCCACTTCATACAGTGCGGCGCTGATCTGGCCAAGCGAAGCCACTTTCACCGTCTCCATCAGCTCGGCGAAAATGTTCCCGCCGGACACGGCCACTTCCTGCAGGCGGCGCAGCGCGGCCGGCGCCTTGTCGCGGTTGCGTTCCTGGAAGGCGCGCAGGTTGCGGATCTGCTGTTCCTTCTCCTCTTCCGTCGCGCGGGCCAGCTCGATCTCGTAGTCCTCTTCCGACGCGTTCGGATTGATAAAGGTATTAACCCCGATGATCGGCAGCTCGCCGCTGTGTTTCTTCATTTCGTAATACATCGATTCATCCTGGATCTTGCCGCGCTGGTATTGCGTCTCCATCGCCCCCAGCACGCCACCGCGGGCGTTCAGGCGCTCAAACTCCTGCAGCACGGCTTCTTCCACGAGGTCGGTCAGCTCTTCGATGATGAAGGAGCCCTGCAGCGGATTCTCGTTTTTCGCCAGCCCCAGTTCCTTGTTGATGATCATCTGGATCGCCATGGCGCGGCGCACCGAGTTCTCCGTCGGCGTGGTGATCGCCTCGTCGTACGCGTTGGTGTGCAGCGAGTTGCAGTTGTCGTAGATGGCGATCAACGCCTGCAGCGTGGTCCGGATATCGTTGAAGTCCATCTCCTGGGCATGCAACGAACGGCCCGATGTCTGGATGTGGTATTTCAGCTTCTGGCTGCGCTCGTTGCCGCCGTACCGGTACTTGATGGCCGTCGCCCAGATGCGGCGGGCCACCCGGCCGATCACCGTATATTCCGGATCGAGGCCGTTGGAGAAGAAGAACGAGAGATTCGGCGCAAAATCGTCGATATGCATGCCGCGGCTGAGGTAGTACTCCACGTAGGTGAAGCCGTTGGCCAGCGTAAACGCCAGCTGCGTAATCGGGTTGGCGCCCGCCTCCGCGATATGGTAGCCGGAGATGGAGACCGAGTAGTAGTTGCGCACCTTGTGATCAATGAAATACTGCTGGATGTCCCCCATCATGCGCAGGGCGAACTCGGTGGAAAAGATGCAGGTGTTCTGTCCCTGATCCTCTTTCAGAATATCCGCCTGCACCGTCCCGCGCACGGTGGAGAGGGTGTATGCCTTGATCTGTTCATACTCCTCAGCGGAAGGTTGACGCCCTTCCCGTTCCACGAACTTTTCCACCTGCTGGTCAATGGCCGTGTTCATGAACATAGCCAGAATCATCGGCGCCGGGCCGTTGATCGTCATGGAGACGGATGTGGTCGGCGCGCACAGGTCAAAGCCCGCATACAGCTTCTTCATGTCGTCCAGCGTACAGACGCTCACCCCGCTGGTGCCGATCTTGCCGTAAATGTCCGGGCGGTAATCCGGATCTTCGCCATAGAGGGTAACGGAGTCGAAAGCGGTGCTCAGGCGCTTCGCCTCGTCGTTTTGCGACAGGAAATGGAAGCGGCGGTTGGTCCGCTCCGGTGTCCCTTCCCCCGCGAACTGGCGCTTCGGGTCCTCCCCTTCCCGCTTGAACGGGAAGACGCCCGCCGTATAGGGAAACTCGCCCGGCACGTTTTCTTTCAACGACCACTTCAGAATCTCTCCCCAATCGGCGTAATCGGGCAGGCATACCTTGGGAATCCGGGTGCCGGAAAGCGATTCGGTATACAGCTTGGTGACAATCTCCTTATCCCGCACCTTGGTGACGAACTGATCCTGGCGGTACTTTTCCTTCAGCTCCGGCCATTGATCGAGAATGCGGCGGCATTCCGGGTGCAGCTTGCTTTCGAAATGGGCGATCTGTTTATCCAGCACGAGCGCCACTTCCGCCGCCATGGGATCGCCGGACTGCAGCACGGCTTCCTTGGCGCCGTGCAGTTGGAACAGCTTGCGGGCGACAGCCGACTGCTCCTCGGTAAACTTCCGGTACTCGCGCACGGTATTGGCGATCTCCTGCAGATACGAGCTGCGGTCGGCCGGGATCAGCGATTTCTTGTGAACGGTGACCGGGGTGGCATCGAGATGCTCGACAGGCCAGTCGACCCCCGTCTTCTGAACGATCGCTCGGACGACGGCCGCGAAAAGGACATTGGTGCCGGGATCGTTAAACTGGCTGGCAATGGTGCCGTACACCGGCAGCTTTTCGTCCGGCACGTCAAACAGGTTGTGGTTGCGACGGTACTGCTTGCGCACCTCGCGCAGGGCATCCTCCGAGCCTTTGCGTTCAAACTTGTTGATCACCACCAGATCGGCGAAATCAAGCATGTCGATTTTCTCCAACTGGGACGGTGCCCCGAACTCGCTGGTCATCACATACATGGAGACATCACACACTTCGGTGATCTGGGCGTCGCCCTGCCCGATCCCGCTCGTCTCCACGATGATCAGGTCAAACCCTGCCGCTTTCGCCACCTTGATGGCGTCGTTGACCGCGCCGGACAGCTCCGAGCCCGATTTGCGCGTCGCCAGGCTGCGCATGTAGACGCGCGGGGAATTGTTGGCGTTCATGCGGATCCGGTCGCCCAGAAGAGCGCCGCCCGTCTTTTGCTTGGACGGGTCGATGGAGAGGATGGCAACCGTCTTCTCGCTGAAATGGTTGAGAAAACGGCGCACCAGCTCATCGGTCAGGGAGCTTTTTCCCGCGCCGCCCGTACCGGTGATCCCCAGCACGGGAACCACGGTTTCGGGCTGCGGCAATTTTTCGGCGACGGGCGCGAACACCTCCGGCTTTTCCACCGCATATTCGGCGACGGAGATCAGCCGGGCGATCGCCTTGTGGCTTTGTTCCCGCAGCTCCTCCACTTCCCGCTCGATCTGTTTGACCGTCGGGAAATCGGTCTCCCGCAGCATGTAGTTGATCATGCCCTGCAGGCCCAATCGGCGCCCGTCGTCCGGGGAGAATATCTTGCATACCCCGTACGCTTCCAGCTCGCGGATCTCGCGCGGCACGATCACACCGCCGCCGCCGCCGAAAACGCGGATATGCCCGGCCCCGCGTTCCTTCAGCAAATCGATGACATATTTGAAATATTCCATATGGCCGCCCTGATACGAACTGATGGCGATGCCCTGCACATCTTCCTGAATGGCGGCGGTTACCACTTCGTCCACGGAGCGGTTGTGTCCCAGATGGATCACTTCCGCACCGGATGCCTGCAGGATGCGGCGCATGATGTTGATCGAAGCGTCGTGGCCGTCATACAGACTGGCAGCGGTTACAAAACGGATCTTGTTTGTCGGACGATACACTTCCGTTTCCATCGTTTCTCCCTCCTCGTGGGGTAAGGCTGGCTAATGTGCCACGCTGATCTCGCGCAGCAAGAGGTCGATCTGCTTCTCCGTATACTCTTCCAGCGTGTAATGCTTCTTCAGCGTCCAGCGGCGGAACACCCACATCTCGCCAAGGACCATGATGTTGTCCGCCATCAGCTTCACATGCTTTTCATCCAGCCGGATCGAGCCGTCGGCGATCCCTTTGCGCAGGATTTCCTCGAAGATGGCGGAGATTTCTTCCTCCCGGCGCAGCACGTAGCGCAGCGCCTCTTTGGGCAGCGACTTGGTCTCCTGATAGATCAGCAGCACGCGGTCGCTCATCTGGTCCATCACTCGGAAAAAGCTTTTTAGTGCCATCTTCAGGATTTTGAGGCCCGTGCCGTTAAACGTGATCGCTTCGCGCAGGCGGGTCTCCACTTCGTTGTGGATCGCATCGCAGACCAGATAGAGGACGTCCTCTTTGGACTCGATGTACTCATACAGCGTACCGATGCTGAATCCCGACGCCCGTGCAATCTCGCGGGTTGTGGTCTTGTGAAAGCCTTTATGAATAAACAGGTCAACGGCTGCCTCAATGATCTGCTCGCGCCGCTTCTCAATCAATTTGGGGTCTTTGACCAGGGAAGGAATGGTTTTCCGTTTTTCCAACATGGTTTCAGCCACCTCTTACCGACTGAGCGTTTGGTCAGAAACATCTTGAAAGAAAGATTGCCACGCTCTTTTTCCTACCATTATACGATACACGGTGAGGAATAGCACGACAATCTTTTTTCATCCCATCTCCCGTCAGCGGCCTTGCTGAAACCATGAATCCGCAATCTGGCCGGCAACCGTGTAAGGGTCGCGCACTCTTTGGGCGACATCCTCCAGGGCATCGGCGAAAGCGCCCGCTTCGACGCTCTGCAGCATTCTGCGGTACAGCTGGTCGTGCACGATCTCCAGCACCTCGTCTTTCAGATGCTTGGCCCGGCGCGCAGCCCCCTCGCCGCTTTCCACCAGATAGGCCTGATGCCGCAGGATCGCGTTCCACAGGTCATCCAACCCTCGGCTTTCGATGGAGACGGTGCGGACTACCGGGGGGCGCCACGGCGCGTCGTGCTTGGCCAGATCGAGCATCTGCTCCACTTCCACCTGCAGCTTCTCCACGCCAGGAAGGTCCGCCTTGTTAATGACAAAGAGATCGGCGATTTCCATGATCCCCGCCTTGAACGCCTGCACCGCGTCGCCGCCGCCCGGATTGAGCACCACCACCGTGGTGTCAGCGATATGCATCACATCCAGCTCGGACTGGCCGACGCCCACCGTCTCGATCAAAATCACGTCGCAGCCGTAAGCATCGAGCACCCGCACGGCGTCCCGGGTATTGCGGGACAAGCCGCCCAGACTGCCGCGGGTCCCCATGCTGCGGATGAACACACCCTTGTCCAGCGCGTGGCTTTGCATGCGCACGCGGTCGCCGAGCAGCGCCCCGCCCGTAAACGGACTGGTCGGGTCAACGGCCACAACCCCCACCTTCAGCTCCATCGAACGCAGATAACCGATCAGGTTGTCGACGAGCGAGCTTTTTCCGGCACCCGGCGCTCCGGTGATGCCGATCAGCTTCGCCCTGCCCGTATGGGGGAAAATCTCCCGCAGAACCTGGGTCCGCTCCGGGTAGTCGTTTTCGATGCAGGTGATGGCGCGGGCCGCCCCGCGCACATCGCCCGCCAGAATGCGCCCTGTCAATTCATGCATGGTGGAAACCCCGTTTATCCCTTGAGAAGATAATTGCTGATGACGACACGCTGAATCTCGTTGGTGCCCTCATAGATCTGCGTGATTTTGGCATCGCGCATGAAGCGCTCCACCGGATATTCGCGGGTGTAGCCGTAGCCGCCGAAGATCTGCACCGCCTCCGTGGTGACTTCCATCGCAATGTCGCCGGCGAACACCTTGGACATCGCCGACGCCTTGCCGTAAGGGAGACCCTGATCCTCCAGCCATGCCGCCTGATAGGTGAGCAGACGGGCCGCTTCGATCTTGGTCGCCATGTCGGCCAGCTTGAACTGGATCGCCTGCAGCGACGCGATCGGTTTGCCGAACTGCACGCGTTCTTTCGCATAGGCAAGCGCATGGTCAAACGCTCCCTGCGCGATCCCGAGCGCCTGGGCGGCGATACCGTTGCGGCCGCCATCCAGCGTCATCATGGCAATCTTGAAGCCTTCCCCTTCTGCCCCCAACAGATTCTCCTTCGGCACGCGCACATCTTCAAAGTTCACCGCCATGGTCGGCGAGGAACGAATCCCCAGCTTCTTCTCTTTCTTGCCCATGGTGAAGCCGTCCATGCCCTTCTCCACGATAAAGGCGCTGATCCCTTTATGCTTCAGGGCCGGATCGGTCACGGCGAAGACGATGTAGATCTCCGCTTCGCCCGCATTGGTGATGAAGATTTTGCTGCCGTTCAGGATGTAGTGGTCGCCATCCTTTACCGCCGTGGTGCGCATGCCGGCGGAATCGGAGCCGGAACCGGGCTCCGTGAGGCAGTAGGCCCCCATTTTCTTTCCTTCGGCGAGCGGACGCAGGAACTTCTGCTTCTGCTCTTCGGTGCCGAACTTGTACAACGGCCAGCTCGCCAGCGATACATGGGCGGACAGCGTGACGCCGATGGACGCGTCCACGCGGGAGAGCTCTTCCACGGCCAGCACGTAGCTCAGGTAATCGGCTCCCGCCCCGCCGTACTCTTCCGGCCACGGAATCCCCGTCAGCCCCAGTTCGGCCATTTTTTCAAAAAGGGAACGGTCGAAGCGCTCTTCTTCGTCACGCTCCGCTGCGGTGGGCGCCACTTCCGCTTCCGCAAAATCGCGCACCATCCGGCGCAGCATCTCTTGTTCTTCCGTCAGGTGGAAATTCATCGGATCCACTCCTGTCTATTCCGCCAGCAAATGCTTGGCGAGCACGATTTGTTGAATCTCATTGGTACCTTCGTAAATCTGGGTGATCTTGGCGTCGCGGAACAGCCGCTCGACCGGATATTCGCGGGTATAGCCATACCCGCCGAATATTTGCACGGCTTCCGTCGCCGCTTTCATCGCCGCGTTGGAGGCGAAACGCTTGGCCATGGATGCTTCCTTGCCGCAGGGCAGCCCCTTGCTGCGCAGGAAAGCCGCCCGATAAACCAGCAGCCGGGCCGCTTCCGCCAGGGTAGCCATGTCCGCCAGCTTGAAGGCGACCGCCTGCTGCTTGCCGATCGGCTGGCCGAACTGATGCCGTTCCTTGGCGTACGCCGTCGCATATTCCAACGCCGCTTCCGCGATGCCCAGCGCCTGGGCGGCAATCCCGATGCGGCCGACATCCAGATTGGCCATCGCGATTTTGAAGCCTTCCCCTTCCTTGCCAAGCAGGTTGGCAGCGGGCACGCGGGCATTCTCGAAGATCAGCTCGGCGGTATTGGAGCCATGCAGCCCCATCTTCTTTTCCTTTTTCCCCACCGTAAAGCCTGGTGTATCCTTTTCGACGATGAAGGCGGAGATCCCTTTGCTGCCGGCAGCCGGGTCCGTTACGGCGAAGGTGATGTAGACCTGGGCTTCACCGGCGTTGGTGATAAAGATCTTGCTGCCGTTCAGGATATATTCGTCTCCCTGGCGTACCGCCATGGTGCGGATGCGGCTGGCATCCGAGCCGGCCCCCGGCTCCGTCAGCGCGAAGGCGCCCAGGTATTCACCTGCGGCCATCTTCGTCACAAACCTCCGCTTCTGCTCGTCCGTGCCGAAATACAGGATCGGATTGGTGGCGACCGACGTGTGAACGGAGAGGATCACCCCCAAGGTGGCGCTTACCCTGGAAATCTCGTTGATGGCCAAGATGTAGGAAATGAAGTCGGCGCCCGCCCCGCCCCATTCTTCGGGGACCGGGATTCCCATCAAGCCGAGCTCTCCCATCTTCTTGACCAGATGGCGCGGAAATTCTTCCGTCTCTTCCATCACCGGAACAAAGGGCGCGATCTCTTTTTGAGCGAAATCGCGCACCATCTTGCGCATCATTTCTTGTTCTTCCGTCAATCGGAGATTCATGATAGCCCTGCCTTTCTGCTTTTCTGCCGACTGATGGCAGCCATGCGTATCAGGTTAGTTGTACACGTAAAAGCCGCGTCCCGACTTTCTGCCCAGCCAGCCCGCCTTCACGTACTTGCGCAGGAGGGGGCAGGGACGGTATTTGGAATCGCCAAAGCCTTCGTACAGCACTTCCATGATGTAGAGGCAGGTGTCCAGACCGATGAAATCAGCCAGCGTCAGCGGTCCCATCGGATGGTTCATGCCCAGCTTCATCACTTCATCGATCGCTTCCGGCGTGGCGACTCCCTCATAGACACAGTAGATCGCTTCGTTTATCATCGGCATCAAGACGCGGTTGGAGACGAAACCGGGGAAGTCGTTGACGCTGACGGGCACTTTGCCCATCCGCTTGGACAAATCTTCCACGAGCTGATACACCTCATCCGCCGTCTGCAGGCCGCGAATCACTTCGACCAGCTTCATCACCGGCACGGGATTCATGAAATGCATGCCGATCACTTTCTCCGGCCGTTTGGTGACCGCCGCGATCTCCGTGATCGGCAGCGAAGAGGTATTGCTCGCCAGCACGGTATGGGGCGGACACACGTCGTCCAGCTTCCGGAAGATCTCCGTTTTGATCGCCATGTTTTCCGTGACGGCTTCCACGACGAAATCGGCCTTCCTGCCGTCCGACAGATCGGTGGAGAGGGTGATGCGGCCCAGCACGGCCTCTTTTTCCTCTGCGGTGATCTTGCCTTTTTCCACGCTGCGGGACAGATTTTTCACAATTGTCGCCAGGCCGCGCTCGACGAACTCCTGCTTCAGATCGTTCAGGATAACGGCAAGGCCGGCCTGCGCCGCCACCTGGGCGATGCCGCTGCCCATCTGGCCGGCGCCGACCACCATCAATGTTTGTACGTTCATCACGAAAGCGCCCCCTTACTCTATTACTCTACTTTCAACAGAATCGCATCGCCCTGTGCCGCACCGCTGCAGATGGCCGCAATGCCCAGGCCTCCGCCGCGGCGGCGCAGTTCATAGATCAAATGCATGACAATTCTGGCACCGCTCGCGCCAATCGGGTGGCCGAGCGCAATCGCGCCGCCGTTCACATTTACTTTCTCCTCATCCCAGCCGACGATGCGTCCGCTCGTCAGCGTCACGGCGGCAAACGCTTCATTCACTTCAAACAGGTCGATCTCTTCCAGCCTGACGCCGGTCTTCTTCAGCAGCTTCTGAATCGCCAAACCGGGTGTGGTGGCGATATAGGGAGCCTCGGCGCCCACCTGCGCATGGCCGAGAATCGTCGCCATCGGCTTCTTGCCAAGCTCCCGCGCTTTGGCGTCGGACATCAGCACCATGGCGGCCGCCCCGTCGTTGATGCCGGGCGCGTTGCCCGCCGTGATCGTGCCGTCCTTCTTGTAGACGGGCGGAAGCTTCGCCAGCCCTTCCAGGGTGGTGTCCGGGCGCGGCGCTTCATCGCGGGTGACCAACACCGGATCGCCTTTTTTCTGCGGCACGGGAACCGGCACGATCTCTTCGTCAAAAATGCCCTTGGCGACCGCTTGGGAGGCACGCATCTGGCTGCGGTAAGCCCACCTGTCCTGCTCCTCGCGGGTGATGCCGTATTCAGCCGCCACGTTGCTGCCGTGGACCGCCATCGGCACCGCATCAAACGGGCAGGTAAGGCCGTCATGCATCATCAAATCCACGACGGTGCTGTCGCCCATCCGAAAGCCGTAACGAGCCTGCGGCAGCGCGTAGGGAGCGTTGCTCATGCTTTCCATGCCGCCGGCGACGATGATCTCCGCATCCCCCGCGCGGATGATCTGATCCGCCATGGTGACGGCCCGCATGCCGGAAGCGCACACCTTGTTGATCGTCTCGCTGGCCACATCCCAGGGTAGCCCCGCCTTGCGCGCCGCCTGCCTGGACGGCACCTGGCCGGCCCCCGCCTGCACAACCATCCCCATGATCACTTCATCTACCTGCTCGCCGCTGATCCCCGCTCGTGTAAGCGCTTCCTTAATTGCGATGGCGCCCAGCTCAACGGCAGGAATCTCCTTCAGCGCGCCGCCAAACTTGCCGAATGGCGTTCGCGCCGCCCCCACAACAACCGTTTTCATGCGATCACTCTCCCTGTATGAGGTCCCTTTCCACTTTCATCCAATTGATCGAGCGGTCGCTCACTTTCGTCATTACTTTCATTTTGCGTCTTTCCCGCCGGTTCGTCAATGTCAAAAACCGTCTGTCGTTAGGGAAAAAGCCGTACTACGCCAAGCAGCACGGCTTTTCATCTTTCAAGGATTACAGGGCGTCCGCGAGAATCTCCGACACGTCCCTTGTTTTGACGCGATCTTCCGCTTCCTTCATCTTCACACCGTCGTTCATCATGGTCAGGCAGTACGGACATGCGCTGGCGATCGCCGTCGGGTTCACTTCCAGCGCCTGCTCCGTCCGCGCCAGGTTGATGCGCGTGCCTTCGTGCTCTTCCATCCACATCAGGCCGCCGCCGGCACCGCAGCACATGCTGTCGCAGCCGCTGCGCTTCATCTCCACGATCTCCACGCCCGGAATCGCCTCCAGGATCTGGCGCGGCTTGTCGTAGATCTCGTTGTAGCGGCCCAGATAACAGGAGTCGTGATAGGTGATGCGTTCCTTCACTTCCTTGGTCGGCTTCAGGCGGCCTTCCTTCACCCACTGGGCCAGCAGCTCGGTGTGGTGGTACACTTCCGCTTCCAGGCCGAATTCCGGATATTCGTTTTTGAACGTATTGTAGGCGTGCGGGTCACAGGTGACGATCTTTTTCACATTGTAGGCTTTGAAAATCTCGATATTTTCCTGGGCCAGCTGCTGGAACAGGAATTCGTTCCCGATCCGGCGCGCCGTATCCCCGGAGTTTTTCTCCTCGTTGCCCAGGATGGCAAACTTGACGCCCGCCTGGTGCATCAGCTTCACGAAGGCATGCGTGATCTTCTGGCTGCGCAGGTCGAAGGAGCCCATGGAACCCACCCAGAAGAGATACTCGAACTCGTCGGTTTCCTGCACGGTCGGCACGGCGTATTCTCCGTTCAGCCCCTCGATCCATTTCAGCCGGTCCTTCCGGTTGATCCCCCACGGGTTGCCCTGGCGCTCGATGTTGTTCAAGGCCCGCTGCGCTTCCGCCGGCATGCTGCCTTCCGTCATGACCAGATAGCGGCGCATGTCGATGATTTTTTCCACATGCTCGTTCATCACCGGGCACTGATCTTCACAGTTGCGGCAGGTGGTGCATGCCCACAGCTCCTGCTCGGTGATGACATCGCCGATCAGGTTTTTCTCGTAGACGGCAGCTGCTGCGCCCCCTTCTGCGGCGGCGGCCGCTTCTCCTGCCTGCATCGCCAGCCGGTTGGCCGTTGTGCCAGCAAAGGCGAAGCTTGGCATCCAGGGCGTACGGGAGGTCACGGCGGCTCCTTTTTCCGTCAGATGATCCCGCATCTTCACGATCAGATCCATCGGGGAGAGCATCTTGCCCGTGCCGGACGCCGGACACATGTTGGTGCAGCGGCCGCACTCCACACAGGCGTACAGGTCAATCAGCTGCGTCTGGGTGAAGTCTTCGATTTTGCCGACACCGAAAACCTCCTGTGTCTCGTCTTCAAAATTGATCGACGTAAGCTTGCCCGGCGGGTCCAGCTTCTTGAACCAGACGTTGACGGGAGCAAAAATCAGGTGAGCGTGCTTCGATTGGGGAACGTATACGGCAAACGACAGCAGAATCAGCAGGTGCATCCACCAGAACAGATAGAACAGCGCGCCGGCGGCCGTCTGGCTGATGCCGGAAAAGGCTGCGGCGATCAGGGAAGAGATCGGCGCGTATACGGACGCCTCATGGCCGAGCCAGAGCTGTTCAAAGGCAAGGGAGAGCAGAACCGATGCCATCAGGGTGGAAATGAAAATCAGCACAAGCCCCGCTTTCCATCCGCGCTTCAAACGCTTCAGCTTCTCGATGTAGCGGCGGTAGAAAGCATAGGCGACCGCGACGAGGATCAGAAAGGTGGTGATTTCCTGCATCAGGCTGAAGTATTTGTGTGCGCTTCCAAAAGGAAGTTCAAAGCCTTTCACCAACCCTTTGATGATCAACTCCAGGGCGCCGAACTGCAGGATGATAAAGCCGTAGAACATCACGACGTGCATGACGCCGCTCTTTTTGTCCTTCAACAGCTTCTTCTGGAAAAACACGTTCTCCAGCACCAGATTCAGCCGTGTGGCGAAGTCGTCCTTCACGTCCGGCTTTTTTCCCAGCTTGATGAACAGATAACGGCTGTACACCACGTGCGCAAACAGATAGAGCCCATAGGCCAGCACCAGGAAAAACGCAATGAGATTCAATAATGCCAGCAACGCTCTCAACCCCTTTGTACATGTCTATCTTGGATACTATCTTAACAGAACGGCCGAAAAAAATGAATGATTATTCATTCAAGATTTTCAATTTCACAAAAAAACTGACGAAACAAGGGATGATCAATTCTGAGCGGTCGTTCAGATAAGATGACTATAACACAGCCGGGCGGGGTTTTGCTATGGTAGTTACTGTAGGACGCCAAAAAAGTTTTCGCCTTGCTGTCAGAAATCCGTTTCCATTGGAGTCTTTAGAGAAGTCATGATTGTGGGGGGATGGTTGCTTGGATCAAGCGATATTCGAAACAGACGAGGAGATGGATGACAGCCGGCTGGTGGAGCGGGCAAAGACAGGGGATCAGGAGGCGTTCGGTGAGCTGGTTCGGCGGCACCGCGCCAGGCTGTACGGCTATGTCCAAAGCGTGACGCGGGAGCCGTTCATAGCCGAGGATATCGTGCAGGAGGCGCTGATCCGGGCGTTTCTGCATCTCGGCATGCTGATGGACAGCCGCCGCTTCCTGCCGTGGCTGCACACCATCGTGCGGAATCAGGCGTACACCCGTATGAAAAAAAGCGGGTACCAGGCAAACGAGCGGGCCTTCTCCACCTTGGCGCCAACCGCTGAAGGCTCCGGGCAGACAGACTGGTCCAGCCTTGACAGCATCCTCGGCCGTCTGGCCCGCTCCGTTTCCCGGGCGGCGCTTGCCGGCACGAATCCGGAAGAGGTGTTGGTCCGAAAAGAACTGCTTGCCACCATCGAAGGCATGCTCGGCTGTCTCAATCCGCGGGAGAGGCGGGTGTTCGAATCCCATTTTTTCGATCACCTGTCCCCGCAGGAGATCGCCAAGCTCTTTGACCTGTCATCGGCCAATGTTTATCAAATCCTCTCCCGTTCGAAAAAAAAGCTGCTCCGGCACAAAACCCTCGCAACCGTTGACGACTATCTAAAAGATCGAAAGGATCGGGGATGTATGAAAACCATGATTTTGCCCAAACCGAACCTGCCCGGGCCGCTTACGCACACATGGACCTCCTGCGCCTGGGCCATGTATGCCATGCTGGCGTACACGGACAAACCGTACTCGCTGCCGATGGTCATGGGCCTGAGCGGCCATGCGTTTCGCATCAACGTCATGCCGGGAGAGATCCATATCGCCGGACCTACAATGTATGACTTTGCCGGCCTGCTGGGGCGCGGCCTCGCCAATCTGGGCTTCCATGTCCGGACCGTCCATCACCGGCTGCAGACAGGCCCGGGAGAAAACAGCAATCTGGTCGCCCCCAGCCTGATTGCCCCCGAGGCGCGTGAAAAACGGGAGCTGCCGACGGCGCTGCCGGAGGCGCTGGAGTTGATTCACCGTTCCATCGATCAGGGCGTTCCCGTTGTTTCCTGGGATTTGTTCATTCCGGAGTTCGGCATTATTTACGGCTACGATGATGAACAGCGGCTGCTGATGGCTGCGGACAACTGCGGCCATGACAAGCCGATCCCCTTTGATCATCTGGGGAGAGGGTTGATTCAGGAACTGTTTGTGCTGGCCCTCGATCGTCGGGCAGGCGAGGGAGGAATCGATGTCGGCGGGGCGCTTGACATGATTCTGGCCCATTACCGCGGAGAGGAACCGCGCGAGCCGGGCTGCATCAACGGGCTGGATGCCTATGACGCGTGGTGTGAGGCGTATCAGGCAGGCACGATCGAACCGAACGGCAACGCCTACAACCTGGCCGTCGTGCATGACGCGCGGCGCTATGCGGCTGCCTTTCTGAAGGAGCTGGCGGATCTGCCGGAGGAGAGCTTCCCGGGGGGTGAAGAGGTTCGGGCTCTCTGCAGGGAAGCGGCGGCGCATTGTACGGAAACCGCCGCAGCCTTCTCCCGGCTGTGCAGCATGTTTCCCTTCCCTGCGGGCGGGGAGCCGCACGATCGGGCCCAGGCGCAAGCAGCGGTCCACCAGCTTCAGGCAGCCAAGGCGCATGAACAACAGACGCTGGCCGCGCTGGAAAAGATGCATCGGTTTCTTCGCTGACAAGGAAAACGGGCTGCCCCAACGCAGCATGTCTGCTCATGGGGCAGCCCTTTTTTCATCCGACGCTTTGCGCAAGGTTCCCAATCTCCTGCGCCAGTGAACGGATCACCTTGATGCCATCCGTAGTGAAGTAACGCTCGTAGCGCAGCAGGGATTGGCTCAGGTATTTTGCCGCCTCCAATCCCTCTGCGGCTGCTTCTGCAAATGCCGCATATTCAAACGACTCAAGGCCGGGATCGTTCAGCTGCCGACGGCGGTACCCCAGCAGGTGTCCGTAGACGACGGCCGCATGCAACGTACGGTCGATCTCCCAGCGCTGGTTTCGCTGATCATTGTTTGCCCGCCATGGAATGTCAACCTTGGGAGATGTGCTGCTGTTATAGTCTTCCGTAAAGATGTCATGCAGGAGAAGGTTCATGTTTACCGCTTGATGCACCGCCTCATGAAACAGATTCTCCGCCAGGAAACGATAAGAATCTCTTGCCGCGACGGTTTTCGGGGGAATGTGGCTCAGGGCCCTGCTTGAGACAAAAACGGAGAAGGGCAAGACGGGAAACGAGGAAGAGGTGATTTCGACATCCTGTTCGCTGCGATCGTCCCGCAGCTTCACCCAAGCGATCATGCGGACGAATTCGGCAAAGAGCTTGTAACCTTCCGGATAGCTGCGCGCCAAATGCTCCAAGGCTCGCGTTACATCTGCGCTTCGTTCCCCGGCAGCGTCCACAAGGTCGTGGGAAGCTAGCGGAAGCGCTTGCCAGCAATCTTGCGGAACCGCCGACAAGCACAGGTATGCATCCGAATCAACCTTGATCTCCACGGCACGGGACTCCTGAAGGCATTGATCGGAAACATCCCTCCTGCCGGTGAGCTCGCCCCATAACACGAAAGGCAGCCGGAGCCTCCCGTCAGGAATGCCGGCAAGCGTATGGCTGTAGACGGCCGGATCAAATGGCGACCCCGCTGGAATACGGTCTTCGATCAGTCCCAGGGAAGGCATGGATCATTCAACTCCTCATCCGGTAGTAGCCGGTCGATCCTTCCGCCGCTCGGCAGGGAATCGGATCGACCGGCTTCACGTGATCAATTGCTGTCCGGCTTAGTAGGCGGCACGTGATCCAGGCGCTGCGTCAGCTTCTGCACCTTGTCCTGCAGCTTTGGCTCTGCAGCGCTTGGGGAAACCGTGCGGCCCTCCTGTTGCTCCCCTGCAGACATGCGTGGCTCGTCATGTTTGGCTGCCATACGCGCTCCTCCTTTCCGCGATAGCCGTTTATAAGGCCATTATACAATCAATCCACAATTTTGGAAATTATTTCATTTTTAACAGCCTACCGAAAGCAAAAAGGACAGCCCCTCCGTCTCGTTAAGACGATGGGGACTGCCCCGCTTCTTATTTTCCAGACACTTCTTTTTGTTCTTTCTGCGCCTTTTGCTCCAGCCGAATATCGGCCAGCGATTTGACCTTCGTCGCCTTGATCCGCTTGTTGCGCGGGAGGTCCGCCGGTTCGAGATTGTTGGCTTCATCCCGCATCAGCGCGGCGATGCCCACATTTTTGCCCTTGGCGGCCTGACAGTATTCGCAGTTGGCTTCATCGTGGGCCTGGTAGTTTTTGGGCTCCGGATAGGAGGTGATCACGCCCTCGAAGTTGCGCAGCACCACCTTGTCAGCCGATTGCGAAATGATGTAGTTCGGCATGACCGGAATCTTGCCGCCCCCGTGCGGCGCATCCACCACAAAGGTCGGCACGGCGTAGCCGGAGGTATGGCCGCGCAGATGCTCGATAATCTCGATCCCCTTGCTGACCGGCGCGCGGAAGTGGCCGATCCCTTCCGACAGGTCGCACTGGTAGATGTAGTACGGCCGCACGCGGATTTTTACCAGCTCGTGCACCAGCTTTTTCATGGTAAACGGACAATCGTTGATCCCCGCCAGAATGACGGACTGGTTGCCCAGCGGCACACCGGCGTTGGCCAGCATTTCACAGGCCCTGGCCGCTTCCGGCGTAATCTCTTTCGGATGGTTGAAGTGCGTATTGAGCCATACCGGATGATACTTCTTCAAGATGTTGCACAGGTTTTCGGTGATGCGCTGCGGGAATACCACCGGCGCGCGGGTGCCGATCCGGATGATCTCCACATGCGGAATGGCGCGCAGATTGCTCAGAATGTATTCCAGCACGCGATCGTTGATCAACAGGCCGTCGCCGCCGGAGAGCAGAACGTCCCGGACCTCCGGGGTTCTGCGGATGTAATCGATACAGGCATCAAGCTGTTTTTTCGGCACCCCCATCCCGATCTGGCCGGAGAAACGGCGGCGCGTACAGTACCGGCAGTACATCGAGCACTGGTTGGTGACCAGAAACAGCACCCGGTCCGGATAGCGGTGGGTCAGGCCCGGCACGGGTGAGTCTTCATCCTCATGCAGCGGATCTTCCATATCGTACTTGGTCCGGATGATTTCCGACGAGACCGGAACGGACTGCATCCGCACCGGATCTTTCGGATCGTCCGGGTCCATCAGCATGGCATAGTACGGGGTAATGTTGAGCGGGATCGTCTGGCTGGAAATACGCACCCCTTCTTCTTCCTCCGGGGTCAGATTGATCACCTGCTTCAATTCGTCAACGGTGCGAATGGTGTGGGTCAGCTGCCACATCCAATCGTTCCACTGCTCCTCCGTCACATCTTTCCATAGTGTAATGCTGCGCCAATCGCGGCATGCAGCAACGCTTGTCGCCATCGGTTCCAACTCCTTTCATCGCGTCAGATCCCTACCATCTGCTCTTTGACGAAAAGAAGTTGCAATCCTCATGCCAACGAGTTCAAAAGATTCCGAATATGCTTGATACCGCGATTTCATGCCAAGTGAATCACAAAAAACTGCACCGGATTTGCCGGATTTTCGGCACTTACTGACGTTTTTTCGGCAGTTGGGACAATTTGTACTGCAGCGTCTGCCGGGGAATGCCCAACAGCTTCGCCGCCCGCATCACATTGCCGTTCGTCTTTTCCATGGCCCGGCTGATCAAGGCTTCCTCCGTTTTCTTCAGCACCTCGGGCAGGCTCCCGACCTCGTCTTCGGCAGCCGCCGGCAGTACGAGCGGAGGGACGTGGCGCTCCCTGGCCGCCCGTTCCATCATATGCGGCGGCAGATGCTCCATGCGGATCACCGGCCCCTCCACCATGTTCATGGCCGCTTCGATCACATGTTCCAGTTCGCGGACATTCCCCGGCCAGTCATACCGCTGAAACAAATCGGCCACCGCTTCTTCCAGCCCCGTTACGCGCATATGGAACCGCCGGTTGTACTTTTCGAGGAAGTGGCGGGTTAACAACGCCACATCTTCCCGGCGGTCCCTCAGCGGGGGCAGCGCAAAGGAGACCACGTTGATCCGGTAATACAGGTCGGTGCGCAGCCCTCCCCGCTTCAACAGCTCTTCCGGCGCCTCGTTCACCGCGGCGATCACCCGGACATCCACTCTGACCGATTGGGTGCTGCCGATGCGGCGGATTCGGCCGTCCTGCAGCACGCGCAGCAGCTTGGCCTGCAGGTCGAGCGGCATGCTGTTTACCTCGTCGAGAAAAAGCGTCCCGCCGTTGGCCAGCTCGAAAAGTCCCGGCCGATCGTCCGCGCCGGTGAAGCTTCCTTTTGTTGTGCCAAACAGGATGCTTTCCAACAGCGTCGCCGGAAGCGCCGCGCAGTTCTGCGCGATAAACGGCCTGCCGCTGCGCTCCGACGCGTGGTGGATGGATTGGACGAACAGTTCCTTGCCGGTGCCGGTTTCGCCATATATCAGGATCGGGGAAGAGGTGCGGGCCGCCCGTCTGGCCCGTTCGATCAGCTGCAGCATGGCCGGGCTTTGGGTAATGATGTCCTCGAAGCTGTAGACCACGCCGTCGGCATCGGTGCGTTTGGTGCGTTTGGCGTTGCCCAGCTGCGCCTGCAGATCGATCAGCTTCTCCGACAGCTCTTTCAGCTTGCCGATATCCTTGGCCACTTCCACCGCGCCGACCAGCCGCTTGCCGACGTAGACCGGCAGCGTCGTATTCACCGTTTCCACGCGCATGCCTTTCCAGTTGCGGTAGGTTTGCGGCTGGTTATAGATCGGCTGGCCGTTGTCGATCACGCGGAGAAGCGTGCTGGATTCCCGATCAAGCGAAGGGAATACCTCCAGAAGCGGTTTTCCCAACACCTCCTCCGGTGTCAGGCCGTCGAGCTTCGCCGCCACATGGTTGTAAAAGATGGTGATGCCATCCGCGTCCACGACATGAATGCCTTCGTCGATGGCGCTCAAGATGGCCTGCAGCATCTCAACCGTCTCGGATAAAGCCATCGCATGCACCGTCCTTCTCTTCCACATCGTTGCCGAAAATTTGTCACTATGCTGAAAATTCAGCACCTACCGATGCTTCTCCATCTGAATCGCCAAAAACAGCGTATAGATCACATGTCCGATAAGCCAAATCAAAAACGCGGAGAAGGAAAGAGGCTGGCCGCTCAACAGGCTGAAAGGGAGATAGAGTACCGACAGCAGCGCGGCCCACCACAGCAGGTACCGGGCCGTCGGAGGTCCCGGAAAACGGGGATAAAGCGTGCAAAAGACCGCCGTGATCAGGATCGACACGGCCAGATGAACCAGCAGTTCCAGCATGGCAGGAAGCCCGGCCAGTACGGGAACATAGGAAACATCGATCAGCACCGTGAACGTGGTCGTGTGAAAAAGAGCATCGCACAGCGCCAGAAATGCTGCAAGAATCATACCGGAGATCAGCCCGTTTACGATGAAAAAACCCATCCGCTTCTCCTCCTCCCCCTGCGGGGCTAAAGCTCCCAAGACTTTGTTTCTCCGCCGAGTCGGTCATGAAGGGAGCTTGCTTGGCCCCCATTCCTCCAAGCCTCAAACAGCCGTTTATCATTAGTCTGGGCCGCCCTTGGAAAGAGCAGCCTGCTATTCCCAATCGATGCGGACATCCAGTTCGTATTCGCCGAGATATTGCCCATCCAGCCACAGCTGATACTGGGTCCGGATCGCGGCGGGCCGCTCCTCCTCCCGCTCGATGCGCAGCATGCGGGTGTACGTCTCCATACGGAAACGGCCATGCGGGCTTACATAGTGGCACTCGCTGCTTTTCCCTTTGGCAAACACCTGTTTCATCTGGAGCTTTCCCTGGCGGAGCAGCGTCACCTCGGACAGGGCGATTTTCAGGATGGTGCCAACCTCCCCAATCCCCTCCACCTGTTCCGTATAGGAGAAATACCAACCGTTCTCCCTGTTGGCTGCTCTGCCTGGATAGCGCAGCTCCGTGCGCTCCGTTTGCCGGTCTGCGGTATGGGTGATGACAAGCTGGATCGTAACGTTCTGCATCTGTGCCCCTCATTTCTCGCGAATCCCTTTTTATTGTACCGATTCCTCCGGCTCCCGGGCAACCTGGCTCCCGGCGAAAGCCGGCAGCAGCGCATGGTCAGGAAGGTGCCGGCATGACAGCAAGAGACGTTCCCCGCAACGCCTGCGGGGAACGTCTCGTCGTTTGTCATCCGTTTATTTTACAAAGCCCAGGATCAATTCGCGTACGATCTTGGATGCCACGATTTGGGTCATTTCGCTGTGGTCATAGACCGGCGCCACTTCCACCAGGTCGCATCCGATCACATTGGCGCCGTTCCGGGCCATGTAGTGGATGGTCTCCAGCAGCTCGCGGGAGGTGATGCCGCCCGCCTCCGTCGTACCGGTGCCCGGTGCCGCCGAAGGATCAAGCACATCGATGTCGATCGTCAGGTAGATCGGCCGATTGCCGATGGTCGGGAGAACCTGTTTCACCGGCTCCAGGACATCGTATTTGTACAGGTGCATGTTCTCTTTCGCCCATTCGAACTCTTCCTTCATCCCGCTGCGGATCCCGAAGGAGTATACATTTTTGCCGCCAATCAGCTCGCACGCTTTCTTGATCGGCGTGGAGTGGGAATACGGATAACCCTCATAGTGGTCGCGCAGGTCGGTATGGGCATCAAAGTGGAAAATGATCAGGTCGCTCTTGTACTTCTCGTACACCGCCTGGATCACCGGCCAGGTCACGAGGTGCTCCCCGCCCAGGCCGATGGGCATCTTGCCGTCGGCCAGCACTTTGCTCACAAATTTGCGGATCGCATCCAGGCTGCCTTCCACATTGCCGAACGGCAGCGGGATGTCGCCCGCGTCGAAATATTTCACTTCTTCGAGAAGGCGATCCAGATAGGGGCTGTACTCTTCCAGCCCGATCGACACCTCGCGGATGCGGGCCGGGCCGAAACGGGATCCCGGGCGGAAGCTGACCGTCCAGTCCATCGGCATGCCGTAGATCACGGCCTGGCTCTCCTCGTAGTTGGCATGGCTGCGGATAAAGACGTTGCCGGAGTATGCCTCGTCAAAACGCATTCGCTTCGTCCTCCTAGTCGCGCGTCAGTTCAGCCACGAATTTCGGCAGCTTGAAGACGGCATGATGAAGTTCGGGCGAGTAGTACTTGGTGTCGAGATCCTTGATCTTGCTCGCGTCCACTTCCAGCGGATCGTATTTCTTCGAGCCGATGGTGAAGCTCCAGAGACCGGACGGATAGGTCGGGATGCTGCAAGTATAAAGACGGGTGATCGGGAAGATCGATTTGATGTCCTTGAAGACGCGTTTGATCAGGTCGCGGTTGAACCACGGCGATTCGGTCTGCGCCACCATGATGCCGTCCGGTTTCAGCGCGTCGTAAATGCCTTGGTAGAACCCTTTTTCAAACAAGCCCACCGCCGGGCCGACCGGTTCGGTGGAGTCAACCATGATCACGTCGTATTCGCCCTTGTGGTCATGGATATGCTTGATGCCGTCGATCACCTGAACGTCCACGCGCGGATTGTCCGTCAGCTCGCTGGCGATCTGCGGGAAAAACTTCTTGCAGGACTCGATGACGCCGCCGTCGATCTCGGCGAGCACCGCTTTTTCCACGGACGCATGCTTGACGACTTCGCGGATTGCCCCGCCGTCGCCGCCGCCGACCACCAGCACTTTTTTCGGATTGGGATGGGTATGGAGGGCCACGTGGGTAATCATTTCGTGATAAACGAATTCATCCACATCGGTGGTCATCACCATGCCGTCGAGGACGAGCATGCGGCCGAACTGCTTCGTATTGATGATGTCTATCTGTTGAAACTCGGTTTTTTCATGATAAAGAGTTTCGGTAATTTTGGTCGTAATGCCATGGTTTTCCGTCTGTTTCTCGGTATACCACAGTTCCATGTTCATTGGGGTACCCTCCTTTTACTATGGTCAACAAGAAGATTATAGTAGCTCCCCCCCAAAATGCAAGGTTTTTTTCCATAAGAACGCCGGATTGCTAGGGGAAGTATGGATCCTGCTAGATTTACCCATACTGGAGAAATAACCAATTCCCGTATAGTATGCCTTTTCCCCATGGAAACATCCTGACAAAACCAGATGAGAAAGGATATGCGGCGCAATGGAAGTGATTCGCGAAATACCGCTCATTCGTTGGCTGCGCTGGGTCAAACGATTGATCAAATGGATGGTCGTAGGCACGCTTGTCGGCTCTTTCGCGCTGCTGCTGTTAATCCTCTATCTGCGATCCCAGCCGCTGCCCCCCGCCACCATCAACCAGACCACCACCATTTTGGCGAGCAATGGCGAAGTGCTGGACACGCTGCATCACGGCGAGAACCGGATCGTGGTGCCCCTGAAGCAGATGGCGCCCTCCCTGATACAAGCTACCATCGCGATTGAGGATCGCAACTTCTTCGATCATTATGGCTTTGACCTGAAGCGCCTGGCGAAAGCCATATACATCGACCTGAAGTCGATGAGCAAGAAGCAGGGGGCAAGCACCATTTCCCAGCAGTTGGCCCGCATGCTTTATTTGAACACCGAAAAAACATGGACCCGCAAGATAAAGGAAGCGCTGCTCACCATCCAGCTGGAGCTGAATTATTCAAAAGATGAAATTCTCGAAATGTACCTGAACCAGTGCTACTACGGGCATTCGGCCTACGGCCCGCAGGCGGCGGCGCAGACCTATTTCGGCAAGGACGCAAAGGATTTGACGCTGGCGGAAAGCGCGCTCCTCGCCGGCATTCCCAATGGACCGAGCTACTATTCGCCCTATATCGATTGGGAGCGGTCCAAAAGCAGGCAAAAGCTGATTCTCACCGCCATGCAGCAGCAAGGGTTCATCTCGGCGGAGCAGGCGGAGCAGGCGTATCGGGAACCCCTGCATCTGAGGCCGAAAGAAGCGCAGAAAGGGCCGGATGTTGCCCCTTACTTCCGCGACTACATCGCCAGCCTGGTGACCAACAAATACGGCATCAGCGAAGAGATGTTTGTGCACGGCGGCTTGAAAATTTACACCACCTTGGACCCAACCATGCAGAAAAAAGCCGAAGCGGCCGTCGCCAAATATATGCCGAAAGACAACCTGGACCTGCAGACCGCCCTGATCGCCATCGATCCGACGACCGGTGAGATCAAGGCGATGGTCGGGGGACGTGACTACCAGAAAAGCCAGTACAACCGCGTGTTTGCCAAACGGCAGCCCGGCTCTTCCTTCAAGCCCATCGTCTACCTGACCGCGCTGCAGAACGGCTTTACGCCGCTGACCATGATGAAAAGCGAACCGACCGTCTTTACCTACGAGGGCGGCAAGGAGTACATTCCGCGCAACTTCGGCGAGCATTACGCCCATGATTACATCACGCTGCAGCATGCCATCGCCACCTCCGACAATATTTACGCGGTGAAGACGATTCAGCTGCTGACGCCCCAGAAGGTGGTGGAACAGGCGCATAACCTGGGAATCACGAGCGAGCAAAAGCCGGTGCTCTCCCTGGCGCTCGGCACCTCGCCGGTATCGCCCTACGAATTGACGTATGCCTACGCCGTGATCGCCAACCAAGGGGAACGGGTCAAACCGATCGCCATCACCCGGATCGAGGATCAGCAGGGCAACGTGCTGGCGGAAGAAAAGCCGGAGAAAACGAGAGTGGCCGATGCGGTCTCCACCTTCCTGCTCACCTATATGATGCAAAGCGTGTTTGAAGAGCCTGGCGCGACCGCCTATCGCGTCTCCCGCCAGCTGAACCGGCCGGTGGCAGGTAAAACGGGAACCACGGATTACGACGCGTGGCTCGCCGGCTTTACGCCCCAGCTGGCCACCACCGTCTGGCTCGGGTACGATCAGGGGCGCAAGGTGGAGGATGTGAAAGAGGCCCGGCTGGCGGCCCAGATCTGGGCGGACTTCATGGAGAGCGCCTTGAGCGACCAGCCGCCCGCCTTGTTTACCATGCCAGCGGGGATCACCTCGGTCTATATCGACCCCGCGAACGGGAAGCTGGCTACCGAGTCCTGCCCCAATCCCCAACTGTATTACTTTGCCGCCGGTACAGAGCCGAAGGAATACTGCACGGATCATCTGCCCAACAAGCATGCGGCGCCGACGCCGTTGAAGCCGCCGGAGGACCAGTCCTTCTGGCAGCAGATGGGCAACTGGTGGCGGCGCTAAAGAAACGTGGGCTGCTACGTCCACAAAAAAGGGACGGTTGATACCCGTCCCTTCAGTGTACAGCCAAAGTCCGTCGATCATGGGTAATGGTTCCCGCTCGCTCTCTTGACGACCCGCGAAGAAGCTGGACTACGTCCGCTCCGAAACGCGACGCGGGCAGGGGGCTCAACATCAGGGTGTCTCAGGGATGTGAGACTCACGCCCCCTGTGGCCCCGCGTCTTTGTTTCTCCGCTTAGTCGGTCGTCAAAGGAGCTCGCTTGGCCCCATTACTCCATGCCTCAAACAAAACTTTGTCATCAGTTTGAAGGGGACGGTTGATACCCGTCCCTTGCTTGTTTTCGCGCTTTGTTATCCACCTTTCACAATCCCTCGGAATCATTGACGCGGTCAAGCTCAGTGGAATGTTTTCCTGCGAAGTCGGGGTCTCCTCCCCCCACCGTCCCGTCGCCATCGGCAAAGAGATGATCGTTCATCACCGTGATTAAACCGGCGCTGTCCAGTTGATCCATCACCTCAAACAGACTGTCCCGTTTGCCGGCAGGGAGCTTCCGCACAAAGTTGTTGATCTCCTGCGGGGTTGCATTCAGGCGAAAGTGCACACCGCCATGGCGCGCAAAATGATCATCGCTTCTTCGACCCGCTCCCTGCGGGTCCGGTTGATTCGTTGTTTGCAACATGCCACACCCCTTTTTCCAACATGGTTACAGAGGTAGTCTGCCTCTTTTCCCCATGTTTGATTACCGGACAAAGACAAACAGGGAAAGACGACGGCATCTTTCCCTGCTTGTTGACCTAGTGAAGCATGTATGCAGTTGTCATCCCCAGTTTACCTGAGTTTGCTAATTGTCACAATTGATTTTAGTATTTGTTCACAGACCGTTCAGAATTACGCAAGCGCCTGCTTCAATTCCTCGCTGGAGTTTTCCCACATTTGTGGATTATGCTCCATCAACAGCTGCTTCAAGGCTTTCTTGGCGGTATCGTCCAGTTCGGATACCATGATGCGCCGCTTCATGGCATAATCCATCCGGTTCACATGGTCGGCCAGGATTTTGTAGCCGCGGCGCGCCTCCCGATCGATTTCCATGTAACAAGCGGTTACGCCGGCGTAGTAGGGGCCTTCCTCCTTGCGGTCAACACTGACCCATACCAGCCAATAGGGTTTTCCATTGGGCACTTCTTCTTTATTGGTCGTCCATTTGATCCCTTTTTCAACGGCGCTTTTGGCATGCAGGGCCCCCATGTCGATGTACGCCTTGTCTCCGTCGATGATAACGGAGGAGACGCTGCTCAAATCAAGCACGCCCTGGCCGAATCCGCCATGCACATTCGTTTTGCCGCTCATGATCGTGAAGCCGCTGTTTTTATTGTTGAAAATATCCATTCCCTACACCTCTCGCGCATCATTCCGATACTCTATTCTACCCTGAAACGCCGAAGATGTGCAATTTGAAGCGCACATCCGGCACATGGGACGCCTATTTCCGGGGCATGCTAGTAGGCGTGAAGGGAGGAAAACGCATGGCAGATCATCCACGGGACACGGATATCCAACAAAGCCGGCTGCGTCAGCTCAATGAGCCATACCCCTTTGCGGCTGAAGTGGTCGATCAGATCGTGGCCGAGAAAGCAGCGAGCTCGACGGTCATTTCCAACGTGCCGGAAACGCCTTCCCCCACTGCTGCAGGGCTTCAGACAACGGTGCCTTCCAATTATGAGATTCATCTCGGCCAAGGTGGCGTGGTTACCAAGAGCATGACGGACTTCGAGGTGAAGAAAGCGCCGGGGCGATTGTGATTGCTACCTCCCCCGCTCAGGATGGCGGGGGAGATTGCTTGTCATTTCGTTTCCTCGTGACCGTTAGGCTGCTCGATTTCTTTTCTTCGGACCTTATTGGCAATGACCCCCACGATCGTTACAAGCAGCATGCAATCGGCCGCCGCCCCGGCAGCTATTAACAAACGATCCTTTGGAGTAGAAAACCATCCGGTATCTCCCCCATAGAAAGCCAGGTAGAAGAAAGCGGCTACCGGGACGATTACCAGATAGGTAATCCAGAGCTTTCGTGTCGCAAAAAACGTAAAAATCGCGATCGTCAAAACAATCCACAAGATGGGGGTAAAGAAAGCGACCATCATGATAAAGATTAGTCCTCCAACCCACTCTCCCATATCGACCCTCATTTCCGTATTACTTTAGTTCCAAACGCTCTGATCCATGCAAGGTGTACTGCCGCTCAACTCCTTTTGTGGAACGCTTACCATCTGAAAAATAATGGCGGACAACGATGGGAGGTTGATCATCGCTGGCTGTTAAAGCGATGCGTGCCGCATCCCGGAACCCCGCAGACTCGTCGACGGGCATCTGAATCACGATCACATTGCCGTGGGTTTCGATCCGCATGCCGCTTTCGCTGATCTCCTCCCCGTTTGACAGATCGATAAGCCTGCCTCCTTTTTTCACGGTAATTTCCGGTATTTTTCCATCTTCTCTATAAATCATATAATAATTGTAAGGAAAATGGGAGCCGGGCGTCTCGCTGATATGGGGTTGTGCCTTTTCGATTCCCAACAGCAAGTGGGCAACCTGTTGAATCACGTAGGGATTGCGCGGCAGCTGGGCATGCTCTTCGGTTACGTAGTATTTTTTCCTGATGTCTTTTGCATCGTAATTCGCACTGTCAAAAGGAACGGTTCCATCCCCGAGCGCATTGTCATGAAAGGGGGTTAAGGTACGAAGGTATTTATAATATTTATATCCCAGAAAAGTTAACTGTCCCTGCCCGATGATGGAATATTGAGGAACATTCAATTTTTTCTTGTCCCATCTGTCGTGATTTCTTTCTGCCTGTTTGGCCAGCGGCAGATAGGGCAATTGGAACGTAGGATTTGTAAAGATGGTGTTATACGGCATCGCGTTCTCATGTATCCCATCCGTTTCGAGGAGATACGGATGCTTTTCTGTATACAGCCTGGATGGAAGCAGCTCATAGACGGCAGGTGAAAATTCGGACACTTGCCTAATCGTTTCTGGATTCAGAAGAATGATGCCAAAATTATAGCCAAATTTAATGGATTGATAGGCGCGGGGTGAACCGATAAAAGGGGTGCCCATGTAAATTACCCGTTTTGTTTTTCCCTGGTAAGACGGGTTGGAAAGCAAGGTTTCCCTCGCCAAAATTCCCCCCATGCTGTGCACGACCAGTTGAACCTGTTTTGCTTGTGAGATACGCAGGGCTTCATCGATCAGCTGCATCAGTTGCTTGGCGTTGTTCACATTGCTGAGACGCCAGTCATAGGGAAAGCCGAACAAGGTGATGCCTTTCTGGTAACCCATTTTTTGCAAATGCTCCGACATGCTGTAATATTGTTCCGACAATTCTTTCACACTATCGAAAAAATTGTAGGAAAGATACTCGATTGCGTGCAGTCCGTAATCCCCCACCTCCGGGAAAATTTTTACCCTTTTATCTCTTTGTTCAACTTCAACCCCTCCCCACACTTTAGGAGTGAGAGTGAGTACTCTCCGGTGAATCGGGATCATGTTGTCCAAAGGTATGTTCCACTCATCCAGCCATGCATTTGATACACGGCCATTCTCTACCATGCTCAGCCTGGATCCGCCGATACCCGGAATCAAGATCACCGGCATGGTGCGGATCGTCCCGTTAAGCTCGTACTGGTGATAGGTGATCACCGAACTTCTGCTGGCTGCCACCTTGACATAGTAGGTGCCGGGATCGCCATTGTACACGATGTGCTCGTCATGATTGCGGGCATTCTCCGATTTGGCCAGCACCTTCAGATTGCTATCCAGCAGGTAGAGATCCAGATCCATGCCTTCCGGAATTTTGGCCAGAGTCAAATCCAGGGTGGAAGCCAGCTCAAACTGGTACTTGTAGTAGTCAACGTCGTCCAACGCATGGATCGTGGCCTCAATCGTTTCGAAATTTTTAGCCATGGCAGCGTCGGCGGGTGTGTTGTTCGACTCGTACTCATCCGGCTTCACCACCACGCCCGGCGGCAGAAATTCAGCCCTTAGATGATAATAGTTATCGCGGTCCGCATCGTCGCCTTTTCCCTTGACCAGGATGTAAAACCAGGAGCCCCTTTCGGCAGCAAAGCCTTCGATCAGCTCGTCCATCGTACCCTGATTGACCGATTTGGCCAGCTCTCTGCCTTCTTCATCATACAGGTATAGATCGTAGTCTTGCTTGACGGGCATCTCCCCCAGCCATACCTTCAGCTGGCTCTCCTTCGTCGGCGCCTTGATTTTCCAATAGTCGAGATCACCTTCCACCCCGATTCTTCCGTATGCATCCTTGCCGGAATAAAGCCAATCTGCCTTTCCCTTCGTATCATTCGGTTCCAGTTCAAACGTATCCAGCATTCTTTGGGGAGAGAGGTTCCGCTCGCCCTTTGAGATATCCTCCGGGTTATCATCCCCATAAACCCGCTTGTAATAAGACTTCGCCCGCTTGTCCAGCGCCGATGGCCGTTCCACTTCATCGGCTGCGATTGGAATAAGCGGGAGCGGCTCTTCTTCGCGCTTCTTTTCCCAGCTGCTTTTCCGCAGCGCGATCTTGTCCCCGCTTCCATTGTCCCGATCTTCCGGCAGCGCTGCGCGGAACAGAGCGGTCTCGGCCAGTTCTCCCGCCTCAAACGCGCGCAGCTGGATCAGGGCGGAAGACGTTACTCCCTCTGCGGCAATGGAGATGCGGTCGCTGTTCCTGAATTCCACGCTTTCCGTCTCGTCACCTGCCGCGACAGCCACCTCCACTTGATCGAATTTCTCCCGCAGTTCAAACTGCAGACGGACCCGCTCCCCGTCCCTCCATGCCGCAAAGTTTTGAATAAAATCTTCCCGGGTGCGTCCTAGCGCTCCCATGGCCGGTTCACACACAAGGAGAAGCAGCAGGAGAACGCATACCAGGCATTTCATCCGTTTTCCCATCAAAAACGACCTCCTCGTCTCTTTCTCCCTTCACGGTAAAAAAAGACAGAGGAGGCCGCAAAGAAATTTAGTGCGAAGTATGGTTGCGGATGCCTTGCCGTTCCCAGGCGTTTGCAATGATCACAAACGGCAGGCGGTAATCGCTCTGGTAGTGCCCCTGCAGGCTGTTTTTGTCGGGATACGCATAGCCTTTGCTTACCCCAAAGGCAAACTGCACCCTGAAATAAACCGCATAGCTTGCGTCTTTCTTGAACCCGCGCTGCTTGTCACCCATGAGCGGCGTGTCGACGCCCATCTCCCGCAGGCCGAGCTTCGGCACAAGTTGTTGGGGCCCGTTCCACAGGATCGGGGAGGCGGCCTGCAAGGCAAGGATGGACTGAAGCAGCGTCGATCGCTGCCCCGTCTCGCTGATCCAGGCGGAGGCGGCCGCAATCTCCGGGTATCTGCCGCTGACCGGATGGCGATGCTTGGGGTCGAGCTGGATGCGGGTCAAGATCCGCTCTCCCGCGTAGAAGTGGTTGGGCTGGCTGTTCGGGTATCGATCCCGCGCATGGTATTCCGCCCATTCGGCGGTATGGGCCAGATAGCCGGTAGCGTTGGGCTCGTACACCTCAAAACGGGTTTGGGCTCCTTGGACATGAATGGTAAACGTTCCTGTCAGCGTGGCGGAGTCCGTTCCGGGCGTGCAGGTTTTTACCGGCGGTTCGGAATCGTCGGGGTCCGGGTCCTCCTCTTCACATGCCTGATAGCTGACGGTCACTTCGATCTGGTAGGGTACGGTGATATCAAAGCCTTCCGCCGTCACCACATAATCCTGAGGATGCAATGCCGTCAACCACGTTGTCGATGTAGGGGTTACCGTTCCCGTATAGAGATTGGACTGCGTCTGCAAGCTTGGCGACAATTGATAGGTCTGATTGATCCCCGGCCCGTCGACCGACAGCCCTACGGATGCCGGCCACCGTGTCATGGGATTGGTTTGCCCGTTCCATACAGGCGGATCTGCAGTCACCACAACGTTCTCGTACCTGTCATCGGCGTATTGGCTTATAAACTCCGCCTTTTTGCTTTCGATGGCGCTGGCGATCTGGCTGTCGATGGTCTGGAAGGCAGCCTGAATCCTTGCCTGGTCAATGGTAACCTCGATCCGGGCCGGTTCCCGCTCCCATACGCCGTCGTTCGGCGTATCCAAAAGACGGTTGGCGGAATCGTAAACGCGTATGAGCATCTGCCCGCCATCGACAGGGCCTCCGGGGCCGCCCCCTCCCCCTTCAGGCGGTGTTCCCCCGCCGGTGACGATGAGCGTAAAGGTGAAGGAGCAGCCGTCCAAGGACGGGAAATCGGGATCGGTAATGGTTCCATTGATCGTATACGTCCCCGGGGGAACGTCATCTATCTCGTAATACCATTCTTCAAAACCGATTGCCTGGTTGGGGAGTGGACCATTCCAGGTCACGTCATAACTAATCGCGCCCCGATCGGTTTCCAACGTGTCCGGTTTGTTGGAAGTCATCAGGACAAAGCGATCCAGCTTGGAAGCAACCGCAATCGTCTTTGCTGCCGAATGCCCCACGTTATAGGTGATCTGACCGCTTTGGGAGTCAAAGAAATGCACATACACGTCGTCACAAGACGGACCGACCGTTTTTTCAAAGACAATGTACTTGGTGCATGTGTACCCATTGATCTGCACGCTTACTTCCAGCGTGTAGGTTTGGGTGGAGTCTGCCAGTGTCCGGTTGAATGTCGGGTTGGTTGAGGTGGCGATCGTGGAGCCGCCTCGTTTCAACGTCCAGGTAATGTTGCTGGTGACGTTGGTGCCGTTATGATCCATCCACAACAAAACGTCATTATCTTTGCCGCTCGTGATCTTGATTCGATAGGGGCTTCCGGACTCGCCAGTTCCCGTTACATCCATGGGGCTGCCATTTACACGACCTTCCAACGTCAGCGCATCACAGGAGGTTTGGTTGATATAGATGGTCTTTTCGCACCACTCATCCCCTTGCTGCGTGCGAACCGTTACCACATAGCTGCTTTTGTCCGATAGGGTAAAGGAAAACTCATCATCATTGTTCATCGTAGCAATAGGAACGACGTCATTGGCTTTTCTCAGCATCCAGTTGCCTTTTTCCGGCGTATTATCGCTGTCTCTCAACGTAAATCTGATGTCATTTGAAGTCGATCCGGGAGGCAGAGACAATGTATACTCGGTTTTCTCATTATTCCTGATCATCTCTCTGAAATCGCCATTTACCCTTGCATAGATGTTCAACTCATAGCATTCTGTTACAATGATCGTGACCTTCCATGAACATCCCTTTTCGATCCACGTCTTGGTAGGCTCATAGTTAACTTCCGGATCATCGCCGTCTTGTTTGACAAAGTAGATTTCCATCGTATAGGTGCCTACCTGATCAAAAGCAAACATACCGTCTCTGGATTCTCTATTCGTTCTGACGAAATTTGCTTTTACCTCGCTACCAATTCGACCGTCATCATTTTGGCCCATGTACCGAACCGTTTTTCCGTCCGGTTTGGTCATTTTCCAATAGACCGCCGCATCCTCCGTATCACCTTCTTCGTCTTGATAAGTGGCAGTAAACGTTACTTCTTCATTCAGATTTATGGTGCGAATCACTGCACCATCGAGTGCCCTTCCGCCGTGCCCTTGGATGGTTACACTAGGACAAGAGATTTCATTAGGCAGCTGTTTGACGTAAAATTTTTTAACCCAACATTCCGTTCCATCGTCCGATTTAAACAGAAGCGTAAAGGTTGACCCATTCCTCGGAAAAGACTCCAGCAAGGCCGTCTTGGGCGAACTGCTTGGGATTTGAGTAGTCGAACCATTGATATAAAACTTCCCGTTGATGTCTGCTGAAAGACTGATGGAGTCTGTTCCGTTTTCCAAGGCAACCGCAGGGCCATTCGCGTCCGATGCATAAGGGACGTTGTAAAGCTCTCCCCGCCCTGTCGTGGTGGTCGTGCTGACATTGATGATGTAATCGCAGTTTTCTTCCACCGGTTCGCTCTCTGCTTTAAAGGTTTTCGACCAGGTACAGTAAGTCGAATTTGAAGGCGTGAAGGAAATATAGGTACTCTCACTGATGAAAATATTTGAAAACGTAGTGCCGGTTCCTTGGGGAGATTCATCAACCGATAAAGTACCAGGCTGAGGGAAGATGAGGGTGATTGTGTTTATCCCTTTTGGTAAGGGCTCTGTTCCGCTGGAATACAATGTTTTGTCGGCTTCACCAGATATTTTAAGTGTCGCAGTTAATGGAGTACAGGTTGCTGCTACTACCTCAAATGTCGTTGTGTATGGTGTAGATGCCGTACTATCCGCAGATTCCCTATTAGAACGCATGTGCCTATCATTCATTGTATAGGTTACTTCATAGGTGCCAGCTTTCTCAGGTACATAAGTGAATGTTGTGCTGTTAGCAATCGATTTGTAACCATCACCAGTGGTTTTATTGACCACTGAAATAAGTATTGGATTTATCCCTTTATCGTAAATCGAGTAATCCGTTGCCGAAGTAGTGATGGTGACTGTCTCACCTATGTTGTATTTCCTTGAAGCACGATCAACATCTACCCCGATACCACCATTTGGCATTGGATTGCCTTTTGGTCTTTGGGTAGCAACAAAGTAGTCATCTTTTTTATATCCTCCGGAAATCGGAGTTAATCCATCACCCATTGTTAAGCCTTGGCCGCCACTATGATAGGCAACTTCGGCCAGATTCACTGCTTGATAGGATTGTCCACTTTCTTTGTCAGTAATTGTTACTGCCCACACTTTATTAAATACATTGGTTTCGTTCCCATTAAGAACTTTTATCCATTGTTTCGCGTCATTTATTGTAACAAATACATATCCGGCATCAGCCTGTTCTGAAAGATTTGCAAATGCAAGTGCTTTCCCGGTTATCCCTATATCCGGGCCACTGTCCTGCTTACGATATACGTGAACTGTCGTATAAATAGCACCAAATTCTTGACCAGGAAAACTACTGATTATGACAGGGTGAGCCCCTTTTACCACCTTCTGATCATTGACATAGCCGACTGTAAGTTTATATTCATGTAAAGAACCTTCTTCTCCAGGTTTTGGATTTACCCCAGTTGCAGATGGATCGTAGTATGTACCTGTATTAACAGGATAAGCATTTACTTTTGAAGGAGGAGAAATCGGTACTGTTAAAACTGCTAACAGTATGGCTAGTACCGATTTCACAATTTTATGTTTCCACCGTTTCAAACTTTTGTAAATCTTACCAAACATTAATCAATCACCAACCTTAACTGGGCTTAAGTTTGGTAAGCTCCGATATGAATAGAACGCGAGTGTTTTTCCTTTACCTCTACGGTCATATATAAATATACCCATGACATCAATCTCAGAAAGCTTGCGTGAAAAAGAATTGCCGTCGGTTACAACTTCCGGTGCTTTAACTAATCCCTCGTTATAGTGAAAGCTTACACTGACTTCATAATCCTTTGATGGTGCTTTCGGAACCTTTCCGGTTATAACCCCATCTTTTATCTCAAGACTTCGATGAAATTCCTGGAATATGCTGTTTGATTCATTTACAGGGGTGTTTTTCCCAAAGGCGACAACCTTTTCAAGAGTTGTAATTAGTACGGTTCTTTCGTTAACTTTCCAGTCAACTTTAGACTGTAACGCCTCGCTCACAAAACGTAATGGTACATACGTTCTTGAATTTTTTATTATGGCACTCTGGTCAAAAGCAACTTTTCTACCGGAAACAATTGCTACTTTTTCTCCAATTTTTAATGAAATTGGTCGCCCGTTCTTATTGATTTCTACTGTCTGAATATCTTCCTTCCACTCTACCTTTGCCCCCAAAGCCTCACTGACAAAACGAACCGGCACCAACGTTCGGTTGGATTTTGCATCAATAAACGGCTGCGCATCCGGGAAATTTACGAGATTCCCATCCACTTTAACAGTGATCGGTTTCGTATCGGCAGCTGCGGAAACAACTCCGCTTGCACCCAATGCCATCACAGCTACCAAAAAAGATACCACCATCTTTTTCATAAGCTCACTCCTCGCTATTCCTTGGAAACATACGGTTGAATCGTATCCTGAAACTTCCGAATCAGTGTTGCCGCATCGCCATAGGTAAGAGGTGACTTGGGATCAGCGGATTTCACCCATCCTTTGACTTCATCGATCTGCACAAGCTGCTTATCCGCCTTCCGGTTGATCCCTTTCATCACAAACCTGGCCGCTTCCTCCACCGTCAAAGGCTCATCCGGCTTAATCTGGCAGGAACAATCGATCAGCCCCTCCTTCTTCGCGGTCGCATAAATCCCCGCCGCCCAGTGATTCTCTGCTCCATGGGGTACGAAAACCCCTTTCTCCTTGGCTGCGTACACCGTCATCACCATCTTCAGGAACGCCGCTTGCGTGATCGGCTCCCCGGCTTCCGCCGCAGAGGCTGCATACCCGACGGATGGGGCCCAGTCCGTGTCGCTGTGCGCGACCGTGCGCGCCGCGTAGAGGCCGCCCACTAAACAAAGCGCTCCCACCGCTCCGAGCGTGATGAACCATGTCACCCACTGTCGACGTTTATCCCCCATATATTTCTACCTCCACCAGGAAAATACTGCCTCGCAATCATATTTTTTTCATTATGACCAAACACGGAGGGACAAAAAAAACAGGCCGATCCAAACGATCAGCCTGTTGTGTCCTTATGTACCGGATACCTACGCCATCATCGCGCGCAGCTCGGCCACGAACGTGAGAGCCCTTTCAATCTCCTCTTCGGTATAACGCTGTTTGCTCTTCAGGGTAAACACCTTGTTGGTCATCTCTGCATACGGAAGGTTGTCAAAATAAAGCACTGTGGAAACCAGCTCAAGAAAACGCGAATTCTCTTCATTCAAGCGGCGGATCAACTGTTCGCCGCGGCCGAAATCCACATTGTGAAACTTGAGGAAGTCCCGCCCTTCTTCATTCAGGGTGTAGCGGTACAGCTGGATCGCGCCCTTTGTCTCCATCTGTTCATCAATCAGCCCGAGATTGCACAGCTCGTCCACCCGCAGCGTCAATTCCTCCGAATACGGTCCATACATGTGGAATTGGAACCGTTCCGCAAAATCGATCTGCATCTTCTGGGCGATGTACACCATCTTGTGCAGCTTTTTGCGGCCGGTTACTTCACCGGCAATCTCAATCAGACGGATGATCTTGGCATGATCCATCAGCATCCTTCACCACTCCTAAACGTTCACAAATCGCTTGGCGGAGACCTTCCGGCAGTGCCAGCACTTTCTCAAGCGGGAAGTACAGCTTGTAATCGAAGCGCCGCTTCCCGCTGATCGATTCGACAATCTCCGACTTTCTGGACAATTCCACGATCTCGCCCGACGGCATCAGCAGCATGATGGGAATGCGCTCCTCGTCTTCGCCGGGGCGATAGAAATCATAGGGCAGATCCGAGGTGGAGTCCACTTCCAGGTAATAGGACGGATCGATGCCCGCTTCGAGAAACAGTTTCTGCAAATCGGCGATCAGCCGAAAATCCTTCGGAGTACATTCGACGTATTTAAATAATTTCCTGTCAAGAAACCGGGACGACAAATCTTTTAAAATCGGATCCTGCTCCGCCTTCCACTGATGCAGATAGTAAAACACCACGCTTTCATCCAACGCCAGATAATCGGCAAGCGTGATCTCTTCACGCAAAAACGGCAGCAGCTGCACGGGTTCCACCCGGAAGGAATACCCGGCCTGGAACAGATCCTTGGCCCGCTGAAACACCTTGCGCAGCACAACCTCCGCGCTGCGGGTGACGGGGTGGAAATAGACCTGCCAATACATCTGGTAGCGCGACATGATGTAGTCTTCCACCGCATGCATCCCGCTGAATTTGATGACGATTCCGTCTTCATGGGGACGCATCAGCCGGAGGATTCGTTCGATATCGAAATTCCCGTAGTTCACCCCTGTATAGTAGGCATCGCGCAGCAGGTAATCCATCCGGTCCGCATCGATCTGGCTGGAGATCAGGCTGACGATCAATTTGTTTTCATAGGTTTTGGCGATCACTTCCGCCACTTTCTGCGGGAAGCCGTCTCCCATCCGCCGCAGGATCCGGTTGATCTCCGTCTCGCCGGTGATGATGGCCCGCGTCCAGTCCTCGTGGTGAAAGCGGAACACCTTTTCAAACGAGTGCGAAAAAGGGCCGTGCCCCACGTCATGCAAGAGCGCCGCGCACAGGCAGAGCAGCTTCTCTTCCCGGGAGAGCTGAATCCGCCCTTCAAACGTCTCCAGGATCCGCCTCATGATCTCATAGACGCCGAGCGAATGGTTGAACCGGCTGTGCTCTCCCCCATGGAACGTCAGATAGCTGGTTCCCAACTGCTTGATCCGGCGCAGGCGCTGAAATTCCGAAGCGTTGATCAAATCCCAGATCAGCCGCTCGCGCACATGCACATACCGATGAACCGGGTCCTTGAATACTTTTTCTTCGCTGAGTAGCTCTGGGTTATGCATCCGGATGCTCCCTTCTCCGACTCCGTTTGCTGCCATTTTCTATCAGCATTATAGCATATTCCCGCCGTTTTCCCATCACCGGCCGGCCGGGTCGTCAAGAATCCGGACGTCTGCAAATTCGGCCTGTTGATAGGTATCGCCCGCTTCCCGTTTCTCGTAGCGGTACTGGCGAATCGTGATCTCCCCCCGCTTGTTGTGAACCTTCCCCAATCGGGCCATCACCTCCCCACTGTTCGCCGCACACAGCATCATGCCCCCTGGCGTCTGCAAACTCCGGGGAATCCTGAGAGCAAACGATCGATCCGGTTCAAAGCAAAGGGTTTCCGCATTTTCCTGAGAAAACGTTCCGGTTCCTGTCGCTTCGCCTTCAAACTGGATGGTGACGACGTTGGCAGGGGTGCTGCCCGTTCTTACGATTTGGGTCACGGTCCACCCGGCGACCGCATTTCCTTCCTGGATGCTGGTTTCATCAAACAGGTTGGGGTCCACCCTGGCTTCGATGGCCGTGACTTTCGCCCGATTCCACGTTTCCGTCGGGCGGTAATCATAGGTAAACCCGTCGATGGAAAGCGCGGCAGCCCCTGTGCTCCCCGGCGGTCCGACAACCTTGCGGAAATCATCCGGATTGGTGGCGCAAAAAAACGGCACCCGATCATCCCCCAGGCTGCGGGGGATTCTGTCGGCGTATTCTGGGTCCACGTAAAAACAGATGGCGCCCCCCAGAAATTCGTGTGCTTCCCCAAAATGCTGGTACGTTGCTTTTATGGTCGCGCTGCCGGCAAATTCCACAATCCCGAAGTAGGACAGCGGCTCATTCGGGAAATGGTTCATGTCAAATCGCGTGATGGTCATCCCCGCGACCACGTCCCCCACTTTGGCGGTCCGTTCGTCGAAAAGGTGGGGATCCTTCCGATCGATCCGAATGGGCGAAGGGTACACAATCGTTTGCAGGATCACATCGTTATCCCCCAGCACTTCGGCCGCAACCAGATATTCGTCATTGAGGGGGAAAAACGGGTCCGCGATCGCCCAGCCATCGGTGCCATCCTCATCTTTTCCCAATCCCCACGAAACCTTTTCGTCTTTGGCCAGTTTGGCAACAAACCGCACCATCCTGCCTTCTACGGGTTGGGAGAGGGCGATCTTTTGGGGAAACGCATGGTAGGTGATTTTCCCGTTTTCCTCGTGGGGGGCGGGATGGAAGAGGATGGCGGGAGGAGGAAGCGTCCCTGCTGTCGGCGGAGGTACCGGAGAAACGGGAGCTGCCGCCGGTCGTTCGCATCCTGCCAAGGAAAATATCCATAGTGCCAGCATCATGAGCATACTGCGCATCTGTGACAACTCCTTTTTCCGATCGATACCCATTTGACGGCAGAAGACCACGCATCGTTACAAAAAATGGAAAAATCGAAGCACAAAAAGAGGCCCCTTGTCAATCAGGGACCTCCTGTATGCAGCCGCGCTTATCCGTTTATCCCCAGTTCGGCTTCCGGGCCATACACGTCGGGACGTTTCGCGGCTTTCTCCGCCCGCCTCTTCTCTTTGCGGACGGCCAGCACCGTATAAAACGAGGGGACGACCACCAGCGTCAGCACCGTGGAGAACAGCAAACCGAAGATGATGGTGACGGCAAGCGGCGTAAACAGCACATCACCCGAAAACGCCAGCGGCAGCAGTCCGGCCACGGCTGTCATCGACGTGAGCAGGATCGGGCGCAGTCGGGCTTCTCCGGCCTGGATGACCGCCTGCTTCAGCTCCAAGCCGGCATGGCGCGCCTCTTCGATGAACTCGATCAGCACGATTCCGTTCCGGACGACGATTCCCGACAGCGAGATAACCCCCATCATCGTCATGAAGCCAAGCGGGGTCTGGGTCACAAACAACCCAATCAGGCTGCCCGCAAAGGCGAGGTAGATCGTACTCATGACCAGCACGGGAATGCTGAGCGAGTAGAACTGCATCGCGATCAGGATGAGAATCAGGAACACCACGATCACGGAGAGTTTCCCCATGTCGATAAAGATGTCTGTCTGCTCGGACGTCTCCCCGCCCGTCTCCCAGCGGTAGCCCTCCGGCATCTGCATGCCCTCCAGGATCGGCGTGATCTCCTGCATGACCTCGGTGGGCGTGCGATCTTTCACTTCACTGGAAATCGTGACGGTTCGGGACAGATCGCGGTGCGGAATCGCCTGCAGGCTGAACGTCGTCTTGATGCGGGCCAGCTGCGCAAGCGGGATCTGTTCGCCGAGGGCATTGGTGACCGTCAAGCGCTGGAAGATGACGCTCGGATCAACCTCCCCCGCTTTATCCAGATAGAGGTTCATGTCGATCAGGTCGGTGCCGTCATCGAATTGACTGACGGTAATGCCCTCGCTGACCAGACGCAAGGTGCGCGACAGATCCGCGTAGTTCACCAGCTTCTGCTCCATCAATGCCTTGTTGACTTCCAGCTCCAGCGTATAGCGCTCGATGCCGAGATCGTCCTGGATATCGTAGACACCCGGCACCTTGGCCATGTTGTCCTTGACCTGTTCAGCCAGGCGGCGCAGCGTCTCCAGATCTTCCCCGTAAATGCGGATCACTACCGGCTTCCCTACCGGTGGGCCGGCCTCCAGCTCTTTGGGGATGATGCTCGCTTCCGGATACATTTCCTTGAACTTCTCGCGCCACGGCTCGATCATCTGGTCGATGCTCACCTTTTTCTTGTCAAAGCGGACCACCAGCTGGCCGACCGTGATGCCCGAACCCGCCCCGGTATCGCCGCCAAACATTTTCGGTGCGCTGCCGCCTGCGTAGGAAGCGACGTATTCGATCCCCGGCTGCTTCATGATCCAGTCGGAGACCCCCTTCACCACGCGGTTGGTCTCTTCAATGCTGCTGCCGACCGGAACGCGGATGTTCACCAGAAACTGCGGGCGGTCATCCGGTGGGAAAAGCTCCACGGGCGTAAAAGGAATGAGCAGATAGGCACTCGTGCCGATCAGTACCCCGACCATACCGGTCAGCAGCGGCCGTTTCAAAATCTTCGGCATCAACACGTTGGCATACCATTGGGTCAGCTGCTGAATCTGTCTGCCCAACAGACCGGCTGGCTTGCGGTACCCGTCGACCCCTCTGCGGCTACGCGCTTCATACCACTGACGGAAGATCGGAATGATCGTCAGCGACATGATCATGGACGCCAGCATCGTCAACGAGATGATCATCGGCACCGGACGGATGAACTGTCCGGCGTTGCCGTTCAGAAACATCAGGGGGCCAAAGGAGGCGATGGTCGCCAGCGTTGCCGTCAGGATGGAGATGGAGACTTCCTTCGCCCCGTTGACCGCCGCCCGGTAGGGACTTTCGCCCAGTACCGACAGCCTGCGCTCGATGTTGTCGTTCACCACCACCGCGTCATCGACAAGGATGCCCAGCACGATGATGAGCGAGACGATGGAGATCATGTTGAGCGTAATGTCAAGCGACGGCAGGAACATCAGCCCGACGGCGATGGAGATCGGGATCGCCAGCGCCACCACAAACGATGTGATCAGATTCAGCCCCAAGGTGCAGACAACCAGCACCGCGACCACGGCGATGATCATCTCGCGCGTCAGGTCGGTGAACAGCTCCGTTACCCGTTCTTCCTGGGAATAGATGGAATGTTTGTGCGCCCAGGCCGGCAGCTGCTTCTCCAACACGCCCATCATCTCGTCCACCCGCTTCTGCAGGCTCGGCACATCGCTTCCCGTCTCCGCGTTGATGCTGATCGAGACGGAGGGCTTGCCGTTGAAGTACGAATAGGATTTGATCTGTTCCGTCGCCAGCTTCACGCGGCCGATGTCTTTCAGGTAGATCGGATACCCGTCTTTGGTCCGAGAGATGATCACATTGTTCAACTCGTCCACCTGGCGTGATTCCGCCAGCTTCAGCTGGTAGGTACGATTGTCGACAGTCAGGTCGCCGAGCGGGGTGCGCTCGTTTTCGTTTTTCACCGCCATCATCACTTGCGCCCAGGACAGGTCGTACTGGTTCAGCTTCTGGGTATCCACCTCGATGCGGACCTGCTCCTCCGGCAGCCCCTCGATGGTGACGTCGGCCACATTGGGGATCGTCCGCAGCTGATCTTTCCACGATTTGAGCATGTCGCGCAGCGTGTACAGCTGCTCGCGGTCATCCGCCGTGACCGCGAAGGTCTGCACGAAGGTACGGTTCAGGTCGTCGTTGATGATCGGCTGCTTCGCCTCATCGGGAAGATCCGCTTCGGCGTCCTTCACCTTTTTGCGCAGTTCATCCCATTTCTGCTTGGGATCGACGTCGCTCTGGGTTTCCACCACGATAATGGAAACCCCCAGGCTGGAGGTGGAGGAGATGTATTTCAAGCCCTGCAGCTCATTGATCTTCTCTTCCAGCTTCTTGGTGACGGTCTGCTCCACCTTCTCCGGCGAGGCCCCGGGATAGATCGTGGTCACCGTCGCGATGTTGACGACGATGTCAGGCGATTCCTGCCTGGGCAGCTGGAAGAAGCTGAGGAAGCCGACAAGCACCACCATGGCGAAAAACAGCAGGGTGATCTTGCGTTTCCGAATGATGTACTCGATCACGGTTGGCTACCTCCTGCCACCACGATTGGGTCACCGTCAAACAGGCGGTCTCCCCCTTTGACGACCACCTGATCGCCTTCTTTGAGGCCGGAGGTGATCTCCAGCTGATTATCCTGCAGCTCGCCGACGGTTACCTCGGTTTTGACCGCTTTTCCCCCTGCATTCAGATAGACGAACGGATGATTGCTGCCTCGGCTGATCACCGCTTCCACCGGGACGAAAATGCCCTCCCTGCCCGCAATCTGCTTGCTCGCCTTGACAACCTGGCCGGCGAACCAATCATGCTGCGGATTGGGGATGCTGACTTCCACACCGATCGTTCCCGTGCTTTGGTTGGTCGCCGGATAGATTTTGGCGACCTTGCCGTCCCGTTTGCTGCCGTAGAGGGTGAGCGAGACGGTTTCCCCTTCCCTCCACGCGGAAATCTCATGGTCAGGCACCGGCAGCACCACCTTCAGGGTATCGATGTTGCCGACGCGATAGACGGGGGTTCCCACGTTGATCAGTTCTCCGACAGAGGTGAGCTTGCTGATCACCGTGCCGCTGATGGGGGCCTTCAGCTGCGTTTTGGCCAGCGACAATGCGGCCTGCTCCCTGGAAATCACCGCCTGGTCGTAGCTGGAGCGCTGCATGGCCCGATCTTCCGCGCGTGCCCCCTGCACGGTCAGGGAATACGCCTGTTCCGCAGCCACCAGATCCCTTTGGGCAAGTTCCACTTGGTCCCGGGCATTTTCAAAGGCGTCCCGGGAAATCGCCTTTTCCTGGTACAGCTTATCGTATTTTTTGAAATCTTCGGCCGCCTTTTGGTAGGCGATTTTCGCCTTGTCCAGCATGGCTTTGGCCTGAATCAGCTCCTGCTGGCGGGCGCCCTTGTTGGTTTTCGCCAGGCTGGCGCCGGTCTGTTCGACCACGGCGTTGGCCCGCTCAACCTGCAGCGCATAATCGCTGGCGTCGATCCGCGCGATCACCTCGCCCGCTTTCACAGGATCGCCCTCGTTCTTGTTCAGCTGGACGATCCGGCCGCCCACCTCGAACGAGACAAGGGCTTCCTCCGCCGGCAGCAGCGTGCCGGACAGCTCGGAGATCCGCACCGCTTTCTCCCGTTTGACGGAGGTTACCTCCACTGTTTTGGTCTCTCGGGCCTCCGCCTGGCTTGCATCCTTGCCGCTGCAGGCCGTGGTCGTCAGCAGCCCCGCGATCAGGGCCAGATAAAGCCACTTTTTCTTCATGTCACCCTTCTCTCCCATTCCCATATTTCCCATATCATGACGATTTTCATTCATGCCGGTAATACGATGCAGCGTCTGGCAAAATTTCAGGGATGCCCAATGCCGTGCAGCAAAACGTCCGCCGCGCTGAGAAACAGTTGTTCCTCGTCAAGCGCAATCTTGGCGCGATACTTGCCCATAAACGCATAAAAGAACGCGGAGACAAACATGAGGGAGGCGGTCTGAAAATCGCCAGGCGGAATCCTGCCCTGCTGATGAAGCCGCTCCAATTTTTCTGCCAGCACCTCCACGGCCGTCAATGGCATGCGGCTGAGCAGTTTCAAGACTTCCGGGTGATTCTCCCCCTCGATCATGCAGATCATCATGATCTCCTTGCGTTCCACCAGCGACTGGTAATACGTGCGGGCGTAATGCACCAACAATTCCTTCAGGCTGGCAAACTCCCCCCGGATGCTTTCCGCAAGAAGAGGGCGGATCGACGTCAGCTCCTCCAACAGTTCCAGCAGAATCCGCTCCTTGTTTTGGAAATGGCGGAAAATGGTGACTTCGTTCACGCCGGCCAGCTCGGAGATTTTGCGCGTCGTCGCTCCCTTGAACCCTTTCTGCGCCATCAGCTGACGGGCTGCCGCCAGGATGCGCTCCCTTGTTTCCTTTTCCTCTCCCTTCCCTTCCATAGGCGGCTGTATTTCTTTACCCATCTTTCATCCTCCATGTATGCAATCACTTGCATTCATTTCCAGCAGTCCTCATTATACACGGCCGATATATGTAAGTAAATACTTGCATGCGTTTTCAATTGTAAATTTTTACCCACAAACGTGGAATCAAAATAATAAATTCCTTGACGGGAATATTCAAAAATGGTTATATTCCAATCACGGGATATTAATAATTTGCAGAAGTCGCAAAAAATGGAGGTGTATCGTGAAGATCATAATCGGTCTGGCAATCATCTCGAAGGGCCGCTTTGACTGCAAACGAAAATCAAGGAGGATATTGAAATGGTGAACAGTGCAAGCAATAAATTGGTTTGGAAGGTGGAAGGCCGCGAGCTTGTACTCGAACGCGTTTTTGACGCGCCGCGCGAATTGGTGTTCGAAGCTTTCTCGAAGGCCGAACATTTAATGCGTTGGTTCGGGACAAAAGGATGGCCGCTTACGGTTTGTAATATCGATTTTCGTCCTGGCGGCGTATGGCATTACTGCATGAAATGCGTTGACGAAAGCCAGGAATATTTCGGTCAAGAATCGTGGGGCAGGGCTGTTTTTCATGAAATCGTAGTACCGGAGCGGATCGTGTACACCGATGTGTTCTCCGATGCGGAAGGCAACGTCAACGAGAACATGCCGGAGGCTCGGATTACATTGGAATTCGTCGAACATGACGGCAAGACGAAGTTGATCAGCCGTACGCAGTACGCGACGGAAGAAGCGCTCAAGTCTGTGCTGGATATGGGCGTAATTCAGGGCATTACCCAAAGCTGGGACTCCCTGGCCGACTTTTTGGTAGAGCTTCAAAGCAAATGAGATACGCCGGAAACAGCAAAAGCCGCTTTGGCGGCTTTTGCTGTTCAAGGACACTTCTTAACGTTTCTGTGACATTTTATCAGGGGAAACTACTAAAGCGTTTACCATAGTATGGAATTCCGGTTGAATGAAGCGTATCATATCCTCCGGCAGCGCTGCCGTTACGTCGATCTCCCTGCCGTCCACCGGATGCCGCAGGGCCAGACGGTACGCGTGGAGAGCCTGGCGCGAAAAGGAAAACCGCGTCCCGCCGTAAAGCCTGTCACCGGCAAGCGGATGGCCCAGATGCGCAAAGTGGACACGAATCTGATGGGTTCTCCCGGTTTCGAGCCAGACCCGGACCAGCGTGGCGCGTGCGGAGCGGGCCAGGACGGCGTAATGCGTGATGGCCGGCTCGCCTTTCTCGTCAACGCGGCGCCGGGTGGGATGGGAAGGATCACGGGCGATCGGAGCTTCGACGGTGCCCTGATCGTCCTTTATCTGCCCGCACACCACCGCGACGTATTCGCGCTTAAGCGCTCCCTCGCGTAACATGCGGTCCGCCAGCTGATGGGCATAACCGCTCTTGGCCAGCAAAATGGCCCCTGTCGTCTCCTTGTCCAGCCGATGGACGGCATGGACGGCAGCCGCTTCTCCCCGCTGCCGCAAGTATGCAGCCAGCCGATGGACCAGCGTGCCCGACTGCTCCGGGTTCACCGGATGAACCATCATGCCGGCGGGCTTGTTGACGATGATGTACTGCTCATCTTCGTACAGGATATCAAGATCGATTCCGGCGGGCTTCCCGGCTGCGGGTGCCGGGAGATCGGCCGCTTTGTCGGCGATGCGCACGCGGATGCGGTCGCCTTCTTTTACCGTTCGCTGCAGATAAGGGGGCTTGCGGTTCAATTGTATCCCCTTGCTGCGTGTCAGCCGCTGCAGCATGCGGCCGGAGACGGCCATTTTCTCCCGGATGACCCGCTCCACCGTCATGCCCGCCTCTTCGGCAGAGACGACATGTTCCAGCCAGCTGCTCCGTTTCACCGCTGATCCCCCTTTCTGTTCATCCGCTTATCTTTTCAGTTATCCCTTCAAATTTTCCGGATTCAATCCCTGCAGTTCATCCGGCACGAACCGGCCGTCTTTGCGGATCAGGACGCCGTCGAACCAGATCTCGCCGCCGCCGTACTCCGGACGCTGGATGTTCACCATGTCCCAGTGCACCGAGCTGCGGTTGCCGTTGTCAGCGATCTCATAGGCTTGTCCCGGGGTGAAGTGGAAACTGCCGGTGATTTTCTCATCGAACAAGGTATCAAACATCGGCTGCAGGATGTACGGGTTTACCCCGATTGCGAATTCGCCGATATAGCGGGCTCCTTCGTCGCTGTCGAGGATTTCGTTGAGCCGCTTCGTATCGTTGGCGGTCGCTTCCACGATCTTGCCATCCCGGAAGACGAGGCGCACATTTTCAAATTTGGTTCCCATGTAGAGCGAAGGCGTGTTATAGGTAATCGTGCCGTTCACGGAATCGCGAACCGGCGCCGTATAGATCTCGCCGTCCGGGATGTTTCTTTGGCCCGCGCAGATGATGGTGGGGATGTCTTTAATCGAGAAAGTCAGGTCGGTGCCAGGTCCCACCAGCCGTACCTGATCCGTCCGGTCCATCAGTTCCTTCAGCGGCAGGAACGCCTTGTACATTTTTGCATAATCGAGGGTACATACGTCAAAGTAGAAGTTTTCAAAGGCCTCCGTTGACATGTTGGCATTCTGCGCCATGGCCGGGGTCGGATAGTTTACGAGGAGCCAATTGACATGGGAGATGATATAATCATTGAGCGGTTTGCTGCCAAGCTGATGAATCCGCCGCTTCTCCACCGGCACGTCCGACGTTTCGCTGTCGTTGGTAAAACCGTTGATGGCGATATACGCATGCATCTCCTTCCACATGCCTTCTTCCCACTTCACGAGATTGGCGACCCTCTCTTCGGAAGTGCCCAGCAGCAGCTGGCGATGGATTTGAGGATCGACAAACCGTACATAGGGATAAGCGCCCCGTTCGTATGCTTGTCTCACCAGCTCTCTGGCCAGGTCGCGCCCCTCGCCCCGCACCTCGATCATCAGGTTCTCTTTTTCCTGCAGACGCACCGAGTGATTCAGCAAAGTACTCGCCAATTTCTCAATACGTGGATCCAACATGGCAAAACTCCCCCAAAAAAATTCTTTTTCCAACTCCCATATTTTAACACAAAGCCGATCGGGAATAGATGATTTGATAAAAAATTTTTTACAGTGTTCCCCAACCGAGCGTTTCTTCCAGATACCTGACGATCCGCTCTTCCGCCTGGTTCAGGTCCGTGGCATCCACTTCCGTAAAGCTGCCCACGTAGGCATTCCGTTTGTTTTGGTACCGCGGATCATAATAATAGACGAGCAGGGTGGCGATCGCCGTCCGGTAGTCGCCGCTCTGAATCGCTTCCCGCAGCAGATGGGACTGCGCGGTCGGTATGCGTCTGGCGATGCCGGCATAGGCTGCCATCACGCTGTCCTGATAGTCCGGCCGCCACGCAAACGGCAGCACGTACTCCTGATAGAGCCGTTCCACCCGGACGTCCAGCGGGGCGGTGACATCCACATGCAGCGCCCGCTCCTTCGCGTCCATCAAAAAGGCGGGCAGCACGGCATTCCCGATCCGCTTGCTCTCCGCCTCCATCAGGAAAAAGGGAGCCGTCCGGAAACGGCGCAAGGTTTCAAACAATCGGGCATCAAACATCTTTTGATTGGCCGGCCGGCCTTTGCCGATATGTCCGAAGACGGATCCCCGGTGGCCCGCCATCCGCTCCAGATCCAGCACCGGCAGCCCCCTGGCTTCCAGGCGGCGCAAGAGCTCGGTCTTGCCGACGCCGGTCATGCCGTGGAGAAGGACGAGGGGAACCTTCAGTTCGTAGGGTACGATCGTTTTGACCACGTGCTGCCGATACGCCCGGTAGCCGCCGATCAGCCTGCGGACGGGGATGCCGGAAAATGTGGCAAATGTCGCCATCGCCCGGCTGCGCATGCCGCCGCGCCAGCAGAAGATCGTCGGTTCTTCGCCCGTTTCCTCGGCCCGCTGCCGGATCGCCTTCATCAGCGACTCTATCTTCGGGGAGACGATCTGCATCCCCAGCCATTGCGCCGCCTGCTGTCCCTGCTGTTTGTACATGATGCCGACCTGTGCCCGCTCTGCATCGCTAAAGAGCGGAATGTTGACGGCACCCGGTATGGTATCGCGGGCGAATTCGCCTGGCGAGCGTACGTCGATCAAATTCCCGTATCCTTGATGCAGCATCTCTTCCACACTGATGTCCTGCACTGGTAAATCACCTGCAATCTGCTATGCTAGTATTATAGGCTTTTCTTACATCTTATCATGATTTCCGTTTTCGGAAGGAGGCCATACCATGCTAGCTTCTGTAAAACTTACTTCCCTGACGACAAAAGGCGGCTGCGGATGCAAGATCAGTCCGGACGCGCTTTCTTCTGTTCTCAAAAACCTGCCCCCCGCCCAGCATCATGATCCGCGCCTGCTGGTGGGCGTCGAAACGTCGGATGACGCCGGCGTCTACCAGCTGACGGACGAGATCGCCCTGGTACAGACGGTCGATTTCTTCACGCCGATCGTGGACGATCCCTACTGGTTCGGCCAGATCGCGGCGGCCAATGCGCTGAGCGATGTTTTTGCCATGGGCGGCAAGCCGCTCACCGCGCTCAACATCGTCGGCTTTCCCATCAGCAAGCTTGACCCTGCCATCCTGACGGAGATTCTGCGCGGTGCCGCGGATAAGGTGGCGGAGGCAGGAGCGGTGCTGGTAGGCGGCCACTCCATTGACGATCCGGAACCGAAGTTCGGCCTCTCCGTCACTGGAACGGTACATCCCTCCCGTGTGCTGACGAATGCCGGTGCCAAGCCGGGCGATGTGCTGATTTTGACGAAGCCGATCGGTGTCGGGATTCAGACCACCGCGATCAAGCGGGACGCCCTCTCCCCGGAGCAGACCGAAACCGTCATGCGGATCATGGCGACCCTGAACAAACAGGCCGCCGCCTGCCTGGAGCCGTTCAACGTGCATGCCTGCACGGACGTGACCGGATTCGGCCTGATGGGGCATACGCTTGAAATGGCGGAAGGTAGCCGGGTCGGCATTCGCGTGCACGCGTCCCAGGTGCCCGTCCTCTCCGGCACCCGGAGCCTTGCCGAGCAGGGGATCGTTCCCGGCGGCAGCAAGTCCAATTTCCGCTGGGTGCAGGATCGCGTTCGCTTCCCCGACGGGATGGACGAGACCGACCGCCTGATCCTGTGCGATGCGGTCACCTCGGGAGGGCTGCTCATCAGCCTGCCTGCCGACGAGGCCGGACAGCTGCTCGAATCCCTGCACCAGCACGGCGTCACCTGGGCCCGGATCATCGCCGACGTGGTGGCAGAGCATCCGGGACAGATCGTCGTGGAAGGACAGTTGGAGCAATAAAAAAAATTCTTGCATTTTGGATCGTTCCTGGCGTATGCTAGGTTGTAAGCAATTACCATTACCAAACAAACGGGAGTGTTGATACATGGTGCATTCTGTCGTTTCTGAACAGTAGATGATGCCTCGTAGGGGGCATCATCCCCCTACAACTTCATCTGCTTGCAGAAGCTGCAGGATGACGCCTGTTCCGCTTCCGTTTTTCATATGTTGTGCGATCGGAAGGCGATTTGTTCTGTCTGCTGCACCACTTGTGCGCCGGAGGAACGTTCGTCTTCTTTTTGCCCCAGCCGATGGCGCATGCGGACGGAGATTGGCCTTTTCTGCCCGCATGCGCCTGTTGCTTTCCCAGGTGCCTGATGCGGAACCGTGTTTATCCTGCAGCCATCTTCGATTTTCGGTTAGGAGGAAAACCTGCTATGCATTGGCTTTCATGGGATCTGAACTTAAAAATCAGGCTGCTCGGCGAGACGCTCTTCCATACGCTGTTCTGGATGTTCTTTCCCTTTATGGCGCTTTACTTCAGCGACGCCTTCGGGAAAAATGTGGCCGGCATCCTGTTGACCGTGCCGCCGCTCGTGGGGATTTTCGGCAACCTATTGGGCGGTTATCTGTCCGACCGCTTTGGCCGCCGCCCCGCCATGCTGCTTGGCTCGTTCATGCAGGCGGCGATGTTTGCGCTGTTTGCCCTGTCTGCCAACCACTGGGTGGATTATCTGGCGTATATCGGGATCGGGCTGGGCGGGTCCATCTACTGGCCGGCCAGTTCGGCGATGGTGGCTGATCTGACGCCGGAAGAGGAGAGGCGCGTGGTGTTTGCGACCTTTTACACGGCGATGAATATCGGCGTCGTGTTGGGCCCGGTGCTGGGATCGATTTTCTTTTTGCATTACCGGAGCGCGCTGCTGTTGACCTGTACGGTCGTGACGCTTGCCTATGCCCTCGCGATCTTCTTCCTGATCAGGGAGACGCTCCCGGAGACGGCGAAGAAACGCGACCCATCGGCGGCCGGGTCCTCTCTCCTCAAGGAACAATGGCAGAGCTATGCGGTGATCCTGCAGGACAAGGCGTTTGCCCTTTATATCGCGGCCGGCATTCTGGTCGCCATCACCTTTATGCAGCTTGATCTGTATCTGGCGGTGTACGTGAAAGAGTTCGTCCCCGCACAGACACTCCTCGCGTGGAACGGCTGGTCGTTCTCTCTCAACAGTACGGAAGTGTTCGGCTGGATGGTGGGGTTAAACGGGCTGCTGGTCGTGCTGTTCACCCTGCCCGTCACCCGATGGTTTGAGCATTGGAGCGACCGGAATGCGCTGATTTTCTCGTCTGTCGTCTATGGCTTGGGCATGTTTTTCATCGGGCTGACCACCCAGGTGTGGCTGTTGTTCGGCTGCGCGGTGATCCTGACGCTCGGAGAGCTGATCCGCACCCCGGTGGTACAGAGCTTCGTCAGCAAATACGCACCGGAGGACGCGCGGGGACAATATATGGGGGCTTCCAGCCTGCAGTTCTCGATCGGACGCTTTCTGGCGCCGTTAACCATTTGGCTTTCCGCGTGGATGCCGCCAATCGGGGTATTCGGGATCATTCTTCTCTGTTCGCTGCTCAGCGCCCTTCTGTACGTGAAATTGTTTCAAATCTTGCCGGACAGCCGTCCGGTCCAGGCGCACAGCTCCTTGTCCCATGCCGTTAAGGAAAAGACGGAGATGGTATAGGGCTTGCCATGCGAAAAAGCCTGTTTTCCCTCTTGTGTGAGGAAAACAGGCTTCTCTTTTTTCCCTTACTTCGATGGTGCCGGCACGGGCTCCACCTTGGGCACCAGGTACTCCGTCCGGGTAAAGCGGCCGCGCATCCATTGATACGTATCGTCATAGATGGCCCGCCCCTGCGGTTCCTTGCTCTTGAACGCTTCCAGGAGACTCTTGGAGCCATAGTAATACGCGTGAACCTTCTCCTTGTCGATGCCCAGCTTGTGGCCGGCGATCAGCTGATTGTAGTAAATCTGGTAGTACCGCATGTCGCGGACCATCCGTTCGTCGCCTTCCACCTCGACCCCCATGCCGTATTGGTTGGCCACCTTCAGCGTGGTTTCGATCCGGTCCACGGGGATCTCCTTGTCATTGTAGAAATTGGGCTGGATAAAGGCGTAATCGAAGCCGAGCGCTTTCCACTCCGACAGGCCGGTCGCGCCGAAGTACGGGATCCAGTAGAAACGCAGCGCCTGGTTATGCACCATCTCCGCCGTCTCCCGGATCAGCTGCCTTTCTCCCGGAACGGCGTCATCGATCATCTCCTTGTACCAGTAGATCCCTTCCAGTTTCAAATACTTGAACTCCGCCTGCCGCCAGCGCTGCAGCAGCTTCTGGAAGTACCAGTCCAGCGCCTGCTTGCGGTACCGGTATGAGCGTTCTTCCCCGACCGCCTTGGGCTGGAACGAGAGGGAATCCTGGTTTTCCAACAGCTTGCCGAAGTTGCCTTGATTCACATCCGGATAGGGAATGGTCAGCACCACTTTCTCCACCACCGGATCGGTGTAGAGCGTGCCGCGGCGTTTGTTGTATTCGATCATCGCATCATTGAGCGCATACAGCTGCCGCTGCGTGCTGAACAGATCGTCCAGATAATGCTCCCAGCCCTCTTTCGTCGACGGCAGGTTCGGATACGGCAGGAACAGGATGCTGTCAAACATCCGATCCAGCACCTTGCCATCCGGCGACATGTAGCCGACCAGCGGCAGGAAATCCTCCTTCGTCCAGGTACCGCGCTCGGCGTAAGCGCCGGAATAGGCGAGCAGCATGTTTTGCATCCGGTCCTCCGCCTTCTTGTCCATCAGCGCGGCTGTGGCTTGAACAGGGGCCAGGAAAACCGGCTTCACGTCATTGCCGTGGCTTTCGCTCCCCAGCACCTGCAGCTGGCGGGCGAAGACAAAGATCTGGACCGGGAAACGAACCCGAACATAACGGACGTCCACCGACGGCAGGCTGACCGCCAGCGTGCGGATCACCGGCGTCTCCTCGGAAGCCGGAACCGAATGGGTGGCTTTGCCGCCGTAATGCCAGGTCTTGCCGTCTTTGGACACCTCCACTTCCATCTCAGGCGGGAGATAAATCCCCTGCTTCTTGTCTTGCTTGAAGCTGAGCAGTACCCGTTCCACGGTTTTGGTGCCCGGCAGCGCAAGGGTGATCTCGCGGCCAAACTGGCGGGCGTACCCCGTCCAGGTTTCCGACGGGGTCACCAATCCGCCCACCGGTCCGGGATAATTTTTTTCCAGACTGTGGAAATAGCTGTCCGCCGGTCCCGTCGTTCGCACGGCATAAAAACTGTCCGGCGCGTAGTTGGTCAAGCCCTCTTCCTGCAGGGGAGCCGCCGTGCCGCCTGCTTCCTCGGACGATCCGCCATCCGCCGTAATCTCCACCGGGATCGTGATCCTCCTGTAGCCGACGGTGACGGTCACCTGCCCCGTTCCCGCTTTGGGTCCGGCGATGAAGGTGCCATCCCCCAGAACCGTGCCAAGCTCCGGCCGGTCAAAGGCAAACACCGGAGTAAAAGGCAGCGCGGAACCATCGGGTGCGCTTACTTCCAGACGCCGGGTCTCGCCCGCAAGCAGGGTCAGCTTGTCCGCATTGACGCGAAACGCCGCATTCTCCGCCTGTTTCACCCGCTCGGCAAGCAGCCGGTCCATGATCACCGCCGCTTCGCCGCGCGTCACCTGCCCATTCGGTTGAAACCGGCCGCCGCTGCCTCGCATCCACTGCTTGGCCGACACCTTGGCGACCGCTTCCTGCGCATAGGCGGCAATCTCTGCCGCATCGGCAAAAGAAACCGGGCGATCCTCCTGCGATTGCGGATCGCTGCCGGTCGCCGTCATGAAACGGGAAAGCAGCACCGCCAACTCCTGTCTTTTGATGGGGGCGGCTGCCCCAAACAGGCTGTCGGTTCGTCCCCGCATCAGTCCGGCAGCGGCGAGGGACTCGACATACGGCGCGTACGGCCCGTCCGCCGCGATATCGGCGAAACGCGCCTCTTTCGGCTGTATCGGCAGCAGCCCCGCCGTCTTGGCAAACAGAATGGCGAAGTCCTGCCGCGAAATCGGCTGGTTGGGATGGTACAGGCCGCTGCCATCCCCCTGGATCAGCTGCAGCTTGGCCAGGCTTTCCACGGCCTGTTGGGCAAAATGGCCCTTCGTATCCGCGAAAGATATCGGTGACGACTCTCCCTCTATCTCCGCTGCCAAAGAGGATGCTGCGGCCGTGTTGACGGACGCCGGCGCAGCTGCCCCGGCTGCCGGCCCGACAGATGTTGTCAACAGCGCTGCCGCCAACCCGATCACCGCCAATTGGCGCGGAATGGTGTTTCTTCTTCTCAGCATGTTTCCTCCTCAACTCTCGCGATCTCTCTGTCTCTGGCGCTTTCCTCCGGTTTCGGCCGCGGAGGCTTCGGCCCGAAGAATTGATAGTAGTCTACTTTGATATTGCCGTTATACAGCTTTCTTTTTTTGCTGGCGATGCGCCCGAAGTGTTTTTCAAACCCTTCATGCGAGGTAAGCACGTAAAATGACCACGTATCCAGCGCGGAGAAGACCCGTCCCATCTCCTTGTACAGGCGCTCCACGTCTCGCCGTTCGCTCAACCGTTCCCCGTAGGGCGGGTTGCAGATGAGATAGCCGTACTTTCTTTTCGTGCGCAGCTCCTTCATCTCCATGCGCTGGAAATGGATCTGCTCCTCCACGCCCGCTTCACGGGCATTGCGGCGGGCCACCCTGAGAATCTCCTCGTCATGATCGGTGCCGATGATCTCCAGCTTCCGGTCGTACTGGGCCAGATCGTGGGTTTCCGCCCGCGCTTCCCGCCACAATGTTTTCGGAATGACCGGCCAGCTTTCGGAGACGAATGCGCGGTTCATGCCCGGCGCGATGTTTTGTCCGATCAAAGCGGCCTCAATGGGAATCGTGCCCGACCCGCAGAACGGATCGATAAGCACGCGGTCCGGTTTCCAGCGGGACAGGAGAATCAGGGCCGCCGCCATCGTCTCTTTCAGCGGCGCGGCGCCGATCAGCTCCCGGTAGCCCCGCTTGTGCAGACCCGGACCGCTGGTATCGATCGTCAGCGTGGCGATATCTTTCAGCAGGGCCACCTCAATCTTGTAGAGCGGCCCCGTCTCTTCGAACCAATCCCGTTTATACGTCTTCTTTAAGCTTTCAACCACGGCCTTTTTGACAATCGCCTGGCAGTCGGAGACGCTGAACAGGGTCGATTTCACCGATTTTCCCTCCACCGGAAACTGGCCGTTTTCGGGAATCCATTCCGCCCAGGGCAGCGCCTTCGTCTGCTCAAACAGCTCGTCAAATGTCGTGGCCTTGAACTCCCCGATTTTCAGCCGCACCCGGTCCGCCGTCCGCAGCCACAGGTTGGCCCGCGGGATGGCGGCGAGATCGGCGCGAAACATCACCTTGCCGTTCTCCACAGTCACATCCGTATATCCCAGATTCCGGACCTCTTCCGCCACCACGGACTCCAGCCCGAATGTTGCCGTTGCGATCAAATCCACTTTCTGCATCGTCAGTAATCTCCCGGTACCAGCATTGTAAGTCAGTTCTTCACTCACTCTCCTATCATACCCGAACAGCCGGGGAAATGGTAACGGAAGTATCCTTAAAATAAAGACGAACCAGCCCGTCCGGTCGTTTCACATGACCGCGGGCTGGTTGGCGGATCAGAAAAGCCGTATGGGTCAATCGTTACGCTTCCATCGACCGGGTCATGTACACCTGCTCCAGGAACGGCGTAAACCCGGCTTCCCGCAGGAGGGCGACCGCCGTTTCGTTCGAAGCCGGGAAGTTGAACGTGCTGCGCTTGCACACCGCCTCGAACGGCGCGAACACGTGACTGAGGGCAGCCCGCATGATGGCGGCGGCATCCGTCCGGTGAGGGGCCGCCACGCATTGGTGCAGATGTATCGCGGCGAGTCTCCCGTTGTCGTCAAACACCCGCTTGTACAAAGCATATCCGACGACCTCTCCCCGTTCGTCGCTCACCAGCACCGCTTCCCCGTCCCGCACGCCCGCCCACTGCGTCTGCCAGGGGGCCATATGGACGCAGAAGGAGAGCGGCCGGACATCGTGCGGAATGCCGTGTCTCACCTGATACCTTCCAGCTTCTCCCGCAAACGGATTGGAGGCAAACCCTTTCGTATGCTGCAGGAACAGCAGCCGGTCCACCACCTCATAGCCCATCTGCCGGTACAGGGCGATCGCGTTCTCATTGTGGCTGATCGCTTCCAGCGTCGCGATCGCCACGCCTTCCTCCCGATAGATCTGCAGGACCGCTTCCATCATCGCTTTCCCCACACCCCTGCGGCGATAAGCGGACGCCACCCCCGTACCGCCGTTCCAGGCCACTTTTTTGCCCGCAACCGTACGGATTCCGGTCAGCACCAAACCCGCAGGCTCGCCATCCGCGAAAGCCACGACGGAGAGGGAAGGCGAGATTCCTTCCGAGCCCAACCGCCAAACAAAACGCTCAACCGTTGCGGTCATATCGGCGTAATATCCCTCAAACCCCTTGTTCCAGGCCTCCGTCGCCTCTGCCATCGTACATTCGCTTAACCGCTTGATCGTGATCACTATTCCCAGCCCCTTCCCATTCAATAAAAATATTTTAATCGAGAAAAATCCAGTTTTCAACAATTGCGGAAATATTTCTTCTTTCCTAGGGAAGTGCTTTTCCTGTTCCTGCATCATTTTGTTGAAAAAGAAGGGATAGCCTCGGCGGATTGCGAAAATAGTCTTTCAAGCAGAAACCGTATCGAGGTGAAGCATGCGCACGAAAAATGAGACAGACACAACATGCCGCGAGAGTTCTGGCATTGGAACCGGGAATGCCGGCATGAGCGAGCGTCAGCGTATCCTGCTTTTTGCGGGAGGGAGCCTCGGGGAGTGGGCCTTGCGGGAGATACAGGCTGGCGATCTGCTCGTGGGGGTGGACCGCGGAGCCCTTTTTCTCGTCCGGCACGGACTGCTGCCGGATTTGGCTATCGGGGATTTCGACTCGGTGTCTGCCGACGAACGGGAGGAGATCCGGGCCGGCGCGAAGGCGCTTTCTACCTGCGACCCGGTATGGAAAGACTTGACCGATACCGAAATGGCCCTGCGCTGGGCCATCGAGCAGTCGCCCGCCGAGATCGTCCTGCTCGGCGCGCTCGGCACCAGGTTTGACCATACCCTTGCCAATGTCCAACTGCTCATGAAGGCCCTCAGAGCCGGTGTACCCTGCCGGATTGTGGACGAGAAAAATGAAGTGATGCTGATCGACCGCGGCTGCTCGGTGGAAAAAGACCGTTTTCCCCACATCTCGCTCCTCCCGCTCAGCTCCGAGGTCACGGGGATTACCTTGACGGGATTCCGGTATCCGCTGCATCAGGCAACCCTTTCGACCGGCGATTCGCTCGGGATCAGCAATGTCCTGGAAGAGGAAACCGGTACGATTGAGCTTGCCAGCGGGTATCTGCTGGTGATCAAAAGCATGGATTAATGGGCAAGCAGCCGCCATTCCGGCGTATTCCTCTTCCCCGCCGAAATTTGTTATGGTAAAGGGAGACTCGAGAAAAGAGGGACCAGGCTTGAAAGTCAGACTCGGAGTAGTAGGTGCGGACGATTCGCTGCAAATGATCCAATCGGTTGTCAAGGAGTTCACGGAGATTGCATGCATTCCGATCGTCTACTGGCGGGAGGAAGAGCTGATTGACTTGCTGAAGCCGCATGTGAAGCAGGCCGACATGTGGCTGTTTTCCGGGCAGGTGCCGTTTGCCATGGCCAAAGAATGGGGAGAAATTGAGGCGCCGATGGCATATGTGCCGCACATCGGCGCCAGCTTGTACCGGACGCTGCTGCATCTCTCCCATGAAGAAGGATTGCGGGTGGACGACCTCAGCTTCGATACGTTCCATCCGGATGAATTCAGCCGTTTTCTCGACGAGGCGGGCATTCCCGGCAGACCTGCCTACCTGAAGCACTATGAGGGGGCCATCCATGCCCAGGAGCTGGCCGACTATCATGAGCAGCTGTGGCGTGCCGGTCAAACCAAGGGAGCCGTTACCTGTCTGCGCACGGCGCATCTGGAACTGCTGCGCCGGGGTGTCCCCGTCTATCGGGTCCTTCCCACGCGAACAGGCGTCCACTCGATCATCAGCATGCTGCTGCGGACCTATGAGATGCTGCATTTCAAAGACACGCAAATCGCTGTGCAAATGATCGAGCTCGACTCGTGGAAGGGATTGCCCAAGGGGACGTTTTCCACTGATGAGATTCACAACCTGGAAATCAAAACAACCGAAAAGCTGCTCCGGTACGCCAAGCGGCTTCAGGGTTCCCTGAAAGCCGCCGGTCCCGGGCGTTACGTGATTTTTACCACACGCGGCCAACTGCGTGAGGTGACGCAAAACTTTACGTCCATTCCCGCTTTTGAAGAGGTGGAAGAAATCAAAAGCAATCTGGTCACCTGTGGCATCGGCATCGGCAAGACGGCGTACGAAGCGGAGATCCATGCCGGAACGGCGCTGCTGCACGCCAAGGCGTACGGAACCGGCGCATGGATGGCTTTTTTCGACGACAAGACCATCGCCGGTCCGCTGGGCACGCAAGAGCAGCTCACTTACAGCAGCGTCTCCGATCAGCTGCAAGCGATCAGCCGGCAGACGTCGCTCAGCGTCATCACCCTGAGCAAACTGGCGTCGATCTTAAAGAAGCTGGGCAAAATGGAAATCAGCGCGCACGAATTGGCCCAGCACATGAAAATCATGCCGAGAAGCGCCCGCCGCATCCTGATGGGACTGGAAACCAAGGGCGTGGCTCAGGTGATCGGGGAAGAAAACCCCCACCCGCGCGGCCGGCCGCGCAAACTGTATCGGATTACGCTGTGAAACGATCAACCTGCCATCCTCTCCCGGCGAACCAGCCAAGTTTTTTTCGCCGTTGACAGAATCGCAGCCTTTTCTTTCCCGCCTGACGGAACATCGTCAGGCTTGTTGTTTTTCGCCTTTTCAAAATTTACAGACTATCTTACAATTATGGACATATCCTTAAATTAACCGTTAATGCTTTGGGGACTCCGGCTGCGTACAGTACCCGTGGGATTGAGCGGAAGGTGCCAGCGTGCCGTACCTTGCCGTTCGCAAGCTGGCCTCAGCCCATCAGAAGGAGGTATGTGATCAATGACCACGACGGCAACGTTGAACGAAGCGGTGGAGCAGGTAAAGGAGCAGGTGATTGCCTGGCGCCGCTATTTGCATCAGCATCCCGAGCTCTCTTTTCATGAGGAGAAGACGGCGCAGTTCATCTACGATACCCTGCTCTCCTTTGGCAATATGGAAGTCTCGCGTCCGACGAAAACGAGCGTCATGGCGCGGCTGATCGGCTCCCGGGCAGGCAGAGTGATCGCGATGCGGGCGGATATCGACGCCCTGCCGATCACCGAGGAAAACACGTTTCCGTTCGCCTCCCAAAATCCCGGCGTGATGCATGCCTGCGGCCACGACGGGCACACGGCGATGCTTCTGGGAGCAGCCAAAATCCTCTCCGGGATGAAGGAGCGGATCAAAGGGGAAGTCCGTTTCCTGTTCCAGCACGCGGAAGAGATCTATCCGGGCGGCGCGGAGGAGATGGTGCAGGCGGGCGTGATGGAAGGGGTTGACCTGGTGATCGGCTCGCATCTCTGGGCGCCGCTGGAGTACGGCAAGGTCGGGATCGTCCCCGGCCCGATGATGGCCGCGCCGGATACCTTCTGGATCACGGTGATCGGCAAAGGGGGTCACGCCGCACTGCCGCACCAGACCGTGGACAGCATCGCGATCGGGGCGCAGGTGGTAACCAACCTGCAGCATATCGTTTCCCGCAACACCGACCCGCTGGACAATCTGGTGATCTCCGTCACGCAATTTATCGCGGGCACGACCCACAACGTCATCCCCGGTTCGGTCAAAATGTGGGGGACGGTCCGCACCTTTGATCCGAAGCTGCGCGCAGAGGTGCCCAAACTGATGGAACGCGTCGTCAAAGGGATTACCGAGGCGCACGGGGCGTCTTACGAGTTCAAGTACGAGTACGGCTACCGTCCGGTCATCAACGACGCGGATGTCACCCGCCTGATGGAAGAGGTCGTCGTGGAAGCGCTGGGACCGGAGTGGGTGGCTCACATCAGACCGAACATGGGCGGCGAAGACTTCTCCGCGTTCCAGCAAAAAGCCCCCGGCTGCTTCTTCTACATCGGAGCCGGCAACAAGGACAAGGGCATCGTCCACCCTCACCACCACCCGCGCTTCACCATCGACGAAGAAGCCCTGGAAGTGGGGGTGAAGATGTTCGTCAACGCCGCGCGCAAGGTCGTCATGGCAGGGCATTCGTGAGTCTTCTGCCACGTGCAGATAAGGAAGGGAGGGTTCGCCCGTGAAGCTGATTCATCTGCTGGCATTGCTGCCGTTTATCGGCATTCTCGGCTGCATTTCGTGGATCAACAAGGTTACCCCTTATGTGTTTGGACTGCCGTTTCTGTTGTTCTGGATCGTCTTCTGGGTGATCGCCACATCGGTGATCATGACGATCCTCTACCGGCTGGACCCGGCGAACAAGAAGGGGGAATCGCAATGAATGCGGCATTATGGATCATCTTCGGTTTTTTGGCCTTGTCCCTCTATCTTGGCATCCAGGCCCGCAGAGGCAAAGACATGAACCTGGAGCAGTGGACGGTAGGCGGCCGCGGATTCGGCACCATTTTTGTTTTTCTGCTGATGGCCGGGGAAATCTACACGACGTTCACCTTCCTTGGAGGCAGCGGCTGGGCGTACAGCAAGGGCGGCCCTACCTTCTACATCATCGCTTACGGCTGCCTGGCTTACATCATGTCTTACTGGCTGCTCCCGGCGATTTGGAAGTATGCGAAAGCACACAAGCTGATGTCGCAGTCCGACTTTTTTGTCAGCAAGTACAACAGTCCGTACCTCGGCGTGCTGGTTTCCCTGGTGGGCGTCGTGGCGCTGGTTCCCTATCTTGTCCTGCAGTTGAAAGGCTTGGGCATTATCGTGTCGGAAGCGTCTTACGGCACCATTTCCTCCTCCGCGGCGATCTGGATCGGCGTGATCGCCGTAACCGTGTACGTCATGATCTCCGGTATCCACGGTTCTGCCTGGAACGCGGTGGTGAAGGATATCATGATTCTGGGCGTGGTCGTCTTCCTCGGCCTTTACCTGCCGTTCCACTACTACGGCGGCATCCAGCCGATGTTTGAAGCCATCGAGGCGGCAAAACCAGGGTTTCTCAGCCTGCCGGACAGCGGACAAAGCGCGTCGTGGTTTGTCTCCACGGTTCTCCTGACCGCCCTCGGCTTTTACATGTGGCCGCACACATTCGGTTCCGTCTACGCGGCCCGAAATGAAAAAGTGTTCCGGAAAAATGCGATAGTCATGCCGTTGTATCAGCTGGTCCTGCTGTTCGTTTTCTTTGTCGGCTTTGCCGCCATTCTGCAGGTTCCCGGGTTAAAGGGAGCGGACGGCGACCTTTCCCTGCTGCGGCTCTCCATCAAGACCTTCGACCCGTGGTTCGTCGGAGTCATTGGGGCCGCCGGTCTGCTGACGGCCATCGTGCCCGGTTCCATGATTCTGATGACGGCGGCTACCCTGCTGGCGAAAAACGTCTATCAGGCGTTTGCGCCGGCGGCATCCGAGCAGCAGATTTCCCGACTGGCCAAATACCTGGTGCCCGTGGTTGCCCTCGTTGCGCTCTACTTCACGTTTGAGGGAGGAAACGCGATTGTTGCCCTGCTGCTGATGGGCTACAGCCTGGTGACGCAATTGTTTCCGGCGTTGTTCTTCAGCCTGTGGAAGCGAAACTTCGTCACCAAGCAGGGAGCGGCTGTCGGCATTCTCGCCGGTGTGGCAACCGTTGCCTACATCACCATCAGCAACAGCACGATCGGCACGCTGTTCCCGTCTCTGCCCCAGGCGGTCAAGGATCTGAACGTCGGGATTGTCGCTCTCATCGTCAATGTCGTGCTGATGACGGTCGTCAGCCTCCTGACCGGAAGCGGCGCGGCTGTCGGTAGCAAGAAAGAAATGGTGGCGTAACCGTCCGAATCAGGCAGACCCCCTCCCCTATCAGCCGTTTGATAGGGGAGTTCCTTTTCCCTGCTGCCTCCCGGTTTTTGGCCCTTACCCGATTGGCGGTGATGCCGGCAGAGAGATATGCTTCAGTTTCTCCGGATTCAAGATGATATAGATCGCTTCCAACCGGCCGTCACGCAGCTTGTAGCTGATGACGCTGTGAATCCGGCCGTCCCATGCATGGACGATTCCAGGGAGGCCGTTGACGGTCGCCAGGTACGCATGGAATCCGGCCGGGCGCTTCCTGGCGATCCCCGCCAGAAAGGCCGCAACCCGCTCCCGGGAGCGTATCGGATGCCGCGCGGCCAACACCTTTCCCCCGCCGTCAGAGTAAAGCACCACGTCCTCCGCCAGCAAAGCCAGCATTTTTTCGGTATCGCCGGCATGGATCGCCTGCATAAAATCGACAATCAGCTTTTTGTTCTGCTCATAGGGGAGGTTCGCGCTCCCCATCTCTTCGCCCAGCTTCTGTTTCACCCGGCTGAGAATCTTGCGGCAGTTGGCTTCCGTCTTCCCGACGATCTCCGCGATTTCCCCGTAGTCAAATGCAAGCGCCTCCCGCAATACCAGCACGGCTCTCTCCGTGGCGGTAAGCTTCTCCATCATGGTCAGGTAGGCGATGGAGAGCGTATCCCGCGCAATGACCGCTGAGGCGGGATCGTTCGACTCGTCGGCAAGAAGGGGTTCCGGCAGCCACGGTCCCACGTACACTTCCCGCTGTTTCCGGGCCGATCGCAGATAATCCAGGCAGCGATTGGTCACCATTTTGCAGAGGAACGCTTTGGGGTTGGTGATCGTGGTGACATCCAGCCTGTCGATGGCCACAAACACGTCCTGCACCATGTCTTCCGCGTCCATCACGCTGCCCAGCATGCGGTAGGCCAGTCCGAACAGCAATGGTTTGTATGTCGTGTACAGCTCCCGACGATCGATGGCGCATCACCTCCGAAGTATAGGATACGTAAAACAACCACTTTCTCCTTTGATGAGAGAAAGTGGTTGCTGACCATGGCTACCCTTCTGCATCGATGCGCAGCGACGCGCAGTCTTCCCAGCTGACAAAGAAATCTTCCCACATGACCTGACAGCGGTTGTTCTCCACTCCAATCACAACGCCTTTAGCCCCATCGCGAATAAAGACGACGTAATCGCCAACCGAGAACATCAAGGGCTACCCCAGCCGGAAGATGATGCCGTGGCCGCCCTTGGGGTATTCCCATTTGATATTTTGGTAGGGGCAGCCGATCCGGCAGCTGCCGCACTCATGGCAGCCTTCGTACCCGACATGCATGCGCACCTCTTCCCACTTGTACACCTCAGCCGGACAGAAGATCGTACACAGCTTATCCGGACATTTGGTTGCGCAGATATCGGCATCGAGCACGGTCAGATGGGACTTGGTATCCGCTTTGAACCGGACCAGATATTGCTTCTCTTCAATGGACGTACCTTTTGCCTGCTCGCTCACTATTTCATCACCCTCCATGCTTGGAAAAGGTCCCGGGCGATTTTCAGCTTATCACCGGCGCTGCCGATGTCCCGCCAGATTTTTTTCTGCTTTTCCCATTTCGAAGCGCCGTCGACCGTAAACATCTGGCTGGCGGCCCGGTTCATCATCGGGATATATTTTTCGATGTAGTGCGGGAACTTTTCGAAGTGATGCGTGGCGTCCTTGTATTTTTTCAGATCCTGGCCGACGAAGCTGTCCAGCAGGTTGACCCGGTAGCTGTCCAGCATGGTTTTGGAAAAATCGTTCGCTTCCCGGGCGCGCAGGATCGCCTCGGCCGCCAGTACCCCGGATGTCATGGCCATATTGGAGCCTTCGCGGTGAATGGCGTTCACCAGTTGGGCCGCATCCCCCACCACCAGCACCCCGTCGCCCACGATCTGCGGCATGGAGTTGTAGCCGCCCTCCGGGATCAGGTGCGCGAGGTACTCCTGCTGTTCCGTGCCCTGGAGATAGGGGCGGATCATCGGATGCTGCTTGACATACTCGAGGAGCTCATACGGCTTGATCTTGTGCTTGATCAGCCCGGAGAGCATCGTACCGACGCCGATGTTGAGGCTGTCCTTGTTGGTGTAGAGCCAGGCTGTGCCGAGGATGCCCTTGGTCGCGTCGCCGAAAATCTCGATCGTACAGCCCTGGTCGCCTTCCAGATTGAAGCGGTCTTCGATGATTTTCCGGTCCAGCTTCAGCACTTCCATCACCGCGAGGGCCACTTCATCGGGACGGAACTCCTTGTGAAACCCGAGCGACTTGGCCAGCAGGGAATTGACGCCGTCCGCCAGCACCACCACATCGGCGTAGACATCGCCGTCCGGCCGGTCGGTGCGTACCCCCACCACCTTGCCGTCTTCCACGATGCACTCCAGCGCGACCGTCTCGTTGACCAACAGCGCCCCCTGCTGAACCGCCTTGTCGGCGAACCACTGGTCAAACTTGGCACGCAGCACCGTGAAGTTGTTGTAGGGCGGCTGGTTCCATTCCAGCCCCTTGTAGCTGAAGGTGACCGCCGACTCCTTGTCGAGCATCATAAAGCGCTGCTCGACGATCGGCCGCTCCACCGGCGCTTCCTTGTAGAATTCCGGGATGATGTCTTCCATCATCTTGCGGTACAGGACCCCGCCCATCACGTTTTTGGAACCCGGATACTCGCCCCGTTCCAAGAGCAGCACGTTTACGCCCGCTTTTGCCAGCGTATAGGCACAGGCCGTCCCGGCCGGTCCCGCTCCTACCACAATCACATCAAACTTTTCCGCCATACTGTACCTCCCTGGCCAGCGCCGCCTGAAAGCCTTCGATCAGCAGCGGCACGATTTCGAACGCATCCCCCACGATGCCATAGTGACACGCCTGGAAGATGGCGGCGTTCGGATCCTTGTTGATCGCAATAATGAGTCCGGAATTCTGCATGCCCACCAGATGCTGGATCGCACCGGATATCCCGATGGCAAAATAGATTTTGGGTGTCACAGTCACCCCGGTCTGCCCGACCTGGTGATGGTGCTCGATCCACCCCGCTTCCACCGCATCGCGGCTCGCGCCGACAGACGCCCCCAGCACGTCGGCGAACTGGTGGATCAGCTGGAAGCCTTCCTTGCTCCCGAGCCCTTTCCCGCCGGCCACAATGATATCGGCCTCGTCGATGCGCACCTTTTTCTGCGTCTCGCGGACGATCTCCAGCACCTTGGTGCGGATATCCTCTTCGCCAAGGGGGAGGTGCTCCTCAATCAGCTGGCCGCTGCGTCCGGGCACCGGCTCCAGGGCTTTCATCACTTTCGGCCGGACGGTTGCCATCTGCGGCCTGTCTTTTTTACACAGGATCGTCGCCATGATGTTGCCGCCAAACGCCGGACGGCTCGCCTCCAGCAGTCCGGTTTCGGCATCCACATCCAGCATGGTGGTATCCGCCGTCAGACCCGTCGCCAGGTCGGTCGCCACGGCGCTGGCCAAATCTTTCCCGGTAGAGGTGGCGCCATACAGGAAGATCTCCGGCTTGTATTTCCGGCAGCAGTCGATCACGGCCCGCATGTACGACTCCGTCCGGTAGTGATGGAAGATCGGATCGTCGTACAGGTAAAGGAGATCCGCCCCGTAGGCGAACACTTCCTGGGCCAGATGCTTTACCCTGTCGCCGATCAGGACCCCCGCCAGCGGCACCCCGCGCTTGTCGGCCAGCTTCCGTCCGGCGCCCAACAGCTCGAGCGAGACCCGGGCGATCTTCCCGTCCTTCTGTTCGATAAACACCCAGACGCCCTTGTAATCCTCCAGATTCATCCGAGTTCCTCCTTCGCCCTGAACAGCTCTTTTCTCTCCAGCAGAAGGGAGATGATCCGTTCCGCCTGTTCTTTCGGCGTGCCCGTCAGCATCTCGCCCCCCTTGGGCTTCTCCGGCGGCCACACCTTGGAGACGATGGTCGGGGAACCTTTCAGGCCAAGCAGCGTCCGGTCCACATCTTCCAGATCGTCGACCGACCAGATATGGGGCTGGTAGCGGGCCGCCCTGATCATATTGGGCAGCGGAGCGTACGGCACCTCGTTGATCTCCTTTTCGACGGAAAAGAGGCACGGCAGGGTGGACTGGACGACTTCGTAGCCGTCCTCCAGCTTCCGGTGGACGATCGCGTAGCCTTTTTCCTTGTTGATCTCCACCACTTTCTTGACGCTGGTCAGCGGCGGGATATCCAGGCGTCTGGCAATCCCCGGCCCGACCTGCCCGGTATCCCCGTCGATCGTCATCTTGCCGCAGATGATGAGATCGATCGACCGGCTCTTGCCGATTTTTTCAAGCGCCTTGGTCAGCGCGTAGCTCGTTGCCAGCGTATCCGCCCCGGCAAACGCCCGGTCCGTGATCATGTACCCTTCGTCTGCCCCGATCTCGATGCATTTACGGATCGCCTTGACGGCTGGAGGCGGTCCCATCGTCAGGACGGAGACGGTGCCTCCGTAACGATTTTTCAGGCGCACAGCCTCCTCGACGGCATGGGCGTCGTAGGGATTGAGGATCGCCGGCGCGCTTGAACGGTCCATCGTATTGGTTTTCGGGTTCATCTTGATGATCTTGGTGTCCGGGACCTGCTTGATGCAGGCCACGATATGCAGCATGCTCCATCACCCCTTCGTTCTCTTCAATAAGGTTGTCTCCCCTTCGGACAGGTCGTTGTTTCCCGCCATCCGCTGCGGTGTACATGCTTCCAGTGTATTTGCGCAAGGAAGGACCTATGCCTGATTTGTGGATTCCCCCTTGCCAGGATAGAATCGAGCCAAGCCTACAACCATTCGTTGACCGATCAACAAGCCACCCCCGTTTCAAGCATGAGTGGAGGATGAAAACGCTTACTTACCAGGCGTGATTCTTGCCCTATGTCAATTGGCGCGGATGGCCAAGCCTGCCCTGAAATCGTGACGGGATGTGAGCGCTTGTGCAGAAACGTACATGGAGGCGATCAATGATGTCAGTGGAATCAGCGTGGACATGGATGTGGAGCGTTCATAATTGTGATCAAATTCACAAGGAAAGTGAAGAGAAAAAACGCGGACAGCGCGTGTTGATGCGAAGAAAAGAGAGAATGATTGCTGTGAGGGGTTCGTGACGTCTCTATCCAAAATTATAAGAATTTTATAAAATATTTCAACATCAAAATACTGATTGGGCGATCAACGATCAAATCAGGACCGAAGCACTTTTACACGGACGCCTTTGGCCGCTTTTTGCCGCGCCGACTGAGTCCGTTCCCCGACGAACGGCGAACACACCGATGCCCGCTTCCGGGTACCGTCCGGGAAAAGAACGGCAGGATCGATCACCCTTTCCTTCAACTTGCGGTGCAGGTCATAGTCCGCCTCGTTTTCCTCCACCTCCACTTCCGGATGGATCTGGCTCAGGATTCGGCCAATCTCCCTATCGCCGGCATTCTTCATTTTATGCAGGACGGTTTCGTCATCCCCCATCAAATCCTGTTCGGACAGTACCCCTTTTTGCAAGGCGAGCGTCAGCGCTTCCGCCAGACGGTCGTATCCGTACACATTTAACGGATGCAGGAAGAACTCGATCACTTCTTTGTAGAAGGTGTCGGCAAACCATTCCGCCGCCTCGATGGAGTCTACGCAGATCAGCCCTTCGTGGACGGTGAGCGAAGCCAGAAAGCGCTGGACTTCCGCAGAAGAGATGATCCCGTACGTCCACATGTCGCGGAGCGTGTAATCGATGCGATCGGCGCACAGTTCCGGCAGCGGACGCTCCAACAGCCCCCATTCGGCCTGGAACACGGCTTGGCTGTCAAACCCGTAATCGGCGAGGATGGCGGGGATTTCGGAGCGGTTGATCACGTCCATGAAAATGGATTCGTGGTAGTCTTCGTCTTTGCGCTGCAGCACATAATCGATGACATGGGAGAACGCCGTGTGGGAAACATCGTGCAGCAGCCCGGCGATCTGCTCTTCCAGACTGCCCCCCAGCTTCCGGATCAGCAGCATGACGCCCACCGAGTGTTCATAACGGGTCACATTCCACTTCGGGTTCACCAGGTAGCTGGCTCCCCCCTGGCGGATGCGCTTGAGCCGTTGGACAGGGGCCGACCGGATCAGCTCCATCAGCACATCTTCCACCCAAAACGTTCCGTAAACCGGATCATTGATCTTCTTCACACGACTTTCCCCCAGTGATGATGGTTATCACCGCGTCCTTCCAAATTGGTGATGCCCTTCGAACGTACTGGAAATTCTAATGCTTGTCAACACGGGGTATGCACACTTTCAAGAAGGCCCCGCTCCCTGGGGGGGGCGAGGCCTTGCATGCGGATTACGGCAGCGGCTGCACGTTGTAGCTGCTTCCCGTCACATCGGTCAGCTCGCTGATCACCTTCCACAGCGGCGGGTAGAATTCGTGCCGCACGCCTTTTTGCAGCGCCTGAGCCGGTATCCCTTTCAAGCTGTTCGTCTCCAGCCCGATCATCCGCTTCACCAGTTGGAGATGGTGGTAGCGAAAGCTTTGGAAGCTCTCGTCAAACTGGATCATCTCCCGCATCAGCCGGTACAGGTCATCATGTTCCTGCGGCTTTTGATGCAGTTCGAGCAAGGTGAGGTTCCGCGCTTGGAGCAGCCGTTCAAACGGCTCCAGCAGCGTCGGTCCTTCCTGCAGAATCCGGTTGAAGCCGGGGGAATCCTGCCCGCTTCCCCGACCCAGCGCCAGCCGGATCGTATGGTAGTCAATCGGGTCGATCACCTTGACCAGGTTGAACACCTCGGGCAGGTGCTTCAGATGCATGTTTACCCGCTGAAGCTGACGGATCGCGGCATGCGGGTTTCCCGCCTCCATCTCTTTCCTGGCGATCCCGATATACTGGATGACCAGCTTGAAATGAAGCTCCGCGATCTGATGAATCATCTGAAACGTCAGCTCATCCTCACACGCCAGCTGATCCTCGTTTTTTTGCAGATGGAGCAGCTCTTCGGTCCGGATATATTTTTCATAATCGCTCAATTGTCGCTCCATGTATTCCCCTCTTTTCATGGTGGTTAAAACGCGTTTGCAAGCGGCCGCAGCACTGCCCGGACGGGACTGCCGTCAGCTTCCGCAAGCGGCAGGGGAAGCGCGATCAGTTCATAGTCGCCGGGCTCAACATGGTCGAGCAGCAGGCCTTCAAGGATGTGGATATCATGCCGGTGCAGGCTGTGATGGGCCGCCAGCTCCTTGCTGTCGAGCGGATCGACGGACGGCACATCGACGCCGATCAGCCGGATCCCTTTCCCCGCCAGATACGGGGCCAAATCGGCCCGCAGGTATGTGATGGCGTCCGGAAATCGTTCCGGATCAACCCAGGAGCCGGTGCGCAGCAGCAGCCGCTCGACACCATCCAGATCGAACCCGGCCACATCGGATGCACCGATGCTCGCTTTCCCGGAGAGGTCGATCAGCCGCGCGCGGCCGACATAGCGCTGCAGATCGAGCTCGATCGCTTTGCGCCCGTCATTGTCAAAATGAAAAGGCGCATCGATATGCGTTCCGGTATGAATGCTCATCGTCAGCCTGCCAACGTTGACCGAACCGCTCTGCTCCTTCGTCCAGCTTACTTCATAGGAAAAGGGCGTATCTCCTGGCCAGGTGGGAACCCCCGTTTCCAAACGGCGCGAGATATCGATCAATGCCATGGCACCTCTCCCCCTACGCGACCACATTGCGCCTGTTTTCGAAGCGCTCGTACTGTTTCTCGGTCATGATGGTTTTCAGCACCGCAATGGCCCTCCATACCTCTTCAAAGGTGTTGTAAAAAGCAACCGGCGCCAGCCGAATGATATTGGGAGCCCGAAAATCGGGGATGATCCCGTTCTCTTTCAGCGCCTTGCAGATGCGGGCCGCGTCCTGATGCTCCAGGCTCACATGCCCCCCGCGGCGGTCGTCTTCCCGCGGATTGCCGATCGCAAAGCCCATTCCCCCCAGTTCATAGTCGATCAGATCCATCAGGTACCGGGTCAGCAGCAGAGACTTGCGGCGCAGCCGGTCGATGCCCGCTTCGTGAAACATCTCCAGCGAACCGATCAGGGTCGCCATGCTGAGAATGTGCGGCGTCCCGATTTGATAGGCGCCGGCCGTCTCCGCCGGGGTGAAGGTATGCTCCATATCAAACTGCTTCTCTTTTTGCGAACCGAACCAGCCGGCCAGCCCGGGCAGGCGGCCGAAATGCTTCCGGTTCACATACAGACCGCCGACCCCGCCGGGACCGTTGTTCACATACTTGTAATTGCACCAGTAGGCGAAATCGACATCCCATGCATGGAATTGATGCGGAATCGCTCCGACGGAATGGCAGCCGTCGAACCCGATCGGGATGCCTCTCTCATGCGCTTCTGCAGTCAACCGCTCGATATCCAGCAGCTGTCCGCTGCGGTACAGGACGGTCGGCAGCACGACCAAGGCAACCTCGTCCGTCATCGCCGCGATGATGTCTTCTTCCTGCAGGAAACGGCCATCCCGGCTCTTCACCCGGATCAGATGGTCGGCCGGATCGAGCCCGCGAAGCCGAATCTGGCTTTGCAGGGCGTAAATATCGGAGGGAAAGTTCAGTTCATCGGCCAGGATCTTGGTTCGCTTCCCTGCCGGTTGGTAAAAGGTGGCGACCAGCTGGTGCAGGTTGGTGGTGGTGGAACCGCTTACAATCACTTCGTCAGGCAAGGCACCGACAAGGGGAGCCATCTTCGCCCCCAGCTCTTCGGCCATCGTAAACCACGGGTGATCCCCCTTCAGCCAACCATCGATCGCCAGCTGTTTCCAATCGTTCAGCGCCGCCAGCAGCGAGCGTTCCGCCCGTTTGGACAAAAGGCCAAGCGAATTGCCGTCCAGATAGATGGTCTCCGGACTTGTATAAAACTCCTCCCGAAAACGGGACAGTTCATCCTGCCGGTCCAGCTCCTGCGCATGGGCCAGCCCGGGGTAAAAGGAATAGCCGTCCATAAAAAGCCTCCTTTGCGGATCGAAAACATGAACTATCCCTAGCTTATGAGAAAGTTGACATCGTGTCAATATTCTATCAGTCTGAATTTTTTCGATACTTCCCTTTTCCTGTTTTTCTCTGTATGCTGAAGAAAACAAGCCCGGCCCGGCGGATGCCATGGGCCGGACGTTCGAGAGACAGAGGGGAGAGAATACGGTGGATCATGGGCATGAAGCCATGGACGGCAGGCACCTTCGCGCGCTGATCACCCGGCAGAAGCTTCTGGAAGCAGCGCGGGTTGTGTTTTTGGAGGAAGGCTTTCAGAAGGCGACCATCTCCCAGGTCATCAAACGGGCCAACACGGGGTACGGCACCGCCTATGTCCATTTTTCGGGAAAGGATGATCTCCTGATCGTCTTAATGGATGATGTGATGGCCGCTTTTTATGAGATTGCGGAACGGCCGTTTTTCCCGACCACCCGCGAGGAAGCGCACAGCATGATCTACCATCAGACGATCACCTTCCTGCAGATGGCCGAGTCGGAACGAAAGATGCTGCAGGTGTTCGCCGAAGCGATCGGGGTATCGCCTGCTGTGGACGGCAAATGGCGGGAGATCCGGGAAAAATTTATCCGCCGCATCTCCCGGGACATCGCGTACGCTCAACAGCACGGATTGGCCCGCAGCGACGTCAATCCCGAACTCGTGGCACGCGGCTGGTTTTTCTCCCACGAGATGTACCTGTGGGAGATCGTGCGAGGCGAAACGCTGGCGCCGCTTGACGAGATCGCCCAAACGTTGACTGCCATCTATACGGGCGGCCTCTATAAGAAAACCCCGCCGACTTAAGCTAACGCTGGTGTCGGCGGGGGCCCCCAACCTTTTTTCGTTGCTTTATCGCTTTACAGAACTTAAAGTTTCTGACTTATTTAGAAAACTCAGCGAGCGCCGAGCCTTGGGTGATGGCGAAGCCGTAGTTGCACTTTATTAATACCTATCTGCCAAAAAAATCGCTGTCGGCTTCTTCTGCCAACAGCGATCTCATACGAACGTTATGCTTTTGGGAGTTCATAGGAGCTTTTCAGCGACACAATCAGGTTGAATACCGGTTTGTCCGCGGTTGTATATTTCGGATCGACGTTGAAGTATCCGTGACGGAAAAACTGGAACTTGTCGTGCGGCTTCACGTCCTTCATGTTGGCCTCCACGAACCCTTGCAGCACTTCCAGCGAATGCGGATTGATGCGTTCCAGGAATGATGAACCCTCGTCTTCCCCTTCTTCCTCCAGGATCAGCGGCTCATACAAACGGAACTCCGCAGGGATCGCATGGTTGGCATCCACCCAGTGAATGGTGCCTTTCACCTTGCGGCCGGTAAAGCCGGTGCCGCTCTTCGTTTCCGGGTCGTACGTGCAGCGCAGCTCGACCACTCGGCCGTTCTCGTCTTTGATCACTTCTTCACACTTGATGAAGTAGGCGTTCTTCAGCCGCACCTCGTTGCCGGGGAAGAGCCGGAAGTATTTCGGCGGCGGATTTTCCATGAAGTCATCCTGCTCGATATAAATTTCGCGGGAGAACGGAATTTTTCGCGTGCCCATCTCCGGGTTCTCCGGATTGATCTCCGCGTCCAGCATCTCCACCTGACCTTCCGGATAGTTGGTGATGACCACCTTGAGCGGGCGCAGCACGGCCATGGTGCGCGGCGCTTTCAGCTTCAGGTCTTCCCGGATGAAATGCTCCAGCATTCTCGCATCGACCGTGCTGTTGCTCTTGGCCACGCCGATTTCCCGGGCAAAGTTGCGGATGGATTCCGGCGTATAGCCTCTGCGGCGCAGCCCCGAGATGGTGGGCATCCGCGGGTCATCCCAGCCGTCCACCACTTTCTCGTCAACGAGCAGCTTCAGCTTCCGCTTGCTCATCACGGTGTTGGTCAGGTTCAGCCGGGCAAATTCGTATTGGCGGGGCACATGTTCCATCTCACATTCCCGCACCACCCAGTCATACAGCGGACGGTGGTCTTCGAACTCCAGCGTGCAGATGGAATGGGTGACCCCTTCGATGGCGTCTTCCAGCGGATGGGCGAAGTCGTACATGGGATAGATGCACCATTTGTCCCCTGTATTGTGATGGGGAACATGGGCGATGCGATAGAGAACCGGGTCGCGCAAGTTGATATTGGGCGACGCCATATCGATCTTGGCGCGCAGCACTTTCTCCCCGTCCTTGAATTCGCCTTTGCGCATCCGTTCGAACAGGTCCAGATTCTCCTCCACCGAGCGGTTCCGGTACGGGCTCTCTTTTCCCGGCTCGGTCAGCGTGCCGCGCATGGCCCTGATCTCTTCCGCAGACAGGTCGTCCACATACGCCTTCCCTTTCTTGATCAGGAGTACGGCCCGGTTGTACATCTCTTCAAAGAAGTCGGAGGCGAAGAACAGCCCGTCCCATTCATAGCCGAGCCACTTCACATCTTCCTTGATCGCTTCCACATATTCGGTATCTTCCTTCAGCGGATTGGTGTCATCAAAACGAAGATGGGCCCGGCCGTTAAATTCTCGCGCCAATTCAAAATTGAGGCAGATCGATTTGGCATGCCCGATATGCAAGTAACCGTTCGGCTCCGGAGGAAAGCGGGTGACGACCTGATTCACCTTGCCCGCTTTCAGGTCTTCCATCACGATATTGCGGATAAAATTGGACGACATCGTCTTGTTTTCCATCAGTTTCAACCTTTCGTGCGCGTAAAATCTAGCTCCTTTCATAATACTGTTAACCCCTTGAGAGTTCAACTTTTCGTCAATGCAAGAGATAGAAACGTCGTTTCCTACATAAAACCACTCCGAACGTTTCCAGAAAAAAACACTCCCGGCATTCTCACTGCCGGGAGTTCATTAAAAAGCAATCAACATGCTGCGCCATAACGGGTATCAGGGCCGGGTTCAGGCAGATGAGGCGTTCGCCCATCCGCCCGGTCCGATTACGAACGATTGATAATGCTTCTGGCGATCCAGACACCGGCAGCGCCCGCCTGCGCCAGACCGCGGGTGATGCCTGCGCCGTCTCCTCCGCAGTACAGCCCTTTGATCTCTGTCTCCAGTTCATTGGTCAGCTTCGGCCGTGCCGAGTAAAACTTGGCCTCCACCCCATAGAACAGGGTGTGATCGGAGGCGATGCCCGGCGTCACCTTATCCAGCGCTTCGATCATTTCAATCAAGCTTTTCATCGTATTGTAGGGCAGAACCAGGCCCAGATCGCCCGGTACCGCCTCCTTCAGCGTCGGTTCGATGAAGCCTTCCTTGATCCGGTTCTCCGTTGAGCGTCTGCCGCGAATGATATCGCCGTATTTCTGGATAATCACGCCGCCGTTGGAGAGATCGTTGGCCCGCTTGCATATCTCGCGCGCGTATTCGTTTGGTTTGTCGAACGGCTCGGTAAACTTGTGGGACACCAGCAGCGCGAAGTTGGTATTGGCGGAACCCAGCGCCGGGTCTTTGTAGGAATGGCCGTTGGCAGCCATCACTCCGCTGTGGTTCTCCACCACCACGTGACCGGACGGATTGCTGCAGAACGTGCGCACCCGGGTGCCGACAGACGTGTTGAAAATGAACTTGCCTTCGTACAAGTGCTCGTTGATCTCGCGCATCACGACATCGGAGGTCTCCACGCGAACCCCGATGTCCACCTGATTGTTGTACATCTTCAATCTTCTTTTCTTCAGGATCTCCGTCAGCCATGCCGAACCGTCACGGCCAGGCGCAATGACGACCGTATCGCTCGCGTACTCCTCTCCGTTCACGAGCACGACACCCCGAACCCGATGGGCCCCATCCTCCTTTACCGTCAGGATATCGGCCACTTCCGTCTTGAACATCATGTCGATCCGCTCTTTCAAGTATTCATAGATAGACTGCAGGATCTCCAGATTCTGCTCGGTGCCGAGATGGCGCACCTGCGCCCGCAAGAGCTTGAGGCCCGCCGCAAAGCCGCGCTGCTCAATGCTGCGAACCGTATCCGTGGTCGGATCGGTAATGCTTTCCGTCGCCCCGTGTTTCAGGTTGATCTGATCGACATACTTGATCAGCTCTAGCACTTTGGACGGACTGATATAATCGGTCAGCCAGCCCCCGAATTCGGTGGTAATGTTGAATTTGCCGTCACTGTAAGCCCCGGCGCCCCCGAACCCGCTGGTAATCGAACAGGCGGGCAGGCAGCCGGCGTACTCCTTCTTGCCGGCCGGCGGCGGACAGAGCTTGATTTTCTCTTCCAGGATCGGACAGCGGCGGTCATAGATGTTATGCCCCTTATCGATCAACAGCACCCTCTTCTGCGGTGCCTTCAGGGTCAGTTCGTAACTGGCAAAAATCCCGGCGGGTCCCGCGCCGACGATAATCACATCGTATTGTTTCATCTCGATCCCCCCATTACTCCCAGTAGTCTCGCAGGAAACCAATCGCTTCATTCCGGGCAAACAAAAAATTCCCGGCTGCAAATAGGGTGAAGACCCTATTCGTAGCCAGGAATGTTACGGTTCCTTGTAGAGACCCTCAACCCTTATTATTGAGGATATACGAATAGATGGATGGAAAATGTTGAGTTGTTCACCGGAGACTATGGTAAATCAAAAACACAAACATGTCAATAGTATTTATCGTTTATCATTCGGCTTTACAGGATATTCACCGAGATTATGTCCCCAAATTCGCGTTTCTTTCACATAAAAACGAATGATTGTCCGTGTAAAGAAAGATGCCGCCGAAAAAGTACATGCAGCCTGCTTCGCAGAGAAGAAGGCTGCATGTTGGATGCCGTCAGCATGCGGTACGCTCGCAAAGGGTATCTTCCCATTCGTCAGGTGACCGCCGCCGCTTGCTGCCTTTTTTGAATGTTGTGCATGCCCATGATAACGGCAACCAGTTCATAGCTGTCCAAACGATTCGAAAAATTTTCCAAGCAAAATGCGCTTGGCCATACCCACCCGCTCACCTGTTCAAACGACGCGACCAGCGTTCCGTCTTCATCATGGATTTCATAACTGCGGGAAAACGCCGGTGAAGTAATTTCATAACACTCTCCCTGCGTTGTTGTGTACTCATATTTTTTCGTGAAAAACGACATGCGAGTCTTCAGAACCCCTCTTTCATCGCCGCGCGGCCCGGTCACTTCCCACTTGTTGGAGAAAAACGGGAAAGCCCCGCTGCACTTGAGGGCTCCGCTGTCATCGTACACATCAACGGAAGAATTGAACGCCGTTTTCAAGTCAAGCACGCCCACCACGTTCTCCTGCGCATCCACAATGTCCGTTCTGCCTGCACTGAAGAAATTGTCCCGAAAGTACCATTTCATGGCTCCGCCTCCCTTCCGTTATGTTCATACGTTTCAGGAGGAAAAAGGTATCACACCTGACGGGGACGCGTCCGGTTCGTCGGTATCGCCTCCAGCGGATCATCCGGCCAGTAATGCTTCGGATACCGCCCTTTCAGGTCCTTCTTTACTTCAAAGTAGGCGGTTTGCCAGAAGCTGGCGAGGTCGCGCGTTACCTGGACGGGACGTTGTGCGGGTGAAAGGAGATGCAGCGTAAGCGGCACCTTTCCTCCCCCGACCCTGGGTGTCTCCTTCAGCCCAAACATCTCCTGCAGTCTTACCGCCAGGACGGGTGCGGCCGGATCGCTGTAGTCCACCGGGATGCGGGAGCCGCTGGGAACCGTGATATGAGACGGGGCATACTCATCCAGCATCCGGCGCTGCTCCCAGGAAAGCATGCTTTCCAAGACGCCGGCAAGGTTCAAGCGCTGCAGCTCGTCACGGCTTTTCATCCCGTACAGATGGGGAGCCAGCCAATCCGCGAGCGCGGCCGTCAGCCCCTCATCGGAAACATCCGGCCAGCCCGGCTCCAGGTGATGCATGAACTGCAGCCGCTCCTGCAGTTGGCGGGCGTGCCGTGTCCAGGGAAGGATCGCCAGCCCTTCCTCGGCAATGCCCCGCAAGAGTGCGGCCAGCATCTCCTCCGGGTCCGGATTGGGAAGCGGCCCTTCCGATAAGATCAGGGCGCCCAACCGTTCTCTCTGGCGGGCGCGCACCGCCTGCGCCGGACGATCCCACGCGATGACCGCCTCGTTTACGATTGTCTGGCCCAAATGTTGCCTGAGTTCCGCTAATTCGACAGCCGCTGCCAGATGGATGCGGCCGTCCGCGCCCTGATCATCCACTTCCACCGCGACGAGATACGCTTCCTTGGACAAGGGCTGCTCCGCCGGCAGAAACGCCCCTCGTCCGCTGCTCAGCAGATAGCGGCCGCCTTCCCTGCGCTGGGCAATCCGGTCCGGATAGGCGAATGCAAGCAGAATCCCGATCGCCTCTAGGCTGTCATCTTCCCGGGTGGCGGAACCCCCGAGCGCTTTCTTGAAGCGATCGGCCTCGGCCAGCACGCGGCGGCATGCCGCTGCATCGAGGGTGTATCCGAGCGGCGCAGCCCCCTGCGGCTCCTCCCCGCGTTTGAACGAGCGCAGCGCCTCCAACCGCAGCCGGATGTCAGCGATCGACGCCCCCTCTCTTCCCCGCAGCACTTCCCGTTCCCCAAGAAGCGCAGCCAGCTCACAGGCCAACCCGCCATAACCGAGCGGCTGTGCTTTTCCGATCATGTGCGCCAGCCGCGGATGCAGCCCCAGCGCCGCCATTTGCCGTCCATACGGGGTGACTCCCCCCGCCTCGTCCAATGCGCCGAGCTGGCGCAGCAGCTCCCGTGCCTGGGCGTAGGCAGCTTTTGGCGGCGGATCAAGCCAGCATAGTTCGGACGGATCGGTCACGCCCCATACGGCCAGTTCCAGCGCCAATGAAGCCAGATCAGCCTCCAGGATCTCCGGCGTCGTATGCGATGGGAGGTGCCGATCCTCCTGCTCCGTCCACAGCCGGTAACAAACCCCCGGCCCAAGACGCCCCGCCCGCCCTCTCCGCTGATCGGCAGAGGCGCGGGACACCTTCACCGTTTCCAGCCGGGTCATGCCTGTGCGGGGCGAAAAACGCGGAACACGCATCAGACCGCTGTCGATGACAACCTGAATGCCCGCCACCGTCAGACTGGTCTCGGCAATCGAGGTGGCGAGCACGATCTTCCGTTCTCCGGGCCGGCACGGTGCGATCGCCTGATCCTGCGCGTCCTGCGGCAGATTTCCATAAAGCGGCGCGATGCGTACCTGATCCCCTAACGCCAGCTCCTTCAGTCTCGCTTCGACCCGCCGGATTTCACCCGCACCCGGCAGAAAAACCAGGATATCGCCTTGATCGCGCTGAAGGGCCTCCTGAATCGTGCGAACGACAGCGGATTCGATGGCCCCTTCCACCCGACGGCCTGCGTAGCGGGTTTCAACCGGATAACTGCGTCCTTCGCTTCTGATCACGGGGGCGTTCCCCAACAGCGCGGCAATCGGTTCCACATCCAGGGTGGCCGACATGACCAGGATGCGCAGATCTTCCCGCAGCAGCGCCTGCGCCTGTAACGAAAGCGCCAGCCCCAGATCCGCCTGCAGGCTGCGCTCGTGAAATTCGTCAAAGATGACGAGCCCGACCCCCTCCAGGGCCGGATCGGCCTGCAGCAGACGCGTCAGCACGCCTTCCGTTATCACTTCGATGCGGGTCTTCGGGCCCACCTTGGCATCCAATCTGACCCGATATCCCACGGTTTCCCCGACCGGTTCGCCCAGGGATGATGCCATGTAGCGTGCGGCCGAACGGGCAGCCAGCCGCCGGGGCTCCAGGATTAGGATGCGGCGTCCTTCCAGCCACGGTTCATCCAGCAGCGCGAGGGGAACACGCGTCGTTTTTCCCGCTCCGGGCGGTGCCACCAGCACCGCGCTCGTGCGGGTACGAAGGGCTTCCCGCAGCTGCGGCAGTACTGGCTCGATCGGCAATCGTGTCATGTCTGGTCACTCCATCGCAAGCTTGATTTCCATCTCTCCGGGTTCCAGCATACCTGACAAAAGGGAACGGCACAACCGCCACACCCTCAGGCACCCCCGCTCATCCGGCCGGATAAAACCCCGGCTCCCGCAGAAAGCCGCTCTCCAGGAAATACCGATAATAGCGTTCAAACAGCGGCCCGTCCCACTTCGGGAACTGGATGCCGCTTCCCTGCAGGCCTTTCATCGTATTGGCCGCCGAGAAGCGTGGGCGTCTCGCTTCCTCATACATCTGCGGCAGGGTTAATTGATGCTCCGAGTACCGCTCGGTGAACAGCGGAATCAACGGATAGAGGGCGTTCTCCTTTTGTTGGCTCACCTTTTCCACCAGGACCCGCTGCCACTCGGCGAAAGGAATTTGATTTATCTTATATCCCTTGTCGGCAAAATAGGCAAACATCTCCTGCTGGTAAATCGATGCCGGATTGAAAATATTGCATGCTTTTCCGCGCAGGTCCTGCTGACCCGACAGGTGGACGATGATCCTGGATACCACATCCACGGGCACCGCATTCATCCTGATATCGAGATCGGGGGCCAGACCAAGTTGAATGCATCCTTTGAGAAATCTGCAGATAAAGTCGTCCGTATTCCACAAGCCGGTCTGGCTGTGGCCGATCACATCATCCAGCCGATAGATGCAGATCGGCAGTCCCTGCTTTCCGGCGGCCGCGACAAGCTTCTCGGATACGGCTTTGCTTTCCGCATACCCCATATGAAGCGTGTGGATATGGTCAAGCTCATCCTCCGGGATAAGCGGATGATGGAAATAACCGACCGATCCGTACACCGCCAACGACGAAATGTGATGAAGCGTCTTCGTTTTCCCGCTCGCCGCCAGCCGAATGATCTCCCTGGTTCCGTGCACATTGATCTTTTTCAAGCGGGAATAAGGATAAACGAAATTCACCAGCGCCGCACAGTGATAAATCGCATCGATCCTGACCGCCAGCGCAGCGAAATCGGTAGGAGAAAGCCCGAGGAGCGGCAGGGACAAATCGCCAGGCACCGCCTCCACGCGCGTCTCCAGCCCACGCTGCGAAACCTGGTACTTCTGCAGGGCTGCCTGGATGCGCTGCAAACCTTCCTCCTTGCTGCCGGCCCGAACCAGGCAGTACACCCGGGCATCGGTCCGATCCAGCAGTTCCCGCAGCAGATGCGAACCAAGAAACCCCGTCACGCCGGTCAGCAGCAGTTGTTCCCCCGATGAGGGGCGCGCCCGCTCTTCCAGCAGGCGGACAATGTCGGTGTCCAGCTGCGCTTCCTCGTCCAGATTCACGTTGGCTTGCCCATACTCCCCGGCAGCCGCCACATGATCGTGCCGGTAGCGGCGGATCGCTTCCGCCAATGTTTCAATCGTGGGGGCCTCAAACAATACCCGGATCGGCAGCTCCACCTTCAGCTGTTTCTCCATCCTCAGCATCAAATCCATCCCGGTGAGGGAGTCGCCGAACAAGTCGTCAAAAAAGTGAGCGTTCCTCTCCACCCGCTCCTTCCCGAAGATGTCGCACCAGATGCGCTGCAGCTCCTCTTCAAGGGTATCGCCAGCCGAGGAGCCCCCCTTCTCCTGCTGTCCATCGGCGGGATCAGGCAGGCTGGCGCGGTCAACCTTGCCGTTTGGAGTCAGCGGCAGAACCGGTAAATAAACATAGTGGCTCGGCACCATATAGTGGGGCAGCAGCTCTTTCAGAAAAGCTTTCATCTCCGGAATGGTGACGCTCTCCCTCTCCTTCGTCACAAGATAGGCAACCAGTTTTTGGCGGGACGCTCCGTCCTCCCGCGCCATCACATGCGTTTGCTTGATGGCCGGGTGTTTGCTGATGGCGTCTTCGATTTCGCTCGGATCAATCCGAAAGCCCCGGACTTTTATCAACTGATCGGCCCGGCCGAGGAATTCGATTTTGCCGTCAGGGCGCCTTCTCGCCAGGTCTCCCGTCTTATACAGGCGCTTGGCCCCCTCCTCCGCAAACGGATTGGGAATGAAACGCTCTGCCGTAAGCGCCGGGTTGTTCAAATACCCCCTGGCCACATGAACGCCGCCCAGATACAGTTCCCCCACCTCACCAACGGGTACTTCCCGCAGCTGCTCGTCCAGGATGTAGGCAACCGTATGCCGGATCGGCACCCCGATCGACGGCTTTCCCGCACCATGCGCGCACGTTTCGATGGTTGCCCACACCGTTGTTTCCGTCGGCCCGTATGCGTTGAAAAAGCGCCGCCCCCCCGTCGCCCAGCGGTCAACAAGTTCGCTGGTGCACGCTTCGCCGGCAGAGATGATCGTTTTCAGCTCCGGCAGTTCCTCGGGCGGCAGCAGGTTTAGCACCGACGGAACCAGGGTGGCACACGTGATGCGATACTGCTTGAGGAACCGATACAGCCCTACCCCTACCTGCGAGTTTTGCTGGGGGATCAGGCAGAGTGCTGCCCCTGCCCGCAAAGCCAGGACGATCTCAAAGATCGACGCGTCAAAGCAGAGCGAAGATGCCTGGATCACCCGGTCTTCCGGCTGGATCTGGAAAATGCGTACCTGCTCGTTCGACATATTGGCCAAACCGGCATGTTCCAGCATGACCCCTTTCGGCTTGCCCGTAGAGCCGGACGTATAGATGACATAGGCCAGATCGCCGGGACGAACGGCAACATCCGGATTGGTGTCCGGCAGGGCCGCAATGCGCGCTCTTTCCCGGTCAAGCAGAATGGCCGCCGCTCCATTGGCAGGCAAAGCCGCGTGAATGGCCTCCGTCGTCAGCAGATAACGGATGTTCGTATCTTCCAGGATATAGGCCAATCGGGCACGGGGATACTCCGGGTCCAACGGCACATAGGCAGCGCCTGCCTTGAAGACGGCCAGCATGCTGACGATCATGTCAAAGGAGCGCTCGAAGGAAATGCCCACAAGCGTCCCGGTCGAAACCCCTCTTGTGATCAGGTGCCGGGCCAGCTGGTTGGCACGTCGATTCAGCTCGCCGTAGGTCAGCGCCTCCTCGTTCAAGAGCAGGGCGATCCTGTCCGGATCCTGCTCGGCACGCTTCTCAAACATCTGATGAAAACAGGCTTCAGGTTGATTAGTCATCATCAATTCCCTCTGTTCAATTATGTTATAATTCGGATCAATTTTGTCATATTCTATATAACCGGTCGGAAAGACCGCCAAACCACTATTTTGATGGGTGAAGCCCTCTCTGCTCTGCTATATACTAGGTATATCACGATCATGAACAGGGAGAATCCCGATGGTAACCATACTGATTGCCCTGTGGGCTTTTGCGCTGCTTCTCCTCTTTACCGATCCCAATCAAACATCTACCCGTTGGGCGAGCGCGACCGCCTTTGTCGGCGGGCTGGGTTTTTTCTCGGAAGTGATGGAAACATCCGTCTATCCGCTGGTGCGGGCGCATGCCCTCCAGCATCCGCAGCTCGACCATGCCATCCTGTTTCTGGTGATGTTCGCTTCTTTTTTGTGCCAGACCGGGTTGCCTTACTGCTTTCTCATGTTCGCCGTCCATTCCTGCGATTTCCTGTCGCGCCGCACCAGGCGCATCATCCAATACGCCGCCCTGCTGCCGCCTGCGGTCATGCTGGCGATCACGCCCATTTACCCGGTCCTGTCCTTTCATTACGGGATCATGATCAGTTGGGTCATCCCGTACTTTGTGTGCGCGTGTCTCCTGCTCATCTATCTGTACAAAATCGAAAAAGACCCGGTCGTCAAAAGAAGCCGGCTGGTCAACAACATCCTGGTCATCGTCCCGCTCCTGTTCATTTTTACCTTCCTGTATATCATGCGGACGTTCCACAACTATGACGCCTGGCGGTACAACGCCCTGATCGTCGGCATTCAATTTGTCCTGTTTCTGTTTATCAGCGTGAAGTACGGGCTTCTCGGCGTGAAGCTCCGTCTGGAAAAACGGCGCCTGGACAGTACCTTGCGCGCCATGACCTCCGGTACCGCCATCGTCAACCATACCATCAAGAATGAGGTGGGCAAGATCACGCTCTACGCGGATCGGATCCAATCCTACGCGGCGGAGGAGAAGAAACAGGCGATGCAGGAAGACATGCAGGTCATCCTCCAGTCCACCCGCAACATCATGGCGATGGTCAACCGGATACAAGGCCAGATCCAGGATATCGTCCTGAAAGAAGAGCCGGTTCACATGGCCGGTATCGTGGAACGCGTCCTGCAGGAGATGAAGCCGTATACCGAAACACAGCAGATCGCCGTCAAGCTTGATCTCGATGACAGCATCAAGCTGAAAGGCGACCCCGTCCACATTCGCGAGGTGCTGACCAATCTTTGCATGAATGCCGTGGAAGCCATGAGAACCGGCGGCACCCTGACCATTCAGCTGATGCGGTCTCGCAAGCATCTGGTGCTGTCGGTGGCGGATACCGGCACCGGCATCTCCAAGGAAAACCTGCCGTATGTGCTGGATCCGTTTTTCTCCACGAAAAAAGGCGGCCAAAACTTCGGGTTGGGCCTGTCCTACTGCTACAACGTCATGCAGAAACATCAGGGACGATTGGAGATTCAGAGCGTCAAGGACGAGGGAACCACCGTGTTCCTCTACTTCCCGCAGAAACGCTTGATCCTGTAAGGAGGGAAACAATGGAACAGATACGTGTCATGGTCGTCGAGGATGACAGGGACTGGCGCAAAGGGTTGGTCGATTATGTGGACAAGGAGGCGGATCTGACCGTCGTCGCAGCGGCAGAGACCAAAGAGGAGGCGATCCGGCTTTTTCAGCAGCACGACATCGACGTGGTCCTTCTGGATATCAACCTGACCGAAAACAATCTGGACGGCATCGAGATCGCGCTGGAACTCAGCGAACGCAAGGAAGACTGCGCGATCATCATGCTGACCTCCCTGACGGCCCAGGAAGTGATCATCGATTCGTTTTCGGCCGGCGCCGTCAATTATCTCAACAAGCAGCACTTTCAAGAGATTCCCGACGCGATCCGGGCCGCGTACCGCCGCCAGTCGGCCATCCACCCGTCGGCCGCCGCCGTTTTGCGCCAGGAGCTTCAGCGCCTGAAGCAGGAAGAAGACAAAAAACTGCTCTCCCCGGCGGAAAAGGAGATCCTTCAGCTGATTCACGAGGGCCACACCCAATCCCAGATCGAGAAAGTCCTGCACATCACCCACCGGACGATCAAGAACCACATCAACCGCATCCTGAAAAAGATGGGTGCCAAATCGAGCAAGGAAGCGGCCGCCAAAGCCAAGCAGAAGCGGCTTTTTTGACAACCTCACTCGGGAAAGGCTGCATATCAACGATCGAAAAACAGAGATGACTGACGAAAAATCGACAGCTTTTTTATGGATTTACAGGGATTTCCTGAGGGTTGTAGAAAATATCAACTGATATGTCTCTCATACATACGGGAGGGTTGGCCATGCCAATCAGCAGCTTTACCGGATACTCACCAAAAACCATTGCCTTTTTGCAGGATTTGCAAACGAATAACAACAAGGCCTGGTTTGAAGACAACAAACACTTGTATACCGATTTCGTCCTCAAACCGACTCAGTCTCTTGTTTCGGCATTAAGCAACATCATGCTTGACATCGACCCCTACCTTGAAACCTCCCCATCGGTTGGCAAAACCATTTCCCGCATCTATCGCGATACCCGATTTTCGATGGACAAATCTCCTTTTCGCACCAACATCTGGATCACATTCAAAAGACCCAAGAAAGAGTGGGTGGATGCTCCGGCATTTTTCTTTGAACTGACTCCCAATTCCTATCGCTACGGGATGGGGTTTTACTCCGCGACGAAGGATACCATGGACAAATTCAGAGAACTGATTGACCGCAAGCCCGATGAGTTTGAAAGAGCGGTTTCGTTTTATCCTAAACAGCAAACATTTGTCATTGAGGGCGATCTGTACAAAAAACCGTTGGACCCAAGCAAACCGAAAGAGATCTTGGACTGGTACCAACGGAAAAACTTATACCTCGTATGCAATCGGGGCATCGACAGCCGACTCTTTGGCGACGAGCTGCTCCGTGATTTAACCGAGGGGTTTAGTCAGCTTTCTAATCTTTATCATTATCTCTACAAGATAAAAATTCAATAAAAAGGAGGGAGAAGAATGACGAAGTTATGCATGAACCTGTGGGATGATTGGGAGCATTTGGATTTGGGCAATTCGAACGCTCGCCCCGGGGTATATCGCGGCCAAAACGCCTTATATCTGGAAAAGACGGGGACGCCCGTCTTCCTCCGTGAGGAATTGCCTCTCGATTGTTTTCGTCTGCAAGCGGAGGTAGCCATACCCGAACAGGTAGGTTTTGTCGGTTTGGTTTTTGGTGGCCGGGATAGCCAAAATTATGAATTGGTTTATCTGGCACCGGAAGAAATCCAATACGATCCGGTAATGAACGGCTCCATGACATGGCAAATTTATAATGGCCCGATGTATCAAAAACCTTTGCCGGATACAACCGGTGAGTGGGTAAAATTTTCCCTGGAAGTTCAACCAAACGGTGCTATTGTCTATTTGGGGGATGATCCTTCGCCTCAACTTGTCATCTCAAATCTTCAGCACGGAGGCTGTGTCGGCAAAATTGGGTTTTGGGGATATTTGCCCAGCTACATTCGCAATCTCTCCGTGGAGGAAATGCAGCCGACTCCAATCATGAAAAGGATAACGGATGCAAAGCAGCTAACAGCTGAAACCTACGTAACGGAATGGATGGTTTCAAAACCATATTTGGCAAACGAACAGCCAGCCGAACATCAATGGACGAAAGCCATTGTGGAGGAAAACGGCACGCTCAACATCAACAGAATCTATCCGGCGGAACAAGGCATTTCTGTTCAGGCCAAGAGCATGTTTTATCTTCCGGAAGAGAAAGACACTGTCTGCACTTTCGGTTTCAGCGATCATCTTCGTCTTTGGATCAATGAAGAAGAGGTCTACCAAGGGGAGTGGAGATGGGATCCTCCGAAGAGCGACGGAAGGGTTCGAAGTGATTATGCGGGTATTCCCGTTCGCTGGAGAGCCGGTCTGAACACGATTCGCGCTGAAATCACCCACTACGAGTTTTTTGGATGGGGACTGAGTGTAAAGACAGGGCTGTCTGACGTGTCGTTTCTCACTAATGAAAAATGACGGGATACTGCTCTGCCTGGTTTCCAACCCATCTAGGCTGCTTTTGCAGCACTCTCCATTGGAGGGTGCTTTTGTTTGTTGTGGGAGTCTCCGGAGCGGACCGTTCAACCAAGCTGCCTGGTTATATGACCAGGTACCAAAGAAAGTTGGTACTGTTGAAACGAATGCCTTCTCCGTAGAATGAACGCATCAGCACTTATTCTTATGTAAAGGTGTGGGTTATGATGGGACTTATCGATTTCTTGTTGAAGGTGTTGTTGCGTGTATGGTTTCGGGTCCAGATTCGCGGCATCCGCAGCATCGACTTTTCCCAACCGGTCATTCTCACCCCGAACCACGTTTCGCTGCTTGACGCGGTATTGCTGTACCTGTATATGCCTGCAAACGTCACGTTTGTGGCCAATACGGACATCGCCAAAAAGTTCGCGCTCTTTCTCAAAGCGCGCAAACACATCACCGTCGATCCGATGAATCCGTACTCGATCCGCCACATGATCCGGGCCATCCATAACGGCGAGTCGCTGGTGATCTTCCCGGAAGGCAGAATCACCACGACGGGCGGCCTCATGAAGATCTACAGCGGCGTCGGCTATCTGGCCCTGCGAACCGGCGCAGCGGTCTACCCGGTCATCATTCAGGGCCTGGAACGTTCCCTCTTTTCCTATCTGAAAGGCAAAATCAAGCGTTCCCTGTTTCCCAAAGTAACTATTACCGTTGGCACCCCTTTTACCCTGGAGAAGAAGCAGGGCGTCTCCATGAAAGAACAGAAAACGCTCGCCAGCGACTTCATCCTGCGTACGCTGCAGCGCGAGCTGTTCCAAGCCCGCTGCAAACAGCAGGTCAATCTCTTCAACGAAGTGCTGGAAGCAGCCAACGTCCACGGGGCTGGTCGGGAAATCGCCAAAGACATCACGGCTTCGATTACGTATCGGAAGCTGTTGATCAGCAGCTACCTGCTGGGGCATCGCTTCCGCTCCCTGCTCGGCGACAAACAAACGGTCGGCGTGCTTTTGCCCAACTCGATCGCCCATGTCGTGACGCTGTTATCCTTGTTCCGCATCGGCAAGACCCCGGCCATCCTGAACTTCTCGCTCGGCGTCCGCACCTTGCTGGATTGCTGCGAAACGGCCGGCATCGATACCGTGCTTACGTCCCGGCAGTTCATCGAAAAAGGAAAACTGGGCCATCTGGTCGCAGGCCTGCAGGAGAGCGTGAAGGTAATTTATCTGGAAGATGTGAGAGAAACGATCAGCCTGCTTGACAAGCTGACCGCACTCTTCCTCTATCTGCTCGGCAAAACGTCGGCGGCGTCCAGCAACGAACTGATCCTCTTTACATCCGGCAGCGAGAGCAAACCGAAAGGCGTCGTGTTAACGCATGACAATCTGTATGCAAACATCCAGCAGGTGCTCAGCGTCATCGACCTGACTGCCCGTGACAAGTTTCTCAATGCCCTCCCCATGTTTCACAGCTTTGGGCTGACGGCAGGCACGATTCTTCCGCTGATCACCGGCGTGCCCGTCTATCTGTATCCGACCCCGCTGCATTACAAGGTGATCGCCGAGCTGTGCTACGACCAGAATGTGACCATCCTATTCGGCACGTCCACCTTCCTGGCCGGATACGGCCGATTTGCCCACCCGTATGATTTCTACGCGCTGCGCTACGTGTTCGCGGGTGCCGAGAAATTGAAGGACGATGTTAGACAGCTGTGGCAGGACAAATTCGGGGTGCGCATCTTTGAAGGATATGGCGCAACGGAGACGTCCCCCATTCTCTCCCTCAATACCCCCCTGGCGAACAAAAAAGGGACGGTCGGGCGTCTCCTGCCCGGCATCCAGGCCAGGCTGGAACCGGTGGAAGGCATCGCGGAAGGCGGGCATCTGCTCGTGCAAGGTCCCAATGTGATGAAAGGATACCTGATCCACGGCAAGGGCTTCGTTCCCGCGGAAGAATGGTACCGTACCGGAGACCTGGTAGAGATGGATGAAGCCGGCTTTGTCACCATCAAGTCGCGTCTCAAGCGCTTCGCCAAGGTCGGCGGCGAAATGGTGTCGCTCAACCTGGTGGAGGAACTGGCCATGCAGTGTTTCGGCCACTCGGAGTTCGCTTCGGTATCGATCAGCGATGCCCGCAAAGGAGAACGCATCCTTCTCTACACCACCGACCCGTCCGCTCGCATGGACCGGTACCGGGCCTATCTGGCTGAAAACGGATATTCGCCCCTGCTGCTGCCGGCAGCCATTCGCGTCATCGAGCATCTGCCGCTTTTGGGCAGCGGCAAAACCGATTATGTCACGCTGAAGCAGTTCGCGGAAAAAGGAGAGTAGCCGGATGAAAAGACCGCTGCTGAAACCGTTGCAAGCCCTTTATGTTACTCAATTTCTGTCCGCCTTTGCCGACAACATGATTCTCTTCGTCATCGCCAATCTGTTGACGGAGAACGGGTTTTCTCCCGCATCGCTGGCGCTCGTGACCATGGCCTTTTTCGTCCCTTATATCGTGCTGGCTCCCCTGGTCGGCTCTTTTGCCGACCAGAAACCGAAGGCGTTCGTGCTGGTGATCGGCAACCTGATCAAGGCGCTGGGCGTCCTGATTCTTCTCGTGACCGACCACAGCAACATCCTGTTTCTGATGGGGAGCTACTTTACGGTCGGCGTCGGGGCCGTTGTCTACTCCCCGGCCAAATACGGCATCCTGCCGGAGCTGACGCGCAGCGAAACAGAGCTGTTCCATGCCAACGCCCGCATCGAAGCATACACCATCATCGCCATTTTGACCGGCATTGGCGGCGGGGGCAGCATCGCTTCCGTGACGTCTGCCCTGACGTCATCGGCCATCTGCATGCTCCTGTACCTGTTGTCCCTGATGATGACCTTTTTTATCCCGCGCATGCACGGCAATCCCGACATCCGTTATCTTGCGGAAGCCCGCCGTTTTTTCGCCGATATGAAGCTGCTGTATACCCATCCGGCCACAAATTTTTCGCTGATCGGAACCGGGGCGTTCTGGATGAGTTCCGCCGTGCTGCGGGTGGCCGTCCTCGCCTGGATTCCGATGGCGCTGGGCATCCATCCCCAAGATTTTTCCGTCTCGCTCATCCTGGCGACGACTTCCGTCGGGATCATCGCGGGCGCCTTCCTGTCGACGAAGCTCATCCCGCTCGATCGGTATTACCGCTCCATCCTGTACGGTTTCTGCATGTTGGGGCTGATCTTCCTCTTTCCGTGGTTTCATGTGACGGCGGTGGCCATTCTTTTCCTGCTGGCCGTTGGCTTTATGGGAGGGGTATTTATTGTACCGATGAATACCGTCTTGCAGGAAGAAGGCAAGAGGCTGGTCGGAGCCGGGAAAACGATTGCGGTGCAGAATTTTACCGAGAACCTTCTGATGTTGGTCGGGTCGGGCTTCTACTACCTGAACGCTTATCTGGGGATCACGGTATCGGGAGCAATCGTCGTGCAGGGAGTGCTGTTTCTTCTGTTTCTGCTTTATCTCACCCGGATCACGAAAAAGATCAAGGCAAACATCGGCTAACGGTCAGCCACCAACAGCGGGTCAGCCACCCGCTGTTTTTATGTGCCGCCAGGAATTGGACGATATCCGGGGGAATGTGCACAATCCCCCTCTTCCTTGCAAGAATATTGTTGAATGAAAGGGGGGGACAAAATTGGAAAGCCGACCACTCGTGATCAGCATTCTCGGAAGCGGCGGAGGCGTGGCGAAAGCCGTTCTGTCCATCTTGAATCAGGCAATCGCCGATGCCAATGACCCCATCCATGCTCTTCTCAAGCAGTCTACCATTCATCTGATAGACGTGAAACCGCAGAGGCTGGAGGATTTCCTTCCGCGCTTTCCGCATCTGCAGGACAAACTGGTTCTCCATCAGCTTGACCTGCGCCATACCAACCTGTTCAAGCAGCATCTGCGCAGAACCCGCACCACCCTGGTGATTGACGTTTCCTGGGCGGATACGGTTGAGATGTTGCGCTGCTGCAACGAATTGGGCGTTTTATACACCAATACGGCGCTTGAAAATATGATGGTAGATGAGAACGAAGATCTGGAGGGATTCACCCTCATCGAGCGATACCGTATTTTTGAACAGCACCGTCATCATTTTACCCAGACCCGCGCGATTGTCTGCTCGGGCATGAATCCCGGCGTTGTCCAATGGATGGCATTGAAAATGATTGCCGAGCAGCCGGGGAAACTTCCCCTTGGCTGCTACATCGTTGAGCATGACGACTCATTCTATGCCGATACGACCTGTGTCAAGGAGAAAACCGTCTACTCCACCTGGTCACCGGAATGCTTCCTGGATGAGGCGCTCTTGAACTATCCGATGTTCGTAAAGGAACGAGAGCCGCTGTTTTTTTATCAACATGTGTACAACTTGGAGTTCAAAGTGACGCTGGGGAAGAAGCAGTTTTACGGCTGTCTGATGCCACACGAAGAAGTCCTTACGCTGGGCCGGCTCTCCAACATGGAAACAGGCTTTATCTACAGGGTGAACGATTATACGACGAATCTGATCCGCTCCCAACTGGGGAATCCGGGCGACCTGTGGAATTGGCATCATCAGGTGATGGACCCTTCCGATGCGGAAATGGACGGAAGCGATCTGGTAGGCGTCCTGCTTGTTTACGAGGATAAGGAGCGGTATATGTACAACGTCAGGGATAACCGCAGCGTTTTTGCGGCGTATCAGGTAAACGCCACTTATTTTCAGGTGGCCTGCGGCGTGTACGGAGCCGTCTGCTCCCTGCTGCTTGATGCCATTCCTGCCGGCGTCCATTACGTCGATGAGCTGCTGCTTCATACGCCTGCCAAATACGGGGAGTACGTTACCCGTTACTTGAAGAACTTTGTGACAGGCGAAAACCCGAATAGCGACGGTCTGCTGTTGGCACGACGACGGAATCCATTATGAGAGGAGTTGCATCCAATGACAAAGAAAGACTCCTTAACCGGGTTCTATAAGGAAAACGAGGAGCTCTGGTTGTGGGACAGTACGCCGGAACTTGGCATGGAATTGGGATTTCAGGTGGAATCCCTGCTGCATTTCGAGCAATCGCCTTATCAGGAGATCAGCGTCATCGACACAAAAGGGTTCGGCCGCATGCTGGTGCTGGACGGCGTCCCGCAATACACGACCAAGGACGGGTATATGTACAATGAAATGCTTGCACATGTACCTCTGGCAACGCACCCCGATCCCCAACGGATCGCCATGATCGGCGGCGGCGATTGCGGGCCTGCCCGCGAAGCCATGAAATATGGCAGCCTGCGGCACATCGACGTCGTCGAAATTGACAGTCAGGTGATCGATGTCTGCCAGAAGTGGCTCACCCACGAATCGTTCCTGCAGCGGGACAGCCGCGTCCGGGTGATCATCCGGGACGGGTACTCGTGGATCAAGGAACTGTCCGAACCTTATGATGTCCTGCTGATTGACCGTCCGGATCCATTCGGGCCTGCAGCCGCCTTGTACAGCGACGAGTTTTATGCACATGTGCATAAGGGATTGAGCAGTGACGGCATGGCCGTTTTTCAATCCGGGTCGCCGTTCTACAATCCTCAGCTCTTGCAGGATACGGTTTCACAGGCGAAAAAGCTGTTCCCCATCGTGCGCGTCTATTTGCTGACGGTTCCCTGCTTCCCCGGCGGCATCTGGAGCCTCACCCTGGCATCGAAAAAGTGGGATCCGCTTGAGGCGGATACACGCCGTTTGCAGTGGCAGGACGCGAAATACATCAATCCGGATATTTTCCGGACGTCCTTTACCCTGCCGACCTATGTGAAACAGCTGCTGTCCGATCACTTGTAATTGCGGGTTGATTATTCCCCCTTTTTCATGAACGCCAGGGTTTTCCTGATCCCTTCCTCATAGGGGGTTTGGGGAAGAGGACCAATTTCCCGTTCATACTTTTCGCCGGACAGCACCACGGGTTCTTCCAGCAGATACATCATCTCCACCATTTCCCGCATCATGGGCTGAAACAGCCCGATGAACGAGATCATCCCCTTGCCGACGGTGCCAACCTTTCCTTTGTAGCCGGTTTGCTGCCGCATGATGTCGATCAGGGCATGCCCCGAGATGACAGCGGGCCCCGGGATATTCCAATGCTGGCCGTACGCGGATTCACGCAGCGCCAGTTCCACAGCGGCCTTGGCCCCGTCCGGCGTGAAGATGTATTCCCTCTCCACGGCGGGATCGCCCACGAACCGGGCGCTTTTGTGAGCCTGCATGGCCTTGAGCGTGTAATGCAGCAGCGTATTCTCGGCGTTCGGCCCGTAAAAGTCGGGGAAATGGGTGACGAGCGCAGGGACTCCCGCCTGATGGGCCTCTGCCACCATTTCCTCCAGTGCAAGCCGGATCTTTCCTTTTTTGGTGTGCGGGCGTTTGGGGGTTTGTTCCGTCACCTTTTGGCCGCCGCTTCTCCCGTACGCATAGATATTGTCAATCACGACCACTTTGGCCCCCAGCTGTTTGGCCGCATCCAGCACGTTGCGCATGATGCGGGGCAGCCCTTCCTGCCACTCCGGATACGGGATGTTGGCCGCGTGGAAGATCACGTCAACGCCTTCTCCTGCGGACAGCAGGTGATCCAACACAAAAAGATCCCCGCTGCGGATCGATACTCCCCGCATGGCGCCGAACAACCGCTCCAGCTTCTCTCTCCCTCTGGCGAACGCAACCGTTTCGATTTCCCGGGCTGCCAGCTCATGAACCAGCGCAAACCCCATTCCTCCGGACGCTCCCAACACAAGTGCCTTCTTCATTTCCACCGCTCCTTTTGCTACCTTCACCATCATTTACATTATTTGAAAAATTTACGCCAACCATTTCAGCAGGTTCTGCACATGGAACCGCGCCATCGTTTCCACATCCGCGAAGGAGTGTCCCGACCTGCAGTAGTGGGCGACAAACCCGTGCAGGGAGAGAAAAATCGACCAGATTAACGCGGCGTTCGCCTTTTGTCCGCTGAGGTAATAAATGGCCTGGGCAAATTTCTCATAGCTTTGGTTCGGTTTTTCCTGCAGCTTGCTTGCCAGTTCTTCATCCTTGATGACAAGCATGATTTCATAGTGGCTCTGGTTGTCGAGCCCAAACTGGATATATCCCAACAGCACCTGCTCCAGCTTCCGGGCAGGTTCAAGATCCTGCCGCAGCACTTCTTCCAGCTTCTGGTCCAGCAGAGCGAAGTCCTGGTTCACCAGGGAATAAAAAAGGTCTGCCTTGTTCCGGAAGTGATAATAGATCGAGCCGTGACTGTAACCGAGTTCTTTGGCGATCTGGCGCATGGAGACATGGCGGTAGCCATGCGTCACAAAGAGCTCTCTGGCCGCTTCCATGATTTTTTCCTTTGACAGTTCCTGTTCGACCGCTTTTCTCGCTGCCACGTCATCCCTCCATTAATTGAACAATGGTCAATTACCATCTGCTGGCATTCTATCATACGCGAGCGCCATCGTGCAAACAAAAAAATCTCCTTCCCGAGGCCGATTCGGGAAGGAGATGGCAACCATCAATTCACGTTCAGGAGTTCGTCCTTTTCTTTTTCTTTTTTGGACATGCCGCTCACTTTGCCCACAATCACAACCAGAACGGCAAACAGGATCGGAACGCCTTGATGTATGATGGGGCTGAGAGATTCCAACAGATTCTCGATCGCATGGTCCTTCAGCATCATTTCACCCGCCGTATACCCCAAAAGCGCCGCGCCCGCCGTCACGATGATGGGGAACCGCTCCATCAGCTTCATGAGCAGCTGGCTGCCCCAGATGATCAGGGGAATGCTGATCGCCAGACCAAGCAGAACCAGGAGGTTGTTTCCGTTCGCGGCGCCGGCTACCGCCACCACGTTGTCCAGGCTCATGACCAGGTCCGCCACGATAATCGTTTTGATGGCACCCATCAGGTTGGAGCTTGCTTTAATATCTTCCTCATCTCCGCCTTTCAGCAGCGAGATGGCAATCCACAACAGCAGAATGCCGCCGACAAGATTCAGAAAGGGAATGGTTAAAAGATAGACCGCTACGAACGTAAGCGCCACCCGCAAGGCGATCGCCCCAAAGGTACCGAAAAACACCGCCTTCTTCTGGTACCGCTTGTCCAAATTGCGACAGGCCAAAGCAATGACAACCGCATTATCCCCGCTTAGCACGATATTAATGAGAATTATCTTCAATAGACCGATCAGAATTTCGCTGTCCATATGGCCCCTCCTTTTCTCTCTATAGAAAATTGTACCTTATTCTCTGAAAAAGGTCTAAGAAACTTTATGCGCAAAACAGAAAAGACGCCTGCTGCATACAGGCGCCTTCTTTCGGCCGTGACTAACATTGCTTCCGGTACTTGATGTCCGCAGGATCAAGCCCATGGCCCAACGATCCGTACACGTTTCTGCTGCGCGGATCGATCAGATTCTTCTCCTGGTAGTAAATCCGCGGCGTTTTCCACAGGGCGATCAAGGCCTTCCAAAGCGGCATTTCATGATAGCGGTCCGGCCACATCCTTTTGATATGTTGCTTGACCAGGGGATAATATTTGGAACTCATGCCGGGAAACAGATGATGCTCCGTGTGGTAGGAAAAATGGAAATGCAATATATCCACCCATCGCGGCACCGTCACCGACAGGCTGTTCGCCAGCGGATCATTGACCGGCACCAGCGGATTCAAACGGTGATTCGTGGAGATATACGCCATCACGATCCCATTGGCGATCAAGAGCGGAATCAGATAGGCAAACAGCCATTTTTCCAGGCCGATCCAGAAGAGCAGGCCAATCCAGGTGGCCCAGGGCAGAAGCAGCTGCAGCCAAAGGACAGGCTGTGTCTGGGGACGAAACTCTTTGACAAAGCGACCGAACATGCGGATGGAATGAAAGGTAAAAGAGACGGTTAACGCGGTAAAGCTGACAAACGAGCGAATGATGAGAGGAAGCCGGTAGATGCGTTGGACAAACGGGCGCTTGAGGAATTGCTCCAGGCTTACCCACGCGTCCGGATCAAGCTCCTCATGCTGGGTGTGAACATGGTGGGTCAGATTGTGCCACTTGCGCCACAGTTTGGGCCCTGTGGAAAGCGGCCAAAAAGCGACGGCGCCGAGAATATCCCGCAGCCAGGGTTTCCTGACAACCGTCCCATGCAGAATCTCATGCCCCAAAAATCCTAAGGCGGCAAAACTGGCGCCCAGGACCATCGCAATCATCAGGTTGAAAATCGGATGGAGATCAAGGAGGCCGATGAAGAGAAGGCCGGTGATCGTCACGATCAAATAGGCAAGTCCCCCCAGCAAACGTGCAGGTACCGGCTGAAATGCCTGATCGGGCAGATGGGGCGATATGCGTGCCGCATACCAACCGAATGTGTGGAGTTCTTTCAAAATGCTGGCTCCTTTCGCGGTAAAGCCATGGAATGGTATTAGAGCAATCGTACCAGTACACCCGCTTGTCACGCAATCATTATTTATCCCCCAACGCTAAAAATGTGGCAGCATAAAGGAGGGCTGTGCCGTAAGCCCTCCTATATCTTCAGCTATAGACTGATCCTCCCGCCTGCCTGAACTGCTCCGCCTTTTCCCGCAAGCCTTCTTCCACCGCGTCCGCTGCGTCGATGCCTTTGGCGAACGCATACTCCCGAATCTCCTGGGTAATTTTCATGCTGCAGAATTTCGGGCCGCACATCGAGCAGAAGTGGGCCGTTTTGGCTGCCTCCGCGGGAAGGGTTTCGTCATGGTACGCCATGGCCCGCTCCGGATCGAGGGAGAGGTTGAACTGATCGCGCCACCGGAACTCGAAGCGGGCTTTGGACAGCGCATCGTCCCGCTGCCGGGCGCCGGGATGCCCCTTGGCCAGATCCGCAGCGTGCGCAGCAATCTTGTAGGCGATAACCCCCTCGCGGACATCCTGCTTATTGGGGAGACCGAGATGCTCCTTTGGCGTCACGTAGCACAGCATCGCCGTCCCGTACCAGCCGATCATGGCCGCTCCGATGGCAGACGTGATGTGATCATAGCCTGGCGCGATATCCGTCGTCAGCGGCCCCAAGGTGTAAAACGGCGCTTCCTGGCATATCGCCATCTGCAGCTCCACGTTTTCCTTGATTTTGTGCATGGGAACGTGTCCCGGCCCTTCGATCATCACCTGCACATCATGCTTCCAGGCGATTTTTGTCAGCTCGCCCAGTGTGCGCAGCTCGGCAAACTGCGCCTCGTCATTGGCGTCCGCGATGGAGCCCGGCCTGAGCCCGTCGCCGAGCGAAATGGACACGTCGTACGCCTTCAGGATTTCGCAAATCTCCTCAAAATGCGTATACAGGAAGTTCTCCTGATGGTGGGCCAGGCACCAGGCTGCCATGATGGAGCCGCCGCGCGAGACAATCCCCGTGACGCGCTTGGCAGTCAGAGGGATATACCGCAGGAGAACACCCGCATGAATCGTGAAGTAGTCCACGCCCTGCTCCGCTTGTTCAATCAGGGTATCCCGATAGATGTCCCATGTCAGCTCTTCCGCTTTTCCCCCAACCTTTTCAAGAGCCTGGTAGATGGGAACGGTGCCCACCGGTACCGGTGCGTTGCGGATGATCCACTCCCGGGTGGTGTGGATTTGTTTCCCCGTTGACAGGTCCATGATGGTGTCAGCCCCCCATCGGATGGCCCATGTCATCTTTTCCACTTCTTCCTCGATCGAGGAGGTGACAGCGGAATTGCCAATATTGGCATTGACCTTGACGTGGAAATGGCGCCCGATAATCATCGGCTCGCTTTCGGGGTGATTGATGTTGGCCGGGATAATGGCGCGGCCCCGGGCAATTTCCTCCCGTACGAATTCCGGATCCATCTGTTCCCGCAGCGCCACAAACTCCATCTCCGGGGTGATGATCCCCTTGCGCGCATAATGCAGCTGGGTGACGCAGCTGCCCTGTCTGGCCCGAAGCGGCCTGCGTTTCAAGCCGGGAAACACGTTGCGCTGATCCTGGCCGCCCCCCGGACGAAATCCATCGTCTTCCGGCCTTACCGCACGCCCGTCGTACGCTTCCACATCTCCGCGTTCCAGAATCCATTGGCGGCGCAGCGCCGGCAGCCCTTTGCGGATATCCGCCTGATAATCCGGGTCGGTATAGGGGCCGCTGGTGTCATAGACGCGGATGGGGGGATTGGCCTCTTCCCCGTTTCTCCCGGCTGTGGGATGAAGCTGAATCTCCCGCATGGGAACCCGGATATCGGCTCGTGTTCCCTGCAGATAGACCTTGCGGCTTCCGGGAAAGGCGGATACGGATGGACTCTTCATTTCTGACATGCGACTCTCTCCTTTGTCTTGTTTTGGCAAAGGACAAGATCAGGATAAGGCGGCCGTCCAGACATGGCAGCGGTTGGAGCCAACAAAAAACCGGGCCGCTGGATACGGACCCGGTTTTCCCAGCAGCATGCACGGCAGGCCGCTGCGCGCTGCATATCTGGTACATGGAACACTTTCCTACGCTGGTATTATCCAGATCAGGTCCGAAGGGTTAAGAAACTTCATCGCGTTTCTCTCTCAGCCCAGCTCGTGGGCACCCCTAGTGTAAAAAGTGATTCAATTATCAATATGCATACCTTACCATATTCCCGCCCGGTTGGGAATATCCATGTTACCCAATCCTCTTACACATGTCGTGGTCATTGTTTACAATGTGGGTAACGCATCTGCACTGTCATGATCCGCCCAGCCGGGCGGGCCGGCCACTGAACGCGGAAGCCTGCCCTCAAGCCAATGAAGGAGGTACCACCATGTCCATTTATGATTTTTCCGTACGTACGATCCGCGGGGAAGAACAATCGATGGCCGCATACAAGGGAAAGGTGCTGCTGATCGTCAATACGGCCAGCAAATGCGGCTTTACCCCGCAGTACAAGGGACTGCAAGCGCTTTATGAGAAATACGGCTCCGCCGGATTGGAAATCCTGGGCTTTCCCTGCAACCAATTCGGCAATCAGGAGCCGGGGGACAATGAGGAAATCATGGGGTTCTGCACGCTTACCTACGGGGTGACCTTCCCGATGTTTGCCAAGGTGGACGTGAACGGCCCCCATGCTCACCCGCTTTTTCAATACCTGACAAAAGCGGCTCCCGGTATTTTGGGATCAACCTCGATCAAATGGAACTTCACCAAATTCCTTGTCGATCGCCAAGGCCATGTGATCAAGCGTTTTGCTCCCACCGACGAGCCGGAGAAGCTGGAAAAAGAGATCGTGGCCCTGCTTGGTTAGGAAAAAGCCCGGACAACCTCTGGGCTTTCCCATTTGTAGACAAAGTCCGACCTGTCATGGGTGACGGTTCTCACTGCAGGAATACCTCCCCCTCTGCCTTCTCCTGCTCCGCCATCTTCTGTTCATGCACCTTGAAGAACGGGAAGTAGATGAAGAAGGAGATGGCGATGTTGATCAGGACGAGAATGATGGCTCTCCAGTCGCCGCCTGTTGCCAGGTAGGCCCCGATCGGCGCGGGCAGCGTCCAGGGCACCATGATGTAGGTGGGATTGACGAATCCCAGCACCGTGGCGATGTAGGAAAGGGTCGCGGTAACCAGCGGGGTGACCACAAACGGGATAATCAAGGTGGGGTTCAAGACAATCGGCATTCCGAAGATGACCGGTTCGTTGATATTGAAAATCCCCGGGGCGAGCGCCGTTTTTCCCAGGGTTTTCGTATACTGGGACTTCGCAAAAAACAGCATGCAGATCACAAGCCCCAGCGTCGCCCCGGACCCTCCGATCCAGATAAACCACTGATAAAAGGTTTCCGGCGCGACATGGGGGATGGGTTGGCCGGCTGCCACCGCTTCCGCATTCTTCGCCAGATACACTTCCCACAGCGGACGCGCTACCGTCCCCACAATCGACACCCCATGAATGCCGAACGACCAGAAGAAGGTGATCAAAAAAACGGGAATCAGGATGCCCGGCAAGGTATCTCCCGCCGTGACAAGCGGGGAAACCAGCTTGTCGATCAAGCTATGTACATCGATGCCCAGCACGACCGTGATCAATGTCATGACGACCACCACAAGCGCCACGGGAATCAGCGCTTCAAACGAGCGCATCAAAGATGGCGGTACCTGCTCCGGCATTTTAATGGTCCATTTTTTCCGCTTGCAGAAGCGCAGCACCTCGACGGCAAATATGGAGGACAGCATGGCGACGAACAACCCGTGGCCTCCCAGATTGGTCATGGGCAAAACAAAGCCGACGTCGTCCACCACTTTGGGAAGAATGGTCAACAAATACGAAACGATTGCGATTTGAGCCCCTGCCAGGGGATCCAGGTTGTAGCTTTTGGCCAGATTATGCCCAATGCCGTATGCGATATAGAGAGACATGATATACATCGTCAGGCGGTAGGGGATCAAGATGTCGGCAACGTGCGCCTTCGCCCATTTGGCCAGGGCCCATTCGGCTGGAACGGGCGGAAAGGCAATGATGAGGAAAAAGCTGCCGACGATAATGAACGGCAGTGCGGAAATGACCCCGTCCCGGATGGCGCGCAGATGCCGCTGTTCGGCCAGCCTGGCAACCGGGCCGGAAAAATATTTATCCAGAAATTGAACCAGTTGATCCACAGTCGCTCCTCCTTTTCCGATGCTATCGCTGCGCCAACTCCCTCACTTTTTTCAGCAGGGTTGACCCACCCAAAGGCGTGTAAGCTTGCGGGGGAATCAGGTCACAGGGAACGCGGGCGGCATCCGCCTCTTTTTTCAGGTAGTCAAAGCGGTGTCTGACCTGCGGTGCCACCATGGCCACATCCCACCCGTTTTTCACCTCCTCTCCGAACTCTTCCGTGCTGACAGCCTTCACGTTCATCTCGATGCGGTGTTTCTCCGCCTCTTTTTTGAGGGCGTTTACCACGATGGCACTCGACATGCCGGCCGAACAGACAAACAACACGTTCATCAACACAACCTCCCCGGGAACCCGCTTCCATGCTTGACCATGAAACAAAATGGCATGTTTTGTCGTATTGATATGAACAAAAGTTTCCGTTTAGACCTGTCTTTTCTTTACAAGGTTGTCCGCAGCGTCCGGACATAGTGCTCGACAGTTCGACGCTCGGGCATCAATCGTTTGACCGCACGCGCGGATTTCTTCATGCGGATGGCCCGCACCAGCGGGTAAGGAACGTGCAGCAGCGCGAACAGCAAGTGTCTCTCTTCGCTCGTCAACGGCCGAATCCGGTCATATTCCTCGATCCACCGGACGGTTTGCGGGCCGTCCCATGTCGCGTTGCGGTGAAGGAGATGGGCGAGGTCGGTCATTCTTGCATGCAGCGACGTGTTCTCAAAATCGATGAGATGAAAAACGCCTTTCCCGTCCACGACGAGATTGGGATAGTTATAGTCCCCATGAGCGAAGGCGCCGACGTTCCTTTCATGGTCAAGGGCCTTCTCGCTGGCGGGATGCTTGATCAGGTGAACCGCCGTCTCGCAAAGGGCGGTAAACGGCTTCATGTCTCCTGCCATTCGGTAACGGGAGAGGGTGCTTCGATAGGAAGCAATGCTCGCCGGCAGCATGGCGTATCGGGTTCTTCTGGCCGGAGCCTCCTGAAGCGGCATGCCGGTTGCGTACCGGTGGAACTCAGCCAGGGTACGGATCGCCTGCCGAAACGCCTGTCGATCGGTAAAATCGGGGGACTTCCCTTGTATCCAATTGGTCAGCATGTAGTATTTGTTGTCGTATGTGATCCAGCGAGCCCTTGTCCTCGTTGGAACCATGCGCGGTGAGCAGCGGTATCCCGCTTCGGTCAGATGTTCCAGCACGCGTGCGATAAAGCGCATTTCCGCTTCGGGAATGTCATACCCCTTGACGCAGAGGAAGCGTCGATCTTTCGTTTTCAGATAATAGATGTCGCGCACGCTTGTCATCTTGCTGACTTCCAGCTGGTAGGCGGCTTCCAGCTCTTTTTCCATCGGCACATCCATCACCTCACCGAAACGCAATCCATATTCTGTTTATGTTACGGTACCAGCAAAGCGAGGGATATGAACAAAACAACCAAATTTCCAACCAGTGATTCCAACCGCAAAAGAGATTGCTGACAATATGAAAAAGGGATGTGGCCGCTGCCGCCACGATCTGCGCCGATCATGGCAACCGGTTCACATCCCAATCAAATCCGCTGTGTCTTTTTTCTGAACTGAATCGCCATCAAGCGTCCAAACAGGAATACCGCTCCGGCCGCGAGCCCGGAAATCAGCCCGATCCAGTAACCGAATGCGGCAAGCGACGTGGTCTTCGCCAGCAGGTAGCCGACCGGCAGGCCGATCACCCAGTAGGAAACCAGCGCCGCGATAAACGTGACCGTCACATCCTTGTACCCTCTCAGAATCCCTTGGATGGGCGCGCCGATGGCGTCCGACAGCAGGAACAGGATGGAGTAGAGCAGGAATTGCCGGGTCAGCTCCAGCACGGCGGGATCGCTGGTATAGAGCCCCGCCACCTGTTTGTTGCAAACCAGCAGGCCGATCGCAAACAGCACCGCCATGACCAGCGCCGCCGTAATCCCCACAAAGCTGTACTGCCGGGCATCCCGGTGCCTCCCTGCCCCGACCTCAAAGCCGACCACAATCGTCAGCGCCATCGAAATGCTTAACGGCACCATGTAGAGAAACGATGCGAAATTCATGGCGGCCTGGTGCGCTGCAATGGTTATGGTGCTGAACTCGCTCATCAACAACGTGACTGCTGCAAAAATGCTCACCTCAAAAAAGATGGAGAAACCGATCGGCACCCCCAGCCTGAGCAGCTCTTTCCACGCGGGCCAGGAGAGGCGGTAGAACCGTGTAAATATTCCGTACTCGCAAAACGGATGGACGCGCTGCACCACCCAGACGCTGATCAGCAGAATGCACCAGTACGTGATGGCCGAGGCATAGCCCGCGCCGACGCCTCCCAGGCGAGGCAAGCCGAAATGGCCGAAAATCAGCGCGTAATTCAGCGCGATATTGATCGGCAGCGAGACCAGGGTGATCAGCATCGTGACCCGCGTCATGCCAAGCGCGTCGATGAAACAGCGGATCACTGTGTAGACAAAACTGGGGATAAACCCTATCGAAAGCGCCAGCAGGAAGCGATGGGCGATTTCGCGGACAGCAGGTTCCAGTTTCATCATGTCCAGCAGCGGCTGGAGAACCAGCGCCCCGCAGAGAATAACGGCCACCGCAATCGCCGCCGACAAATAAACAGCCTGGATGACCGTAAAGGGTACTTCCTCTCTCTTGCCGGCTCCAATCATTTGCGCCACCATCGGCATTACCGCCATCAAGATCCCGCTTAATCCCGCCTGGATCGGAACCCAGATGCTGGCGCCGATGGCTACCCCCGCCAGATCGGTCGGGCTGGCATGTCCAGACATGATCGTATCGAAAAACGTCATCGCAAACAGCGCCAGCTGCGAAATCAGGATCGGCAGCAGCACGGTGAGGAACTGCCGGATCTTTTCCTGAATGGTATAGGTTTGCTTCATCTCTCTTCCCGTCCTCAACAAGGTGGTAGTACCAGCATACAAGAAAGGGAGCAGGAATGCCATCCGGAAAAAAGGCACCGATCCATCGGTACCGCACTGATGACAAACAACAGTTAAAATCATGGCGTGATGGGGCCAAGCGAGCTCCTTTGACGACCGACTCAGCGAAGAAACAAAGACGCGGGAGCAAAGGGGGCGTGAGTCTCACATCCTTGAAACACCCAGATGTTGAGCCCCCGCCCGCGTCGAGTTTCGGAGCGGACAAAAGCCAACTTCTTTGCTGGTCGTCAAGAGAGCGAGCAGGAACCATCATCCATGACATAACCGACTGTGTCTGCACACTGAGGCACCGTTCCATCGGTGCCGGATATGTATCACGCTGGACATGCGGCTGCCATCCCTGTGGAGGAATCTACACCTTCGTTTCCAGGATGGCAGCCGCCCCGGCCACCGCAAATATCAGCGACAGGGGAAACAGCGCAGGCACATACAAATGCAGCAGCACAAAAAAAGCAGCCGACCAGATTCCCACACACCAGTAGCAGCTGAGCAGCACGCCCACCCCATATCTCCATCCCGTCCCCAGGATTTCGATCTGCCTCTGGATATGCCCCGCCTCATCCGTCACGAAGGAAACGCGCAGGAACGGGTTTCGAATAAACGCCGCGATCTCATCAAACACGATCAGATGAGTGAGGCGATAGGAAGCTAGCACCAGGATGACAAGATCAAACCAAGAGATCTCCTCCACCTTCTATCCCTCACGCACTTATTTATACGGATTGATGGGTTTCCCGCAGCGACAGTCTCCCATTTTGTTGTAGGACGTGCTTCTCTTTTCCTTGCCGGTCGGAAATTCCTTGCCGCCTGCTTTGGGGTAGCTGGCTTTTTTAAAATACGGATCATACCAGATATGCCTGTTGTCCATCGCTTCGATCAACCACCTTTCTGAATCATGTACTGTCATCTTATGCCATCCCACCGGCAATGTGTTCCAACCTTTCCCCGCACGCAGGAGAGAAGCGATCTGTCCATCCCGGGAAGGGTGCCGTCCATATCCGTCGCGATCAGCCTGACCTCCTTTTCCCCTCCCCTGCAGACGAAAAAAGGAGACGTGCGTGACGTCTCCGTTGCATGCTGCCTGTCTTGTATCGAGAGCAATCCTATGATAAAATGAAGAATGGCCTAACTGCATCATTCATAAATACAATAAATCCCCTAATATAATTGTATCAGATAGGCCCGGCATTGTCAAACCGTTTGATCCTAAAAAAATGATGAGAAAAGGAGCGGTTCCATGAGTAAGGCAGAGCAAGATCGGCTGGAAGAGCAGCAGCGGGTGGAGCACGTGCTTGCAGACATCGACGAGCGGATCGGCACCTTGCGCGAGCAGGTCGGCAGCATCAAGGCAGATATCGTCGACATTCGCAAAAACTTCTGGGACGATGTTACCGTCAACTTCGACGATGCGTACGAAGCGATTGAAACTTACGCCAGCATCAAACAGCAGGCGGAAGTCCTGTCGGAGCGGGAGCGCAGCCACCGCCATGCCGAAAAACAGCTGAAAACGCTGATCAAGCTCAAGCAGTCCCCTTATTTCGGCCGCATCGACTTCCTGGAGGACGGCGAAAAGAACGCCGAACGCATTTATCTGGGCATCGCTTCCCTTCTCGACAAGCACGGCACGGATTTCCTCATCTACGATTGGCGCGCGCCTATCGCCAGCCTTTATTATGACTACCCGCCGGGACCTGCCGCCTATGAAACACCCGGCGGCACGGTTACCGGCACCATGGAATTGAAGCGGCAGTATATCATCCGCGACGGCCGAATCCGCAGCATGTTCGATACGGGGGTTACCATCGGCGATGAACTGCTGCAGGAAGTGCTCGGCAAAGCGGCCAGCACCCAGATGAAGAGCATCGTCGCCACCATCCAAAAGGAACAGAACCGCATCATCCGCAATGAACGAAGCCGCATGCTGATCGTACAGGGCGCCGCGGGCAGCGGCAAGACATCGGCCGCCCTGCAGCGGGTCGCTTATTTGCTGTACCGCTATCGGGAAACGCTGCGCGCGGAGCAGATCGTGCTCTTTTCCCCCAACCCGCTGTTTAACAGCTATGTGTCTACCGTCCTCCCCGAATTGGGCGAGGAAAACATGCAGCAGACAACCTTCCAGGAATACCTGGAACGACGGATCGGTCAGACGTTCCGGCTCGAAGATTCGTTTACCCAGCTGGAATACGTGCTTACCGCCCGCCACGAACCGGGCTATGCGGCCCGCATCGAGGGAATCCGGTACAAGGCGTCCACCGCCTTTATGCAGGTGCTGGAGCGCTATATCGACATCCTGGCGCGGCAAGGCATGCGTTTTCGGGATGTGAAATTCCGCGGCAAGACGATCGTACCGGCCAGCCGGATCGCGGAACGTTTTTACTCGTTCGATGCTTCCCTGCGCATTCCGAACCGCATGGAGCTTGTAGCCAAATGGCTGCTTGACCAGCTGGAAGAACGCGCCCGCCTGGAACGCCAAAAAGCATGGGTGGAAAACGAGATCCAGCTGCTCGATCAAGACGACTACCATCAGGCGCATCAAGAGCTGAGAAAGAGCAAGCGGCTTGGCGGACATACCTTTGACGACTTCGCGTACGAACAGAAACTGCTCGCCACCATGGTGGTCGACCGACACTTCCAGCCGCTTCGGGAACAAGTGAAACGGCTGCAGTTTATCGACATGCCCGCCATCTATCGGCAGCTGTTCGCCGAGCCGGAACGCTTCTTCCCCGTCGATGGCGGGGAGCCTCCTGCGGCATGGGCGGAAATCTGCAGGCAGACCGTTGAACGTTTGAACCGTTCCGAAATGGCTTACGAAGACGCGACGCCGTACGTGTATCTGATGGAGCGGATCGAAGGCTTCCGGACCAACACGTCCGTCCGGCATGTTTTCGTAGACGAGGCGCAGGATTATTCGCCGCTCCAGTTCGCCTTCCTGCAACGGCTGTTTCCGCACAGCAAAATGACGGTGCTGGGGGATTTGAACCAGGCCATGCATGCGCAGGCCACCACCGACCTGATGCAGTTAACGTCTCTCTATGGAACGGATCACACGGAGACCATCGTATTGACCCGCAGCTACCGTTCCACACGCCCGATCGTCGAATTCACCCGCGGGCTGATCACCGGGGGAGAAGCCATAGAACCATTCAACCGGGAAGGCAAAAAGCCAACGCTGACCCAGGCCGCCGACGATACCGCGCTTGCGGAGAAGGTGAAGGCCCGGATTCAGCAGCTGCAGGCCGACGGGCATCGGACAATCGCCGTCATCTGCAAGACCGCCAAGGAAAGCCGGGAAGCGTATGAAAGGTTGCAAGGCTCCATCCCGATTCGCCTGATCGATCAACAGACGGTATCCTTCGACGAAGGGGCGCTTGTCATCCCTTCCTATCTCGCCAAAGGCGTGGAATTCGATGCGGTGATCATTTACAACGCCTCCCGCACGCAGTACGGCGAGGAGAGCGACCGGAAGCTGTTCTATATCGCCTGCACCCGGGCCATGCACGAGCTTCATCTCTGCTTCATCGGCGAGATGAGCCCGTTTCTGCGCAGCCTCTCCCCGGATACCTATACCTTGGAGCCGTAGCGGGACAACCGTATGCCGCCAGGCCGCCTGCCGGGCACCTGGCGGCTATCCCTGCCATCCATGCCTGTAGAGCCTCACGTTGAATCAAGCCTGCCCTTTCGCATACGCTTTCGGTTTGCAGCAAATATTAGTAACGATCAACCACAAAGGAGGTTCTCTTGCATGAACACACAACGGGCCAAAGAAATCGCGGCTTCCCCCGTGATGGCAAACGTCACCTATGAAGGGGTTCCCATCTATATCCAGCATGTGGATGAAAAGAATGAAACCGCCAGAATCTATCCGCTTGACCAACCGGCGAATGAACAGACCGTTCCCGTCAGCAGCTTGCAGGAACATTAAATCAGGCTTCCAGCAATCAAAAAACCTCCGCCACGGGAGGTTTTTCTTCCTTGTTACGCTTTCGCAGCCTTGATGCTTTCCTCGCGAATCAGTTCGAGCAGTTCCTGCTTTAACGCCAGAAACTCGGCAGTGTGCTTGTTCTGGTAATCGCGCGGACGGGGCAGCGGCACTTTGATGTTCTTCTTCAGCCGTCCCGGCCTTGCCGTCATGACGTAGATGGAATCGCCCAGGAATATCGCTTCTTCCACATCGTGCGTGATAAACAGAATGGTTTTTTTGGATTCTTCCCATACCTTCAGCAGAATTTCCTGCATGATGGCACGCGTCTGCGCATCAAGGGCGCCAAACGGTTCATCCATCAGCAGGATTTCAGGGTCATTGGCCAAAGCCCGGGCAATGGCAACCCGCTGCTTCATCCCGCCGGAGAGCTGGATGGGATAATGCTTTTCAAACCCCTTCAATCCGATCAATTCCAGATAATGATGGGCCACTTCCCGCTGCTCGGCTTTGGGGGTTCCTTTCAACTGCAGACCGAACGCGATGTTCTCTTCCACGGTCAACCACGGATACAGCGTATACGACTGAAACACCATTCCCCGGTCAGGACCCGGCCCTTTGATCTCCTTGCCGTCCAGATACACACGGCCCGACGTCGGTTCTTCCAATCCGGCAACCACCCTTAAGATGGTAGACTTTCCGCAGCCGGACGGACCCAGAATCGTGACAAATTCTCCTTCTTCCACGGAAAAAGAGGTTTGATCCAGCGCCACGACTTCTCCGGCCTTCGTCGAAAATACCTTTCCCACCTGATCAACGATCAACTTCGGCGTCATCTTAGGATCCTTCCTTTCTCATCCAGGAAAACGATGCTCGATAGATGGCTTTGAACAGCAAATCCGTCATCAATCCCAACAGCCCGATGATGATGATGCCCACGATAATCTTTTCGGGTTTCAGGAATCGGGAAGCCTGCATGATCATGAAACCAAGCCCGTCGGAGGCGCCGACCAGCTCCGCTACGACCAGATAGGTCCACGCCCATCCGAAGGTGATGCGCAGCGTATCGACGATCCCGGGCAGGGAGGCGGGCAGGATCACCTTGCCAAACAATTGAAGCTTGCTGGCCCCCAGCGTATAGGAAACCTCGATCAATTCGTTCTGCACATTTTTGGTGACATCCATGACCATCAAGGTAAGCTGAAAGAAGGTTCCGAAGAAGATGACGGTCATCTTCTCGCTTTCGCCCAAGCCGATCCATAAGATAAACAAGGGAATAAAGGCAGAAGCCGGCATATACCGGATGAACCCGATGATCGGCTCGAAAGCCCCCTCCATGATCCGCAGCGTCCCCATCAGCATGCCCAGCGGCACGCCCAGGAGCGCCGCCACCAGGAAGCCGAGGGCCACACGGGAAAAACTGATGCCGATATCGCCCAGAATCTCTCCGCTTTGGAACATCGAGACGGCCGTTTTCAGGATCTTGTCTGGAGAAGGCAGGAACAGCGGATTGACAAATCCCCCGTAGCTCAGCACGGACCAGACCGCAATGAGCAAGAGGAAGGTCACAATCCCCGCCCCCGTGTAAACCGGTTTGGCAATCTCCTTTTTTGGGGTAAAGACATTTTTCCACATCGGTCATCCCTCATTCGGTTCGAAATCTTTTGCAGGGAAGAAAACCCTCACCGGGCAAACATGAGAAAAGAAGGCCCTGGTCGGGCCCTCCTTTACAGTCCGTTCACAAACGTCGGATTCAACACATCTTCCGCGGCAGGCGCCTTGTCAATGATTTTTTGTTCGACATAGAAATCAGCCGCATTTTTGGTGGAGTTGTAGATATCTCCCTTGTTTCCGTCTGTGCCAAACAGCTGTTTATTGTCGTCCTTGTTGAAAAATTTGAGCCCCGGCACGGTTCCGGTAAATTCGCTGAGGTCAATTTTCAGCCCTTGGGCCATGATTTTGTTGGATTCTTCCTCATGCTGCTTCCAGTAGTCCATCGCATCCGCCATGGCGGCGACGAAGGCCTTGATATCATCCGGACGCTTTTCGATGACATCCTTTTTAAAGCCGACCGTGTCCACAATGATACCGGACAGCTCTTTGGTCGACAGCAGGATCTTGCCGTTTGCCTGCGAAGCTTTGGACAGCCACGGTTCCCAGGTGACAGCGGCATCCACTTTACCGGCTACAAAGGCTGCCCCGGCATCGCCCGCCGACATCTGCACCATTTCCACATCTTTGTCGGTCAAATTGGCCTGTTTCAATGCGGTCAGCAGCAGCAAATGGCTGGTCGACCCCTGTTCAAACGCCACTTTTTTCCCTTTCAAATCGGCCACGGTGTTGATGTCGTTTTTCGCGATGATGCCGTCTCCCCCGTGGGAATCATCCAGCAGCCATACGACCTGCATCGGGATGCCTGCGGCGGCCAGCGTCACCTGCACATCCAATGCGGTTGCCATGCCGTCCACCTGTCCGCCTGCCAGGGCTTGCTTGCGCTCTGCCAATCCTTCAATGATGGATAATTCCACATTAATGCCATGCTTTTCAAAAAAACCTTTCTCTTTCGCCAAAAAGAGCGGACCATATCCCGTCCATGTCGGCAGCGTTACCTTGAGCGGCGCTTTTGCCGCCGAGCCGCCCCCCTGTGCCTGGTTGGCCTGCTGGGACGCGCCACAGCCGACCACCCCGAGTAAAAACAGCACCGACAGCAACAGAAGCATTACCTTTTTCATTGCTTTTCCCCCTGTTCTCTTGCTCTTCATGCCAGAATGATCTCTTTCAACGCCCGGACAAATGCTTCCACTTCCTCCGGACGGCCAATCGAAACGCGCAGAGAGGTCGTCAGCCCGTAGCCGGACAGGTTTCGCACAATCACGCCCCGTTCGGCCAGCCGGTCGAAGAGGGCGCTGCTGTCTCGACCCGTATCCACGCAGACGAAATTTGCCTGGCTCGGCAGATACTTCATGCCCAGCTCTTCAAATGTTGCATACATCAGCTGCTTGCCCACCGCGTTGATCCTTCGGGACTCCGCCCGGTGTTCCTCGTCATCGAGGCTGGCGAGCGCCCCTGCCTGGGCCACGCCGTTTACGTTGAATGGCGGCCGGACATGGTTGACCGCATCGACGACTTCGGCCTGTCCGATTCCGTAGCCGATACGGGCGCCCGCCATCGAATAGATCTTGGAGAACGTCCGGATGACAAACACGTTTTTATGCCGCTTCACATATTCCACGGAGGAGAGATACCCGTCCCCCTCTGCATACTCGTGATAGGCTTCGTCCACCACGACCAGCACATGTTCCGGAACCCGGTCAAGAAAAGCCTCCAGCTCGCGGGCAGGGATGACGGTCCCCGTCGGATTGTTGGGATTACACAAGAAAACGAGCTTCGTCCGGGGAGTGATCCGATCCAGAACCGCTTCCAGATCGATGCGGAGATCTTCCTTCATCGGCGCAAACACCGGCTTGGCTCCCATCAGATGCGTGGCTGCCAGATATTGCACGAATGTCACCTGCGGGATAATCACCTCGTCCGCAGGCTCCAAAAACGTTTGGGCAACCAGCAGGATCATCTCGTCCGCGCCGTTTGCCAGCATGATGTTCTCCGGCAGAACCCCTTCCACTTCGGCCAATCTTTTCAACAAGGATTCGCCATTTGAGCTGGGATACAGATTCAACTGGAGAAGGGCTTCCTGCATGGCCTCCAGGGCTTTGCGGGAAGGACCCAACGGATTTTCATTGAACGACAGCTTGTATACCTTATCCAGCCCCAGCACCTGCCTGATCTCTTCCACCGGCAGGTCTGCCAGCTGGCAGGTATAAGGCGTAAGGTTGGGGTACACCGTGCGTACCATTTTGTCTAGCTGCATGACTGCTTTACCCGCCTTCCGATTTGATCGGCCCCCTGGATGGCCTGCACCACCATGTCAGGCGTCACCGCAAAAGGCATGTTTCGCATATCCTCAATCTCGACCGTAACCTGGCCCAATCGCTCCCATTCTTCCGGGGAAAGAGCGACAATCCCCATGTCCTCCAGCGTGTAGGGCAGGTGAACCTTCTGATAGAAGGAGATCAGTTGGCGAATGGTCTCTTCGCTCCTGCCTTCCATGACAAGCTGGGCCAGAATGCCGAAGGCCACAATCTCTCCGTGATAGGTCTCATGCACTTCAGGGAAAATCGTCAGCCCGGAATAGATCGCGTGGGCCGCCGCTGTCCGGCAATCATCCCCGCCATAGCCGCTGACGGTTCCGCTCAACAGGATGATGCTGTCGATCACATCGTCGACGGATGGGTCCACCTTTCCCTCTTTGACGGCGTCGATGGCGGCAGGCCCTTTTTCCAGCAGCAATCGATAGATCTCTTCCGCTAACGTGACCGCGCTTCGATTGAACGCCGTTGGTCGGGCCTTGCGCACAGACGCGGAGGATTCCACCCATTTCGCGAGCGTGTCGCCAATCCCGGCGGAGAGAAAACGATACGACGCGCGTCGAATCACATCCGTATCCACCAGAACCAGATCGGGGGCTTTGGAGCGATGGCTGATTTCGATAAAGGTGCCCTCGTCATCGTACAGGATGGAGATGGGCGTCGCCGCCGCGCAGGTGGCGGCAATAGTAGGAACCGCGACAACGGGAAGCTTGGCGGCAAAGGCTACCGCTTTGACCGTATCGATCGCCTTGCCGCCCCCGACGGCCACAAGCACCTGCGGGTTCCGCTCACGGACGACTGCGGTCAATCTGTCAATGTTTGTCCAAGAGCATTCGCCCCCGTACCAAACAGCACCCACCCGCTCCAGGCCGAATCGTGCCAGGCTCTCCTGAATGGTTGGTTCGATGACGGATAAGGCGGTCTTTCCTCCTATCAACAGCGCCTTTTCGCCAAACTCCTTGAGATAGGCGCCGATCTCTTTCAGCAGCTCCGCTTGCCGGACATATTTCGCCGGCCCGGGAACGGTATGCATTTTTACATCACCTGAAATTTCATTCACAAAAATGAATTAATATGCGATATTTTGTCATTCTATGACGGAAGCGGCCGTTTGTCAATACTTGCCGCCGGACGGCAATAATCACACCGCCCTTTCTTCCCATACGTATATCCAGAAAAATCGCAATATTGACGCCGCGTTTCTTTATTGTAATCTATTTTTGTCCGCTTGGATATATAAAAAACCCCGCCGACTTGAGCTAACGCTGTTGTCGGCGGGGGCCCCCAGCCTTTTTTCGTCAAGAATTATGCTTTAGGATCAATGAAACAGGGCGATGATTTTCCCCAGAATAATGCCTACGATACCAAAGTCCGCATCGCCAAATGTCGTTCCTTCAAACCCAAGGGAACCCAGGACCGGCAGCAGCATGGCCGGCAAAAAGCTGATCAGCAGGCCGTTCACAAACGAGCCGGCAATGGCGCCACGTCGTCCGCCCGTCGCGTTTCCAAAGACGCCGGCTGCCGCACCGGTGAAGAAGTGGGGGACGAGCCCAGGCACAATCACTTTCAGGCCAAATACCGGCAGCAGGAACATGGAAACAAGGCCGGCTGCAAAGCTGGCGAAAAACCCGATGACGACGGCATTGGACGCGAACGGGAACACCGTCGGGCAATCCAGCGCCGGAATGGCATTGGGCACAACCTTGTCGGCAATCCCTTTAAAGGCCGGCACAATCTCCGCCAGCAGAATCCGTACCCCCGCCAGGACAATGTAGACACCGGCCGCAAAGGTAATCGCTTGCAAAATCGCATACACCAGATAATTTTGACCGCCGCTTAACTTTTCCTCCACAAAGGACGGCCCGGCCGCAAGCGCAACCACGATGAACAGGATGGACATCGTCAGCGAGACGGAAACCGATGTATCACGCAAAAAGCCCAATGATTTCGGCACTTTGATCTCTTCCGTCGATTTTTCCGGATTCCCGATGACTTTGCCGACAAATCCGGCCACCAGGTAGCCGAACGAACCGAAATGGCCCATGGCAATATCATTGGTACCCGTGATTTTGCGCATATAGGGCTGCAGCATGGCCGGAGACAGCACCATCAACGCCCCCAGGATGAGGGAACCAACCAGCACCAGCGGGAAGCCCTTCACGCCGCCTGTCGATAAAATCACCGCAATCATGCACGCCATAAACATCGTATGATGGCCCGTTAAGAAAATATACTTGAATGGCGTAAAGCGGGCCAGCAAGAGGTTGACGATCATACCGAACAGCATGATCATGGCGGTTTCCGCACCAAATGTTTGCTGAGCCAGCGCTACAATGGCTTCATTGTTGGGGATGACCCCCTGGATGTGGAACGCCTGGTCAAACATGTTCCCGAACGCGCCCAGCGCGCCAACCAGAATGCCGGCACCCGCTCCCAGGATCAAAAAGCCCATGATGGTTTTCAAGGTACCGGAGACGACATCAGCCGCACTTTTCCGCTGCAGCAGCAGCCCGATTAACGCGAACAACCCTACCAGGATGGATGGCGTGCCCAGTATGTCTTTCATGATGAGATCGAGCATGGTTGATCACCCTTTCGTGAAGTATTGTTGCAGGGCTTCCTTGATCTCTTGCTGGTTCAAAATGTTCTGCAGGCCGATCACGCACCGTTTGCCATCTTCCAGTTGGCCCACGATGTCTTTGGAGCCCAGATAGATGTCTGCCTGCTCCGTTTTGCTGGTGGCCAGATCGGTATGCGACACTTCCGCCTGTACCCCCATCTCCGCCAGAATCTTTTTCACATTCATTTCCACGATGAAACTGCTGCCCAAGCCGTTTCCGCATACCACCAAAATCTTCGTCATGCTTCATTCCTCCTATTGTTTGGAATAGGTTGCAATTAAGTGTTGGATGGTTTCCTTCTCATCGGCCGCGATCAGCCGGTCGATATTGTTGTCATCGGAGAGCATCATCGACAGCTGGGACAATGCTTTCAGGTGCGTCTCATTATCCACGGCGGCCAGCACAATGATCAGCTGCGCTTCCCGATCCAGCTCCTCCGAGAAGGAGACGGGCTTCTTCAGCCGAAGCAAACTCATCCCGATCCGGTTCACCCCTTGTTCCGGTCTGGCATGGGGCAGCGCCACTTTGGGAGCGATGACCACATAGGGTCCGTTCTCTTCCACATTCCGAATCATCGCCTGTACATACTCTTCCGTAATCGACCTGTTCTCCAACAAAGGTTCGGCAGCTACCCGAATGGCTTCTTTCCAATCGCTTACCTGGTCCTTCAGTTGTATGCATTCGTCGCGCAACAGCTCGTCTAACACCGGTTTTCGCTCCCTCCTGACATGCTTCTCGGTCCGTTGTTGCTGCAGTGCCTGCTTGATTTCCTCAAGCAGCTGAGCTTCGTTTTTGAGCGCCGTATATTTCTTCACAATGTCCACAATGGTTTGCGCCGTGATCGTGGCAGGAGCGTTTTGGGAAATCGCATCCATCTCTTGTAGCAAATGAACTTTGTCGCGATCCGTTAGTATCGGTTGAACAAAGATGACCCGATGTCTGGGGTTCTCAATGTTCGTCGTGGAAATAACCATATCCACATCTTCCTGAAACTGCTTGTATTGCCGAAGGGTAAGCGGTCCGATCAGATCAATATTGGAAAACAGTCCTTCCAATTGCTGGGCCAGAATGCGGGAGGTTCCCACCCCGTTGGCGCAAACCAGCAGGACGCGTTTGGGCGAACGAACGGTGACCCCCTGCCGGCGCATCCAGCCGCCGAAGTGAACGGTAATATACGCCAATTCGTCTTCGTTGACCGGCTTGCCCACCACCTGCTCCAGCGGCGCGATACATTTTTTGGTGAGTTCATAAATATCGCGATACTGCTGCTGGATCACCCCTGTTAACGGATTGGCGGCGTCCATGTTGTAAATCAGCCGATAATAGGCAGGTTGGAGATGAATGTACAGGTTCCGCTCCAACTCCTCCCGCTGGTCAAATGCCACACACGCCCTCATTTCAAAGAGATCCACCATTTTTTTGATGGCTTCCTGTAAAAAAGGCATTTCATTGTGCTGCATCGACGGGCCGAATTCGTTCACCTTGGCGCTTAGCAACAAGGTGGCCATGTAGCATTTTTCATGCTCCGGCAGCACGGTGTGCACGAGACGTTCCAGGGAGGTGATGACGCGATAATGCCGGGTCGTCTTCACGTGCTTGACCTGTCCTGGTGGAAAGCGGACAAGATGCCCCGCCATCACCCGTTTTACCGTAAACGAGAAGAGATAGCCCAACTGTTTGATCGCATCCTCGGCAAACTGCAGCTGCAGATGTTTTTCACACTCCGCCAGCCACTGATGAATGGTCTCGGGAAACGGAACTTCCCCATGCCCTTCCTGAAGAAGCTCATGCAGCAGCGGTTCATGCCCATTGTGAAGGAGGAACTGTGCATAATGGCTCCACACCTTGCGACTGACCATTTCATCCCCGACGATCTCATAGCCTTTCCCCTGCGAGTAAGACAAGGCCAGGCCGTACGGGTTCAGTTCCTCTTTGATCTGCCGGATATCAAGCAGGATCGTATTGCGGCTGGCACCCGTCTTCTCCATGCATTCGCGGGTGGTGATGCGTTCCTTGGTCACCAGCAGATACAGCAGCAAATACATCTGCCTCTCGCGTGCCCGCAGGGAGTGGACAACCGGTTTCGCTTCCCCGGTCATTTGCGCGATGGCTTGCCTGCTGGCTTCATCCAGGTAAAACCCTTTCGCATAGATGTACGGCACGGGCGGCAATCCCGCCTGTTTCAGCCAGTAGTTGATTTTGTCCATATCGTAGTACAGCGTTCTGCGCGAGATGGAAAAATGCTCCATCAGATCCTTGATCGACACGTAACGCCGGGATTGCACAAGAAACTGCAACATATGCATTGTTCTTTTGTCTAACATGGTGGCCACCTTTAGCACAAAATCATGCACAACTTGTTGCATCGAAGATCGAAGGCTGATCTTTCTATATGTCACTTTACTATAGATTATTGATGACAGTCAGACCGAATTCATCCAACCGGTTTGTGCAATGATTGGGCTCATAAACAAAAAGAGGCCCCTATTGGGGACCCGGGAAAATGGCGGTTTATCTGCTTTCCACTTCAACAGAGACGACATGCTTCACGGTCTTGAGCGATGCATACACATCGCTTGTGTAGACCTTCTCCGGTGCCAGTATGTACATTTCGAGCTTTTGGAGGCCGTTTTCGATATCTCTGACTTTCACCCGTTTGATCGCCATGCCGAGACGCTTGATCTCCTTAAAGATGCCATTGAGTTCTTCATTTGCCTGAACGGTGATTTTGACGCTCAATTCCCGTTTTCGCAACGAACTGGGCCCGATCAACCTGACCAAATAGGGAAGCGCGTTAATGGCTGCAAGGATCAGCACACTCGCCGTGATCGCTTCCACATAAAAGCCCGCCCCTACGGCTATCCCCAAACCGGAGGCAGCCCATACCATGGATGCTGTGGTTAACCCGGAAATGACGTCATTGTTTCTCCTCAAGATCACACCGGCACCAAGAAAACCAACACCGCTCACAATCTGGGCCGCCAACCGCATGGGATCCATATTGGTATGACCAAGTGAAGCGTACTGATGGACGGATTCGATGGATACCATCGTAATCAGGCAGCTTGCCACGGAAATGACCATGCTGGTCTTCACGCCCAACGGCTTGCTTTTCAACTGCCGATCGATCCCGATAAGAAGACCAAGCAACAAGGCTATACCCAGCTTATACAAAAAGTCATAGGCCATTGTCTCGTCCTCTCCCCATATGAACTTATTGTTTCACTATACCAAGGATTCAGCCGTTTGCAACCGAAATTGGAAAAACTTGTGTCAGAGACCTCCAGCACGTTCCATGGCCATAAAAAACAGGCTGTCGAGTTGGTTCTCTTCTACAGCCTGATTTCATCTTGATTGCAGCAAGCGCACGATATTTTCTACGGCACGCAGGAGGTTATCCGGTCCGCTGCGGATAGCTTCTTCCAGCGTGCATGGTTTCAGCGTGATGCTGTGTACGGACAGCAATCCTTGTTCATACATGCTCTCGTACCCGGAAGTCACTCCCCCGGCAAACGCAACCACAGGGACACCGGCCTTGCCCGCTCTTCTCACAATCCCTGCAATCACTTTTCCTTCCGGGGTCTGACTGTCAATTTTCCCTTCACCGGTAAACAGATAATGGACGCCGGCCAGCTTTTCCTCAAAGGAAAGAACGTCCAGCACCAAATCGATTCCGGGCTGCAGGGTTCCCCCGCACAGAAGCAGCGCCGCTCCAAGACCGCCGGCTGCACCCGCGCCAGGAACATCATGCAGCCTGTTGCCCGTCGCCCTTGCCATGACATCCGCAAAGCGGGCCAGATTGGCGTCCAATGCCGCTGCCATGTCGGGAGAAGCCCCTTTTTGCGGACCAAAGACCAGGCTTGCCCCTCTCGGACCGATCAGCGGATTGGTTACGTCGCAGGCGATTTTCAACGTAACGCGCTGCAGCCGGGGATCAAGACCGCTCAAATCCAATGCCGCGATATGTTCCAAGGCCCCTCCCCCATAGCCAAGGGGCTCCCCTTTTCCATCAAGGATGGCGGCCCCGAGCGCCTGCAGCATGCCGGCCCCTCCGTCATTCGTTGCGCTTCCCCCGATCGTCACGATCAATTGGTCAATCGGATGGTCAAGCGCCGCCTTGATCAGTTCGCCGGTGCCATAGGTGGTGGTATGCCACGGATTCCGTCTCGAGGGGGGGACCAGATGAAGCCCGCTTGCCTGCGCCATTTCGACGACAGCCGTCCGCCCGTCCCCCAGGATGGCATACCTGGCGGATACAGGTTCCCCGAGCGGCCCCGTCACCTCGGCATGGCAGGTTCGGCCGCCGGTTGCCTCGACCAATACGTCAAGCGTTCCTTCGCCGCCGTCCGCCACAGGCATGAGCACGACTTCCGCTGCGGGATCGACGCGCAGAACCGCTTGTTTCATGATCGCAGCCGCTTCTTGGGCGGTCATGGATTCTTTAAATGAATCAGGCGCCATCAGAAACTTCATGGGCATTCATTCGCTTTCCTTTCCTCATGTGGCGATGCGGTCTTGCTCGCCGGCCAACGCAATCGCTTCTTTACTGATATTCCTCCAAGGCCTGCTGCAGCGTTGCCTTGGTGTCAACCTTTTCCGTAAAGGCGATCCCCAATTCGATCATGGTGTTCGCGATCTCCGGTCGAATCCCTGTCACAATCGCTTTGCATCCGAGCAAACCAATTCCTTCTACGATGCGAAACAAATGCCCCACCACAGCCGTATCCATAAACGCGACACCTGACAAATCGATAATAATTTTTTGTATTTTCAGGCTGGCGATTTGATTTAATGTGCGTTCCTGAACTTTTTTCGCCCGATAGGTATCCAATGTGCCAACAATGGGCAGCACCGCCATCGAAGCGGATAAAGGAATGATGGGAACGGACAAATCATCAATCGTTTCACGATGGGAACGAAGCAGTTCATCCTTGTATTCGATGTAACTGGAAAAATAATGGAAAATATAATGGTCCAGGATAAAATTCGTTTTGATACCAAGCTGAAAAACGCCCTCCATATCAAGCCCAACATGCTTGTAATAGTTATGTAAAAAGTTCCAGTACACCTTGCGAAACGCCTGAAGCATTTCCAGTTTGATGACCAAAGGAACATCATTCTTGGCCCCAATCTTTCCGAGTTCCTTCGCGAGCATAACCAGTTCATGCTGCCGATCTTCCACCAGGAGTTTTGCCATTTTATCAAAAATGTCATGCAGATTGATTTTTTGCATGGAGTCATCCATCAATTGATTAATATCCTTCGTTTCGCCAGCAAATAACTCTTTAAAGCGATCCTGATTCAGCAAAAAATATTCTTTAAAACTTTGACCCTTGACATATTGCAGATCCAAATCAATCACTCCTATTTGTTCCCTAATTTCAGTTGGAAATTGAATGGTAAATGTCGTTCCGATTCCTTCTTTGCTTTTGACATCGATGGTGCCGCCATGTTGGTAGATGGTCGAAAACACCTGGGTTAGCCCCATGCCCGTGCCTTCATCTTTCGTTGTAAAGAAAGGGGTTCCAAGCAGTTGAAGCTTTTCTTTTGGTACACCGACCCCTGTGTCACAAATGACGACATAAACGAAGTCGCCTACACGGTATTGTTCGATGGTAATGATCCCTTTATCGGGAATGGCTTCGAATGCATTTTTCAAAAGATTAAAAAACGCTTTCTTTAACTGATTTCGTTTTCCATAGATGATCTCATCACTATTACGAAAATTCCTAACAATTTGAACCCGATAGATTTGATCCTGAAACAAATAAAGCAAAGACTCCAATTCTGAACAAAGATTAATGGCAATATAAGGCTCGTCTTCCAAGTCAGGCTTGGAAACTTGTAATAAATCTTGCAGCGTGGCGATGGCCTGATCCAGTTCTGAGCAAGCAATATCCAAATAACTATGGGAAACCTCTTCCTGCAGCAATTGTAAAAATCCTTTTACCGCTGTTAACGGGTTTCTCACTTCGTGTGCGATTCCCGCTGCTATTTGACCGATGGAAGCCAGGCGGCTTAATGTATTATCTGTTTGAGGTGCTTTTTTATTTTTTTCCTGCCCATTTGGTCGCAACGACTTTCGTTCCTCTCGTAGAAGTCTCAATCTGAAATTCATCCATCAATCTCTTCACACCGGACAATCCGAGTCCCAATCCACGCGACGACGATCGCTTTTTGCCATTTAATACTTCATCCACATTGAGGATTCCTGGCCCTTCATCCGTTACGATAAAACGTATTCCCTGGTCAATCAGTTCACAATAAAAAAGCCCTTTGCTGCAGGCGTGATCCAACACGTTTCGGGTTAACTCCGAAACACTCACAAAAATCTTCTGTTGATCCGACTCGGAAAATGGGAGCTGCTTCATAAAATGACGAACGATGCTTAGCGCAAAATAAATATCATCTTCTGAAGAGATATTCACTTTCTGAAAGATCATTGGCTCAGGAATCCCCCGCATCACAATCCTTATTTTTCCTTCTAAGTTTGATTATAGAGACTTTCTAAAATATAACAATAGGAATTAATGCATATTTCCCTTTGTTCTCTTGAAACCCTGCTCGCCGGAATCGGAAATGGAAGAGGATAGAGTCTGTACAGACGCACGGCTCTATCCTCCCGTTTCCATGTTCTAATTATGGTTCCAACTGTACTTATAATTTTTGTCTTCGACAGGATGGGCCTGCTTCACGACGCGTAAAGGTCGGAAGGTATCAATCATAACCGCTAACTCAACCGTTTCCTTTTTGCCAATGCTAGCCTCGATCGTGCCAGGGTGGGGGCCGTGTGGAATACCGGAGGGATGCAGCGTGATGGATCCCTCACTCACACCTTTGCGGCTCATAAAATTCCCTTTGACATAGTACAGCACTTCATCGCTATCAACATTGCTGTGATAGTAAGGGGTTGGAATCGCCTCCGGATGATAGTCATACAAACGAGGCACAAACGAGCAAATCACAAAGTTGTCTGCCTCAAACGTCTGATGAATCGGAGGCGGCATGTGGATTCGCCCGGTGATCGGCTCAAAATCGGCAATATTGAAGATCCAGGGATAGAGATAACCATCCCACCCTACTACATCCAATGGATGGTGGGGCAGAATATGGGAATGAAGATACTCTCTTGATTTCGTTCTGACTTCAAACTCACCCTTCTCGGTATGGGTTTCTAAAACTTCCGGTCCGCGTATATCCCTTTCACAAAACGGACTATGTTCAAGGAGCTGTCCATGATCATTCCGATACCGTTTCGGCGTGGTGATCCAGCTGCTTGACTCGATGACCAGGAATTTGGATTCGCCTGCATCAGGCAGGACACGATAAATCGTTCCGACCGGTATCACAATATAATCTCCGGGCCGGTAGGTAAGCGTTCCAAAAATCGTTTCGATTTTACCCGTCCCCACATGGACAAACAAAATCTCGTCGCCATCACCATTCCGATAAAAATACGCCATCTTCTCTGTCGGATTGACCACACCGATCCTGATGTCTTCATTCCCCAGCAAATACCGTCGGCCCGCTACCGCGTCGCCAGATTCGCTCAACTGATTGGTATGGAAGTGACGGTGGCAGAGATCCCCCTGCTCTTCATATTCAAGCCTGCAGTCGCCAATCAGCTCTGACTTCACTATTTGGGTAGGCGGGTTATGATGATATAAAATGGACTGAATTCCCGAAAATCCTTTGGTTCCCATCACCTGTTCCCTGTACAACGATCCATCCTGTTTGCGAAAGATGATGTGTCTTTTTCTGGGAATTTCCCCCATTTGGCGATAAAAAGGCATAAGCGATACTCCCCTTTCTTTTTAAGGATTTGTACGAATTGCCGGCAATACGCGCCCTGTTACTTCACCAAACCCAATCCGATATCCGTCTCCCTGGCACCATCCCGTCATCGTAACCCGATCCCCGTCCTCCAACCAGACGCGCTGTTCCTGATTGGCGAGATGAAGGGGTTCCGCTCCGCGCCAGGTTAACTCTAACAGACAGCCTCTCGTTTCCTTTTCCGGTCCGCTGATCGTGCCGGACGCAATCAGATCGCCTGGGCGAAGGTTGCAGCCCCCTACCGTATGATGGGCAATCTGCTGCGCCATGCTCCAATAGAGATAACGGAAATTGGTGGTGCAGATCCGCTGTGGTTCACCCATCTTCTCGCCTTGGAGATCGACAGCAAGATGTATATCAAACGAACGTGCTCCCGATTGTCTGAGATAGGGCAGCGGCTCAGGATCCTGCGGCGGGCCTTGGACTCGAAACGGCTGCAAAGCATCAAGCGGCACGACCCATGGCGAGATGGAGGTGGCAAAGTTCTTCGCCAGAAATGGACCCAGCGGCTGGTATTCCCAAGCCTGTATATCGCGCGCACTCCAGTCATTCACGAGGACAAGTCCAAAAATATGATCTTCTGCATGCTCGATGGAAATCGGTTCACCGGACGCGTTGCCAGGACCGACAAACCACCCGACCTCCAGTTCAAAATCAAGCTGTTGACATGGACCAAAAACAGGTGCGGTTTGCTCCAGCAGCTTCATCTGGCCATTGGGGCGGCGCACATCCGTACCGCTGACGACGATTGAGCTCGCCCGCCCGTGATAGCCAACCGGCAAGTTGACCCAGTTTGGCATCAGAGCATTTTCTTTTCCCCGAAAGATGATGCCCACGTTCGTTGCATGGTGTTTGGATGCGTAAAAATCCGTGTAATCGCCGATCTGTGCCGGAAGGAGCATCTCTACCTCGCTTTGCGGTATCAATGCTGCCTCACGAAGAGCGTGGTTGTCCCGCAAGGTTGGCTCCTCGGCACTGAGCAGGCGCCGTATAATGGCACGCGCCTCCCGCCAGGCAGGTTTCCCTAACGCCATGAACGCATTGAGCGAAGACTGATTGAAAATCTTCTTGCCCGCCAAGGAGCTGTGAAGAAAGTGTCCACTCTCTTCCAGTACGGACAAATCCAGCACATAGTCTCCGATCGCTACGCCGATTCGAGGAGCCCCGCCCTTGCGAGGACGAAATACACCATAAGGCAGGTTTTGAATGGGAAAGTGGGAAGTGGGCGCCACCTCAATAAATGAGCGTTCCATCTCCTTATCCTCCTCCAGGTGTGAAAATCTTTAACGCTATAAGGTCATCACGCGGTTCATCAAAGCTGCACGTGCCATAGGAACGCAACGCGGTTGAGCGAAGCCGCGCTATCTCTTCTGCGGAAATGCTGTAAGCCTTCCAGGCAAGCCGGTCATTTGCGAAAGAGAAACCGGACGGTGATTCCTCACTGAGAATCTCCTCTGTCATTGACTGGGTTAAGTTCTCTGTGTGCGCCAGCAAACCCGCGGTATAAACGTTGAGGAAGCCGTGCATCCGTGTCCCTACTTCATCCCGATACATGCGAACAGGATGGTGCAGTCCCGCTGTGAATTTGATGGGAATGTTGCGATCGCGACAGCCGACGAGTACAGCGGCCACCTGAGCAGGTGTTGGAAAGGCAGCTGCTGTGAGACCACCGGTACGCAGCTTGATGCCAAGCGTCGTTCCTTTGCTGACATTATGCTCAGACACTGCCTCAAGTGTTGCTGCCATCTCGTTCTGCCAATCTCCCTCCAAAGGGACGGTGACTTCCAGGAATACCTCCATGCCCTTCTTGCTCACTGACGCCGAGATCGCTTCCAATAACGCAGGATCAGGTGCAGAAGGCGGCAGCGGCAGTTCGAGCACCCCAACGTCTACGGCAGCACCATGTCGTTCACAAAAAGAATCGATAAGCGCAAGATCGGCACGTAACCCTTCGAGACAGCTTGCCGCATCTGCGCTCCTACGCCCCAAAACTGCACATGTCAGGCGATTATTCTTGGAAAATAACGATATATACGGGTCCAGTTCGTTTAACCGTGAAGCCGGAATGATAAAGCGCCCCAGCATCCAAGCATCCTGGCTCAACCGATAGGCAGCATAGTTTTGAATGGAAGTCTCCAGCGGAAGTTTCGCGGGCGGAAACAGCCCTGCATAATCGAACAAGTTAGCGAAAAAAGCCCGCAAACTACTATGCTGCATTGGATTCACTCCTTTCCCCGACACGCGAATGGATGATCAACTTCTCACGAGTGGCTTTAGGCACTGATGCATGGTTACCAACTCATCTGCAAGATGCCGTATACGCTCCCATACTTCTCCATCAATGATCTCATTCGCGGAATTGAAATGATCGGTGTGGGCATACACATAGCTCGGGGCGACAAAAGCCCGAAAATAACCGGCAATCGGCTTGATTTGATTCTCAATGACAAGGTAATGCTGATACGTTCCACCATTGGCGACAAACCCCATTACCTTGTGACGGAATACCCATGGCGGCACCAAATCGAACACATTCTTCAAAGGAGCAGGCATGGAACCATTGAAGATCGGGAAACCGATCAGATACAGGTCAGCCTGAGATACCGACTCGATAACTTTCCTTGTGTCTTCGTTATATTGAGCGGGATTTCTTCCGTCGCAAAACTGAAGATCATGTCCGCGCAGATCCAACATCTCCACTTCAACTTCGGGGTACTTTTCTTTCACTTGCGCAAGAACAGATTCAACCAGCACGGCCGTTTTCGCCCCCAAAAGGGTGCCGGAGATTCCAAGCAGCTTCATAGTTATTCACTCCTACCGTTATTGGACGAACGTTTCTTTTTTGCTCTGATCCTGAAAAGCGGGCATAACTTCACGAGACACAAGCTCCATGGAGGCAAGCACTTTTTCGTGAGGCAATCCTCCAAAATTCATCAACATCATGATGTGATCGCAACCAATTTCCTCATATTTCTTCAACATGCGGATCACATCGTCCGGTGTACCGACGAGCAACTGCTCGCGCGCTTCCAGGTCTTCAAACTGGGCTCCCTTTCCGTATTGCCGGGTTTCCAGATACAAATTCAAATGCGGTTTGGCGATCCGCACCGCTTCCTCTCTCGTCTCCGCAACATAGGTATGAAGCGCCAGCGGGATGTTGATTTTTCGTTCATCATGTCCGGCCTCACGATACGCCTTTTTATAGTCGTCAATAACTTGTTTCAGTTCCGCTAATGAATTGCTGGCTACATACGGAACGCCCATGATGCTGTACCCCATTTTTCCGACAAACTGGGCTCCGCGGGAACTAAGGGTGCCGATCCAGATGGGTACTTGCTTTTGTTTGGGGATCACTTGCAACTGAACATCCGTAAATTGGAAAAATTCTCCTTCATGCGAAAACTTTTCACCGGTCCACGCTTTTTCAATGACAGCCAGCGCATCATTGAAACGGAACACCTTCTCTTTGCCATCCACCTTGAATCCGGCAAATTCATGCGGCAAATACCCGCTTCCCAACCCCAGATTCAGGCGCCCATTGCTCAGCACATCCAGCAATGCATAATCTTCTGCAATTCGAATGGGGTTGTGGAAAGGGAGTGTGACAATCGATACGCCCAAACGAATGTTTTTGGTCCGCTGTGCGGCTGCAGTAAGTAAAATTTGCGGTGACGTAAGGATACCGTACTCACTGAAATGATGTTCCGCATACCATACCGATTCATAACCCAATCGATCGGCAACTTCGGTTTGCTCGAGCACTTCATGAAGCAGCTGATTCGGTGTGCGGTCGAACTTTGCTTTGTAGTTGTCAAATACTGTAAACAAACCAAATTTCATGATCATAACCTCCTAATATTTGAAAATGTGTTAACAAAAATGAAACCAGCGCACCAAATAACCTGTCAGGGTCCATTTGGTGGCTGGTTGAAATCTACTAAACGAGAAGAAGGTCCGCTTCTTCCCCATAGATAACCCAGCAATCGGCTAATTCATTTCACAATAGCGATCATATGCCTGCTGCATGGCGTAGATGAGAGCCCCCTGGCCAGGGATCAGCATCGAAGCGCGGATCTTCTCCTTGGCTTCATCGATACCGTTCTTGATGCTGATCCCCCGCAGCTGTTGACTGATAAATTCATTCGTTTTGTCCATCACGAAAGAGAAGGAGATATCCTGGATGGTTTCATCATCGTTGTTAATAATCATCACACAGCTAATGATTTTATAGACTTCATACAGCGTGGTTCCTTTGGGAAATTCCGCAAAACCCGCAACCAGAACGGTGTTCACCGACACCTGTGACCACCCCCTTTTCCTAATGCCCTCTGAGATAAGCCAACTGAATGCGTTCATCGTGCATCAATTGATCCGGATCTCCCTCCAGTTTGATCCTGCCATTTTCCAAAACATAGACATAGTCCGCGATCTTCATGGCTGCTCGAGCGTTTTGTTCAACCAACAGGATGGTCATCCCCATCTTTTTCAATTGATAGAGTTTGTCGAAGATTTCTTCGACGATCATCGGTGCAAGCCCTAAGGACGGTTCATCCAGCATCAGCACGTCGGGACGAGACATAAGCCCCCTGGCGATTGCCAGCATCTGCTGTTCCCCTCCGCTAAGCGTACCAGACAGTTGTTTGCGTCTCTCCTTCAGGCGCGGAAACATTTCATACATGTTTTCGATGTCTTCCGCAATCCGCTTTTTCCCTTCCCGGCTGGCGTATGCCCCCAAACGCAAGCTCTCCTCAACCGTCAGCTCAGGAAACATGCCTCTGCGTTCCGGCACCAGGTTGATCCCCTGTCTGGCGAGCTTCTCTGCCGGGAGCTGTGTAATGTTCTGCTTCTGGAAGGTAATCCTTCCTTCCTTGGGGGGATAGAGTCCGGCAATGGTGCCGAGCAGCGTGGATTTTCCTGCCCCGTTCGCCCCAATGATAACGGCAAGCTCACCTTTGTTTACTTTCAGGCTCGCTCCCTTGAGGGCATGGATTCCTCCGCGGAAAGTATGCAGATCCTCCACCTGCAGGACAGGTTCCTCATTCCCGCTGCGATGCTTTCTTTCGTAGTTTTTTTCTACATCCCGACCGAGGTAGGCTTCAATTACCCGCTGGTTTTGGCTAATTTCTTCGGGTGTGCCTTCCGCAATCTTGCTGCCGAACTCAAGCACGATAATCTTGTCGGAAATCTCCATCACGGTTGAAAGGTCATGTTCAATGAGGAAAATGCTCAGTCCCTCCGCTTTCAGGCGGCGGATCAGATCCACCATCCTCGCTACTTCCTCACGACTCATCCCGGCCATCGGTTCGTCCAGGAGCAACAGCTTCGGCTCAAGGGCCAAGGCGCGTGCCACTTCCAAAAGGCGCTGCTCCCCAAAGGACAAATCCTTGGCAGGATGATCGGCCAGATGGGAGAGGCCAACCAAACCCAGTTTTTCCATGGCGAGCTTTCTTGCCTCTTCCTCCCGCGCTCGCGCGGAAGCAAACTTCAGCATGGAGGCAAGAATATGCGGTCTGCGCGTAATCGCAAGAGATACCATGACATTCTCAAGGACACTCATATTATGGAAAATCTGCAGATTCTGGAATGTGCGCGCAATGCCCATAGTCGCAATCTGATTGGGCTTCATCCTATGAATCTTCCGCCCTTGGAACCTCACTTCTCCTGAATCAGGTGTATACGCTCCCGTAATACAGTTGAATGCGGATGTTTTGCCGGCTCCGTTCGGTCCAATCAGCGAAACAACACGGCCTGGCTCTATCTGAAAGGAATTGTCATTGACCGCTACCACGCCGCCAAAACTCTTCGTTACTCTTTCAAATTCAAGAAGCCCTGCGCTCATGCCGTTTTCCCTCTCCATCTGGCTTTGACTTTCTGATACATGCCGATGATCCCTTCCGGCATGTAAATCATCATGATCACCATCAATAACCCGAAGAAAATAACCTCAATGGGTCCTCCCGAACTGGAGGGTCCCATCAACAGCGGCACATATTCCCTCAGCAATTCGACCAGGAGGGTAACGACCATAACCCCTACCATCGCTCCCCAGATGGAACCCAAGCCACCCAGGACAGCCATCAGCACAAATTTGATCGACATATCGAAGTTAAAGACGGCTGGGCTGATAAAGCTCATGTAACAGGCGTAAAGACCTCCACCCAGTCCCGCAAACATCCCGCTGATAACAAAGGCTTGCAGGCGGTAACGCCCCGTATCGATTCCCATCGCTTCTGAAGCGGCCTGACTCGCATGCATCGAACGAAGATTTCGTCCCCATGCGGAATTGACCAGATTATTGCAGAGAACCAGCGAGATCATGGCCAGAATCCACACAAACACAAACCATGCTGCATCTCCCGATATCGACATGCTGCCGAGCTGCAATCCGGGAATTCCGATGAGACCAGATGATCCCCCGGTATACTCGCTCTCCTCAATGAGGATGATATTGATGACGATGCCAAATCCAAGCGTGGCCAGGGAAAAATAGTGCCCCTGGAGATTTCTCGTAATCCAGCCCAGGCCGAACGCAACCGCCCCTGCAATGATGATCGCAAACGGTATACCTAGCAAGGGGTCGATCCCCAGATGGAGGGCTCCGATCCCTGTCACATAGGCCCCTATTCCCCAAAATGTTGCCCCAGCAAGGGATACCAGCCCAGCATACCCCATCAGCAGCGTAATCCCCACCGTTGTGATGCAGTAGATTCCCATGATCACAAATACGCTGGTCAGGTAACTGCCCAGAAGAAAGGGCGCTCCAAACAGGATCGGAAGCAGGAGGAGAAGTCCTAGCCACGTCTTGCTTCGAAAACGTATCGAAAACTTCGACTTGGTTTGTTCCAGCATTTTTTCCAGAATGACCCCTCCTTTCCTAAACCCGTTTTCCGGTTTTCTCCCCAATTAATCCTTGTGGTCGAAAAATTAGCATGATGATCAAAATCAAAAACGCGATTGCATCCTTATAACCGGAGGAAATCAGGCCAGCTCCAATCGACTCCAGAACCCCAAGCACCAGCCCTCCAATAACAGCCCCCGGAATACTGACGAGTCCGCCGAGCACAGCAGCCACGAAGCCTTTTAAGCCGATCATGAGACCCATGTCATAAGTAGCCAATGACACCGGGGCAACGGATACACCCACTACTCCGGCCAATCCAGCCCCCAGCATGAACGACAGTAGTGCCATGCGGTCCGGGGATATCCCCATTAATCGACTCACTTCCCGGTTCATCATGCAAGCGCGAAGCGCCGAACCGATTGCTGTCCTTTCAAAAAAGATATAGAGACCCAACATACAGATCAGGGCAATTCCCCCGATAAAGAAATCCTGTCTGGGGATCACCCCGCCCATGAAGCTCACGGGCTCTCCTTCCATAAACGGGGGAAACGTGAGCGGGCTGCTTCCCCAAATCAGTTGGGCGAATCCGCGAAAGGTCGTAGAAACCCCGATGGTTATGATAATCAGGACAACATTGCTGCTGTACCGTGCAGGGTACAGCGCCAGGCGCTGCACGAAAGCTCCTGCCAAGGTTGCAGCCAGAATAGCTCCGATGCAGGCGATCCACAGGGGAGCACCGGCAGAAACCATGGCTGCCCCGGTCATCGCCGCCACCATCACAAATTCCCCCTGCGCAAAATTGATTACGCCGTTGACGTTATAGATGGTTACAAAGCCGACTGCTATCAGGGCATAGATTCCACCTACTGTTAAACCGGAAAATATAAGCTGGATCACATCCGAACTCATTTATCTTCTCCTCACTATTCTGCTTTTACCCATCGACCATCCTTTACCTGAAGAATAATGATATCTTCCGGCTTTAATCCCTGATGATCATCCGGGCTGAGATTAAAGATTCCGGTGGTTCCTACCAGGTTTTGTATTTTTTCCATATTTTCCCGAATTGTTTCCCGATTCACCTGATCTCCCGCCATTTCCATCGCCTTGGCCAAGAGCAGCATCGTATCGTAGGCCATGCCGTCAATCGGGCTTACACCCGTAAAGAACTTGGATTCAAAATCTTTTACATATTTCGTAAGCAGTTGTTTCTGCGGGTCGCTGTCCGGCAGTTGGTCCGCTATCCAGACTTTCCCGGAGGCAATGTACGTACCTTCTGCGGCCTTGGCTCCCGCCAGCTGCATGAACGCATTCGATCCCGCCCCGGCACTATAGATCAGCATCTGATCCATCTTCAATTCCCAGAAGTTGCGATTTACGATGGAAGCGGAAGGTGGAATGGCCCAAACAATCACGGCATCCGGATTTTTCGATTTGATCTTGGTCAACTGCGGCTTCATATCCTTGTCCCCGGCACCGAATTTTTCATTGGCCACGATGTTGATTCCGTAATCTTTTGCCACTTTTTCAAACGATTTCTTACCGCTTTCGCCGTAAGCGTTGTTCATAGACATAAAAGCAACATTCGTCTTCCCTTTTTCTTTTAAGAAAGAAGCAATACTATGCGAAATATCGTCGTTGTTGCTCGGTGTTTTAAAGATATACGGACGGTCTTTCGCAGGCTCTACAATCTCATCTCCTGAACCAACCGATACAAGCGTAACTTTCTGCTGGTTCATATAAGGGACAAGCGGCATCGTGGTCGGGGTTGTTCCTCCTCCAATGACCGCCAGCACCTGGTCTTCTTCCACCAGTTTCTTTGTCACCACGAGGGATTGCGTTTCACTTGATTCATTGTCATAAACAACCAGCTCAATCGGGACCCCATTGATGCCCCCCTTTTGATTGATTTGCTCGACTAACATTTCCACTGCATTCTTTTGTGGCACTCCCCAAACGGATGCAACTCCGGTCAGCTCCAGGTTAACGCCAATCTTATAAGACTTTGGCTTTTCCCCATTCGTCCCCTGGCTGCTGCTATTCCCGGTAGCCTGGGCTGATCCGCCGGTGCCTGGCTGTGTACTTCCTGAACAGGCGGCCATGCTGATGGCTAGTAAAAATACCATAAGAACGGCAAAAAGCATACGCACTCTTCTCATCCAAATCCCCCATTTGTTTTGAAATATAAAAACACCAGCAGAAAAGAAGCAGAAACAGTATGCCAGAAAATGCACACATCATTTCCATCTTCTTCCTGCTGGTGTTCTATCTACTAAGTCTAGGTCGGGCCCACAATCCCTTCCCACATAGATAATCCAGCCAAACCTGCATACTATTGGTTTGTGTTCTCATAATACAATAAATTATCAAAATATTGCAAGCGTTTTCGTAAAATCGTTTACGAATACTTCGTCATTTCACAATATCGATTATAAGCAGCCCGTACCGACTGAATGACCGCTTTTTGAGGCGGGACATAAAAGCGTTTCTCAATCTCCTCAATAATCGCGTCGATTCCGTTATGCACCGACTTGCCCTTTACCAGTGAACTGATAAATTCATTGGTGATTCCCATAATAAAGGTGAAGGATGCATCTACAATTCGATCATTTTCCTTATCAATGATTAATACGCAGCCGATAGTCTTATAAGTCTCATATAGTGTAGTTCCCTTAGGGAGCTGGGCAAAACCGGCTACCAAAACACAACTGGGATTTGATTTCCAATCCATACTTGTTCCATCTCCTTTATGATGAATGTGCACTTGTTGGAGTTATCATATCACCTCTATTCATATTTATATTAAATCTGGTTACATTTTTTCAAAAGATAACGATCGGTTGCACATTGTCACCCCCGGGATTTCATTGACCCGGGCCACCGAAAAAGAATGAACCCACCCCTTAGCGAATAGATCCCCTTTGAAAAAGTCGGCCAAGACCGCCTCGCAGGGAGTGCTAAGGAGTGGGGCAGTGATGTCGTTACACACCATGCCAGCAGAAAGCATGGGTAAGTTATTTCATCAGTTGTTTCACCAGTTCCCGATTGCGCTCTTTGAAGATTTCATTATGGGAAGAGACCATTCCAAATTGATCAGCATCAGGCTGGATAAATTGTTTTGCTTTGTTAACAGCGTTTGCAGCATCTTGAAAAGCGCCAGCGATCAGATTTAATTTCCCATCGTACTTCAAAATATCTCCGGCAGCGTAAAGGCCCGGTATCGAAGTTTCGCTATTCGCATTACCTGCAATATAAAAATCATCTGCGATTTCTATTTTCAATTCGCTATTTTGAAGCAATGTCATATCGCGTTCATAACCGTGACTAATAATCACTTCGTCGATTGGCAGATACGAAACCTCTCCTGTTTCATGATTGGTCAGTTCAACACGTTCTATTGATTCATGATTCGCACAAGCAATCAGTTTCGTAATCGTCGTATGAAAGAAACATACAGCCGTACTGTTCAACAGCTGCGTTACCTGCGCTTCATGTCCGGCAAAAGCATCTTTTCTGCAAGTTACATAAACCTTTTTGGCGACAGGCTCCAATTCATTTGCCCAATCGATTGCAGAGTTCCCTCCTCCTGAAATGATCACCGTTTTATCTTTGAAATACTTTAAAGACTTCACGGTGTAATGCAAATTCGTCACTTCAAATCTCTCTGCCCCTTCTATCTCCAGCTTTTGCGGAGTCAATATCCCGCTACCAATCGCAACAATGACTGTTTTCGAAAAATGCTTTTGGCCAGAGGCAGCTTCCAGCACAAAAATCCCTTCTTCATTACGGGCGATCGACACGATTTTTTCATTCAACACGACTTCCGGGTGAAACGTTAAGCCTTGCTCGACAAGCTGTTCCAGTAATTTTGCTCCAGGAGTGGGAGGCAGCCCGCCAACGTCCCAAATCATTTTCTCTGGATATACATGGATTTTCCCGCCTAATTGTGGTTGATATTCAATAAGCTTGGTTTTCATTTCCCGAAGTCCACTGTAAAAAGTGGAATAAAGCCCCGCAGGCCCTCCCCCAATCACGGTCACATCAAATAATTCTTCGTGATTCATTTCCGTCCACTCCTCGGCAGCCAAATAGAACTGATTATCATTCTCGATAAAATATACACCTTTTCCCCCGTTTCTACAACAAAAACGGTTGACAACCGGAAAAGATAAAATTATACTCTTTAAAGTCCGATATTGATAATCATTATCACCTTTTTTCGTTTTCCGACAAACGGAGGTTAATCATGGCTCGCCTATATACCGAAAACGTAAGCATTGGCTATGGTGATCGCTTCATCGTGAAAGATCTCAGCATCGAAATCCCAGATAAAAAAATCACCACCATTATCGGTCCGAATGGCTGCGGAAAATCTACGCTGTTAAAAGCCATAACCCGCATCATTTCACATCAAGCGGGGGCCGTCATTTTAGATGGAGCAAACATCGCCAAAGAAAACACAAAAGAACTCGCGAAAAAAATGGCCATTCTTCCCCAAACTCCGGAAAGTGCAAGCGGATTAACCGTCGGTGAACTCGTGTCCTATGGTCGCTTTCCCTATCAAAGAGGCTTCGGACGTTTAACCAAAAAAGATTATGAAGTAATTGACTGGGCACTTGAAGTCACAGGAACGAAAGACTTCAGGTTTCGTCCGGTAGATGCCCTGTCTGGAGGTCAACGTCAACGCGTTTGGATTGCCATGGCCCTTGCCCAGGAAACGGACATCATCTTTCTTGATGAACCGACCACCTATCTGGATATGGCGCACCAACTGGAGGTTTTGGAACTTTTACAAAAACTGAATATCGAACAGGGACGCACGATTGTCATGGTTCTTCATGACGTAAATCAAGCTGCCCGCTTCGCCGACTATATCATCGCCCTCAAAGATGGTGAAATCGTAAAAGCTGGCAATTGTGAAGATGTGATAAACCATGAGGTGCTAAAAAAAGTATTTCAGATTGATGCTGAAATCGGACGTGATCCCCGGACAAACAAACCAATCTGTGTTACCTACAATTTGATTAAAGGAGAATGAAGAAATGAAAAAAATATGGATTCCATTCATGCTGGTGTTGATGCTTATCGTCAGTGCTTGCAGCAGCCAGCCAGCAGGAGAAAAGGACAACGCAGCATTGCAGGACAATCAAAATAAATCGGAAACGATTATTTATCAATCTGAAAATGGCCCCATCGAAGTTCCTGCTCACCCCCAGCGCGTTGTTGTCCTCTCGTCATTCGCAGGTAATGTAATGGCTTTAGGCGTCAATCTGGTGGGTGTGGATTCATGGTCGAAAATGAACCCGCGTTTTCAGGACAAATTGAAAAATGTAGAAGAAGTATCCGATGAAAATCTGGAAAAAATTATCGAATTGCAGCCCGATTTAATCATTGGTTTATCCACAATTAAAAACGTTGATAAATTAAAACAAATTGCCCCTACCGTCACGTACACCTATGGAAAAGTAGATTACTTAACCCAACACTTGGAGATCGGCAAACTGCTGAACAAAGAAAAAGAAGCCCAAGCGTGGATTGATGATTTCAAAAAACGTGCCCAAGAAGCCGGGAAAGCCATTAAAGCGAAAATCGGTGAAAACGCAACGGTATCTGTCTTTGAAAACTTCGACAAACAGCTTTACGTTTTCGGCGATAACTGGGGCCGCGGCACAGAAATACTTTACCAGGAAATGAAGTTAAAAATGCCTGAAAAAGTTAAAGAGAAGGCTTTAAAAGATGGTTACTATGCAATCTCTTTGGAAGTTCTCCCTGAGTTTGCCGGAGATTATATAATTTTTAGCAAAAACAAAGATGCCGACAATTCATTCCAGGAAACAGATACGTATAAAAACATTCCGGCTGTGAAAAACAACCGCGTGTTTGAAGCAAATGCGAAAGAGTTCTACTTTAATGATCCATTAACGTTGGATTACCAGTTAGACTTTTTTACCAAAAGCTTTCTTCGTAACTAAGACTAGGTGAAGGGATTCTTGGTGTAAGAATTCCCTTTTCCTTTATTCTATGAAAGAAAAGATGAGAGACTGATGACGAAAGAAAATCAACGATCCATCCCGTTTGGCTATAAATTGATTGCCGGAATCCTTGCATTGATTGCCATGTTCGTTGTTGCCATGGTATTGGGAGCAGCAGAGACCAGTCCCAAAGATGTGTGGCTGGCGCTTACTTCTCATGCAGCAGGTGATAACCTTTCGCTCATTCGCGAAATTCGCCTGCCTCGTGAAATCGCGAGCATGTTGGTTGGAGCGGCATTGGCCGTTTCCGGTGCCATTATGCAGGGGATAACGAGAAACCCGCTGGCTGACCCTGGTTTACTTGGGTTAACGGCCGGTGCCCATACAGCACTGGCAATAACGATTGCATTTCTTCCTTCCGCCAATGATTTCTCTATCATGGTGGCTTGTTTTATGGGAGCCGCTGTCGGAGCCATGATGGTGTTCGGCATTGGTGCCATGAAAAAGGGCGGCTTTTCACCGCTTCGCATCGTATTGGCCGGCGCTGCCGTTTCCGCATTCCTCTACGCTCTCGCAGAAGGGATTGGCATTTCCTTCAAAATCTCAAAAGATGTATCCATGTGGACGGCAGGAGGACTGATTGGAACGTCCTGGGGTCAACTGCAAGTCATTGCTCCGTTTATTTTCATAGGGATCCTTATTTCTCTTTTACTCTCAAGGCAGCTGACCATCCTGAGTTTAAGCGAAGAAGTGGCCGTTGGATTAGGGCAAAAGACAACCCAAATAAAAGCCGCTCTGTTTTTCGTGATTATTCTGCTCGCCGGTGCGTCCGTTGCACTTGTCGGCAATATGGCATTCATCGGTCTCATGGTTCCTCACATGGTTCGTCCGGTTGTTGGAACGGATTACCGCTTTATCATACCCATGTCTGCAATTGCAGGGGCCTCATTTATGCTGTTAGCCGATACGCTTGGCCGTACCATCAATGCTCCGTATGAAACACCGCTGGTGGCCATTGTCGCCATGATCGGCTTGCCTTTCTTCCTGTCCATCGTGCGCAGAGAGGGGAAAGTATTCTCATGATTCAACCAGCAATCAGAAAAAAACAGCGAATGATGCTCTGCGTTTTTCTAGCGCTTATTGCAATTACCGTCGTTATCGGTATGGGAATGGGATATTCCTCCTTATCTTATGACAGATTGATTCCAACCCTTCTCGGTCAAGGTACGTTCAAAGAGGAATTTCTTTTATTTTCCGTTCGGTTGCCAAGAATCATCATTACCCTGTTGGCAGGAATGGCCCTCGCATTATCTGGTGCGATTTTACAAGGAATCACGCGAAATGATTTGGCTGATCCTGGTATTATCGGCATTAACTCGGGAGCAGGTGTGGCGATTGCCGTTTTCTATTTGTTTTTCCCCATAGAAGTAGGTTCATTTGTTTATCTGCTTCCATTTGTCGCTTTTGTCGGTGCTTTCCTAACCGTTTGCCTGATCTATGTATGTTCATACGTCAAACATGTCGGCCTTCAGCCAGTAAGATTAGTGTTAACTGGGTTCGGATTTTCCATGGCACTTTCTGGGGCCATGATCGTCCTCATTTCATCGGCTGAACGTACAAAGGTGGATTTTATCGCCAAATGGCTGGCTGGCAACATTTGGGGTACGGATTGGCCTTTTATTTGGGCAATCGTTCCATGGTTAGCGCTGCTCATTCCGTTTAGTTTATACAAAGCATATGCATTGAATCTCCTTGCACTAAACGAACCTGTGGCCATCGGCGTTGGTGTATCGCTTGAAAAGGAACGTCTCGTACTTCTTTTCACATCTGTTGCGCTGGCCGCTTCTGCCGTTTCTGTGACAGGGGGAATTTCCTTTGTCGGACTAATGGCTCCCCATATTGCCAAAGCTTTGGTAGGTCCTCGAAATCAACTGTCGATACCCCTCGCCATTCTGATTGGCGGATGGCTCTTGCTGCTTGCCGACACAATCGGCCGTCATGTCGTTGACCCTGAAGGCATTCCAGCAGGCATTATGGTCGCATTAATCGGTGGACCATATTTTATCTATTTGTTATTGAAAAAATAACCCTCTATCGCCGGTTAAAATTGACCCACCCCGGCGATTTTTTGTTGTTATTAAACCACTTTATTCAAAAAGTGATTACCAATAACCAGAGCAGATCTTCTCCTTACAGTTCGATCAACTCCGCTGATAAAGGAGCATATTGGAAAATGACATCATATGCATAATTTGATATTGATCATCTGCACAAGGGTTGCCCTGAAAGGCTACCCTTGTTTCGTCAAAAATTCTTTGTCCCAAAATATTCCGTTACTCATTTTTTGCATATCAATATCATTATTATGATAAAATAACATCAATAATAATGATAAAGGGAGGCATTATCATGCCATATATCCGTCCAATCTCTGATCTAAGAAACAATTTCAATGAAATTGCAGAAATTTGCCATCAAGAGGGTGAACCCGTCTTCATTACAAAGAATGGGCACGGCGATTTGGTGGTAATGAGTGTAGCACTTTATGAAAAACAGCAAGCTCTTCTTGAATTATATGCGAAGTTGGCGGAAGCGGAAGTGGAAAGCAAGTCCAAAGCTCCCAAAGTGTCACATGCAGAAGTCATGAGATCAATGAGGGAGAAGTTGAATGAGCAATAATCTTGAAATCAAGTATCTGCCTGTAGCAATGAAAGATTTAGAGGAAATCTTGTCATATATTGAACGGGATAATCCGCCTGCAGCGATGGCATTATTGGATAATCTTGATTCAACCATCTCAAAATTAGCTCAATTTCCCTACATGGGCAAAATCCCCAAAGATAACTATCTGTTACAAAAAGAATATCGAATTTTGGTCGTCGAAAATTATCTTGTTTTTTATGTAATCATGGAAGATATCATAGAGATACGGAGGATTCTTCACGGAAAAAGAAAATATGACTTTCTGTTGCGATGACTCCAGGCGGTGACGGAGGAGGCTCAACCATCCGTAAAGAGAAAGGAAAACGTTTCATCCGAATCAGGATATTCCCAGAGCCACTCCTCTCCATTATATTCCTTTTTCCGTTTTTCCCTTGCTTTTCTTTGACCTTCAACACTTTGCTTTACTTGTTTGACGTAATTCGCATCTAGCGACACGCCCAGCATCTGCAGTTCTTTTATTGCACAAAGCAAATCTACGCCAAAATGCTTCTTATACCCTTGCAAAACATTTTTTCCTGGGTATTTTGGCAGCCAATGTTTTGCAGCCTGCAGCCTCCGGATCTGTTTAACCGTTTATGTCGCGGTATGGACGTCTTTGCTTTTCTGTTAGACATCATCATCAATCCCCATTTCCCGCAGCATTCAATCATTTTTTCCTTTGCTTTTTCACAACTGGTACCCATAATTCATTCTTGTTTTCTTCTATCGGTAAATAGCATTCTATCGCGGGCAAATAAGCAAGGTCATAGGCTGAATTTGGTACCCACTCTGTATAGAGGCGTTTCCAGATTTCTTGAATGTCCTCTGGCGATCCTGGTGCTTCGAAAACCGCCCATGTGGATTCTGGAAAATCCATTTTCACCATACCTTCCGGAGGACTTTGATTAGAAACAACAGCTAGTATGTAGTCAAATTCTTCATTCTTGCCGAACTCTCCATTAGCACAGACCCCTAAAATCCCTCTTAACTTGTGGTTGACATTCCGAATCTCCCACAGTTCCTCAAAGACTCCTTTCTCTCTTGCACCGGCCCATATTCTAGGCACTATGCTAAAAGCATTTTCTGTGTTTACACGCTCTTTCCTACCAACAATCGTGAACCCGCTGATTTCTTCAATCCTGTAATTCATTTCCCCAACTCCTTTTATTGAGAGTTGAAAGGACTATTGCTGTTCTGAAGTTCAAAAGCCGCTAGCGTGACCCAATCCATCTTCACGATCATCCTCTCGCCATTCAATATACAGCATTTTACATTACATAGTCGTGCATTTCATGCACAATCATGCAAGGTCATACCATTCGCAAACCTGGCGCTACTTATAATACGTCTCGCCGCGGCCTCTTAAAAAAAAGAACCTTTGATCCAAAGGTAGATCAAAAGTTCATCGTAAAATTTCCATCCAAGGATTAGCTGTATACCAGTTCTCTTTCGGCTAGACCAAGCGTCTGAGAGGTTGATGCATGAATTTCATGCAGAAGATCCGGGTTTGCCACGAGTGACACGCCATAGGAAGGAATCATTTCTTTTATTTTCGGTTCCCACACTTTCATTTGTTGCGGGAAGCATTTTTCCAATACCTCCAGCATCACATGAACGGCAGTAGAAGCACCCGGAGAAGCGCCGAGCAACGCGGCTACCGAGCCGTCAGCCGCAGAAACAACTTCCGTACCAAATTGAAGTGTTCCTTTGCCTTCCTTTGTATCTTTAATCACTTGCACACGTTGGCCAGCTACCACGATATCCCAATCTTCACTTTTGGCGGTCGGAATAAACTCGCGCAATTCTTCCATGCGCTGTTCATTCGATAACATCACTTGCTCGATCAGATACTTTGTCAATGCCATCTCTTTGACGCCTGCCGCCAACATCGTCAAGACATTATCTATTTTAATGGAACGGATCAAATCGAAATAGGAACCCGTTTTCAAGAACTTTGGTGAGAAGCCGGCAAACGGTCCAAACAGTAATGTTTTTTGATTATCAATATATCTGGTATCCAGATGCGGAACAGACATGGGCGGCGCACCAACCTTAGCTTTCCCGTATACTTTTGCATGGTGCTTTGCCACAACGTCCGGATTTTTGCATACCATAAACAGGCCGCTTACCGGGAATCCGCCAATGCGTTTTGACTCTGGAATACCGGTTTTTTGCAGCAACGGCAGACTTCCGCCCCCCGCGCCGATAAAAATGAATTTTGCCGTATGGTATTCGATTGTACCGCTATCGATATCAAGCACTTTCACTTTCCACGAGCCGTCGCTCGCACGCTTAATATCCTGAACATGATGCTTGTAGTGGATCTCGACGTTTTGACTCTTCAAGTGGTCAATCAACATACGTGTTAACGCACCAAAGTTGACATCTGTTCCCGAGTCGATTTTCGTAGCCGCGATCGGTTCGTTCACGGTACGGCCTTCCATGATCAGCGGAAACCATTCTCTTAATTTGACAGGGTCATCAGAAAATTCCATTCCTTTAAACAGGGGGATGTTTGACAGTGCTTCAAAACGTTTTTTCAAAAACGCTACATTCTTTTCCCCTTGTACAAAACTCATATGAGGGATTGGCATGATAAAGTCCTGCGGATTCCGAATCAGGTTTCTGCTTACCAGATAAGACCAAAACTGTTTGGAAAGCTGAAATTGTTCATTAATTTTAATCGCTTTGCCAATATCTACAGACCCGTCAGATTTTTCGGGTGTATAGTTCAGCTCGCATAGTGCAGCATGGCCCGTACCTGCATTATTCCATTCATTTGAGCTTTCTTCCCCTGCGACTGCCAGTTTCTCAAACACTTTGATTTCCCACTCCGGTGCCAACTCTTTGAGCAATGTTCCCAAAGTCGCGCTCATGATACCGGCACCAATCAAGATAACGTCTGTTTTGTTTTGGCTGTTGCTCATGATGACTCCTTCCTCTTCCCCTATACTAGCTAAAAGTGTAGGGGCTCCTGCCTAGGCGTTACAAAAGGAAGGCCCCCACCTTGGAACACACCTTCTGTCTTAAATAGACCATTACATAGTCTATTATGATATTTATTGATTCAAATATCTACTATAATCTGATGGGGATAATCCATTTAAGAGCTGGTAATGATGGGAAGGCCGTCTGCGAAGGTCTGAAAACACGCAAAATCAACGCCTTAACCCGGCTTCTAGCAAGGGTTAAGGCGTTGATACTGACCCCATGAGAGATGGTAAACAGTCGTCAAGATGCGATGGGGGACAGCCACAGCGGCACGTTTGCCCTTCTTCGAGCGGCGATACGGTGATAGAGACTAGACGATAGGTATTCCATGTACGAGCGGCTGCCTTTCAAGCACTATTTCAAACTTCCACTTTACGATCACTTGTGATACGGTTCTCCGCGCTGTCTGTAACGGCAAGTTTTCCTTGATAGCAAATTTAGCCACCAGAAAAGGTGGCCTTAGGACAAGCTGTAATCAAAGTGTTTTTTTGCCTTTTGACATTCCAATATTATTCAAGTACAATTGAGTTGGAACTGAACCCGAGCAAGTCTCGGTAGTAGGCTCCCACCGGCCCATACTGGGCCTTTTTATTTTTTGTTTTCTATATATAAACAATACCATAAGGGTTATTTCGGGAAGCAACTTTACAAAGTGCATTGTTATACCTTTTAAAGTAGTTTTGTGCCGATTTAGATCGAATGTAGGAGTTTGGACAATGCATTTGGTAAAGAAAATAAGCATTAACATCGACAAGTTGATGAATGAAAGAGCTTGCAGAATCCTTGAAGTAAGGATCCTCAACAATGAGGTTAGTTTGTAACATCCTATAGCCGGGTGCCCCCATGTTAGGCACTGGATTATACCGCCTCATTCTTCTGACTAATCTGGTTAATTTTTTATTGTCTGTCTGATCAGGGATAATAATTGCCTTATCCCCCCTCTACCATTACCATCGGGGAAATTACCATATTGTATGGTGTTATCGATCCTTTGTATCAAACGATTCCAAGCCGTTTCAAAAACATCAAATGTTGGTGGCTTTCCCTGTTTACTTACGACAACATTAACTAAATTGATGTAACCTAGATGTTCTTGGAAATCTATTGCTCTCTTACAAATTTGAAGTCTGTTATGTTTAGGTATCCGAGCCAACTTCCCGGGCTTTGCAAAAAAGTTTGCAGCATGAATCTCTTCTCTCAACTTGAGACCGTAGAAATCCCTCATATAAATACGGAACTGAATAACATCATCCAAAAATCTTCTCCATTGTGATTCATGCACTACAAATGCACTTAGTACAAAATAAGGAGTAGGTGATCCTGTTAAACCAATATCTCCGCTCTCATCTACATAAACTAGGTACATAGTATTGGCCCCTAACACCTAAATCTTCAATCTCCTACCCATTATAGCAACTTGCGAGCAAATTCTACAAGACATACGACAATCTTCGCTTAGAGGCTGCTAAACATTTTACCTCTAATCCATTGAGGCTGACGATAAAGATTAAAAAGTAGACTAAAAAGGGGAAAAAGAGAACGCGTCGCTTACTCTTCCAACTTACCCTCTTGTCCTAGTAAAATTACGCCCGAACATGCCACTCTTGTTAATTGAACAACAGCAAAACCATCACACATAATCAATATGTAGAGGCTTCCACCCCCTCCCCACACAAAAATTTTCCGCTATTTATGATACGGTTCACCCCTACTAATCTTAAACGCCCGATAAACCTGCTCCAGCAAGATCAATCTCACCAACTGATGGGGAAACGTCATCTTGGAAAACGACAGCAGCACATCCGCCCGCTTCAACACTTCCGCAGACAGCCCCAAGGAGCCGCCTATCACAAAAGCAACCTGGCTTTTTCCATAGGTGGCGAGACGATCCAGCTCACTCGACAGCTTCTCCGACGACCACATCTGTCCCTCTATCGCCAGCGCGATCACATGCTGGTCCGGCTTGAGATGGGCGAGAATCCGCTCGCCTTCTTTCCGTTTCACCTGTTCCATCTCCGTGGCGCTCAGTTCTTCCGGGGCCTTTTCATCGCTTACCTCGATGATCTGCAGCTTGCAGTAAGCGGACAGGCGTTTGCTGTATTCCTCCACTCCGTCTTTCAAATACTTCTCCTTCAGCTTGCCCACGGTCACAATCGAGATTTGCATCCCTACATCCCTTTCACATGCAGCAGCACGATCTTGCCTTCCGCCCCGCAAACCATACAACTGTGGCTGAGCCCAGGCTCGTCCACCTCGCTCAGCGCAAAGGTATCCGGCGCCACTTCATATTTATCCACGTAATCGTCCAGCTCCCGCTCCAGATGCTCCAGGCAGACCACACGGACCGGGTGTTCCGGGTAGATGGGCAGTTCTTTTCCTTGAATCCGCAATTGGTTCATGCTCCTTTCCGGTCATACATCCTCTCTTATTCTACCCAAGTGAAGAAAAAAAGAAAGAGGCGCCGTTCATAGCGCCTCTTGCTGCTTATCTGCCGCTGTTCGGGTCGGAAGCCAGCTTGACCGTTGCCGTCTTCTTGAAGCCATCCCGGTAGAAGGTGACGACCACGCTTTCTCCCGGTTTCTTGTTCAGGGTCAGGTATTTGCGCAGTTGGGCCGCATTTTCAATGGTCTGGCCATCCAGTTTGGTGATGACATCATATTGGCGCAGGCCCGCTTTACCTGCCGGTGTGAAGGGATCCACATCGTTCATGATCACGACGCCGGCCTGTACGTCATCCGGCAGATGGAGCGTTTCCTTCCAGTGGTAGCGCGGCACGTTGACGAGATCGTACGGGGAGATTCCGAGATAGGCCCGCTGCAGTCTGCCGTGCTGCATCAATTCGCCGACGATCTTCTTCACGTCATTGATCGGAATGGCGAAGCCCAGACCTTCCACGCCTTCTTTGGCGATCTTCATGCTGTTGATCCCGATGACCTGCCCGTAGATATTGACCAGCGCGCCCCCGCTGTTCCCCGGGTTGATGGCCGCGTCTGTCTGCAGAACGTCCAGCTCCCAATCGTCCTGGCCGTTGTTGTCCACGTCGATCGGCATGGACCGGTTCAGCGAGCTGATGATCCCTTGGGTAACCGTGCGGGAGAATTTCAGTCCCAGCGGGTTCCCGATGGCGATGGCCGGTTCTCCTACTTTCAGCGCGTCGGAATCGCCCAGCTCAGCCACGGTGGTGACTTTGGAGCCGTCGATTTCCAGGACAGCCATGTCGGTGAACGCGTCATACCCCAGAACCTTGGCGTCGACCTTTTCCCCACTCGGCAGCGCCACCTGCACCTTTTCCGCCTGGTCGATCACGTGATAGTTGGTAATGATGTGCGCCTTGCCGTTTTTCTTTTCGAAGATGACGCCGGAGCCTTCTCCGCTTTCCACGGCCTGCTCGCTGTTGTTGAACCAGTTGACCACCCGGCGGATATTGATGACGCCCACCACGGCGTTCTCCACTTTTTCCACCGCGCGGACGGTGGCCGTATACACGCTGACGGAGACGGGCTGTGCCACGACGCTCGTACTTGCCGCATTATTCATCGCATTCGCGGTGTTGGGTTCCACCATGGAAATATACCCTGTCTTGGAGAGGGCCGGCAGCATCAGCAGCACGACCATTCCCCCAATCACCGCCGACGTAATCGAGGTCAGGATCAGCCTGCCCTTGCCAGATTCACGCTGTCTCTTCCGTTCCATTTCATAAATGTCATCATCATAGAAACCCATGATTCCACTCTCCTTTCTCTCTTACCTATGTTTACAGCTTTCACGGCCGGATATACTTGTTGCCGTCTTCCCTTTTTAGTATACGAATCGCTTTCGGGAAAGTAGCGTGAGAAATATGGAAAGCTTGTGGAATCCCCTGCTCCGATCGGCATAAACATGGTAGAAAAAGGAAAATCTAGGTTAACAGACGATCCATAGAGAAAGGGCTGATCGCAATGAGATCGCGATTCTCTCCCCTGCAGGAAGTGAACCTGATCGCGAAGCTGGCCGATCTGCAAGAGATTGCCTGCCAGAATACCGTGGTACTGCATGCCATCATGGAATTGTTGATTCAAAAAGGCGTCATGTCAAAGGACGAGCTTCTCTCCAGAGCGCGTGCGATCGATGCCGACATCAATCACCGGATGGAGCTGGTGGAGTACGACCGGGATCCCCAAACCGGGCTCAACGATCATGGGGTTCCCCTATAATTCCTCCAGTCTCGTAGGCCGATGCGGGTAGGTCTCTCTCAGATGTACATCGTCGCCCACGCTGAGGCCTTTCTCCTCCAGAATATTCTTCACGGTGAGCCGGGCCAGTTCCATCATGTTGTTCTCCTTGCTCAGATGGGCGAGAAAGACGCGCTCCGCCCGCCCCTGCAGAAAATCGCTCAACGCTTCCCCCGCCGCCTCATTGGAAAGGTGGCCGACATCGCTCAAGATCCGGCGCTTGATGCTCCAGGGGTACTGCGACATACGCAGCATCTCGACATCATGATTGGCCTCAAAGATATACGCATCCGCACCCCGAATGGTCTCCTTGATCCGGTCGCTCACATAACCGAGATCGGTCGCCACGCTCAGCTTCTTGTTGCCGTGGAAAAAGCAGAAGCCCATGGGCTCCGCCGCATCGTGGGAAATCCCGAACGACTCGACCGTCAAATCCTCGAATTCGCGAATTTCTCCCACTTCAAAAAACCGCCGCTGATGCTCCTGGATCGCGCCGATCTGCCCGTCCAACTCCGCCCAGGTCTTGGGGTTGGCATAGATCGGAATGTTGTAGCGGCGGGCCATCACACCGATCCCTTTGATATGATCCACATGCTCATGAGTCACCAGAATCGCTTTCAGGTTGGCAGCCTTGGCACCGATTTCTTCCAGCGCCGCTTCCGCCTGTTTGCCCGTAATGCCCACGTCGATCAACAGCGCGGTGCGGTCCGTTTCAATATAGATGGCGTTGCCGGTACTGCCGCTCGCCAATACGCTAAATCTCATGCTGCAACTCCTTCTTCTCTCCAAAATATGTTTATGGTGTCACCTTTCTTGTATCCAGCGGTCTCTCAATTGCCCCGGTAAAACCGTTGATATAATCCGTCCTGCCGTTATGAATGACACGCCACACCGGTGCCAGCACCTGAATATCCGCATCATAATGATAACCGAAATAGCCCAGTGTGACGCTTTCGATTCTTTCTCCCGGCAATATGGTCTGCTTCTCTACCAGCGACCGGAGCGCCGTGTAGGCCGAGATGACCCCGCGGGCGGACCCTTGGCTGCGGATGTGAAAATAGGTTTGGGTATACCCTGTAATCTGGTTGTTATCCGTCAGCACATCCAAGGGTGCGTTGAAAATGGGATAATTCCCGTGAAGCTGCCAATACCGGATCCGCTGCCTGCTGGTCTGGTACGCATCGGCGCGGTACTGATCCGCATAAAGCAAGAAACGGTTGAGCTGGCGCAACAGATCATCCGGGTCGGACTGTTTGTCGAGGGGGATGGGCGGTTTCAGCTGTGCTATGATGGCGGACCGGTCGTTCTCCAAGGTAACCTTGATGCCCTGTACATTCTGCAGAGCAGGCGCATTGAAGCCGTAATTTTCCACATTGACGTACGTCATTTCCGGCGTCTCCTGCGGCACCTCTGCCTGCAGGGCGATATGCTGCTGCTTCAGATACAGCTCGATATCCCATTTGCTGCCCTGCACCGCTTCCGCCCCCTGCCACTGCTCTGTCCGCAGCATATATACCTGATAACCGAGGAACAGGTCCAGGAAGAGAAAGGCCCAGATCAGAATCGTTTTCGCCCTACTCCAATCCATTTCCTTTTCCCCCTTCCTGCGCGGACCGGGCTGTGACGACAATATCCGGCTGGTTGCGCACCTCTACCACCCAGGCCGGCGTCAATTCCACATACCCCTGGTGGACTTGCGCCTGGTAAGCCAGATAGGCGTTTTTGATTTGGCTGGTATCGACGATCCGGTTGTTTCGTAGGTACTCGAACAGCTCCGGCCCCGACATGACCACCCATTCCTGATTGCTGATGTATTTGTCCAGATCAATCAACGATCGGTTAATCGTCACGATTTGACCGTCTTCCGACATCACGGTGATCGTATCCAGATGCTGTCCGTTGACGCTTACCAGCGGATATGGCCCCAGGTACTGCCGGAAGGTGATCACCTCGCCCCCCTCTTCACTTTCCCTAATCCTGTCAAAACGGTAATCATCCGTCCACCCGAGATGCTTGTTGATGAAGGCGATCGCGTCCCGGATCTTCTCGTCGCTGGACAAGTCCTGCCGCCCCTGCTGAAACGCCGGATCCGTATACGTAATGAATTGCTGATCCTGCTGGAACTGGATCGAACGGCTCCCATCCGTGAAAATGACCGTCCTGTCCCGTTCGTCGATGCGCCTGACCAGGGAAGGATCGAGGAAGTAGGCATCGATCAGTTCATCCTCCGTAACCAGCAGGTAATTGTACAGGTATTTCGTGATTTTTTGCGGTTCTTTCGGCAGATAGTAGATCTCCCAGAACGGTCTTTTCAAACGGGGATATTCCGAGTCGGTTGTCGTTCGGGTGGCTTTCATGATCTGTTCGGGCAGCCGGTTGCCAAGCGGCAGGTAATACTCCAGCAAATCCTTGGGGCTGATCGCCGTTCCGGCGCGAAACACCTGCTTGTCGTTGGTAGAAATGAACAAAGCGTACACGACGTTTTCTTCCTCGTCGTAATACAGCCAAAGCCTGTCGATACCCTTCATTTGGTCATTGATGTCGCCGTTGATCATAAACAGCTGGCTGATCACCGTCATGGGCACTTCGGAATGAAACATCAGTTCCAGCCCCTGCCGTTTATGCATCAGCTCTTCCCACATCTCTTCGGTGAGCGGATAACTGACCGGATTGGTAAAGTACCATTTCTTCATCTCTTCGCTGATCTGGCGGTAATAGAAATTCCCGTTGTTGGTGTAGGTTTTCGTATGTCTGTCATTTCCATAATGAAACATAATCGATTCCGGTGTCACAAGCTCTTCCATCTTGCGGGTTGGGACGGGCTTTGATTTCACGTAAGCCGACGGTTCAATCACCTGGAACTGCGGTTGGTTGTTCCAAAGGGCGGAAGTAAGAACGAAGCTGATAAGAATCAGCAGATTCAAGACCACCGTTTTCGCGGATTCGAGCCACTGGTTCATGCCACTTCCTCTCCCTTCGCCACCGGCAGCCAGAACGTCACGGTCGTTCCTTCATTCCATTCGCTGGTGATCTCAATATCCGCGCCGTGCGCCTGCACCAGTTCGCGGGCGATCGCCAATCCCAGGCCGGTGCCGCCTTTTTCACGGGAGCGCGCTTTGTCCACCCGGTAAAAACGCTCAAAAATCCGTTTCAGATCGCGGCTCGGAATGCCAATGCCGGTATCGCTGACCGAGATGTACACCCTTCCCTTTCGCTCGTTCACCTCGGTTTTCAGCGTAACCGCTCCACCGCCTGGGGTGTACTTGATCGCATTGGAGAGCAAGTTGTCCAGCACCTGATTGATCGCGTCCTGATCGGCATGAACCAGCGGCAGATCCCCCGTGGTCTCCAACGTAAAGCAGACCCCCTGCTGCTCGCTTAGCATGGAGAAACGTTCGGCCGCATAAAGGAGCAGTTCGTTCAGATCGATATTTTTGCAGCGCAGCCGGATGCCTTGGGAATCAAAGCGGGAGAGCTGCAGCAAGTCATTCACCAGCCGAATCATGCGCTCCGTCTCGCTCATCGTCACCTGCAAAAAGCGGCTGGCAATCTCTTTCTCTTCCATCGCTCCATCAAGCAGGGCCTCTACATAGCTTTTGATGGTCGTGAGCGGGGTGCGCAGCTCATGCGACACATTGGCGACGAACTCGCGGCGCTGCTGTTCCAGCCGGGCCTGTTCCGTTACATCCTGCAGCACGGCGATGATCCCGCCCTTTTTCCCGCTGTCATGCCGCAATTCCGTGAAGGTTACCCGCAGCATCACCACTTCCCGGTTGGCCAGCATCATCTCGATCAGAAGCGGTTTCGCCTCTTCAAACAATGGCATTTCCTCTTCCGGCGGCAGCTTGAGCAGATCGTGCAGGGTTTTCCCTTGTGCCAGCACGTCCGCCATCTTGACCTGCAGCATCTCTTCCGCCGAGCGGTTCAGCAGGATGATCTGGCCGTCCCGGTTGGCCGCGATCACGCCGTCGCTCATGTTGCTTAAGATACCGGCCAGCTTCTCTCTTTCCTCTTCCTGCTGCAAAATCGCTTCCCGCAAGCGTGCTGTCATGTAGTTGAAGGCCTGGCCAAGCTGTCCGATTTCGTCATCCCCATTGATCCGGACCGCCCGGTTAAAATCGCCGTTGGCAACCGCCTGGGCCTGCCGGGTCATCTCTTTGACGGGAATGGTAATGGTGCGCGCCAGCACGACCCCCAATCCCGCCGTAAACAACAGGGCGATCCCCGTCCCGGTGGCCAGAATATTGGTGATTTTTTGAATGGTGGTGTACATCTCTTCCATGGAAGCCATCATATAAACGGCCCCGTAAATGATGTTGTCGGCTTTGACCGGCACGGCCAGAATCTTTACCCGGTTGCCCGTACGCGGGTCGATGCGCAGCGATTCGTTTCGGGTCCCCAACAGGGCGATCGTGACCTCCGGCTGTGTCGTCCGCTGTCCGATCACGCTCTGGTCAATCTCTGTCGTGCCGATCACATAGCCGTTTTGATCAATCACCTGCACCTTGGCTCCATTGGGCATGACCAAATTGTTGAGCAGATAGTGGATCTCATCCCTCATCTCGTCGGTGGACTGCTCCTTCCCGTCCCGCTGATTGCGCAGGGAGCGCTCCAAATGGGTGGATAACAGCGATGCCTGCGTATTCAGCGTTTCGGTAAACGTGTTGGTGTAGTAGCTCTCCACCTCGCGGGAAAAATACGCCCCGATAAACTGCATCGCAATCAAAATCAGCAGCATGTACATGACGACCAGTTTCCACTGGACGGTCTTGAACAGGCGCGTACGGGGCATCACAAGCTTCCCCCCTGCGCCGGATTCTTCAGGGCATACCCGAGACCACGGCGCGTGATGATATACTTCGGATCACTCGGATCATCTTCAATTTTTTCACGCAAGCGGCGGATGGTTACATCGACCGTCCGCACATCGCCAAAATAGTCAAACCCCCATACCGCCTGCAGCAAATGTTCGCGCGTCATCACCTGTCCCTGATGGCGCGTCAAATAGACCAGCAGTTCAAACTCCCGGTGAGTGAGGTCAAGGGGTTCCCCATGTTTTTGTACGGTATAGGAATGCAGATCGATTTCCAGTTCATGCACACGCATGATGTGCTCTGCCTGTATTTCGGCTTTCGGCTTCTGCCTGCGCAGCTGCGCTTTTACCCGCGCCACCAATTCTCTGGCGCTGAACGGCTTCGTGACGTAATCATCGGCCCCCAGCTCCAAGCCGAGAACCTTGTCCAGTTCGGAATCTTTTGCCGTCAGCATGATAATCGGCACATCATGGGTCTGGCGAACCGTTCTGCATACCTCCATCCCGTCTTTACCGGGAAGCATCACATCCAGCAGGATCAAGTCAGGTTTCTCTTCCTTCACCATCTCCAGCGCTTCTTCGCCGTCATACGCGCAAATGACCTGGTATCCTTCCTTTTCAAACGTAAACTTTAAGATGTCGGCAATTGGTCTTTCATCGTCTACGACCAGGAGTTTGGTCATCACGCTCACCCCTTCTATCTCCATACAGTTCCACTCCGTTCGCCGGTTTTCCTGCCCCCGAGAACGCTGGCAAAAAATAGAAAAGGCCGTCCCCGGCCAAGCGGGGAGGCCTTGCGATGCATGATTTCACTTAGTTCAGGAAACGCAGCGGGTTCATAGGGCGACCGCCTTTTCGCACTTCAAAGTGCAAATGGACACCGGTGGAATCACCGGTCGATCCCATGACACCCAAAACCTTCCCTTTGGCGACAACCTGGCCTTCATGGACGCTGATGGATCGCATGTGCCCGTAAAGGGTCTGCAGCCCGTTGCCGTGATCGATAATGACACAGTTACCGTAGTCGCCGTGCCATCCGGCCAAAATAACCCGTCCGTTGTCTGCGGCGCGGATGGACCCGGAACCGGCAATGTCTATCCCTGCATGCAGTCTTCCCCACCGCATGCCGAATCCGCTGCTGATGTACCCGCGTGCAGGCCAACTCAGGCGGCCTGTCCCACGGGAGGGAATCACCTTGGTTCCGCGCTCGATAATCTTGGAAACCGGGGCGACAAGGACTTTTTGATCCAGCACTTTCCGTTCGACAACTTGTCCATTTTCCTTAATGATCTGGTAGCGGACAAGCTTTTTCCCTTCTCTGCCCTCCTGAACCACTTTGGTGTCGCCTTGGGGGAGCTGAGCGTTATTACGCGTTTGGACGGCGTAATCGATCGTCTCCTCCTGCGATGCTTCTTCCACAACCTGTACCGTGACGAGCGGACGGATAGCGGTCACGTTGATCTGCTGTCCCAACTGCAGAACCGTATTTTCCGTGATTCCCGGATTGTTGGCATAAATGTCTTGCGAAGTAATGCCATATTTCTGCGCGATGCACGTAATGCAGTCGCCTTCCTGCACCGTATGGATCACTTGCTTCAACGTGCCTTTGCTCAACAGTTCCGACAGCTTGTCCGCTGTCAGCACCTGTGCGGCTGGCACCGTGTCGCTTTCAAGCTTGACGTCTTCCTTGAAACGAACCTGCTTGAGCATGCTTGCTTTTGATACCGGAGCCGCGGTTGAGGCGGCTACAGCCTGAACCTTCCCTGTGACAGGCAGGCCGGAGAATTTTTCCTTCAGCCTGTTCATGACGCCCTCGGCGGTCTTTTGATCAGGCGCGTACCCGATTACTTCGCCATTCACGACGATTTTGACCGCATTTACCTTGATGCTGGCGATATCCGACAAGGCAGCAATCGCCGCCGCGTTGTCGTACTTCCCTTTATAGACGCGTTCCTCCTGGAAAGTGATGTAATCGGTAAATTTGAAATCCAGCCCGTTCTTTGCCTTCTCCGCTTCGAGCTTGGCAGCTGCCCAGTTATGTATGACATCGGGACTGCTGACGACACCGATCTCTTTGCCATTGACGATGACATGATAGATCGGGATGATATTGCTCTCATAATAGTATTCGGCGTATGCGCTGGCGGAAGTGAGCACAAGAATGGCTCCCACAGCGACAGCCGATTGTTTTTTATGTGCAAGAACGAAATTCCATGCTTGGGTGGCGATCTTTCCGGCTTGTAAACGGCCACGTTGGATGAGCGGCACCATTCGTTGCTGTATCCAGGCTTTCCATTCGGCCCATTGCATGTCTTACCCCTCCTGAAAAAAAATGATGAAAAGCTTGTGGGGAAAGCTTTTCATGCAGAATCAAGCATGATTCTGTCAAAAAACAAAATTTTTCAGTACTCGCAGAATATTCCAAAATCGGAATGATAGAACCATTCTGCATTTTTCCCAGCAATCTGCCAAATTGCCTAGTGAAACCAACTATATCGACTTTACCATAAAAAAAGCAACATCATCAAGAGTAAATTGCCGTCGAATAAAATATCTGACGAAGTGTCATAATATGGACAATGATTTGCCAACATTTATGCAGCCAAGGAGGACTTTTCTTGAAGGAACGCAATATCCTTGCCGGTTTTCGCATGCTCGACGATGCCGAAAAAGCGGCGGATCAATTAAAACAGGCCGGGTTTGAGACGGTAAGCGTCGACGTGATCGGACAATATCCGGGGGGCGGGGTCCAGCATGTGATGAACCCGATCACCAGCGATTTTTCGTCGCTGGGCAACCTGACTCTCGGTGCCAACTTCCCCAGCGGCCGTGACGCCGGCATCCTCGCCGCCGCCGATCCGGCCGCAAGCGGCATGTCCGACGGTGGCCAAGATTCGGTCGGCCGAAGCGTGCTGCTCACCTGTGTCGTGCCGGAAGAGCGGGGCGACGAAGCGGTCCGGATCATCCGCTCCTGCGGCGGTGAAGCGTAAAATGAGCCCGACGACGTAAGCGAAGTTTCATCACTCGGCGATTCCTTACGCTCCACCCACTCGGCGTAAGCTTACGCTGTACCGAGCGGGGGCCCTTGCTGTTGTCAGCAGGGCCCCCACCTTCCTTTGCCGCTTTCGCGCTTTCAAGCACTTTTCGTGGCATTATTTGCGGGTTACCTCAACCATGGATGTGATATCTTTCAGCGCCAGTCGACGAATGGTGGTCTTTTCCTGATCCTGCGTCTTATAATTGGTAATGAAGCAAATGTACCCTTTGTTGCAGTGCGACATCGTTCCACTGATGATCAACCCGTTGTACATCTTTACCTCTACCTTCTTGCCAATCAGTTTCATCGCTTTTTGATCAAACCCCATCGTGCTGCACCTCGTTTTCGTTTTGTTATGGGATACCATATGCCCAGAAGGTGTCGGTTGGTGAATGTCCACCTCCGATTTTTTTTTTTTGCCGGCTTGCCATACAAAAAGGCTGTCGAGTCAGAAGCTCGACAGCCTTTTGCCGATGCGGGTTATGCGTAGATGCCGCGTACGACATTGGTTTGCTCACGATCCGGACCGACGGAGAAGATGGAGAGCGGAATCCCCGTCAGCTGCGTGATGCGTTCGATATAGTGGCGCGCGTTTTCCGGCAGGTCATTGATGCTGCGCACGCCGGTAATGTCTTCCTTCCAACCCGGCAGCTCTTCATAAACCGGTTCACATTTGGCAAGGATGTTCAGGTTGGCCGGGAATTCTTCGATCACGGTGCCGTTGTATTTGTAAGCGGTGCAAATGCGCAGGGTATCCAGACCCGACAAGGTATCCAGCTTGGTGATCGCCAGTCCGGTGATCCCGCTTACCCGACGGGCATGGCGAACGACGACGCTGTCGAACCAGCCAATCCGGCGAGGGCGGCCTGTCGTGGTGCCGTACTCGAAGCCCACTTCCCGGATGTGGTTGCCGATCTCGTCATGCAGCTCTGTCGGGAACGGACCATCCCCCACCCGCGTGGTGTATGCCTTGGCTACGCCGATGACCTGATGGATCTTGGTCGGGCCGACACCGGAACCGATGGTGACACCGCCCGCAATCGGGTTGGAGGAGGTGACATAGGGATAGGTCCCCTGGTCGATGTCCAGCATGACCCCCTGCGCTCCTTCGAACAGGACACGGCTGCCGCGGTCAATGGCATCATTCAGCACTACGGAAGTGTCCGCCACGTAAGGACGGATAATCTCGGCATAGCCCAGATACTCTTCCAGGATTTCCTTCAATTCAAAACCGGTGGTATTGTACAGCTTCTCCAGGATGCGGTTCTTCTCAGCCAGGTTGCGCGCCAATTTACGCTCAAATTCTTCCGGATCCAAAAGGTCGGCGATGCGGATCCCCACACGGGCCGCCTTATCCATGTAAGCGGGACCGATACCCTTGCGCGTCGTCCCGATCTTGTTCGCCCCCTTGCTCTCCTCCTCCACCCCATCCAGCTTGATGTGGTAAGGCATGATGACATGAGCGCGGTTGCTGATCTTCAGGTTTTTGGTCGAGAATCCAAAACCATGGAGGTAATCCAATTCCGCTACCAAGGCTTTCGGATCCACAACCATCCCGTTGCCGATCACGCAGGTTTTATCTTTATAAAAGATCCCCGAGGGAATCAGGTGAAGTTTATACTTGTTTCCATTGAAAATAATCGTGTGTCCGGCGTTGTTGCCCCCTTGATAGCGGGCCACCACTTCCGCACTTTCAGCCAGATAATCCGTAATTTTTCCTTTTCCTTCATCGCCCCATTGGGTTCCGACGACAACGACTGTTGACATCGAAAAACACCTCCTGACCTAATCATTTCCATTCTGGGCAAGAAACAATCTAAGTGTACTAAACCATATATCGTATGTCAACGAAAATACGAACGATTGTACTATCCGACAAAAGATTTGTTCGTTATTCATCCACAAAAAAAGGAAATGCCTGACAATCATCGGCATTCCCTTTAATTATCCGCTTTGGGCTTAACCTGCGGCATCCCTGAAACGCGGGTCAAGGCTGACGAACTTGTTGTATTCCTTCAGAAACGCCAGCTCGACGGTGCCGGTCGGGCCATTCCGCTGCTTGGCGATAATGACCTCGATGACGTTCTTGTTTTCCGTTTCCTTGTTGTAATAGTCGTCGCGGTAAAGAAAAGCCACAATGTCCGCGTCCTGCTCGATCGACCCGGATTCGCGGATGTCGGACATCATCGGACGCTTGTCCTGCCGCTGCTCCACCGAACGGCTCAACTGGGACAGGGCAATGACCGGCACGTTCAGCTCGCGGGCGATTCCCTTCAGATTCCGGGAGATTTCCGATACTTCCTGCTGCCGGTTATCCCCTTTCCCTCTGCCGTGGATCAGCTGCAGATAGTCGATCAAAACCAGGCCAAGTCCGCGTTCTGCCTGCAATCTTCTGCATTTGGCGCGAATGTCCTGCACGGTCACGCCGGGCGTATCATCAATATAGATGGGCGCCTTGGCCAACGTCCCGATGGCCATGGTCAGCTTCTGCCAATCATCCTCTTCCAGCCAGCCAGTCCGCAACTTGGAAGCGTCCAGATTGCCTTCCGCGCAGATCATCCGCTGCACCAGCTGCGATGCAGCCATCTCCAGGGAAAAGATGGCGACGGTTTCTCCTGCACGTGCGGCTACATTCTGGGCTACGTTCAGGGCAAACGCCGTCTTCCCCACGGAAGGACGGGCAGCCAGAATGATCAGATCGCTGCGCTGGAAGCCGGACGTCATCTTGTCCAAATCGGGATACCCGGACGGAATGCCGGTCACATCCCCGCGCCGCTGGCTTAAGAACTCGATGCGCTCGTATGTTTCCAGGAGAACGTCCCGAATCGGGATAAACCCGCCGCTGTTGCGGTTTTGGGCGATCTCCATGATGTATCTCTCGGCGTCAGCGATGATTTCGCCGACATCATCCTCCCGGGTGTAGCCATCATTGGCGATCTTCGTTGCGGTCAGAATCAAACGGCGCAGCAGCGACTTCTCCTCGACGATCCGCGCGTAGTATTCCACATTGGCCGCGGTCGGAACCGACCCTGCCAATGCCGTCAAATAGGGAACCCCGCCAACCTCGTCCAGCAGCTTATGATCCTGAAGTTCTGCGGTGACGGTCACCAGATCCACCGGTTCCCCTTTTTCGTACAAATCCAGCATGGTTTTGAAAATACGCTGGTGAGCGGTCTTGTAGAAGTCTTCCGGCCGTAAAATCTCCATGGCCGTGATGAGAGCTTCCTTCGACAGGAACACGGCACCAAGTACGGATTGTTCCGCTTCGTTGTTTTGTGGTGGCACACGGTCCAAAAACAGGTCGCTCACGTCACACCCCTCATTTACAGCAAGATTACTCCTCGACTACATGAACTTTCAGCGTCGCCGTCACTTCGTTGTGCAGCTTCACTTTTACATTGGTGTAGCCCAGCGAGCGGATGGCATCCATCTCCAGCTTCCGTTTGTCCAGCTTGATGTTGTGCTGCTCTTCCAGCGCTTGAATCACCTGCTTGCTGGAGACGGCGCCAAACAAGCGCCCGCCCTCGCCGGCTTTTCCTTTAACCTTGACGGTGATTTCATTTATTTTGACAGCGAGCTGCTGCGCTTCCAGCTTCTCCTGTTCCTTGCGCTTTGCTTCGCTCCGCTTTTTGGCATCCAGATCTCTGATGTTTCCTTCGGTCGCTTCTTTCGCAAGCCCCCTGGGGATCAGGTAGTTGCGCGCATACCCTTCCGACAGGTCTTTGATTTCTCCTTTTTTGCCTTGTCCTTTGACGTCCTGCAAAAAGATCACTTTCATCTTTTCTTCCTCCTTCATTCTGGCGTCTCCGCATCGCGATTCACCGTTTTCGGAGGGCCCGCAGGCTCTCACGACACTGCGTCGATCGCTTCCTTCAGTCGACGCACCGCGTCTTTCAAGGAGATATTCTCCATTTGCGTAGCGGCTCCGGTGAGATGGCCGCCGCCGCCCAATTGCTCCATGATCGCCTGGACGTTGATATCGCCAAGCGAGCGGGCGCTGATCAGCACCGTATCATCCGAGCGCCGCGCCAGGACAAACGATGCCTGAATGCCTGACAGCGTCAGCAACAGTTCGGCCGCTTGCGCCACCTGCACTTGCGTGTATTCCTCACGGGAGTCGCCCACCGCAATCGCCATGGAATCGCGATACACTTCTGTATTCATCACGATGCGCGCCCGTTTAATAAACTGCCCCAGATCCTCCTTGAGAAAGCGCTGAACGGTAGCCGTATCTGCGCCGTTGCGCCGCAAAAACGATGCGGCTTCGAACGTCCTGGAACCGGTCCGGAACGCGAAGCTCTTGGTATCCACCACAATCCCGGCCAGAAGAGCCGTGGCGATCAGGCTGTCCAGTTGGATCCGGTCGCTCTGGTATTGCAGCAGTTCGGTTACCAGCTCAGAGGTGGAGGAAGCATAGGGCTCGAGATAAATCAGAACGGGATCTTCGATAAACTCTTCGGAGCGGCGGTGATGGTCGATGACGACAATCCGGCTCGTTTCGTCCAACAGGCGCGGCTCAATGACGAGCGACGGCCTGTGCGTGTCAACGATCACCAGGAGCGTGCGTCCGGATGTGAGCCGGATAGCCTGTTCCGGTGTGATGAACGCTTCAGCCAGCTCCTCGTGTGCGTACAGTTCTTTCATGAGCCGCTCAACCGACGGGTTTACATCATCCAGCACGACATACCCTGTCTTGTTGTGCAGTTGAACAGCTTTCCAAACGCCGAGGGCAGCCCCGATGGCATCCATGTCCGGCTGCTTGTGCCCCATGACGATGACGTGCTCCGCTTCATGGATCAAATCGCGCAGCGCATGGGAGATCACGCGTGCCCGCACGCGGGTGCGCTTCTCCACCGCGTTCGACTTGCCGCCGTAGAAGGTCAGCTTGTTGCCTACTTTTACCGCCGCCTGGTCCCCGCCGCGGCCGAGGGCGATATCCAGGCTGGATTGGGCCATCTGCCCCAGTTCAATGTAAGAAGAGACCCCCGCCCCCACCCCGATGCTGAGGGTGATGGGGATCTTGTTGTCTGCGGTCATTTCCCGCACGACGTCCAGAATATCAAAACGGCTCTCCTCCAGCTTTTCCAGCGTCTCACGATCCAGCAGCGCCAGAAATTTATCCGCCGAAAATCTTCGCAAATAGATTCCATGCTTCTGCGCCCAGTCGTTGATCACGCCGGACACGCTTGTGGATAAAAGCGTACGGCTCTGCTCATCCATCACCTGTCCCACTTCGTCCAGGTTGTCAAGGTGGATAATGGCCAGCACCGATTTTTCCCGATGATACCGAAGTGACAGCTCTTTAAATTCGGTGATATCCTTAAAGTAAAGCAAGCGCTCTTCGGCACGGACGAGCACTTCGTAAACACGTTCATTGTGAGTGAATTCGAGTCGTTTTTGCTCCGGTTTGATGGCGAGCCCCGGCAGGACATCGGTAAGATTTTTCCCCACCAGCATCTCTTCGCCGGTCACCTTTTGCATAAACGGATTTGTCCACTCGATGATTTTGTCATCGTTATACAAAAGAATCCCGATGGGCATCTCCTGGATAACGCTTTCACCTGCTTTTTTGACTCGATGGCTGATCGTTGCCAGATAGAGGCGGAGATCCCCCTGGAAACCTTTTTCCGCCTGCAGCACATACAGGACCAAGCCGATCAAACAAACGATGCCGATCGCCCCGTACAGCCAGTGATATAATGTCAAGATCGCTAACAGCAACAAGCTAAAGCTGAGAGCTAAGACCATGTGCAGCCCGTACCATCGCTTCAAAAGAAACTTGGGCATTTCCTCAGCCCCTCTTCACTCTTGTTTCCAGTTTCTTGCGCAGCCCTATCCCCAGGTCAAATATGCCTAGTAAACTAAGTATATAAGTTAAAACCGGAAAAATAAATAGAGAGACAACAAGCGCGGGAGCCAGTATTCTCCATCGTTTCAAATGGATGGCGAACAGGCAGAAGCTCAGCCCCTGCACTCCCAAAATGATGTTCAGCATCACATTCACGTTGAGCAGGGCCTTGCCCCAGAAGGATTGCTCCCATACATCACCGGACAAGAGCAAAATCAGCAGCGACCCGAAATAATAATACAGCAGGGAAGGAGGAAAGCTCCACTCGCGCATGGGGATCAGCTTCGGTATGGGTCGGCGCAGGATCTTGCCGACCAGCCGGTTCAACCCGTGTACAAGTCCGCTGGTTGCAAAGCTGGAAAGCACCAGAAAGGTGGGAATGATGGCCTCCATCAGACGGAACTGCCACTCTACCTGTTCCTTCCATTCCTGCTCCGTCATAATGGCAGGGATGGGAAGGACCCCGGCTTCATTGATCAGCTCCTGTTTCATGTGATCAAAGACAGCCGGAATGTTGATATGTAAGACAAACGTCATTACCGCCAGGAATAGCACATATGACAAAAACACGATGCCGGCTCCACCCGTAATCCCTGCCAGCGCGCTTCTCCTCCGTTCATAAAGAACACCCATGACAGAGCCAAGCATGGCCGCCAGAAACGCGAGCAAACCGCCAGATGGCCCGTTCAGCAGAAAGCCGATCATCGAAAGAACAAGTCCCATGACGGTCATCTCTCGCAGCGAGCGCTTCATTCCGAAGACGGCAAACGGAACGGGAACACAGAGCAAAGCGAAGACACTTACCGGCGTATGTGTGCCCAGGAAGTACAGGAGGGAAGCTGTTCCCAGCATCCATGCACTTTCGGCCAGTTGTCTTTTCCGAGTTGACATGAATGGCTGCTCCTCTCTTACAAATGAAAAGGTACCCTTCTGACGTTATGAAAAAGAGGGTCACGTAATTGTGCCCCTCTTTCCCTATTCCATTCCTTATTCAGCCGTGTAAGGCAGCAGTGCTACTTGACGAGCGCGCTTGATCGCGACGGTCAGCATGCGCTGATACTTCGCGGATGTGCCTGTTACACGACGAGGCAGGATTTTGCCGCGCTCACTGATAAACTTCTTCAGCAGATCGACATCTTTATAGTCAATTTTTTTGATCTTGTTTACCGTGAAGAAGCACACTTTACGGCGCTTGTTCGGACGTCCTTTGCGTGACATGAGAGTCCCTCCTTTTCAGGAATATGAAAGATCCACACGATGGAAACTTCCTCATTAAAACGGCAAGTCATCATCCGAAATATTGATCGGCTTGCCGGCGTCGGCAAAAGGATCACCAAATGGATCGCTGTCATCTCGTCCCGGCTTCGCGCCTCCGAATCCAGGATCGTACCCGCCACCTTCTCCGGATCTTGAACCCAAGAACTGTACGTTTTCTGCCACGACTTCCGTTACGTATACCTTTTTGCCTTCTTTGTTGTCATAGGATCTGGTCTGCAAGCGACCTTCCACAGCAGCTTGTCTGCCTTTGCGCAGATAGGTTGCACACAGGTCGGCCAGCTTCTGCCATGCAACAATGTTAATGAAGTCGGCTTCTCTTTCGCCTGCCTGATTCGTACGCGGACGATTGACCGCCAGAGTAAAAGTGGTAACGGCCGTACCATTTGGCGTATAACGCAACTCCGGATCTCTTGTCAGGTTGCCGATGAGAATGACACGATTCATCTTGGGTCCCCCTCTGCCCGAGACGACGATTACTTGTCTTCTCTTACAAACAAGAAGCGAATAACGTCGTCATTGATTTTCATGAGTCGCTCAGCTTCAGCCACTGCCTCCGCATTCGCTTTGAAGTTCATCAACACGTAGAAACCTTCACGGAACTTTTTGATCTCATACGCAAGACGACGTTTCCCCATTTCTTGAAGCTTGGTGATTTCACCGCCGAAGCTAGTCACGACATCGCTGTAACGGGCAATGGTCGCTTTCACTTTCTCTTCTTCAAGGTCTGGGCGCAACACGTACATAACTTCGTATTGACGCATACCTGTTCACCTCCTTATGGACTAAACGGCCCTGATGGGCAAGGAGCGAGTGCTGCTGAAATGCTGTGATACATGCACCCCATAAATACTCGCATTTCGGTATTATAACAAAAGGAGACACCCGGAGCAAGGTATATTCCTAGACATTGAACCGGAAATGCATGACATCTCCGTCCTGGACCACATACTCTTTGCCTTCCAGACGGTATTTCCCCTTGTCACGGGCGGCGCTTACCGACCCGGCTTCCACCAGATCATCGTATGACACCACTTCGGCCCGGATGAAACCGCGCTCGAAATCGCTGTGGATCACGCCAGCTGCTTGCGGCGCCTTCGTGCCTTTGCGGATCGTCCAGGCGCGCACCTCCTGCACGCCCGCAGTGAAGTAGGTGATCAAACCAAGCAGGTTGTAAGCGGCGCGGATCAAGCGGTCGAGCCCGGATTCCCGAAGACCCAGCTCTTCCAGGAACATCGCTTTGTCTTCCCCGTCCAGCTCGGCAATTTCCGCCTCCACCTTGGCGCTGATGACAACCACCTCTGCTCCCTCTTCGGCAGCATGCTTGCGAACGGCCTGTACGTGCGGGTTGTCATCCGCGTTGTGAATGCCGTCCTCCGCAACGTTGCAGACATACAGAACCGGCTTGATCGTCAGCAGATGCAGGTCGCGGATGATTTTGCGTTCTTCCTCGTCCATTTCCACGCTGCGGGCGGGCTGTCCGGCCTCGAACGCTGCCTTCAACCGCTCGAGTACATCGAGCTCCAGCTTGGCTTCCTTGTCGCCAGCCTTCACCTTGCGGCCGATGCGCTCGATTCGGCGCTCCACCGATTCCAGGTCGGCAAAGATCAGCTCGAGATTGATCGTTTCGATATCGCTCAGCGGATCCACTTTCCCGGAAACGTGGGTGATGTTTTCATCCTCGAAGCAGCGGACAACATGAGCGATCGCATCTACCTCGCGAATGTGTCCGAGAAACTGATTGCCAAGCCCTTCCCCTTTGCTCGCCCCTTTTACCAGGCCGGCGATATCCACGAATTCGAACGCGGTCGGCACCACTTTGTTGGGCTGCACGATCTCGGTCAGCTTCTGTAGCCGCGGATCCGGCACCTCCACGATCCCCACGTTGGGATCGATGGTGCAGAACGGATAGTTGGCCGACTCCGCCCCTGCCTGCGTGATCGCGTTAAACAAGGTGGATTTCCCCACATTGGGCAACCCTACGATGCCACATGATGCTCCCATCTATATACACTCCTTGTATGCCAAATTATCAACATCTTTTCTAGTATATAGATTTGCAGCGCATCTGACAACGATCCGCGGTCGGCACGCATCGCTTCCCTTGTCTTCTATCATTGCGAAAGACAGCAACCTTGTCAAAAAAATAGCAACCTCCTTTCTGAATGACAGGAGGCCTGCGCTGCTGACTCGCGGTTATTTCTCGTTCACCAGCTTTTCCAGCTCGGTCAAAGACTCTTCAAAGATCTTCATGGCGTCCTCAATCGGTTTTGCCGTAGACATGTCAACGCCCGCCGCTTTCAACACCTCAATCGGCGGCGCGGAGCTGCCCGCTTCGAGGAAGTTCGTTTTGATCCGGTCGACGGCAGGCTTTCCTTCCTCCATCACCTGTTTTGCCAGAGCCTGCGACGCAGCAAAGCTGGTGGCATATTGATACACGTAATATTGGTAGTTCATGAAGTGCGGAATGCGGGCCCATTCCATCGCGATTTCCTTGTCGGAGATGATCGTGTCGCCGTAATATTTTTGATTGATATCGAAATAAAGTTTCTTGAGGGCTTCCGCATTGAGTGACTCACCTGCCTGTTCCTTCTCATGAATCGCCCGTTCAAACTCTGCGAACTGGGCCTGACGGAACAAGGTGGTCCGGAAGTTCTCCAGGTAATGATTGAGCAGATACATTTTTTCCTGTTTGGTCTTGGCATTGGCGTACATGCTCTTGAACAGCAGCGTTTCATTCATCGTGGATGCCACTTCGGCCGTAAATGTCGGGTAGTTGGAGGCAATGTACGGCTGTTTCCTGTTGGTATAGTAGGATTGCATGGCGTGTCCCATCTCATGTGCGATGGTGAATACATCGTCAAGGGTTCCCTGGTAGTTGAAAAGAACGTACGGATGCGTGTCATACGCGCCCCATTGATAAGCGCCCGAGCGTTTATCGTCGGTGGAGTAGACATCCACCCACCCGCCATGAAAGCCTTCATCCAACGCCTTGACGTAATCTTCCCCCATCATCTGCAGACCGTTCTCCACGATCTTTTTGCCTTCTTCAAAGGGGATGTACCGCGTATCGGACGGGACAATCGGCGTATAAATATCATACATATGCAGTTCCTTGACGCCGAGCATTTTCTTCTTCAATGCCATATAACGGTGGAGCAGCGGCAGGTTCTTGTTTACGGTTTCGAGCAGTTCGTCATACACCTTCACCGGGATATTGTTCGGGATCAGGCTCGCTTCCAGCGCCGATTGATAATGGCGGGCCTTGGCGTAGAAGTTGTCCGCTTTCACTTTTGCGGCAAACGTTTGGGCAAACGTATCCTGGAACTTCTCCAGTGTTTGATAGTACGCCTCAAACGCCGCCTGGCCCACCCGGCGGTCCTTGCTCTCCATGTATGCGACGAAGTTGGCCCTTGTTAACTGTACTTCCTTTCCGTTCTCATCCTTTATCGTCGGAAACTTGATGTCTTTGGCAAGCATATTATAGATATTGCCGGGCGAACCGGCCAATGCGGAGGATTGCGCCAACAGCTCTTCCCGCTCTTTTGAGAGCGCATGCGGCTTCGTCCGCACCATGTTCTCCAGGAACTGCTTATACTCCGCCAGTTCCGGTGAGGCCAGGAACTCTTTCATCCGGCCGTCCGGAATCGCTACGATCTCGGGAGTCAGCCAGGCCGTCTTCTCCAACACCAGCGTGTTCAGCTTTTCCGCGCCGTCCGCCAGCTCCTGCAAAGCCGGATTGGATGAATTGACGTCCAGCGACATGTTCGCATATACATAGACCTTGTCGTGTATGCGCATCATGGCCACATAATCATCCAATGCTTGCTTCAAGGCGGACACGGAGCCAGCCAGTTTTCCCTGATGCTTGGGAAAGACATTGGCCATCTTCTCCACTTTTTTCACATCGGCTTCCCATGCCGCCCGATTCGCGTAGATGTGTTCCAGTTTCCATTTGTACTGGTCTGGGATTTCCGCCCGCGATTTGAAGACAGGTGCCCGCTCCGCGGCATAAAGCATTTGTGTACTGTACGGCATGAACGGTGTGGATAGAAGCGAAAACACCACGGTCGCCGCTGTCACGGCAGTACATACGCGTTTCTTCACATTGTGCCCCCCATTTTTCTTTCTTTTGGTAATTAGCGTGCCCGTAAAGCTAGGTATTATATCCGCTGTCCAAAATCCCTCCTTAATAAAGATAAAATTTCAAATATTCGATCAAAAATTTTCTACAAATATCCCCTGTGTGAATAACTTTGTGGGTAAAGAATCAGTTATCCACTGAAACATGCTTGAGCCCGGAAAAATCCCCAGCTGTCCACTGCAGTTATTCACATTTTCTGTGGATTTTCTGTGAATAATTTATTTTCACAAAACTGGACGGAAGCCCATACCTCCTCTTTCACGCCTACATAGCATAGGTAATGAAACTACGCTAGGAGGTGTTTATCAGTGGGTCTGTTCCATGGCGATTTCGACGATTTTGCGTTGATACTGGTACTATTCATTCTCCTCGTGATCGTTGGTGCTGCCGAAAACTAATTGATTCGGCGACATTAGCAAATGGCGGGTCCGATCCTTCCGTCATTGAAAACCTCTCCGCAAAAAAAGGATGCCAGCGCACGGCTGCATCCTTTTTTTCTTTCGTCTTCCGCTTAGCGGTTGCCGGTCGTAAACGTAACTGCTGCCTGCTTGTTGACATTGCCTGCCAGATCCTTTACACAGCCGGCGGGCAGAATCAAGGTATACGTGGTATAATTTTGCAACCTTCCCTTCACCTTGAGCGTCATGGTACGCTTGCTTTTGTTCCAGGTGGCGGAATAATCGATTTGTGCCCCCTTCTCGTCAAAGAAAAGGATCATCCCTTTTACCGCCTTGCTCGACAAGGGCGTCCCGTCAGGCAGGAGGATATCTTCGGCAAACTGCAGGGTGATCTTGGGGGAAAGCGAAACATTGCTGCTGCCGTGGGCGGGATTGATGGTAGCCACTGGCGCAATTGTGTCAAGCGCGGGTCTGGTCGTAAAATTGCTGATGACCAACGGGTTTTTGACACCTTGTCGATCCATGATCTTGTTCTCCAGGAGCGTCACCGTATAAGTCGTTCCACCGTTCAGATTTCCCACCGGGTCCAGGGTGATCATCCGGCGGTCGGCATCCCAGCTTCCGATGAAGTCGACCCGTCTTCCCTTGCTGTCGTTTATTTTGATGATGTTGGCGATCGCATCGTTGGTGATCTCCGTCTTGTTGGCTCTGGTCACCGGCTTGTTGAACGTCAGACGGATCAGGCTGTCCACTGGTACATCCGTCTCCCCATGTGTCGGTTGAACGCTTACTCCAAGCGGCGGTCCCGCTTCTTCCGTCCTGAACATGACCAGTACGGCCTGATTCCCGTTTCCCGCCCGGTCGATCACCTTGCCGGCCGGTATCTTGAACTGATAGGTCCCCCCAAATGCCAGCGGCTTCTTCGGCTTGATCGTCAGCCTTTTTTGGGATTGGCTCCAGCTCACACTCACTTCCACACTTTGATTGTTATCCAGTTGTGTAAAGACAAACAGCGATCCCGCATTGCGCGAAGAGATTGCGGCACCGTTCCCCAGTTTGACAGCTTCGCTGAACGTGACCGTCATCTGGCTGTCAACCCGGACATCGTCCGCACCGTCCGCCGGCAGCACCCGTATGGCTGGCGGCGTTCGATCCTCCGCACCGGCCGACACCGCTGCAATCAAAACCAAAATCACTGCCGTTCCCCATGCTGCGAGCCAACCATTGATCCGACTCCGACAAAAATTGAACACCACGCTTCCCCCTTCTAATCCACAAATTCTTTTCATGCGGATTATAGAAAAAGAAAAGAATGGTGCTCAAATATTTTTCTTATCCTTGCTGATCCTGATTTTCCGGATGCGCCTGTACCAGCACTTTTTTCATTTTTCGTTCAAACTCGAGCCGCGGGATCAACACGCTGTGATCGCAGCCCGTGCATTTGATCCGGATGTCAGCCCCCATGCGGATGACCTTCCAGGCGTTGGTCCCGCACGGATGCGGTTTTTTCATCTGTACGATATCGCCCAAAGCAAATGTTTTGCGTTCCATCTCCCTACTCTCCCCGTAATCTTGCTTTATCGGAAGGCATGGTCACCGTCACCGTCTTCGGATACGGAATCTCGATTCCTCTGGCGTCGAATTCCCTTTTGATCATGGCGCGCAGCTTGCGGGCTACCGCATAATGGGTATTCGGTTTGCATTCGGCGACTACCCGGATGATGACGTCGGACGGGCCAAATGCCTGTACGCCCAGCACTTGCGGGTCACCCACGATCTCTTCCGTTTCCTGCTTGAGCTGCTTGGCCACTTCGGCAATCACTTTCTCCACGTACTCCAAATCCTCTTCATAAGCGACGGAGACATCGACCACCGCCATCGTGTTTTGAACGGAAAAGTTGGTCACTTGTTTGATGCTGCCATTGGGAATGATATGGACCTCTCCCGTCCAGCTGCGGATCCGGGTGACCCGCAAGCCGATCTCCTGGACGGTTCCGTTAAAGTTATTGATGGTAACCACGTCCCCCACCGCGAACTGATCCTCAAAGATAATAAAAAAGCCCGTGATGACGTCGCGTACCAGGCTCTGTGCCCCAAACCCCACGGCAAGGCCGACAACGCCGGCGCTGACCAGCACCGGCTGCAGGTCAAAGCCCAGCTGTTTCAGCACCATCAATATGGCCAAAAAGTAGATGATGTATGTTGTCACATTGTTGATCAGGACGCGCAGGGTGTCAACACGCCGACGTTCAAATTGGATCCGGCTTCCTTCCCGGTTCTGAAAGATGCGGTTCACGAAAGCATGCGTCAATGAAACCACAACTTTTGCGGCAATGATGATCGCGATAATCTTGACGAGCGCCAGACCGATATTGATCCAAAGCTGCTCATTCGTTACATAGTCGAGGATTCTCCGGTACAACGTGTTATACCAAGTCACTTGCTGCGAAGTCAAACGCTACCTCTCCTTTCGTTCTCCGGTTTCGTCTATTTCCTCGTATAGCGCGGAAAACTTGCGGAAGTACCCTCTTATCGCCACCTGTTGGCTCTCGATCACTTCGCGGGCCAGTTGGTAATCCGTGAACGGGAACTCGATGGATAAGGCGCATCCTGCCGTAATCTCTTTCGGGGTCGGTCTGGTGTCAATGTCGATGTCGGCGTACTCCAGAAGCATTTCCGCCCGCAGTGCCTGCTGCGTGGAGTCAAACGCTATCAAAACGGTGCTGCCGTTCACTTCTCCCCCTCCTTCCCCTTCTTCATTTTACCCGTTGGAGGCTGAGGACGCCAGCTACGACGATTTTTCAAAAATGTGTCAACGTTCTCATAACCGGGTATAAGTTGTCTCTTTTCGGCATACACTGTGAATACTTTTCCATCCTTGGGAGGTTGCGATGAATCTGTTGAACAATCGGTTGGACGACTCCCCCCCGCCCTTTAAAGTGGAATACAAGCAAGCGAATGCCATCGATCTCTTGGCCCGCCACCTTGCGGATCGTTTGCGCATGCGTCCGTCCCATCAGGAGATTGTCATCCTGTGCATCGGTACGGACCGGTCAACCGGTGACGCCCTCGGCCCTCTGGTTGGAACCAAGCTGCAATCTCTTCACACGGATCGGTACCATGTATACGGCACCCTGGAATCTCCCGTCCATGCCATGAATCTGGTTGATCAAATCGACAACATAACCCGACTCCATCAAGATCCTCTGATCATCGCCATCGACGCGTGTCTTGGGCAATTCAGCAATGTCGGATCCATCAATGTGATTGATGGCCCTCTCAAACCGGGCGCCGGCGTGAAAAAGGAGCTTCCCGCAGTCGGCACCTTTCATATCACCGGCATCGTCAATGTCGGCGGCTTCATGGAGTATTTCGTCTTGCAGAACACCCGCCTTCATATTGTGATGCAGATGGCAGAAGTGATTGCTTCCGCGATACACGACAGCGCGCTCTATCTTTCCTGGGACAATGTTACCCTTGGGGGGATGGCCCATGAGGGATAGAAGAAAAGAGACTTTCCGGGTGGGAAGTCTCAGACTGATGACAAACTTCTGTTTGGGGCATGGAGTAATGGGGCCAGGCGAGCTCCTTTGACGACCGACTCAGCGGAGAAACAAAGACGCGGGGTCCCAGGGGGCGTGAGTCTCACTTCGCTGAGACGCCCAGATGTTGAGCCCCCTGCCCGCGTCGCGTTTCGGAGCGGACACGGCCCACTTCCTCGCGGGTCGTCAAGAGAGCGAGCAGGAACCATTCCCCATGATCAACCGACTTTGTCTGCACACTGAGACTTTCCGGGTGGGAAGTCTCTTACTCGTTGACAACAATCCGCTGCTTTTTCGGGACAACCTCTACGGTGATGGGAGTCTTTGCAACCACCTCGCCGTCCGCGTGCACGACCAGCGTTCTCACGCTGCTGACGGTGATGCGCTTTCCCCGATAAAAACGAACCGCCGGATGGGTCACATGCGCACCGGTAAATATCTTCGGAAAAGTCGTCAGCAGGGAGAGCCGGCTGATATTGCTCACCACACACACCTCCGCAATGCCGTCATCCGGAACCGCCTGCGGACAAATCATCATGCCCCCGCCATAGTTGGGGATGTTGGCAATCGCAATGAGCCAGACGTTGGACAACCGGTGAGCCGTGCCGTCCACTTCCAGCGTAACATCGCTCGGCTGATAGGAAAACAGCACGCGAATAACCGACAGGATATACGCAAATGGCCCAAGTTTGATCCGGTTAAAGAACTTCTTGTACCCGGCTTCATTCGTGGTTTTGGCTACCTGCCCGTCAAACCCCGCCCCTATTGCATTGACCGCGATGCGATGATTGATTTGCAACAGATCGATCACTTTGGTGGATGCATGGGCCAGGACGGTCTCCATCGCCTGCTGCGGGTCAAGGGAGAGGTTGTACGCGCGGGAAAAATCGTTGCCCGAACCGGTTGGAATATGACTGAACATGCATGCTGTGTTCGCCTGAACCAGCCCGTTCACCACTTCATGGACCGTACCGTCGCCTCCTACCGCGACCACCAATGTTATTCCATTCTGCCTGACAATCTCCGCGGCCAACCGCTCTGCTTCACCGCGCTCTCCGGTCATCTTCACCAGGTAAGAAACCTGGCGCTCTTTCAATCTTTCCTCGATCGCCTGCCAAACCTTTGCACCGCGTCCGTTGCCGGAAACGGGATTGACGATGAACCCAATCATTCCTGTTCTCCTCTCGCCCGATAAATCCGTCATCTCTATCCCTTTCATTATCCCATGCAGAAAGGCGGCTGCAACAAAAAAATGAGAGGCTTTCCCAAAAGAGTTCCCGCGCATGGCTTCTTCCAAAACGAAAAGCACCCCGTTTCACTGCCAAACGTGTGAAGGGATGCTCATTATTCATGGGAGCTGTAAAGCGGTGCTGCCCCACTCCACTCTCTTCTTACCTGCCGAACAGACCTGCCAGCCAGTGCTCAATCGGAACCCCTGCCGCCGCAACCACCAGTGCGGGCAGCATATTGGCCACGTTTATTTTGCGCAGCTCCAAAATATTGATCCCAATCGCCACAATCATGAGTCCGCCTACCGCCGTCACTTCCACAAGGATCGAATCCAACATCGTTTTGCTGATCAGATGATTGATCTGTGTCGATAACAGGGCAATTGAACCTTGGTAAAGAAAGACAGGCAGCGCGGAAAACGCCACGCCTATCCCTAAGGTTGAGGTAAAAATAATGGCCGAAAATCCGTCCAGCATCGCTTTGGTATACAGAATATCATGATTGTTTCGAAGCCCGCTGTCCATCGAACCCAACACCGCCATGGCGCCGATGCAGTATACTAGAGTCGCCGTCACAAAACCGGTAGCAATGCTTCCATCCTTGCTGCCGCCCACTTTTTTCTCCAGCCAGGCCCCCGCCTGATTCAGCCGATCCTCTACCCGCATCAATTCACCCAGGATGGACCCCACTACGATGCTGACGATCACCAGCAAAATGTTTTTGGTTTCGAAGCTCATGGTTAATCCCAATACAATCACTGCCAGTCCAATGCCTTGCATGACCGTTTGCCTCATTCCGGCCGGAATGCCTGACAACAGCTTGCCGATGATTGATCCGATCAGGATGGCTGCGGCATTTACAATCGTTCCTAGCAAGATCAAGTTTTTTCTCTCCTCTGCCTGTCTCTTTTTTATACGCGGAATGCGGCCCCAATCTCATCCACTGCTTGGACAAGCAGTTCCACGTCCTCTTCGGTATTAAAAATGCCAAAGCTTGCGCGAACAGCTCCCCGGGCTTCCGTGCCGGCCGTCCGGTGTCCGAGCGGGGTGCAGTGATAACCGGCACGTGTGGCAATGCCGTATTGTTGATCCAGGATGAAAGAGACTTCCGAGGCATCCACGCCGGCAATATTGAAAGAAACGACGCCGACCCTCTCCACCTCCACGCCCGGCCCATACACTTCGACGCCGGCAAGCTCTCGCAGCGACAGAATCGCCTTTTTGGTCAATGCCCACTCGTGAGCATGGATCTGCGCCACCCCTTTTTCCATGACAAACGTTACGCCTGCCAACAAGCCTGCCAGCCCAACCGTATTGACCGTTCCGCTCTCGAAGCGATCCGGCCTTGCCGACGGCTGATCGACGGCTTCCGATTGGCTTCCCGTTCCGCCATGGATCAATGGCTCCAGATCAAGGTCATGCCGTACATAGAGTCCGCCTGTCCCCTGCGGACCATACAAACCCTTGTGCCCAGGGAATGCCAGCATGTCGATGTTCATCGCCTCCACATCGATCGGCAGGATTCCCGCTGTTTGGGAAGCATCCACAAGAAAAACCGCTCCTCTTTCCTTGGCTGCTGCCCCGATCTCTTTGATCGGCAGGATGAGTCCCGTCAAATTGGAAGCATGGCTGACCACCACCAATCGCGTATCGGGACGGATCGCGGCGGCAAAATCCTCGGCATAGAACAGCCCGTCTTCCCGCGGCTCCACATACGTAATCTCAACCTGCTTGGTTCGGCGCAAATATTCCAGCGGCCGCCGGACGGAGTTGTGTTCAATCGAAGAGGTGACCACATGATCGCCTTTTTGCACAAATCCTTTGATGGCCTGGTTAAGCGCCTGGGTCGCATTCAGATAAAAAAAGAGGTCATTCGGGTTTTTAATCCCAAACAACCGCGCTACCTGCATCCGTGCCCGAAAGACGGTTTTGCTCGCTTTCATCGCAAGGGCATGGCCCCCTCTGCCCGGATTGGCTGCGTATGCGTCGATCGCTTCCATCATCGCCTCTTTTACCCCAGGCGGTTTCGGCCAGGACGAAGCTGCATTGTCAAGGTAAACGATTCGCATGTCTTCCTCCCGTTTCTTCATTCAACATGCAAAATATCCAACAGCCGCTGCAAATCATCGCTCGAGTAAAACTCAATCTCAATTTTCCCTTTTTTGGCGCCTTTGTGAATCCGTACCGATGTACCCAGTCTCGAGCGCAGCCGCTCTTCCATCTGAATAATGGCCGACTCTTTTTTGAGCGCTTTTTTCTTCTTTGTTTCACGTGAAACATTGAGTCCTTTGACCAGCTCTTCCAACTGGCGGACGCTGAGCCCTTTTTTCACCACATCATTGGCCAGCTGCAGCTGCTGTTTCTCATTTTCAATCGGAAGCAATGCCCGCGCGTGTCCCATGGACAAAGCGGAGGAAGCCACCAGTTCCCTCAGCGCGGCCGGCAATTGCAGCAAGCGAAGAATATTGGTTACATGCGGCCTGCTTTTCCCGATTTTCTTGGCCAATTCTTCCTGGGTATACGAATAATGGTTGATCAACTTCTCATAGGCTTCCGCTTCTTCAATCGGGTTCAGATTTTCACGCTGCAGGTTTTCAATGAGCGCGATCTCCATCAATTGTTGGTCGGTATAGGGCTTAACGACAACCGGAACTTTTTTGAGACCCGCTTCCTTGGCAGCCCGCAGGCGGCGTTCCCCCGCCACCAGTTCATAACCTTTAATGCTTTTGCGGACGATCAGCGGCTGGATGATGCCGTGCTCTTTAATCGATTCCGCCAGCTCGGCGATCGCTTCCGGCGCAAACTCTTTGCGTGGTTGATACGGATTGGGACGGATCTCGTTGATCAAGATTTCCGCAACCTGGTCCCCTTCTTCCCCCAGATTGGAAGAAATCAGGGCACCAAGCCCCTTCCCCAAGCCTCTGCTCATATCCCTACCACTTCCTTCGCCAAATCAGTATATACCTCCGCTCCTCTCGAACGCGGGTCATACGTGATGATTGCCTGTCCATGCGAAGGTGCTTCACTCAAGCGTACATTTCGCGGGATAATTGTCCGATACACTTTATCCTGAAAGTATTTTTTCACCTCTTCAATCACCTGAATGCCCAGGTTGGTGCGCGCATCGAGCATGGTCAGCACGACTCCCTCTATCGTTAGCTGGGAGTTGAGGTGTTTCTGTACCAACCTGATCGTGTTGAGGAGTTGGCTCAATCCCTCCAGCGCATAGTATTCGCACTGAATGGGAATCAGGACCGAATCGGCAGCGGTCAGTGAATTGACCGTCAGGATGCCCAGCGATGGCGGACAGTCGATGATAATATAGTCGTACTTGTCTTTTACCACTTCCAATGCCTTTTTCAAGCGAACTTCCCTCGAGATGGTTGGGACAAGCTCTATTTCGGCTCCTGCCAACTGGATGGTGGCAGGAATAATCTTCAATCCATCAATCTCGGTCGGCAATGTTGCTTCTAACGGACTCACGTCATTGATCAATACATCATAGATGCAGTAACGCACGTCCGCTTTGTTGATCCCGATCCCGCTCGTCGCGTTCCCCTGCGGATCGATGTCAACCAACAATACCTGTTTGCCCAACGTGGCGAGACACGCACTCAAATTAACGGATGTCGTCGTTTTTCCTACGCCACCTTTCTGATTGGCGACCGCTATGATTTTCCCCAACTTCTCCACCTCATTTAAACGTTCTTTACGAAAACCTTGTAAACCGCTATCGCCCAGCAGAAGGTTCTATCCTATCATGTGAAAGGAACACGGCGCCAAAAGAGACGCCCGCATTCGTCGAACTTGAATGGATGTCCGTTCTTAATGTAACCCTATTGTAGCGCATGAGGCTGTAAAAAAGTAGAAGGAAAGATGGAAAAAATGACGGAATTCGGATGTAACTTTTTCCATCTCCCCTGCTCAGGTCGATGCACGGGCAAAGAAAACCCACCCTACGGCATGCTGACACCATCGTCGGGAGGGAACCAAAACCCTATCTGCAAGCATCTAAACGGCATGGTTTTTAAACATGAAAAAGCACCCGGATCCCCGGCGACCGAAGAAAAGCGGCTTGTTATGCCGCGGCAGTGTGCAGACAATATCGGTCCTATCATGGATGATGGTTCCTGCTCGCTCTCTTGACGACCCGCGAAGAAGGTGTACGTGTCCGCTCCGCAACGCGACGCGGGCAGGGGGCTCAACATCTGGATGTTTTCGGGGATGTGAGACTATCGCCCCCTGTGCTCCCGCGTCTTCGTTTCTTCGCTGCGTCGGTCGTCAAAGGAGCTCGCTTGGCCCCATCACGCCATGACGCTAACAGAAGTTTATCATCAGTCTGAAGCGGCTTGTTATTCCGCGCCTTCGAGAATGATTCCATATTACTTATCGCGCCGTTTGGGAATGCGAATGGTGAATTGATAATACTCTTCGTGATCTTCCTCATTCGTTTCTACCGGCAATCCCGTTTTCAGCACCATATCGATGGATTGGCGCACGGTATTGATGGCAATCCGCGCATCCCGGGAGAAAGCTTTCCACTTCGGCTTGCTCTCTTTTTCTACCTTCTTTTTCTCTTCTGCTTCCAGAAGCTGTTTGACACGCGCCTCGGTCTGCTTGACGTTCCATTCACGCTCAATGATTTCCTGGAGCACCCTCAACTGGATGTCCGCCTCTTTCAATGGAATCAGCGCCCGCGCGTGGCGTTCCGTAATGGTACGGCTCATTAACGCATCCTGCACCTGCTGCGGCAGATGAAGCAGTCGCAATTTATTGGCGATCGTAGATTGTCCTTTTCCCAAACGTTGTGCCAAGCTCTCCTGCGTCAGATTGTGCAGGTCGATCAACTTTTGATAAGCGACCGCCTCTTCGATGGCCGTGAGCCCCTCGCGCTGCAGGTTCTCTATCAGCGCGATGGAAGCGGTCTGCGTGTCGTTGAACTCCTTGACGATCGCCGGGATGCGCTCCATCCCCAATTTTTTGGAAGCGCGCAGGCGCCGTTCCCCGGCGATCAACTCATATTGGTTGTTGCGCATCCGTACCACAATTGGCTGGATCAACCCATGGGTCCGAATGGTTTGGCAGAGCTCTTCTATTTTCTCGTCATCGAACACCGTTCGAGGTTGATAGGGGTTGGGCACAATCTGATCGACAGGTATTTGCCTTATCTCTTCGCTATCCGTCTTGTCGGTAAAACCCAACATACGCGAAAACTGATCCCTTACAGACATACCTGATCCCCCGCTTCCAAACATTACACGTGAAAACATTGCTGGCGCCAAGCTTGACATACACGCGCGGCTGCCTGACAGCGCTGTCGCTATCTTCGGCCAGATGAAGGTATTCTGCATCATCCGCCGTAATTCCTGCTCAAAAATGTAGCGAAATACGCATTCCATCCCCCGCAATGTTTCACGTGAAACACTTACGCCTTGTCGTTTGGAGAGGCGTTTTGGGCCCCCTCCGTCTCTGTTTCCTGTACCCTGTCCACTTCATCGGCAGCTTCTTTGGCAAAATTGAAAAGATGGGGAAACAACCGGTGGAAATCAAGCGCGACATACGTAAACAAAGCGGCAGCAATCGCAGTGATGTACATGCCTGCACTGAAAAGCAAGCCGATCGCAGAGGCCACCCACATCCCGGCTGCTGTGGTCAACCCCTTCACCTCTCCGTTCGATTTGATGATCGCACCGGCTCCCAAAAAGCCCATGCCGGTAACGACCTGAGCGGCAACACGCCCGGGATCCGAATTGGCGCCGCTGGATGAAAAACCGTAGATGGAAGCCAGACCAAACAGGCAGGAACCGAAACACACCAGGCTGTATGTCCGAAAACCTGCCCCTTTTTGTCTCATCACATCTTTAAAATAACGCTCGCGCTCCAGCCCCATGATCGCGCCTGCAACAAAAGCGAGAAACAATCGCAGCAAAATCGTCGGCAGCTCAGGTGGAAAAAACGTCATCACTGCTCCTTCATCCTCTCCGTTAGTCGTATTGAAAAAGAAAAGCTGTCGGTACAAGGGCAAATAACAGAAAGGTACCCGCATGAAAACGAGGGCTATAGCATCAGCCACAGCCCTATTTCTCTAATTATGCAAGGGTTACATGAGCGGTTTCTTTGCGGGAGTGCCCGCTTTTCTGGGATAGGCTTTCGGTGTTGCCTCCGTTTTGGCAATGATGACAATGTTGCGCTCCCCAGCTTCCTCCATCAGTTGAAAGCTCTCCACCTTGCTGGTTTTCCCGCCCAATGTTTTTATCGCTTTTTTGGCTTCATTCAGCTCAGGTGATATGTCGGCCCCTTTCATCGCGATAAAATGGCCGCCCACCCGGGCAAACGGGATGCAGTACTCCGCCAACACGTTGAGCCGGGCGACAGCCCGGGCGATGACGACATCAAAGGACTCCCGCAAACCGGCCTGCTGCCCCATATCCTCCGCCCGCCCGTGCAGCGGTCTCACCCCAGTCAAGCCCAGCTCTTTGCTCACATGTTCCAGAAACGTCATCCGTTTGTTCAGCGAATCGATGATCGTCATCTGCAAATGGGGAAAGCAGATTTTTAACGGAATGCTTGGAAAACCTGCTCCTCCCCCGATATCGGCTACCGAGGCAACATCGGCAAAAGAGAAGTAAAACGCAGGTGTAATCGAGTCATAAAAGTGCTTGGTATACACCTGTCCCTCTTCCGTGATGGCGGTCAAATTCATCTTTTCGTTCCATTCGACCAGCAGACGAAAGTACCGGTCAAATTGATCACGCTGCTCAGCCGTCAGCACAATTCCCTGAGCCGCAAGCGATTCGGCAAACTGCTCCTTATCCATGTGACGCTCCTTACTCCGCCGTATTGGCCAGAACACGGTGATATTGCTCAAGATAAACCATCAATACCGAGATGTCGGCCGGATTGACACCGGAGATCCGGGAAGCCTGCCCGATGTTGAGCGGTCGAATCTTGCTCATCTTCTCCCGGGCTTCCTTGGACATGCCGGTGATCTGGTGGTAATCGATATCGGCTGGAATTTTCCGCTCTTCCACCTTCTTCATCCGCTCCACCTGCTGCAGCGACTTGCGGATGTAGCCATCGTACTTGATCTGAATCTCCACCTGCTCCGCCACATCTTCCGGAATCGGTTCCGGCGCCGGTGCGATCCGCTGGATATGCGCATACGTCAATTCAGGCCGGCGCAGCAGTTGATCGAGGGAGGTCACTTCGGTAAGCTCCGGTGTTCCCGCTTCCCGCAAAACAGCCTGCACCTCCGGATTGTCCGGACGCACCCGGGTGTTCTCGATCCGCTCTTTTTCCCGCGCGATGCGCTCCCGTTTTTCACAGAAACGGGCATACCTCTCCTTGCTGATCAACCCGATCTCATAGCCGATATCGGTCAAGCGCAGATCGGCATTATCGTGCCGCAGCAGAAGCCGGTACTCCGCGCGCGAGGTCAGTAGCCGGTACGGTTCATTGGTTCCTTTCGTGACCAGATCATCGATCAAGACGCCGATATACGCTTGATCCCGCCGCAGGATGACGGGAGGTTTGCCCTGAACCTTGCGGGCGGCGTTGATGCCGGCCATCAGGCCTTGACCGGCCGCTTCTTCATAACCGGACGTTCCATTGATCTGCCCCGCGGTAAACAGGCCTTCGATCAGTTTGGTCTCCAGCGTCGGCCAAAGCTGCGTGGGTACCAACGCATCGTACTCGATGGCGTAACCGGGACGCATCATCTCCACCTTCTCCATCCCGGCCATCGAGCGGAGCATGCTCAACTGCACATCTTCCGGCAAGCTGGTGGACATCCCCTGCACGTACATTTCTTCCGTATTTCGGCCCTCCGGCTCAAGGAACACCTGATGGCGCGGCTTGTCGCTAAACCGCACGACCTTATCCTCGATGGACGGACAATAGCGCGGTCCCGTCCCTTCAATCACGCCGGAATACATCGGCGCCCGGTGCAGATTGCCGTTGATCAATTCATGCGTCTCTTCATTGGTGTACGTCAACCAGCATGGCAGCTGATCCATGATGAATTCCGTGGTTTCATAGGAAAAGGCGCGCGGCACCGGATCTCCCGGCTGAATCTCCATTTTGGAAAAATCAATGCTGCCTTTGTGCACGCGCGGCGGCGTCCCCGTCTTGAACCGAACCATCTCGAAGCCAAGCTCCTTCAGGTTCAAGGCCAGTTTGACAGAAGGACGCATGTTGTTTGGACCGCTCTCATACTGCAGATCGCCCAGAATGATTTTGCCGCGCAGATACGTTCCTGTCGTCAGCACGACGGCTTTTGCCCTGTAACGCGCACCCGTCTGCGTCACCACTCCTTCGCAGACGCCGTTGTTGACGATCAATTCATCCACCATGCCTTGACGCAGCAGCAGATTGGGTGTATTCTCGATGGTTTTTTTCATTTCATGTTGGTAGGCAAATTTGTCCGCCTGCGCCCGCAGGGCATGAACAGCCGGTCCTTTTCCGGTGTTCAACATCCGCATTTGAATATGGGTCTTATCCGTATTTTTCCCCATCTCGCCGCCGAGCGCATCGATTTCCCGCACGACATGGCCTTTGGCCGGCCCTCCTACAGACGGATTGCAGGGCATAAAGGCGACAGCATCCAGATTGATGGTCAGCAGCAGCGTGCTGCACCCCATGCGGGCAGCGGCCAGGGCCGCTTCACATCCTGCATGGCCGGCCCCGATGACAATCACGTCAAACGATCCGGCATCGTATCCCACACTCATGGTTTTCCCTCCTATTTCCCCAAACAAAATTGGGAAAAGATCTGATCGATCAAATCCTCGCCGACACTTTCCCCGATCACTTCTCCAAGCAGTTCCCACGCTTTTTTGATATCGATCTGCACCATATCAACAGGCACCTGCATGTCGATGGCCGCTATCGCATCGCTGACGGCCTGCTCTGCCAAGCGCAGCAGTTCAATATGGCGCGCGTTGCTCACATAGGTGAGATCTTCCTGCTGCACGCGGCCGCTGAAAAAGATGTCGCTGATCGCCTGCTCCAACAGCTCGATGCCTTTTTCCTCTTTGGCCGAAGTCATCACCAGTGGCTGGCCGGGGAAATGCTTCTTCACTTCCTCCAGATTAATCCGCTGCGGCAGATCAAATTTGTTCACAATGACGATCACCTGCATCCCCTCAATGGCTTCAAAGATGCGGTAATCGTCCTCCTGCAACGGTTCGTTGTAATTCAGAACCAGCAGGATCAGATCGGCCTGCTGCAGGATCTGCCGGGATTTTTCCACACCGATCCGCTCCACGATATCCTCGGTTTCCCGGATGCCGGCCGTATCGATCAAACGCAGCGGAACCCCCCGGACATTGACGTACTCCTCAATCACATCCCGCGTGGTGCCGGCCACATCCGTCACGATGGCCTTCTCTTCCTGCACCAGGCTGTTAAGCAGCGAGGATTTGCCCACATTGGGCCTCCCGACGATGGCGGTGGATAAGCCTTCCCGCAGGATTTTCCCCTGCTTGGCCGTCCGCAGCAGGCGGCCGATCTCCGCCTTTACCTCTTCGCACTTGGTGCGCAGGAAGTTTTGCGTAACCTCCTCCACATCGTGTTCCGGATAGTCCAGCGTCACTTCGATATGGGCCATCGCTTCAATCAGATTCTGCCGCAGCGCGCGAACCAACTTGGACAGCTTTCCTTCCACCTGCGCCAGCGCCACCTTCATGGCCCGGTCGGTTTTGGCCCGGATCAGGTCAATGACCGCCTCTGCCTGCGACAGATCGATCCGCCCGTTGAGAAACGCCCGCTTGGTGAACTCACCGGGTTCCGCCAGACGGGCTCCGTTGGCCAAAATCAGCTCCAGCACCCGCTGTACCGACACGATCCCGCCGTGGCAGTTCACTTCGACGACGTCCTCGCGCGTAAATGTCCGCGGTGCACGCATCACCGAGACCAAAACCTCTTCCACGCGTTCCCCCGTCTGTGGATCAAACAAAAAACCGTAATGAATGGTATGACTATCCACAGTGGATAACTTGTTTTTTCCGCGATATATCTTATCCACAATCTCAATGGATGATGATCCACTCACCCGGATAACGGCAATCCCGCCCTCGCCCATGGGCGTAGCGACGGCTGCAATCGTATCCATTTCCATTCCGTTCACCTCAATGTCCTTTCACGGAGCGCGCCACTCACTTATACTAACTTACTAGCATAGCACAATTCCAAGTCAAAAAGAACCGATAGCGTACAAAAAGCAACCCGCCTGCACAGGTTGCCAACTATGTCAATATCCACAGTATGTTCGGTTTTCGCGCTGTCAAAACAGGGGGCGGATCACACTCTTTTCCTGAATGGTGTTCCATGGTACCGCTGCTCTTTCAGACCACAACGCCAGTCATAACCACCGGCTTAGCCGGTGGCTTCCATTAGCCCTATAAGGGCATGTTGCAAGCAAGCGCCTCAAAGGCGCGCTGAAAGTCTGCCAACCGCGTGTTGCCTCGGGCCGGCCCCTAAAGGGGC
>NZ_JAALGD010000001.1 GCF_011059135.1 Brevibacillus sp. SYP-B805 | reverse complement strand
AGAAACTTGTGGCATTCGTGGGGATTGATCCAAGCGTTCATCAGTCCGGAAAGTTTACGGCAACGCAAATGAGCATCACGAAGCGAGGATCCAAGCGCCTTCGAAAAGCTTTGTATATGGCGGTGCAATGCAGCCTGAGAAGGTCAGGAAATCCACGGCTTCGCCAATATTTTGATCAGAAACGTGAGACCAAGCCTTACAGAGTAGCCGTAATTGCATGTGCCAATAAACTTCTCCATCTCATCTACGCAATTCTGAAGAAGGGGGTTCCTTATCGAGAACAGACCGTATAACGATAACGGATAGGACTGGTAACCAAATCCTTCCAACAGGAGTTGGAAGGATGGTTTGTTATACCCTTTTTACAGTATACCACAAATCAAGATGCTATCTAATTAATTTGGCTTGACAAGATATTAGCTGGTTCAGGGATGTGAGACTCACGCCCCCTGTGGCCCCCGCGTCTTGTTTCTCCGCTGAGTCGGTCGTCAAAGGAGCTCGCTTGGCCCCATTCCTCCATGCCTCCAAACAGAAGTTTGTAATCAGGCTATGGCGGTCTGTGCTGCCGCCTCTCCCTCTACGCTCCCGGTCAGGGCTGTTTCGGTTTGATCGTGATCAATGACGGATAAAATTTGATCTTGGACATGTCGATCGGCACATCGTTGACGCTGATCTGAACGGCATTGGGTGCCCCTACCACAAGCGTAGGGTTTTTCGGCGCTTCCAGCACCTTCTCGTCCCCTTTTTTCAGCATGACGCCATCGCCTTTTTTCTTGGACCCTTCCCTGACTTCAAACCAGCAGCGGTCGGTCGCCTTCACTTTCACCGTGATCTTGTCGGCGGGCGAAAGGACGAAGGTGTATACGGAACCCTGCTGGGACTCAAAGGTAAGCGTGGCTTTCTCCTCCACTTCCGCAGGATCCTGCGGCTGTGTTGTTTCAGGCAGTTGAACCGGCGTGGGGGCCGGCGGCTGCGCGGCAGGCGGTACCTGCGGCGTTCCCGTCTGCACGCCTGGAGGAGATGCAGAATCAGTGCCCGGAGTGGGGCTGGTATCCAAACCGGTGCTGTTGACAAAAGCCATGTAGATCACACCGATGATCAGCACAACAAAGAGAACGAGCAGCGTCTTCGTCACCCAGCGTCCCGCCTGCAGCGGTTCATTGACAGCGGCGGCGCGTCGGCGGCGCAGACGCTCCAATTGTTCCTGCGGCTGTTGGGCCGGAAGGTCGGCCTGAAAATGTTGAAGCAATTGAGAGGGATCCAGCCCCACGGCCTCCGCATAGCTTTTGATAAACGCGCGCGCGTAGAAGTGGCCGGGCAGGAGATGGAAATGGCCTCTCTCAATCGCTTCCAGATAACGTCGCTGGATTTTGGTCACCCGTTGAATATCGTCCAGCGAGATTCCCTTCTCTTCACGGGCTCTTTGCAATACCTGGCCGAGCTCGGACACGGCTTACCCTCCTAACGTCATGTCAAAATCGTTGAATCCCCTGTTATTGAGCAGCTCATAGGTAATTTCCTCATCAGGATGATGGCGGAGTTCAATAATATAGTGAAAGTCGGAGAGTTCGTATTCTGACTCACGCACGAAAATATCCGGATGTTCGATCACTTTCGCGGCGGGAAAACTAATGATTTCACGAAGCAGGGAGTGGTGTTTTTCTGTCGAACGCATTGTCGAAACGATCCCGTCTATTAAATATACATGATCGGGGGACATTTCATCAATCGCCAGTGAACTGCGCACCGTTTGCCGCAGCAGGGTGGATGAGATAAAGGTCCACCGCTTGTTGGCGGATACACTGGCGGCGATCATCGATTCAGTCTTTCCGACCCTTGGCATCCCGCGGATTCCGATCAGCTGATGCCCGTCTTTTTTTAAAATTTCCGCCATGAAATCAACCAGCAGCCCCAGCTCGTCACGGATGAAGCGGAAGGTCTTCTTGTCTTCGCTGTCCCGCTCGATATAACGGCCGTGGCGGACAGCCAGGCGGTCCAGCATGGTGGGAGGACGCAACCTTGTTATGGTTATGTTGTCCACTTTCTGAACAATGTTTCGCAGGATTTCAATCTTTTCATCATCATCCGTCGTGAGAAGCATGCCGCGGCGTACATTTTGCACACCGTTGATCGTCACAATATTGATATTCATCATCCCGAGTATGGAAGCGATATCTCCCAACAAACCCGGGCGGTTCTTGTGAATTTCATATTCCATGTACCATTCTTTTACCTCTTTGGCTTCCATGCGAATCCTCCCAGCCGGCTGTGCATTTCCTTCTCAGTATACCATTTTCAGAGGATTCGACAAATAAAAATCCCCTCTGACGGGGGATTTTCGTTCTGCTTAGCCGTTGTTTGCATTGCCGGTATCCTGCACAAGCTTCACCATCAAGGAAGCCAGCGCCCGCTGCTGATTTTCATCACCGGCGTCCCACAGCTCCTTCAGGAGACGCTCCTGCTCGTTTTTCGGATCAACCTTCGCCGACAGGTAATCCCCGATCTGATAAGCGACGTTGGCGATGGATTCGTTTTCCATCCCGGCCTGTTTGGCCTGATTCACCCGTTCCCCGAGAAACTCCTTCCAATCACGAAAGTTGTCGAGAACTGACATCGAATTCCCTCCTCGAGATGATTACATACGGACATGGGCCCGCATAGGAGTAGAATTCCAAGTTTCAACAAGCTTTATGCATCGGAAAAACGGCCCTCAGGCATACCAACCGCCGTTCGGGCTGATCACCTGCCCGGTTACGTAAGCGGCCTCCGCTGACAGCAAATACCGGACCAGCGACGCCACTTCCTGCGGCTGGCCCAATCTGCCTGCCGGAATCTCCTGCAGGAGCGATGCCACTTCCTCGGGGGAAAAGCGCCGCATCATGCCGCCTTCCACCGCGCCCGGAGCCACGGCATTGACGGTAATGCCGCTGGGCGCCACCTCTTTGGCCAGCGCTTTGGTAAAACTGTTGATCGCTCCCTTGGTCAGCGAATAGAGCACTTCGCAGGAAGCGCCGGTCAATCCCCAGATGGAGGAGATGTTCACAATCCGGCCGTACTGATGCCGGAGCATCGCCGGCAATGCCGCCTGCGTGACAAAAAAAGCGGCCCGCACGTTAACCGCCACCAGCTCGTCAAACAGCCCGGGAGTCACGTCGGTAAAGAGACCGACATGATCGATCGAGCTGTTGTTTACCACCAGCAGCGGCTTGACGGGCATCATGTCAAAAATGGCGGCAATCTGATTCACGTCGCGCAGATCGGCCTGAACGGGGTAGGCGGGCACCCCCCTTTCCTGACAAAAATGCAGGAGCGGCTCCAGCCGTTCCCCGCCCTGATGATAGTGCAGATAAAGCGGAACCCCGTCTTCGGCCAGCCTCCACGCGATGGCCCGGCCGATCTCCCCCGATGCACCGCTGATAAAGGCCCACGCCGTCTCTCTTCCCATATCTCTTTCCATCTCTTCCTCTTACTCCTGTTTTGATGCAGATCGGACAATGGACACCGCCATTTGTTCGAAGCGGAAATGCTCGGCCATCCGCGCCTCCACTTCTTCGCGGGTGATGGTTTCCAACACGGGCAGCACGTCGAACAGATCGGTTCCGTTAAATTTGTAGCTGGTAAACTGGTTGGCGATATACTCCACGGAATTGAGCGCCCGGAGATAATGGCCGATCTTCTTGCGCTTGCTCCGCTCAAAGGACGGCTCATCGATGCCGCCTTGCAGATAGGTTGTCAGTTCCTGCTGGATGGTTTCCACCAGCTTGTCGGGATCGGGCGTATCTCCCCCGATGATGGAATAGGCATAATCCGTTTCATTGCTGTAGTCAAAATCGAAGGAATCCGTGATCAGCTCGCTGTCATACAGCTTCTGATAGAGCGGGGAACTGGTCCCAAACAGGATGTCCAGGAGAAGCTTGGTCGTCAGCTCCCGCCGCAGCAGGGCTTCCCCCTTTAGTCCGGTCTTTGTTTCCTTGAAGCCGATCAAGCACCTCGGCAGGCCGACAGGCAGATGATGCTCCACCCGCTTCCGTGCCAACCCGGGTGGCTCCGTCGGATACAGGCGTTCAATCTGCGGGGCGGGCGGAAACGCTTTGTTCGCCTGATTGTTCCGCACCAGCTGCATGACCTCCTGCGGTTCAAAGGAGCCCACCACCAGCAGCAGCATGTTGGCCGGATGATAGAACGTCTCGTAGCATTGATACAAGGTTTCCGGGGTGATTTTGGCGATCGACTCGATGGTGCCCGCGATCTCGATGTTGACCGGATGCTCCTGGTACATCGCCTTCAGCAGGTTCATGTATACTTTCCAATCCGGGCTGTCATCATACATCGTAATCTCCTGCCCGATAATTCCCTTTTCCTTCTCCACGCTTTTGTCGCTGAAGTAGGGTTCCTGGACAAAATCGAGGAGCAAATGCAGGTTCTTTTCCAGATTGTCGGTGCAGGAGAATAGATAGGCCGTCCGGTTGAAGGTCGTAAACGCATTATAGGACGCGCCGTTTTGACTGAACTCCTGAAACACATCCCTGTCTTTCTTCTCGAACATCTTGTGTTCGAGAAAGTGGGCAATGCCGTCCGGTACATGAATCTCCTCGCCGCTGCGCGTCTTGAAATGGCTGTCGATCGAGCCGTACCGGGTCGTAAAGACCGCATACGTTTTGCTGAAGCCCCGCTTCGGCACGAGATAGACGGTCAATCCGTTCGTAAGCTTCTCATGATACACCGTCTCCTGCACCTGTTCGAATGTGGTCGTCTGCATGTTACGCCTCCCCCTTCCTGTCGCGCAAGAGGTAGATGGTATCGATCGCAAGCTTGCCTGCTACCCGCTTGACATCGTCGACCGTTACCTCCTCAATCTGCCCGAGCAGTTCTTCCAATGGCCGTTTGCGCCCGCTGACCACACCGTTATACGCAAAATCGATCATCATCTTCGGATTGTCGGTCAGTTCGCGGTATTGATTGGCAATCGTCGCCTTGGTCTGCTCCATCTCCCGCTCGCTGATCTGCCCCTGCCGGACCAGCTCCACCTGTTCTTTCATGATGCGCACGGCCTTTTCGTAATTGGCGGCATCGATCCCGGACATCATCATCAGGATCCCTTTATGGCTTTCCAGGCGGGAGACGGCATAGTAGGCCAGGCTCGCTTTCTCCCGGACATTGAGAAAGAGCTTGGAATGGGGAAAGCCCCCCAGAACGCCGTTGAACACCACCAGGGCCGGGTAATCGTCATCCTTGTAGGTGATATGGGTGCGGCAGCCGATATGCAGTTTCGCCTGGTTCACATCCAGCCGCTCCACCACTTCCCGGATGGAGGTGACGGGCTTCTCCTGATTGGCGGCAGGCAGCCGCTTCTCCGGCTGGCGGGAGATGGTGAGATGCTGCTGAATATACTGAGCCACTTCGGACCGGTCCACATCGCCCACCACAAAAATATCCACGGGATTTTGGCTGATCAGTTCCTGATAGTATTGGTACAGATTGGCACCCGTAATCGCGGGCAGATCCTCGGCCCGTCCGTTTGCCAAAAGGGCGAAAGGCTCCCCTTTGCACATCTCTTCGGTAATGCGCTGATTGGCGTATTTCATTTTATCATCGATCAGGCTTTCGATGCGCTTGCGCAGCGCTTCTTTTTCCGCCGTCACGTATTTGTCGGCAAACGCGCCGTTCTCCAGATACGGCCTCGCCAGCACATCTCCGACGAACTGCACCGCCTGCTCCAACAGGGGGGTGTGGTCGGAGAGATACTTTTCATTGGGCACTTCCATATACAGCTGAAGCACCTGCCGCTCTCCCTTTTTCACCACATCCATGTCGAAGATGGCGCCATACAAAAAGTCAAGCTGTTCCCGCAGCTTGCGTGTATCCGGAAACCGGGCGGTAGCCCTCTTCAGCACCATGGACAGCAGCGAGGTTTTGGTGACGTACTGCTCGGATAGTTCCTGCTGGATCATCACCACCAGCGTGGTGGTCTTAAACTTGTCGGTCGCAAGGGTATGCAGATTCATCCCGTTTACCCGGGATGTGTCAAACGCAATCTCGTTGACGAGAGCGGCCATGCGCGTCTCTCCCTTCTCATTCACATCGTACCTACTATTGTAACCAATGGACAGGCAATTCAGCAAAGAAAACGCGGCGATTGTCGAGCCGCTGGCGATGGCAGAGCCGCAGACCGTTCGTGCAAAAAGAAAAGACGAAGCTCCGGATCGCCTCGCCTCTTTGCGTTCGTTCATGCGCCGAGATAGGTTTGCACCACTTTTTCGTCATGCAGAAGATCATGGGCCGGACCGCTGAATTCCACCTGTCCCGACGAGAGAACATACCCCCTGTCGGCAATGGAAAGAGCGGCAATCGCCAGCTGCTCGACCAACAGGATGGTCTTGCCCTCCTCCCGCAGCTGCTTGATCGTATCCAGAATCAGCTTCACATAGAGCGGCGACAGCCCCATCGACGGTTCGTCAAGCACCAGAAAATCGGGATTCGACATGAGCGCACGGGACAGGGCGAGCATCTGCTGTTCCCCGCCGGACAGGGTGCCGGCCTGCTGATGCCGCCGCTCCTTTAACCGGGGGAACCGTTCGTACTCCCTCTCCAGCCATGCTTTTACCTGCTTCGGCTGCGCCTTGATCTTGGTGTACGCCCCGAGGATCAGATTGTCCTCCACCGTTTGATCCCCGAAGATCTGACGGCCCTGGGGGACATGGCTGATGCCCAGCTTCATGATCGCGTCTGGCGGCAGATTCCCGATCGACTGGCCGTTATACCGGATGTCGCCCTGGCTTTTCACCAGCCCCGTAATGGCCTTTAACAGCGTGGTCTTCCCTGCTCCATTCCGGCCGATCAGGGCCACGATCTCTCTTTTTTCCACATGCAGATCCACCCCGCGCAGCGCCTGGGCCATCCCGTACCGGACGGACAGATTACGTGCCGACAACAAGCTTCCTCACCTCTTCTCCCCCGAGATAGGCTTCGATCACCTGCGGATGGTTCTGGATATGAACCGGATCCCCTTCCGCGATTTTTTTGCCGAAATCAAGCACGGTGATGCGGTCGCACACATTCATCACGATCTCCATGTGGTGTTCGACGAGGATGATGGAGATGCCGATGCTTTTCAGCTTGCGGATCACTTTCATGATTTTCTCCACTTCATAGTGGCTGGCCCCCGCTGCAGGCTCATCGAGAATCAGCAGCTTCGGTTTCACCGCCATCGCCCGGGCGATTTCCACCAGCCGCTGCTCCCCGTACGAGAGATTGGCGGCCGTCTCCTCCGCCTTATGGGCCATGCCGACAAAAGCCAGCAGGGAAAGCGCCTTTTCCCGGAACTGCTGTTCTTCCCGCTTAAATCCTGCCGTATGAAAGAGATTGGCCGCAAAACCGGTGCGGTAATGCAGGTGGAATCCGACCAGCACATTTTCCAGCACCGTCAGCTCCGTGAAAAGCTGTAGATTTTGAAACGTGCGGGTAATCCCCACCTTCGCCATCCGATGGGGGGGATAGGCGGATACATCCCGGCCGTTCCACACAATTTTGCCCGCCGTAGGTGCATAAACGCCCGTCAGCAGATTGACCGTGGTGCTTTTTCCGGAACCATTCGGCCCGATCAGCCCCCGCACTTCCGGCCCTTGGCACGCGAAGCTGACATCATCGACGGCTCGATAGCCGCCAAACTCCATGACCACCTTCTCCATGGCAAGCTCCGCGTTTGGCTCTTCGGATGCCCAGCCAATCTCGTCGCTCTCTGCCACCGCAGCGTCGGTCTGCCGCTGCCCTGCCTGCGTCGGTTTCTTCAGCCGCATCAATCCGCCGACGATGCCATCCGGCAAGGCGATCAGACTGAACAGCAGGATGCCTCCGAAGATCAGCAGGTGATAATCGTACAGGCTCTGCACCAACTGCGGCAGCAAATAGATGATCAGGGTGCCCACCACCGGCCCCAGGCGCGTGCCGGCTCCCCCCACGATCACGCCGACGAGAAAGAGAATCGACTTGTCAAAGGTAAACGAATCGCTGTTGAAATATGCGTTCTGAAAGGCAAAAAGCGTACCGGCAATGCCGGCGATCAAGGCGCTGAGCGCAAAAGCAAGCACCTTCCAGTTGCGCACATTCACCCCGACGGTCGCAGCCGCCACTTCGCTGTTGCCCATCGCCTGGAACGTTCGCCCGATTCGGGACGTGACCAGATTGTCGGCCAGGACGGTAACTGCAAGCGTCAGCAGGCAGATGAACCAGTAATAGGGAACGACACCCAAAGGCAGCCCGAACAGGTCAGGCTCCGGCAAATACATGCCGGCCGGGCCGCCTGTCACATCCACCCAGCGGTTGGCGATGATCTCGATCAACAGGCCGAATGCGATCGTCACCATGGCCAAGTAAGGCCCCTTGGCCCGCAGCGACAGCATGGCGACAACCGCTCCCGCCAGCGCGCATACCCCCATGCCGATCACCATGCTGATGACAAACGGCATGCCTGCATTGGTGCACAGGCCGGAGACATAGGCGCCGATGGCGAAAAAACCGGCATGTCCCAATGAGAGCTGACCGGAGAGGCCGACCAGCAGATTTAACCCTAGGACCACCATGTAGGTGTACAGGAAGCCCTGTGCCAGATGTATCAGGTAGGAGTTGGGGAAAATCCACGGAAAGGCGTACAACACGGCGCCAATCGCTCCATAGATCAACCACTTTTTCATGTCAGAATTTCTCCTTCACTTTTTTGCCAAGCAGCCCCTGCGGCATGAAGATCAGCACGATCAGGATCAGCACAAACGCGCTGGCATCCTTGTAGGCGGAATTGTACAGCGAAAAGACCTGTTCGATCACCCCGAGCAGAAGCCCGCCGAGCAGGATGCCGAGCGGATTCTCCAAGCCACCGATGATCGCTGCGGCGAATGCCTTCAACCCCAGGGTGGCCCCCATGAAGAAGGCGGTGTTGGTAATCGGCCCAACGAGGATCCCGCCGATCCCGGCGAGCGCGCAGGATAGGGCAAAGGCCAATACAGCCATGCGGCGCGGATTGATCCCCATGAGAGATGCCGCATCGGCGTTGAAGGCAACGGCCGCCAGCGCCTTGCCCAGAAGCGATTTGTTCAGGAAGAAAAAGAGGCAGGCCATAATCACGATGGCGCAGACGGCGATAAACAGCTCATGCCTGGTAATGCCGACATCCCCGATGCGAACGACCTCGCTCCCAAAGGGAGAGGGGAAAGGAATCACATTCCTTCCCCAAATCAGCATCGCGATATTGCGAATCATGATGGAAACCGCCACCGTGCTAAGAATCCAGCCGATGGAATGAGCATGCTGCAGCGGCCGGATCGCCACCCGCTCCAATCCCCAGCCGAGAAGGCTCATGACCGCGGCCACGATCAATAAGGCGGCAAGTATCGAGAGAACCGTCGGCATGCCGGACGTCGCCATGGCGCCGTATGAAGTGAGCCCAAGCAGCGCCCCGAGCATGAGGAAATCCCCCTGGCCGAAGTTCATCGTTCGTGTGGTGATATAGGTGATGTAATATCCCTGGGCGATAATCGCATAGATGCTGCCCAATATGAGACCGCTTACAACTGCCTGCAGCAAGCGCTTCTCCCCCTCCCTGTCGCGAGTTGTCCGGGTGAGGTTTTCCACCCATTAAGGTTTGACGATCACGCCGTCCTTGTACGTTGCCAGGAACATGTTGGCGCTGGTAAGCGCCTCATGGTTCTCTTTGGTAAACGGCTTTTCGCCGATCGCCGTTACGCCTTTGAAGCCTTCCATGTTTTCGATGGCATCGCGAATGGCTTTTGGATCGGTTCCGGCTTTTTTCACGGCTTCCAGTATCAGCCGCGCACAGTCGTACCCTTGGGCAGAAGCGATGGGGAAAATGTCTTCGCCGAACTTGGCGACGATTTTGTCATGGAACTTGCCGGCCGCTTCGCTTTGATCGATGGTAAACGACTGCACCATATAGACGTCTTTATTGACCAGATCGCCTACCAGCTCCTTGACGGTCGGGTCTCCCATCGCCCAGGAAGCAACGGTAATCGGGTAATAATTCAGCTTCTCACGGGATTTCAGATATTGGGCCGCTTCCGGCGCAAGCCCGTAAAAGATGACGACGTCAACATTGGCGGCCTTCATCTTGTTCAACTGCGATTCCATGTTCGTGTCATTCACCTGGAATGATTCCACGGCCGCCAGAGTGAGGTTGTATTTCTCTTTCAGCACAGCCTCCACATCGGCTTTTCCGCCCTGGCCGTACCCGGTTGTGTCGTGCAGCAGCCCGATCTTGGAGAACTTCTTCTCTTCGACGATCCACTTCAGCATCGTCTCTACCTGACCGCGGTCATAGGGACTGACACGGAAGATGTAATTCTTCTCTTCGTTCGCGTACGTCTGGGTGATGGCGGTACCGGTGGCAACCGGGATCACTTCCGGAATTCCCGCTTCCTGGGCAAATTTGACATGGGCTTTCGCGTTTCCGCTGTTGGCCGGGCCGATAAAGGCGACGACCTTGTCCTGCTGGATCAGCCGCTGGACGATCTCCACCGATTTTTCGGGCTTGGCCTCGTCATCATAGACGACCAGTTTCGCCTTCATGCCGTTGGCGCCGCCTTCCGCGTTGAACTCCTCCACCGCCATTTCCGCCGCACGCCTCACCGCTTCCCCAAACTTGGCGGTACCGCCGCTGAAGGAGATGGCCAGCCCGATGTTGAATTCCCCTCCGGCCGCTGCAGGCGAACCGCCGGAGCTGCCCGGCTGCTGGGCAGGCTGCGGAGCCGCGGCCTTCTGGTCAAGCTGCGGCCCGCAGGCGGCGAGCCCCAACGTCAGCATCATCAGAATCGACAACCATCCATTCCGTTTTTTCATGCATGAACCCCCTCCATTTGTTTATTTAATGCATCACATAACCGCCGGAAATGTTGATCGACTGTCCCGTAATGGCGGCAGCCGCATCCGATGCCAGAAAAACGGCGAAGTCCCCGATTTCGGCTGCATCCAGCAAACGCTTCTGCGGGACATGCTGCAGGATGGCATCGTCGAGCACCCGGTCGGGCGGGAGCTGGTACGCAGCCCCAAGATCAGCCAATTGATTGCGAACCAGCGGCGTATCCACGAATCCCGGGCAGATCGCATTGCATGTGACGCCGGAATCTCCCGCTTCCACCGCCGTCACGCGGGTAAGACCGATGATCCCATGCTTGGCCGAGCAGTATCCCGCTTTGAACGGCGCTCCAATCTTGCCGTTGATGGAGGAGATGTTGATGATCCGTCCCCACCTGCGCTGCTTCATTTTGGCAAATACGGCCTGTGTGGCGACAAAGGGGCCGACCAGCATGACATCGATCAGCTTGCGGAACGTCTCGGGCGGAAAGGTTTCAATCGGCGCCACATGCTGAAAACCCGCATTGTTGACGAGAATGTCAACGGTGCCCAGCCGTCCTTCACAAGCTGACACCATCTGCAAAATCGATGATGTGTCGCTCATATCCACCTGCAGCGCAATCTTCTGCTGCGCATCACGGGCGGGAAAGTCGCGGATGGCCGCTTCCGCCCTGTCGAGATTCACATCGGCGATCGCAACATGGCTGCCCGCTTCGAACAGTTTGCGGGCGATCGCCAGACCGATCCCGCTGGCCCCGCCGGTGACGAGTGCCACTCGGCCCTGAAGGATGTCTGTTTTCATAAGTCCTCCTCTCTCCTTGCAACCGTTTTCATTTTTCTATTAATTGCAAATTGCGTGCCAATTAGTTGCGCAGAGAGCGAGTCTTCCCATACAGACGTGGCATGCAGGAGGTACGGAGCGACACCTGCAGATATGTCGCAAATATGACACACTTATATGTATCAAAAACACTACATGTTGCACGCATGCAACAGCTACTCAGCCAGCAGCTGATATTTCTCCAGTTTACGATACAGACTGGCCCGATGGATTCCCAACAGGGCCGCCGCTTTCGCCTTGTTACCGGCGCAATGTTTGAGAGCCGCCTCCAGCACGCGCTTCTCCGCCTTTGCCAGTTCGGCTTCCAGATCGAGCGAAACCGATTCGCCCTGGACTGTCGGTTGTTCCCCCTGCAGGTAAGGAGGGAGATGCTCCAGCTCCAGCGGTCCTTTCTCGGCAAGCTGGACGGCTCTCTCCAGCACGTTTTGCATTTCGCGTACATTGCCTGGCCAGCGGTGGGAAAGAAACACCTGCTTCACCCGGTCGCTTAATCCCTCCACCTGCGTGTAAAGCTCCCGATTCAGCTTGGCGATCAGATGATTGGCCATCGCCAGAATCGACTCCCCCTGCACGCGCAGCGGCGGGATGTTGATCGTAAAGACGTGCAGCCGGTAATAGAGGTCTTCCCGAAATTTCCCTTCCTTGATCAGCTGCTCCAAGGGCCGGTGGGTAGCCGCAATGACGCGGATATCGACAGGGATGGGACGCGTTCCCCCGATTCGTTCCACCTCCCGCTCCTGCAGGACGCGCAGCAGCTTCACCTGCATATCAAGCGGCATATCCCCGATTTCATCCAAAAAGAGCGTGCCGCCGTTGGCCAGCTCGATTTTGCCCGGTTTCCCCCCTTTTTTGGCACCGGTAAACGCTCCTTCCTCATAGCCGAACAGTTCAGCTTCCATCAAGTCTTTCGGAATCGCCGCACAGTTGACCCGCACAAATGCGTTTTCGGCGCGCGGGCTGGCTTCATGGATTGCATGGGCGAACAGTTCCTTGCCCGTTCCGCTTTCCCCGAGGATAAAAACGGACGATTTGGTCTGGGCAATGCGTTTGGCCAGCTTGATCGCTTCCTTCATCAGCGGATGATCGGCAAACAAATGGTCAAACGAGTACTTGGCCCCCATCATCCTTTTCAATTCCTGCCGGTAAAAGTCAAGCTTTCTTTCCATGATGTTGTAGCGTTCCACAATGCTCCGCAGCTCGCGCAAATCGCTGAAAACCACTTTCCCCAACGCCCCGACGATTTGGTCCCCCTCCCTGAGCGGCATGCGGCTGACGATGATCTCCCTGTCGCCAATCCGCATCAGTTGGTCGATTTCCGGTTTGCCGGTCTCCAGGACAATATGCATGCGGGTGTTTTCGATCACTTCCGTCACATGCTTGCCGATCGCCTCTTCAATCGTCGTGCCGAGAAATTCGCAGTAGGTTTCGTTGATCATGGTGATGTAGCCGTGTTTGTCGCACATCACCAACCCATCGTACAGCTGGTTGATCAGCTCCTTGAACTGGCGAAGCTCCAGTTCTTGCTGGGAGAGCTTGCGCGTTGCCATCTCGTAATCGGTCACATCCTGAAAGACCGAGATGCCGCCAACGATTTCCCCGTTTTCCAGATAGGGCGTACGGTTCACCAGAAAGATCTTGTCCCCGAAGCGGATCTCCCGGTGTAGGCTTGGCTTTCCTTCCCGGATCACCTGCTTCATATCCGATCCGGGGGCAATGCTCGTAACCGGACGGGAGAGCACCTCGTTCAGCTTGATCCCCAGCATCTGGCAGCCAGCGGAATTGACGTGGCGAATCATCCCTTCCCGGTCAACCAGCATGACGCCGTTGTGTAACGATTCCAAAAAGTCAATCAGTTTCCGATCCACTATGGCACCTCCCCTCTTCCATGATATAGAAAAAGCGGCAAAGAAAAAAGGAGCATCTCCGCTCCTCTTCCTTCCCGATGGCGCATGGTTACAAATCCGTCTCGCGCCAGTCGGCAAAACGTTCTTCCTTCGCGTCATGCACATCGAATCGGCCGCAATCGGGAGAGAGGCAGAGCATGCCGTGAAGCTGGCTGTCCTGAAAAGGCTGTCCGAGGCTCCCGCCGCAAAAGGGACACTTCCACATGACTCATTCCTCCAAGGGCTGTTTTCCCTAGCATTTCCTTCCGGCGTCACCGCTATGTGGCGCTGCCGATACCGGCCATGTGCGCAAAAAGAAAGCCCGGTCGACGTAGCATCGACCGAGCTTGGGTGTGCAGTTAACGGGAACCCGTCTCGTATGGTTTCCCGGCTGCCGCAGGGGCATTGGTGCGGCCGACAACGCCAGCCAGCACCAGAATCGTCAAGATGTAGGGGAGCATATAGATCACTTCGATGGGCACATAGGCCGTCAGCCCGTAAATCTGCACCAACGATTTGATCGCTTGGGCGATGCCGAAGAAGAGGGCAGCCCACATCACGCCGCCGGGATTCCACTTGCCGAAAATGAGGGCGGCCAGCGCGATGAAACCTTGGCCGGAAACGGTGTTGTGCGAGAAGTTGCTGGTGGTGGTCAGCGCGATCGTCGCCCCGCCCATCGCGGCCAATGCACCGCTGATGATCACGGCGGTGTACCGCATCCGTTTTACATTGATCCCGACGGTATCCGCCGCCCGCGGGTGTTCCCCCACCGCACGCAGGCGCAAGCCAAACGGAGTGCGGAATAGCACGTACCAGGTGATGGCTACCAGCGCGAAGGCGAGGTAGCTCGTCGGATACCCTTCGAACAAGGCGTGCCCCAGATACGGAATATCCCCCAGCAAGGGAATGTGCCACTTGCTGAAGACGGTGGACAGCGTGGTGGTTTGTCCGGCGCCGTTGAAAATGATCTTTGTCAGATAGACGGACAAGCCTGCGGCCAGGAAGTTAAGCGCGACGCCGCTCACAACCTGATCCGCCTTGAATGTGATGGATGCGACGGCATGCGGCAGCGCAAAGATGGCGCCTACCACGATCGCCGCGAAGAACCCGATCCACGGCGCCACCGTGGATGGCGACGGGAAGAAAGGCTGAACGAAAAAAGTCACGACCGCGCCCGTAAACGCGCCGATGATCATCATGCCTTCGAGCGCGATGTTTACAACCCCGGAACGTTCGGAATACAAACCGCCAAGAGCCGCAAAAATGAGGGCAGTCGAAAAAACGATGGTATCGTGGATAAGGTTGCTACCGGTTAATAGCCAGTCCATCAGCTACCCTCCTTCTGTTTCGCAAGCACAGGTTTCAGCAGATAGCGCACGATGCCGTGGGCCGCCACGAAAAAGATGACGGATGCAATCACGACGCGAATCAGTTCCACGGGAACACCCGCCCCGAACTTCATGCCGGACGCGCCGAAGGAGAGCATGCCGAACAAGATGGCGCCCAGGATCACCCCAAGCGGCGTATTTCCGCCGATCAGCGCTACGGCGATCCCGTCCATGCCATAGCCAGGCATGGCAGCGGAGATCGACATGTAATGGAAGACGCCCAGCGTCTCGCAAGCTCCTCCGATGCCGGCAAACATGCCGCCGATCAGCATGGCGTTGACCACGTTTTTGTTGACGTTCATCCCGGCATACTCGGACGCATGCGGGTTAAACCCGACGGCCCGCAGCTCAAACCCGAGCTTGGTTTTCCACAGCAGCACATAAAATACCACGGCCGCGATCAAGGCAAGCAGCGTTCCCCAGTGCAGGCGGGCGCTGTCAAACATTTGTGACAGCCAGCCGATGGTAATGACGGCGGTCTCTTTCACCGGTTCGGAGTTCTGTTTTCCCTCCGGCACCAGAAACGAGGCGAGAATATAATTTGCCAGATACAGCGCAATCCAGTTCATCATGATCGTCGTGATTACTTCATGCACCCCGCGGGCTGCTTTCAAATAACCCGCAATGGCTCCCCACAGACCGCCGGCCAGCGCTCCCGCCAGAATGGCAAGAGGGGCGTGAATGTACGCGGGAAGATCGAAGACGATACCGATGTAAACGGATGCAAGCATGCCCATGATGAACTGCCCTTCCGCCCCGATGTTGAACAAGCCGGTTCGGAACGCGAACGCAACGGAGAGACCCGTAAAGATCAGCGGGGTGATTTGCCGGATGGTTTCTCCAAAGTTGTACGCATTGCCAAACACTTTTTTCAGCAGCGATTGATACGCGAGAAGAGGATCGAAGCCGCCGGCCAGCATCGCCAGCGCCCCCGTCAGCAAACCCAAGAGGATGGCGGCCAACGGGACGAGGGTAGACTCCGCCAGAAAGATGTTTCGCCATTTGTTCACCCGTTTCCACCTCCAGACATGGTTTTGCCGCCGGACATCATGAGGCCGAGCTCCTGCTCGTCTGTTTCCTTCGGATCGACGATCCCCACGATTTTTCCTTCATAGATGACGGCGATGCGGTCGGATACATTCATGATTTCGTCCAGTTCCAGGGAGATCAGCAGCACGGCCTTCCCCTTGTCCCGCTGCTCGATCAGACGCTTGTGAATAAACTCGATGGCGCCTACATCCAGACCGCGGGTGGGTTGGGCCGCGATCAGCAGGTCGGGGTTCTTGTCCACTTCCCGTGCAATGATCGCCTTCTGCTGGTTACCGCCAGAGAGCGCCCGCGCCGGCGTATGGATGCTGGGCGTGCGGACGTCAAACTCCTTGATGAGCCGCTCGGCATGCTTGTCGATGGCCTCATAGTTCAGGAAGCCCTTCTGGTTGAATTCCGGATGAAAGTATGTTTCCAGCACCATGTTCTCGCTCATGGAGAAGTCGAGCACCAGCCCCCGTTTATGCCGGTCCTCCGGAATGTGGGAAAGCCCGCTTTCCGAAATCACACGGGGGGATTGGTTCGTGATCTCTTTTCCGTTCAGACGGATGGTGCCTTCCTGCACTTTCCGCAGCCCGGTCAACACCTCAATCAGCTCGCTCTGACCGTTGCCCTCCACCCCGGCGATCCCGAGGATCTCGCCTGCCCGGACCTCAAAGGAGATGCCGTTTAGCGCATTCACCCCACGGTTCCCCATGGTGGTCACATTCTCTACGGAGAGGATCACGTCCTTGGGCACACTTGGCTTTTTCTCCACGCGGAAGGTTACCTCGCGTCCCACCATCTTGGCTGCCAGCTCATCCGGATTGGTATCTGCCACGGCCAGGGAGTCGATTACCTTGCCGCGGCGGATAATGGTCACGCGGTCGCACGCGGCCATGATCTCCTTCAGCTTGTGGGTGATCAGAATGATGGTTTTGCCTTCTTTCACGAGGTTTCGCATGATCTCGATCAGCTCGTGGATCTCCTGGGGAGTCAGAACGGCTGTAGGCTCGTCAAAAATGAGGATGTCGGCGCCGCGGTAGAGTGTTTTCAAGATCTCCACACGCTGCTGCATGCCGACGGAGATGTTTTCGATCTTTGCATGCGGGTCCACTTTCAGGCCGTAGCGATGGGACAGCTCCACAACCTGTCTGGCGGCTTTGTTGATATCTATCTTCAACCCGCTTCTGGGTTCGTTTCCGAGGATAATGTTTTCCGTGACGGTGAAGGGTTCCACCAGCATGAAATGTTGGTGGACCATCCCGATGCCCAGTTCGTTGGCGACGTTCGGGTTGGTGATCTGCACTTCTTTGCCGTTGATGAAAATCTGACCTTCATCCGGCTGATACAGCCCAAACAAAATATTCATCAAGGTGGATTTCCCCGCGCCGTTTTCCCCCAGCAGCGCGTGGATCTCCCCTTTCCTGACGACCAAATTCACGTTGTCGTTCGCGACAATACCGGGGAACCGTTTCGTAATGCCGCGCATTTCCACTACTGTTTGTCCTTGATCCAAGCAATTCACCCCGTTTGCGGATGAAATAAAAAACGCGTAAAAAAACGATAGGAAGAATGGAAAGAACAAGGCTAGTTTCTCCAAACTAGCCTTGTCCTCCTGCTACTTGGCTACGCTTATTTTTGCGGTTCTTCCGGTACCTTGATTTCGCCGTTGATGATTTTTTGCTTGTACTCATCCACGAGTTTCAACACATCGGCAGGAACCGTATCCTTGGATGTCTCCGGCAGACCTACGCCGTTTTCCGCCAGACCGAGCGATACCACTTTGCCGCCTTCGAATTTGCCGTCGATCACTTCTTTGGAAACGCGGTATACGGCTTCGTCTACGCGTTTCATCATGGAAGTCAGGGTAATCTCTTTGCCGAAGGTGAGGGACTGGTCTTTATCCACACCGATTACCCATACGTTTTCGCCTTTGGCTTTGCGGTCTTTTGCTTCGTTGAAAACCCCGTCACCCGTGGAACCGGCAGCGTGGAAAATGATGTCTACGCCTTGGCCGTAGAGTTGGGAGGCAGCGGATTTGCCGACGTCAGGCTTGTCGAAAAAGCCGGTATAAACCGGAATCACCTGCGCATCAGGCTTCACGGCTTTTACCCCTGCGGTAAAGCCGGCTTCGAAGCGTTTGATTACCGGGACGTCCATCCCGCCGACGAAACCGATCTTGTTTGTCTTGGTCATGGAAGCGGCAACCACGCCGACGAGGAAGGAACCTTCATGCTCTTTGAACACGACGGACTCCACGTTGGGCGCCTCTACCACGGCGTCGATGATGGCCAATTTGGAGTTCGGATTTTCGGTCGCCACTTTCTTCACATGGTCGCCCATCAAGAAACCGATCCCCCAGGTCAGATCCCAGCCGTCTTTGACGAATTGGGTGAGGTTCGGCACATAATCGGCGTCACCCGTACTTTGCAGGTACTTCACGTTGTCTTCCGGCATGTTCAGGTCTTTTTGCAGTTTCTGCAGACCTTCCCATGCGCTTTGGTTGAAGGAGTTGTCGTTGACGCCGCCCACGTCGGTAACCATCCCGATTTTCATGGTCGGTGCCTGGCCTCCGCCGGCTTGTCCGGCCTGTCCGCCTTGGCTTTGCTCCGGCGCCTTGCTGCCACAGCCGGCAAGCACGAGGGAAAGGCTCAGGGCTGCAACAGAGAGCACGGAAACTACTTTTTTCATTCGTTTTACCCCCATTTTGATTGGATTGAGAAATTGATGGCGGGGTGGGCATGTGTCGGGCGACCCATTCCCAGCTTCCCCAAAATTTTTTTTGCCACGCAATTTCCATGAGTCCGTAGAAATTTTACCTTAAGCGGCGAGAATCATGCAAGCCAAAAATTTGTCCCATTTCACCAGACAGGAAGGCTTGCAGCCGGTCAGGAAATGTGGCTTTCCGCCGGAGGCCGCGGTACGCGCACCTCGCGCGGCTTGCTGCCTTCATAAGGCCCGACGATGCCCTGGGCTTCCATCATGTCGATCAGCCTGGCGGCGCGGGTGTAGCCGATCCGCAGCCGGCGCTGCAGCAGGGAGGCCGAAGCGGATTGGGCCTCCACCACAATCTGCACGGCCTGGTCAAACAATTCGTCATCGACGACCGCTTGCTGCTCTTCCGCCGTTTCTTCGGGGATCATTTCCTCGTGATAGGCTGCCTCCTGCTGGTCCTTGACGAAGCGGACCACCTCCTCCACTTCCTTGTCCGATACGAACGCTCCCTGCACGCGGATCGGCTTGGACGCTCCCATCGGCAAAAACAGCATATCCCCGCGCCCCAGCAGCTTCTCCGCCCCGCCCATGTCCAGAATGGTGCGGGAATCCGCCATGGAGGAAACGCCGAAGGCAATGCGGGACGGGATATTGGCCTTGATCACGCCGGTGATCACGTCGACGGACGGCCGCTGTGTCGCGATAATCAGATGAATGCCGGCAGCCCGGGCCATCTGGGCGAGACGGCAGATCGCATCCTCCACTTCCCCCGGAGCCACCATCATCAAGTCGGCCAGCTCGTCGACGATCACCACGATATACGGCAGTTTGGCCGCTTTCATGCCCGCATCCATCTGCAAGCCGATCTGCTGGTTGTACATCTCGATATTGCGGGCCCCCGTCTTGGCAAAAAGGTTGTAGCGCCTCTCCATCTCCGCCACCACTTTTTTCAGGGCGACGGAGGCACGGCGCGGGTCTGTCACAACGGGTGCCAGGAGGTGGGGGATGCCGTTGTAGACATTCAGCTCCACCATCTTGGGGTCGACCATCATCAGTTTCACTTCGTCCGGACGCGCCTTGAACAGGAGGCTCATGATCAAGCTGTTAATGCAGACCGATTTGCCGCTTCCGGTCGCGCCGGCGACCAGCAGGTGGGGCATCTTCGCCAGATCGGCGACAATCGGTTCCCCCGAGATATCCCGTCCCAACGCCACGGTCAGCTTGCCGCCGGCGTCCTGGTATTGGGGAGATTCCAGCACTTCCCGAAGCGACACGACGGCCACTTCGGCATTGGGCACCTCGATGCCGATGGCCGATTTGCCGGGGATCGGCGCTTCGATCCGGATATCTTTGGCGGCCAGCGCCAGCGCCAGGTCATCGGTCAGACTGACGATCCGGCTCACCTTCACCCCGGTTGCCGGCTGAATCTCATAGCGGGTGACCGCAGGACCCCGGTGAACCTCCGAAACGATGGCGCTGACGCCGAAGCTTTTGAGCGTCTGCACAAGCTTGGCGGCATTGGACGTGTGATCAACCTCTTTGCCGGGTATGTATGCCTTGGGACGGGACAGCATGTCCAGACTGGGGATAAGATAGGGAGCGGGATTGATCTCTTCGCTTTCCAGGGTGCCAAAAATGGCTTCCTCCCCTTCCAGGGAGAATGTGATTTCCTTGGCGATCGGGACGATCGGCTTACCGCTGACCGGCTGTTCCTCTTCCGCCAACAGCCGCTCCGCAAAGTCGCGGATCACGGGAGCAACCGGCACCTCTTCGGCTGCCTGCGGTTCGTTCACGTCCGTCGTCGCATCGTTTTCGTCATCGCCCGCGACAGGCGGCGAAACGGCGGCTGCCGTTTTCTCCGCTTTCCGTTTTTCTTTCTGCTCCTTCCGTTTTTCGCTTTCTTCCTGCAGCAGCTGGAGCGAATCCTTTATGGACTCTTTGCCTTTCTCATACAGCTGCTGCGTTCTGTTTTTGACAAACAGCAGGATCTCCACGTACGAAAGATTAAACAGGAACATGAGCCCCACCAGGTAGAGCAGGCCGATGATCAGCCCCGTGCCGATCGTGCCAAACAAGCTGTTGCACAGGGCGAAAAGCAGGGCTCCGATCATGCCCCCCGCCACATCCGTCGTGGAAACCTTTTGACTCTGATCCAGCCACAGATGATCCCAGGTTACCCGGACAATGCTTTGGTCGGCAAATCGGCCGTTCGCGGTGATCTCTTCGTAAAATTGCAAATGCGCCCACAGCAGGGTGGCCACAAGAAGAAGAAAGGACCCAAACACCTGCGAGTTCACCCGAAATGGTTTGCGGGTAAACATGGTATACAGGGAAAAACCGATCAACAGCAGCGGGATCACAAAGTCGTAGGATCCGGCCAGAAACCGAAAGAAAAAAGAGAGCACATGTTTCCCTAGCCAGCCGCTTTCCAACAGGCCGATGAGGGAAAGCACGATGACGACGAGACCAGTCAGCTCAATCTTTGCTACCGAGGCCCATGCCACATTGGTTTTTTTTCGCTCTCTGCCCACTGGCATGCCTCCTCCCGGATAGAATGAAAAGGCAGCCGACTTGTTACCGGCTGCGACTAATCTTAGTATACCACAGGAATTTGAGAGAAATACAGGGAGAATTCGCTACGAAAAATCGGGTTGAAAGGAGATGGTTTGACCCGGCGCATAACGGGGATTCAAGTAATCCTGCGGATTGGGGGAAATCAGCCGAATGATTCTGCCCTGATATTTTCCCGTGGGCTCCACCAACATCTTCACGCCGCCTCCCATGTCAACTTCCTGGATCTCCTGCTTCTCCACCTTGTGAAAGTCGGCGTACACCAGTTCCAACGGCATGGGGGTATAGAGTATCATTGCGTGATCTTCTCCTCCGTGCGTGCCTTTTCAATCAGTTCATTCAATTTTTTCAGCGCCTTGCCCAGTCCCCCCACCTCGTCGATCAACCCGTACTTCACGGCATCGGCTCCGATCACATTGGTTCCGATATCGCGCGTCAGCTCGCCCGTTCTCAGCATCAGATCCTTGAACTGCTCCTGCGTGATCCGGGAATGCTTGGCGATGAATTGCACGACGCGATCCTGCATCTTGTCCAGATATTCAAAGGTTTGGGGAACGCCGATGACCAGGCCGGTAAGCCGGATCGGATGGATCGTCATGGTCGCCGTTTCCGCAATGAACGAATAGTTGCCGGCCACCGCGATCGGCACGCCGATGCTGTGTCCGCCCCCCAGCACCAATGTCACCACCGGCTTGGTCAGGGAAGCGACCATCTCGGCGATCGCCAGTCCGGCCTCCACATCCCCCCCCACCGTGTTCAGCAGGACCAGCACGCCTTCGATTTTGCTGTTCTGCTCGGCTGCCACAAGCTGGGGGATGATGTGTTCGTATTTCGTCGTTTTGTTCTGGGGAGGAAGTTGAATATGCCCTTCCACCTGGCCGATGATCGACAGGCAATAGATATTGCTTTCGAGCTGCGGCACATTGGTTTGCCCCAATTGTGTAATGGTGTCGAGAATGCGCTTTTTGGCATCTTCCCCTCCCGGCATCTCATCCGGGGTGGGCGGCTGCGGCTCCTGATTGTTGGAGAACGGGGGACGATTGAGAAAATCGGTATATTTCCCTGCGGGCATCTTGGTAACCTCCTTCGCTTTCCTTCTTTAGTATGGATAGCCAAAGGCAGATTGATGCACCGGCACGGCGCAAGCGGACGGCTGCGTTCAAGTGGGATCCCTGTGGCAAATTCCGGCACAAACAGGAAAGGAGCCGGTCCATCCTCTTCGCAAGGATGGCCGACTCCCTTCCACGTCTGCGCACTATACTTCCATGATGATCGGCAGGATCATCGGGCGGCGCCGCGTCTGGTCATACAAGAAGCGGCCCAGTGCGTCCTTCACGTTGTTTTTCAACGAAGACCATTCATTCACGTTTTCTTCCATACATTTTAGCAGTGTTTGGGTGACGATTCGGTTCGCTTCGTCTAGCAGAGTCTCCGATTCGCGAACATAGACAAATCCGCGGGAAATGATATCAGGACCGGACAAAATCGTACCGTTTTGTTTGCTGAGTGTAACGACAACTACCAGTATGCCATCTTGAGACAGTAATTTGCGGTCGCGTAAAACAATATTGCCGACGTCCCCGACGCCGAGTCCATCGATCAGCACATTGCCGGCATGCACTTTCGGGCCGTAACGGGCGACACCCCCGGAGATCTCCACGGTATCGCCGTTATCCAGCAGGAAAATATTCTCCGACGGGATGCCGACCTGCTCGGCAAGAATGCCGTGCATGCGCAGCATACGGAATTCCCCGTGTATCGGGATGAAATATTTGGGCCGGATCAGGTTGAGCATCAGGCGAAGCTCTTCCTGGCTGCCGTGTCCGGAAACGTGTACGGTGCCATTCGGACCATGTCCGCCATAAATCACTTCGGCTCCCGCCCGATACAATTGGTCGATCGTGCGGGCCACATATTTTTCATTGCCAGGGATCGGGGTTGCGGCAATGATTACGGTATCTCCCGGAAGGATGTCGATTTTCCGATGGGCGGATCGGGCCATGCGGGTGAGCGCGGACATGGGCTCACCCTGACTTCCGGTTGACAGTATTACCACCTGATCGGCTGGAAGCTTGTTGATCTCATCCACTTCCACGATCAAGCCTTTTGGTGCACGCAGATATCCTAAATCCATGCTGATGTTGATCACGTTCACCATGCTGCGGCCGACTACCGTTACTTTGCGGTTGTACATGACGGCAGCATCCAGCACCTGTTGGATGCGATGAACGTTGGAAGCAAACGTGGAGACCACGATGCGGCCTTCCGCTCTGCGAAACACGTCCTTAATGGCTTCCCCGACGGCGCGTTCGGAGCCGGTAAAGCCCGGACGCTCCGCATTGGTGCTGTCAGACAACAGGCACAGAACGCCCCGTTCTCCGATCATGGCCATTTTGGCGATGTCAGCCGCTTGACCGCTCACAGGCGTCTGATCGAACTTGAAGTCACCCGTGTGCACAATCGTCCCTTCCGGTGTTTCCAGGCAGACGCCGACGCTGTCGGGAATGCTGTGATTAACACGGAAAAACGTCGCTTTTACCGATCCAAGCTGAATTTCCGAATCGGTGGTGATCAAATGACGCTTGGTTGTGTTTAGGATGCCCGCTTCCTTCAGTTTTGCTTCAATCAATCCAAGGGTGAGTTTGGTTGCGTATACGGGTACATTCAGATGCTTCAGTACATAGCTTAATCCGCCGATGTGATCCTCATGTCCGTGTGTGATAATAATGCCGCGAACCTTGTCGCGGTTTTCCTCCAGGTACGTGATGTCCGGTATCACCATGTCGATTCCCAGCATTTCTTCCTCCGGGAACTTCAGACCGGCGTCGATCACCACGATGTCATCGTCCGAACGGATCACGTACATGTTCTTCCCAATTTCGCCTACTCCGCCCAGGGCGAAAATGAGAACGCTGTGTTGAGACTTGTGCAAAGTTGAACCTCCTATATTTAGTTGTCATTACACTCTTTTTAACCGCCCCAAATCACTTGTATTCATTATACCCGAAAGAAAAAGGCAAACACAAGTGAGAAAAACCCCGCCGACTTAAGCTAACGCTCTTGTCGGCGGGGGCCCCCAACTTTTCTTACATCGCTTTATCATTTAAAGAGTTTAAACTTTTCAATATGGTATGAAAACCCACCCGCCAATCGAATGACGCGGGCAGGCTCGGGCCGCACAGCAAAACACCCGGTAGCAGCAGGATGCTGTGCCGGGTGAGTAAGAGGCTGGGCATTATTTCCGAGGCAGAATGGATTGGACGAACGCACGCTCTTCTTCGGTAAGATCGACCAACGGCAGGCGTACGCCGCCCACCGGTACGCCGATGAGTTCCAGGGCCGTCTTCGTTGGCACCGGGCTCGGGTAGGCGAACAGCCCTTCAAAGACCGGCAGCAGCTTGCGGTGGATCGATGCCGCCCGGGCATGATTGCCGGCAAAAAAGGCGGAGATCATCTCCGTCATGTCAGCACCCACCACGTGGCTCGCCACGCTGACGATGCCTACGCCGCCGATGGCGAGCACCGGCAGGGTCAGCCCGTCATCGCCGCTGTACAATTCGAAGCCTTCCGGCGCATGCTCGATGATCTGGGCCATCTGGGAGAGATTGCCCGATGCTTCCTTGATGCAGACGACATTGGGCAGCTGCGCCAGCCGGAGCGTGGTTTGTGCGGTCATGTTCACGCCGGTGCGGGTAGGCACGTTGTACAGCATCACCGGCAGCGTCGTCGCCTCCGCAACCGCCTTGAAGTGCTGGTACAACCCTTCCTGGGAAGGACGGCTGTAATACGGAGCCACCACCATGACGGCATCGACGCCCGTCTCTGCAGCCGCTTGGGTAAATTCGATGCTGGATGCCGTATTGTTGCTGCCGGTGCCGGCGATCACATGGCAGCGTCCCTTTACGTATGACACCACATGGCGGAATAGTTCCAGCTTTTCGGCTGCCGACAGCGTCGGCGATTCACCGGTGGTGCCGCTCACAACCAACCCTTCCGTTCCCGTCGCCAGCAGGTGATCAATCAGCCGTTCCGTTTTGTCAAAATCAATCCGAAGCTGTTCGTCAAACGGTGTGACCATCGCGGTAACCAGACGCCCAAAATGTGCCACAAAGAATCAGTCCTTTCACTTTCGGCCAGAATGTAATTGGAATTGGCGGTGCAAGGCGCGAATGGCCTTCACCATATCCGCTTCATGGAGCAGGACCCAGATGGTGGTGTGGGAGTCGGCCGACTGCAAAATCTGAATGTCTTCATTGGTCAGCGCCTCCACGATCTGGGCCATCACGCCCGGAACCCCCGCCATGCCCGCTCCTACCACGGAGACCTTGGCGCAGTGCGGCAGAATCTGCGGCTCATACCCCATCTCCCGCAGGATGCCGACCGCCTTGTCAGCCATCTGGTCATGGACGGTATAGGCAACGCCAAGCGGATTGACATTGATGAAATCCACACTGATATGATGCTGCGCCATGGCCTTGAATACCCGCAGCTGCGTGTCATACTGCCCTTCCTTGGCAAACACCTTGATTTGGGTGATATTGGGGACGTGGGCGATCCCCATGATCAGGCGATCCCTGACAGGGCCGCTGATCCGCCCGATCTCATGCAGGGTTGTCACCAGCGTGCCTTCGTCGTCCGAGAAGGTGGAGCGTACGCGGATCGGGACATGGGCCTGCATGGCGATCTCCACGGCGCGCGGGTGGATCACCTTGGCGCCAAGATGGGCCATGTTGCAGATCTCAGTATAGGTAACCGCTTCGAGGGGTTGGGCTTCCTCAACGATCCGCGGATCAGCCGTCATGATGCCATTGACGTCCGTAAAGATGTCAACCATCTCGGCCTGCAGGGCAACGCCCAGCGCGGTGGCCGTCGTATCGCTGCCGCCGCGTCCCAGCGTCGTGATCTCCCAGTCGGCCGTCCTGCCTTGAAAGCCGGGTACGATGACGACCTTTCCCGCTTCCAGCTCCTGTTTGATCCGCTTGGGGTCGATCGACAGAATCTGGGCGTTGGAAAAATCATCGGTCGTGATGATGTTGGCCTGGCCCCCCGTCAAAATGGTGGCCCGTATCCCCCGTTCGTTCAGCTGGCTGCACATGACCGCAGCCGAGATGATTTCTCCGGTATGAAGAAGCAGATCCGTCTCACGCGCCGGCAGACTGTTGCCGTTCTCCCGGATCAGCTGCAGCAAGGTATCCGTTGCGTACGGGTCGCCTTTGCGCCCCATCGCCGAAACAACGACAACGAGCGCGTACCCTTCCGACAGCGCTCGTTCGATATGGGTAATGGCTCTTGCCCGACAATCCGCGGTTGTCAGGGAGGAACCACCAAATTTTTGGACGAGAATTTTCACCTTTCTCTCTCCTACCGTTCAGCCTTGATAAGTTCCTCCGCGATTTGCACGGTATTCCATGCCGCTCCCTTCAGCAGGTTGTCGGACACAATCCACAGATGCAGGCCGCGCGGATGATGCAGGTCGCGCCGCACGCGTCCCACAAAGACCTCCAGCTTGCCGGCCGCTTCGGTTGCCAGCGGGTAACGCTGCTGGGCGGGATCATCCACCAGCACAACCCCTGGAGCGTCATGCAGCAAAGCTTTCACTTCCTCCAGCTCGAAATCCTGCTTCAACTCCACGTAAACGGCTTCGGAGTGGCCGTACACGACCGGAATACGCACGCAGGTAGCGGATACCAGAACATTGTCGTCCTCGAGGATCTTCTTCGTCTCGTTGACCATTTTCATCTCTTCAAAAGTGAAGCCGTTCTCGGTAAAGACGTCAATTTGCGGAATCGCGTTGAAGGCGATCTGGTGATGCACCGGCAGTTTCGCTACCGGCAGCACCTTGGGTTCCACCGGTTTGCCGTCCAGCACGTCGCGCGACTGCGTCAGCAGTTCGTTGATCGCGGACGCCCCGGCGCCGGAAACGGCCTGATAGGTGGAGACGATGATGCGGTCAATGCCAAAACGGTCATACAGAGGCTTCAAGGCAGCCACCATCTGAATGGTCGAGCAGTTCGGATTCGCGATGATGCCTTTATGGGAGAACGCGGCGTGCATGTTCACTTCCGGCACGACGAGCGGCACTTCCGGATCCATCCGGAATGCGCTGGTGTTGTCGATCACCACGGCGCCATGGCGTGCCGCGTGCGGCGCCAGCTCCTTGCTGACAGCCCCGCCCGCGCTGAAAAGGGCAAAGTGAACGCCGACAAAACTATCCGGTTTGGCTTCCTCAATCGTGATCGCTTTTCCTTTGAACGTTACCGTTTTCCCCGCCGAACGGCCCGAAGCAAGCAGCTTCAGTTCATTCACGGGAAAATTGCGCTCCTCCAGAAGGGAAATGATGTGCTGTCCAACAGCACCCGTCGCGCCGACAACGGCAACATTGTACGTCTTCTGGTTCATCATTTTTCTCCTCCCACGACCGGTAAAAATCATGTATCGGTTAATAGAGATACCTTTCGATCAGCAGCGGCTGCAGCTGCCTGCCATCCAGGGCGGCCTCACACGTCTCCTTGATCAAGTCCATGCGGGCTACGAGAGAATTCGGTTTCTTCTCCGGCGCATCCTGCCCGAACGGCACAAAAAAAATATTTTTGGCGGTCAAAAGTTTCGCGATGTTGGCAAAATTAAGCCCCAAACCATCGTTAGTGGAGATGGCCACCACGATCGGGCGCAAGTTGCGCATGGTCGCCTTGGCTGCCATCAACACGGCGCTGTCGGTGATCGCATTGGCCAGGCGGCTCGTCGTGTTTCCCGTGCACGGCGCGATCACCATGGCATCAAACAGCTTGGACGGCCCCAGCGGTTCCGCTTCCGGAATGGTGGCGATGATTTTCTCCCCGGTGATTTCGACCAGCTGCTTCTGCCAATCGGCAGAAGTGCCGAAGCGCGTATCCGTTGTCATCACCGTATGGGTAACGACCGGGATAACCCGCGCCCCCGCTTCGACGACCCGTTTGATCTGCGGCATCGTCTCCTCAAACGTGCAGTGTGAGCCCGACAAGCCCCAGCCAATCGTTTTGCCCTTCAGGTCGCTCATGCTGATACCTCCCGGTTTGCGCATTGTTCGGCAATCAAGCGGGACAGCGTGTTCGCAAGAATCTGTCCTGCCGTTTTCGGCGCAACAATACCAGGCAGCCCGGGAGCGAGCAAGGCCTTGACGCCGCGCCGTTCCGCAAAGCGAAAATCGGTTCCCCCCGGTTTGGAGGCGAGGTCCAGTATGAAGGTTGACTGCGGCATCTGGGCAATCACTTCTGCCGTAAGAATCAGGTGCGGGATCGTGTTGAAAATGATGTCAGCATTGGTTACCTGCTGTTTCAATTCGCTGAGATGGAAAGGTGTGATCCCCATCTCATAGATACGAGCTATGTGTTCCGGACGTTTTGCCCCGACTCTGACGCGGGCACCCAGGGCGTGCAAAGCGCGTGCCAGCGACATACCCACCCTGCCGAGTCCAAGGACGATCACCTGTGAGCCGTGGATGGTGATATCCGTATTCTGGATCGCCATCATCAGCGCGCCTTCCATCGTGGGAATCGAGTTGTAGATGGCCACATCATCGCGGTCCAGCAGTTCGACGAGCGGGATCTGCCGTTTGGCGAGCAGCGCCTTCAAATAAGGCTTCGCCATCCCCGTGTAAACCACGCACGACTGCGGCAGGGCATCTGCGTGTTCCTCCACCAGCTGCAGCGGCTTCGAGCAGAAGATGCTCTCGACAATCCCGTGATCATCGGTGCCCACCATGGGCAGGACGAGTGCGTCAACGTCTTTCAACACATCGCATGTTAATGGTTTTTTCGTTGCCCCTGTGAAGATGCTCTCCAGGTTGTCAAAGCCGATCAGCGTAACGCTTGCGTCGAGCTGGATGCAGCGTTTGATCACTTCCAGCTGCCGCATGTCACCGCCGACGAAGGCAACATGTATCCCCGTTAGCATGCTGCGTTCCCCTTTCCACACATTTTACTGCATTAAACAAGCGAAACGCAAAAGGTTTTTTCCGTGCGACTGCACAAAAGACGGAATTCGGAAAAAAGCGTTGCGATCTACCCCATCCTATTCGAAACCCCATGGTTAGGTGACAATGAACCTATTTGCCCGCTACCTGGTTGTTCGCCTTCAGCCCGCCGACGATGATCATATCAGGTCCGATCTTCACAATCGCGTTCCAGGGGATCACCACCTCCTCCTTCCGTTTTCCCCATCCCCAAAATGAGGATTCCGGCAGGATGATGGCCGTAATCTCGCCGGTAGCGGCATTGATTTCCAGATCCGATTGCCCGATCACCCCCATGCGCTCTCCGGTATCAAGGCCGATAATCTCCTTGCCGCTGAATTCGCTCAGCCGCATCGCTCCCCACCTCCTGCGTCCGGAACATCATGTCCGTTTTGGTATCATATACGCGAAAAAATCCGGCCTATGCCGGATTTTTCCCCGCTGCGGGAACAGAAGACCGCTGTGAAACAAAAATGGCTGCCGATTTTATCGACAGCCTGAGAGGGGCATCCCCTCTTCTCAGCGAACCAGGACATCGTTTTTCACGTTATCTGGGAAACCTTCCAGCGGACTTACCATCGCCAGCGCCATGCTGGAACGGAACAGCTCGCGGGCGACGGCCTGGACCGAAGCGTGGGTGACCTTGTCGATTTTGGCGATGATCTCATCCAGGCTGAAATGCCTGCCCAGCAGCAGCTCGTTTTTGCCCAGCCGGTTCATGCGGCTGTTGGTGCTCTCCAGGCTGAGCATCAGGCTGCCTTTCAACTGCTCTTTTCCCTTGTTCAGCTCTTTGTCGGTAATCCCTTTTTCGCATACGTCCGCCAGGATATGGGAGACGATGTCGAACACCTGGCCCACATGCTCCGGCGCCGTTCCCGTATAGATGGTAAAGGTGCCCGTCTCCTTATAGGCGGAATGGTAGGAATAGACCGAATAGGCGAGGCCCCTTTCTTCCCTGATCTCCTGGAAGAGACGGGAGCTCATGCTGCCTCCCAGGATGTTGTTGAGCAGGATCAGCGAATAAATATCATCATGGCCGACATGATAACCGGGCAGCGCGATGCAGAGATGGGCCTGTTCCGTCGCTTTCTGCTGGACGATCGTCCCGGCTGCAAAGCCCGGGGGCTGCAGGTCAACCGCCTGGCCTGGGCGGGCAAAGGCGGAAAAACGGGCCTTGATCGCGTCGAGCAGCGCGTCGTCAAAGTTGCCTGCAACGGTAATGACCGTGTTCTCCGGCAGATAACGCTTTTCGATATAGTGAAGCAGGTCATCCCGGGTCAAACGACGCAGCACATCCTCCGTTCCCAGAATGGAATAGCCGAGCGGATGCGCCGAGAAGGAGGCCCTGGCAATCAGATCATGCACAAGATCGTCGGGCGTGTCTTCATACATGCTGATCTCTTCGATGACGACGTTTTTCTCTTTTTCGATTTCGTCGCTGTCAAATACGGACTCAAAAAACATGTCGGCCAGCACGTTCAATGCCATCGGGGCATGCTGGTCGAGCACGCGCGCGTAGTAACACGTATACTCTTTTGACGTGAACGCGTTGACATTTCCCCCGATTTCGTCAAATGTTTCCGCGATCTCCTTCGCGGTGCGGGAAGTCGTTCCCTTGAAAAACATGTGTTCAAGGAAATGGGAAATGCCATTGATGGTGTCGTTTTCATATTTGGAACCGGTCCCCACCCAAATCCCCAATGCCACAGAGCGTACGGATGGAATCTTCTCCGTCACAATGCGCAGACCGTTTTCGCAAATGTATCGCTGAATCACAGAAATCCTCCTTTGGAATGAAAGCAAAACGTTGGCAGGTTTTTCTCCAGCTGCGCCGGTCATGTACGAACATGTCTAACTATAACAAAATTCATATATTCCCACAACATGAGATGAGCCTTATGGTGCACTTAGCCGCCGCTCATCCAAAACCTCCGACACGGTCGTCGCTTTCAACCCTTTTTGTTTGGCGATCATCAGGAGCTGTTCCAGGCCCTTGGCGGAGACATCGGTGGGATGCATCAGAATCAGCACCCCATTCCCCATCTTTCCTGCCACACGGTTGACCATCTCTTGCAAGGGCGGGTTCCGCCAATCAACGGTGTCGGCTGTCCACAGGATGGTTTTCATGCCGAACTCCTGCCGGGCGATGGTGACGACCTGCTGCCCAAACGCTCCCGATGGCGGCGCGAACAAGCGCGGCGTGATGCCCAGCGTCTGTTTGATGACCGCTTGCGTTTTCCCGATTTCCTGGCGGATTCTCTCAGCCGACAGCCTGCTCATGTCGGGATGGGAATAGGCATGATTGCCGATCTCATGGCCGCGCTGGGCAATTTTTCGGGCGAGCTCCGGATATCTGCGCACCCAGGAACCGTCCAGAAAAAACGTGGTTTTTACACCGTAGTGGTCCAGCGTATTCAAGATCCGGTCCAGATGTTCATTTCCCCAAGCCACATTGATCATGAAGGAGACGACCGGCTTCTGTTCATTTCCACGATAAATCGGGTAAGCTCCCAGCTGGTCGAGCGTAACAGAAGGCGGAACTTCCCGATAGACAAGCTGATCCGGTATCAGCAAGCCCGTCTGTTCCATACGCGCAAGCGACTTCTCCTCGTCAACGGCCAGACCGTAATAACCGGGAATGGCTCCTTTCCAAACCGGATCGATCCGGGCATCGACGGGTGCTTGTTCCCGCGTCTTGCGCCATTCCGCAATCAGTTTGCGCCGCTCATCCGTACTCTCCTTCATGGGCAGGTTCGCCTCAACGGTTCCCTGCTTCACCACGCCCACAAAATGATCGACCGGGGATGAGTTCACCACCGCCAACAGCAGAACCCCCGTGCATGTTCCCGTCACCAGCAGCCGTTTCACATTCTTTCTGGCCACGCTCTCACTCCTTCAAGCTCCCGTCCAAGCAACCTCTTCTCTTGTCCAATGTATGTGGGAAACGGGAAGGGTAGAAGCGCAGGCAAAAAGAAAAAAGCTTTCGATCCCGAAAGATACGAAGCTTTTCTGCAAAGATGTTATTCCGCTTTCGCAGCCGCCTGAGCCGCAGCCTGCTCCTTCAACACCGCTTTGCGGGAGAGGTTGATGCGTCCCTGGTCGTCGATCTCTGTCACTTTCACCATGACCTTGTCGCCGATGGAAACCACATCCTCCGTCTTGGCCACCCGCTCCTCCGCCAGCTGCGAGATATGGCACAGCCCTTCCTTGCCGGCAAACAGCTCGATAAACGCACCGTACTTCTCGATTCGCTTCACAGTTCCCAGATAGGTCTGTCCGACCGTCACTTCGCGGACCAAATCTTCGATGATCTGTTTCGCACGCTGGTTGGCTTCCGCATCGACCGAGGCGATGTAGATGCGGCCATCCTGTTCGATGTCGATTTTTACGCCGGTCTCTTCGATGATTTTGTTGATCACGCGGCCCTGTGGTCCAATCACATCGCGAATCTTGTCCGGATTGATGGTGAGGGTGAGAATCTTCGGTGCATAGGGAGACAGCTCTTTGCGCGGTGCCGGCAGGGTTTCCAGCATGCGTTCCAGAATATACAGCCGGCCTTCTCTCGCTTGGGTGAGCGCCTGCTCCAGAATCTCCCGGTTGATGCCCGCGATCTTGATGTCCATCTGCAGCGCCGTCACGCCTGCTGCCGTACCGGCCACCTTGAAGTCCATGTCGCCGAGATGGTCTTCCATCCCTTGGATGTCCGTCAGAATGGAGAAATTCTGTCCGTCTTCGCTCATGATCAGCCCCATCGCGATCCCTGCCACCGGCGCTTTGATCGGTACGCCCGCATCCATCAATGCAAGCACGCTGGCGCAAATGGATGCCTGAGAGGTGGAACCGTTGGATTCGATCACTTCCGACACCAGACGGATCGTATACGGGAATTCATGCTCCGACGGAATAATCGGTTCGATGGCACGCTCACCCAGCGCACCGTGTCCGATCTCCCGTCGTCCCGGTGCCCGCAGCGGCCGCGCCTCGCCTACGCTGTACGGCGGGAAGTTGTAATGGTGCATGAAGCGCTTCGATTCTTCCAACCCGAGGCCGTCCAGGATCTGCACATCGCCCAGGGCTCCCAACGTACATACGCTGAGGGCCTGCGTCTGTCCTCGCGTAAAGAGGCCGGAGCCGTGCGTGCGGGGCAGGATGGAGACTTCGCTGGAGATCGGGCGGATTTCATTGAGCGCCCGTCCATCCGGGCGGATCTTTTCATGGGTAATCAGGCGGCGTACTTCTTCCTTGACGATGTTGTGCAGCACTTCGTCAATGGCCGCGCCCTGCTCCGGATAAATCGCCTCGAAATGAGCCTTTGTCTCGGCTTTTACGGCATCGATGGCATCGGCGCGGGCCTGCTTCTCTTCAATCCGGATCGCTTCGCGCAGCTTGGCGTCCGCATAGGCGCGCACCGCCTGGTCGATCTCCGGATCAATCTCGTGCAGCACCACTTCCATTTTCGGTTTGCCGATCTCCGCCACGATCTGTTTCTGGAATTCGACGAGCTGCTGAATCACGGTGTGGCCGAACATGATGGCTTCCAGCATCACCTCTTCGGGCACTTCCTTCGCCCCTGCCTCCACCATGTTGATGGCCTGATAGGTCCCTGCCACAACCAGGTGAATGTCGCTCTTTTCCATCTGCTCGACGGTCGGATTGATGATCAGCTCTCCGTCAACGCGTCCGACAATCACGCCGCCGATGGGGCCGTCGAACGGTATCTCCGAGACGCAGAGCGCGGCGGAAGTGCCGATCAGCGCGGCGATTTCGGGCGAGCAGTCCTGATCGACGGACAATACGGTATTGACAACCTGCACTTCGTTGCGAAAACCTTCTGGAAACAACGGGCGGATCGGCCGGTCTACCAGACGGCTGGCAAGAATCGCTTTTTCGCTGGGGCGTCCTTCGCGCTTGATGAAGCCGCCCGGGATTTTCCCGACCGCGTACAAACGTTCTTCATAGTTGACGGTCAGCGGAAAAAAGTCCAGCGCTTTCGGTTCTTTCGAAACCGTTACCGCAGACAGTACCGCCGTATCGCCGTATCTCACCAGCACCGAACCGTGCGCCTGTTTGGCCATCTTGCCAAATTCCAGCGTCAGCTTGCGGCCGGCGAGATCGAAATCATATGTACGGAATTGCTGCTCCATGTGGCTTGCTGTCCTCCTTTGGTTCAATATGACGTCATGAATCTTTTCTACCTGTCTGTATTATTTCCTGCTTGAAGTGAAATAAAATGGGCCAAAAGAAAAAGCGGGATACTCCCGCTTTCCCCGTACGTTAGCGACGCAGACCCAGACGGTCTACCAATGCGCGATAACGCGTAATGTCCTTCTCTTTCAGATAGGTTAAGAGATTGCGACGCTGACCTACCATCTTCAACAGACCACGACGGCTGTGGTGGTCTTTCTTGTGTGTGCGCAGGTGCTCGTTCAGATTGTTGATGTTCTCGGTCAGGATCGCGATCTGAACTTCCGGAGAACCCGTATCGTTCTCATGGGTGCGGAATTCCTGGATCAGCTGGTTTTTACGCTCTTGAGACAGTGCCATGATGACTCACCTCCTTGTCGATATCCCCAACAGCCGAGTCTGCCGCCGGTGAGAGTCGGTCAGCCAAGCTGCGGTTTTGAAAGAACAAAAGGAATTATAGCACAGGAAACGTCGAAAAGCAAAGTTAATAATGGCCGGAAGCAAATTTTTGCTTGGCGGTCTCCACATCTTTCTGAATCTGGGCGATCAAGGCGTCCACGCCGGAAAATTTCTGCTCTTCGCGCAGCGCAAAGAGAAACTCGATCTGCACGTCCTTGCCATAGATCTCCCGGTCAAAGTCAAAAACGTGAACTTCGAGCGATTTCTCTTTTTTCTCCAGGGCAAAGGTCGGTTTGATGCCAATGTTCATCACCCCGTTGTAGCGCTGCCCATCCAGGATGAAGCGCACGCCGTACACCCCGTTCTTCCCGACGAGATACGGTTCAGTCAGGGCGATGTTGGCCGTGGGGAAGCCGATGGTTCTTCCCCGCTTGTCGCCGTGAACAACGGTGCCTTTCACCCTGTACGGCCTGCCGAGCAGATGGCGCACCTGCTCCACATCGCCGTGGTGCAGGTATTCCCGGATCACCGTGCTGCTGATCTTTTCCCCGTACCGGTTGACCGGGCTGATGATGTCCAGCCCGTAACGGCCGCGGCTCAATTCCTGCAGCGTCTGTGCCGTTCCCATCCCGCGATAGCCGAACGTGTAATCGAAGCCGACGACAATGTGCCTGGCCTGGAGCGGCAGCAGGCATTCCGCGACGAAATCTTCCGGATAGACGGCGGAGAACCCGATATCAAACTTCATGACATAGGTTGTGTCCACCCCCATTTTCTCCAGCTGCTCCAGCTTGTCGGGAAGCGGGGTCAGATAGCGGGTATACCCGGATTGTCCCAGCACTTCGCGCGGATGGGGATCAAAGGTCATCACCGCACTCTGCCAACCGTTTGCGGAGGCGACATCGATGGCTTTTTGAATCACCCGGCGATGGCCCAGATGGACGCCGTCAAAAAAGCCGACGGCCATCGCGCAGGGAGCGGTTTCCAATTGTTCCGGCAACGGGTATGACAGTTGAACGGTCTTCACATTCCCACCTCGGCTGGAAAAACTTTTTCTGCTTTTGCATAGCTGCCCGTCGGCCCCTTGCACACCCGGTGAATCCCCAGCAGCCGCCCCTCCGAAAAGAGGCAGACAAGGCTTCCCTCGGGAAAGGCCGCATCCGGCAGCGATGTTTCCAAACCGTTGAGCACGGCTTTTTTCCTGGCAGCCGGCAGTTCATGGCGCGGCAAAAAGGAAAGCGCCTGCTCGATCGGCAGGAGATAGGCGGACAAGTCCTCGCCGCGCTCCCGGGCCTTTTCCAGCGCGTCCAGCGTCACGGCATCCTCCAGGGTAAATGGACCGCTTCCCGTTCGGACCAGCCGGGACATGTGGGCCGGATAGCCCAGTGCCTTCCCGATGTCCACGCACAATGTCCGGATGTAGGTTCCTTTCGAACACCGGCAGGCAAACGCGATCTCCACCTGCTCTCCCGCGCGGATGGAGGCAAGCTGCAGATCATAGATGGTGACCGTGCGGGGGGGCCGTTCCACCGTTTTTCCTTCTCTGGCCAGATCGTAGAGCCGCTTGCCCTTCACTTTCACCGCCGAATACATGGGGGGAACCTGTTCGATCTCCCCCAGAAAGCGTTGGAAAACGGCACGGACGCGCTCTTCGGTGATGACCGACGCGTCCACCGGCAACTGTTCCAGCACATCGCCGGTCGCATCCTCCGTCGTCGTCGAGGAACCCAGGCACATCACCGCTTCGTACGTTTTCGGCAGCTCCTGTAGATATTCCACGATGCGGGTGGCATGGCCGATGCAGACGGGCAGGACGCCGCTCACTTCCGGATCCAGCGTGCCGGTATGCCCCGCTTTTTTGGTCTGAAACAGGCGGCGCACCCGCATGACGCAATCGTGAGAGGTCATGCCGGCCGGTTTATGTACAACCAATACCCCGTGCGGATTATTCATGCACACCCACTCCAAGCACTTCGCTCAGTTTTGCCAAAACCTGCTCTTCGATCGCCGCCAGCTCCCCTTTCAGGGTGCAGCCCGCCGCTTTTGCGTGGCCGCCGCCGCCAAAGCTTTTGGCGATCTGCGCGACATCCACATGGGCGCGGGCGCGAAAGCTTACTTTCACCACGCCCGGCTCCGGCTCGCAAAACGAGATGCCCACTTCCACGCCCTCGATATTGCGTCCGTAATTCACCAAGCCGCTCGCATCCTCCGACGTGGCCCCCGTCTCGCAAAGATCGGCGTGGCTGATCTTCAGGGAAGCCACCTGGTTGCGGTGGGTCAGCTTCAGCGATTGCAGGGCGCGCCGCAAAACCTGGACATGTTTGAGCGTAATCTCCTCCAGACAGCGCTCGGCGATCTCGCCCGGCTTCACCCCGCAGCGCAGCAGCTTGGCCGCGATCTCCATCACATGGGAGGTGGTGTTGGAGTAGCGAAACCCGCCCGTATCCGTCAGCAGCCCGGTATAGAGGCAGGTCGCCAACTCCGGCGTGCACGCAAATCCTCCCGCTTCCATCACCTCAAACATGATCTCGGCCGTCGCGGCTGCATCGGTGCGGATCACATTGACCGTGCCGAAAAAATCGTTGGTCGGATGGTGATCGATATTCAGAATCCGGGCATTCGGGGCGAACAGATGGCGGACTTCGCCCATCCGCCGGGCATCCGCGGCATCGACCGCGATGACGGCGTCGAATCTCTCTTCCAGCGAATCTGCCGACAAATTCAGAATGCGCTCAAAGCGGGGAAGAAAGCCGAATTTGGAAGGCGTCTCCCCTTCATTGACAATCACATAGCTTTTCCCGGCCTGCTCCAACAGCAGGGCGGTAGCCAAAGCGGAAGAGGTTGTATCTCCGTCCGGATTCACATGGGAAACAATCAGAAAGCGATCGTGAGCTTTCATGAAACGAGCTGCTTCTGTCAACGCTTCCTGATAGTTATTCATGCTTTGCGTCCCCTTCAGCGGAGATTTCACGCAGGATGGAGTCGATCCGGTTGCCGTAATCGATCGACTCATCCAGCTTAAACACCAGATCGGGCACATGGCGCACCTTGACCCGTTTGCCGATCTCCGAGCGCAGGAATCCCTTTGCCTTTTGCAGTCCGGCAAGGGAAGCTTCCCGCTGCTCCGCGCTGCCGAAGATGCTGACATATACTTTCGCCAGCTGCAGGTCGCTCGTTACCTCTACGCCGGTGACGGTGACAAACCCGATTCGCGGATCTTTCATCTCCCGCTGCAGCAGGACGCTCAGTTCCTTTTTGATTTCTTCCCCAACACGACTCAACCGCGTTTTGTTCAATGCAATCACCCCGCATTTGCCTTAGTCGTAGTATTCCGTATCGGCCCTGATCAACTCCACGCCGGGAGCGATTTCCACCAGGCGCACGGCCGCCTCCAGCTGTTGTTGCAGAAAAGCGGATTCATTGGCAACGGCAGCGATTGCCAGTTCGGATCGCTGCCACTGCTCCAGGTACGCCATCTCGGCGGCAGACACGTTAAACTTCTGCCGGAGCTGGCTCAAGATGCTTTTGATGATCGCCCGCTTCTCTTTCAGGCTGCGGCAGGCGGGCAGAAACAGTTCCACTCGCTCCACACCCACCATCAGGCCTTCACTTCGACCATGACAAAGGCTTCGATAATATCTCCCTGTTTGAAATCGCTGAATTTCTCCAGCGTGATGCCGCACTCATAGCCGGCCATCACTTCGCGAACATCGTCCTTGAACCGCTTGAGCGTATCCAGCTTGCCTTCGTAGACGACGACGCCGTCGCGAATGACACGGGCTCCCGCGTCTCTGGTGATTTTCCCTTCGGTGACATAGCAACCGGCAATGTTGCCCACCTTGGAAACCTTGAATATCTCACGGATCTCCGCCGTCCCGATGATCGATTCCTTGAAGACGGGATCGAGCATGCCTTTGAGGGCCGCTTCGATCTCTTCGATCACATTGTAGATGACGCGGTGCAGGCGGATGTCGATCTTCTCCTGCTCCGCCATGTTGCGCGCGTTCGGCTCCGGTCTGACGTTGAATCCGATAATGATCGCATTGGAGGCATTGGCCAGCGTAACATCGGATTCCGTAATCGCGCCGACGCCGGTGTGAATTATTTTCACACGGGTGCCATTGACGTCGATTTTTTCCAGGGAACCGCGCAGGGCTTCCACCGATCCCTGCACATCGGCCTTGATGATCAGGTTCAGCTCCTTGATCTCGCCCTGCTGGATGTGCTGGAAGAGATCGTCAAGGGAGACGCGGCTGTTTGCGCGGCGCTCCGATTCGCGCTGCTTCGTCGCCCGCGCTTCCCCGATCGCCCGGGCTTTTTTCTCATCCTCAAATACCATGAACGGGTCGCCCGCCTGCGGCACATCGTTCAACCCCGTGATTTCCACCGGCGTGGACGGCGGCGCTTCCTTGATGCGGCGCCCCTTGTCGTTGATCATCGCGCGCACGCGGCCGTATGCGGAACCAACGACGATCGGGTCGCCCACCTTGAGCGTCCCGTGCTGAACCAGTACGGTTGCCACCGGACCGCGCCCTTTATCCAGCTCGGCTTCCACGACGGTACCGCGCGCCCGTTTGTTCGGATTGGCTTTCAGCTCCTGCACTTCGGCTACCAGCAGGATGTATTCGAGCAGCTCTTCCAGCCCGATGCGCTGCTTCGCGGAGATCGGGCAGAAAATCGTATCGCCGCCCCATTCCTCGGCAACCAGCCCGTACTCGGTCAATTCCTGCTTGATGCGGTCAACGTTCGCTTCCGGCTTGTCGATCTTGTTGACCGCCACGATGATCGGCACCTTGGCAGCCTTGGCGTGGCTGATCGCTTCCACCGTCTGCGGCATGACGCCGTCGTCCGCCGCGACGACGAGGACCGTAATATCGGTGATTTGCGCACCGCGTGCCCGCATCGTGGTAAACGCGGCGTGACCCGGCGTATCGAGGAAGGTGATTTTCTTCCCTTTAATCTCCACCTGGTAGGCCCCGATATGCTGGGTAATCCCGCCCGCTTCGCCTGCCACCACATTGGTGGAGCGGATCGCGTCCAGCAGGGTGGTTTTGCCGTGGTCGACGTGACCCATGATGGTAACGACCGGCGGACGTTCTACCAGATCGGCCGGGTTATCCACTTCTTCGATGGTTTCGAAGTTGGTTTCGTCGATGACGATTTTCTCTTCCACTTCCACGCCGTATTCCGCACAGATCAGCTCGATGGCGTCCTTGTCAAGAGCCTGGTTGATGGTGGCCATGATGCCAAGGCCGAAAAGCTTCTTGATGATTTCCGCAGGTTCTTTACGCAGTTTTTTCGCCAGTTCGGCAACCGTCAATGACTCCGTAAACGTAATCTTCGACGGCGGTTCAGCCGCCGGTCGCTGCTGCTGCTGGTGCTGCTGGCTTCCCTTGCGCTGGTCATGCCGTTTGTTGTTGTTCTTAAACGGCTGGCTGCTTTTCTTCGATTCCTCAAAACCTTTTTTGGCCGGAGGCGCTTTTTTGATTTTCTCGCGCTTCTCCAGGGCCACTTTGGCCGGGATCTTTACCTTGTCTTCGAAATCATCAACTTTCACATCATCCTGGTCGTCCACGGTGTTGGCGGCACGACCTGCCTGTTGATCCTGCGCTCTGCTTTGTTGGCCTCTCATATCGAATGGTTTTCGCTCCTGCTGTTTCCCCTGATTTTTTTGCTGCGGCGGCCGCTGCGGATTGTCGGGACGATTCCCTTTGGTACGGTCATTTCCTCCGGCCGACCGGTCATTCTTGCGCGGCTGCTGACCCGCGGCGGCAGCCTGCTGTCCGGTCTTGCCGCCATCCTTGCGTTTCTCCGGCGCTGCCGACGCATGCGCCTGCTTCTCCGTCTTCTCGGCGCTCCGTTCCGCCGGCTGGGCCGGCGCCGGGGCTGTCCCTGCCGGTTTGTCAAAACGGGCATTGGCGCGGAGTTTGGCCATATGCTCCTCAATCTTGGCTATCATCGCTTCATCCATGATGCTCATGTGATTGGCAACTTCCATATTCAATCGCTTTAACAAGTTGAGAATTTCCTTGCTGCTCATATTATGCTGTTTGGCATATTCGTAAACGCGTGTTTTCATCATGTCACCCCTTATGAATTAGGTGTGAGAAGGTGCCGGATGTTCTCCGCCAGCTTCGCGTCCGTCACGGCCATCGTCACGCGCGCCTCCTTGCCGATCGCTCTTCCCAGCTCGAAACGATCGGCCGGGGAACAGAGCGGGATGGCGTAATGGGCGCATTTGTCCGTCACTTTTTTCACGGTGTTGGCGGATGCATCGGTAGCCAGGAGGACCAGTTTTGCCTGATTGCTGCGAATCGCGTTCAGCACAAGCTCTTCCCCCGTGACAATCTTGCGGGCCCGCATCGCCAGCCCCAGCAGCTGTCCCGCCTGCCGGTTCATCGGCCGATCAGCTCCAGCCACCGGCTGCGGAATTCTTCATACTGCTCCTGGCTGATCGTCATGTTCAGCGCCCTTTCCAGCACTTTCTTCCATTTGCCGGCCGCAAAGGTATCCGGCTTCATGCAGGTTTCCTGCCTGCATACATACGTCCCTCTTCCCGCCATTCTGCCGGTGAGGTCAATCTCGATCGTCTCCTGCGGCGTGCGAACCACACGGATCAATTCTTTCTTCGGGAACATGCCCTGGCAGACGATACATTTGCGAAGCGGTACCTTTTTGACTTTCATCATGCATCCACATCCATGGAATCCAGGCTTTCAGAGTGTTTCGGATATTGAATCCCCTCTTGCTCCGCCTGGCTTTCGCTTTTGATATCGATTTTCCAGCCGGTCAGCTTGGCGGCCAGGCGCGCATTTTGCCCGCGCTTGCCGATCGCCAGCGACAGCTGATAGTCGGGTACGATGACACGGGTTACCTTCTCCGCAGCATTCACTTCCACATGCAGCACCTTGGAAGGGCTGAGCGCATTGGCCACGTATTCGGCCGGATCATCCGACCAGCGAACGATATCGATCTTTTCACCTTTCAGCTCATTGACGATGGTTTGCACCCGCATGCCCTTGGGCCCGACACAGGCCCCCACCGGATCCACCTCCGGATTGATGGAATGGACGGCGATCTTGGAGCGGTCCCCCGCTTCCCGGGCGACGGATTTGATTTCAACGGTGCCATCATAGATCTCCGGCACCTCCAGCTCAAACAGTCGCTTCAGCAGGCCCGGATGGGTGCGGGAGACGACGATCTGCGGCCCTTTGGTCGTTTTTTCCACCTTCAGGATGTAAGCCTTGATGCGGTCCTGCGGTTTGAAATCGTCTGTCGGCATTTTTTCCGACAGCGGCATCACCGCTTCGGCCTTGCCCAGATCGATGTAGTAGAAACGGGCATCCTGCCGCTGTACGACGCCTGTGATGATGTCATCTTCACGATCGATAAATTCGCTGTAAATCAGTCCCCGCTCCGCCTCGCGGATGCGCTGGGTCACGACCTGCTTGGCCGTCTGCGCCGCGATACGGCCGAAATCGCGCGGCGTCACCTCGATCTCGACGATATCATCGAGCCGGTAGTTGGGATCGATCTCCTGGGCCGCTTCCAGGGAGATTTCCAGGCGCGAATCGGTCACTTCTTCCACCACGGTTTTCCGGGCAAAGACACGCACCTGGCCGGTATACCGGTTCACGTCGACACGCACGTTTTGCGCGGAGTTGAAATTGCGTTTATAACCGGAGATAAGCGCTGCTTCAATGGCCTCAATCAATACCTCTTTGGTGATTCCTTTCTCTCTTTCGATGGCTTCCAGTGCCTCAATAAAATCGGCGTTCATCTTGCTGGTGCCTCCTCCTTTCAATGGTCCCAATCTGTCAAACAGGTGATCCGGGCTGGTCAGAAAACAATCGCCATGCGGGCGCTGTCGATCTGCTCCAGGGTGATCACATGGGTTTTCTTCGCTTCTTTCACCGTCAGCTCCCCGTTTTCAAAAGAGAGCAGTTCCCCTTCAAAAACCGTCGCCCCGTCCACCGGTTCCTTCGTCGTGATATGTACGTGCCTGCCCACAGCCTTGCGAAAATCGCGCTCGTTCCGAAGCGGCCGCTCCGCACCAGGCGATGACACCTCCAGAAAGTAGGCGTTGGGGATCGGGTCTGTTTCATCCAATCGCTGGCTCAGTCGCTCGCTGACGGCGCTGCACTCATCTATGTCGATATCGCCGGTCTCATTGTCGATAAAAATGCGCAAAAACCAGTTGCTGCCTTCCTTCTTGTATTCGATGTCGACAAGTTCAAGCCCCATATCGGTCAAGATGGGAGCCAGCAGTTCTTCTACGATCTGCGTTACTTTGCTCAACTCGATACCTCCTTCCTGTTGGGCGTTGGGCGTCTTTCGCGTCGCGCCCGCGTGCTGTCGACCGTTTGTCATCATACGTTTCGGCCAGAAAGAAAGAGTGGGTTTCCCCACTCTCATTCGCAGCGTGTATCACCAGTATTTCCAAAAAGATTATAGCATAACAACATTCCTTTGACAACCACCGATTCCCGAATCATCCAGCCGGCTTAAGCATACGCACTGCCCACTCGGCGTCAGCGATCGCGTTATCGAGTGGGGCTCTTTTCTGTGCCGAGTGGTTCCTAGAAAAGGGAGAGCTGGTTGGACTCCGGCAGATCCTTGAGCGCGCCTTGTTCGTCCAAATATTCCAGGATCGTCTTGGAGATCTTGGAACGGGCCAGCAGGTCTTCCTTGGAGAGGAAGGGCCCCTCTTCCCTGGCTTTGACGATGCTCAGGGCAGCGTTGGTGCCAAGGCCGGGAATGGCGCGGAACGGCGCGATCAGACTGTTGCCGTCGATCAGGAAGCGGGTCGCATCCGAGCGGTACAGGTCCACGTTGGCAAAGCGGAATCCCCGCTCCACCATTTCGAGGGCCATCTCCAGCACCGTATGCAGCGCCTTCTCCTTCGGCTGGGCGTCATGCCCTTTTTCCTCGATCTCTTCGATCTTCTGCCGAATGGCCGATGATCCTTTTACCATCAGCGGAATGTCGAAGTCGTCGGCGCGGACGGAGAAATAGGTGGCGTAGAACTCCAGCGGATAATGCACCTTGAAGTACGCAATCCGTACGGCCATCATGACGTACGCGGTGGCGTGGGCCTTTGGGAACATGTACTTGATTTTTTCGCAGGATTGAATGTACCACTCCGGTACGTTGTTTCGGCGCATCTCTTCCTTGTCTTCCTCCGGCACGCCTTTCCCCTTGCGCACCGATTCCATGATTTTGAAAGCGCGCGAAGGTTCCAATCCTTTGTAAATCAGGTACACCATGATGTCGTCCCGGCAGCCGATGACTTCCGAAAGCTTGCAGGTGCCGCTTCTGATCAGGTCCTGCGCATTGTTCAGCCAGACGTCCGTCCCGTGGGACAGACCGGAGATCTGCACCAGCTCGGCAAACGTGGTCGGTTTGGTATCCTCCAGCATCTGCCGGACGAATTTGGTACCAAATTCCGGAATGCCCAGCGTTCCCATATTGGTGCGGATCTGCTCCGGCGTGACGCCCAGCGCTTCGGTCGAACTGAAAATGGACATCGTCTTGGGATCATCCAACGGGATCGTTTTGGGATCGATGCCCGTCAGGTCCTGCAGCATGCGGATGACGGTCGGATCGTCGTGCCCCAGAATATCCAGCTTCAGCAGGTTGTCGTGGATGGAATGGAAGTCGAAATGGGTGGTGCGCCATTCCGAATCGCTGTCGTCGGCCGGATATTGAATCGGGCAGAAATCCTCGATCTCCATATAGTCCGGCACCACGATAATCCCGCCCGGGTGCTGTCCCGTCGTCCGCTTCACGCCGGTGCACCCGTTCACCAGCCGCGCAATCTCCGCTCCGCGCAAGGTCAGCTTGCGCTCCTCCGCATATTTGCGCACATAGCCGTAGGCGGTTTTCTCCGCGACCGTACCGATCGTGCCCGCCCGATAGACGTTATCCACCCCGAACAGCTCCTGGGTATATTTGTGCGCCCGCGGCTGATATTCCCCGGAAAAGTTCAAGTCGATATCGGGAACCTTGTCTCCTTTAAACCCAAGGAACGTCTCGAACGGAATGTCCTGGCCGTCCTTGTTGTATTTCTGGCCGCAGCGGGGGCAGTTCTTGTCAGGCAAATCGAAGCCGGAGCCGATGGAGCCGTCCGTGATGAACTCACTGTGCTGACAGCCCGGACAGAGATAATGCGGCGGCAGCGGGTTCACCTCGGTAATCTCCGCCATGGTCGCCACGAACGATGACCCGACGGACCCCCGCGAACCTACGAGATAGCCGTCGGACAGCGACTTGGTGACCAGGCGCTGGGAAATCAGATAGATCACCCCGAAACCGTGCGTAATGATGCTGTTCAGCTCTTTTTCGAGGCGCTTCTCCACGATCTCAGGCAGCGGATCGCCATACAGGCGCCGCGCCTTGGCGTAGCACATCTCCCGCAGTTCATCGTCCGCCCCCGGGATGACCGGCGTATACAGCTTGTCCGGGATCGGGCTGACCTCTTCGATCATGTCGGCGATGGCATTGGAGGCGGTAACCACCACCTCTTTGGCCAGCTCTTCCCCCAGATAGGCGAAGGCGTCCAGCATCTCATCCGTGGTCATCAGATAGAGAGGAGGCTGGCTGCCCGCATTGGGATCGCCTTGCGACAGCAGGAAAACATCCCGGAACACATCGTCCTGCGGGTTGAGGAAGTGGACATCCCCGGTGGCCACCACCGGTTTCCCCAGCTCTTTCCCGATCTCAACAAGCATCTTGTGATAGCCGTGAACCATCTCCAGGGATGCGATGCTTTCATCGCGCAGCAGCGGCGCATAATGGGCAGGGGGCTGAATTTCGATGAAATCGTAAAAGCGGGCGATCTCCAGCAGTTCCTCCCGCGTCTTCCCCCTAAGGATCGCCTGAAACAGTTCTCCCTCTTTGCACGCCGTGCCGATCAGCAGGCCTTCGCGGTGTTTGACGAGCTGGCTGCGCAGGATGCGCGGGACGCGATAAAACGTCTCCACATGCGATTTGCTCACCAGCTTGTACAAGTTTTTCAGGCCTGCCTTGTTCCTGACAAGCAGCGTGGCGTGAAACGGCCGGGAGCTTTTGTAATCGGCCCTCGCATTGCTCTCTTCATTCAAACTGCTTAAGCGGTTGATGCCCTGCTCCCGCAGATCCTTGAGCATGTATTGAAAAACATGGGCGAGCGCCACCGTATCGTCCAATGCCCGGTGCGCGTTGATCAGCTCCACGTTAAATTTCTTCGCCAGCGTCCCCAGGCGGTAGTTGCGCATGCCAGGATACAGCATGCGGGCGAGCGGCAGGGTGTCGAGGAACGGATTGCTCCACGGTTCCAGCCCGATGCGTTTTGCGCAGGCGTTGAGGAAGCTCTGGTCGAATTCCGCATTGTGGGCGACCAGCACCGCATCTCCGACAAACTCCTTGAAACGGCGCAGCACGACATCGATCGTCTCTTTCCCCTGCAGCATCTCATTGGTGATGCCGGTGATTTCGGTCGTTTTGGGGCCGATCGGGACCTGCGGGTCGATCAGTTCCGTCCATTTGTCGATGATTTCGGTGCCGCGCATCTTGACGGCCGCGATCTCGATGATGGTATGCTCCGCCGCGTTCAACCCCGTGGTTTCCGTGTCAAAGACCACATACGGCGTCTGTTCGTCGATCGCCATGTCATTTTTGCCATCCGGCTCCAGATTGTAGACAATGTTGACCCCGTCTTCCACGACGTAGGCTTCCATCCCGAGGATGCATTTGATGCCGTTCTTCTTTGCCATGCTGTACGCCTCGGGGAAGGCCTGCACGACTCCGTGGTCGGTCACGGCCAGCGCCTTGTGCCCCCACTTGGCGGCGGTGGAGAAGAGGGACTTCAGCGAGGCGACGCCGTCCAGCGCGCTCATGGGGCTGTGGCAGTGAAGCTCCACCCGCTTTTCTTCCGCTTGATCCCTGCGGCCGCGCTGTTCGATCTGGTTGATGTCGTTGGCGGTCATCACCAGCTCCCGCATGAAGGGATCATGCTGGACGCTGCCGCGCACCTTGAGCCACATCCCGTCCTTGACGGCTTCCAGCAGCTTCACGTCTTCCTTGTCGCGCGAGAACATCTTGACGGTCAATGAATCAGTAAAATCGGTCAGATGGAAGGTGAGCAGATGGCGTCCGCTTTTCAGCTCCTTCATTTCTGCGCCAAACACCGTTCCCTGAATCACCACCCGCCGCTCTTCTTCCTGGATCTCCCGAATCGGGACGGGCTCTTCCTTGATGTCATAGCCGATCACCAGGGTGGTGACCGCTTCCACCGCAGCGGCTGTCTCCTTCTCCGCCTGCGCGCTCATCACCTCTTCAAGCAGGGCCCGCTCTTCCTCCTGCCGCTGTTCGAGAAACGCCTGATACGCCTCGTCGCTTTCTTCTGCATGGAAGCGGAAGCGCGGCCGAATCGCCGCCACCTGGAAAAAGGCTTCCGCCAGCGCTTCGTCCACCTTTTTCCGTTTGGCCATCTCGACGGCCATCTCGGTGGGCATGTAAACCTTTACGTCCTCCCCTGCGACCTGCCGCCGGGCCGATTTGATGGTGACCGCCAGCGAATTGATCTGGCTCTCCAGGCTTTTCAGCACATACTCCCAGTATTCTTCCACCGCCTGCTCCAGCATGGGTTTGCTGCGGTAAGAAAAACGGGCGTGCACTCGCGCCAGATGGGCATAGGTATGTACCAGCCTGCTGGCGAATGCCTCAAAAATGTCAATCGGCAAAAGCTGCGGAAGGGTAAAGGAAAACACCCATTCCCTCGTTGCCTTGATCACTTCCAATTTATCAATGGTCGCATCCGGAAAATAGCGCTCCTGCCATTCACCGGGCAGTCCCAGCTGCGAACAAAGCAGTGTGAACCGTTGTTTTTGTTCGGTGCTTCGATCCATCCTGAAATCCCCTCCATTCCCCGTCCGTCTGTATGCTCACCGAATCGGCGGCAGCTTCGCCAGCAAACCTGTCGGGTCCAGACCCGGTGCGGGCGGCTGCCCGGCAAAAGTACCCTGGCCCCCAGGTGTCGGCGCCTACCCGATGCTGCGCCTGCAGCCGATCGCTGTGTCGATCGCGTCGAAAACAAAAGAGGTACCCACTCAGGAGTACCTCCGTATAGTTCGACAGCTTCCGAGCCAATTCCTGCTGGACAAACGTCGATCTAGGACAAACCGGTCGCGCATGTCCATCAAAGGCCCGACTGGTGACCACGATTTCCCCGGCTATTTCACCATGGAATGAATCTCTTTCATCAATTCATCAAACAGCTCGTGCTCCTTCACCTTGCGCACGATTTCGCCATTGCGGAAAATCAAGCCCTCGCCGTTTCCGCCGGCCACGCCGACATCGGCTTCCCGCGCCTCGCCCGGACCGTTGACGGCACAGCCCATCACGGCGATTTTCAGCGGGGTTTTCAGGTTGGCAACCGCATCCTCTACCTTGGTCGCCAGGCCGATCAAATCAATCGCACAGCGGCCGCAGGACGGGCACGCGATCACCACGGGATCGTTGTTGACGATATCCAGGCTGCGCAGAATCTGCTTGGCAACCTTGATCTCCTCCACCGGATCGGCCGTCAGCGATACCCGGATGGTATCCCCGATCCCCATGGAAAGCACCGTCCCGATTCCCACGGCCGACTTGATGCCGCCGGAGAATGCGGTCCCCGCTTCCGTGACGCCCACGTGCAGCGGATAATTCCGCTTCTGCGCCATGAGGGAATAGGTTTGGATCATCGTCGGCACATCGGAGGACTTCAGCGAAATCACGATATTGGTATAATCCAGATCTTCCAGAATCTCGACGTGATCGATCGCGCTTTCCACAATCGCTTCCGGGCTGGGATACCCGTATTTTTCCAGCAGCCGTTTTTCGACGGAACCGGAGTTAACCCCGATGCGGATCGGCACATTCCGCTCCCGGCACGCTTCCACGACCGCTTTCGTCTTTTCCCTGGAACCGATGTTGCCCGGATTGATCCGGATCTTGTCGATGCCGCTTTCCAGGGCGATCAACGCCAGCCTGTAATCGAAGTGGATGTCCGCCACCAGCGGCAGCGGGGAACGCGCCTTGATCTGCTTGATCGCCCGCGCGGCATCCTCGTTGATGACGGCCAGCCGCACGATCTGGCATCCTGCTTCATACAGGCTCTGGATCTGGGCCAGGGTTCCTTCCACATCGCGGGTGTCCGTTGTCGTCATGGACTGGATGACCACGCTTTTTTGCCCGCCGATCTGCACGCCTCCCACAAATACCGGTTTCGTCTCCTCACGTTTATACATTGTTTGGCACCATCCTTTGACTATTTCACCCAAACGGCGAATCGTCCGTCACGCTTCAGTTAAAGATAAACCGCTGCAAATCGTTCCACGTTACAACCAGAATCAACAGCATCAAAAACGCGAAGCCGAGGAAGTGAACCATCCCTTCCTTGTGCGGGTCGACCGGGCGTCCGCGCAGGGCCTCCACGAACAGGAACGCCAGCCGTCCGCCATCCAGCGCCGGCAGCGGCAGCAGGTTAAAGAGCCCCAGGTTGATGCTGAGCACCGCCGCCCACTTCATCAGGATCGCCAGCCCCTGCTGGGCAAACTCGCCCGTCATGATGAAGATGCCGGCGGGGCCGCTCAACTGATCAAGACCGACATGGCCGGTAAACAGCTGCACCAATCCGGTCAGCATCATCACGGTAAATTGATAGGTGGATACTGCGCCGTATTTTACCGCGGCCCACGGCGAATAGGTCACCGGATTGTACACCTTGATCTTGCCTTCATTTCCCTCATTGGCCACTTTTACCGGGATCGTTTTCCGTTCGCCCTCGCGCTCCACGACAAACGTGAGGGTTTTGCCCGGCGACACGCTGACGATCTCGACGATATCCTTCCAGGTGGTTGTCGGCTTCCCTTCAATGGAGAGGACCCGGTCTCCCTGCTGCAAGCCGGCCACAGCCGCCGGACCGCCTGCGGGAACCTCGCCGATTCGGGCTTCGTTGCTGGGAACGCCGTAGAGCATGCCGATGGAGGCAAACAACAGGAAGGCCAGCAGGAAGTTGGCGGCGGGACCGGCAAAAATTGTCCAGAAACGCTGCGGAATCGTCTTTCCCTTGAATTGGCGGTTAAGGGGAGCGATCTGCACTTCCTGGTCCCCTTTCACCAGCTGCGCCCTCGGATGGACCGGCAATGTGCGCTGTTCCCCATTGGTTTCCAGGGTAAGCGTCAGCTGCTGTTCCAGGTCATAGCGGACGATCGTTCCCGCAAGCAAGGACGGCTGGGATGCCCCTTTGCCATCCAGCAGAATGCGCGTCACTCTGCCCGCCGGGTCGCATTCCACGGCAACCTCCATATGCGGTTTCAGCATGTCCAGTTCCGGATCTTCCCCCGCCATCCGCACCAGGCCGCCGATGGGCAGCAATCGCAGGGTATACTCCGTCTCCCCGCGCTTGACGCGGAAGATCTTCGGCCCCATCCCCAGCGCGAATTCCCGACAAAGGATGCCGGCCCGTTTGGCCAGGAGAAAATGGCCCAGTTCATGGACAAACACAAGCAAACCGAACACAACGATGATCGCAAGAATCGATTCAAGCGAATCCAGAGCTAATGGCAAGGAGTTTAGCCACCTTTCCTACCAGACTGTTTGTTTCGGGCATTACGCTGACTTACCAGGCGGAGAGCGCTTCTTGCCGTGCCCACGCATCCGCAGCCTGTATCGCTTCGAGCGAGGGGTCGGCGATGACCGCATGGGTGTCGCAGACGCGCTCCACAATGCGTTCGATGTCGAGAAAGCCGATCTCTCCGCGCAGGAAACGGGCCACGGCCACCTCATTGGCGGCATTGAGGACAGCGGGCAGCGTCCCCCCCTGCTTGCCGCACGCATAGGCCAGGCGCAGCAGCGGATAGCGTTCAAAATCCATCCGGGCAAAATGAAGGGCACCGCACTTGATCAGATCAAGCGGCGGTGTTGCGAGCGGCATGCGGTGCGGATAACTCAGCGCATACTGGATCGGTACCTTCATATCCGGTGTGCCCAATTGGGCCAATACCGCCCTGTCTTTATATTCTACCATAGAATGTATGATACTTTCATAATGAAGAACACATTCAATTTGCTCATAGGGCAGATCAAACAGCCAGTGGGCTTCAATGACCTCGAAGCCTTTGTTCATCATCGTCGCCGAATCGATGGTGATTTTGGCCCCCATGCTCCAATTGGGATGCTTCAGGGCATCCGCCACAGTCACCCCGGTCAGTTCCTCGCGCCGCAGGTGGCGAAACGAGCCGCCGGAAGCCGTCAGAATGATGCGAGCCACGTCCTCCCTGCGCTCTCCCTGCAAACACTGAAAAATGGCGGAGTGTTCGCTGTCAACGGGAATGATGGCCACGCCCTTCTCTTTGGCCGCTTTCATGACGAGATGGCCGGCGCTCACCAGCGTCTCCTTGTTGGCAAGGCCGATCGTCTTGCCGGCTTCAATCGCTGCCAGCGTAGGAGCAACCCCCACGCTGCCCACAATGGCCGTCATCACGAAACTGGCATTCGCATGGGTGGCAACCGCAAGCAGCCCTTCCTCTCCATACACGATCTGGGGCTTTTGTTCCGCTCCCAGCAGATCCTGCAGCTCGGCAGCGGCTTCTGCGGTGCCGACCGAGACCAGCTCCGGCCGGTATTGTTTGACCTGTTCCGCCAACAGGCCGACATTGGTGCCTGCCGCCATGGCCACAACCTGAAACGCGTCGGGATGCTGGGCCACCACTTCCAGCGTGCTTTTGCCGATGGAGCCGGTCGAACCGAGCAGCGCGATTTTCTTCATCTGGCTCATCCTCTCCCTTTCCTTTCCAAGCCGAATCATCAGATAATGCCCATCAGATGCAAAATGGGGAACACGATCAGCCAGCTGTCCGTACGATCCAGCACGCCGCCATGGCCCGGCAGGATTTTCCCGGAGTCCTTGACGCCAAAATGGCGTTTCAAGGCGGATTCAATCAAATCCCCTGCTTGTCCGGTCACACCCGATACCAGGGCGAGGATCAGCGCGTGCGTAACAGGAAAGGCTCCCAACACCCCGTTGGCAGCCAGCACGACGAGGACAGCCGCCACAAGCCCGCCGATCGACCCTTCCACGGTTTTATTCGGACTGATCTCCGGCCAAAGCTTCCGTCTGCCGACCGCCTTGCCGACAAAGTAGGCCCCGGAGTCCGTCGCCCAGATCCCCAAAAAGACCAGGATCGTCAGGAAAAAGCCGTTCTCCGCCACATGGCGAGCCAGCGCCATAAAGAAAAAACCGTATCCTATGTATAACGCCCCTAAAATGGTCAGGGCGGCATGTTCAACGTGAAATTTGTTCTTCCGAAAAACGGAATAGAGCAGCAGCAGGATGGTAACGGGCATCAACACAAGCGTAAACATGCTTTCTCGCTGCGGCAGGAAAAATAGCTGCGGCCACAGGATGCTCAGCATCAGTGCATACCCCAGGATGCCCGGCAAGGAGAACACCCTGATTCCTGCCATCTGCAAAAATTCATACAGACCCAGCAATGCTAATAAAAGAAGTAGCAACGAGTACCACACATTTCCCACATACACGAGAAACAGGAAGAGGATACCCCCTACTACACCAGTGACGATGCGCTGCTTCAACTGTTTTCCACCTCTTCGGCTCAAACCGCCCCGTATCGGCGACCGCGGCCCTGGTATTCAGCAATAGCCTGGTAAAAATGCTCTTTGGTAAAATCCGGCCACAAGACATCGGTAAACCACAATTCGGTGTAGGCCAACTGCCACAGCATGAAGTTGCTCAACCGAATCTCGCCGCTGGTGCGAATCATCAGATCCGGTTCCGGAATGTCGCGCGTATACAGATGGCGCGCAACCGCTGCTTCGTCGATCTCTTCCGGCTGCAGCTCGCCTGCCTGCACTTTGCGGGCCAGCTCCTGCATGGCATGGATCATTTCCTTCCGGCTGCCGTAATTCAACGCAAAGTTCAACTGCAAGCCGGTGTTGCCCTTGGTCTTCTCTTCGGCGATCTCCAGCGCTTCCAATGTATGAGAAGGCAGCTCATCCTTGCTGCCCAGCATTTTCAGACAAACATTCCGTTCGATTAATTCATCCAATTCTGTCGACAAAAATTCCTGGGGAAGCTTCATCAGAAAATCCACTTCTTCCTGCGGACGCTTCCAGTTCTCGGTCGAAAACGCGTACATCGTCATGTATTTGACGCCGATGGCATCGGCCGCCTTGACGATCTCCTTGACCGCTTTCATTCCCGCACGGTGGCCGGCAATCCGCGGCAAGTTGCGCATTTTGGCCCAACGGCCGTTTCCATCCATGATGACGGCCACATGCACGGGTATATCGCTGGATGCCTCAATGGCCGCCGCTTGCTTTGACTTGCGCGTAAACATTTGCGTGAGCTGTTCTAACATAAAGCTTTCCCCCAGAAAGCGAGATATAGACATAATACCCCCTCAGCCGAGGGGGATTCCAAGCACCGTGTCCATCCGTTGTTACACTTCAAGGATATCTTTTTCTTTCTCTTTCACAATCTTGTCAACGTCGGCAATATACTTGTCCGTCGTCTTTTGGATCGTTTCCTGGTAGCGGCGGGACTCGTCTTCCGAAATGGAGCCCGCTTTTTCCAGTTTCTTGATCTCATCGTTGGCATCCCGTCTGATGTTGCGGATCGCCACTTTCGCCTCTTCCCCGCTCTTGCCTGCCACTTTTACCAATTCCTTGCGGCGCTCTTCGGTAAGCGGAGGAATCACAATCCGAATGATGCTGCCATCGTTGCTTGGCGTCAATCCGAGGTCGGATTGCTGGATGGCGCGTTCGATCTCCTTCAGCGCCGATTTGTCCCACGGCTGGATTTGCAGCAGGCGGGGTTCCGGCGCGTTGATGTTTGCCAGCTGGCTGACCGGCGTCGGGGTTCCGTAGTAATCCACCACCACTTTATCCAGCATGGCCGGGTTGGCGCGGCCGGCACGGAGCGTTGCCAGATCTTTTTTCAAGGTTGCGATCGCTTTTGCCATGCGTTCTTCCATATCTTTCAACACGGTTTGCGGCATGCGTTATTCCCCCTTTACAAGCGTTCCGATTTTTTCACCCATGATGGCACGGCGAATGTTGCCTTCTTCGGAAATGTTAAAGACGATCAGCGGTATATGATTGTCCATACAGAGGCTGGAAGCGGTCGAATCCATGACACCCAAGCCTTTGTTCAGCACTTCCAGGAATGTGAGTTCGTCGTATTTTTTCGCGTGCGGATCAAGCGTCGGGTCAGCCGAGTAAACGCCATCCACCTTGTTTTTGGCCATCAAGATGACTTCCGCCTCGATCTCGGCCGCACGCAGGGCAGCCGTCGTATCCGTGGAGAAATACGGATTCCCCGTACCGGCCGCAAAAATGACCACCCGGTTTTTCTCCAGATGACGGATTGCTCTTCTGCGTATGTATGGTTCAGCCACCTGGCGCATCTCGATGGACGTCTGGACGCGCGTGGGAACGTTCACCTTTTCGAGTCCATCCTGCAGAGCGAGCGAGTTCATGATCGTGGCCAGCATGCCCATGTAATCCGCAGTTGCCCGATCCATTCCCTTCGAACTGCCGGACAGCCCGCGCCAAATGTTCCCCCCGCCGACGACAACCGCTACCTGCACGCCCAGCTCGACGATTTCCTTGATCTGATTGGCGATGGAAAAGATCACTTTCGGGTCGATTCCGTACCCGATATCCCCGGCCAGCGCTTCTCCACTTAACTTTAACACAACTCGTTTATAGGCAGGAAGTGGCATTTTCGAGCGCCTCCATTCATCTATCTATCTTCTCTCTTTTTTTAAAAATAGGGAACACGCCGGTGTTCCCTATTGTTCGTTATTGCTTATTCACTTGCGCCATGACTTCCGCGGCAAAATCTTCCTGTTTCTTTTCGATGCCTTCGCCCACTTGGAAACGAACGAACGCTTTCAGCGTTGCGCCGGCATCTTTCAGCAGGGCAGCCACTTTCTTGTCCGGATCCTTGACGAACGGTTGTTCAACGAAGCAGTACTCTTCGTAGTATTTGCCGAGGCGGCCTTCCACCATCTTCTCCACGATGTTGGCCGGTTTGCCTTCCGCCAGCGCTTGGTTTTTCAATACTTCCCGTTCACGCTCGATCTCTTCGGCGGACACTTCGCTGCGATCGATGAAACGCGGGTTGGACGCTGCGGCATGCATGCCCAGGTCTTTCGCCAGGCTCTCGTCCTTGGTTCCTTCCAGCACCACGAGCACGCCGATTTTTCCGCCCATGTGCAGATAAGCGCCGAACACGCCATTGTCGGATTTCTCCAATACGGCGAAACGGCGGAGCGAAATGTTTTCCCCGATGGTGGCAATCTTTTCGCTGATCACGTGGGAGAGGGTTTCACCCGCACCCTTGAACGGCTGCTGGAGCGCTTCTTCCAGGGTGGCAGGGCGTTGGCTCACCACATGCTCCGCGATGTCTTTCACCAGTGCCTGGAACTCCGGATTCTTCGCCACGAAGTCGGTTTCGCAGTTTACTTCGACGATCGACGCGATGTTGCCTTGGATCGCCAGAGAGGTCAGTCCTTCTGCCGCAATGCGTCCGGCCTTCTTCGCCGCTTTGGCGATACCACGTTCGCGCAGAAGGTCAATCGCTTTTTCCATGTCGCCGTTGGTTTCTTCCAGTGCCTTTTTGCAATCCATCATACCGGCACCGGTTCTTTCACGCAGTTCTTTTACGGCTTGTGCACTGATTGCCATCGAATGGCCCTCCTTGATCATCTGAATTTTGGATGGTTCGGTCTATATTGCCAACGGTCCGGCTTGTGAAGAAACCCACCCGGCATCGCTGCCGCTGCGCCGGGCGGGGCCCTTAAAAAAGAGTGGACGGGGTTCTGAAACCCTCAGTCCACCCTCAGAACCGAACTTACGCAGTCGTCGTCGTTTGTTCGCCGCCTTGGCTGCCTTCCAGGAGAGCGTCCGCCATCTTGCTGGTCAGCAATTTGACGGCACGGATTGCATCGTCGTTCCCCGGGATGACGTAGTCCACTTCATCCGGATCGCAGTTGGTGTCCACGATCGCCACGATCGGGATGCCCAGCTTGCGCGCTTCTGCAACCGCGATGCGCTCTTTGCGCGGGTCGATCACAAACAGGGCGTCCGGCAATTTATCCATGTTCGCGATACCGCCCAGGAATTTCTCCAGGCGCTCCATCTCTTTGCGCAGGTTGATCACTTCTTTTTTCGGCAGTACGGAGAAGGTACCGTCCTCTTCCATACGCTTCAGTTCAGCGAGGCGTGCCGTACGCTTTTTGATGGTAGCGAAGTTGGTCAGCGTACCGCCCAGCCAGCGCTGGTTGATGTAGTAGTGGCCAGTGCGCTCCGCTTCTTCCTTTACGGATTCCTGCGCCTGTTTCTTGGTGCCGACAAACAGCATTTTGCCGCCTGCCGCAGCGAGATCGCGCACGAAGTTGTACGCTTCTTCCACTTTTTTGACCGTCTTTTGCAGGTCGATGATGTAGATACCGTTACGTTCGGTGAAAATATAGCGGGCCATTTTCGGATTCCAGCGGCGAGTTTGGTGACCGAAATGAACACCAGCCTCGAGCAGCTGTTTCATGGAGATTACCGCCATAATTTCACACCTCCTTCAGCATGGTTTTTTTGTGCCTACCTCCGCCGCCCGCATCTCCCGACAAGACTGCTGGAAGCAGCACCGTTGCCGGAATTGGTCGGCGTGCGAATTCAACACCGAAGAAAAATATAACACACAGGATTCGCAAATGCAAGAAACCAATAATATTTACCCAGCCGACTTAAGCTTACGCCGATGTCGGCGGGGGCCCCCGAATAATCACCCGCTGACGGAAGCTGGCACTCCACCCAACCGGCGGCAGCCGACGCTTTGCCGAGTGGGGGCCCTTGCCGGTGTCGGTTGGGGCCATCTTTCTCGCTTGCACGTTCCTTGCTGCCAGCAAAAAACCGCCCCATCAGCTTTTGGGCGGTGTCGTCAGCAGGCGGATCAGCTCATCCACCGGGATGCCTTTGGGAATCGTGTAGATTCCGCTGCGGATCCGGTTCAGCTTCTTCTGTTCGCGCAGCTTCTCCACAAAGGGGCTGTCCGGCGGCAGCACGCCAGCCTGCACCAGACCGCGAGCCACATCTGTGCTTGTCATCCCCGGCTTGACGGTAAAGCTGACCGTCGGCTTGGGTGCGGACGGCGCTGTGGGGGGCTGGCCTGTGGGCTTTAGCGGCTGAGAATGGGTCGCGGGTGCCTGTCCGGCGGGTTTTTGCGGTTGCGGAGCGGCCGGCGCCTGCGGCTGCGACGGCTCTGCGGCTGAGGGTAGCTGCACAGCGGGGGCTGTCGGCTGCCCGGGGGCGGACGGCGGCGTTACCGGCGCCTCGCTCTGCTTATGCTGCTGCCATTTTTCATACTCCTGTTTGGGTACGAGCACCATCTGATTTGCTTCCGCTGCGGCCTGCAGCTGCTCTTTGGTCAAGGAGAAGGCTGTCGGCCCCTGAGCGGGAAAGACCAGCATAAAACCGGCAGCAAACGCCACACCCGCTCCGAATCCGAACAATAGACTGCGCTTATCCATGGGTTGAACCTCTCTCATGGGGGGCCGCCAGCGACAGGATCAGTTCGATCTCCCCGCGCCCCGCCCCCAGTCGTTTCGCGATTTCTTCGATATGCAGCCCTTCCTGCTTCAATTCAAAGACACGCCTGTATCGCTCATGCAGCGCCAGCACATCTTCTTCCTCTGCTGCTGCCGCCTCTTCCCCCGCGTTCCCTCCGGACGGCGAAAAGCCAGGCATGGCGGCAAGCTTTTGTTCGGCCGCCTGAACCCTCTCTTCCAGGCGGGCGATCTGCTGTTGGAGAGACTGCTTGGATAGGCGCATCACGCCTGCAAGCTTTTCGTTCTCTTCTTTCACCTGTTTGACGAAGCGCTGCAGCGCCTTCTCCATCTCGGCCCGCTCCATCGGCTGGCTCATCATCGCCTGCTGGAGGTTCCCCTGTTCACCCTTCTCCTTCTTCATGAACAAGGCGATGGCGAGGATGAGCACGCCTGCCCCGAGGAGCAGGTAGATTGGTTGGTCCATATGTTTCACCTTTTCTCATCACAATGAAATGTCAATATGACGTCCGCGAATCGGATCGGGGATGCTGCCCTTGTCTCCCTGCGCCTTGCCTTCCGCTGCCTGTTTGTGCTCCCCGGCCGCACGCCGGTTCCGTTTTTTCTCCTTCTCCTGCTTGTCCTTGATCTGTCCCTTGTCCGTTTCGCTGATGTTGGTCGTCCGCTGCTGCATCTGGCGGTCCTGCTGATTGCGCGCATCGATCCCGTACTGATGCTCATGCATCTGTCTGTGCTGCTGCTGTTCTTGAATCCGTCCGACTTCCTGGGTTCGAGGCAATGCGACCTGCAGTTCGACATTTTTCAGGCTCATGGCCAAATCGCTCCCTTATTTAGAGAAGTGTGGCTGTTCTGATCTCACCGTCCAGCACCATAAAGCGGGTTCTGGACATCTCCTGATTGATAAAGCGAACCAGGCGGCCAAACACCAGCTTGATGCCGGGATACATCATGCTGTATACGTCTACAACCGCCGGCGACTCTCCGGCCAGCTGTTCCTCCACCTCTTTTCTGCGTTGCTCCAGCCGCTTCAGTTCCTTGTCCAGGATCAGACGGGTGTTGGTCAGCTTCAGCTGCAGGATTTTTTTCTCCTGAGACAATTCCCCGGTTGTCTGCAGGATCTGGTCAAGCACGCTCAGCCCCTGATCGGTCTTGCGCAGGTTTTCATGGATATTTTGCAACTCCTTGGTGATTTCGGCCATTTCTGCGCGCAGTTCCGGCTTCACGCCGACTTCCAGCGCGGTGGGGGTGGCGTTGGAGTTGCCGATCACCCGGGCCACGATCCGTTCCCCCGCCTGAATCGTGCCACCGATGATGATCCCTTTCGCGCCGTTGCACATCACGTCCCTGCCCGCCCTGACATGGGAAAACATGATGCTTTGCGACACCAGCACATCTCTGCCGGCGGTTACATTCCCGTTCTGGATAAACGAGGTGATCACATTCATGCCGGCGATGACGTGCCCCTTGTCCTGAGCGACGATGCCGTTCTTGATTTCCACGGAGCCCCCCGCTTCCAGCTCGGCTCCTTCCACGCTTCCCAGCACGCGAATGTCACCGGATGCCTTGATCCGAAAGCCGGTCGGGACACTGCCCCGGATCACCACCGTCCCGACAAAATCAATATTGCCGACGCCGAAGTCAACATCCCCCTTCACTTCATAAACAGGGAAAACGTTTACTTTTTCATGATCCGTAAAGGAGACTTGTCCATCGATCGCCGCATAAAGCAGGGTGCGATCCTGATTCAGCAGCACGTTTTTCCCGGGTTTGATGACAACTTCCTTCCCCTGCCTGGGAGCGATCGGTTCCCCTGTCACGGCCATTCCCGGTGTCCCCGGCTGGGCCGGGATTTTTTGGGCAAGGAGCTGTCCCTTCGTCACGTTGGCGATGGTCGTCACGGTATAATAATCGACGCGGCCGTCTTCCAGTTCTTTCGGTCTTACCTGGTCGGACATGTTTTCCAAAAAGGTATATTCGATGCGGGCGTCGGTGCCATCGATTGGCGGGATGCCAACCGCCACCTCCACGGGTTGGTTGACAAAAAGGTTCGGATTGTCACAGAGCTGGCGTATGGCGCTCTCGATAATGCCGTATGTAACACCGTTTCGCTGCAGGGCATCCCGTATCTCTTGTTCCTCGATGGAGATCTGTTTGGCATCCGTGTGCAGAATAATCTCGGCCGTCAGTTTGTCCTGGGAGATTTTCACTTCCAGTTTGTACATGTCATTCCCTTCCATCCTCTTTCCCCTCCCGATCATGTACGGGTCTTTTTCTATAATGGCTCTTCTCCACCCTTATAGCAATTGACTTTTCCAGCGAGTCAATGCGGAACGCAGTCGAAAGATCGCTTTGGAATGGAGCTGGGAAATACGGGAAGGCGAAAGATTCATCACGTCTGCGATTTCCGACAACGTCAGTTCTTCAAAGTAAAACAAGGAGACGACCAAACGCTCCTTTTCCGGCAGCTTGTCTATGCATTTGCTGAGTACTTCTTTCAAGCTTTTGGCTTCCGCAACCGACTCGGGACGGGGCGTCATTTCATCGACAATATAGGAGTGGCGAGCCGTTTTTTGCTCGTCTTCCTCGCCAACCGCTTCGTCAATGGACACCATGGCTGCCAGTGATGTATCGTAAAGAACCTGCTGAAGTTCTTTTTCTGTCATCCCCAAGTATTCACATACTTCCGCATCCGTCGGCGTTCGCAGTTTTTCCTGCTCCAGCCGGGTGTACGCTTCTTCGATTTTTTTGGCTTTGTCACGCACCGTCCGGGGAATCCAATCGTTTTCCCGCAATCCGTCAATCATGGCGCCGCGGATGCGCCACATCGCATAGGTCTCAAACTGCAGGCCGCGCGTATGATCAAATTTTTGCAGGGCATCCAGCAGACCGAAGCGGCCGAAACTGATTAAATCTTCTTTGTCAACCGTGGCCGGCAGTCCGATGGCCAGGCGGTTGGCAACCTTTGTCACCAGCGGAAGGAAACGCATGATCAGCTCGGTCTCGGCATCCTTGTTGCCTTCCTGCTTCCAGGATATCCACTTGTCAAATTCCTTCGCCTTTTCCTGATGGTTGAGTCGGGTCATGCGTCAATCACCAACCTTTAGTCGTCAGTAAACCGCCTGATCGTATTGGCAATGTTGATCGGATGGGTAGGTTCATCTGTTCGTTCGATTCGGGGGGCCACCAGGGGGGAGAACCCTTCCGCAGGGTCATCCGTCCGCTCTGCTGGCTCTCCCGTTGATTCATGCGGAGTGACCAGGTCAATCTGATGCGGAGTCCCCGTTTTTTCCGCCGCCTGCCTCGTGATGAGGGCTGCCAGCCAACGAATCAGATAGGCGAGGAGAAAAAACAAAAGAAAGGCGCATACGGCACGTTCAAGGGAAACGAGAAAAACGTTTCCTGAAAGTGCCGTTACCAGTGTCACCAAAAATGCGAATAGGCCTACTGCCAGATTGAAGGTATTCGTCCCAACCATATGTTATACTTCCTTAACCCCTTGATTTACCGTGCGTATCTGCAAAAGTCCGGTTTCTGCATCCATCTCAATGGTACGTCCGCAGTTTCCCCCCGTATCTTCTGCCACGATGGGGATGCCAGCCTGCTGCAGCGCGGCCTTACAGGCTTCGACATTTCTCGGCCCTATCCTCATGGTATCATGTCCGGAGAGGAAAGAAAACATCTGGGCGCCGCCCGCCATCTTCGCCACCAGATGGCGGACGGCAGCACCTGCGTGAACCATCTCCTTGATCAATTCGGGAATCGCCGTGTCCGCGTACTTGGCGATATTATAATCACTGCCCTTGGCGAGCGACGAATCCGGGAGCATCACATGGGCCATTCCGGCGATTTTCTTGGTTGCATCATACAGGACGACACCGACACATGACCCCAGGCCAGTCGTCCGCAAGCGATCCGGAGATTTGGCAATCCCTAAATCAGCCATCCCAATTTTAATAATTTCCATCGAGAGGAACTCCTAGTGCCGTAAATAATGTTTCCAGCGCATCCGGATCGGGAATCAGGAAAAAGTGGCCTTCCACCTCTTCATGACCTTCAAAGAACGCGGTATCGATGGTAAGCGCAAAATCCCCGGAATTGCCCAGTTCGATCAACCCATAGGAGAGGATCGCCCCCGCCATGTCAATGGCAAGCGCCGGGACGGATGGCTGCATGTTTAGCTTGGTAAAATCGGCGAGAGAAGAAAGATAGGATCCCGCCAAAATATTTCCGATCTCCTGCAAGGCGGACAGCTCCATCTCCGAGAGCGGCGCATCCTCTTCGGTACTTTCGCTTAGCCCCAATAATTGGCGGAGCAAATTGCGCGCAGACGGCAAATCGACAATGAAAAACATGTTGCCCGGACAATCGCCTTCGACACGGAGAAACACGGTGAGGACGATCGCTTCCGCCCCGCCGACAAAATCGGCGATCTCGTCGAAGGCAATGATTTTCACCTGCGGGACCTTCATATCCACGGCTTTCTGGATCATTTGGGACAAGGCTGTCGCGGCATGGGCGGCACCAATGTTGCCGATCTCCCGCAGCACATCGATCTGAAAATCGCCAAAGCGGTTAAAATCAGTCATGGTGTTTTCCCTCAAACGAATCCAGCTGCTTCATTTCTTCCGTGTTCAGGACTTTGTCCAGGTTCAAGAGGATCAAGAGACGCTTCTCCAATTTGGCGACGCCGCGCAGGTATGCGGCTTCCACACCGCCCACCACTTCCGGAGCGGGCTCGATGGCATCGGCCGGAATATCGATCACATCGTTGGCCGCATCCACGATCAGGCCGACCTCCAGTTCGCCAACCGCCACGATGATCACCCGGGTGGCGTCGGTATACGCGGCTTCATCCAGGCCGAACCGGCTGCGCAGGTCAATGATCGGCGTCACGACGCCGCGCAGATTGATTACCCCCTTGACGAATTTGGGCGTGCGCGGCACACGGGTGATATGATCCAGCTTCTCAATCGAGCGGACCTGATTCACCTCGACGCCGTACTCTTCATCTTTCAGGCGGAAAACGATGACCTTTACTTCCCCAACGATCTCTTTTTGTTCCAACATGTTGCAGCCCTCCTTATTTAATCAAAGCGTTGCAATCGATGATCAGCGCGACCTGTCCGTCTCCCAGGATCGTGGCGCCGGAAATGGCGAAGACGTTGACCAGATATTTACCCAGCGATTTCAAGACAATCTCCTGCTGTCCGATGAAGGAATCCACCACCAGACCGGCCATCTTTTCCCCTTTGCGGACGATCACAACGGCCACTTCGTCGTCGTTCCCCCTGCCGCTGTCCGGCACCTGGAAAATGTTTTTCAGGGAGACGAGCGGCACGACGCGGCCGCGGAAGTCGATCACTTTCTGACGGTGCGCCAGCATGATCTCCTCTTTGCGGAAGACGGCCGTTTCAATGATCGAACTCAGCGGCACCGCATACTTCTCGTTTTCCACCTGGACAAGCATGGCGGAGATGATGGAGAGCGTCAGCGGCAGTTGAATCAGGAACGTGGTGCCCTGTCCTCTCACGGAATCGACGCTGACACTGCCGCCCAGCGATTCGATTTTGTTCTTGACCACATCCAGCCCCACACCGCGGCCGGAGATATCGGTGATCACTTCCGCCGTGCTGAAACCGGAAGCGAACAGCAGGTCGTAAATCTGTTTATCGCTCAGGTTCTCCGCTGCTGCGGGGGTCACAAGGCCCCGTTCGATCGCCTTTTTCAGAACCCCTTCCTTGTTGATGCCGGCGCCGTCGTCTTTCACTTCGATGAAGACATGGTTGCCGCTGTGGTACGCTTTGAGCTGAACGGTCCCTTCCTCCGGTTTGCCAGCCTGCCGGCGGGCGGCCGGGGATTCGATGCCGTGGTCAATGGAGTTGCGCAGCAGATGTACCAGCGGGTCGCCGATCTCATCGATTACGGTGCGATCCAGTTCGGTTTCCGCGCCGTAAATCTCCAAATTGACTTTCTTGTTCAAGTCTTTCGCCAAATCGCGCACCATCCGCGGGAAGCGGTTGAACACCTGTTCCACCGGGACCATCCGCATGGTCAGGATAATGTTTTGCAGGTCGCCGCTGATCCGGCTCATATGCTCCACCGTTTCCGACAGATCGCTGCGGTCGATCTCCCGCGCAAGCTGTTCCAGACGTCCGCGGTCGATCACCAATTCGCTGAAAAGGTTCATCAAGATGTCCAGACGGTCAATATCGACGCGGATGGTTTTCCCGGCCGATCCTTTCTTGCCGGTGCCGCCGACCGGCGTATTCTCCGCCCGCTGTTTGGCTTCCGCCGTTTGAGCGGCCGCCGCCGTTTCCTGCGCTGCCTGCGGGGCGGCGGGCTGATGCTGCTTCAGTTCGATCGGTTCGACGATCACTTCTTGAATTTCGGAAATGTTTGCAATCATTGTGCGAATCGCGTCGGCCGGCTGCATCGTCACATATGCGATCTCAAAGGAACGGTCAAAACGCTCGTTTTCCAAATCTTCCACGGATGGCGTCGATTTGATGATATCCCCGACCGATTCAAGCTGGTCAAACACCATGTAAGCCCGTGCCGCCTTCAACAGGCAGCTTTCCTGCAGCGTGACCTTGATCCAGAAAAGATGATTGCCGGCGTCCTTGGATTGACGCATGACGGTCACCGCGTACTCGTCGAGATCATAATGCTTGCCCGGTTGCTCCGCAGCCGCCGCAGGGCCTGCCGCTTCCTGGACAGCAGCCTGCTCTTCCACGATGGCGGACAGGTCGCCGGCCACGATTGCCCGCAGCTTGCTGACCGGGGCGGATACATCGGCGGAACCGTCTCCGCCGTCGATGATGTTGTACAGCATGCCTTCGATCAGGTCGACGCTTTGGAAAATAACGTCCATGATATCGCTGTTGATTTTCAGTTTGTGGTTGCGAATCAAGTCAAGAACATTTTCCGTTTCATGGGTCAGGCTGGCCATATCCTCAAACCCCATCGTGGCCGCCATTCCTTTCAGGGTATGGGCGGAACGGAAGATCTCGTTTACGATCTGGATGTTTTCCGGTTGGCTTTCCAACAACAACAGGTTGTCGTTGATCGCTTGCAAATGCTCCTTTGACTCCTCGATAAACATGTCCAAATATTGATTCATGTCCATGTACTTCCACCTCCCAGTCAGTTCACAAGCTTGACCAGCGTTTCCGCTATTTTTTCCAGGGGGACCACATGATCCGCGAGCCCCGCCTGGATCGCAGCCCGCGGCATTCCAAACACGACACAGCTGGATTCATCTTCGACGATGCTGGTCACTTGATCGCAGTCTTTCATTTTTTTCAGGCCCTTAGTTCCATCATTTCCCATACCTGTCATGATAATTGCCCATTTTCTAAGGTTTGTCAATCGACAGACCGATTCAAACAAAACATCAACGGATGGGCGATGGCCGCCGCGAGGTTCCTCCTGGTGGAGATGCACCTTCAGCCTGTCGCCAGCCTGCCGCACCTCGAGATGATACCCGCCGGGCGCGATGTAAGCCGTACCCGCTTCGATCGGCTGCCCGTCTTCCGCTTCAACCACGCGGATGGCGCACAGGGCATCCAGACGCTGGGCCAGCGATTTGGTGAAACCGGGGGGCATATGCTGGACAATGACGATTGGGGCATCGAACCCTGCCGGAAGCGCCGTGAGAACGGTTTGCAGCGCCTTCGGTCCGCCGGTGGATGTTCCCACCGCAACAAGCTTTTGTTCTTTTCCTCCAACCGCTTGCGCTCCCCCGCTTGTCGATGGCGGACGCGCAGCCGGTATGGGCTTTTGCGGCAGAGTTCCCTCCTTTTTCAGGGGCGGCATCTGTAATTTTCGCTGCTTGCCTTTCGTTTGGGCCGCCTCTTTCACCTTTTCCCGAATACCGTCAGCCACCTTGTGGATGTCCAGCGATATGGGGCCGGACGGCTTGGTGACAAAATCAAACGCTCCTAATTCGAGCGCGCGGATGGTGGCATCCGCTCCCTCCTTTGTCAAGCTGCTCAGCATGACAACCGGCAGCGGATTCTCCCGCATCAATTGTTCCAGCGCTTCCAAACCGTTCATGAACGGCATCTCGATATCGAGGGTAATGACGTCCGGATTCAGTTCTTTTGCTTTTTCGATACACTCGAGTCCGTTTTTTGCTCGATCGATTACTTCGATGGCTGGATCCCCGTTCAGTATGTCGGAGATCACTTTCCGCATGAAGGCGGAGTCATCCACGACCAGAACCCGAATTTTCCTCATGCTGCGCCGCTCCCTTCAACGATTCTGGTGGAATCCTAGCGAATCAAATTCTTCATCTTTGACAAGAAACCCCGCAATCCCCCGCCATCGTTTTGCGGATTGCGGGCAGCGTTGTCCAGATATGCATCGACGAGCTCGCGTATGCCTTTGGCGGCTTGAGAGTTCGGATAGGAGAGAAAGAACGGTTTTTGCTGCTTGACCGCTTTCGATACCGATGCATCGTCGGGAATGTATCCCAACGTGCCGATTTCCATCCCGAGAAAACGCTTGGCAACCAGAGAGAGCTTGTCCGCCGTGTTTTTTCCTTCCTGCCTGGATCCGACACGGTTGATGATCAGCCGGATCCGTGCATGCGGATTCTTGGAATGAATCATTTTGATGACGGCATACGCATCGGTAATGGCCGTCGGTTCGGGTGTGGTGACCAGCAGCACCTCATCGGACGAAAGCATGAACCGAAGCGATTCATGGGAAATCCCCGCCCCCGTATCAAAAAACACCGTATCCGCGTACCCCTGGAGATGTTCCAGCCGGGAGAACAAGGTATCCAGCTTCTGGTCGTCAAACTGCAGGATCTGGGTAAAGCCGGAACCCCCGGCAATGAACTCCAAGCCGTTGGGCCCCTTCTCGAGAATATCCCAGATCGTGCGGTCCGGCTCCAGCAGATGGAGCAGATGCATTTTCGGGCTGATACCCATCAGGACATCCAGATTGGCCAGCCCCAGGTCAACATCAAAGATGACCACCTTCTGTCCCTTTTCCATCAATCCCAGCGCAAAATTGAGCGTAAAGTTTGACTTGCCTACGCCGCCTTTACCGCTCGTCACCGTCACCAGCCGGGTGGGACGCGTCTGGACGCTACGCTGCAAACGCTCTCGGAGTCGTGCCGCCTGATCATGCATACGTCTCGTCTCCTACAATCATATTGGTGACCTTCTCCGGGGTGGCCAGGATTATATCGTCCGGCACATTCTGACCGGTGGTGATGTACGAAAGGGAAAGGCCGTACTGCTTCACGATGTTCAAGATCGTTCCGTACGCACGGGTCTCATCCGCTTTCGTAAAAATGACCCGGGCATCGGGGATGTCGCAAAAATGGGCGGCGATGGCTTTCATGTCAGCGTACCTCGCCGTCAGGCTGAGCACCAGATAATGAACGCTGGCATCCCCGTAGGCAAGAAGCTCCTTGATCCCCGCCACATACTCGTCGTTGCGGTAGTTTCGACCGGCGGTATCGACCAGGACGAGGTCGCAATGTTTCAGCCTCTCCATGGCCTGCTCGATCTCTTTCGGGGAGAACACGACTTCCAGCGGCACGTTCAGGATATTGGCGTAGGTTTTCAACTGCTCGACCGCCGCGATTCGGTATGTATCCGACGTGATAAAGCCGACTTTTCGTTTTTCCTTCAGCATGCACTCCGCCGCCAGCTTGGCGATGGTGGTCGTTTTCCCGACGCCGGTCGGCCCGAAGAAGAAAGCGTATTTGGCGGAGCGCTCGATCCTCGCCGGCATGGAGCTCTTCTCCGTCAGCATGGCCTTCACGATCACTGCCGCCAGCTTGTGTGCGTCCTCGTCGGAGTACCGGGTAGGGTCCTCCATCCGTTTCAACAGTTCCGAGATGATCGAAGAGATCAGTTCGTCATCCACATCCTGCTGCTGCAGCCTGTTGCGCACCGCCAATACCGGCGCAGGCAGGTAGGACTCCTGTCCTTTCAGCAGCAGCTTGCGGAACATCTCCCGCATGTCCCGGAGCTCCCGGGCCAGTTCGTGCGGATCTTCCGCAGCCGCTTTCTTCTCGCCCGGCTTCGCAGTTGGGTGGGCGGATGGTGTTGCGATTGGTTGGATGGACGGTGCTGCGGTCGCCGCAGGAGCTGCCGGTCGATGCTGAGGACGGGTTTCTTCCGCCGTCTCCCGCCATGCAGCCAGCGGACGATCTGCCATGGCTGTACCGCTGGTTCTCTTGTATGCCTGCGCGGCAACATGGCCGTTTACCGGCGCCGGAGTCCGATCATGTTTGATCGCAGCGTCCGCCTTCTCTCGATCGGTTGCCTTTTGATCAACCGCCGCGATCACTTCGATTTGCTGTTTGCTGAACAACCCCAGGAAACCGCCTGTCTTGACCGGTTTGGTATTCAGGATGATCGCATCCTTGCCGAGTTCCTGCCTGATCTTCTCCAGTGCGTCCGGCATCGTGTCAACGATGTATCGCTTCACTCTCACTAGATGTTCACCATCCCTACACTTTGAACTTCAACATGGGGTTCCAATTCGCTGTAAGAGATGACGGGAATATCCGGCATCATTCTTTCCATGAGCTGCCGCAGATACATCCGGATCGCCGGAGACGCAAGAATGATCGGCTGTTGGCCAGCGCTCACCATTCGGTTAACCTGCTCGGTCAAATTTTCGTAGATCCGCTGCGATGTTTCCGGGTCGATGGCCAGATAGCTGCCGTGATCGGTCTGTTCGATTCTTTCCGAAATGGCCTTTTCCAGTCCCGGCCCGGCCGTAATCACGCGCAGCGGGGACCCGGGTTCGGTATACTGCAGCGTGATCTGCCTGGACAACCCCTGCCGCACATATTCGGTCAGCACGTCCGGATCTTTGGTGTATACCGCATGATCGGCCAGCGTTTCGAGAATGATGCTGAGGTTGCGGATGGAGATTTTTTCCTTGAGCAGTTTCTGCAGCACTTTCTGCACGTCGCCGATCGACAGCAGGTTGGGAATCAGCTCGTCCACAAGCACCGGCATGGTTTCCCGGATATTGTCGATAAGCGCGCGCGTTTCCTGACGACCCAGGAGTTCGTGTGCGTGGCGTTTGATAATCTCGGTAAGATGCGTCGCGACCACCGATGGCGGGTCGACAACCGTATAACCGGAAAGCTCGGCAATTTCCTTCTGTTCTTCTGTTACCCACAATGCCGGCAATCCAAACGCGGGCTCCGTCGTCGGAATGCCCACGACATGTTCGTCGTCAACGCCCGGGCTCATCGCCAGATAGTGATCCAGCATGATCTCCCCTTTGGCTACCTGGTTGCCCTTGATCTTGATGACATATTCATTGGGGCGCAGCTGAATGTTGTCCCGGATCCGGATCACCGGCACCACGATGCCTAGCTCCAGCGCACATTGGCGTCGGATCATGATCACCCGGTCAAGCAGGTCTCCTCCCTGTTTGACATCCGCGAGCGGGATCAGCCCGTAGCCAAACTCGAATTCGATCGGGTCCACCTGCAGCAGGCTGACCACGCTTTCGGGACTGCGCACCTCTTCGATCTGCTGCTCTTCCTCCTGATAGGCGGACTCTTCCATCTTGTTCTTTTGGTTCTTGGACATCTTCCATCCGGCGTAGGCGATAATGGCCGCAATGGGCAGCACGGGCAGCAGCGAGATCGGCGTCAAAAGCCCCAGCAAGGTGATCGCCGCCGCCACGATATAGAGAAGGCGCGGATTGTTGAACACCTGTTCCGAAATATCCTGTCCCAATCCGCCTTCGGAGGTTGCCCGGGTGACGATCATCCCCGTCGCGGTAGAGATCAGCAGCGCCGGAATCTGGCTGACCAGCGCATCCCCGATCGACATGGTGGTGAACTTGGACAGCGCATCCTTGAAATTCATGTCGTGGATCACCATGCCGATGATGAACCCGCCGATGATATTCACCACGAAGATGATGATGCCGGCGATCGCATCCCCCTTGACGAATTTGCTGGCACCATCCATCGCTCCGTAAAAGTCCGCTTCCCGCTCGATTTTCTGCCGGCGGGCCCGCGCTTCCGCCTCATTGATCAACCCGGCGTTCAGATCGGCATCGATACTCATCTGTTTCCCGGGCATCGCATCGAGCGTAAAACGCGCTGCCACCTCAGCGACGCGCTCCGAACCCTTCGTGATCACAATAAATTGAATGATGACCAGAATCAGGAAAACAACAAAGCCGACGACCTGATTTCCTCCCACCACAAAGTTGCCGAAAGCTTCGATCACACGTCCGCCTTCCGCATGGGAGAGGATATTCCGCGTCGTCGACACGTTCAATGCCAAGCGAAACAACGTCGTCACAAGCAACAGGGTCGGAAAGATGGAAAATTGCAGCGCTTCTTTCGTATTCATGGAGACGAGCAAGATGGTCAGGGATAAGGAAACGTTCATGATCAACAGCAAATCCAGCAATGCCGTCGGCAGCGGAATAACCATCATCACGACGATGCTGATCACAAACAGAATGACGCCAAGCTCTTTGAATCTCACTGCGCCTCCTCCTTTCGAAAAGCGATAAGCATTTACATGAGTTTGTGACCCGGTTTCGCTGCGTGGAGAAGGTTCGGAGCCCCGTCCGGCTCAGCGACAGCGGCAGCCGGGTGGGGGTTTACCTCACTTTCCCTTGCAGCTTGTACACGTAAGCGAGCACTTCGGCTACCGCCTTGAACAGCTCTTCGGGAATTTGCTGCCCAATCTCCACCTGACTATAGAGAGCCCTCGCCAAGGGCTTGTTTTCCATGGTTACAATGCCGTGTTTCCTGGCAATTTCTCTGATCTTCAAGGCGATGTAATCCTGCCCTTTCGCTATGACCGTAGGGGCCGACATGGTACTGGCCTCGTACCTGATCGCCACGGCGTAGTGGGTCGGGTTGGTGATGATCACATCCGCCTTGGGGATCTCCTGCATCATCCGGCGCATCGCCATCTGACGCTGCCGCTCTCTGATCTTGCTTTTGATCAGCGGGTCCCCTTCCGTCTTCTTGTATTCATCTTTGATGTCCTGTTTGGACATGCGCAAGCTTTTTTCGTACTCGTAACGCTGGTACAAATAATCGAAAGCAGCCAGCAGGATGAGCAGTGCGCCCACGTAGAGGCCGACTTTGACGGTTTCATGCGCGACAAACGCCAGGACGCCGTTTAACGAAGTGAGCGACAGTTTGATCAGCTGATCCTTGGCGTCCCACAGGAGCGTATAGGCAACCAGGATTCCGGCCGCCATCTTGAAAAGCGATTTCAGCAGTTCCACCAGGGAGCGCAGAGTGAAGAGACGCTTCGCACCCTGGATCGGATTCAGCTTCTCCAGCTTGATCTGCAGGGGTTCGGTGGTGAACAGCACCCCTACCTGCGCGTAGTTGGTGGCGAGGGCAATCACGATGCTCACCGCCAATACCGGCCCCACGATCTTGGCTGATTCCACCGTCAGCTGCGAGGCGATCACGCGGAGATTCTCCTGGGTGACGTCCCAGCGCAGATAGGTGGACAGCGATTCGCGCATGATCCGCAGAAAAGTGTCGTACATGGATGATCCCAGCATCATCAACAAAAAGAAGACTCCCGTCAAGGTAATGGCTGGCGAAAGCTCGGTGCTTTTCGCCACCTGCCCTTTCCTTCGGGCATCCTGCTTCTTGCGAGGGGTGGCTTTTTCCGTTTTTTCTCCGTTGAAGTACTGCAAATCGAGCGGAAACCGAAGCTTCAGCCCATTCATGAGGAGCCCCCCAGCAGCGTCATCATTTTGGCCATCGCCTGAAACATTTGGTCAAACAAGCCGCTCAGGATCAGAAAGAAAGCCGGCATGACCACAATCAGCATCAAAAAACTGGCAATCATTTTGATCGGCAAGCCGACCACAAAAATATTAAATTGCGGCACCGTTTTGGCGATAATACCAAGAGAAAGATCTACGAGAAAAAGGGCCGCAACGATGGGGGCCGCCATCAGCAGCGCGCCCGCGAACATGTTGCTGAATACCTTCAGCACATGCAGGAAAACCTTCTCGTCGCCCAGGGGAATCCAGAGGCGGTCAACCGGCACAGCCTGATAGCTGGCGAGCATTCCCCGGATCAGCATGTGGTGGCCGTTGATCGAGAGGAAATAGAGCGTAGCCAGTATGCTTTTAAACGTCCCCGTGATCGGGACATAAACGCCCGTTCGCGGGTCAATGATATTGGCCATCGCAAAACCCATCTGCAGATCCATCAGCCCGCCCGCGATCTGAATCGTATGAAAAACCATCTCGCAAACCAACCCGAGCAGCAGTCCGATCAGCGCTTCCTTGACGGCGTAGACGATAAACAGCAGATCCATCGGAATCGTGTGTTTCACCGGCACATACGAAAAGCTGATCAGGGCGAGCAAAACGGCCAGCCCAATCTTCACCTGATTGGGAATCCCCCGCGTGGAAAAAATGGGTGCCGTCAAAAAGAACGAGGCCATTCTGACCAACACCAGCAAAAAGACGGGCAAATAGAGAAAGATCGCGTCCATCGCCTATCCCACAAACCGGTGCAAATTGCCGAAAATATTCATCGCGAATTCAACGACCACGCGCATCATCCACGGCCCCACCACGAGCAGGGTCACCAGAACGGCAACGATTTTCGGGATAAAGGCAAGCGTCTGTTCCTGAATTTGCGTCGTCGCTTGAAATACGCTGACCAGCAAGCCGACGAGCAAGCCGGCTCCCAGTGCGGGTGCCGTTACCAACAGGATGGTGTAGACAGAGCCTTGGGCGATCTGCATCAACAGTTCCTGCGTCATGCTTGTCCTCCCTCCTCTTTCTTGCGGCCCGCCATGCTAAAAGCTTGCAAGCAGCGACTTGACGATCAAATACCAGCCGTCCACCATGATAAACAGCAAAATCTTGAACGGCAGCGAGATCATGACAGGCGGCAGCATCATCATCCCCATCCCCATCAGGATGCTGGAGACGATCATGTCGATGACGAGAAAAGGCACAAAGATCATGAAGCCGATTTGAAACGCTGTCTTCAGCTCGCTGATCACATAGGCCGGCACCAGTGCGGACAGCGGGATATCCTGCACCGTCTTGGGTTTCTCCGCTTTTGTGTAGGCGAGAAAAAGCGCCAGGTCTTTCTGGCGGGTCTGCTTCGCCATGAACTCTTTGAGCGGAACGGCAGCCGCCGCGAGCGCCTGCTGCTGGTTCATCTTGCCCTGGAGAAAGGGCTGTACCGCCGTCTCGTTCATCTTGGCAAAGGTGGGTGCCATGACAAAAAACGTCATGAACAGGGCCAGGCCAATCAATACCTGATTGGGCGGCATTTGCTGGGTTCCCAAGGCATTCCGGGTGAAGGAGAGAACAACCACGATCCGCGTAAAACAGGTCATCAGCAGGAGAATGGCGGGTGCCACCGAGAGCACCGTCAGAATCAGCAGCAGCTGTACGACGGTGGAGGTTTCTTGCGGACTGCCCGTCCCTGCTCCGATCTTCAGATCCACGCTGGGAATAACGGGGGGCGTTGGCGCCGCAGAAGCCGCGGTCGGCAGCAACAGCACCAAAAGGAACATCAGCATGAGTGGAAAACTTTTCCTCATGGCTGTCCCCCTCTCTTGCCATCGCTGTTCCACTGCTCCGGCCTGACGGAACTCTCCCGATTCACTTCGTCCCACTGCCGCTCCAGGAGGTCTGCAAACGTATCATCGGGATTCGCTTGCCGGATCGCGGCCGCCATGCTCTCTTCCTGCCGGTTGCCTCGCAGGAACGGCAGCCAGCTCGGCAAGATGCCCGGAGTGCTCTTGATTTCCGCTTCCGCCAGCAGCAAATCCAACTCATCGCCCGGCGGGATGTGGCGGATCAGCTGAATGGTATCGCCGACCCCCAGAATGTAAAGCGAGTCGCCGATCATCACCATCTGGATGGTTTTCCCGTTGCCAACCGGCAAACTGCTGACAATCCGCATCGGGCCGTTTTCTTGCAGGCCCATTTTCCGGTTCGCCAGGAAACGCAGCAGGAGATAAATCAGGATGATGACCAATCCCAAGGAAAAGAACACCTGCAGGAGCAGCGTCCACCCGCTGGGGGGTTCTTCGCCGCCGAGTGCGGCAGCGTTGTTGGTCGTTGCAGCAGTGCCGCCGTCTGTCTGCTGGGCGGGGGATTGGTTGTGGAGCGCATCCCAGGCTGACGGCTCATTGGCATGTACGCAGGCAGGAAACAAGCCAGCCAGCAGCAGGAAGCCCAAGCAGATCCTGACCAGCTTGGCTCCGGCTTTGAAGGTGCTCATGATCAGCCCAGGGTCTTTTTGATCGCTTCAATGACGCGATCGGCTTGGAATGGTTTTACAATGAAATCTTTCGCCCCTGCTTGAATCGCATCGATTACCATGGCCTGCTGCCCCATCGCCGAACACATGATGATACGCGCATTCGGGTCGATCTTTCTGATTTCTTTCAACGCCGTAATCCCATCCATCTCCGGCATCGTGATATCCATCGTCACCAGATCCGGCCCCAACTCCTTGTATTTCTCGACCGCCTGAGCTCCGTCGCTGGCTTCGCCGACAACGGTATAGCCGTTCTTCGTCAGAATCTCTTTAATCATCATTCTCATGAAGGCAGCGTCGTCTACGATTAATACTTTGTTTGCCATGGTATAGTCCTCCTTAGGTTAGTGAATATTACTGTAGTTTCTGAACGCGATCCCACTGACTGATAATATCCGTCACACGCACGCCGAAGTTCTCGTCGATGACCACGACTTCGCCTTTGGCGATCAGTTTGTTGTTGACGAGGATGTCCACCGGCTCACCGGCAAGCTTGTCCAGCTGGATGATGGAGCCCGCAGACAGCTCGAGGATTTCCTTGATCACTTTCTTGGTACGTCCCAGTTCAACCGTTACCTGCAGCGGGATGTCAAGCAGCAGGTTGAGGTTTTGTTCCTCTTCCAGCGGCAAGCGTCCGCCTCCCAGCGGCGAAAACTGGGCCGGCTGCACATTGGCCGATGGTTGAGCCGCAACGCTTCCCCCAATATGCTGGGGTACATGCGGCGCAGGCGGCTGTTGATAGTATGGCGGGTACGGATAGGGATAGGGTGGATACGGATAAGGCGGATAGCCACCCGGCTGCGGAGGTTGTCCGTATCCCGCATACCCCTCGACAGGCGGTTGCTGGGCTGGCGGCTGTTGGGCTGCCGCCGGCTGAGTCGGCTGCTGCGGCTGCGGTGCGGCGCTTGGCTGCGCTGCGGGTGCATCCTGTGCCGCCGCGCTCGTGTCAGACGACAACTCCCCTGAGGTTCCCGTGCCCATCAGCATATCGATCATTTGCTTGGCGAACGGAACCGGCAGCAGCTGCATGATCGAAGAGTCGATCAATTCGCCATGCTCCCCGACTTTCAGCCGGAAAGAGATCTTTACCAGATACTCTCCCGACAGGATATTGTGATCCTCTTTCGCCAGATCGATCAAATCGATGCCCGGCGGCGAAATGTTTACCAGCTGGTTGAAGATCGTGGACATGGAGGTGGCTGCCGAGCCCATCATCTGGTTCATCGCTTCCTGGACGGCGCTGATGTGAATGTCGGTCATCTCGGTCGATTCCGGTTTCCCGTTGCCCCCCATCATCAGATCGGCAATCACCGCAGCATCTTCCACCCGGACCACCAGCAGGTTGATGCCTTCAAACCCGTCTGTGTATTCCACGTGGATGACGAAATGCGGCCGCGGAAACTCTTCGTGCAGCTGGCTGCGTTTAATCAGGGAGACGGTCGGTGTGGTAATGTCCACCTTTTGATTCAGCAGTGTGGACAACGCCGTGGCGGCGCTGCCGAACGTGATGTTGCCGATCTCGCCCAGCGCATCCTGCTCAAACGGCGAGAGCAGACTGTCTACATTCATCTCGGGAGCTTCCTGCTCTTCCCCGACGAGATTGTTTGCACGCAGCAGCGCGTCGATCTCCTCCTGTGACAACATATCCCTACTCATAGTTTTCCTCCCCTTCCTCGAGGACTTCGTCAATCTGGACAGCGACGCGGCCTTTCAGCGTACCCGGCTGCCCCAGATACTTCAGGCGCTCCCCCACTTTGATCTTCAATTTGCTTTCGATCGATTGATCCAGTTGAATCACATCGCCCTTCGCCAGACTGAGGAACTCACCCACGGTAATCGTGGAGGTTCCCAATTCGGCGATGATGGGCAGCTTGGCTGTCTTGACATGTTCCTCGAGCCTGATTTTTTCATGCTCGTCCCTCGATTTCTTCTGTGTCGAGAACCAGTATTGACCGGACAGCTTCGGCATGATCGGTTCGATCACGACGTGCGGCAAACACAGGTTGATCATTCCGGTTGTATCACCGATTTTGGTACTGAACGAGATCACGGCAACGATTTCATTCGGGGAGACGATTTGCATAAACTGCGGGTTCATTTCCATGACTTCCAGGTACGGATCCAGCTCGATGATCTGTTTCCAGGCGTCATGAAAACTGTCCAGCGCCTTGCTGAAGACCTTCTCCATCACGGTCGTTTCAATCTCCGTGAGGGCCCCCATCTTGTCCGGTATCGACCCTTGCCCGCCCAGAAGACGGTCAAGCATCGCATAGGCGATATTGGGGTTGACCTCCATGACCATGCGGCCTTCCAGCGGCGGGGCTTCAAATATATTTAAAATCGTCATTTTCGGTATGGAGCGAATAAATTCGTCATATGGCAACTGGTCAACGGAAGCGACACTGATCTGTACGAAGGTGCGAAGCTGAGCTGAAAAGTATGTCGTCAACAATCGTGCATAGTTTTCATGGATGCGGGTCAGTCCGCGAATCTGATCCTTGGAAAAGCGAAGCGCCCGTTTGAAGTCGTACACTTTGACTTTTCGCTCAGTCTCTTCCTTTTTCAGCTCATTGGCATCCATTTCTCCCGATGAGAGAGCGGCCAGCAGCGCATCAATCTCACTCTGTGAGAGAACCTCGGCCATATACCGTCACCTCCCTGCCTATGTATCAATCTGTCCAAGGCTGTCAGGACAGCACTTTTTTGGTGGTAATCACCTGAACGATCTTGCCTTCTTGCATGATGGCACTTACTTCATTCATGATTTTCGCTTCCAGCTTGTTGATCCCTTCCGTTCCCTTGATATCATCCGGAGTCAGGCCAGCCAAGGTTTTGATGATGATCTGGTTGATCTGCGGCATGCGCTTTGTCAGCTCTTCCTTGCCATCCGCGCTGTCAGCGGTGATGCTGAAGCGAACGATGATGTAATTGTTGGTGAGCAGATTGGTCGTAATTTCGCCGGTGTCAACCGTATATTCCTGCATTTCGTCTGCGGATAACGGTTCGGCTTCCTTGGGTTCCTCATGGGCAGCGGTTTGAGCCGTGGGCGAAAGATAGGTCTGCCACAGGACAAACGAAACCACTCCCAGCAGGGTGATTGCGATTAAAATGATAAGAGCCATGTTAAACAATTTGTTCTGAAACATCGTACGCCTCCCGCTATTCGTTAAAATCATCGACAGGACGAGGAATGATCGCAGGCATGCCCGACTTCTGGTAAAAGGCGCTGATTCGTTCCGCCACATCGGCTGCCCTATCCTTTACGATGTACTTTTTGCCGTTGCTCAGCGTGATCACCGTATCCGGTGTTGCCTCAACCGTCTCGATATGCGTGATATTGAGAAAAAACCTGGTGCCGTTCAACCGGGTCAATTCAAGCATGGGTCCCACCCTTCATTTATGAATGGGCGGAAGAGGAGCGTGCGTCTCCTCTCCCGGCCGCATTCATTCCGTCATGAAAGCTTATCGTTTCAGATTGACCAGCTCTTCCAGCACGCTGTCCGATGTGGTGATGATGCGGGAGTTCGCTTGGAAGCCGCGCTGCGCCACGATCATTTCCGTAAACTCTTCCGACAGATCCACGTTGGACATTTCCAACTGGCCGGAGATGATGTTTACCTTCGCCTCATCAGCAGTAGGATCCAACGGTGTGGCCGGATCGCCGCCGACGGCCCCGGCGTTGTTGGTATATTCATAGAGCGAGTTCCCCACTTTTTTCAACGCTCCCGGGTTGTTGAACGTCATGACGCCAACCGTTGCAATCTCTTCCAATGTCCCGTCCGGTAAAACACCGATTACCTTTCCGTCTTTCCCAATGGAGTATGACGTATAATCTTCACGGGAGATCGTGATATCCCCGCCGCCCGCCGCCTGCAGTTTCAACCCTTGGGAGTTCACCAGCGTGCCGTTTGCATCGCGGGTGAAGTTGCCAGCGCGGGTGTAATACAGAGGGCCATCTGCGCCTGCACTGACGACGAAGAAAGCATCTCCCTCAATCGAGAGATCCGTCGGCAGGTTGGTGGTCATCGGGCTGCCTGCGGAGAAGGCCATCTCAATCGAACCTACCTGGGAGCCAAGGCCGACCTGCATCGGGTTGATCCCGCCCCTGCCGGTATCTTCGTTCGGAGCGGTGGCCCCTTGAATGTTTTGGCTGAGCACATCCTGGAACATCACGCGGCTTTTCTTGTAACCAACGGTATTGACGTTGGCGATGTTGTTGCCGATGACATCAAGCTTCGTCTGAAAGCCGCGCAACCCGGAAATGCCCGTATACAAGGAACGAATCATTCACAATTCCCCCTCACGTTTCGTAAATGCGGATTACGTCAATCGTTCGGTAATCCCGGGCTTCCTCATCGAGGGCCAGCCCGTTTGATCATCATGGGTCTTCACACGAAAATGGCGCTGTCTATGTTGGTGAACACATTCTCCTTCATATGCCCTTCGTCGACGGCGGTAATCACTTTGCGGTTCACGATGCTGATGACATAGGCGACATTGTCCATCATGACCAGCGATTCTTTCGCTCCTTTATCCGCCGCTTTCTGTACGGCTTGTTCCAACCTCGTCACATCGGCCGGAGCCAATGCGATTCCCCGCTCCTGCAAACGGTTCAGCGCATGCTGGCTGAACGTAAGAGGCCTGTGTTCCTTGTCCGCCTGTACCGTTTCCGTCAGCCACTGCTGAAACGGTTTCCGGACGGTTGGGGAAGCTTGCGGTTTCGCTGCATGATGCGGCTTTGGAGGAAAGTAGGCCTGACCCACACGAAATGATTGATTCATGGTGCCACTCCTCCCGACTCCCTTATACGGAATACTCGATGTTCAGCTTGCCTTGGAGCCGGTTCCACGCAGCTGCGGCGGATTCGATGCCGCCCACCAGCTTCTCAATGGAGAATTCAGCCTTTTCCTCGTCATGCTGCTTTTTCTGCTGCTGGTTTTGCTGCTGACGGGACTGTCCCCGCTCCTGCTGGAAGCCAAATTCCGGCTGGTGATGCTGCTGTTGGGTCACTTCCAGACGGTCGACCTGCAGACCTTGTTGAACGAGCGCCGCCCGCAGCTGTGACATCTGATTGTCCAGCATTTCTTTGCCGCTTGCCGTTTCCGCGGTGAAATGTGCCGTAATCACGCCGTTGTGCGCAATGATTTTGACATCCACGTGCCCGAGGTTTTGCGGATGCAGGGTAATTTTCGCTTCAGAAATGCCGCGGAAATTGCCCAGCTTCATCTGTTTCACCAGCAGCTCGCCCATCTCTTTGGCAAACTGGTCGGCATGGACAACATGGCCGTTGAAGCTGGCCGTCTGTTCGGTCGATACACCGGAAACCGCGCTGCCATTTCCGGGCCCTGCCGACAGGTGGAACAATGGGATCGGCTGTCCATCCGGCTGAACGGATTCCCCTGCTTGCGCCCCCTGAACCACCGGAACGTCAGCCGCCGGTCTCCACGCCGTCGAAGCAACCCCAGCTTCAGCCCGGTATACGGCCAGCGCCTGATTGAGACGCAGCGTGTGGGAAGACGGCTCGTTTTTCAACGCGCTTTGGTGGAAGGGTCGGCTGAACGGGTTGGATTGGACCGCCAGCTGTAAGCCGGACGGCTGCAGCGCCGTTCCTTTCACCGCCGTGGTTGTAGTCTCTCCCTTTTGCACCTCCACACCAAGCGACTCCAACAGTTGTTTGGCCTGTTGGGCTAGCGTGGCCGGTCCCGTTTGGGTATCGGGCACATCTTGTTTGGCCAGGGCAAGAAGCAGCTGCGTGAAGCTTTCCGCTTCATTTGGCGACAGCCCTTGCTGCATGAATGTAGTGATCAATGGCTGCAGATCGGTCCGTACGCCGGTTGCCGCCGCATTGTTCCCACCTGCCTGCGGATAGTTGGCAAGCAAGGATTGCAGAGTGGCAAGATCCTGCTCGGACCAAGCGTCGGTTTGCGGATCGGTCAGCTGCGGGAGCTGCTGACTGCCGCCAGCCAGCATCTGCTGCAGGACGGCGAGAAGATCAGCCAGCTTTTCCATGTCCTCCGGGTTCATGTCCAGCGCCACAGCAGGCAGCGCATCCATCGGCTGCATGCCCTGCAGGGCGCTGCCAAGTTCGAATGCGAACAATCCGCCAAGCGATACGGAAGCAGCCGGTGAGGCTTGTCCCATCGGCACTCCTGCCGCAGGGCCGATCGGCGCCAAGATCGGATTGGCTACATTCATTGCGTCACCTCCTCATGAAATGGGTTTAGTTGCTATGGAACGATAAACGTATGTACGCTTATCGGAGCAACTCGTTCGTAATGATGGCAGCCAATTGGCCGTCCTTCTTCGTGATCGCGGACATCACCTGTGCCCGCTTGTCGTCTGCCATGCCGGCAATGATCGAGATGGCCCTTTTCTGATTGGTCGTCATGAGGCTCATCAAGATGGTCGATGCATCTTCCGCCGGCATGGCCGAGAGCGTATTGATCAGCGAATTCAGGCTGGTGGAATCCTGCCGTGTGTCGCTCAACGCTTTGATCAACGCCTGCTCGCGCTGCTGCAGCGCGGCGATATCTTCGTTCTCATTGACGACCGTATCTTTTAACAGGATGGAGATGTCCGCCGCTTTCTTGGGGTCCATCTTGGACAGGATCTCCGACTGCTGCTCCGGCTTCATCTTCGTCATCACGGTAACCGCTTCTTCCAGCGACAAATTGGAGATGATCGAGGCGGCATTTTTGGAAGACATGGTCGTATAGATTTTGGCCAGATTCTGATATTGTTTTTGACGTTCTTCCTCCGTGGTGCGCTTGTTTTCCATCATCTTCTGCAAATCCTGCGTCTTCTTTTGCAGCTCCTGGATGGTGGCATCCTTTTTGGCAGCCTCTGTCTCATAAGTACTGATGGTCTGTTTGCTTTTGGCCAATTCGCTCTGCAGGGTAACCAGCTGTTTCTCCAGGCTTTCCCTGCTGTTCGGATCCGCTTGCGGTTCTACGGCGGTGTCCGGCACGATCTTTTCCACATACGGGATGGAATTGGCCCAGCGGAGAGCGCCTCCGATGACGTTCACCCCCAGCAGCGATAACAGCACGCCGCCCAGGAGAGCCGCAAAAAGCGCGGGGATCAGAATCATGTAAAAGAACCATTCCCACTTGCTGTACGATCTCTCTTCCTGGATCTCTTCCATATGCTCCTCACCCCCTAATGGCTCCTCCGCACATAACGGTTGATCCCGATTTCATCCAGTTCTTTTTGCTCACGTTTGCCTAGTTCATTGTGGAATCTTTCCATTGCTTTTTCGCGAAGCCGCTGCCAGAGCTGGGTTTCCTGCATCTTTCGCGTCAAGGTTTGCTTGCGCGCTTCCACTTCCTGTTCGCAGCCATGCAAGGTGCGCTGTTGGGAAAGGATGGCCTTGTCCACAGCCTGGCGGTAGCGGGTAATATCGATCAGCCGGGCAGCCGTACATGCCTGAACCTGCACCTCGTACAGAAATTGCGTCAGCTCTTCCCGCCGCTCGTTCAGCTGATAAAGCTTCTCCTCTTCTTCCCGCTGCCGCTGCATGGATTTGCCGAGCGCCCACGCCGCCTGTTCCTTTTCCCGTTCTTTCAAATCCAGAACCTTTTGGAGATGAAAATGAAAGGTTTTCATCAGCGTACGCCTCCAAAGTGAGCGGTTAAGGCTTTGAGGGTGCTCTCCCAGTCGGATGGCTCATGAGTACCCTGTGCGGTAAATTCGCGAATGATGTCGCGATAGCGGATGGCAGCATCGATATCGCGGTTGGTTCCCATCTTGTAGGCACCGATGTTGATCAGATCTTCCGCTTCCTTGTAGGTAGCCAGGTGGCGCTTCAGTTCGCGCGCGGCTTCCAGGTGTTCGTCCGAGCAGATTTCGGACATCACCCGGCTGACGCTGGCCAGCACATCGATCGCCGGAAAGTGGCCTTTTTGCGCGATTTTGCGGTCAAGGACGATATGCCCGTCCAAAATCCCCCGCACCGCATCCGCAATCGGATCGTTCATGTCGTCGGCATCCACCAGCACCGTATAAAAAGCCGTAATGCTTCCCTTATGGGCGGTGCCAGCCCGCTCCAGCAGCTTCGGCAGCAGGGCAAAAACCGACGGTGTATAGCCTCGGGTGGCGGGCGGTTCGCCAATGGCAAGCCCAATCTCCCGCTGGGCCATGGCAAATCGGGTTACCGAATCCATCATCAGCATGACGTTCAACCCGCGGTCGCGAAAATATTCGGCGATGGCGGTCGCGATCATGGCTCCCTTGATCCGGATCATGGCGGGCTGGTCAGAGGTGGCGACGATCACGACAGACCGTTGTAATCCTTCTTCCCCAAGATCGCGCTCGATAAACTCCAATACTTCGCGTCCCCGCTCGCCGATCAGGGCAATCACATTGATATCCGCCGTCGTATTGCGGGCGATCATGCCCAACAGCGTGCTTTTCCCCACGCCCGACCCGGCAAAAATGCCGACACGCTGCCCCTTGCCCACGGTGATCAGGCCGTCGATGGCGCGTACTCCCACGGAAAGCGGTTCAGCGATGCGCGGTCTTTTCAGCGGATTGGGAGGCTGGTTATCGGTTGGCACACTGGCCAGTCCAAACGGCAGACTCCCCTCCAGCGGGCGTCCCAACCCGTCCAGCACCGTGCCCAGAATCTCCGGCCCCACCCTCACCATCAGCGGCTTGCCGGTCGCCACGACATCGCAGCCGGGACCGATGGCGGATACCTCGCCAAGCGGCATCAGCAGCACCTTGTTGTCACGAAACCCGACGACTTCCGCCAGTATCGGCTCCTGATGCTGCTGGGAGTGGATCAGGCAAATCTCCCCCAGCTTGGCTTCCGGGCCCTGCGATTCGATGGTCAGGCCGACCACCTGCGTCACTTTTCCGTTCACCCGCACCGGATCGAGATGATGAAGCGCGTGACGGTATTTGGAGAGATCAAGAACGCTCATCTGTCTCACTTCCCTGTGCGATCTCCATCAGTACCTGCTTGATTTCCTGCAGCTGCGTATCGATGCGGGCATCGACGCTGCCAAGCGGTGTTCGAATCACGCAGCCTTCGTCCTGTACCGTGTAATCCGGAAAAATCGACAATTCCGCCTGGCCGTCAAGCAGGGCCAACAGCTGCTGGCGATGTTCCATCAGAAAATCAAAGTAGCGATGGTTGACACACAAGGTAATCGGGCCCTGCACACGGGAGCGGCGCAGGACGCGGCGGGCAAGCTCCAGAATTTTCTCCGGCGCCTCCGACAGCTCCTGCCCGATCACCTTTTTGGCAACCTCCATGCTCAGTTCCACCACGAACGGTTCCGCTTCCGCTATGATCTGCTCTTTTGCCCGATAGGCGGACTCCAGCACGTCACGGGCAGTCTGGATGGTCTGCTGCTCTTCCTGGATGACAAACGCCTTGCCTTCCTCAACCCCCTGCGCGAACCCGGCCTGCCGTGCTTCCGCTTCCGTCTCTTGAAAAAGCTGCTCCGCCTCCTGCCGCTTCTGCTCCCACCATGCGGCAATCTCGGCCAGCGCCTGCTGTTTCAGCTGTTCCGCCTGCGCGGCGGCATCCTCCAGCATGCGGTTGGCCGTCTTTTCCGCGTCGAGCAGAATGGCTTCCGCCTCGATTTTGGCATTTTCCACTTCCGGATGAATTAGTTGCAACTTTTCGGAAGCTTGTACCGTCTTAGGAAGTGGTGGTGCTTTTACGGAGAGTATGATCGCTTCCTTGGAATGGGCGTAACGGGTCGACTTGATGATCCTAGACAATGATATCATCTCCTCCGCCGCGGGCGATGATAATCTCACCAGCCTCTTCCAAGCGACGAATGATCGCCACGATGCGCGATTGCGCCTCTTCTACATCGCGCAGGCGAACCGGACCCATAAACTCCATCTCTTCCTTGAAAGTATCCGCCATCCGCTTGGACATGTTGCGGAAAATCACTTCGCGCACTTCCTCGCTTGCCACTTTCAGCGCAAGCTGCAGGTCGGTGTTTTCCACGTCGCGGATAACCCGCTGAATGGAGCGATTGTCCAGCGTGGCAATATCTTCGAAGACGAACATCCGCTTCTTGATCTCTTCCGCCAACTCGGGATCTTGAATCTCCAGCGAATCGAGAATCGTCCGCTCCGTCCCCCGGTCCACACCGTTGAGGATGCTGACGATCGCCTCGATGCCGCCCGCCTGCGTGTAATCCTGGGTGACGGTGGCGGAGAGCTTCTGTTCGAGCACCTGCTCCACCTGCGCGATCACTTCCGGCGACGTACTGTCCATCAAGGCGATGCGCTTCGCCACGTCGGCCTGGCGCTCCTGCGGCAGGGCGGACAGAATCATGGCGGCCTGGGTTGGCTCCAGATAGGACAGCACCAGCGCAATCGTCTGCGAATGCTCGTTCTGGATGAAGTTCAGGATCTGCCCCGGATCCGCCTTGCGGGCAAAATCGAACGGGCGCACCTGGAGATTGGCGGTCAGCCTGTTGATAATGTCCATCGCCTTGCTATCGCCGAGAGCCTTTTGCAGAATCTCTCTGGCGTAGGTGATCCCGCCCTGGGCGATCACTTCCTTGGCGACGGCAATCTGGTGAAATTCGGCCAGGATCCTTTCTTTTTCTTCATTATCTACTTTTCTGACATTGGCGATTTCCAGTGTTAGTTGTTCAATTTCATCTTCCCGCAAATGCTTGAACACCTGTGCGGACACTTCGGGCCCAAGCGAGATGAGAAGAATCGCAGCCTTTTGTCTACCTGTCAATTCTTTGGTGCCGCGAGCCATTGGTCCTCACTCCCTAATCTTCAGCTAGCCATGTGCGGAGCAAAACGACAAACTCGTCCGGTTTGCTGCGCGCCAGCTTTTCCAACTGTTTGCGGACGACCACTTCGTCCGTATCCTCCTTGTACTGGAGGTCCGGAACCTCGAACGGCTGCGGTGGTGGCAGATCCGGAATGCTCTCTTCCTGCTGCTGCTGCACTTGTCGGCGCCGACGGAAAATCAGGTATCCGACCGCCCCAAGGGCCAGCAGAGCGACGGCTCCCGTGCCATAGAGAAGAGCCGGGCTCAAGAGCGACTGCTCTTGGACGATTTTGCCGGAGAAGGTGCGCGGGAATACGGTAATGCGCTGATCAATCTGATCCTGCGTCAGGTTCTTGTCACTGAGCGTGACGCGGACGACCGTCCCCAGGATCTGCCGGATGTTGGCGATCGTCTGTTCATCCAGCTGTCCGCCATCCGGCGGCTCTACGCCAATGTTGATGCCGATATCTACAATTTTATAAGGGCTTAAGGTGATGTTGCGCGTAATACGATCCACTTCGCGGTTGACCGTATCGTTGATCTCTTCATACTGGCTGTTTGTTCCCTGCGGATTGGATCCCGGGAAGCTGGGCACATCGTTCTGGCCGGTACCGGCCGCGCCGCCCGGAGGCGTTCCCTGACCGGTAAAGGTTTTGGACAGTTTTTGGGCACTGATGATCAGGCCTTCATTGTTTTCCCTGTCAGGCGCTTCCACCCGGTTCTCGACACGGGTTTCCTGCGAAAAGTCCATCTGCACGGTGGTGTGTACCACAACCTTGTCACGACCCATCAGGGTGCCCAGCAGGTTATATAAGTTCTGCTGGATCTCTTTTTCCACATTCTTCTTGATCTCTTCCTGCTGCTGGTATTGGGTAAGCGACCCCTTGCTGGCGTCTTTGTCCGGCAGCTCAAGCAGATTGGAATATTGGTCCGTGATCGTGATGTTTTCCAGCGGAAGCTTTTTTACGCTGCGTGAAACCATGTAATAGAGGGATCGGATTTGTTCAGGGCCGAGCCGTGTTCCCGGTTCCACTTCGACGATCACGGAGGCGGTTGCCTGATCGGGGGTCTCTGTTACCCAGACGCTTTCTTCAGGCAGGGTCAGCATCACCTGTGCACTGCGCACGCCGCGTACATGCTCCAGCATATTCTTCAATTCCTGCTGGAGCGCGTCTTTCTCCAGCACGTCAAACTGCCGGTCGGTGATGCCAAATGATCCCGTCCCGGAAAAAATCTCCGTGTTGATGCCAGCCTCGCTGGGAATCCCCTGCGCCGCCAGGTCCACAATCACATCCTGCGCCATTGTTTCCGGGACTTCGATGCCGGTACCGTTGCCGGTGATCCGGTATGGAATGCCCTGACTCTCCAGCTGCTGCCGAATCAGCCCCACTTCCTGTTCACTCAATCGCTGGTTATACAGCGACTTGTAAACCGGCTGCGATGCGAAATATATGTATAGGCCAAGTGAGAGGAGAAGAAACAGCGACAGGGATGAAATCAGCCACTTTTGCTTGCTGTTCAGGCTGTTCCATTTTTCTTTTACCAGTTCTCTGTATCGTAGCAGACGTTCGTTCATGATTCACCTCGCCAGGGGATACCAACAATCGTCAAATCGACATACGCATGATCTCTTGATAGGACTCGATTACCTTGTTTCTTACTTGCAGCGCTGTTTGCAGGAGGATTGTTGATTTTTGGCTAGCTATCATCACTTGGTGGATATCCTCGACCTGACCGGCAGCAAAGAGCTTGGTCATCTTTTCCGAGTCAAGCTGCGCCTGGTTCACTTCATTCAACGCATCTGCCAAATAGGATGCGAACGACTTGCCAACTTCCGAAGGAGCAGCGGTGGCAGGCTGCGGCTGCTGCGCGAACGAGAGCCCTGTCACCGATGAAAGACGATTCAGTTCCATCATTTACTCAGTCCTTATTTTCCATTGATTTCGAATGCTTTCATCATCATGCTTTTCGCAGCGTTCAAAACGGTTACGTTCGCTTCGTAGGAGCGGGAGGCGGAAATCATGTCCACCATCTCCTTCATCATGTCAACGTTGGGGAGCAGCACGTAACCTTCCGCATCTGCATCGGGATGTTCCGGATCATAAACTCGCTTGAACGGCGTCGTATCCTCTTTGATAGCAGTCACGCGGACGCCCTGTTCCACGCCGCCGGTGATGTTGCCGATGGCCGCCTGCAGCAGGTCGTCGAAGCTGTCATTCGTTTTCGGTGTCACTTCCACGATCTTGCGGCGGTAAGGCTCCCACACCCCGTTGACCATCCTGGCCCGCGTGGTGTTGGCATTGGCCACATTGGCCGCGATCGTATCCAGGCGGAGGCGGTTCGCGGTTAATGCCGACGCACTCGTATCCATGGCTCCAAACAACTTCATGGCTGATTACCTCCCTCCACCGTCAATCACGCTGCGCAATTTTGAAAAATAGCCGTTTGTCAGTTGAACCAAACCGTTGTACCAGATCTGGTTTTTCGCCAGACGGTTCATCTCGTACTCCACATCCACATCGTTTCCGTTGTTTTGCACAAAGGCATTGGGATTGGAAACGATCTGCGGAGCTGGCACATCGGATCCATTGCCGAACGGTATATGGCGCGGATCCGTTCGGTAAGCAGAGAGGGTGGGCGTTGTACCGTTCAATTCCTGCTGCAATAGTTCCTCGAACACAACCTGCTTGCTCTTGAAATACGGGGTGTCCATATTCGCAATGTTGTTGGCGATGGTTCGCTGCCGAAGCATGCTGGCATCCAGGGAGCGTTCTAAAATCCGCAGCTGATCGGTGTTAAACAACTTTTTTCCCTCCACACTGAAATTTATCCAGAATATTCTACGATTAAATTGGTATTTCCTTCTTTTTCGACAGCTAAATACGACATCATCATAACAAATCCAACTTTATGAAAAAAGCACAATCTTGTGGAAAGGAGATGAATTCTTCGTTAATCCGATAGAAATAATCCATTAGTTGGAAAAAATGACGGTGATTTTCCCGGGTCATGTGAGACTAATTGCCTATTTGGACACAAAAAAAGCCAGACAATGTCTGGCTTTTTTCCTATAAAACAAACCTTCTGATTACGGGTTTGCCGCTTAGGACGTTTTTAATTTTTCCAATTCCGGCAGCAGCTTTTCATTCAGCACTTTAATAAACGTTCCCTTCATCCCCAGGGAACGGGATTCGATCACACCGGCGCTTTCCAGCTTGCGCAGCGCGTTGACGATGACGGAACGCGTGATGCCGACGCGATCGGCAATCTTGGACGCCACCAGCAGTCCTTCCTTGCCTTCCAGCTCTTCGAAGATATGTTCCACCGCTTCCAATTCGCTGTAGGAGAGAGAGCCGATTGCCATCTGGACAACCGCCTTGCTGCGGGCTTCTTCTTCAATCGCCTCTGCCCGCTCCCGCAGAATCTCCATCCCGACCACCGTTGCCCCCACTTCGGCGAGGATCAGGTCATCTTCCACGAACTGTTTGTTCAGGCGCGCCAGGATCAGCGTGCCAAGGCGATCGCCGCCGCCCATGATCGGAACCAGCGTCGTCCAGCCGGTGCGGAACACCTCTTTCATTTCCACCGGAAACGCGGTATACGGGCTGTCAACGTCGAGGTTGGCAGAGGTTTCTTCCACTTTTAACAGCCCCAGGCTGTACTCTTCCGGAAAGCGGCGCTCTTCCAGCATCTTGCGGATGCGCGCGTTGTCAATCTCCTGCGCAATCGCATAACCGAGCAGCTTTCCTTTTCTGCTCAGGACAAAAATGTTGGCTTCAATCACATCGCACAGCACTTCCGCCATCTCGTTGAAGTTGACGGCGTGTCCGGCCGATTTTTGAAGCATGCGGTTGATTCTTCTTGTTTTGGACAGCAAATCCATTCCCATTTCCTCCTGACGGTTTCCTTTCAACCTGTTTATAAGATGTATTGGCTTAGGTCGCGATTTCCGACAATGCCGGCCAATTTCTCGCGGACATACTCGGGTGTGATTTTCACCACATCCAGGTGAATATCCGGGGCTTCAAAGGAGAGATCTTCCAGCAATTTTTCCAGGATGGTATGTAATCGGCGGGCCCCGATATTATCCGTCGATTGGTTCACTTCGGCTGCCAGGCGTGCCAGTTCCTGAATCGCCTCAGCGGTAAATTCCACCCGGACGCCTTCTGTCTCCAGCAGCGCCGTATACTGCTTGATCAGCGCGTTTTTCGGTTCCGTCAGAATCCGGACGAAATCTTCCACGCGCAGACTGGTCAGCTCCACCCGGATGGGAAAGCGCCCCTGCAATTCCGGGATCAGGTCGGACGGTTTGGCCATATGGAAGGCGCCGGCCGCGATAAACAGCATGTAATCCGTTTTGACCGGGCCGTATTTGGTCATGACGGTCGAGCCTTCCACGATGGGCAGGATGTCGCGCTGCACGCCTTCGCGCGACACATCGGCGCCGCCGCGCCCCTCCTTGCCGGCGATCTTGTCGATTTCATCGATAAAGATGATGCCGTGCTGTTCGGCGCGGTGGACCGCTTCCTGCACCACTTCGTCCATATCCACCAGTTTTTGCGCTTCTTGGGCAATTAATACCTTGCGCGCTTCCTTTATTCGCAATTTTCTCTTCTTGGTCCGCTTCGGCAGGAAGCTCCCGAGCATATCCTGCATCTGCATCCCCATCTGCTCGGCGCCGGGAACCTGGAACAGGTCGAGCATGGAGGGTGATTGGTCTTCCACCTCGATCTCAATCATTTGTTCCTCCAGCTGGCCGGCATCAAGCTGCCAGGCGACCTGCCGACGCTGCTGTTCGATGGACGGATCTTCGGCCTGGGTCGCGTTCGTCTGCGTCTGCTGCTGTCCGCCAAACAGCATCTCCAGCGGATTTTTAAACGCTTGCTGCTGCTTGCGGGATGGGACAAGGGTCTCCACGATTCGCTCGTTGGCCAGTTTCTCCGCCTTCTCCTTCACCGCTTCCATCTTTTCCGCCTTGACGTTGCGGATGGCGGTCTCCACCAGATCGCGCACCATGGACTCCACATCGCGGCCGACATAGCCCACTTCGGTAAACTTGGTCGCTTCCACCTTGATGAAGGGGGCGCCGGTCAGCTTGGCGATGCGGCGGGCGATTTCCGTTTTCCCTACCCCGGTCGGCCCGATCATCAGGATGTTTTTCGGCACCACGTCTTCCCGGATGCTTTCCGGGAGACGGCTGCGGCGATAGCGGTTGCGCAGGGCCACGGCGATGGCCTTTTTCGCCTGGGCCTGGCCGACGATATATTTATCCAGGTGTTCCACGATCATCCGGGGAGTCAATTGTTCGAGGTTCATAGCCCGTATCCTCCCAGCTTAGCTAGTCATCTCTTCAACCACCAGATTGGCATTCGTAAACACGCAGATCTCCGCGGCTGTGAGAAGCGCCGCTTCCGCGATCTCCCGCGCGCTCAGGTGAGGGGCATGCTTTTTCAGCGCCCTCCCCGCAGCCAGGGCATAGCTGCCGCCCGAACCAATGGCGAGAATGCCGTCATCGGGTTCGATGATCTCGCCGTTGCCGGAGATCAGCAACAGATGCTCGCGGTTCATCACGATCATCATGGCCTCCAGCCGGCGGAGCACCCGGTCGGAGCGCCATTCTTTGGCCAATTCGACGGCGGCCCGCTGCAGATTGCCGTGATACTCCTCCAGCTTGCCTTCGAATTTCTCAAACAGGGTGATCGCGTCCGCCACGGAACCGGCAAAGCCGGCGATCACCTCTCCGCGAAAAAGGCGGCGCACTTTCTTCGCGCCGTGCTTCATCACCATGCTGTTGCCAAACGTCACCTGACCGTCCCCTGCCATCGCGGCTGCTCCCTGATGATGGACGGCAAATATGGTTGTCGCGTGAAATTGCTCCACGTCTCTTCACCTCCCGCGTTTCTGCGCGCGCGGATGCGCTGACTCGTAAACGTGACGCAGACGCTCTTTTGTTACATGCGTATACACTTGTGTCGTCGAGATGTTCACATGCCCGAGCAGTTCCTGTACCGTGCGCAAATCCGCTCCCGCATTCAGCAGGTGCGTCGCAAAGGTATGCCGAAACGTATGGGGCGAGATGTCAGCCGACAAGGCGGCCCGCTCCACATATTTGTCCACCACGCGGCGCACGCTGCGGTCGGAGAGGGGTTCACCGCGGTAATTCAGCAAAAGCATGCCGTTCTCTTTCCTGCCCGCAAGCAGCTTCACTCTGCCTACTTCTAGGTATTGCCTGATTGCCGCCAATGCATAACTGCCGATCGGCACATAACGCTCCTTGGCTCCTTTTCCGTATACCAGCGCGATCCCCATTGACAGGTTGATGGCGTGCACGGGAAGGGTGACCAGTTCGCTGACGCGCATGCCGCTTGCATATAGCAGCTCAAAAATGACCCGGTCCCGCTGGCCGAGCGGCGTGGAGCAGTCCGGCAATTCCAGAAGCTGCTGGATCTCCTGCGGATACATGAAGGAAGGAAGCTTCTTCTCCAGCTTCGGCGTCGAGACGCTTTGAAACGGATTTTCCGTTACCCTTCCTTCCCGCAGCTGGAAGCGGTAAAAGCTGCGCAGGCTGGACAGTTTTCTCGCGATGGTGCGCCGCGAGATCCCCCTTTTGGCCAACTGGGCCAAAAACGTGCGTCCGTCTAAATAAGAAACAGCAGCAAATGCGGTGATTTGGTGCTGTTGCATAAATGCGACGAATTCCTGGATATCGGCCATGTATTGGCTGAGGGTGTAGGGCGATGCGTTTTTTTCCACCTTTAAGTAACGGGAAAAATGTTCCATCTCCGTGGATATTTGCTCCGAAATGTCCATCCCAGACGCACTCCCCCAAGGGCAACTTAATAGTAACACAGCGTAAAAATGGATAGCAACTAAAATTGTGTCATTTTCGTGTAAAATTCTGAATTGTGTCCAGCGCCCGTGCGGCCAGGCGTTCATTTTTCTCCTTTTTGTTGCGGATACGGACGGGCAGCGGCGGCAGAAGGCCGAAGTTGGCGTTCATCGGCTGAAAGTGGTTCGCATCGGTCGTGGTGATGTAATGCGCCATGCTGCCGATCACCGTCTCCGGCGGGAAGACAAGCAGTTCCTCCCCTTTTGCCAGCCGCGCCGCATTCAATCCCGCCAACAGCCCCGACGCAGCCGATTCCACGTAGCCTTCCACCCCTGTCATCTGCCCCGCGAAGAAAAGATTGTCGCGGTGCTTGTACTGATAGGTGGGGCGCAGCAGTTTGGGCGAATTGATGAACGTGTTGCGGTGCATCACGCCGTAGCGGACGATCTCCAGATTTTCCAGGCCCGGGATCAACGAAAAGACGCGCTTCTGTTCCGGCCATTTCAGGTGGGTCTGAAAGCCCACGATGTTGTACAGGGTGGCCGCACTGTTATCCTGCCGCAGTTGGACAACGGCAAACGGCTGCTTGCCTGTCCGCGGGTCAATCAGTCCCACCGGCTTCAGCGGACCAAACAGCATCGTCTGGCGTCCCCGCTTGGCCATCACTTCAATCGGCATGCAGCCTTCGAAGTAAATCTCTTTTTCAAACTCTTTCAGCGGCACGGCCTCCGCCGAGATCAGCGCTTCATAGAACCGGTCGAACTCCTCTTCCGTCATCGGACAGTTGAGGTAGGCCGCTTCTCCTTTGTCGTAGCGCGAAGCGACAAACACCTTTTCCATGTCAATCGAATCTTTCTCCACGATCGGCGCCGCCGCATCGTAAAAATACAGGTATTCTTCACCGGTCAGGACCTTCAGCTTCTCCGACAGCGCCGGAGACGTAAGCGGGCCGGTGGCGATGACCGTAATGCCTGCCGGAATCTCCGCCACCTCGTCGGTGATCACCTCAATCAGCGGATGATTGCGGATGGTGTCGGTGACGTATCCGGCAAATTCGTGCCGGTCCACGGCGAGGGCGCCGCCTGCCGGGACCGCGCACCTGTCCGCCGCCGCGATGATGACGGAGTTCAGCCGGCGCAGCTCTTCCTTCAGGACTCCGACGGCGTTGGTCAATGTATTGGCCCGCAGCGAGTTGCTGCAGACCAATTCGGCGAATTTATCCGTATGATGCGCCGGGGTTTGTTTCAGCGGGCGCATTTCGTACAGCTTGACCGGCACCCCCGCTTCTGCAATCTGCCAGGCCGCTTCGCTGCCGGCCAGCCCGGCCCCTACAACCGTGACGTATGTTTCTGTCATGATGCAATCCTCCCAGCAGAGGTTCTCCTCCATCTCTTACGCGTCTGCTTCTTCCTGGTAGTCGCACTGGGTGCAGGCAACGCCGATCCCCTGCTTCTTCCGCTTCTTCTCCACAAGCAGCCCGCCGCACTTCGGGCAGGGCCGCGCGATCGGTTTGTCCCACGAGACCCACTCGCACTCGGGATAGCGGCTGCAGCCGTAAAAAACGCGGCTCTTTTTGCTTTTCCGTTCGATGATGGCACCGGTTTGGCAGTGCGGGCAGGTCACCCCGATTTCTTTCACGATCGGTTTGGTATTCCTGCATTCCGGAAAACCGGAGCAGGCCAGGAATTTGCCGAAGCGGCCCATCTTGTACACCATATGGCGTCCGCACAGGTCGCACTGTTCATCGGCCACTTCATCCTTGATCTCGATATCTTCCATCTTCTCTTCCGCTACTTCCACCCGTTTGGCGAAATCCTGATAGAACTGATCCAGTACCTTCACCCAGTTAATGATGCCTTCCTCGATTTCGTCCAGCTCCGACTCCATCTGCGAGGTGAATTCGACGTCGAGGATTTCAGGGAAAAACTCCTCGATCAGCGAAATCACGATCTCGCCCAGCTCGGTGGGGACGAAGCGCTTCTCTTCCAGCGCCACGTACCCCCGTTTTTGAATCGTTTCCAGCGTCGGGGCATAGGTGGACGGCCGCCCGATGCCCAGTTCCTCCAGCGTTTTGACGAGGCGCGCCTCCGTATAGCGCGGCGGCGGCTGGGTGAAATGCTGGGCGGGTTCGATGCCTTGCTGGGTCAGCGTCTGTCCTTCTTCCAGCGGGGGCAATAAGGCATCCTCTTCATTGCCGCTGTCATCGCTTCCCTCAATGTACACTTTCATGAAGCCGGGAAACTTCACCTTGGAACCGGAAGCCCGGAAATGGACGCCGTTTGCCTCGATCTCCACGCTCATCGTATCCAGGATGGCGGATGCCATCTGGCTTGCCAGGAAGCGTTCCCAAATCAGCCGGTACAGGCGCAGCTGGTCGCGCGACAAGTAGTCTTTGACGGAGTCGGGCGTGCGCATCACCGATGTCGGACGGATCGCTTCATGGGCGTCCTGGGCCCGTTCGCTTTTGCCGTGTTCCCGCGCTTCGGTCAGCGCATATTCCTGGCCGAAATGCTCCAGGATATAAGCTTTGGCTTCCTGCTGGGCAGTCTGGGAAATCCGGGTGGAATCGGTACGCATGTAGGTGATCAACCCGACCGTGCCTTCCTTGCCGAGATCGATCCCCTCATACAGCTGCTGGGCGATCATCATGGTCTTGGCGGTGCGGAAGTTCAGCTTGCGGGCCGCTTCCTGCTGCAGGGAGCTGGTGATGAACGGCGGGGCGGGATTCCGCTTGCGCTCCCGCTTCTGCACTTTTTTCACCACATACGGATGGCCGGCGACCCGGTCGAGAATCTCCTTCACGTCCGCTTCGGAACGCAGCTCCACCTTCTCGTCGCCGAAGCCGTGGAACTTGGCGTCAAACCCTTTTCCGTCGGATACGAGCTTGCTGGTGATCGTCCAGTATTCTTCCGGCGTGAAGCTGCGGATCTCCTTTTCACGGTCGATGATCAATTTGACCGTGACGGACTGCACGCGTCCGGCACTGAGCCCCTTGCGCACCTTTTTCCACAGGAGCGGACTGATGTTGTAGCCCACCAGCCTGTCGAGAATGCGGCGGGCCTGCTGGGCGTTCACCAGATCCATGTTGATGTGGCGCGGATGTTTAAACGCCTCCTTGATCGCATCCTTGGTGATCTCGTTAAACACCACCCGCAGCGGCTGGCTCATATCCAGTCCCAGGTACTGGGCCAAATGCCAGGCGATTGCCTCCCCCTCGCGATCCGGGTCGGCGGCGAGATATACTTTTTTCACTTTCTTCGCCGCATCCTTCAGCGACTTCAGGACATCTCCCTTCCCGCGAATGGTGATATATTTCGGTTCATACGATTTTTCAACGTCAACACCCATCTGGCTTTTCGGGAGGTCTCTGACATGGCCCATGGACGCTTTGACGATATATTTGCTGCCTAAATATTTGCCTATCGTTTTCGCTTTTGCCGGGGATTCGACTATTACGAGTGCTTCAGCCATTTATTTCCTCCCCCTCGAGGTAATAATCTCCCCTATTATTCAATATGGTTTTCCATTTGTCAAACGCCATATGCCTGCCGGTGCTACTCACGGCGCGCATAGTAACCTCCCGGCAGGCTGATGATGCATCCTTTGGTCTCCAGGCAAACCAGTTCCCGATCCATCGTGCGCCGCGCCTCCGGGTCCAAAGCCTCATGAAGATGGTCCCAATGGACGGGCTCGTACGGAATCAAGGCGAGCAGCTTCCGCTCCGCCTCTTCAAGCCGAGGCGCTGCCGCCGGTTGGATGCTGCGGCGCAAGGCCGGTACAAGATGGGGGAACTCGTCAAGAATGTCTTCCCATCCTGTTACTAGCTTTGCACCTTGTTTGATCAGGTTATGCGGGCCCGCGCTGACTTCGGAAAAAATGGGCCCAGGCACGGCAAACACCTCTTTGCCCTGCTCCAGCGCACAGTCGGCCGTGATCAGGGAGCCGCTCTTTTCCGCCGCTTCGATCACCACCACGCCGAGCGAAAGGCCGCTGATGATCCGGTTGCGCTCCGGAAACAGCCCCTGCCGCGGTGGCGTACCCGGCGGATATTCGGACAGGAGCAAGCCGGATGATTCCACCTGCCGGTACAGCGGTCGGTTCACCGGGGGATATACCTGATCGATGCCGCATCCCAGCACCCCGACCGTCCCCGCGCCGCTCCGCAGGGCTGCCCGATGCGCCTCCGCGTCAATCCCGCTGGCGACGCCGGAGACAATGACAAAACCCGCCTTCGCCAGCTGTTCACACAGCCGTGCGCATGCCGCTTTCCCATAAGGCGTCGGCCTGCGCGTCCCGACGACCGCAATCAGCGGCCGGTCAAGCCAGCCCAGCTCCCCTTTGTAAAAAAGCAGAAGAGGCGGGTCGGGAATATGGGTCAATGCGGCCGGAAAATCCGCATCCAGCAGGCAGACGAATCGGATACCGGCAGCCACACGCTTCCGTTTCTCCTCCCAGACCCGCTCGGGCGTCAATCGCTCCCGCAGCAATCGGCGCAGCTGCGTGTCGAACAGCAGCGAATCGTCCCGCTTTTGTTGAATATGACCGGCAAAATCAGCCAACGATCCCCATGTTTCCAGAATGTTTCGCAATCTCTTCCGCCCGACACCCGGCGTCGTCGCGAGCGCATACAACCAGTCCCGCTCCTCCAGTCCTGCCCGTTCCGTCATCTTCACCAACACCTTTATGATGAAAAACCTGTTGACGTTTTTCATGAAATGCGGGCGTGACCGTTCGCAGCCGCAAAAGACGGACTCGCCCGTTTTGTTTTTTCATTATAAAAGGTATTTGCGGGGGAAAACAAAGAAAAAAAGAAGAGGACGCCCATGCGTCCCCTTCGACGATTTGCACTTACTTCACGGGAGAGGTGATGACTTTCTCCAGCAAGCCTTTCTCTTTCAGCACTTCCACGAGCGTCTCCCCGATCACGGCAGGCGTTTTTGCCACGCGGATGCCGCATTCTTCCATCTTCTTGATTTTCTCGGCAGCCGTACCCTTCCCGCCGGAGATAATCGCGCCGGCATGGCCCATCCGTTTTCCTGGAGGAGCGGTTTGACCGCCAATGAAGCCGACAACCGGTTTTTTCATGTTGGCCGCGATCCATTCGGCCGCTTCTTCCTCGGCGGTGCCGCCGATCTCGCCGATCATGATCACCGCTTCGGTATCCGGATCTTCATTAAACAGCTTCAGCACGTCGATAAATTCCATGCCTTTCACCGGGTCGCCGCCGATGCCAACCGCCGTGGATTGGCCGATGCCGCGCGACGTGGTTTGATGAACGGCCTCATACGTGAGGGTGCCGGAACGGGAAACGATGCCCACTTTTCCGGGCGTGTGAATGTATCCCGGCATGATCCCGATTTTGCACTCGCCCGGCGTGATGACGCCAGGGCAGTTCGGCCCGATCAGACGGGTCTTTTTGCCTTCCATGTAGCGTTTCACTTTCACCATGTCGAGCACCGGAATCCCCTCGGTGATGCAAATCACGAGATCGAGCTCGGCATCTACCGCTTCCATGATGGCGTCTGCGGCAAACGGCGCTGCCACGTAGATCACGGACGCGTTTGCTCCTGTTTTGGCTACCGCTTCGGCCACGGTATTAAATACCGGGATGCCATCCACCTCGGTGCCGCCTTTGCCGGGAGAAGTACCTCCGACAATGTTGGTGCCGTATTCAATCGCCTGACGCGTATGGAACAGACCTGCTTTTCCTGTGATACCCTGTGTGATAACCTTCGTATTTTTGTTAACCAGAATACTCATCGCGTTTTACCCCACCTTTTCTCCGTGTCGCACTCATCAAAACGCCGCTTACTTTACCAGCGAGACAATCTTTTGGGCGCCGTCTGCCATGGATTCGGCCGCTACGATATTCAGGCCGGACTCGTTCAGGATCTTCTTGCCCAGCTCCACGTTGGTGCCTTCCAGACGAACCACCAGCGGACGATCCAGCTTCACCTGCTTCGCTGCGGCAATCACCCCGTTGGCGATGACGTCACACTTCATGATGCCGCCAAAGATGTTGACGAAGATGCCTTTTACTTTCGGGTCTTTCAGGATGATCTTGAAGGCTTCGGTTACTTTCTCTTCGGTAGCGCCGCCGCCTACATCCAGGAAGTTGGCCGGCTCACCGCCATAGAACTTGATGATATCCATGGTGGCCATCGCCAAACCCGCGCCGTTCACCATGCAGCCGATGTTGCCGTCAAGGGCGATATAGGAAAGATCGTATTTGGACGCTTCGATTTCTTTTTCATCTTCTTCGTCCAGATCCCGCAGTGCCACGATTTCCGGATGACGGAACAGCGCGTTGCTGTCGAAATTGAGCTTCGCGTCAAGCGCCATCACTTCGCCGTCACCGGTTACGACCAGCGGGTTGATCTCCGCGATGGAGCAATCTTTATCCACAAACGCTTTGTAAAGGCTCATCATAAACTGAGCGGCTTTCTTGACCAGCTCATTCGGAATGTTGATCGCGTATGCCAGACGTTGGGCCTGGAAAGGATTCAGTCCGGTTACCGGATCGATCACTTCTTTGAAAATCTTCTCCGGCGTACGTGCCGCTACTTCCTCGATCTCCGTGCCGCCCTCCTCGGACGCCATCATGACAACGCGTCCCGTGGAACGGTCAACCACAAGGCCGACGTAGTATTCTTTCTTGATATCGCAGCCCTGTTCGATCAGAAGGCGCTTTACTTCTTTGCCTTCCGGGCCTGTTTGGTGCGTGACAAGCACTTTGCCGAGGAGCTGTTCCGCGTAAGTGCGCACTTCATCCAGATTCTTGGCAACCTTGACACCACCCGCTTTTCCGCGGCCGCCAGCGTGAATTTGGGCTTTCACGACGACGACGGAGGTGCCCAGTTCTTTCGCTGCCGCTACCGCTTCCTCCACGGTAAACGCGACGCGGCCTTCCGGCACCTTCACCCCATACTGCTTAAGTATCTCTTTGCCTTGATACTCGTGAATGTTCATTCTCCATCCTCCTATGGCAGTAAAAAGATAGGCAGATTTTGGCCCAGCATGAGGTATTCTCTATATGCGGGTGAAATCCTGCCAACAATCATGCAACGTTTACTATTCTACGACAATTTTTGCAAAAGTGGTAGTGCTGCACTCTTAGCCTCACCAAATAAGCCGCTTCTCATGAGGAGTAGCGGCTTAATTTTGCATGCTGCCAACAAGCTGCAGCAAGGTTTGGTCAATGTGCGGATGCCGATAGCGCTGCCCGTCCAACACAAAAGTACTGTCGTACATTTTCAGGGTATGGGGTACCCCGCCGACGACGAACACGACCGTATACAGCTCTTTCCCTGCCGCAGCGGGCTGGTTGGAGGGAATCCCTTGATGGAGAAGCCGGATCATCTGATGCAGAATGGCTTGATTTTCGATGGAACGGTCCACCTTCCAGACCTGATGCTTGACTTGGGCTGCGCTGCCCGGATATAACCTGCATTCCATCGCTTTAAAAAGCGGGGCGATCGGATTGAGTGCGGTCGAATGCGGCGGCAGCCATTCCGTCAAGCGCGAAAAGAGCTGGCTGGAGCCATCGTAATAAAGCGTTTCGTTTCCCCATTTCACGGCAAACATCGTCGGGGTGAGCAAAGATACCTCGATCATCTGCCCGCCGTTATCCAGCTTCAGCCGATAGTCGGGATACACGGGGTAGCGTTTCTGCTCTTCACCGGGGTGGTACTTCGCCGTGCGCAAAAGGGAAGCAATCTCCGCCGATTGCCGGCCATCCAGGGCAAGCGAACGATCCAGATCGCCCGCGCTTGCTTCCACAGCCTGTACAGGGGCAGCAAGAATCGCTTCTGCCGTCAGCTTCCGAATCCAACGGTAAAAGCCCCCTGCTCCTTTCCCGCTGTAGGAGACATTGCCAATCTGGCTTGCCTCTTTTCCTACTTCCACAACCAGCGGTGCCTCTCCCCTGCGGCGGACGATCAGGGTATAGCGCAGGTCCCTGTTCTGCAGCGGCTCTTCCACCCGCTGCAGATCCTTATCCTGCTGGCCAAGCTCTTCCAGGAATACCGGCAGATTCAGCGTAACCTCCTTCCCGTCCGTCGACAGCACGGAAACCTTCTCGATCGCTTCCAGCTCCATGTCAAACCGATTCTGCTCCATGCGCTCCTGTTTGGAGGCCGAGCAGGAAACCAGCAGCACACAGCTTACCAGCAGCGGGAAGCACGCACGCCAACACGTTTTCATCAAGGAATTCCTCCTTTTCCCGGCGAACCTATCCGAACGGGCGAAGCGCATGTCCTGGGTCACGGGCTGCTTGAGCCCAAGACGGCGGCTGATCGCGCTGCCCGTCATGGCGAGGCAGCAGGACAGAAAAACGGACAGGGTCACGCTTCGGGGATGTGAGCGCCGGTTAGGAAAATGGTACTGATCAAAGCGGCCATCATGCCCATCCGTGTTTGCCGAAAGCGAGAAAATCGCTCAAATATCCTAGATAACTTTTTCTATTTTCGGGACTTTTGTTGGTATTATTGTAAAATGACGCTAACTTTTTTACCAGTCCTGAAGAAAAAAAGCTTTATCAAAAGGATGAAAATACCGATAAAGAAGATAGACGTTCGTTACCATTCATTTCGCCTGGTTGAGCCAACCAGGCATTTTTTTTGCCGTTTTGATGCGCCGGTTGTCCCCAAATAACACAGAAGAAGAGCATCGCTGCTCTTCTCCCGACGTTCCATTATGGGGAAGGGATGCCCTCGGCACCCATCTCCACCAAGATATCATTCCGCTGATTTTGGTGGACCAGAACGTTTTGGTCCTTCACCTGATAGTCATAGCCTTTTTTCTGCAGAAATGCTTCCACTTCCTGCTGCTGCTTCTTGGACAATTTGTAGGAAACCAAATTGACATAGGGAGAGCTATCCTTCTTGCTGGTGATCGCCCAGGTGGCGGCGATGGCGAGCACCACGAGCAGCACAACCCCTATCCAAACGGAACGTTTCTTTGTCAATGCCATCCCGATACCTCCTCCAGCCAGATGATAACTTGTAACGCTATCATGCTACCATTCCGGCCTGGCCGGGTCAATCAATGAACCGCAATCCGTTTGTCGGGGTCATCGCGATGATTGGCAAAATAGGTGACACAGCGGTCGAGATAGAAAGATAATGGCGGACATTCAATGCCGCCTACACGCAAGTCGGCAGCGGCCATCGTATTGTCGTACTTGGCCCGGAGATTCCCCAAGAAAATCCGTTTGATCAGCCGGGTGGCAATGAAACCAGGAAAACCTGTAAAAAATAGATGATACCCATTGCCCCTCCTTTCGTGAATTCTTATTATTTTGTATAGTTAGAATAGTACAAGGGAGGGATATGTAGTGGACAAGTTGATTCAACTATCCTTACAGATCAATCGGCCCGTGGAAGAAGTGTTTCGGATGTTTACCGTAAATGAACATTTGCAAGGATGGTTAACGCAGGAAGCAAATGTGGAACCTATGGTAGGTGGCAGATACGAGCTGTACTGGAACCCTGCCAACAAGGAAGTGGACAGCACGATCGGCTGCAAGGTGCTGGCGATCGAGGAGAACAAGCTGCTGGCGTTCGAATGGAAAGGCTCCAGTCAGTTTCACCATGTGATGAATGAGGTTCGTCCGCTGACTCACGTGATGGTCTTCTTCTATCCACGGGAAGAAGGAACGGAAATCCATCTGCTGCATACCGGCTGGAGGGATACGCCTGAATGGGAGGAAGCGCGGGAATGGTTTACCAAGGCGTGGAGCATGAGCTTCTCCTCCCTGGAAAAATATCTCAACCGCCAATCCGTTGAAAAATGCTGTGAATAAGGAAAGGGGCGGCATCCGAAAGCCGGTATGCCGCTTCTCTGTTTATGGGGATATTGCGGCCATTCTCCGCTACTCTTTGATTTTGACGGCCGTCCCGGTTGCCACACAGATCATCATGCCTTCCCGCAGCGTTTCGAAGTCCAGATCGACGCCGATCACGCCGTTGGCCCCGAGCCGTCTTGCTTTTTCCTTCATTTCCTGCAGGGCGAGCTCTCTTCCTTCCGCCAGCTTGCTCTCGTAAGCACCGCTGCGGCCGCCGATAATGTCGGTGATCCCTGCGAGAAAGTCGCGTACCACATTGGCCCCGAGGATAACCTCACCGCTGACAATCCCCAGATACTGTTCAATCTCCAATCCCTGCAGCGTGTTGGTGGTGGTTACGATCATGCTCCATTCCCTCCTCGTAGAAATAGTATCCCCATTAAATCCTGCCGTGAATTCCGCTTCTGTTTACGCCTTGGCAGCCCTGGCGTTATTTCGAGTGACAAGGATGACAAGTCCAAGGTACATGCGTTTCTTTCAGAATAGAGCACCAGGACTTTTGCCATCAAGGAAGATGATTCGACAGATACCGACATGCCGCGTCTATTACAAACCGGTCTCCGATCATCCTCATGAAATCTTGTGTTAAAATTTCGTCTGCCCTGCATGTATAATCTGGGTATGCTGTATGTTTCAGGAGGACTGCAATGCCGATTTCAAGTATTGTATTGTTGTTGTTCATCTTGGCCATTCTGTTTTTGGTCATTGGTTTCATCACGCGAAAAACAGCATGGAAGATCATGGGAATGTTGCTGCTGGGCGCATTTGCCTGCTTCACCTACGTGGTTTTGCGAGCATTAAGCCGCATGTAAACGTTCGCACGTCACCACGGGCGCATCGCCAACAGACAGAAAGAGAGTGCCCGTTTCTGGACACTCTCGCTGCCCCCTATCGCGTTTCATGGTTTTGCCTTAAGCAGAAGCAGGTACTTGATTAGCGCCTCTTGTTCTTGTCGGGAAAATCCAGCGGCGGCGTCTACCCAGTACTCATGGCCGATGCCCTCCACATGGACCTGCTGCAACTTGGCTGATCGGTTCGCGGCAACCACTTGCTCCCGAAGCTGCCTGTCCACAAGCGCCCGCAAGCTGTTTGCCGGATCAGGCTGGATGCCTTTGTCCAGGGTGCCGGGGAAACCAAGCTGCTTCTTCGCGTCAGGTCCCACCGCTACCCCGCCGTCATGCAGGTAAGGAGCCGTCCAGTACAGTCCGATCAGGCTGGGCGTTTTGTATCCCCCGGGAGAATCCCCTTTGGCAAAGGCCAATCTAATTTGTTCGGGATCAAGCATTGCTGTCGGAACCTTCAAGACTTTGGCGTTTGGCGGCACGGGCACCGGCGTGTCCGGCGGGTAAATGACCGCTTCTCCCCAGATTTTTTCCGTTCTTTTCAGCGCTTTCGCTCGGGACGGATCCGTACCGATGACAGGGGCCGGAACGATGCGATTGTTCGTGTAAAAATCGCCGGCGTGACACTTGATACACGAGGCCCGTTGGAATACGTCCCTCCCCATTTCCAATGTCGCCGCATCGGCCGCAATCGGCGGGGCAGGCGGCACGAGCCGGTTCTGCCAGACGGACATCGCATTGTTTTGCTCGTTCACCTTGGTTCCGGGCGAACTGACGATCAGCCCATCCGGAGCGATTAACGTTGATTTCGGGAAGGAAGGCGGCAAGATGACTTGGTTTACACCGGGCGTCCCCGGCGTCGGGTCCACGCTGGCGAAGAACTCCGATGGCTTCATCCCTTTTCCCGGCGCATAACGGTATTTGGGGTTGGCCGCATTCTGCAGGATCGTTCCGATATACACCTCTTTATCGATGCCGAACAATTCGCGGCTTACTTCGGACTGGGTAAGGGAATCGGAATTTTGCGCGTGTACGTTGTTGTTGAAGGTGCTTAACCCTTTAAAGGGGCCGGCCATGGCATGTCCGCTCCAACCGTACGGAAAATCCCCGAGCGTAAATGAATCGGGAATTTGCGCCGGATTGCTTTGCATGTCAATGGTGGAATCAAAATTGCCTTTGGGCCATTTCAGCGCGTTTGCGTCAACGGCATTTTCCAGCGTTTCGGGATCAGGGAGAGCCTCCCTTTTTCCCTCGCTGGTTTCGACCGTTCGATCCAGATTTTTCATGTACTTCTTCAGCGATTCAATATCCGTATGTGTAAAGTAGGCGGCCGAGTTGGTTGCCATGGCCAGGAACAAGCCTGCGTTAATGTCTGCGTTCGGCGCACCCTCTATAATCTGTTTCGTGTCGCGGTCCACCGTGGCATGGCAAGCCGCACAGGTAATCCCGGCTTTCCATGTTCCTTCCGAATACTTGAGCGGCATGCCGAGGATTTGATTCCACCCTTTGGGAACATCCAATCCCGTGTCCACTTTGGTTCCTTTTTTGAATGTTTTTCCGCCTATGGTAACGGTTTTGGCGAGTTCCACCTGCAGGTTTGATGTACCCTCGCCTTTTAATTCCTCAATTGCTTTTTTCACGTTGGACAGCGTTATGGGGCCGTTGAAGGCGCCCATGATGTCGGTGATAAACACTTCGTTGCCGAAGGTTTCTTCATAGAACGCCTTTTTTCCCAAATCAACCAGCTTCCGGTCAATCATTACCGCGCCGTTTTGCGGCGACAGCAGGGCTCGCCCTTTCGCTGTTTTCCTTAGCTCTTCCGCTTCTTTTTGCGTGATGGTTCGTCCCCAAAGGTCGTAAGCGGGTTCGTTTTCACCAGCATGTTGTTCATTTTGGGCAATTCCGCGGAAACTGCCGCTTTTCACGCCAGCCTCCCTTTGCTTTGCGTCAGTGATGCCGAGACTGGCCAAGAATACGATGGCAGCAAAAAGGAATATGATCCATTTGGCGCTTCTCATGATCCTTTCTCCCTTATCTGTGAATGAAGTACCAGGTATATTGTTATGTTTTGGACCAAAATTATTCCTTTTCTTTGAAAAATACTCCCCCGCGAGAAATGCGGCTATGCTTGGGGACGGGGCCTGACCGGACTGCACAACGGTTGTTGAACGTTCGTTACTTCCGACAGCTTCGTCAGGTAGTAGCACTCTTCTCTTGCCATGTGGTCAGGAATGAGAGGTGACAGCGTACCGATCATCTGTGCACGCATGCTGAGCTCTTCCAATTCTTCCAGAAACTTGGCAAACAGCAGAATCTCCCATTCGGCCTCATGGTTAAACCGCGTCAAGGCGGGAAACTCGTGCAGATGGGAGCGCATGTAGCCAGCGATTTCAATCGCTTTCAGGTACAATGCTTCAAAGATCTTGATAAAATCCATACTTTGTTCCAGCAGCCGCTTTTCCACCAGATCCACCGAACGAGCGAGCCCGGATGCATGCGCGGCTGCATCGGACAGCCACAGCAGATGATGGTGGATCGGATGCTGAAGCGGCGGGGCTTTGTCAGCCAACAACCAAGACAGTATCCCCAGATATTCATCCGCTTCGTTCACCATGTGATTGAGAAAGGTAAGCGGGAAGTACGCCTTCCCCATCAGCCCTTGCCGAATCAGCAGAAGTTTGAAGTTTCGAAACTCCTGCGTCAAAGCGTTCGCCTGCTGATGCAATCCCTTCAATTGTTCATCGCTCAACTCTTCGTGAGATTGCGTCAACAGGCGGTCGTATGCGGCAATAAAACAGAGCGCGCGTTCACTCTCCGCTGCCGCTTGGCGTGGTAAAGCGTTGAATATGAAGCGGGCGTGATCCCCCAAAATTTGCAGCCAAAATTGATGCTCGAACACCGCTGTTTGCTTCCATGTTAGATCGCTCAAAACCTTCCCTCCGGAATCAGCTTTCGCCACAGCATATGTGCGTGCACCCAAAGGGGTACCTGCCTTACCGCCTGGTCAGGAGGGAACGATTCAATTCCGCCAACGACCTGATCCCGCAGTTTGCCATCGTCAGATGAAGATCGGTCAGCAAATTTTCGATAACCCGCCGAACTCCCTCCTCACCTGCCACAGCCAATCCATAGATGTAAGGCCGGCCGATCAGGACGGCCGTTGCGCCCAGCGCGATCGCCTTGATCACATCCGCTCCACCGCGAACGCCGCTGTCCATCAGCACGGGAATCCGTCCTCGAACGATGTCAATGATATCGGGGAGTACGTCTAAAGCAGCCACTTCGCCATCCACTTGCCTGCCCCCGTGATTCGAGACAATGATGCCGTCTGCGCCGTGTTGCACGGCCAGTTCCGCATCACGGGGTTGGAGAATCCCTTTGAGCAGGAACGGCAGCCTGGTATGACGCCGCAAAAATGGAAGGTCTCGCCATGTAAGTCCGGGATGGAAAAACATGCTCCCGAACAAAGCGATCGCCGCATTCCAATCCTCCTCCGGCGGTTTTTTCAGCTTCGAACGGAAAACCGGGTCTGTCACAAAATTGGCGATCCCCTCCCCTTTCAGAAAAGGATTATAGGCATTTCGCACGTCCCTTTCCCGCCAGCCGTATACGGGCAAGTCAAGGGTGACGACAACAGCGGAGTAACCTGCCGCTTCCGCCCGACGAAGCAGGCTTGCCGCCACGTCAGGGGCATTGGGCCAAAAAAACTGAAACCAGCGCGGGGCCCTGCCCATTGCAGCGGCAACTTCTTCGAGCGGCCTGGAAGAAACGGTACTGATTGTAAACGGCACGCCCAGCGCCGCAGCAGCCCGGGCCGAAGCCAGTTCTCCCTGGGGATGGGCAATTCCCTGTATGCTGAGGGGAGCAAGCAGAATGGGGGCGGGAAATGTCTGGCCGAACAAGGTCACCCGCGCATCCCGTGTCGAAACGTCCCGCAGCATAAAAGGCTGAATCCGCCAGCTTCGAAACGCTTCCCTGTTCCTCCGGATGGTCTCCTCAGCGCCTGCACCACCAGCAATATAGTCGAACGGCCCTTTCGCCAACACCCCCCTCGCCCGAGACTCCCATTCTTCAAATGAAACGGGAAGCGGCTGTTCTTTTGTTTCATTCATGTCCATCCCTCTCTCCATGGTGGCAGCAGCCTATCTTTCCCCAGAATATGTACGGCGTCCTTGAAGGGTTTCCCTCACTTTTTCGCAAACAGCCATTCAGCGAGTACCTGAATGGTCCCGGCGTCCAATTGGGTGCGAAATGCCGGCATGAGTACCCCTCCGTTTTGGATTTGCCGGACGATCTGCGCTTTTGTTTTTCGGGAACCGACATGGGAAAGTGCGGGGCCGAATCCTCCCTCCAAAGCCGGTCCGTGACAAATCATGCAGTTGTTTCGGTACGCCAGTTCCGCTTTGGCAGAATCGCCGACTTCCTGTGACGGGAATGTCCACATCACGGCCAGCAGCAGAGGAGCCACAACTTTCACAACAGTTTCCTCCTTATTGGTTTGTGGTGTGTCCAAAACGGTTTAACCCCCGGTTCACCGGGGGTGATTCGTTGTATCCTAGCTTTTTTCAGTCCTATCCTTTCATCTGCTGTTCAATTTTCTTGATCTTTTTCTTTTGTTTGCACGCTTCTTCTTTTTTGGTGCTCCAGGGGGTTTCGCTCAGTTTTTGCAGCTCATCGATTAACTTCTTATCGGATGTAACATGAATATTGGTTTTCGGAAACGCCGATTTTAATTTTTTTGCTACGTCTTTTCGGATTGATTCCAGGCGAAGGCGATTAAAGTTGCTCACCTGGATGGCGACGTCCAATTCATTGTCGATCTGCACGGCAACAGCTCTGTCAATGCCGCCTACACGTTCTGCAATCGCTTTCGCTTTCTGTTCCGAATCAAAGTGGCGGACCGGTGTCGGTATACATTGGGGATCTTCTGCAGCAGACTTTGTTTTTGTTTGTGGACCGGACTGCTGGGTGCAGCCGGTGAACAAAAAGAACAGGGACAAAACCAAAAGGATGGTACGCAAGTCAATAACCTCCCGACGGCGATTTACGTACCTGTAGCGTTTCCCCTTCTCTTGGTTTGTATGATTAGGAAATCTTGCATAACCGGTCACCGCAAAAGTAAAAACCGCCTCTGCTTCAGCAGGGACGGCGTGGCTGTATGGCAGTTATTCAGATAATGAGGTTCGCAACGAGCTGCTTATCATGCTCAAGCGATCGAAAAAATGGCATTGATTTCAACTGTTTTTTTCGCCTTATTGACCAACAATTTGGGGGAGGTGGTGTAACGATGATCAAACATCTTGGCACATACGTGTGCTCTCTCTTGGCAGGCGTTTGGCTCATTTTTCCAATCGCGCATCTCTCTCAGAAAACTCTTGAAACAAGGTTTTCCTACGCCAATCATGATCTCATGCAAACCGCCATTCAACTTAACCGATCGGAACCTGTTCCCGTATTGATGTACCACTCCATCTCATTTGAAAAAAGTCCTCTTTGCGTGAGCCCGAAACAGTTTGAAATACAACTCCGCAACTTGTTGAAACACGGATTTACCCCCATAACCGCACGCGACTTATTTCGGGCTTGGGACACGGGAATGAAGCTGCCTTCTCGCCCTGTTGTGCTCACTTTTGACGACGGTTACCAAGACAACTATACGCATGCCTTTCCCATCCTGAAAAAATACAAGGCGAAAGCCACTCTGTTCGTCATTACGGGAAGTATCGGGAAACCCCGTTACCTGAATTGGGGTCAACTGGAAATCATGGAACGCAGTGGACTGGTGGATGTGGAATCCCATACGGTTACCCATCCGGATGTGCGCCACCTCACAAGAAAACAGTTTTATTATGAGTTGGCGGAATCCAAACGGGTGTTAGAAACGCGCTTGCACAAAAAAGTTTGCATGTTTGCCTATCCCTACGGAAAATACACAAAAAAATGGTTTCCTGTTCTCTCGGCAATGGGGTACCAAGCAGCTTTTACTACAAAAAACCGACTGACTGAGTATGCTCAGGGGCGCTACAGTCTGAAGCGCCTGCGAGTGTTCCCCCATGATACGTTTTCGCATTTCCCTTTCGAGGATCGAGTTGACTTTTGACGCCGGTCCCACTCCTGTCTACAACCAGCAAATCCCCTCGAAAAATGGGTGCCAGGTATGATTAAAAAGGCTCGGTTTGATCGGGAAGATAGCGGATGAGATGTTCTTCGCCCATTCCTTTCCGAATGGATTCATGGGCAACCATGGATGCTTCCTCAACCCACCCGAACGACCAATGGGATCGAGGCACATCCGGAAAATGCTGCACCACTTTCCTCTCTCCATCCACCAAAGGACCCCGGTAGAGGGCAACGCTGATTAATTTGGCTGCTGTCTGGCGTTCTGTATAGCCGTTCGGAAGAAACTTTTTATCATTGATTCCGTCGATGAAATCTAACTTTTTCGCGGTGGCAATAAAATTTCCTGCCCAATGTTTCGTGGTATCTGTAAAACCTTCCAATGGTACGGGCCGGACGCCTCTTAATCTCAACACCAGTGTTACCAATTCCGCACGCGATATGGGGTCATCCGGATGGAAAAATCGATTGTTTCCGTTCATATATCCGGCATTCGTGACTTGGGAGATGTATCGGTAGGCCCAGTGATCGGAGGGTACATCTTGATAAAGCTGTTTCGAGGTGGATCCTTTTAAATTTTTGATGCGGGCAATAATGGCTGCGGTTTCCGCACGTGTTAGATAGGACCGGGGATGAAATTTACCATCCGGATATCCGACAAAAAAAGGTTGATGGATTTCCTTGCCTACTCGGACATACACTTTGTTGGTTATATCTTTTACATTGCCGTCATACCCGTAATCGCAAAAAAGTTCAAATACGGTATCTGCTTTTACGTTATCCTTCACCTTTAAATTGAAGTGTATCACCCCTGCGCTCTTTGCTTTCACATTAGATACTTTCCATTGAAGAAGCCGTTCTTTCACATTCCACTCGGCGCCTGTCACACCCTTCACATCAAGCCCATTGGGAACTTTCACTTTGAGCCATTCCTGCGAAATGTTTTTGTTTGTCACGTTGTGATAGAGAATATGAAAAGAAAGTGTGCCGCCGCTGCCAACATGCTCCTGATGACTAACCAATTGCACATCTAATGGTTTTTCTTTTGCCAGCGTAACACCCGACGGAAAAAACGAAATGGCAGCCATCAGTACGACCAACAAGAAATACCCGAGTTGTTGTACATACATCAATCCACATCCCTCCATTTTTTCTCAATTGTTATCCGCGCACATTCCCAGGTGTCAAAAATGAAAGGACTGTGATTACGAATAGCATTACCACTTTGACGAATCATGAGTTGTCCAAAGTTTCGAGCGAATCAACAATGGGCTCCATAACAAGGGTAGAAGTAAACAACCCGCCTCCGAACTTAGTGGAGGCGGGTTTAACATCTTTTACCGTGAATTTGGATTTTGATTCCTATTTCTCCCCATTAACCCTGCGAGACCAGCGAGGCCGAGCAAACCTACCCAACCCCAATCTGTACGATTAGTGGCGGTAGTTCTGTAACCTAGATTACCTGTTATTCCTCCAGAGGTACCTGTAGTTCCAGCTCCTCCCACCCCAGCACCACCTGTTTCAGCATAAACCGTTAACCCCATTGAGAAAACCAATACCAACACGAGAACTATTGTGTTTATCTTTTTCAGCATGTATGAACCCCCTTACTTCGTATTGACAATAATTTCTCCTCTGAATACGTTTCTTATACAAATCGCTGCGAAAAAAAAGCTCGCAACACAATCTTTACAATATAAACCGGCCCGTGAATCAAAGGTAAGACAAAGTATGATGTCCAACTTGGCAACAGTGCCGTGTGTATGTGATGCGATTTGCAGTTCCAGATTGGTCGATACGTCGAGACGACCAACTTATAGGACATTCATCTATTGGTGTCTTTTTCTCATTTTCATGCGCGAGTCCCGCTATGTATAAAATTCCCATCATAAATTTTCGAACTCCCTGCAGAAGATATATTTGGGCCAAATCTTTAAGGTTAGGAGAACCCAAATGGATCTTACAACTCTTATCAATACCGGGAGGACGGTTATGGGAATTTTAAGCGGAAATCCACAAAACGAGCCAATGCATTACGGTGAAGTCTTTGGGGTTTGGAGTTACCTTACAGTATCGAAAGGATTGCTCGCAGAATATCAAACGTTTATTAACCACACTGGCGACAAGGATTTGCGGACATTCCTGGAGGACTTGACGCAAAGCATGAAACAGGAAATTGAGCAGATTGAAAATTTACTGAAAACCAACGGCATTGGGCTGCCCCCCTCTCCGCCGGAACGTCCGACGGCAGCGTTGGAAAGCATCCCTGTTGGGGCAAGGTTCAATGATCCGGAAATTGCTGCTCGCGTAACGTTAGATATGGCTGCTGGATTAGTATCTTGCAGTCAGATCATGGGACAGTCAATTCGTGAAGATATCGGGATGATGTTTGGTCAATTTCATATCACAAAAGCCCAATACGGTGCGAGACTGTTGCGAATCAACAAGGAGAAGGGCTGGCTGGTTCCGCCGCCACTACATGTACAAACACCCGAACCTGCTCACGTATAATGATGTCCAAGACGGCTGCCCAAAATTTTGGGTGGCCTATTTTCTGTTTCCATCTTGCTTGATAACGAGATATTTTTCCTGAATGTCGCGAACCACTTCATCCAGGTTGTTGGAAACCTGAGGATCGTTCCCCCGGAAAGCGGACCATGGTTTTTGAAAAAGAGTACGGAGCGATATTCACCGCTCCCTTCCATTTCCAGCCATTTCTCCACACCAAACCTGATCAGTTCATGCAATGCTCCTTCGCATAGGTCGATAGCTCACCATCACACTCATCCGTTTCGATCAGCACGGTGGGAAATGTCTCTCTTCCAGCACCGGGAACTTGTTTAGCAATAGAATCATCGGGCCGCGTTCTTCCATGATGCCTTCCAATTGGTTCCGGTCGCAAAACGGGCAGGACGTGCTTCGATTCACGATGTTTTCCGGCTTTTGCCGGCCGATCACGGTGTTAAAAATAAGATGTGATTGCATCCATGTCCCCTGCTTTCATCAAAAACTATCCTTTTTTTACTTTATAACGAATTTTGGCCAACTTTCATTATCTTTTTGGTTTAACCCGATCCCATTTCACCATTTATGGGCTTTCGAATATGATACAAAAGCTGCTCCCATTTTTTATCAACTTTTCAACGTCCGGGGTGTATCACATGGGTAACAACGATGTCGGGAAAAACCTAATAAATGTTGCTGTTTGGTTGACGGTATTGGCAGATCTCATGTCAGCCATAGGAACCACAGTCTCAGCAGAACAGACCGATTCTGCTCCTGCTCCTGCGAATAACATGCAGGGACAATTGAATGATCTACAAAAACAATTGCATATTCAAAAAAAACAAATTCAAAAGCAGCAGATACAGTTTCAACTTTTACAAATGCAACAGGATCTCAAAGAGCTTGAACAACATGTAAAACAAAAAAACTAGTCATTGGACCTGACAATCATTAATGCGAAGAAGGGGATTCCTATGTCATCTAAAGATGATGATGTAGCAGTTATTGCGTTGTGGATCATAGCAATTGGTTTTTTCATTCTGGCAGTCGATAAAACAACCAGATTAGGTAAAAACACGAGGCCGTCACTCACTGTACCAATCACTGTGGAAAAGTGTCCCCCGCAGAATCAGGAAGATAAGCAGTTTGAACAAATTCAGCAGCAATTACGACAACTGAAAGATGGCTTAGAGAATATCAAGAAAATCTGTAAAACAGAGAACCGAAACAAGGACCGGAGATCTATCAGCAACATTGACACATCAATCAGCAACATTGACAAATCAATCAGCAACATTGACACATCAAATCGAGAAAATCATGAAGAATAATAGTTTCCGCAGGCGTTACCCACGCAAGTACATTTTCTTTGTGTGAAAGGATGTAGCATGCGTAGACAAGGTTCTCTTGGCTAGCGGCCTGCTGCTTGTGGGACCCGGGCTGTTCCACACCCACTTGATGTCGAAAAAAAGGGCAGCGTGCCTTTTAAAAATCAACATCTTTCGTTTCAGGTCCAAGCATTGCTCCTATGGTAATACATAAACCACCTATCACGAGAATTACAATCGGCGTGTACACATACGGCATAAAGTTTTGTAAACCAAGCATGAAAAATGGAGTAAGCGCCGGAATAATTAAAGCAAGGCTGTAGCCAACTCCGTATCCGGATGCTCGAACACCTGTATGGAAACGCTCTGTGATATAGGAAGTCAAAACCCCAAACACGGGAATGACAAGCGAATTCACAAGCACTACGAGAACGGTTAACGTTAAGGTATCTTGATAGCCACTGCTCAAAAGATAGTAAAAGAGCACAGGCGATACGGTAAAGCCTAATACGCCAAAGATGATGAGAACCGCTTTTCTCCCGATTTTCTGGCTGATCGCGCCCGCAAGTATGAAGAGTACGAACATGATGATGTTAGTTACAAGCTGGGCATTGGTAGAGACCATACTGTCCACCTTTAACATTTTCAGCATGCCGGGAAGGGAGGAAATAATCGCATTCGTCACAAACCAGACGCCGCTCATGACGAGAAAAACCTGTCCAAGATGCGCAAGATTTTGTTTGCTGAACAAATCTTTCAGTGGATTCTCTGCCTTTTTGGCCTCTTTCCACACTTCCGATTCCGGCACCTTGTAGTAGGAGTACAGGAACAGGGCAAAGGACAGCGCAGCACCGAACACAAAGGGAACTCGCCAACCCCATACCGCATAAGCGGAGTTGGCATCCCCTGCCGGGAAAAGCTTCAAGGTAGCCATGGTCACAATCGACACAATGATGGTTCCTGCGGGAAAACCCGCGTTGATAAATCCGCCATACATGCCCCTTTTCTCTTTCGGAGAATATTCCATCGCCAGGGGATTGGCGGAGGTGTATTCGCCCCCCATAAATATCCCGGCCAACAAGCGGAGAACAGCCATGGTGATGATACCGCCAAGCCCCCACGCCGCATATCCGGGCAGGAGCGCAATCAACAAGGTGGAAATGGCGATTCCCAAAATCGAGATTAAGGTGGTTTTGCGTCTCCCGATCTTGTCCCCAAAATAGCCAAAAATAACAGAGCCGACGGGTCGTCCGATCAGTGACAGGACAAAGACGACAAAATATAGCGTCGTTGAAACGGTAGGCGGCAGATCAGCCGGCTGAAAATATGCCATCGCAGGGGCCAACGCAATGATCGGCAAGTACACGTCAATCATATCAACCGTAAATCCAAAAAATGCCGCCAAGAGCGTTTTTTTGCCCTCCCCGCTTAGCTGGCTGCCCTGCAAGCCGTTGGCAGCAATCACATTGTTTGAAACAACCTTCCCCATGTGCAATCCTCCCTTGACATTCGACTCATGCGATGCATGAAATCCTATCGATTTTGAAGCAATGCTGTTTTCTTGACGACTTCTTCCGCCGATTGCTTAAACATCGCGACATCTGACGACCAGACAATGTAGGGAATCTGATGCTGCACGGCAAATCGGTACTGCTCCTCATTCGACACGGCGATGCCTGTTTTTTTGCCGTGCCGGCGGCAGACATCGAGAATGTGCCGGACAGGACCGGCCAGTTCCCCGTTGATAAAGTCCGCATTCGTCCCCAAAGAGATGCTGAGGTCAACAGGTCCGATAAAGACAACATCCAGCCCTGCAACCTGACAAATCTCCTCGACTTGTTCGAAAGCGCTTGCAGTTTCGATATGAATGACGATGGTGCTTCGCTCATTCGCTTCCCGGAGATAATTCCCGGGGGTAAAGCCAAACCGGGCTGCGCGGTGCGCATAGGTGACGCCTCTTGATCCTTGGGGTGGATACTTCGCCTTGTCCACCACATCCCGAACATCATCAGCCCCGCTGATTTGCGGGACCTGTATGCCTGCTGACCCCATATCCAGTGCGCGCAGAATGGCGCTTCTGCTTGCTTCCGGAATGCGCACAATGCTGTTCATCCCGTGCAGTTCAGCCACACGCACCATTTGTTCGACCTGGGAGAATTGCAATGCGGTATGCTCCATATCGATAATGATGAAATCAAATCCCGCCATGCCCAGCATCTCGATGATTTCCGGAGAATTGATCTTGACGAACGTCCCCAATTGCGGCGTCTCCAAGCGCTTCTTCAATGTCCGATTCTCCATGTTACGCATCATATTCAGCTCGTTTCGGCGTAAAGATATCGAGGTTGTATACGGGCTCGTCCCCGATTACTTCCGCGTAATGCTCCACATTTGGCGGAACTACAAGAAGGCCGCCCGCTTCCAGGAGAACGGTTTGATCGGCAACATGGAAGTTTACCTTGCCGCTCAGAATATATACAATTTGCTCGTATGCATGGCTATGCGGCTTGGGTTCATGCCCGGGCTGCAGCACATGCAGGGCCAGCGTGGCCCCCTCCCCACTGAAAGCCTTCCGTGTCACACCTTCCCGCACAAACACTTCCTGTAATGTATTCCAGTTGGCAGCTTTGATGTTAAGCATGCTTATACCCTCCTGTGATCTGCGTGATGACTGCTTTTCAAACGACAGCGGGAATGGCTCAACCTTCCACCAAAAATGTTGTGTTTTCTACGGCCATTTTTCGAATCTCTTCCTTGGTAAAGCCGTTGTCCAGCAGGTTTTTCACAAAGGTTTCCAACCCTTCATCCGGGTAAGGATTGTTCACTTGTCCCAGGTCGCTTGAGAGAATCGAATGCTCCGGCCCCACAAAGCGGATCATCTCGTAAAGAGATTCCCAATCAGTGCCATAGGTTGGCGTGATGACACCAAAGCATTGCTCCATGACGGCGCCGAGCTGCGCCAACTCTTTTTGTTCCTCTTTGGTAAGGCTTACAGAAGAAAAGGTAGGATGGGTAACCACCACTTTTTGCAATCCCCTGTCCCTTGCCTCCTTCACCAGGGCGAAAATCTCCGGTTTTCCTAGATGGCCGGTCGCCAGAATTAGATCGCGGTGGGCGATGATATCCAAAACCTCCTGAATCTCATCCGTCAATTTTCCGTCTTTCAGAATGGTAATGCCAGCCTGCGTTTTCCCCTGTTGATTCAGTTCCAATTGCACTTTCGCCCACGGCGGCAGTTCGCCATAGCTGTTTTTTTGAAGCAAAAAGGCAAGCTCATTGGCAGCATCAAACGTCGGCATCCAAACGATCTTGGCTCCGTCACGCGCAGCCATCTCCACCGCCAGCGGATTAATGCCGCCAACCGGGTAGTTAAGCGTAATGGCGCCGACAGGATTCAAGGCGGGATACAGCTTTTTCACCAATCTGGCTCTTTCAGCCGTACAGAAATAATGTGATTTGATCCCGAATCCTTTCATGCCTATTTTTTGAATACGTTCTGCCATCTCAAGGTCATCCAGCTTTCGGTCATTAATGTCGGGACCTGTGTGGACATGAAGATCATAAGCTCCTTCCAGCAGTTCCGTGTACATCGTACCATCTCGCTTTCTGGTTGTTGTGAAGCTGAACACGCCAATTTTTGATATAATATATTATAGAATTATATATAATTTAATCTACGGGTATATATTATATGAATTGTCTAAATTATTCAAGTGCTTTTTTTTAACCGTCATCGGCCGGATTTACCCCGAAATCGATTGTCTTTGAATGGAAATTGTACAAAAAAGCGAAGATAATATATAATATCATACACAAATGATATAGATTTGCCGGATCTTGCCCTCCGGAATATAAGAAAGAAATCGTTGATAACGCGTAAGGGAGCTGCTTAAGCACATGACCATCCGTGACTTTGAAAGGAATACAAAATCAGATAAAGTCTATGAATATTTGAAAGAAAAAATATTAACCGGCGCCTATAAACCGGGTGAGCGCCTTGTCATACGCGAAGTTTCCCGACAGTTAGGCGTTAGTGATATTCCCGTTCGCGAAGCAATCAAAAAACTTGCAGCCGATGGATTGCTGGAATTGAAGTCCCATAGCGGCGCTCGTATTGCGCCTTTAAACATCAAGAATCTGGAAGAAATTTTCCTTATCCGTGTCGAACTGGAGACCCTCGCTACGCGTCTCGCCGTAAATGCAGCGACACCCGAGGAAATCGACCAACTGGATAGTTACGTTCAGAAAATGGATGACAGTATTCGGCGTAATGACATCGCGAAATATACAAAGTACAACCGGGAATTTCACCGGTTGCTTTACCGCAGTTCTCATTCGCCCATTCTTGCAGAAATCATTGAAAATTTATTTGTGAGAAGTGAAAACTCGAAACTGATTTTCTATCATGATCCTTCGCGACTGCGCAGTTCAAATGAAGGACATCGGGCCATCGTGGAAGCGATACGTGCCAAAGACGAGAAAAAAGCGGCAGAAATCATCCGTACGCAAAAGGAAGACGGTTTTAAAGTCGTTTTAAACGCGCTGAGGCTGTCAAAGACGCTTCTTGGCGGCTAGTCACCAAACAAAAGTGCTGTATGAATCTCACTGCGTGCAGAACAGGTACCAATGGTACAAGGTCTGCACGCTTTTTTGTTTCATCTTCGCAGCGGGGAAGCATGTGGCGGACCAGTACTGTCCAGAGAACATTCCGGATTATAAAAGTTGCTAAGTAAGGATATACCAATATATATGATTACCCTTGTAAACGGAGTGATTTCATGGAAATTAACATCAAGCAGAAAGAATCATTCATTATCGGTATTGACGTTGGTTCGACGACCGTTAAAGCTACCGTGGTAAATCCCCGGAATCGGGAAATCCTTTGGTCGGACTATCAGCGTCACCATACGAAGCAGGCCGAAAAGGTTCTCGAATTCTTAATTGAGATCGGAAATGCGTTTTCCCATGTCAAACAGGAAAACATTCGCGTATTTATGACAGGTTCCGGCAGCGGCCCCATTGCCGAACATATCGGGGCGAAATTTGTGCAGGAAGTAAATGCCGTCACCATGGCGGTAGAGCACCTCCATCCCGATGTGGGCAGCGTCATTGAACTGGGCGGGCAGGATGCCAAAATCATTATTTTCAAGGAAAACAAGGAAACCGGGGACAAGCAGGCGCTTACTTCCATGAATGATAAGTGCGCGTCCGGCACCGGCGCCACCATTGACAAATGCATGATCAAAGTGGGAATGCCGATTGAAGAAGTCGGCCGACTGCACTTTGACGATTCCAAACTGCACCATGTGGCCGCGAAATGCGGGGTATTTGCCGAGACGGATATTGTCAATCTGGTCAAAAGCGGGATCCCCTCTTCAGAAATTATGTGTTCCCTGGCGGATGCCATTGTCATGCAAAACCTGTCCGTGCTCACCCGCGGAAATACACTGCGACACCGTGTTCTGCTGCTCGGCGGTCCGAATACCTATTTGCCTTTCCTGCAAGAGTGCTGGCGGAAGCGCATACCTGAAACCTGGCGGGAACGGGGTTACGACTATCCGAAAGACATGCCCATTGAGGAGCTGATTTTCGTACCCGAAAACTCCCAGTACTATGCCGCGTATGGGGCCGTCATGTACGGCATGCACGAACCTGCCGATGTGGGCTGCTACTTGGGCTTGGAAGGCTTGAAGGAATTTATCGCCCACGGCCGCAAATCGAGACTCGGCGAAAATGCTGGTCCGCCTCTCGTGGTCGGCGGCACGGAGTTGGAAAGGTTCAAACGTTTGTACAGCATCCCCCGCTTTACGCCGGCTGTTTTCAAGCCGGGTGACAAGGTAAGAGCCGTCATCGGCCTTGACGGCGGTTCCACTTCCTCAAAAGCGGTTTTGGTCGATGAGGGCGGGAACATCTTGCTGAAGGAATACCAGCTTTCCAAAGGCAATCCGCTCGAAGACACGAAAGAGATGCTGAAGCGGATCCGCGACAAGGTTCAAGGCGAAGGTGCCGAGCTGGAAATCATCGGGTTTGGCGCTACCGGTTATGCGGCGGATGTCCTGGAGAAAACGCTGCATGCGGATGTCAATATTGTGGAGACGGTCGCCCACATGATGAGCGCCGTCCATCAGTTCGGCGACATTGACGTCATCTGCGACATCGGCGGCCAGGATATCAAGGTCCTTTTTCTGAAAAACGGGGATATCCGCAACTTCAGACTGTCCAATCAATGTTCGGCCGGGAACGGGATGCTGCTGCAGGCGATGGCCGACCAGTTTGGCATCCCGATTCAGGAGTACGCGGAAACGGCTTTCAAGGCGGAGCTGACACCAAAATTTTCATACGGGTGCGCCGTATTTTTGGATGCGGATCGGGTTAATTTCCAGAAGGAGGGCTATTCCAAGGAAGAATTGTTGGCCGGCTTGGCGCTCGTGCTGCCGAAAAACGTCTGGCAATACGTGGTGCAAATTCCGCGCATGGCGGAACTGGGGCGCAAATTTGTGCTGCAGGGAGGCACGCAGTACAACTTGGCCGCGGTAAAGGCACAGGTCGATTACATCAAGGAGAGGGTTCCCGATGCGGAAGTGTTCGTTCATCCCCATCCCGGTGAAGCGGGAGCGATCGGAGCCGCCATGGAAACGCTGCGTGTCGTGAAACGCCGCGGCTATTCGACGTTCCTTGGTCTGGATGCGGCGATCAACCTGCGCTATGTCACGCGCAACGACGAATCCACCCGCTGCTCGTTCTGCCCCAACCACTGCAGCCGCACCTTTATCGATTCGCAGACGCCGGACGGACAAACGGCCCGATACATATCCGGCTTCAGCTGTGAAAAGGGGACGGTAGAAGACAAAGAAGCCGTGGTCAAATTGGTCAAGGAACGAAACGAGCTGAAAAAACATTATCCGAACCTGGTCGACTATGAAGCCCGCCGCATGTTTCAGCACTTCTATGACCCGGATCCGCTGCCGGAGCCGGATACGGTGGTGAACGACATCCGCCTTGCCCGCAGTTGGTTCGGCGGCGTCCGAAAAACGGCTTACCGGCGGTCGTTCCAACGGTCAGCCGCAGAAGCCGCGGAACGGCGGAAAACGATCCGGATCGGCATCCCACGTGTGCTCAACATCTGGTCTACTGCCCCGTTCTGGCGGACGTATTTCGAAACACTCGGGGTGGATCAGCGAAACATCGTGTTCAGCGATTTTACCAGCGAGGAAATGTGGCAGGAAGGGGGAAAATACGGATCAATCGATCCTTGCTACCCTTCCAAAGTGGCACAGGCCCATATCCACAACCTGCTGTTCAAGCACCATGAGCAAAAGCCGCTGGATTACATCTTCTTCCCGTGCATCACCCATATTCCCACCCATCTTCAAAATGTGATGGATTCCGCCAGCTGTCCGATCGTTGCCGGCGCCCCCAATGTGATCAAGGCTGCCTTCACAAAGGAAATCGACTTCTTCGCGACAAAAGGAGTGGCCTATCTGGATCCGGCGGTCACCTTTACCGAAGTCAACCTGATGAAAAAGCAGCTGTACGAAGCATTTCGCGAGCACCTGCAGATGACGGAGGACGAAAGCGATTTTGCCGTGGATCAGGGTTGGAAAGCGATGGAGCTGTTCGATGCCGAAATGCAGGAAAAAGGACGGATGATCCTGGAGCAGGTAGAAAAGGAAAACCGCCTCGCCATTCTGATGATCGGACGGCCGTATCACTCGGACCCGGGTCTCAATCATGGGGTATTGGAAGAGTTTCAAGTGTTGGGTTATCCCATTCTCTCCATGCGCTCCATCCCGAAAGATGAAGCCTGGCTGCGCCGCTTCTTCCGCGATGATCTCAAAAGCGGTCGTGTCGAGTATGCACTGGAAGTTACCGATGTATGGCCGGAAAACTTCAGTTCCAACAGCGTCCAAAAAGTGTGGGCGGCCAAATTCGCTGCCCGCCATCCCCATGTGGCCGTGTTGGATTTGTCCAGCTTTAAATGCGGGCATGACGCTCCAACCTACGGATTGATCGACTCGATCATTTCGACGGCGGGTACTCCCTACTCGGCCCTGCATGACATCGACGCCAACAAACCGAGCGGCTCCATCAAAATCCGCGTCAAGACCTATGCCCACAGCTTGAGTCTCCATGAGGAGAGATTGCAGGATTTGGCCCGCAAAAAAGCGGAGCTGCAGCAGCGTCTGGAGGAAAAACGCGCGCAGCTGCTGAACCGGCGACCGGTTGAACAACCCGTGTTCTATGAGGAACGCATGGCTTCACAAACAGGCAATTAGCACATGTCAAAACAAGGAGGGTCCAACATGTCTGTGACAATGAGTGACAAGCAATCCCAAAACGGCCAATTCCATGAGGACGAATTGGTCACATTTCAAGCCGAATTGGAAAAAGAGCTGGGGCTGTCTCAAGAGAAAAAGGAACAATGGTTTGATCCGGTCCCCCGCCAATTTTTGGCGAAAGACCGCGCAAGCACGACGATCCTTTTCGGAGGGCTGACGATGGCCCACGATTATCTGGTTGAGGGAGCCCTCAGCGGATTGGGATATAAGGTAAAACACCTGGATTGCCCGGATACCGAATCGCTCCGGTTCGGCAAAGAATTCGGGAACCGGGGCCAATGCAACCCGACGTACTTCACGGTGGGCAATCTGATCAAATACCTGCATCATCTGCGCGATGTAGAAGGAAAATCGAAAGAGGAAATCGTCAGCAACTATCTGTTCGTCACCAGCGGCTCCTGTGGTCCCTGCCGCTTCGGAACGTATGTCACGGAGTACCGGAAAGCGCTGCGCGATGCGGGATTTGACGGTTTTCGCGTCCTCTTGTTCCAGCAGCAAAGCGGGTTGAAACAGGCAACAGGGGGCGATTCCGCCCTCAAATTGGACAGTTCGTTTTTTATCAGCTTTTTGAAGGCCGTGCTGCTGGGAGACATTTTGAATGCGTTGGGCTACCGGATTCGTCCTTACGAAGTGGTGCCGGGATCAACGGACGCCGCGCTTGAACGCTGCAAACGAATGCTCTACGATGCCCTGAGCCGGCGAAAGTATCTGATGCCGGTATTATGGAAATGCCAGAAGGAACTGCAAGCCGTTCGGGTGGATCGAACCCGGGTCAAACCGAAAGTCAGCATTATCGGCGAGTTTTGGGCCATGACCACAGAGGGAGACGGCAACTACCAGCTGCAGCGTTTCCTGGAAAACGAAGGCGCGGAGGTCGATGTGCAGTCGGTTACGGCCTGGATCCTGTATCTCATCTGGGAAGGCCGTTACGATACGATGAAGCGGATGTACCTGCGGGAAGCGGACTCCGGACGTTACGGATTGAAAGGAAAAAACCCGGTCATGCGTTTGCGCCTGCTCAAATTGGCGGACCGCGTCATCCGCGTCTGGTTCCAAACCTATGCCCACGCTCTCGGCCTGTACGGGTACCACCTGCCCGACATGGATGAAATCGCTCGTGTGGCCCATCGCCACTATAACAACCATTTGCGCGGCGGCGAGGGGCATATGGAAGTGGGGAAGCTCATCCTGAACGTAGCCAAACGAAAAGCAAACATGACCGTCTCCGTCAAACCGTTCGGCTGCATGCCCTCTTCCGGCGTATCCGACGGGGTTCAATCATTGATCACGGAGAAATATCCCGATGCCATCTTTCTCCCGATTGAAACGACTGGAGACGGTGCGATCAACGTATACAGCCGGGTGCAGATGATGCTGTTCAAAGCAAAACAGGCGGCGCAGAAGGAGTTTGACGAAGCATTGGCCAAAAAAGGCGTGACGGTTGAACAGCTGCGCCACTTGTCCGGCCGTGCAAAAATCGTCCGTCCGCTGCACGCAAGCCGCCACGTCGTCGCTTGCACGGCGGCAAATCTCGTTTATGACATCCGCGGTTTTGGCAACGTCTTCTCCTTCCGGCGCAGCAAGCAGGAGATGGAGGGGGCACACTGAGAAACATGTAGGAAGTCCCCGATATCGGGGTGGTACAAAACAAGGACGTGACTGGCATGATCGTTCACAGCGATCAGGATTCCAGTTCACGTCCCACTTTTGTGCCGAATCAGCAAGTCCCGAAGGGTTAATTGATTCCCAGCATTTGTTTCATATCCTCCTGGGCATCGCCGATCAACTGGATATGGAACAAGTCTTGCAGCACTTGCAGAACCCCAGGCTGAATGAACTCAGGCAATTTCGGGCCGATCCGGATATCTTTGATCCCCAGGCTAAACAAACCGAGAAGGATCGCGACTGCTTTTTGTTCAAACCAGGATAGAACGATGCTTAACGGCAATTCATTTACATCGCACTCAAACGCTTCAGCCAGCGCTGCTGCAATTTTAATGGTAGAAATGGAATTATTGCACTGTCCCAAATCGATATATCTTGGGATGTTGGTACCCGGCACAGTGCCGTAATCCACATCGTTAAAGCGGAACTTTCCGCAGGAAGTAGTAAGAATGACCGTTTCTTGAGGCAAAGATGTTGCCAATTCACGGTAATAGTCACCACCCTTGCCGGGAGCGTCACATCCGGCGATGACAAAGAAGCGTTTAATTTTCCCTTCCTTAACCGCCTGTACAATCTCAGGTGCAATCCCTATTACCGTTTCGTGGTGGAATCCCGTCGTCAACGTCTGTTCCGATTCTATGGAAACATCCGGCAGAGATAATGCTTTTTCAATCAGAGGCATAAAGTTGTCATTCTCGATTTTCGTTACATTCTCCAAGCCTGCAACATCATAAGAAAAGAAGCGATCGGCGTAGGTACCTTTGATTGGCATCACACAGTTTGTCGTTGCCAGGATTGCGCCGGGAAACTCCTCAAACAACCGGCGTTGGTCGTACCAGGCTTTCCCGATGTTTCCTTTCAGATGGGGATATTTTTTCAGTGCAGGGTAGCCATGCGCGGGAAGCATCTCGGAATGGGTGTAGATATTGATTCCTTTCCCTTCTGTTTGTTTCAACAGCTCTTCTAATGCATACAGGTTGTGCCCTGTAACAACGATACATTTTCCTTCTATTTTATTTTGGGAGACAGTGATCGGCTGCGGAATGCCGAAATGTTCCGTATGAGCTTTATCCAACAGCTCCATCACCTTGATCGCCGCTTTCCCCACCTTCATGGCCATCTGCAAATGCTCTTCCAGGTTAAAATTCACATTGGTCAACGTAAAATAAAGGGCTTCCTGCGTAATTCCGTCCACTTCCGGATCAATATACCCAAGTTGACGAGCATGGGTCGCATAGGCAGCAATTCCTTTTAAAGCAAAAATAATGGTATCCTGAATACTCGCAAGTTCTTCATTTTTTCCACAAACACCGATAACCTTGCAGCCGCCCGGCGCAGTCTGTTCACACTGATAGCAAAACATCGGCCCATCCACTCCTTCTGTTTAAGATGTCGTGTTGATTATAAGGGGATCGTCCAGAAGAAAATGTGAGCGCGATCACGAAACTTCAAATAACAACATGATCGGGGACTTCAAGATCCCCAATTCGGTACTTGCTAAGCCGATTTTACCAACTGCGTATTCCCGGTGAACCCGGCGGTGCATGACGAATCATGTCGTACACGGGCATGGTATAGGCGATCAGCACGAGAAGGACGGTCAAGGCAACCCAAAGCGACCAACGTTCCAGAATCATGGGCGGCTGCGGATGGCGATCATCTGCCTGTCCAATCGGGTATTCGACAGGCTGATTGCTGCGAGGCGCCCATCTCCACAGGTATGCGACGATGGCAAGGAAGAGAACGGTGCTGGTAAACAGCAAGATGCTCCCGATCCCTGTAAAGAACCGATAGCCCGCCCAGGCAGCCACAACCGGATGATCATTGTAGACGGTATAGGCCGTTCGGCGCGGTTCGCCGAGAAGCCCGACGATGTGCATGCTGGTGGACATGATGAACATGCCAATGCCCCACAACCCGCTTTGAATCAAGCCAAAGCGATTGGCAGCAGGGGTCAGCGTGCGGCCGTTCAAGGCGGGCACCAGCCAATAAGCGATGGCAAAAAAGGTCATGATCACTGCGGCAGCAATCGTGATATGGAAGTGGCCCGTGACCCACAGCGTATTATGCACGACCTGGTTTAACTGATAGCTGGCATTGACCACTCCGCCCGCACCGGCCGGGATAAAGAAGGCCATCCCCAAAAAGGTGGAGAAAAATCTCACGTCTGACCATGGCAGTTTGCGGAACCAGCCAAACAGGCCGGTTGCCCCTTTTTTGCGACCAACCAGCTCAAAGGTGGCAAAAATGGCATAGGCGGTCATGAGTGATGGAATGACGACCGTCATCGTCAGGACGACCTGCAGGAACTTCCAGAAGTTAGAAATGCCTGGCTCCATCAGTTGATGATGAAATCCGACCGGAATGGAGTACAGGATAAACAGGATAAATGTCACCCGCGGGAGCGAATTGCTGAAGATTTTGCCCCCGATGATGTGGGGAATGTTCACATACCAGTAGATGTAAGCGGGAAGCAGCCAGAAATAAACCAACGGATGGCCGAAATACCAGAAATAGGTGCGGCTTAGTTCCACATTGATGCGGTCCACCCAGCCAAGCGACCAGGGAATCAATTGAAACACAACCTCAATGGCGACCCCGATGGTGCAGATATCCCACAGTACCATGGTGGCCACCGACATGTAGGCAAACAAGGGGGAAGCCTGATCCCGATGATTTTTTCTCCATCGGGCATAATTGATAAATACAGCCAGGCTGCCCAACCAGCTGCCGACGACAACAAGGGCAAGACCGATGTAGAAGATCGGGGAAGCCTTCATGGGAGCATAGAAGGTGTACAGGACGCTGGCATCGTTTGTGAGAATCGCCCAGGCTCCCATCAGCGTGCCGATTACCATCATGTAATACCCGATCCACCCATAGAGGCGCGCAGAAGGCAGCAATGTGCCGCCCAATGTTTTGGCGAGCCCCGAATAGAGGAAGCCAAAAATGAAAAAGGTGGTAAAGATGAGCGCCATCATGACACCGTGAATGGTAAGCAGCTGATAATACCCGATGCCGCCGGGCAGGGTGATAAAACCTGTTCGCTGCAGGGCCTGCAACAGTCCGGCGATGGCTCCAAGCAACAAGGCGATAAATGAGAAGCCCAGATGGGCAAGAATCAGTGTGCGATCGCTGACATCAAACCGGAATGATTGCGACGCCTTTCCATCTTCGCGTGCTGGTAGACTCATGTCATGCACTCCTTTGCTCGTATGAGAACGGGATTATTGGACGAGCAATCTGCCCATCATCAAGTGATGGCCTGCCCCGCAGTATTCATGGCACAATATCAAATAATCCCCCTTGCTGTGAAACGTGTAGGTAAATTCCGTAATATGACCGGGAATCACCATGATATTTACATTGGTATTGGGAATAAACAAACCGTGAACAACATCGGGGCTCGTCAGTTCAAAATGGACGGTGGAACCGACAGGGATGGAGAGTTCGTTGGGAACGAAGCTAAACATCTGGGCAACCATGGTAGCCTTGTACGTATTCGGCCCGGTCTGCACCAATTTGGGCTCCTGGAAGGGAGAGGTTGTATGCACAGCCTCGGGGGCGATCGTCCGCATATGTCCAGGAGGATTCATCCCCATCCCAAAAGCCAATATTCCAAGCACAACCAAAAACACAAACAGGGAAAAGCCGCCGATGGCAAGCCAAATCTTTTCTGATCGCGGCATATAAGCATGTGACATGTGATCACCATTTTCCGCAAGATGTTAACGCTGGAGATAAAGACAGAAGACCGTGAGCCACAAAAGCAAAACAAATCCGCCAACAAAAAGCACGGAGACAAAAGTGCCCCTTAACTCTTCCTCATTCGATTCGGTAATATCCGTTTTTCTTTGCCTGACCACGCGTCAACGCCCCCTACATTTTCCTATCCATTATCTCCCAAACGAATGCGTTTATTCATTTTGACCATGCCGCCAGTCTTATGTGTTTGTTTATGTGATGCCTATCACAAAGAGGAACAGGCAAACTTTCTATAATCAAATGTATCCCGGTACTTTATTAAAGGAGGAGATTTTCAGATGAACGAATTTGCCGCAACGATCAATGCCCCGGATTATCCGCCGCATTTGAAGCACAAGGTTATTTTTGATACGTTCGACAAATTGAAGCCCGGTGAAGCGATGCTGCTGATTAACGACCATAATCCCATTCCGCTGCGATACCAGTTTGAATCGATGCATCCCGGTCAATTTTCCTGGGAATATCTGGAGGAAGGCCCCGCCATCTTTCGGGTGAAAATTGACAAAAAATAAGGAGGACATCGCCCGTGGCAACGGTTACCGTTCTCGACCAAAAAACGATCCGCATCAAAGTGGACCTTGATGATGCCATCACCATGATCCGTGAGGCTGAGCGGAATGTGGAGCGCTACGCCAAAGACATTACGGTCATTTACGAGAAAATGCCGGAATTTCACTTCGTTCATTTTTGTTTTTATGCCTACGACAGCGCCGTCCTGTTTGAGCACATGCTTGACATCGATCCGAAGGAGTATTTATCCTTCTCGCTCGATGCGCCGGACGCTTTCTTCTATGCGCTTTACGGCGGCATGGCGGCGCTGTATGAAAAGGCAAAATCCGCGCTCGGTCACGCTTTGATAAATCAGCCGCAACAAGGAGATGATGAAAATGGAATCCTCTCCCCAAACAGTTGAATTGGACGTGCGCCCCCATTTGCGAAAAAAACTGGAGCCTTTTCAACTGATTATGGATACGGTCAAAACACTGGGTCCGGATGATACGTTCATTCTGCACGCCACCTTCAAGCCCGTTCCACTGCTTGGTCTCATGAAAACGAAAGGGTTTGCTTACAAGACCGAGCAGTTGGCGCAAGACCACTGGAAAGTGACGTTTGTGCCCAAGAGCCGCAAACATGAATTGCAAGATGGGGAATCGGACGAAGAGAGCAACCAGGGGCCGTCCATCGCTCCAATGAAGGAAGATGGCGATTCTCCCCGGACGATTGAATTGGATAACCGGGGGCTGGAGCCTCCGCAGCCGATGGTTCGTACCCTGAAAACCCTGGAAACATGCCGGAAAGGTGACCGTGTGGTGATTCATAACGACCGGGTTCCCGTGTTTTTGATCGAAGAGCTGTCGACACTCGGCTATCCGTATACCATCGAGGAGCAGCCGGACGGATCCGCGCTGGTTACGATCCAGAAAACATAAAGGAGGCTGTTTGATGTTTCGCCTTCCTTTTCTCTTTATCGCAACAGGGCTTGCTTGTTTCGCGCTGCTCGATGTGACGACGCTTGCGCAGGCGGCCGGCTGGATCGTTCATCCCCCTCGCAGCCCTGCCGGGTGGTTTCACGTGCATTTGCTCGTACTCGGTTGGGCGACGATGATCGCCATGGGTGCGGTGTATCAGCTCCTTCACGTTGTGCTGCAAAAGGAAGTGTTCAGCCGCACATTGGGGTATGTCAACTATGCCGTCTTTACGGTCGGCACTGCCGGTCTGCTAGCCGGTTTTGCCGCGGTACAGACACGCTGGATCGCTGCCTTTGCCATACTGGCCTGGATCGGCATCGTCCTGTTCGCCATCAATATTGCGCTGACGCTGATCCGGGCCGCCCAGTGGAATCCCATCACGTTCAGCACGGCGAGCGCGGTTTTCTACCTCTTTCTGACCGGGCTCATCGGACTTGCCATGGGTCTCAACTTTGCCTTCCATTGGTGGCCCACCTGGCATGAACGGTTGTTTTACACCCATATCTGGTTGGGGACGCTCGGTTGGTTCGGCCTGCTGATCACCGGCTTCAGCTACAAAATGCTGCCGATGTTCTATCTGGCGCACGGTGTGTCCAACCGAACGGCATACGTGGTTACCATCTTGTGGAACGCTGCCGTTCTTGCGGGAGCAGCCGCCTTCCTGACCGCCGCCCCCTTCCCTGCTGTTGGCGCGGCAGTCGGATTGTTCACGTTGGCGGTATACTCTTACAACCTGCATACGACGCAGATCCGCAAGGCGCATCACAAAAAAAGCCCTGGCGCCGGCGTGCTGGCGGCTGTCTACAGCACGCGGGCACTTGCCGTGACCAGCACAATCGCATTTGCGGCCATCCTGTTCGCTCCCGCACGGGCAGCGGATGAACGGGCAGTTGTGATCTTTGCCTGGGCCTACCTGTGGGGCTGGGTCGCCCTGACGATTCTCGGATATTTGTCAAAGATCGTCCCGTTCCTCTGGTGGACGCACAAATACGGGCCCCGCGTGGGCAAAGGCACCATTCCAACGATGGCTGACCTGCTGGAAGATCGGTACGTCGCCTACGTGCTGACTGCGGTCGCAGCCAGTCTGTTGTTGCTGATCATCGGTCTGGGATTGGGCAGCGATGTGTGGATCATTTGGAGCGGCGCGGCGCTTTCTCTTTTCTCATTGGCTTATGTGTGCCTGATCGCACGCGTATTTACCCGATAGGCAGTTCAGATCCCGCAGAGAACATGGGAGGTGGTAAGAATGGATACGGCAGAGATTCGCGAACTGTTGAAACAGGTATACGACCCCGAGCTCGGCGTCAACATTGTCGACTTGGGGCTCGTGTATGAGATTCACAATGATGATGGAGACGTCTGCATTCGCATGACGCTGACGACACCGGGCTGTCCCATGCACGATACCATCGCAGGCGGGGCCGAACGACTGCTGCAGAATCAACCGGGTATTCGCTCCGTCAAGGTGGACGTTGTCTGGGATCCGCCATGGTCGCCGGACAAGATGTCGGAAGAAGCAAAAGAGCGTCTCGGTTTCCGTTAAGCGCACCTTTCCTTCAAGTCATCCATATCGTTTGGGCTTCGCATCTTCGCTATTCAATCTGGTTGGTTCCTCGTTCATATCATGTTCACACCCAGAGACCGCTCTTATTCGCTATAATGTAAGTAAAAACGCGAGGAAAGGACTATTTATGGAGAAACAGCGCATGCTGCAGCAGGTTCCCTTGTTTCGTGACTTGAACCAGCAGGAACTGGCCCGCGTCGAAGAAATTGCCATTGACCGGGTGTTCCGGAAAAAGTCGACCATCTTTATGGAAGGAAGCGAAAAGGAAGCGGTATTTTTCATTCAGGACGGGCTCGTCAAAGCCTACAAAACCGACGAAGAGGGCCATGAACAAATCGTGTCGCTGCTGCAAACCGGCGATATGTTTCCGCATACCGGTTTCTTTAATCAATCGCCTTATCCGGCAACGACGGAAGCCCTCGTGGACACTCACGTCCTGGCGATTCCCGTCCACGCTTTTGAGAAGCTCATCCTGGCGATGCCGTCGATCGCCATCAAGGTTATCGATGTCATGGGCGCCAAAATTCTTGAACTGCAGCAAAAACTTCAGCAGTTTACCGGCCACGACGTGCAGGGCAGAATCCTTTCCTTTTTGTTGCAATTGGCCGACAAGCATGGAGAAGTAAAAGGTTCCTCTGTTCACATCGAGCTGCCCGTGACCCACCAGGAACTGGCAAATGCGGTAGGAACGTCAAGAGAAACGGTAAATCGGCTGTTAAATCAATTGAAAAAGCAGCGCATTCTTGACATGTCCCGTTCGGAAATCATTATTTTGGACAGGGATGCGCTGAAACGCTTCTGAATGCGGTTCATGTCAATACCGAAATACCCTTGCCAATTCCACCAAAAAGAGCGCGACATCCGCAAGCATGATGCAGATTCCCAACGCCGCAACAGCGGAAGCGCCGAAAAGATTCCCGCACATGACCAGACCAACCCCTGTCAGATAACCCCAAAGCTCCATGGTCAGCCTGCTTTGTGGCACCATCTCTGCCAACAGCACGGCTCCCTTTTTTTGCTCTTTGGTACGAAACTGGTGGGCCCACCATAAAAACGGGATGATTTTCGTCAAATACGCCAGGATGGACGCGGAAAACCAGCCGAGTACCACATACAGCATCAGGGTGGAAACGACCCTGTACGATTGGGCGGCTGCCCCGCTGCCTACATGTAAGAGTGTCCAGACCACTGCCAACAGAAACGTCACGGCTATCAGCACATCTGCCACTCTCACTGCGCCGATTGGCTGCTTGCCGCTGCTTTGATTCCGCACGCCGCGCACGAACCAGCCAAGTATGCCGAGGGAGACGACGACGCACAGCAGTCCGGTGTTCGAAAGCATGCGGTTCTCTGACCACCATCCCCCCGCCCCGAGCCAAACTCCCGCCTGGAAGAAAAGGATGATCGCGTAGTTCAGCTTCGTCCCTGTCTTTCTTGAGACATAAAACATGGGCAGCAGCTTCAATCTGTAGCTGACGAGCAGACCTGCCAGCCAGCCGACCAGACCGAACCACATATGCGTGAAAAACAGCAACTCGTATCGTGCCGGTGACCAACCCGTCCATGCAGCAATGCCCAGGGTCGTGCCGAGCACCACCGTCACACACAGGTCAAGCAGGCTCAGGCTTGCCCCCACGGTAACCGGCGTCCACAGCTTGCTGCGAACATACGTGACGCCCAGATTGAACGCATAGACGGCGACGGCCAGCACGATGAGCCCGCCCCCCATCCCCATTCCAAGGGGCGTCCAGTTCCAAAAGCTGACGAGCAACAGTAGCACGCCTGCCACATACACGATCACTTGAAAAAAAGCGAGTTTCCGACTGTACATGGAGGTGCGCAACAGCACCTGTGTGACCTGGTAGCTGGCACCCATCGCGATCATCGTTGCCCAACCAAGCAGGAGCATATGGGCCAGCAGGATCCCCTCGGGAGAGTGAAAAGCTGCTGTTTTTACCAAATGGGGCACTTTCCATACACCAAACAAAAGAGCCGCGAGAAAAAACAAGGCTCCCGCAGCAAAAAAGGCGAATGTTACTGGAAACATATGCAGATGAGGGGGAAGGGCTGGACGCTTAACCTCTCTCACGGTTTCCACCTCGCGATTCACCATGACGGTATCTTGAACATCGGGCCTTGGTTCATTTCCTGACTCCGCAGTGATATAATGGACGCAGTCAAAGCACTGCAATCTGTGAAAGAAGGCTGATACTCCTATGATGCATCAGATTTTGGTGAAGCGTATTTACGACACGCCCTCCCCCGAAGACGGCGTCCGCATCCTGGTTGACCGTTTTTGGCCGCGCGGCATATCCAAAGAGCGGGCTGCGATCGACGAGTGGATGAAAGATATCGCACCGAGCGCCGATCTTTGCAAATGGTTCGGCCACCAACCGGAGCGGTTTGACGAATTCTGCGCACGATACGAACGGGAACTGGAAGAAGATCCGATCCGCCATGAACTGGTCGACCGGATATGCGGCATGGCGGATGAACAGAAGGTCACGCTTCTCTATGCCGCGAAAGATGCGGATCACAACCAGGCCATCGTGCTGCAGCGTTGGCTGACCCGCCGGTCCGAACGGGAAGAACGCTGACGGCGGGTCTGACACGCTGCCGTTACGGTTTGAACACGGAATGAGCTGACGGGCTGGGTGTCAGCACCAGCACAACCACACTGTCTTCCAATGCTTCGATGGCATGCTCCACCTGCTTGTCGAGGGAGATCATGTTGGCTTGAGCCAGTTCCACTTCTTCATGGGCGACGAAGCGGATTTTTCCCTGCAGCACAAATACCAGGATATCGCTGGTCGTCTTGTGTTTCTGTAATACCTTTCCTTTTGGAAACGAGAATTTCACGACTTTGGACACACCATTATCCAGCACCGGATGGATAAAGGATTCCTCGAATGACAGTGGGTATACTTTCATTCTTCCCAACTCCTGCAAGTCAATTTCAATCCGGTTGACGCAGCGCACGGCTGAGTTCTTCCTTTTCTTCGGCACTCAGCATGTTTTCCGCCATCGGAAACAGTACGTTCTCTTCCTTCATGAAATGATCCGTTAACACGGCATAAGCCTGCAGCGCATAGGAAGCGATCTCTTTCGCGCGCGCTGCATCCACCGGCTCCTTCACCTGTGCCACCGCTTCTCCGAACGTCTTCAGATTTTGCTTGGCCAGTTCGTGTTCATATTCCATCACGGCAATCGGCCCCATCTGTCTGCCGATATATTTCGCCATGAGCGGAAAGAGGGTTCCCTCTTCCCGCTCGGAGTGAGGATCAAGCTCCCGGGCAAAGGCATCCACCTTTTCTTTCAGCTCGGCAAGCTGCCGGCTCCAATCCGTTTTTTCTTGATCCATGCCGATATCGGCTGCCATGCCGGCGAAGGCGTCCATTTGTTCCCTGAGGGGGCCATGCTCTCGTTTCAACTGGGCCAGCGGTTCGCAAAGTGTCACCTGTCCATTGCTACCCGCCATCATGCTGCTGCAATGATGAGGCATATCGGTCATACGAATCATTCCTTTCATCATCTATCTGTAAACGAGTATAGGTGCGCATTGCCCCGGAAAATGTGACGGGAATCACACTTACTATTGCCAATGGCAGTATCGTTTATCTACATTACGCGAGGGTGCCTGTATGCATCAGCCCTGGCAAAGCCTCACGCCATCTCTTGATCAGGCTTGCACATGGCTGCTCGCGGCGGACGATTTCTCGTACGAACGGCCCGTTGCCAAACCGATCACGAACATGGCAATACCGACCACGCCCGCGGCAAAAATCGTGTCACCCGCTGCACGAATCCAGACAAGATTTTGCAGCAGCGGCTGGTGCAAAAATTCGGCGGAACGCGCGTACCACATACCGTGCTCCATGCTCGCGATTGTCTGCAGGATACCGACCGGCAGCAGGCTGGTGACGCCCATCGTCAACAGACCGATGTTCAACGCCCAGAACGAGAAGCGGAGCAGCTTCGTCTTCCACGGCCTTTCCCCTGTGAGCCCGCGCAGGCAGAACATCATCAGACCCAGACCAAGCATGCCGTATACTCCGAACAGCGCGGTATGGCCATGCAGCGGCGTTGTGTTCAATCCCTGCATGTAATACAGGGCGATCGGCGGGTTGATCAGGAACCCGAATATCCCCGCGCCGAGCAAGTTCCAGAACGCCACGGCGACGAAGAAATAGATCGGCCAGCGATACCTCGCCACCCACGCTTTTGCTTTGCTGTGGCGCAAATTTTCGTAGGCCTCGAATCCAATCAGGACGAGCGGCACCACCTCGAGCGCGCTGAACACTGCGCCGAACACGAGCACCCCTGTCGGTGTGCCGGCAAAGTACAAGTGGTGGAATGTCCCGATAATGCCGCCGAACAAGAAGATAATGGTCGAGAACAACACGTTTGCCGTGGCGGAAGCCGTTTTGATCAGACCCATGCGCGCAAACAGGAAGGCGATCAGAACGGAGGCGAATACTTCAAAGAAACCTTCTACCCACAAATGCACGATCCACCAGCGCCAGTACGTCACCATCGACAAGTGCGAATTCTGATCCCACATGAGCCCCGGCACGTAAAACACAGGAATGGCCACCGATGCGATCAGGAACAGCATGAGCAGCTGCCGCCCTTCGCTCTTTCGCTTCAGCGCCGGCCAAATGGCCCGAGCCATCAGGAAGAACCACAGGAACAAGCCGATCAGAAGGAGAATTTGCCAAATGCGGCCAAGATCCACATATTCGTACCCTTGGTGACCGAAATAAAAGTTGCTGGACAAATTCGTAATATACCCTTTGATCGCGGCCCACTGCCCGGCCATCGAGCCGACAACCACCAACAGCAGCGCGCCGAACAGGAAGTTAACGCCGAGACGTTGGAATTTCGGTTCATGCCCGGAAATGGCCGGGCCGATGTAGAGACCGGTGGCGAGCCATGCCGTGGCGATCCAGAAGATGGCCAGCTGCGTGTGCCACGTTCGCGTGACGGCATACGGGAGCCAATCAGCCAGCGGAATCCCGTAAAATCCGTTGCCTTCGACGCTGTAGTGCGCCGTGATCGCCCCCAGGCCCATCTGAACCACCATCAGTGCGGTGACGACCCAAAAATATTTCAGCGTCGCCCGCATGGATGGAGTGGCCTTGATGCTGAGCAGCGGATCTTTATCCGGTATCTTGACGGCCAGCTCGTGTTCTTCTTTTTTCCTTTGCACGGCAAAATACCAGCCCAATGCCCCGACGCCGGCAAGCAGCAGAATGACACTCACCAGCGACCAGATGATCGTACTGGAGGTCGGCACGTTGTCAATCAGCGGCTCACCAGGCCAGTTGTTCGTATACGTGATCTCCTGACCCGGACGGTTCGTAGATGTGGACCAGGCCGCCCAGAAGAAAAACGCTCCCAGTTTGAAACGATCCTCTGCGCTTTTGACCGTATTGGCCGGAATGGCGATTTTTTCGCGGTATTGATCCATACTCGGGTCATCGCCGAAAACTTTGCTGTAATAGTCGACCAGCGTTTGCGCCGCCTCGGCACGGTCATCGGAGATAACCAGGTTTCCGGTCTGCTGGTCGTACGTATTCGTTCGGATTTCCTGCTTTAATTTTGCCTTCAACTCGCCTTTCTTGCCCTCATCGAGTTTGTCGTACGGTTGGCCGTACGCCGCATTGGACCACTTGTCCAGCATGAATGTCAGCTCGCGGTGCAGCCAATCCGCGCTCCAGTCCGGGGCGACATACGCGCCGTGTCCCCAAACGCTGCCGACTTCCTGTCCACCCATGCGCTGCCAGATGTTTTGTCCATCCTCGATGTCCTGCTTCGTGAAGACCACGCTGCCTGCTTGCATGACCACTTTTTCCGGTATCGGCGGTTTCACCTGATAAATCTCACCGCCGTAATAGAGCAATACGGCAAATGAAGCAAAGAACACCAACGCCAGCGCCATCCAAAGTTTTTTGTATGTCATGTAGTCACCGCCTAAATTCATTTTCCCACACTTGCGTTGCCTGATAGGCTTTCGGCATATAAGCGCAGTACGGATCGCTCTCCATGTAATCGCCCGTTACCGCATAAGCCCGTGCCCGCGAACCTCCGCATAATTCCTTAAACTCACACACGCCGCATTTCCCCTTCAGCCGCGACTTGTCACGCAGTTCCTGCAACACCGGGGAATGCCGGTAGATATCCACCAGGGACTGCTCGCGCACATTCCCGCACGGAATGGGTAAAAATCCGCTCGGGTACACGTCCCCGATATGGCTGATGAAAACGAAACCGTCCCCATCGTTCACGCCTTTGGGGGCCCGCCCGAGCAGATCGGAACGCTTCGCTGCCGTCGGTTCCCCGGATCCTGGGCGCATTCGCTCCTGTACGAAGACGCGGCGGTAATGCGGCGCTTCGGTTGCCTTGATCCCATAGGGCATGTCGGATTCAATGCGGCATAACCACTTCATCACGGCTTCGTGCTCTTCGGCAGAGATCATATCCTCCTGCACCCCCCGCCCCGTAGGAACGAGGAAAAACACGCTCCACAGCACCGCTCCCATATTCTTCACTTTTTCGGAAATCGCCTCGAGATCGTGAACGTTATAACGGGATACGGTCGTGTTCACTTGAATGGGGATATCCAGTTCTTTCAAGTATGCAATGCCGCGCATCGTCAGATCGTAGGAACCTTTTGTTCCCCGAAAATGATCGTGTATGTCCGCGCAGGAACCATCCAGGCTGAAGGCCCAGCGGGACAACCCGACCTCCTTGGCCTGACGAACGGCTTCCAGGGTTACCCTTGGTGTCGCGCTCGGCGTCATCGACACGGGCAGCCCTTTTTCCTTAATCGCATATTCCGCAAGACGAAACAGATCAGGGCGCATAAGCGGATCTCCTCCCGTGAATACGAACAAAGGACGATCCATCCGCGCGACATCGTCGATCAACCTCTTCCCTTCCTCGAAGCTAAGTTGCCGCGGATCCGGCGTATATTGCGCTTCGGCACGGCAGTGCAAACACTTCAAGGCACAGGCGCGGGTTACTTCCCAAATGACAATAAACGGATTTTCGCGATAATCCCGTTCTTTGACCAAAGACGGCATTGCCATCATTGCCATCCTCCTTCCTTCGGGATACGTTAACCGACTTCATCGTAAAAAAGCGCGCTTCCGCAAACAGTGATCGTCATCACAGAGCCCTCTTTTTTTGTGAAAAATTCACATAATATTCTGAACATTCATCGCACGTCCTGCCCGGCGAACGGGCAGGGTTGCCAGCCCCCGGGCATCTATGACGGATAGATAACCAGCACCGAGCAGGCGATCATCACGGAATAGGCAATTTCAAGGATGCCGCTTTGTTTGACTGTCAGGTTCGCGCGCGGAGACCAGATGGCCCGGACGAGCAGCACCGCCAGCGGCACCAGCAAGCCATGCGGAAACCATAAAGCCGCTGCTGCCAGCAAGGCGAGGTGATAGCCGACGGAGAGCCAGTAGTACATCACATTGTGCTTTTCCCGGATCATCGTTTTCACGTAAAACACCGTTCCCGTAAAATAAAGGACGCTGAACCCGAACAACTCCGCTGCAAGCCGCCAGTTGGTTCCTCCTCCCACCTGGTACGCGACAAAAACCATCAAACTGAACTGGACGACTGCGACAATATCGTTGATCAGCGAACGCTCCTGATTGCGTCTCGCGTAGTGGCAGTTCACCAGAAACAAAGGGAGGAACAGCGGCGCCATCCATACCAGTGACGGTTTCAATGCGAACAGCGCGATGCCGGTTGGAATCAGCAAACCGCCGTACAGCAGCATCGGCCTCCCGTATATCCGTGTCTTTCCGGTTCGGAGCCATTGCAGAAACGGATACGAAAACAAGTACGCCAACAGCCAGCCGAGAAACAGCACCGCATGCAGCCAAACGGGCTTGGCCGCCAACATCCCGAAAAGAAACGGGATGAGCAGCATCGCCCAGGCGCCATGCTGGTTGGGCACGTATCCTTTTCTCATAGCGATCACCTTCGCTTTCTACCGATCAATATCCACGGTTTTGCAGGTAACCAACTGCCTGTTCGGCGGTTTCTTTTCCCTGCCGGATGCAATCGGGCAGTCCGATGCCATGGAAAGCCGATCCGGTCGCAAACACACCGGGATACGCGTCAGCCAGTTCATCGTTCAGGCGGGCGACCCGCTCGATGTGCCCCACTTCATACTGAGGCATGGAGCGAAGATGGCGGGTGACTTCCACAAAAACGGGCTGAACCCGGAAATCCTTCATACCCATCATATCCGTCACATCGCGCATGACGCCTTCCACGATCTGCTCGTCGCTCAACTGCATCCAATCTTCCTCTCCCATACGGCCGACATAACAGCGAAGCAGCACATGGCCGGCCGGTGCCGTATGTCCCCATTTGGATGACGTCCAGGTGCAGGCGGTAATGAAGCGTCTTTCACAGGGGGGCACGACAAATCCCGAGCCGTCCAGCGAGTGCGGGAAGTGCTTCCGTTCAAATCCGAGCAGCACATTGGCTACGGATACATACGGCATGCTGCCGAAGGCCCGGGCCGCCGGGAGGTGTGGAAAAACGCTTGCCAGCGCGTAAGCAGGCAATGCCAGAATGATCGCGTCCGCAGCAAACTCCCGGCCGTTTGAAGTCACGGCGCGATATGCGGTCTTGCCATCTGTTTGCTGACGCGCGATATCCACGATCTCTTCCCCCGTCACCTTTTCCACATCGCCCAACCGTTCCAGCAACGCTTCCACGAGCGTATACAGCCCCTTTCTATAGGAGAGAAACATGCTGTGCTTTACGCTTTCTGGAAGCTCGACGGAAGTTGACGCCGCAGGAGCGCGACCCGCGCCTTGCATGATTCCCAGCATCATGCTGCGGTGTTTTTTCTCAATCTCGTGAAATTGCGGAAATGTCGCCTGAATGCTTAGTGTATGACAGTCCCCGGCGTAGATGCCCGCCAGCAGCGGCTGGACGACCCGATCGAGCATCTCTTTTCCAAGCCTGCGCTCGATAAACCGTCCGATCGATTCGTCCCCTTCTTCTTTCCGGCCGGGCAGGATCAGGTCCATGGCTGCCCTGGCTTTGCCAAGCGGCGAAAGCAGGCCCGATTTCGCAAAGGGAATCAAGCGGGTGGGAATGCCGAGCACGAGTCCCGGCGGCATGGGGACAAGCTTCCGGCTGCGCAGGATGTAGGTTTTTTTCGCTTCCGGCCTGGTGGGGACAAGATCCGGCTCCAGGCCGAGATTGCGCGTGAGGTCAATGATCGGCTTTTTCCTTGCCAGAAACGAATCGGGTCCCCTTTCCATAATGAATCCGTTCCTGCGCAGCGTGGCGATCTTTCCGCCGAACGACGCCTCTTTTTCGACCAGGGTAATCTGCACCGGCTCGCCCCGTTCGGCAAACCATTTTTTCAGATAATAGGCGGCGCTCAATCCGGTGATCCCGCCACCGGCGACCAGCACGCGCTTGCCTTCGCTCATCACACATCACCCTTCTTCCGCTGTTCGGTGAACGGTATCGGCCAACAGCTTCATGTATTTGGCATCGGCATTCAGCATCTCCGTCCGTTCCAGATGGATGCCAAGCGACTGTGCCAATCGCCTGCATTCAATGTCAATGTCGTAAAGAATTTCCAAATGATCGGAGACGAAGCCGACCGGACAGATCAGCACCTCGTTCACGCCCTCTTCGCGGTTTACCGTCTCCAATACTTCCAAAATATCGGGACCCAGCCACGGCACGCCGGTCTGCCCCGCGCTCTGCCAGGCAAACTGCCAGTTGGTTACCCCGGCCGTTTCTGCCACCAGACGGGAGGTCTCCATCAACTGCTGCGGATACGGATCATGCATGTCGAGAATGTGGGCAGGGAGGCTGTGCGCAGTAAAAATAACCCGTACCTGAGCGCGTTTGTCGGGTGGGAAACGTTCGAGTCCCAGCTTCACCCGTTCCGCCAGCGCTTCGATTAACAGGGGGTGATCGTGGTAGCTCTTCACAAAGCGGATCGCAACCCCCGTTTCTTCCGCCTTCTTCCGGGCCCGTTCAATGTAGCCGCCAATGCTCATGCGGGAATAATGAGGGGCCAGCACGATCCCGACCGCCCGACGAATCCCTGCGGCGGCAATCTCTTCAACCCCATCCTCGATAAAAGGCGCAGCATGCTTCAATCCCTGCACACAGACATAATCCACTGCCGGATAATCCCGCTGCAATGTCTGCTGCAGCGCGGCCACCTGATTGTCTGTGTTCCGGCGCAGCGGAAAAAATCCTCCGACGATCGCTTCGTAACGGGCCATCAGGGCTTGCAGTTGTTCCGGAGAGGGGGGGATGCCGCGGCGAATGTGCGTATAATACGCTTCCACCTCTTCAAAGCTGTTGGGCGTCCCGTACGACATGACGAGAACGCCGACGCGGTTGTCCGTCATCGCGCTTCCCTTCCTTCCGGCTGCTGTTGCAATGCGGCTGCTGAATACTGGTGCACGAATGCGGTCAGCGCTTTCAGCTTGTCCAGAGAAGCTTCGGGAAACACGCCGTGACCGAGATTGAAGACATACCCCGGTTTCTCCATTCCCTGATCCACAATCTGCTTGGCGTACTGTTCGATCACAGACATCGGCGCGGTTAACACCGTCGGATCCAGATTGCCCTGCACGGCGAATTTTTCTCCAACCCGGCGGCGTCCTTCCCGGATAGACACCCGCCAGTCCAGTCCGATCACGTCCGCCTGCAGCTCTCTCAATTCGGCAAGCAGTTCTCCCGAGCCTACGCCGGGAAAGTAAATCTTCGGCTGCGGCAGATCGGCGATTTCCGTGAAAATGCGGCTGAGCACGGGCAGTACATATTGCCGGAAATCGTCCGGCGACAGCGCCCCCACCCAGCTGTCAAACAGCTGCACCGCTTTCGCTCCCGCAGCGACTTGCGCACGGATATAGGCGACAGCCATATTCCCCAATTTCTCCATCAGGGAACGCCATACATCCGGCTGGCTGTACATCAGCGCTTTTGTTTTCAAATAGTTTTTCGAAGGTTTGCCTTCGATCAGGTAGCTTGCGATCGTGAACGGCGCGCCGACAAACGAGATGAGCGGCACGGTCAACTCACGGTCGAGGATGCGGATGGTCTCCAGAATGTGCGGCAGATCGCCTTCCACGTCAATCGGACGCAGCCGTTCGACGTCCTGGGCGGACCGGATCGGATTGTATATGACCGGCCCCACGTTTTTCACAATATCGAAATCAATCCCGATCGACGCGACGGGATTCATGATATCGGAATACAGGATGGCCGCATCCACCCCCAATTTTTTCACCGGCATCAGCGTAACTTCCGCAGCCAGTTCCGGGATGGCGCATATCTCCAGCAGCGAATACTTCTCTTTGATGCGGCGGTACTCAGGATCGTATCTGCCGGCCTGGCGCATGTACCACACCGGAATCGTGTCGACTTTTTCTTTCCTGCAGCTTCTGAGAAAAAGATCATTGTAATTCATGGTTTCCTCCTTGGATGCCAAGAGCCATGAACAAACCCTTCGCATGAAACCGGACGGAAGAAGCTCTTAGCCGCGTGTTGTTCTTTAAAAAATCATTCGGAGATTTGGCATGATGACGCTTACCATCTTCATGTTAGCCCTTCTCCTTGCGCTGCCGCTGTGACCTTCGTCACATCTGCGGTACCAGCGAAATGACAATGTGCTGCAAATAATATATGAAAAAACTAAATACCCTTTTCAATCATATGCCCATATCGTTGAATGATCGCCTGCTGAGATTTCACCGCTGAATATTCCATACCAACAATAAGCCGAAAAAAATTTACCAAATGGTCTATGAAAAATTTTGAAAATGCGTTACAATTGAACTACTAAAGGAAAAAATTTACGTTAAGGGCAAACTATCCGAAAGGTTAGGACGCAAAGCTACGGGTCTAAAGTCATAACGACCATGATCGCCGGGCTGCCGAAATTGGCTCTCTGCCATTTTGTGTTTTTTCGGCTGCCTTTTTATGTAAAAGGTGGCTTTTTTATTTTCACATGCAAAATAAAGGAGGTTTGGCGAAATCAAATAAGTCAAACGACAGTTCTTTCCACATGAAAAACATAGAATATCGGAGGAAATACCATGAAATTCAAATGGACAGAAGATCAATTGATGTGGGTGGAGAAGATCAGACAGTTCATGCTCGACCTGGATGTGGAAAATGCTTTAAAAAGCGATAGCGAACAGCTGCCTTGGCATATCCGCCAAGCCTCCGGCAAACGGGGACTCATTGGCCTGGATGTCCCGAAGGAATACGGTGGCGAAGGGTTGAGCGCCGTCACAATGGGACTTCTTTACGAGGAATGCGGCAAATTCGGCGTCAACACCCGCGAAGTGATCGGCGCCGGACACGGCAACATGATCGCCAAATTCGGAACTCATGAGCAAAAAAGCAGGTATCTGCCTTCCCTCCTGAAAGGAGATTTGTTGGTGGGCGTCGGTTTGACGGAACCGAACTGCGGTTCTGACCTGGCCGCTATTGAAACGTTCGCTCGCAAAGATGGCGCAAATTACATATTGTCGGGCGGCAAGGAATGGGTAAGCCGCGTGGAGGAGGCCGGCGTATTCGTCGTCTTCGCGCAGACGAAGCACGGTTCCGGAACGAAAGGCTTGACCGCATTCCTTGTCGATATGGACGATCCCAATATCGAGAAATATGCCCTGGAGCCGATGGGAATGAAAGGTTGGTCCTATGGCGGCTTCCGGCTTCACGATGTCGTGATTCCGGCGGCGAACCGATTGGGGAATGAAGGGGAAGGCTTCCGGATCTTCAACCAGCACTTCGGCTATTGGCGGGTGCTGATGGGCATCATCTGCGTCGGAGCAGCCAGAAAGGCGCTGGAGCAAGGCGTGCAGTATGCCAAGGAACGGATGGCTTTCGGCGGTCCAATCGGCCGGTTCCAGTCCGTCATGCACAAAATCGCCGAGCAAGCAACCCTGCTGGAAACGGCCAGCCTGCTCAGCTTGAAGGCGCTGGACGTCTTGGACCGTGGTCATTCCAATACGATGGAAGCCTCGATGGCCAAATGGTATGCAACGACCACCGCTTACAAGGCGATCGACGACATGCTGCAGATCCATGGCGCCCGGGGCTACGTCAAGGAATACGGCCTCGAGCAGAAACTGCGCGACGTGCGCGGCCTGATGATAGCCGACGGCAGTACGGACGTGCTGAAATCGTTGATCGGTCGGGATTTGATGGGCAGGGAAATCTACGATACGATGCTGGGGCGCGCTCGGGAAGAACAACCGCTACACGCCGTCAAAGTGGCGCCTTAACCCGCCTGACCTTATCGAACGGACACCGCAACAGATTGGAGAGCGAACCATGACTGTAAATGAAGGACTTGAGAACGTCGTTGTCGCCAAAACAGAGGTCAGCCTTGTCGACGCCGAGAAGGGGGACCTGGTGTATCGGGGATTTCGCGCCAGGGATCTGGCTCGCGAAAAAAGCTTCGAAGAAGTTGCTTTTCTGCTCCTGCACGGGAAGCTGCCGGAGACAGACGAGCGCAAGGAGACGCTGGACAAGTGGGCGTCCGCACGGGAGCTCCCCGCTTCCGTCCGCAGCGTCATCGACGCCCTTTCCGCAACGCACGACTTGATGAGCGTGCTGCGTACCGCTGTCTCCGCGCTGGGCATCGGCAGCCCGGATTATCCGCCGACGCTGGAGCAAGCCGCCGACGTCATTGTGAAGCTGCCCGTGATCATCGCTTATGGCTACCGTCGGCGCAAGGGCCTGGAGCCCGTTGCTCCCCGGGCCGACCTCGGGCATACCGCTAACTATTTATACATGCTGAGGGGCACGGAGCCGTCCCCCGTCCATGTTCAGGCGCTGGAAGCCTATTTGAACCTGCTGATGGATCACGGGATGAACAGCTCCACCTTTACCGCCCGCGTGATTGCCTCCACCCGCTCGGATCTCGTTTCCGCGATCACCGGAGCCATCGGCGCCTTGAAGGGACCGCTTCATGGCGGAGCCCCTTCCCTGGTGATGGATATGCTGAAAGAGATCGGCACGAAGGAGAACGCTGAGCCGTGGATCAAGCAGCGCTTGGAAAGCGGCGGCAGATTGCCGGGCTTCGGACACCGCGTTTACAAAACGAAAGACCCGCGGTCCGAAGCGTTAAGGCTCATCGCCACCGAACTGTCAGGCAGTGACGCCTGGCTCGATCTGGCCGTGCACGTGGAGCAGACGGCCCAGGATCTGCTGGCCGTATATAAACCTCACCAAAAGCTGTATACCAATGTGGAGTTTTATGCGGCAGCCGTCATGAATGCGATCGGCTTTGAACCGGAACTGTTCACGCCTACTTTTGCTTTAACGCGGTCGGTAGGCTGGTGCGCGCATATCTTTGAAGCCTCCCAAGGCCGTTTGGTGTATCCGGATTCCGTTTACATCGGACGATTGCCTTCTGCATAACGCTTGGGGAAAAGGAGACCGCTAATGGTACGCCGTCAATTGATTATATTTTTGGCCACCATGAATGTGTTCATCTTGCTGTACGCGCCACAGCCGCTGCTGCCGTGGTTGTCCGACAAGTACGGCATCTCGATCGCAACCGCCAGCTTGACGATCTCCCTGACGATCATCGCGCTCGCGGTTTCATCGCTCGCGCTCGCGCCGCTGTTTGACCGGTGGGACCGCAAGAAAGCGATCGGGGTTTTTTGCCTGCTGCTGATTGTTCCGAGCGCCATGCTGGCCATAACAGACTCTTTCGGCTGGATCTTGTTCTGGCGGGTCGTGCACGGTTTGTGCATCCCCGGCGTGACGGCCGTACTGGTCGCCTACGTGTCCGAAGAATTTCCGGCCGACCGGCGCGGCCGTGCGCTCGGCGCCTACGTCAGCGCCACCGTAGCCGGCGGATTGGCCGGCCGGGTCATTGCCGGGCCGATCGCCGAAGCATTCTCATGGCATGCCGTCTTTCTGGCGATCGGGCTCTTTTCCCTGCTGGTCACCGTGCTTGTCTGGCTGTATTTGCCCGGCTCCCGGAATCAAACCAACAAGGCAATCGGCGGTTTTCTGGCGCATTTCCGCAATCCGGCGCTGATCGGCACATTTTTTATCGGCTTCTCGCAGTTTTTCGCGTTTATCGGCTTTTTCACCTATCTGCCCTTCTATGCTTCCGGGGCTTCCTTTCATCTTAATGCAACACAAATTTCGATGCTTTATGTTACTTACATGTTTGGCATTTTTTCCGCTCCGCTAGCGGGTTACTTATCCGACCGCATCGGCCGGAGAGCGACCATGGCCTGCGGGCATCTGATCGGAGCGTCAGGCATCCTGCTTACGCTTTATCCGTCGCTGCCTGCGCTGCTGGCCGGTGCGTCCATTCTCGCGTTTGGAAATTTCGCGTCCCAGTCGGCTACGACAGCCTACGTGACCGATATCGCAAATGGGTCCAGAGGCGCCGCTTCTTCCCTGTATCTCTTCTTCTTCTATGTCGGCGGAAGTCTCGGCGCCTACATTCCGGGATTATTATGGTCACGTTACGCATGGAACGGTTTGGTCGTGACCACGACATGCATCATCGTTCTGGCCCTGCTCAGCAATTATTTGCTGGCAGGAAAAACGAAGAGTACCCAACCCATTCACACAACTGAGAATTGAGAGAAAGATAACATGTGGAGAGTGTATGCAGCGATGATACGAAAAGCAGAAAGGAACAACAAACCATCCTCCTTCAAGTCTTGGAAATGGAAAAATATCCTGTCCCCGTTCGCCAGTGTACGCGGCAAACTGTTCCTGTTCTCCTTCCTCATCTTGTTGATTCCGGGGATTGTGATCGGCTGGCTGACCTACGCCAAATCGCAAGCGCAAATCGAAGAACTGCTGATGAACAGCGCCACGGAAAACGTGGCTTTAACCAACCGATACATCGACAATTGGATCAGTACAAGAGAGCAGGAGCTCGACTCCTTATCCAAGCAGATCGCCGACAGCATGAAGCAAAATCCCAACCTGAATTTGCAGGCATTTTTGCAGCAATTTCTGGACGAACATCCCGGAGCGAGCGCGCCTTTCATCGCGATGGACAACGGGACGTACATCCACGCCTCGAAGGATGTCAACATCCCCGCCGACTACAACGCCAGGGAAATGCCTTGGTACAATGAAGCGGTGAACAACGATAAGGTTATTCTGACCGACCCTTATGCTGACCCGATCAGCGGCGGCCAGTTGGTGATCACGGCAGCCAAAGCGGTACCCGGGCAGCCGGCTGTCGTCGGCTTCAACATCAACCTGGAGGAGCTTCGCAGCCTGGTGAAAGATGTCCATATCGGACAAAACGGCTACATCGTCATTTACACGAAGAACAAGCAATTTTTGATACATCCTACGAACAAGATCGGTACTCCAACGTCGGCGCATAACGAAGTAATGTACCGGGAACCGAACGCTTCCGGCTCTTATGAATACATTTTCAAGGGCGAACCGAAGAAAATGATTTATGTGACGAATCCGATTACCGGCTGGAAAGTGGCCGGGAACATGTCGAGCAGCGAGATTTCGGACTTGGCCAAACCGATTCTGAACCGCACCCTGCTTGTGGTCGCCGTGGCGCTGCTGATCGGGGCGATCATGATCTATTTCATCATCATGTCGATCATCAGGCCGCTGAACAAGTTGGTGGAAGCATCCGGAAAAATCAGCCAGGGTGACTTGACGCAGCGCGTGGAAATCAAACGCGAAGACGAGATCGGCAAAACGGCCCTCAGTTTCAACCAAATGGCGGATTCGCTGCATGCGATTATTAAGGACGTTCGCGACAACGCCACCCGGCTTTCCGACTCCTCCGCCCAGCTGTCGGCCAACTCCCTGCAAAACAACAAGGTTTCCGAGCAAATCGCGGAGGCAGCGCAGACGCTGGCAGCCGGTTCCGAGAAGCAGGTCCGATCGGTGGAAGAAAGCACGAAAGCGATCGCCGAGATTTTGTCCAGTTCGCAGCAAATTATGTCCAATGTCACCTCGGCTTCGGAAAGCTCCAAATTTTCTTCCGACAAGGCGTTAGAAGGGGCTACCGTCCTGCAATCCGTTTCGCAGCAAATGAACTCGATCCAGCAAACGGTGAGCAGATTGTCGGAATCCGTCCGGGAATTGGGCAGCAGGTCGCAAAAGGTAACGGAAATTATCGGGATCATCGGGGATATCTCTTCCCAGACCAAATTGCTCGCCCTGAATGCCGCGATAGAAGCGGCCAGAGCCGGAGAACAGGGACGCGGCTTTGCCGTGGTAGCCTCCGAAGTGCGGAAGCTGGCGGAGCAGTCGGCTGTCTCTTCCGAGCAAATCGAGGAAGATCTGCTGGCGATTCGCAACGAAATCAAGCAAACCTCCGAAGCGATGGAAACGGCCATGAAGGAGGTTCAAGACGGGATGGAAATGGTTCTGCTCGCAGGGCAATCCTTTGAGGCGATTCAATCTTCCGTTCAAACGGTTGTCAGCCAGATTGAAGAGGTCGCCACGGCTTCCAGGCATATGGCAGCCTTCACCGACCAGGTATCGAAATCGATCGAAGAGGTGTCAGAGGTTACGGAGCAGTCGTTCAACTTTTCGCAGGAGCTGTCGGCGGCAGCGCAGGAACAGCTTGCTTCCGTTGAAGAGGTGACGGCGTCGGCGGCTTACCTCAGCAGCATGTCGGAAAGCTTAAAGGAATTGGTTGGCCGGTTCAAAATCTGAGACCGGGCGTTATGCGTGCACTCCTGAACATGCGGGAGTGCACGTTTTCTTCTGCTGCCGCTCCTTCCCGACCCGCGGCTCCGGCATGTCAAAACGCCCTTCCCGACGGATGGCGTCGAAAAGGGCGTTTCCCGTTTGTTTCATGAGCAGCGCGCGTGTGAAACGCGGCCACGCTAAAGCTGTTGATCAAAGCTCATCACGGCCCGGGCCAAAGCTTCCACGCCCCGTGCCACGTCTGCGTAATCCGTCCATTCCTCCGAACAATGGCTTCTGCCATCCTTGCTGGGAACAAAAATCATCCCGATCGGTGCGATCTTTGCCAGCTGATTGGCATCGTGGCCCGCTCCGCTGGGCAGATAAGCCGTCTTGGCCGTATTTTGACATGCTTCGGCGATCACTTGCCGGATTGTTTCATCCACACGGATCGCCTCTGATTTGGACAAACTGTCGATGCTGATGTTCAATGTTCGCGACTTGCCAATTTCAGCGGCCCTCTTCTGAAAGCGGCGCATGATTTGTTCCAACAGGCCGGTATCGAGCGAGCGCACTTCCAGCTCAAACATCACGCTGCCCGGAATCACATTGGCTGCGTTTGGCTCCACGTGCAGTTTGCCCACGGTCCCCACGACCGGTTCCACATGCGGCTCCCGGCAGATGGCTTCCAACTCCAGAATCAGCTGCGAAGCCCCGGTCAACGCGTCAAACCGCATGTCCATCGGAGTGGTGCCGGCGTGGTTGGCCTTTCCTTCCACCACCACCCGATAGCGGTGTATCCCCACGATCCCTGTCACCACGCCCAGTTGGTTGTGGGTCTGTTCCAGCACCGGCCCCTGTTCAATATGAAGCTCCAGGTAGAGGGCCACCTCTCCCTTTTTGCGCGCCCGCGCGGCAAGCCGTTCCGGATCGCCGCCCGCCATCTTGATCGCGTCCCGCAGGGAAAGACCGGTCATATCCTGCCTTGCCAGCATCTCCTCCGTCAGATTGTTCACCATGCCTCTGCTGCCGATGGTGGAAATGCCAAACTCACTCGGTTCTTCCGCCGTGAAATCAACGATCTCCAGCGGATGGCGGAGCAGAGTTCCTGTTTCTTTTATCCTCCGGACAATTTCCAAGCCGGCCAAAACACCGACAATTCCGTCAAATCGGCCGCCGCCTGTTACCGTATCCGTATGGGAACCAATCATGATCGGCGGTAAGTTCGATTCACTGCCGGCGATCCTGCCGATCAGGTTGGCAGCCGCGTCGATTTCCACTTCCATGCCGCATGCGAGCATTTGCTGCCGCAGCCAGTTTCTCCCCTGCTCGTACCACGTCGTGAAAGGCCTTCTCGTCCACCCGGGTTTTGTCCGATCGACAAAGGTGGCCATTGTTTCGATATCCTGTTGGATTCGCTTCGGATTCGGCTTCAGTGGAAAGTGATCCATGAAAAAACACCCCTGTCAGTGATGTTTTGCCCGAACAAACCGGCCGTCTCCCGGCTGACCGGTCACCTGTCCGTCATATACCATCTTCCCTCTGACAAAGGTATACACAATTTTTCCGTGCAGCAGCCTGCCGTGGTAGGGGCTCCAGCCGGCGCTGGAGTGAAGCGTGCTTTCATCCAGCACATAGCTTTGCCTGGGATCGAGCACGACCAGGTCGGCATCCTTGCCTGCTGATATCGCTCCCTTGCAATCATCCAGCCCGAAGGTAGCTGCCGGTGTTTGGCTGAGCAGCCGGACGAGCTCAAGCAGGGTGATTCTCCCTTTCGCCACGCCCTCGCTGTACATCAACGGCAGCAGGGTTTCCACGCCTGGCGCGCCGGACGCGTTTTGGAAAATATCGGGATTTCCCTTTCGTTCCATCGTCCACGGGGCGTGATCGGAGGTGATCATGTCCACATGCCCTTTGGCTATCAACTGCCAAAGCGCCTCCACATCCTGTTTGGAACGGAGCGGTGGATTAATCTTCGCTTTTGCTCCCAGCGTCAGCATATCGTCCTCGCTTAAGGTCAGGTAATGCGCGCACGTTTCCGCCGTCACTTTTGTCCCCTGCGAGCGGTAATACTGAACCAACTCAAAGACACGCGGGAAGGTGGAATGGTAAAGATGCAGCTTCACTCCCGTATAGTAGGCCAGCTCCATCGCCGTTACCGCCGCCGTCGATTCCGCCGCCTTCGGCCTGCTCCAGCAATGGGCCCGCGGATCCTGCAGGCCCTGGCTTTCAAATTTGGTGATATACCTTCTGACAATCTCGTCAATCTCCGCGTGCACACCAACCGGACAGCCCGTTTCCGCGATTGTGGCAAACGCCTCCAGCAGCTGTCCGTCGTCAATGCGGGGAAAGCGAAAGGAATCCGTATTAAACATCGAAACTTTAAAACCGCATGCGCCGGCGCGTGCGAGTTTGGGGATTTCATCCAATCCGCCCTCTTTGAAAATGGTGGCCAGCAGCGCAACGTCCACAATGGACTCGCGTTTCAGCTTTTCTGCTTTCTCCAGAAACAGCTCCTCCGTACAGATCATCCCGGTGGCGTCATAGGGCATTTCAATGATCGTGGTCACCCCGCCGGCCGCTGCCGAACGGCTGGCCGTCGCAAACCCCTCCTCCAGGGAACTGTAGCAGTGGACATGGGCATCGATGGCACCGGGCAGGATGTAGCAATCTCCCGCATCGATCGTTTTCGCGGCCGATACGGGTTCGTTCTCCCGCAAAATCTCCTTGATTTTGCCGTCCGAGATGGCGATGGCGGCACCGTACACGATCTCGTCCGGCAGCACTGCGTTGCCCTTGACCACCAAATCGTACATATCTTGCTTCATGGGATTCCCTCTCTTTACTCGATCGTGACCTGTGAGACTCTGGCCAGCTTCTGGGAGATCGTATGGGTTGCCTCCATGACAGACCTGACCATCCTTTCACTCGTCTCAGGGGACAGGCGTTCCGCTGGACCGGCGATGGTCAGACTGGCAACAATCCGCTGGTAACTGTCAAAGATGGGTGCAGCGATGCCAAACACGTCCCGGTCGACTTCCCCCACCGTCAAACAGTACCCCTGCTGCCGAATCTGCGCCAGGTCTGCCAGCAGCTTCTCCTTTTTCTGCTGGTCTTCCAGCCGCTGCAAGATCTGATCCACTACCCGCTTGGTCTCATAAGCCAGGATTGCTTTGCCGGAAGCGCCCAAATGAAGCGGCAGGATTCTGCCGTTTTCAATCGCAAAACGAATCAACCGGCGGCTTTCCACATGTTGGATGCAGATCACATTGGTTCCCGTCCGCACCATCAAAATCGTGGTTTCATTGGTATTCTCGGTAAGCGTTTCCATGATCGGACGGGCGATGACAAACAATTCACGGTCAATCTGCTGGTACAAGCTCCTCGCCAAATCCAGGATGCGGAGACCGAGGCCGATCTGCCCTTTGGCTCTTCTTTCCACAATCCCGTTCTTTTCCAGCGTTTGCAGCAATCGGTAGGTTGTGCTTTCCGGAATCGAGACCCTTTCCGCGATTTCATTGACGGAAAGGGTGGATTCCGCTTCCGCCAAGACAAACAAAATATCCAAGGCCCGTCCCAATGTTTGCGTGCCGTTCACCATTTGACCTCCCGCTTATGTAAGCACATGTTTCACTTCGCGCAAGATGGTATCATCCTCCACCAACCGTATCATTTTTTCCAAATCCGCTTTTACATATGAATCTTCCCACATCGGTGGAACGGATTTACGGATCAGCTGATAGACGAGCGCTGTTCCTTTACCCAGCGGCAAGCCGCTCATTTTGTCTTTGATCAAGTCGATCGCCTGGGCGGCGCACAGCAGTTCGATCGCCAGCACCTTTTGCAAATGCTCGAGGATCTGCATCGTCTTCCGCACAGCCCCCATCGCCATGCTGTTGTGATCTTCCTGATTGCTCTTGGCCGGGATCGAGCCGATGCTGGCAGGGGCGGCAAGCGTTCTCATCTCTCCCACCAACGCGATGGCATTCGCTTGCACCAGCGCGAACCCCGTATTGAGCCCGATCAAGCCGCCGACCAGATTGGCCGGCAATCCGTAGCTTGCCGTCGGGTCAAGCAATCTCGCCGACCGGCGCTCTGACAAGACGGCCAGATCGGTCAGCACGATCCCGAGGAAATCCAGCGCATAACCCAAGATCGCCCCGTGAAAATTACCGCCGCTCAGGCTTTCGTAGCCGGACTCACCGGAAAAAAGCAGGGGATTGTCGGTAGAAGCATTGATCTCTCTGGAAATAACCGTTTCCACATAGTGCAGAACATCCTTGACAGCCCCATGCACCTGCGGGGAAGAGCGAAAGCTGACCGCATCCTGCACCCGGGGCTTTGTTTCACCGAGTCTGCTTCTCCCGGCGTCGGTGACCCACCCGCTCCCCTCCAGCAGCGCTCTTACCTGCCGTGCGGTCTCAATCTGCGCCGGAATCCCGCGGGCGTTCTGGATGCGCTCGTCAAAGGCGTTGATCTCCCCGCGCATCGCTTCCAGATTGAGCGCAAGTGCGATATCAGCAAGCTGGCTTAGCTGCTTGGCTTTGTGACAGGCGTAGATCGCATTGGCCAGCACCATCGTACTGCCGCTCATCAACGCCAGCGCTTCCCGGGCAGCCAGCGGAAACGGGACCGGGGAGATGCCTGCTTTCTGCAGCTGCTGAACAGCGCTCCCCGCTTCTCCCTGATATCGCGCCTCTCCCTCCGGCGCTCCCACCAGACATAAGCCAAGATGGGCCATCGGCTGCAGATCGCCAACCCCCAAAGAACCAATTTGCGGGATTAATGGAATGATTCCCTTGTTCAAGAACATCAAAATCCGTTCGATCAGCTCCGGCCTCACCCCGGAATGCCCCCGGCTCAACACGTTGGCGCGCAGCAGCATCGCCAGGCGGACAACATCATCTGGAAAACAAGGACCCAGTCCAACGGCGTGGGAGTACAAGATGTTTTGTTGAAAGTTCGCCTGATCCCGTTCGGCGACGACATAATCTTTCAATTTTCCCAAACCTGTGGTAATACCGTATATCACTTTGCGTTCTGCCGTCAACCATCTTTCCACTTGGCGGCGCGACTTCTGCACCCTTTCTCTCGCTTGGGGCGACAAGGCCACCTGAATGGAGGGATCTTCGAGAAATGACGTCATCTGCTGCAGCGAGAGCGTTTCACCATCGATGATAATTTGCTTTGTTTCCACAGGCATCCATATCACCCCTCATTTGTTCTTCATGACTTAGGACAATTCGCCTCTCGCCCTTAACGCCGAACGCTTTTCCAGCCAGAGCAGCAGCTGATTGGCGGCTATCGCCAACAGGGAGACAAACACGGTTCCCCAAACGATTTTCGGGATGGAATTCTGGTACAGCCCTTCAAACAAGATCTTCCCCAGTCCTCCAGCGTTAATCCACGCGGCAATGGTCGCGATGCCAATCGTGGAGGTGGCGGCAATGCGCACTCCTCCGAGGATGACGGGCAAAGCCAGCGGCCATTCAATTTTCCAAAACAGCTGGGCCGGACTGAGCCCCATGCCTTTGCCTGCCTCGATGATCGAAGCATCGACGGACTGAAAGCCGACCATCACGTTGCGCACAAGGATCAGCTGGCTGTAAGCGACGAGCGCGATAATCGCCGGTTTCACGCCTAACCCGACCAGCGGAATCAGCATCGCAAACAGGGCGAGGCTCGGTATGGCGTAAATAATGCCCAGGACGGACAGCACCGGAACCGACAGCCACTTGACCCGCGAGAGCAGGAAACCGACAGGCAGGGCAAACAGCAAGGCGAGAACCAGCGTGCTCACCGTTAACACGAGATGTTGAAGAAACTGGATGAGAATCTGGTCATAATACTTTAACAAATAGTCAAGCATCGGCGTTCACCTACTTCTTCGGTCAGGAAGCAGACAGGGATTGGCTCAGCGCCTCATGAATCTTCAGATGCGCAAGCGTCACCCGGCCCACGGGCGTTTGGTTGCCGTCCTCCACAATGACGGAATCATGCTCGCTTTTTAAAATGTGCATCAGAATCGTTTTGCAGTTTTCTTCCTTGGATACCCTGATTTCATTGGGATGAACGGTTCCTTCTATCTCCGTCATCACGCTCTCCGCTTTCATGACGCTCAACCGCTTGAGCACGTCTTCGGAGTGTACCAGGCGGCTGACAAACGCATTGGCCGGTTGGGTGATGATGTGGAACGGCGTATCATACTGTTGAATCTCGCCGTTGTTCATGATCACGATCTTGTCCCCCAGCTTCAGCGCTTCCTCGATGTCATGGGTGACGAAGAGAATCGTCTTGTGCAATCGCCGCTGAATTTGGATCAACTCATCCTGCAGACTTGCCCGCGTGATGGCATCGATTGCGCCGAACGGTTCATCCATGAGCATGATCGCGGGATTCCCTGCCATCGCCCGCGCCAACCCGACTCTCTGCTGCTGTCCGCCGGAAAGCTGGCGCGGATACCGTTTGCGAAAATCCTTGGGCGGCAGATGAACCAATTCAAGCAATTCATCGATTCGCTCATCAATCTGCTTGTTGTCCCACCCCAAAATGCGCGGAACCGTGGCGATGTTTTCCTCAATCGTCATATGCGGAAACAATCCGACTTGTTGAATCACATAGCCGATCTTTCGCCTCAGCTGCGTGACCGGCACCGTGGCGACATCTTCTCCCTCTACGAAGATGCGTCCCGATGTCGGTTCGTAAATGCGGTTCACCATTTTGAGCAGCGTGGTTTTCCCGCAGCCGGATGCGCCCAAGATGGTTACAAAGCTTCCCTCTTCGATCTGCAGGCTAACTTCATTCACCGAAGGCTTGTCCGCCTTCGGAAATCGTTTCGTCACCTTGTCAAACACGATGGAATGGTTTGCCACGTTTGCCCAACTCCCTTTTCCAAGGGGCACTTGGCTTCCCTTCTCACGGAAAGGAAGCCAAGGAACCGGTATCATTGTTTGGGGAGAATCCCCTCTTTTTGCAGAAACTCTTTTGCCACTTCGGCATATTCCCGTTTCTTGATATCCACTTCTGCATTCAGCGTCTGCATCACTTCGCTGTTCAGCTTGGCGGAAACGGCATTTAACACCTTGCCGATCTCCTGATCTTTCTGCAGAACGTCTTCTCTGATCACCGGGGCGACAAAGTAGGGGGGCCAGAATTTCTTGTCGTCTTCCAGCAGCACCAGATCCTTGTTGGTCAAATCCCCGTCGGTGGTAAAGCCGACGGTAACATCGGCTTCATCATTTAAAATGACGCGATACTTGACGCCGTAGTCATACAGTTTCACGCTGTTGAAATTCATTCCACCGTAATGTTTCTGCAAGCCTTTCAAGCCATCCTCGCGTTCCTCAAACTCGGGTACCGCCGCCAGTCTCAACTGCGGCGCCAGCTCCGCCAGTTTGGAAATCGTGTACAAGTTGTACTTTTCCGCCACTTTGCGCGTCGTTACGAGCCCTTGTGAATCGTTGATATTGGTAGGTTCCAGCCATACCAAATGAAATTTTTCTTTGTAGTTTTGCGCCACGATGTTGTACACTTCTTTCGGATCCGATTTTGGCGACTGCTGCAGGATATTGATCAGGCCGGTACCCGTATACTCGGGATACATATCGATCTCGCCGTTTTTCAACGCTTCGTGGGCGACCATCGTTCCTCCCAGATTCAGTTTGCGCTCTACCTGGTACCCGGCTTGTTCCAGTGCCAGGGAATACATTTCGCCCAGAATCAACGATTCGGTGAAGTTCTTCGACCCGACGGTAATCTTGGGTTTCCCCGACCCGCCGCTGCTGGCGCAGGCGGTCAAGAGCAGCGATACGATCATTGTGACGGCCAACGACAGAAAAGATACTTTTCTCATGAAAATCCCCCTATTTTTTTATTAGTCTCTTTGATACCTGGTAACCCACCGTTCGATGCCTGCAAAACACACTTCCGACAGAATGGCCAGGATGGCGACCGGAACCGCCCCGACCAACAGCATCGGGAAGTTGTACATGCCCAAGCCGTTTACGATAAAAGTGCCCAATCCCCCCCCTCCGATAAAAGCTGCCAGCGTCGCGCTTGCGATCACTTCCACAGCCGCTGTCCTGCCGCCGGCAATCACCAGCGGCATGGCTAACGGAAATTCCACCTTGCGCAAGATCTGACGTTCATCCATGCCCATGCCCGACGCTGCTTCGATCACGGCCGGATCAATGCCGCGAAATCCGAGATATGTATTGATCAAGATGGGCGGGCAGGCGAGCAGAATCAAGGCCACCAGGGCCGGGACAAAGCCGGTCCCGAGAATCGGCAGGATGATCACCAGAATGGCCAGGCTGGGGATCACGCGAAAGGTATTGATCGAATTCATTACCGTGGCAGCGATCTTTTGGCTTTTGGCACAAACGATGCCGAGCGGTATGCAAACCAGCAGGCTGACCAGCAGGGCTGTAACGCTTATCGTCAAATGAACCTGAACCGCTGTGAGAAAGCGCTCCTGATTTTCCCAAATATACTGAAAGGCTTTCGCGGCTACTTCCATCAAACTCCCCCTTTTCGCTGCACCGCTGATGGCCCCGCCGATCCCCAGGGCGGACATGCTGAAGCATGGAAGCCGGACACGCTACTCGGCCAGCGCATAGTCGGCGATCTGAATGCCCAACGCCTGTTCCACCTCGGGATAGACGGAAGCGTCGCGGACACTGGAGCTGAGCGGAATGTAACGTTTGTGGATACGGAACACCGCGATCTCCATCCCTTCCTTCAGATGGCCGACGCTTACCGGCTTCCCTGTTTCCGTGGAGATCGTCGTAATCACGTCCGGATACGTGGTGAGGCGGTTGCCTTCAGCGTCATCCACGGCCATGTATTCATTCATCACGTGCAGGGTAAGACGGTTCCCCGGCACATCGACGTAGACTTTCCCGATATCAAATGCACCGGAATAGGTAACCGTGGAGTGCGCCACCCGGCCCCTGCCGAGAATTTCGCCGTTGGTTTTCCTGCAGATCGCCTCGATCACGGCCTCTGCGCCGTTGGGTTCCGCCTCGAGGATCGCTTTTCCCAGATCAATCGCCAAGGAAACCCCGCCAATCGCGGCGTGTTTCTTGATGTAGCTGGCGGGCAGAGGGTGTCTCGCCGCCGCGATAAAGCCGCCGGACATGTCGGCCGCCGTGCGCAGGATCGTGGAGGTTTTCGCCGGCGTCCCCTTGACGACGAGCTCAAGGTAGGAACCGGTGTCTCTTCTTCCGCCGACCACAACCTGGATCGTTTCAAAATCAAGGCGCCCGGCCAGTCCCAATGATCCCATTTTGCCGGTCGGATGAGCCCGGATATCTCCCGTGGCGTCCACCACCACCAGGTCGAGAGCGGCTGCGGGCAGCCAGCCGTTAATCGTGCTTGACATGCCGTTCTGCGGTGTCATCAGGCCGACTACCTTGCCGTCGTAGTGTTCCATCAAGAGTTTGACTGCTTTGATATAGTCGCTGCCCAGCATCTGCCATTGATCTCCTGCGGGGGCGCCGATCGCGGTGGCGGTCACAATGATGGCATCGTCCGGCAGTTCATCCACGGAAACCAGCTTCGGCTGCCCGATCGTCACGGCCGCCCCGCCGATCTCCAATCCGTGATCCACCCAGCCGCCTCCGCCGGAAGCAAACACGGAGCCTCCCTTCACTGCCGCAATTACGTCGTCCATGGTTAGTACACGCATGATTTTTCTCCTCCTCGTCATTCAGCGTTGGACGGGTGCAGTCAGGTCAACACCCGGCGAATGCCTTTTTTGTTCACTTCGTCCAGCGCTTCTTCGTAACCGGCATCGGCATAGCGCAGCACGCCGATGCCCGTATCGTTGTCCAAGGTATGCTTCAAGCGCATGTCCGCCTCGGCTGTACCATCGGCCACAATCGTCACGCCTGCGCTGGTCATATACCCGGAGTAACCCCCGCCGCCGGAATGAATCGTCACCAGATCCGCCATCGAACTGCAGTTGAGCATCGCATTCAACAGCGGCCAATCGGCGATCGCGTCGCTCCCGTCTTTCATCCGCTCGGTCATGATGTTGGGATGTGCCATCGCTCCGGCGTCCAGATGATCGCGGGAAAACGCGATCGGACCGCTCAGCTTGCCTTCGCGAACCATCCGGTTAACCGCCAACGCCAGCCTGGTCCTTTCCCCGTGGCCGAACCAGCCGATCCGGGCCGGCAGCCCTTCAAACGGCACGTACTTGCTGGCCAAGCGAATCCAGTTGGTTGCGATCTCATTGTCGGAAAATTCCTGCAGGATAAACTGATCGATCGCCTGGATGTCTTGCGGGTCACCCGACAGCGCCACCCAGCGGAACGGACCGATTGCCCTGCAGAAGAGCGGCCGCAGGAACGCCTCCGTGAAAATATCGATGTCAAATGCCTCTTTCACACCATGTTGGTAGGCCTGCGTCCGGATGTTGTTGCCGTTATCAAAGACGATCGAACCGCGCCGTTTAAATTCCAGCATCGCCTCTACTTCCCGGGCAATGGAGGCTCTTGCGTCCCCCTGCAGTTTCTCCGGGTTTTCCTCTCTCATCCGCCGCACGTCCTTCAGGCTGTAGCCGGCCGGGACATAACCGTACAGCAGATCGTGGGCAGAGGTTTGGTCGGTGACGATGTCAGGCACGATCCCTCTTCTGAGGATTTCCGGATAGATTTCCGCCGCATTGCCAAGCAATCCAATGGAAATACTCGACTTTCGGGCCTGCGCTTCCGCGATCCACGCCAGCGCTTCGTCGAGGTCGGCTGTTTTTCTCTGCAGGTAACCGACTTGCATCCGCTTGTCCACGCGCGCTTCATCCACTTCCACGCAGAGAATCGCCGCATTCGCCATCACACCGGCCAACGGTTGGGCTCCTCCCATTCCCCCCAGACCGGCGGTAAGAATAAAGCGGCCGGCCAGATTTCCGTTAAAGTGTTTTCTGGCGATGGCGGAAAAAATTTCGTAGGTGCCTTGAATCACCCCCTGCGACCCAATGTACTGCCATGCCGCTGCGGTAAGTCCGCCCCAGATGATCAGCCCTTTTTCCTGCAGTTGATAAAAGTGCTCGCTGGTTGCCCATCTGCCTACAAGATTGCAGTTCGCCATGATCACGATCGGGGCAAAAACATGCGTTTTAAAAATGCCGATCGGTTTGCCGGACTGAATCACCAGGGTTTCATCATCGTTGAGAGTTTTCAAACTGTCGACGATGGCATGAAACGACTTCCAGTCTCGCGCCGCTTTTGCCAATGCAGCGTAAACCACCAGTTCCTGTTGATTTTCGCCGTTTTCCAGCACGTTTTCCAGCATCCGAAGTAACGCTTCCTGTCTCCACCCTTTGCAGCGAAGGGCAGAGCCGCGGGCTGCTCTGATCCGTTCCATCACAACACCTCGAATTTATCACTATTTGATAATAAATTCTCTATATTGTATCTGTGCCATTTATTTTATTCCCATAATTCCTATGAGTCAAGTATGAATTAACGACGGGCCGCCCCTTCTCAGCGGAAACAAGCAAAGGAACGGTTTGAGCCGTTCCTTTGCTTGCAAGTCAATCGTTGTATAAAATGACTTTCATCGCTTTTTCTTTGGCAGCATTTCGAAACACTTCGTACGCCTGCATGATCTGGTCCAGCGGAAAACGGTGAGTGATCAGTTGTTCTGGTTTGATCCTTCCCGACTGTACGGTCTTTAACAGCATCGGAGTCGTGCTCGTGCTGACCAGTCCGGTCGTGATCCTGACATTGCGCAGCCACAACCGCTCCAAGTGCAGTTCGACCGGTTTGCCGTGCACACCGACGTTAGCCAGCCGTCCGCCGGGCTTCAGGATTTGCTGACAGATGTCGAAGGTTACAGGGAACCCGACGGCCTCAATCGCTACGTCGACACCCTTTCCATCCGTTGCTTCCATTACTTGCTCAACCGCATTTCCCGCGGAGCTGTTAATGGTCTTGGTGGCCCCGAACCTTTTGGACTGCTCCAAACGATTATCGTCAAGGTCGACCATGATGATTTCCGCCGGCGAATAAAGCTGCGCTGTCAAGAGTGCCGACATCCCGACCGGCCCTGCCCCGACGATCGCGACCACATCCCCAGGCTGAACGCCGCTGTTGATTACCCCGATTTCCATGGCCGTCGGCAAAATGTCGCTCAACATGACAAGCGCTTCCTCATCGCTTCCCGGAGGAATGTGGTACAAGCTGGTGTCGGCATAAGGGATACGAACGTATTCCGCCTGGGTTCCGTCGATCAGGTGCCCCAAAATCCAACCACCCTCTTCACAGTGGGCGTACATCGCTTTTTTGCAGTAATCGCATTTTCCGCAGGCAGTGACACAAGAAATCAGCACCCTGTCCCCGGGTTTGAAATTGTTTACAGCTGCTCCTACTTCTTCTACGATTCCGACACCTTCGTGCCCCAGGGTTCGGCCGTCGGTTACCGCCGGTACATCACCGCCCAAGATATGCAAATCCGTGCCGCAAATCGTCGTTCTGGTGATTCTTACGATCGCATCCGTCGGTTTCTGAATCGTCGGTTTGTCCTTCTCTACCCACTCGTACTTTCCTGGCCCACAAAATACTAATGCTTTCATATCCAGATTCCCCCTACGTTTATGTGAACATTACATTTGCTTTCTCCCCAAGTCAGCAGGAAAAGCCGCCATCCTCTTCTTCATTCTCACCAATTCTGTCCGAATGTACTCATCGTGACATTGTACTCGAAGACAGCATGCAGGCATAAAAATAACCGGCCCTGACGAGTGAAGAGGAGCCGGTTTTCACAGCGATACCGCCAACGTTTATATCCCGCATGTTCCTAAGCTTCCAACATGATTTCCCCCGTTCGCGACAAATCATAGCCGCGGATGGATTTCAACTCATTGCGAAAAGCTTCAGACTGGAGAATCTCCATGATGATTTCAATCCACTCCCTGTTTTGAGGGGTTTTTAGCATTACAAGATCATACCGTTCCTGAATGAGCGGAACAAAATCGACCCCCACGATATAAGCTGCTTTCTCGATACCAACCCCGACATCTGCCTGTCCCTCCGCAACTTTTCCGGCAACGCCAAGATGGTTCGATTCCTCTGTTTCATAGCCTTTCAACTGCTCAGGGGAGATCCCATGAAGCCGCAGCTGCTCATCAAGCAGGACGCGGGCACCCGAGCCTTTTTCACGGTTGACGATGGTCAGCCCGGGCTTTTTCAAGTCTTCCCATGAACGAATCTGTTTCGGATTGCCCTTTTGCACATAAAAACCGGCGGTCCGGAAACAAAGATTGATCACAAGATAAGGAAATCCCACCAGAATTTTGCGAATGTAAGAGAGGTTATACTCTCCGGTGTCACCGTCAAGAAGATGGGTACTGACCACATCGGACTGCCCCTGATACATCGAGATGAGACTGTCCAGGCTGCCAACATAAGAGCGCAGCGGACGTACGGTTTTTGTGGTTTTTTCAATATATTTCGTCAGGATATCCAGGCTGACGTCTTGTCCGGTAATCACCATGGGCCTGACTCCGGTTGCGGAAAAGCTCTGTTTCAATGGCGATTCCGTCATGGATCTGGAAAAAGCGGCGTGACCTTCCTTGGTTCTTGATTTGTAGGCTTCCAAATCAGCCGCATCGATACGCATCTGCTTGCCGACCCGGTAGGCTGGAAGATTCCCTTTCTTGATCAGGTCATACACGGTCAATTTGGACACGCGTAACAACTTTGCCACTTCTTCCGGTGTATAAGAGATTTCCTGCATATGGATGACCTCCGTATTCCAAGCACATGTCCATTATATCAAAATATCGATTGATAGACATAGATTATAACTAGTATAATTTAGTTATATTTTGTTATATCTAATACAATTGAAAGAGAGGGATGTTGGAAATGAAACGGTTTTCTCGTTTCACATCCATGTTCGTTATGCTTGCGCTCCTGCTTTCCGCTGTCGGCTGCAGCTCTTCGAACAATCAGCAAGCTGCTCCCCAACAGGCTCCCGCCCAACAAGCTTCTTCCCCTGTTGAGCTGTACGTCCTGGCAGCGGCCAGTCTGACGGATGTCATGAAAGAGTTGACACCGCTGTATGAATCCACCCACCCTGACCAAAAACTGGTGATCAGCTACGGTTCTTCGGGAACCCTCCAGCAGCAGATTGAACAAGGTGCACCTGCAGATCTTTTCATATCTGCCGCCACAAAGCAGATGAAGGAACTGGTGGAGAAAGGACTGATCGATGCAAAGAATACCGCCGATTTGGTAACCAATCGGCTTGTGCTCATCATCCCCAAAGATTCTCAAGCTCAAGTACATGCTTTCGCGGATCTCCAAAAACCGGCAATCGAAAAAATTGCCATTGGACAACCTGAGTCTGTCCCCGCAGGAACTTATGCGAAACAGTCGCTCACAAACCTGGGAATCTGGGATGCCTTACAGCCCAAATTCATTTTTACCAAAGACGTTCGACAGGTGCTCACCTATGTCGAGACCGGAAATGTTGACGCCGGAATCGTCTATCAGACGGATGCCGCTTCGTCAGACAACGTAAAAATCGCGGCCGTCGCCGATGAGAAAACCCACTCCCCGATTGTTTATCCGATCGGGATCACCACCAATTCCAAGCATGCAAAAGAAGCCCAGACGCTGTACAGCTGGCTGCAGGAGCCGGAGGCCAAAGCCATTTTTACGAAATATGGTTTTGAGACGGCAGTGAAGAATGAATGAATTTCTGGTCACCGGTCGTAATCTCCGTACAGGTAACGCTTATCGCCAGTGTTATCACATTTATTTTGGCTATCATTTGCGCATGGCGGATGGCTCGCCGAAAATTCAGAGGGAAGCTGCTTATCGAGACATTCTTTTTGCTTCCCCTTGTTCTTCCCCCTACGGTGGTGGGATTTGGCCTTCTTTTTCTGATGGGCAAAAACAGCTGGCTTGGCCGCTTGATTGAGTGGCTTTTTGGCAAATCCATCGTGTTTACCTGGTGGGCAGCAGTGGTGGCAGCCGCTGTTGTGGCATTTCCGCTTGTTTATCAGACGCTGAAGACAGGGTTTGAATCGGTCGACAAGGATTTGGAAGATGCGGCCCGCTCGATGGGGGCCAATGAATGGCAAGTATTCTGGTACGTAACCTTCCCCCTGGCGTGGAGATTCTTGTTATCGGGGTATATGTTCGGATTTGCCAGAGGGATTGGAGAATTTGGCGCAACGTTGATGTTTGCCGGCGTGATTCCTGGCAAAACGGAAACCATTCCCACCGCGATTTTCATGGCTGTTGAGTCCGGAAACATGCAGCTTGCGACTTATTGGGTTCTTTCCATTATGGCGCTCTCTTTTCTGTTATTAAGTTTCATCCATAAGCTTCGGAGTCCGGACGAATAAAAAAATGAAGGCGTACCCTGCGTGTACCAGGGTACGCCTTTTCACTGTCTATCAAGCTGCCACGGCCGGCTATGTTCGAAGGGAAACGATTCCCGAATGGCGGGTCACTTTGATTCCGGCGACCCCTGCTCGAACAAATCCCGGCGGTGACTGCGCAACACGGTGATAAAACCGTCCAATATCTCATGGCTGACGGAAAATCCTTTCCGTTTATAAAATTCCAGGGCGTTATGATTGCCATTGGAGACAAAGATAAAAAAATCATCCACATCATCAAATTGTTTCAGCCACTTCATTGACAGATCGAACAACTTGGAGCCAATCCCGGACTGTCTGTACGCTTCTTTCAAATAAAATTGGGACAAACACCCCACATTCTCTCTGCTGACGGAAGAGAGGTCAAAAAAAGTGGCGAATTCATTGTCATACGTTTCCTTGGGAGAGATGTTTGAATAGACATACCCGACTATTTTATCATCATCTTTCACGACCACGGTGTAATTGCAGATCGCTTTTTTAATCGAAGGGATCATCCGTGTCTCAAAATTCATGCTGTCAAACAATTCCGGTTTTATGTATGCTTTCGACTTTTGAAAAGCCATGAGCTCATTGCACAGCTCCCTGCAGCACTCAATTTTCTCATCTGGTATAACTTCATAGGTCAAATTCATATTGTTGCTCCTTTCCTGGCCGAGTCCTTACAACCTTCCGCATGTTACTGTCCATCCTCGAGAAGCTTCGATATCATTTTAATATATCATGCCATTCCCCCGCCATCCTGCGGTCTCGAACGAACGGTACCGGATCGCGTAGGCATCGAAAAAATGCTCCACCAGATCGGCCCCTTTGTTCACCCACCAGTAAAAATTGGTGGGATAAAATTTCCATGCCACGCCGGATATCCACGGCTACACCATTTCGCCAAACGCGACAAGGTGTCCGCCTGCTGAAGATAGCTGTGAAATTGTTCCCGCTGCTCTCTTCTGCCTCCTCCCTGCTTGCTGATGCATCCACGTGTCCGTGATGTCGTGCTCCCGCAGCTGTTCCGCAATGCATGGCTGAACGTAACGGCTTCTGGGCAGCCGGATTTTATCATGGCTGCCTTCCTATAACCGTGAAGCAGAGATGCCTTCCCCGCTTCTTTTCCTGATTACGTTAATAATCTTAGCTGTTGTTGTTCAATGACATAGATACGATCTGCTACGCGATCAATAAACATGCGATCATGGGATACGAGAAGGACAGTGCCTTCATACCCTTTTATAAAGCGTTCTAACGCTTCCATACAAAACACATCCAAAAAATTTGTCGGCTCATCCAAAACCAGCACATTATATCTTCCCAAAAACAGTTGACACAAGACCAAACGGATCGCTTCTCCACCACTTAAATCGCGCACATTCTTTCTTATATCATTTCCGGTAAAGTTCATTGCGTGGAGGACTGCACGGATCTTGCTTTCCTCATAGTCGCTTCGTTCTTTCATAAATGCAAGTACGGACTCATCTTTCTCAAAGTGATAACCCATTTGTTCATATGATCCGATGACAGCTTTGGGCGATATGATCATCCCTTCTCCCTGTTGTATGATATGACGAAGGAGTGTGGTTTTCCCTGAACCGTTTTTTCCTGTAATCGCGATGGTGTTGCCTAATGGGAATTGGAAACTAGCTTCCTTGAGCAGGGTTTTCTTCCCTGCCTTTAACGTTAAGCGATCCGCCATAATCGGAAAGGGATTGTGCAGCTTGAGCGCTGTTGGTTGAGGAAAATAAAGGATTTGTTCCTTCTCCGGCGCCTCCACTGCTTCGAGTTGTTCCACTCGCTGCTCAATCGCTTTAGCTGCACGTTGAACCGCCTTTTGGCTGGTATCTTTAGATTTCGTCATAAACATTTTGTTTGCCTTTGCTTTGGTTTCCTTTTTTGACATATGATTATTTGCCTGAGTAATCTTTTCAGCCTTTCTCATTTTCTCCTCTGCGGCCTTTAACAGCCGAGTTTTTTCTTTTACATACTTGTCGTGCTGTTCCTGCTGCTGCTTTCGTTTGAGCTCTTTTTGTGCGACGTAATCTGAATAGTTTCCTGTATATTCCGTTACCTGACCGTCCTCTACTTCCCAAATTTTCGTGACGAGCTTATCTAATACATAACGGTCATGACTCACAAGTACGAGTGCGCCAACATAATACGTCAATTCCTCGATGAAAAGCTGTATGCCAGCTGCGTCCAGATGAGTCGTCGGCTCATCCAACAATAAGCCCTCATGATAGGTGGAGAATAATTGGGCCAACTTCATCCGCGTCTGCTCACCACCACTTAAATGCTCCATTTCTGTTTGAGGTACAGCAAACTTGCCTAACCACTCATAATCAGTCTCACTATCACCTGGCTTTGACAATTGTTCAAAATAGGCAAAATCCACGAATCGGTTTACATGCCCTTTATCCGGCGTGACTTGCCCAGCCATCAATTTCAACAACGTACTTTTTCCAGCACCGTTTTTTCCGACAATCCCAATGCGATCAAACTGATGCACGGCCAGTTGGGGGATGTCTAATACCAATTGATCCAAAAACGTTATTTCAATATTTTTTAATTCCAAACATACTTGTCCCATCATTCCCTACCTCCGTTTCTCCGTTTGTTTCTTCATCCCAACCAGAATTTCCAAATCCACGGTGATCTCAGCCGAATCTTTTTTCAGATACGTTTTGATTCGTTCTCTGTCCGCAGACCAGGCAAGCGGGGTCATTTGAACAATGTGGGGAAGCTCTGACTGACTCAGGTTCTGGGTATAACGTAACTGAAAAGCCTCAAGCAGCTGTAAATGCTCTTTGAAAAGCGACACCGTTTTCTCATTTTGGTAGACTTTTTTGCTGTTGGTATCGAAAAGCTCTTCCCGCAGTTCTTTTAGATAATTGGGACGCGGGAGCACTTTAATGACCAGTCCATCTTGAATGAGAATCCGCTTGAACTCCGTGTAATTGGAAGGAGATAAGATCGAAAGAATCACCTGAAACGACCTATCTTTGAATGGGGTTCTTGCCAGGTCGCCTACCATCCAAAGCGAGTTTTTGTATCTCTTTGCTGCCATGGCGATGCCTTCCTTGGAAATATCGATTCCGAACCCTGTGATCGTTGGACACATGCAATCGTCCAAAATCTTCTGCAGATGTGACCCTTCTCCGCAGCCCGCGTCCAACACCATAACAGGATCAGTAGAAACTTCCACATGCTGCTTGATGGCTTTGGCAATCCATTTATGCATGGGAGCATACAAGCTGCTTTCGCTGATCGTTTTATGCCTTGCTTCAAACAATTCTTTGTTGTAATGACTGTGAGAGGGTCGGATCATCATGTTGAGGTATCCCTGTTTGGTGATATCAAACGTGTGCTTGTTCGCACATATCAGGCTTTTCCAATCAACGACTTTCATCGAACTCTCACAGTGTGGACACGTAAATGCTGATTCAAATCTACTCACGAGTTCTGCTTTTTTGATGATGTTGGTCATGCGATCTCTTCCTTTCGAAAATAAAAAATCACAGGCGTTTTGCCTGTGATTCAGAGTAAAGGGAAGCAGCCCCATCCTGATGTGAAAGAGGGGAAGAAAGGAAAATATACAAAAAGAAAGAAAGGCTGATCTATCCGCCTTTCTCCACATTTCATCATTGTTCTATGCGAAAAGAAGATTATTAAAAAAGGGCAGACTGGTCCCGTTTACTCTGCCTACACAAGCAGAGCCTTTGAACAGTATTTAATTACTTGTTCAAAGTACGGAAACGCAATCTGATAAAAAACATTTTTTAATAATCCTCCTTACGAATCATAAAAGATGCTACTTATTATATAGTTCCCGTAGGATTTCCGCAAGGTGCTGGTGCAACTTACATTCATCGGCATGCTCGAATGGTTTTATGTCTCCTCTATTATTCGAAATCTAAAAGGCCTTTTTTCAACGCGTATTTCACCAGTTCGGCGCGGCTTTTTAGGTTTAGTTTCTCCATCGCTCTTTGTTTATGGGATTCAACTGTTTTTACCGAGATAAAGAGCTGCTCCGCAATCTCTTTGTTCGTGAAGCCTTTGGCAATCAGACTGACGACTTCTTTTTCACGTTCTGACAAGATTTCAAATCTGGAAGATTCCTCACCGCTTTTTACCCTGTTCAAAAAGTTCGTGATTAACAACTTTGCGGCTGACGGGTACAAATAGGCTGATCCATTATACACCGTACGAATCGCAGAAATTACATCCATGTCGGCGGCGCTTTTTAAGATGTATCCTGACGCACCGCCCTGCAAGACACGGAAAACATATTCTTCATCATCATGCATGGTCAAAATGAGAACGTTGCAATCCGGCAGCGCTTTCTTGATCCGTTCCGTTGCTGAAAGACCGCTTTCTCCAGGAGGCATGCTGATATCCATCAGGACTACATCCGGGCTGCACTCGAGCGCTTTCTGATAGGCCTCTTTGCCATCTGCAGCCGTCGCGATAACCTCCATGTCGTCCTGGGCGTTAATCAGCATCGATAAGCCTGTTCTGACGATCGAATGGTCATCCGCGATCAATACTTTTATGGTCATAAGCTATTCCCCTTTGTCACTGACTGGAATCCTCACCGTGATCGTCGTCCCCTGATTTGGTTCAGAATGGATGAAGACCTCTCCCCCCAGCATCTCCGCTCGTTCTCTCATGCCATATAATCCCAAACCCGTCCCCTGTATCTGGATCTGCGTCGTGTCAAAGCCCACTCCAAAGTCCTGAATGGTCAGCTTGAGCCATTCTCCTTTATCCTCAAAGGCGATGACGATTTTATCCGTATCCGCATATTTGGCCGCGTTAATGGTTGCCTCCTGACAGATCCGATAAACGGCTGTCTCGACATCAGGATGCAATCTGCGATGGGGTGCCTTGATGTCGAAAGAAGTTTCAATACCGAACATTTTCTCGAAATTCCTTAAATAAGATCGCAGGGCAGGAATGAGGCCAAGATCATCCAGCGCGGCTGGCCTCAGATCTACCGCCAGGTTTTTCACATCGTCCAGTGTGTGGGAAGTCATGTTGGTTAAATCCTGGATCAGCGTTTTTACATCATGCTCCATTTCCTGTTGGTTCAAGACCTGCAGGCCTACCAGGATGCTGTACAACGACTGGCCGATGCCATCATGCAATTCTCTGGAAAGCCGTTTGCGTTCTTCCTCCTGGGCTCGAAAAACATGTTTGGTCATCATTTTCTGCTGACGTGCTTTTTCCGCTCGGATCTGTTCAGACAAATCCCTGAGGATCACCACCAGCGCAGCATCCTCTTCTACGGGGACGCTGGTTGAACTGGCTTCCACCGAAAACTCTTTGCCGTCTTTCGTCCGAATGGTCATCTCGAAAGAAGGCATGCGCAGTTTTTTCGCAAAACATTCTGTACACGTTACTTCAAAGTCACAGGTAGCCATTCCACGGCAAACTTCACAAAAATGGACTTTGCCAATCAAATCTTCCGCATTCCAACGGATCATTCGCATCGCGGACGGGTTGGCTTCCACGATGATGCCATGCTTGTCGATAACAAAAATAGCATCGGTTACATGTTGAAAAACAGACTGAAAAAACGACGATGCCTTAGACGGGTCGTTAAGATCCAACAGCCATGGCATAGATTTTCCCCTTTACACCGTATTACCTTTACTATAAATCATTCTGCTCTGCAAAGACGTTGCAATTTTATGACAGAAATGTCTTGGCCAGATCAATCGCTTTATTCAATATTTCATCGGTGTAGATGTCATCCGTCCTTCTCCCGATCAGGAAAAGACCGGCACGCTCCTCCTGATAATGCGGTATGGCGATGAAGGATTTCAGTTGTTCGGTCAGGATAATCGCATAATCTTGAATCTCCTGATAGGTTCTGATGGACAGATGATTCATCACAAGAGGCCTGTCAAGCTTGATTACCCGGCCGAAAATCCCTTGCCGCATGGATGTTGTCATCCGTTTGTATCGGTTGCTTCGATTCCCCACAGCTTGCAGCCATTTGACTTCTCCGTTTTCATTCGCATATGCCAACGCTGCGTAGTCGGATCGTGTCTCCACTCTTGCTCTTTCCAAAAAGGTTACTATTTCCTCGTTTGTCACATGCGTGCCTCCAGATTGTTCGTTTTGCAGATGCCCCGCTTTCTTCACGCAATAGCATAAGTATAGAACAGTTCCCCGAACATGTATGTCGGGAAACTCCCTATCCTTAAGGGAAATTCTCCTGATTTTATCATTACTGTTCCCGTACTTTAAAACAATGCGTCCGTGACGCCCGGCCGTTTTTTGCCCAGGCTGAGCCGCCTTCCCGTTTTCCCGGTATTTCTTTCCACCGAAATCAGGGAACATTTTCCTGGGTTTCAGGGAGCTCCCCTACATACAACGCCCTCCGGTCGCTCCTACAATGAAAGTGAGCCCTCGGTCAACACGACCGCGTTTGATTGAGGGACCCAATCAAATCAAGTGATGGAGATGACCGCTATGATCGTCAATTGGCTACGAAACAGTGTGTATGCTTCTGTCCTGCTGTTACTCGCCCGTTTATACATTGGGTGGGAATGGCTCACCGCTGGCTGGGGAAAGTTGACTGGTGCAGAAGGATTTAGCGCCGCCAAATTCCTGCAGAACGCTGTCGCACATCCCGTCACCAGTCATAATGAAGTGGTGTATCCAATCTACTCAGCGTTTCTGCAAAACTTTGCCCTGCCGAATGTCGAACTGTTCAATTTCCTGATTCCGTGGGGTGAGTTTCTGGTGGGGCTTGGTTTGATTCTCGGCTGCTTGACCACTGCTGCCGGATTCTTTGGAATGGTGATGAACTTCGCCTTTCTGCTGGCCGGAACCGTCTCCTCCAATCCATGGATGATTTTGTTCGGGATCTTCCTGTTGGTCGGCGGACGCAATACGGGTGCCATCGGGATTGACCGCTATCTGTTCCCGCTTTTCGACCGCTGGTTTCATAAGCCCTCCAGCAAACCGGCAGCCTGAAAAACGGGAAAACAGCCACAAATGAATGATTTCAGTACGAGGAGGAATTGATAGAAATGTTTAAAAAAGTACTGGTTGCCGTCGACGGGTCGGACGCTTCGGATATAGCGGTGCAGTGGACACACGAAGCCTTTCAGGCACTGCCGCAAACCCATTTTACCTTTCTCTATGTACACCAGCCATACATCCCGCTGGCAATCGGGACCGGTTATATGCCTGTCGTGTATGAACCGGCCGAGATTGATCTGCCTCCGGAAGAATCCCCTGCATACGCGGCGTGGAAGGGGTTTCCCGACACTTCGCGTGTGGATTACGCTACGGAGACTGGCAGCAATCCTGCGGAGGTGATCTGTAAAAAAGCTGCGGAAGAAGGGTATGATCTGATTGTCGTGGGCAGCCGCGGCCATGGCCTGGTATCATCGGTCTTCCTTGGCAGCGTCAGCGGCAAAGTACTCCATCATGCCAAATGCGCTGTGCTGGTCGTTCGCTAGACTGGGGAGAGGGGATGTGATCATGACACGCTTCTTGCTGCCCATCGATGGTTCCGAACCATCCAAGCGCGCCTTGGAATACGCCCTGGCGCTGACCACACAAGCAGATCATCTGACACTCCTTCACGTGTTACAGCCTTTTCCCGCCCAGCACACCGTTCACTACCTGAGTGCCGAGCGGATCAAAGAGATTCAAAACCAGGATGCGATGAAGACGATGGCCCCCATCCTGCAGCAGGTGGAGAAGAAGGGCATCCCGTACAGCATGCATATCGCGTACGGCGTTCCCGATGAGCTCATCTGCCGCTATGCAGAAAACAACCATGACTTTGTCATCATGGGGACGCATGGATACGGTGCCGTCTCCAGCTTCCTGCACCACAGCGTCAGCTACCCGACCCTGCAGCGCCTCACCATTCCCGTCGTGCTGATACCGGAACTGATCACGGAAGCAAAGATGAACCCCCGGCCCTTCCGGAAGATCCTCATCGCTGTCGATGGGTCGGAATACGCATGGAAGGCGGCCGAGGCAGCCATCAACCTCGGCCGCAGAACAGGAGCACACTTCTCCCTTTTGCACGTGGTTGTTCCTCCCATCGTGAACACCGGCCTGGAAAACCTGGAATGGACGAGCGATGCAGAACTGTTGGAGAGCGGCAAATCCGTTGTCGAGAAATACGAGCAGCGGTTCATCTCTCATCAATTGCCCTATACGACCCATGTGGCTGTCGGGGATCCTGGCCACCTGATCCAAGCGTTTGCCGAAGAAACCGGCTCAGACTTGATCGCCATGGGCCATCGCGGCCTCAACCGGCTCGCCGGTATCCTGCTGGGCAGCGTCGTTTACAAGGTGATCCACGGCACGAAGATACCTCTCCTTATCGCATAGATGCCTCGTCGTTACGTCAGTTGTTGGCATCGCCAGGTTGCGGGGTAAGAGAATCGAGTGGACATACCACTCGATTTTTCTTTAGATGGAATGTAACAAAAAGGAAATCTATAGCGTCTAAACGTGACGATGAGGAGGTGGAATGATGAAACTTGTAGCAATCTCCATCACGCTCATCCTGCTGATGAATTTCAACGCTCCTCCAAGATTTATCTAAAATGAATTACTTGGAATTACTTGTTCTCTTTTCGCATGAATAGCGGGATCAGCAAGTAGAGTCCATAGGCAAATGACATCCAGATCGTAAAGGCGAGCAGCTGTTCACTGGACAATCCCGAAAAAAACACGTCGCGGTTCCACAACACGAAGGCATCGATGATCAAGCCGACTGCACTGCCGATCAGCCCCAGCTTCACCACGGAATACGGACTGGGGTCCAGCTTGCGAAAGATCACAAAGACGATGTACAAGACCACTGCTGTCGCGATCTCCAACAACAGGAACCTCATGAAAAAGTCTTGTTGATACGGGTCGACCAACACCATGCTGCCGAAAAACACGAAGAACAACGTCGCTCCCAACCAGACCAGGATCGAGAACAGCAAGGTCAGGCCCAGTTTTTCTGAGAACATACCCTCATCTCCTTTTCTAAATATGAGTAGATATATTGGAAAAAAGTCTTTGGAGGGAAGTGTGGAAGAACACACGATGAAGCCAGCCCCCAAGACTTGATTTGGCTGCTCAATCAGATTTGTTTTCCAACAGATTCTGAATGAATACCCCCAATTCGGCAAACACTTTATCCCGGTCAAATTCGGGAGAGACCAGGCATTGTACGGCCAGGCCGTCAATCAACGCATTGATGAGGACCGCCCAGATCTCGGTGGAAACCCCCATCAGCCGTTTTTCCCGGCCAGTCTGAACAGCAGTCCCCTCTACGCTGGAATCGGCGTGGTTGTCTGCGATCAGCTCCAGGATCTTTTCCGAAAGCACCTTGTTTTCAAACGCGAGCAGCTGGCCCAATTCCCGTCTGATTTCTTCATTGTTGAAACTAAACACAACCAGCGACAAAAACAGCCGGTGGAAAAAGGAGTCCGGTCGGCACCGTTCCTTGGCGGCATTCAAAGCCTCCGGGACGGCGAATTCGACGGATTGCGTATGCGACATCTCCTCCCAGGAACGAAGGCACACATCTTTTACCACGTCCAACATCAGTTGGTTTTTGGTGTGAAAATGGTAGTAGACGGTCCCCTGCGATACATTTGCCTTGTCAGCCACCATTTTCAGCGTGAGCTTTTCCAAGCCACTTTCCACGATGCACGCCTTGGCTGCTTCAATCAGTTCCTGTTTGGAAACGACGTTCGGTTTTGCCATTCATCTCAGTCCCTTGCGTGTATTCCAGTGCGTTTCCTTACTCCACCCCGAATGATTATGTATGGAAGACATATTATGGAGTTAGTCATTCAACCAACTAATTACACTATATACCATATCCTGCAAAAAAAGAAAATGATTTTCCATCAAGTTGTCATAAATTTTTTGTAAATCGTCCCAAAAGGTTTTACAGGCATTACGTTGCCCGCGCAGGATGTTGGTCTGGACCAACATCCTGCAACAGCGCCGATGACTGACGATAAATCCGTCAATCTGCCTGTATTTGTTTGAAATAAAAACGCAGAAAATCAAAGGTACGCTCCAGCGCCTGTACAAATTCATCCTGGCTTTTAAATGAGAAATGAATCGTTCTGATATCGACCGGCAGTATGTCTCTGTGTTCCACCAAAAAGTCTTGTAAGGACCTTTTCCCTGTCTCCTCGACCAGATACGTAACGATACTGGCTATCTGGGGAAAATGTGTAAATTCAATCTGCATCCGATTGCCTTGGTAGATCGCCTTGCCGCCAAACAGAATACGCTCATCCATGTGTATGCGTTGAAACGAGTATTCCGCCATGAATCGATCAGCCATCTCTGCATAAAGGGGGTTGGCATCAAAGATCCCGATCCTGTTCTTTTTCAGCCACGAATCACCTGTTTGCTGAAACACCCGCACGATTTCCTCAAGGTGCTGACGCAGTTCATGTTCATTCGCATACTCGAAGCTTTTTAATCCCCTCATAGCTATGTAGAACATGTTTGCCCCAGTGTTGCGAGGAGTAAAGAGTCTGGGCTCGATTGTATTCTTTTGCGTCATATCGATCATCAATCCGTAATCAAAGCCGTTTTCACGTTTGACAAAGTACAGCCGGTCACCCATTTCTGGCCGTTCTTCATAGACATACCCCATGTGACGTAATGGTTCATCCAACACCTCTACAATAATTTTGTCTGCCAAGAATCTCTTTGTGACTGGTTTGATGAAGGTAGCCCCTATTTCGTCAAGCTGGCGTTTGGACATCGTGGACACGTACTCATACGAAATCCAGGAAATCTTTTCAAATCCCAACGCCTGCTTGAAATGCTCAACGCTGTGCAACAGATCTTCCGCCTGAGGAGTTCTGGCGCCAAGAACGCGCTCCAGGCGTCCCAGCGCTACTTCATCAATGGCCAGTTTCTTTAAAAGGGGAACATTCGCATCGTCGATGCTGCTGTGATCGTACGTTTCATAGTTGATCTCCAGCGTTCCTTTTGGCTCGCCATTTTCATACAGCTCATAGTGCCATCCGTAATCCTCTGCATGGACGAAGGAAAACGAATGGGTGTTCAGCTCAGCCGATAATTGTCGCGCCTGTTCCGATCCGTTTTCCGCTCCATCTTCCGTGACAACCGCATACCATGTTTCGTTGGCGGGAAACAGGCAAGAAGGTGCTTTCCATTTACGGACTGCGCTGTTTATCTTCCTTTTGTTTACTTCCTTGACAAGAATGGCAAACGTGAATTCGCTCAAATGAATACCCTCCTAAAAAATTCCCGGCAAGAGGGGTTATTTTTAGATACAAATTTTATGAAAAGAAGTGCATGGTAGTAAAAAATCGATCACGCTATAAATGGGTTTAATTTCTCTCGATCAAGCAATATTTGATTATCCTCTTGCCGAAGTATCTATGTAATGGATGTTTGCGACAACCTCGTTCGGCCAGGTGTGTAATAATCGTGCAACTGTGAAGTTTCTGGCGGCCGGACGTTGTCAAAGCGTCGAAGAGGCAGGGGAAGGTGTATGGTAATTTTCATTGATTCGCCGAAAGGCTGGCTTCTTCTGCAGCATATCGGCGCGGACGTTGATCATCTTGTAGCCGATCTTCTCGTCCTGTGCCCACGATGGAACCAAGCCCCAGCGCAATTGGCCGATTCTGCGGTGCCCGCCGTCAGCAAGAATGTCCGGGATCTGCTGGCCAGGGGCGATATTGAACCGCGGCTTCAGATCAAACGGTTTGCAGCTTTTTCATTGGAATTCGAACCAGCATATCCGTCCAATCACAGCAGTTGAAAGAACGTGATCGGCAGAAGCAGCCGCATGCGACGCCCCTTCGATCAAACCGCCACGTTTCCCTCGACAGATAGGAGCAGGTGACGTCGGGCCGTTCGGTGGGCCACCGATTTGCGCCAAAACAGGTTGGATTTCATAGTCGTCTCAAAGCTACCCTTCCGTCCTATCCCGATTCTTTCTCAGATTTTATTTTTGCTTGAAAAAGGACTTCTTCTTCTGGTGACGTAGAAGCTTGAGCCATACCACCTCCTAACACAAGACAAATGAGTGATACAATTGTTAAAACTGACTTCGCCAATCCTTTCATACAGTCTACCTCCTAAATTAATTTTGAGACAGTGGATGGAAGCTGCTTATACGAGTACCTATGTGATGAAAAAATCCCATCAGGATCATTTCCGAATGGCGAATCAAAACAAAAACAATGCTCTTTCCCCGTCCACTGCCTCCACTGCAAACCAGTTAGTAATCAATCGCTGCTTCTGACGCGATCACTTGTGAACAAGCCATTTCAGAGAGAGCGATCTCGTCCTCATCCTCCAATATGTCCGGGAAGCGTCCGGCCACCGGTTCCAGAACTGTTTTTTCGTTCAATCTCAATCCGGCTACTACTCGTCCTGTCCATCCAGTATTAGAGTGGCGCTGCCGCTTCTCCTCCGTCCACTCTTCTCGTGACCGGCCGTCCTGGGGTACCCAAGCTCCACGCCCACATCGATGTAGAGCAGTTTTTCGCGTGAGAAAATAAAACAGTTGCCGACTTCATGTCAAGAAGAGAACAGATGCCTATGGCGCCCCCCTTGTTACCAAAACAAATAATCGCCGGAGTGGGTCAATTTTAAACCAGCGATTGTGGGCAATATAAGTCGGAGTTGACATAACGTGACTCCTGTATATAATAGTGCCTCACGCACTTACGCGTGAGGACGCGACTACCCGTCGAACATAAGAAAGCCCATCTCCTTACAAGATGGGCTGAATTGTTACGACTTAACGCTTTTTTACATAGCTCGGAGGACCATACTCCACTTTTCCGTTACCCGATGCCACGATTCTAAAGTAAGGGGAGCCTGTTACGGAAGGACCGACAAAGCGAACATTTACATAAGTTTCCCCGAGTTTCTGCGTTTTTCCACCGCTTTTTTGGCGATCTCGGCTCTATTCATACAATCGCCTCTCCTTTTAAGAACTAATGAAGTGAGCTCAAAATGTCCTCATTTACATTATAAAACTCTTCATCGAAGCCTACAAATAACGGTTTGGTCCGCCAGTAGATGGAAATAAATTACATATCGATCAGCAATCCGTCGAGTATAGATGAATTCATCTTGCATCCAAACTCTTTACTTTGGTTTTCCGGGTGGTTCTCGTTATGGTCCAGAGAAAAGAAAACCTTCTCGTCTCTAACCATTCCCGCACACCCGATCTGCTCCAGTCCCTTTTCGTCATCCGTAAGACGGAATAACGTCACAGCCTTCTTTTTGTTGAACGGCGGAACCGTTTCAAACTCGCCTTTAAAAGCAGACATGATCTGATTGTATTGTATGTCGGATCTCTTCGACCATTGCAACAAATAATACAGAAAACGTGCATGAGATTCGAGTTTATTTACTCTTTCCGTCAAATGAACATTGTTCAATGGCCCAAGTCGATCTGCAATCCTACGGAACTGGTTACAAAATGTATTGACTGCTGAGACCAGGTTACCGTCTCGTCAGTCATCTTCGTAGATGCCCGATGTAACTCCAATTAAATCAGTCGGTATGTGGATTCTGTTCCTTTTACTCCGCGGAAGAACATAAAATACCCTTTCCACCCCCAGACGACCGATGAACAATCAAAATTCAAACAGAACGTTGTCCCTTACCGCCGTAGATTGCTCCCCTCTACTATTCATTTCGTTGTCGGGATGGAACACAAAAATGGCGAAATCCGTATGATCCAGTTGTCGGGTCAAATCAATAATTGTAAAGCTGGAGGGGTCAAAAACACCGTTCGGCCAGACAGTCACTTCACATTCGTGTTGAATTCTTCCCTACCGCAATCTCTGCACCATTCTCATCCCACCACCCCACGATCCAGCGCCCGATACCGGATCGCTTCCGCCACATGGGCGGCCTCGATCTGCTCCGCTCCCCCCAGGTCGGCGATGGTGCGGGCCACCTTGACGATCCGGTTGTAGGCGCGGGCGCTCAGGCCGAGCGTTTCAAAAGCGAGCTGCAGCAGCTTCTGCCCCTCTCTGTCCAGGCCGGCATACCGGCGCAGCTCCTCTCCGTTCATCGCGCTGTTGAAAGGAGCGCCGGGGCGGTGCCGGTAACGCTCGCATTGAATAGCCCTCGCCGCTTCTACTCTGCAGCGGATCTCTTCGGACGATTCCGCCTGCGGCCGCTCCTGCAGCAGCGTTACCGGCACCCGGGGAACTTCCAAATGCAGGTCGATCCGGTCAAGCAGCGGGCCGGACAATTTCGACCGATACTTTTGGATCTGCTGCGGCGTGCAGGTGCATTCGCGCTGGTCGCGGGAGCCGTAGAAGCCGCAGGGACATGGATTCATGCTGCCAACCAGCAAGAAACGAGCCGGGTAGGTAAACACCTGCTTCGCCCGGGCGATCGTCACCTGCCCTGACTCCAGCGGCTGCCGGAGCACTTCGAGCGCATGGCGGGAGAATTCCGGCATCTCGTCCAGGAAGAGAATGCCGCCATGTGCCAGACTGCATTCACCGGGGCGCGGAATCTGCGCTCCTCCTCCCGCCAGCGCTGCGGCCGTAACGGTATGGTGCGGAGCGCGAAACGGCCGCTCGCGGATCAAACCGCTCCTTTTGGTCAGGTGACCGGCGATGCTGTAAATTTTGGTCACCTCGTAAGATTCAGCCATACTCATTTCCGGCATGATCGTGGGCAGACAATGGGCCAGCAGCGTCTTGCCGGATCCGGGCGGGCCGACCAGCAGTACGTTGTGAAAGCCGGCCGCCGCCACCTCCAGTCCCCGTTTCACATAGGCCTGGCCTATGACATCGGCAAAATCATGGGCAGCCTTCCGCTTCCCATCCAGTTCGGCCAACGTCACCGTGCGGGTTTTCTCCGTGTCGGCGTCAGCTGAAGCAGGCAGTTCTTTCCCCGACCAGCATCGCACCACATCCTGCAGGCTCCTGGCCGGCAGGACGGAGAGATCGACCAGCGCGGCTTCTTCCCTGTTCTGCTCCGGCAGAATCACATGGGTAAACCCTTGTTTTTGCGCTTCCAACAAGATCGGCAGCACGCCCGATACGGGCCTGAGGGTGCCGTCCAGCGCCATTTCGCCCAGAATCAGGATCTGCTCCTTCCTCCGTTCCAGTTGGCCGGAAGCGAGCAGCACCCCCAGGGCTATGGATAAGTCAAAGCCGGAGCCTTCCTTGCGCAGATCGGCAGGGGCCAGATTGACCGTGATCCGCTGCATGGGAAAATCAAAGCCGCTGTTGCGCAGGGAGGCGCGCACGCGATCCCGCGCTTCCTTGATCGCCGAACCGCCAAGCCCGACGATGTCAAATTGGGGCAGGCCGTTGGCGATATCCACCTCCACGGTTACCACCATGCCGTCAATGCCGTGAACCGTGCCCGAGAACGTCTGTGCGTACATCTCCCTCTCTCCTCTCTACCCATTACGATAGGAAAAGACAGCGGGGGACGCAAAAAAAACAGCCTTCCCTTGGAGCAAGGAAGGCTCAATGATGATGTTTGGAGGAGTTTCATCGCGCCGAGTACACTAACATACTACGCGTACGGATGCCGCTCTGCTGTAGACGTATCCCCAATGGGCAGCCTAAAAGTTGAGGGTGATTCGGGTCAGAATGCCTGCTCAACATGGATGATCTCTGCGGAGTTCTTTCCTTTCTGACACAAGACGCCAATCACGTCAAAGCGGATGGAAGACGATCGCACCCCTTCCTTCTGCAGGTAACAAAGCGCCATCTCCCTGAGCTTGCGCCGTTTCCGCCAGTCCACGGATTCTGCCGGCAATCCAAACGCTTGTCCGGACCGCGTCCGCACCTCAACAAAGACCAGTGTCCGTCCGTCGCGGGCAACCAGGTCGATCTCCCCCTGTGCCGTTCTCCAGTTGCGGGCGATGATCTCAAGTCCTTTCCGCTGCAGGTACATCACCGCCTGATCCTCCCCCCATTTGCCCAACGCCTTTCTGGCATGGCTCACCGCGATCTGCCCGCCTTGTCCAGGCGATAAACAAACGCAAGAATCTCCGCAACCACCTGATACAGCTCAGGGGGAATCTGCTGGTTCAGATCAAGCTTGCCCAACACCTCCACCAGGGAGGGATCTTCCTGGATGGGGATGCAGTGCTCTTTCGCCTGTTTGATAATGGTTTCCGCCACATATCCTGATCCTTTGGCCACGACACGGGGCGCTTCCTCCGCACCCGCGCGATAGCGGAGGGCGACAGCCTGCTTGCGTTTGTTCTCTTTTTGTCCATCCGTTTTTTTCATATGCGGATATCCACTCCTTTGTAGGGAGTGTACAGGCCTTCCCTCGCGGAGAGCGCTGGCGTGCCGGCTTTCAGCTCAGGGATGGGCTGGACGCGCAATCCGGAGAGATGGTAGCCGGCTTCACGAAGCGATCCGGCTACCTGATCCCTGCTCTGCTGCACAAGCCCTTCCAGCCAGGGCTGGTCATTGTAAATCTGGAGGTTGATGATCCGGTTGACGATGCTTACGTCTATCATGGTGATGCCCAACCGATCCAAATCCAGATGGAAAAAGAGGCGGCAGTTGTCCGGATCAAGCTGCCCGTCTTCCCTTTTTTTGGCCTCGATCTGCACATAGGCCGTATCTTCCCCGTTCTCCATCCGGACAGGAATCTGCATCACGACTTGGGACAGCACCTGGGCCGGCGGTTGGAGCATCATCAACTGCTGACCCGTTATCTGCTTGACCAGCGTTTCCGCCGCTTCCTTCAGGCTGGCGGGAAGGGAGTCTGCATATTCCTGCGCAAGCTGCAAGAGAAGCGGCTTGATGCTGTCCAGATGGGCGCCTGCCCTGGCGTCGGCGGATGCTGCCCTTATGTTTTGTGCGATCAGTTCACGTTCATGCGAGACGCCCAGGCGATGAAAAAGCTCTTTCAGCAGATCGCCTTTGCTGCCGGACTCAGGCGATACAGAAGGGACAGCTGCCTGCTGCCGATCGCCTGCAGCGGATTTCACCGGTTCCTGTCGCTCCTGCATCACCGGGCGAGCGGCCGCCTGCTCTTCTCCCTGCTCCCGCCCTTGTGGAGAAACGCTCTCTTTCTTCGCGATTGCGTCGGCGGGAGCAGCAGGGGCGTCGGCAGGGGCAGCGAAGCTGTCGGCGGGCGCGGTCGTGCCTTCCGCGTGTGTGGTGGTCCCTTCCGCAGGCGTGACGGGGCCTCCGCTCATCCCCTGAACCACAGCCGCTGCCGGATGGTTCGTCACGGCCCATGCCATCCGCTCCCCGCCCTGTCCCGGGCTTGGCTGCGGCACATGTCTCCCGGATGCCGTTCCAGTGTTGTCCGGGGATGGCGTCCCGGCATCGCCCTGTACATCGGGGAAGGCGGAGGGGGCAGTCGGCATCGGCCGCGTTCCAAATCCTGCTGGATGGCTTTGTCCATCGGTTGATTGCGCAGGCCGAGCGGCTGTGGCTGCCGGCTGTCCGGGCTGCGGCTGCCCGTCCGCCGGTCGGGGCGGCTGCAGGAGCGTCCGGGTATCGGCCTGCGGACTTCCCGCCTGTCCCGCTCCTGGAGGGAGAGGCTGCCCGTCTTCCTGCACAGGGGGGCCTCCCCAGGATGGCTGCGGAGTAAGCTCGCCCGATACTTCGTCACCGAAGGCAAGCGGCAATCTGCTCACTTCCTTGGTCAGCGCCAGAACGGCATCCCTGACGTTGGCGGGCACGGCCTGCGAACTGTGCGGCTTCTGTCCGTTCCCGGGTTGGGGAGCCGATTGCTGCAAAAACCGCTCCGCTTCGGTCAGGAAGCGGCGGATTGCCCATGTAAGCGGCTGATCGGAGAGAAATGTTTTCAGCGCGCCCACCGTCTCCGGGGTCAGCGGCAGATGGCGCCGCATGGCCAGGATAAATGCGTCGATGGTGCCATCGCTTCCTCCCAGCTCCTTGGAGATGGAGGCAAATGCCTGCAGCACGTCTTTGGTGACAGGCAGGTTCTGATTCACCAACGCTTTGACCAGGCTTCTGTTCTCCGGCGTATCCGGCAGCCCAAGCGAACGGAGGAGCCCCTGCCAGGAGGCATCCGCCGTTTCCTGGGGATGGGCGCTGATCACTTTCAGCGTGACCGCGCCGTCTGAGGGCTGCACCTGCAGCCATGCCTGCTGCCCTTCTTCCAGGCTGGTTTCCAGCCTGGCGTGCACCTGCATGCCACCGATCTGGACAAGCGCCATCTTGTCCGGATACAGCTTCAGAACGGTTCCCTTAAACACCTGTCCCGGCGACAGCTCCACCTGTCTGGGCGAAGAAGCAACATTGCGGTTCAGCAGCGCGCTCATCAACGGTGTGGTTTGCAACACGTTTCCCATCCCCTTTCTGGGTCCGTTTATGCCCGCTCCTTCACTCTGCCGAAGGTCAGGCGATGAATGGGCGTCGGGCCGAATCTCTCCAACGCCTGCAAATGTTCTTCCGTCGCGTAGCCTGCATGTTTCTCGAAGCCGTATTCCGGGTAGATGCGGGCGTATTCGGCCATCAGCCGGTCGCGGGTCACTTTGGCTATGACGGAGGCGGCCGCGATGGAGACGCTTTTCCCGTCTCCGCCGATAATCGGGAGCTGCTCGCAGGCAAGCCCCGGCACATGGACGGCATCGATCAGGCAGACATCGGGCGTGATCCCGGCCGCTTCCACCGCTTGCCGCATCGCTTCGCGCGTCGCTTCCAGGATGTTGATCTCATCGATGCGCGGTGCGTCCACCATGCCGATCCCGACGGCCAGCGCATCGCGCATGATCACGTCGTAATACGCTTCCCGGACGTCTGGCGGCAGCTTTTTGGAGTCGTTCAGCCCGAGCAGCCGGAAATCAGGCGGCAGGCATACGGCAGCGGCCACCACAGGACCCGCCAGCGGCCCCCGGCCCACCTCGTCTATCCCGAACAGATGCCGTTTCCCTTGTGCATACAGCATCAGCTCCGTCCGGCTCATCTCGTCCCACATGGCGGTAAGCCTCGCCTGCCGCTCCTGCCGCGCCTGAAGCTGCCGCGTCAGCGCCATAACCCCTTTGCGGGTATCCTTTCGTAAACATTCTAAAAAATCTTTGGGGATGTCGTCCAATTTTTCGATCAGTTCCCGTATTTCCGTTATCGACATTCCGGCGATATTCATTGACCGTTTTCTCTCCTTATGGAAAAAAACCCGCCTATCCGGACAGACAGACGGATTTCCTGGTTATTCAGTCTCTGAGAGGCTTACCGGCTTCCCGATCGGGTGTTCCATCTCCCAGTCAACCGGTCTTTCCAACGAGATGGGGCCGAGCTTGCCGGAGCGCAGTTCGCGCAGGAACAGCTCCGCCGCCTTGTCGTAGTCGATCTCTCCCCGGCCCATCACACAGCCGCGCTTCTTCGCCACCTCTTCCAGCATTTCCACGCGATCTGCCGGCAGCGAGGCGAGCTTGTAGCGCTCCAGCAGCCGGTCCGGGTAATAGTGCATCAGATAGCTCAAGGCATACAGCGCCACTTCCGTAAAATCGAGCAGCTCATCCTTGATGGCGCCGCTCGCGGCCAGGCGCAGTCCCACCATCTGATCCTCAAACTTGGGCCACAAAATCCCCGGCGTATCCAACAGCTCCAGGCTGTCCCCCATTTTCACCCATTGCTGCGCCTTCGTGACGGCCGGGCGGTCGCCGGTTTGCGCCACCGCGCGTTTGGCCAGCCGGTTGATCAGGGAGGATTTGCCCACATTGGGAATCCCGAGGATCATCACGCGGACGGCTCTTGCCTGCATGCCCTTCTCTTTCCGTTTGTTCAGCATGTCTGCGGCAAGCTCCTGACAGTATGCCGGCAGCTTGTTTACCCCCTTGCCGCTCAGGGCATCGATCGGCAGGGTGCGCATGCCGCTCTCTTTAAAATAACGGATCCACTGCTCCGTTACCTCGACATCGGCCAGGTCCGCCTTGTTCAGCAGAATCAGCCTCGGCTTGCCGGAAACGATGTCATCGATCATCGGGTTGCGGCTGGAGAGCGGCAGCCTGGCATCCAACAGCTCGATCACCACGTCGATCTGCTTCAGCTTCTCCGTGACCTGCCGGCGGGCTTTTGCCATATGCCCCGGAAACCACTGGATGTTCATCTCAATCACCTGCCTTTGGTCTTCCGGTTCGAATGTTGCGCACATGCATGTCCGAATCGGTCAGCGTGTCATGCGGATGTGATCGTACGGCCAGAAAACGAATTCGGAACGGCCCACCACCTTGTCGAGGCTGACCGGCCCGATCGCCCGGCTGTCGTGGCTGTTCAGGCGGTTGTCCCCCATCACAAAGAGCTGCCCTTCCGGAACGGTGACCGGCCCGAAATCCTCTGTCAGCGGGACGCCCTGCGCTTTCGCCTCTTCCCGGTTCTGGGCCAGGTACGGCTCATCCACCCGCTTCCCGTTTATGTACAGCACGTCATCTTTCACCTGGATCGTATCTCCGCCCACCCCGATCACACGCTTGATGTAATCTTTCTTGGGTTCCGCGTGAAAGACGATGATATCGCCGCGCTTTGGTTTTTCCAAGTAATAGATCGCCTTGTTGACGACCAGTTTCTCTGCGTTATGTAAGGTGGTCTCCATTGACTCTCCTTCCACGATGAAGGGGGCGAATAAAAAGCTGCGAATCAAAACGGCCAAGACGATGGCGATCCCCAGGGCTTTGATCCATTCCCAGGCTTCGTTCTTGCCCTGGCGCGCGGTTACCTCTTCGCTCATCCCTATTTTCCTCCCGCTTCGTGCGCTGTTATCCCGGAAAAACCGATGGATTTGAAAAAAGGAGGACTGGAATCCAGGCCCCCTTCTTCTATCTTCATCGGTTGATTAGCGACGAATTTCCTTGATACGTGCAGCTTTGCCAACGCGCTCACGCAGATAGTACAGCTTCGCACGGCGTACGCGACCATGGCGCACCACTTCGATCTTGTCAAACTTCGGAGAGTGAAGCAGGAACGTACGCTCCACCCCTACACCGTAAGACACTTTACGCACGGTAAAGGTCTCGCTGACACCGGTACCGCGGCGGCGGATCACAATGCCTTCAAACAGCTGAATCCGTTCGCGCTGACCCTCGATAACCTTTACGTGTACGCGTACCGTATCCCCGGGACGGAATGCAGGAATATCCTGTCTCATTTGTTCCTTTTCCAATTCACGGATCACTTGGTTCATCTCAATTCCCTCCTTCCGATCAGACGTTCATACCCGCCTCTTGGCAGCGTCGGCTGCGAATCGCCGATATGCGGGTAGCGGACCGCCTTAGTCAGCAGGCAAAAATGCCACAAGATGTATATTAACACAATGGCAGCCTGACTACAAGAGTCAATCCGGGTGACCGCCCGTGTTTTTTTCCTGTTCGATCTCCTGCAGCAGCCTGCGCATCTCCTCCGTCAGCTCGATCCGCGCCAGCAGCTCCGGCCGCCGCTCCAGCGTGCGGCGGAGCGATTCCTTCAACCGCCACCGCTCGATGTTGGCATGATGGCCGGACAGCAGAACATCCGGCACTTTCCAGCCGCGGAACTCCGCCGGTCGGGTATAGTGGGGATGTTCCAGCAGGCCGGTGGTGTACGAGTCGGTCACCGCCGACGTTTCGTTGCCGAGCGCCCCCGGCTGCAGCCGGACGATGCTGTCGATCACCACCATCGCCGCCAGCTCGCCGCCGGTCAGCACATAGTCCCCGATCGAAATCTCATCGGTCGCAAGATGCTGGCGGATGCGCTCATCGTATCCTTCGTAATGGCCGCAGATCAAGACCAGATGCTCTTCCTTCGCCAGCTCCTCCGCGATCTTTTGGGTATAGGGCCTGCCCTGCGGACACATCAGGATGACACGCGGCCTGGTGTCGCCCGCAATGGCTTCCACTGCCCGGAACAGCGGCTCCGGCTTCAACACCATGCCGCCTCCGCCTCCGTACGGGGTATCATCAACAGTGCCGTGCTTGCTCTCGGAGTATTCGCGAAAATTGGTCACATGAAATTCCACGATCCCTTTTTCCGCAGCCTTCCCCAGGATGCTGGAGCCGAGCACGCCGGGAAACATCTCCGGAAACAGCGTCAGGATATCAATCCGCATCATTCCACCAATCCTTCCATCAGATGGCAGACGACGCGCTTGTTTTTGACGTCCACATGCTTGATGCAGTCATCGATAAACGGCAGCAAAATTTCGCCGCGTTTCCCTTTGACCACCCAGACGTCGTTGGCCCCCGGCTGCAAAACCTCCACGATCCTGCCCAGCTCTTCCCCTTCGTCGGTCACCACTTCGCAGCCGACCAGCTGATGGATGTAAAACTCATCCTCTTCCAGCTCCATCAGCTCGTCCTCCGAGATCTTCAGCTCGCCGCCCTTAAACTTCTCCACGTCATTGATCGTGGGATATCCCTTGAACGACAGCAGTTCGAAGCCTTTGTGGCTCCGTCGGGACGCGATCTCCATCTTGATGGGCGCCGGTAGGGTCGGATGAAACAGATACAATTGGTTCCCCACCCGAAAGCGCTCATCCGGGAAGTCGGTGGTGGAGACAATGCGCAATTCGCCGCGCAGACCCTGCGTGTTGACCACTTTGCCTACCGTGTAAAATTTTTGGCCCACTTTATGTTCCTCCCTGCCGAATCTCGTGGATCACACCGTCTTTTAGAATGATTTCCGTTCCCGTCATGATTTCATCCCAGACATCGCCTACTTTGACCTGGATGCTGCTTTCGACGGTGGTGTGATAGATCTCGCTGCCGTCTGGCAGATTCTCGACCTGCCTGATCTGAAACTCGAGCATTTCCAGCTTCTCTTTGCGCAGCCGCTCTTCCCGGGCGACCCGCTCCCGCACCAGCTTCTCGGCATCGCCTGATTTTTTGCGGGCTTCCGCCAGCAGCTTCCTGCCTTCAAACTGCCACTGCTTCAGTTCCAGGGCAAGGCGTCTCGCCTGTTCCCGGTAGTCGGCAAGCAGCGTCTCGCGCGAAGCCTCGGTCAAGATCACCTTGACCTTCACCGGACGATGAATGGTCAGCATCCGCTCACATCCCTTCGTGAAAACCCGCTCGGAGCTCCGCCCACTCGGCACAGCGTTTGCTAACGCCGAGCGGAGCGGTGCCCTTGCCGTGCCGCGTGGGACCTCCAACCAAGCCCAGACAACCTAAGCCAACGCTCCAAGCGAAAAAGGCCGGGACAGCTCCCAGCCTTTTTTACACAATTTCAACCGTGACCCGCTTGCCGGTTTCCCCCGAAGCGGCTGTCACCACGGTGCGCAGCGCTTTGGCGATGCGTCCCTGCTTGCCGATGATCTTCCCCATATCATCGGGATGCACCGACAATTCATAGACGAGCGCCCGCTCATGCTCCACCGCGTTCACGCGTACCTCATCAGGATGATCAACGAGAGCTTTTGCGATCGTTTCGACCAGCGCTTTCATGTGATTGCCCCCCGATGAGAAGCTTACTTGCCGAATTTGGCTTCGTTCACTTTGGCGAGAACGCCAACGGAAGAGAGCAGATTGCGGACCGTATCGGTCGGAGCCGCACCGTTCAGCATCCATTTTACCGCTTTTTCTGTGTCGATGTTGACCACAGCCGGCTGTGCTACCGGATTGTAGTAGCCGATTTCCTCAATGAAACGTCCGTCACGCGGAGAACGGGAGTCAGCAACAACCACGCGATAGAACGGTGCTTTTTTGGACCCCATGCGTTTCAAGCGAATTTTCACTGCCATCTTGTTCACCTCCTATTTATGCAAAGCAGAAGCTTGTTGCTATATCTGAACCATCGCGCAGCCGGCGGGAAAGCCGGGCGCGAAGAGAGTTCAACATGGTTGGATCACTTGAAGGGCGGTTTGAAGTTAAACGGGAAGTTGTTCCCGCCCGGATTGCCCTTTCCCATGAAAGGAAAGCCTATCCCTTTTTTCTTTTGTTTCTTCTGCATCTTGTTTGCCATGCCGCTGAACTGCTTCATCATTTTCTTCATCTCTTCAAACTGCTTGATGAACCGGTTCACTTCCTGGATCGTCGTCCCGCTTCCGGCCGCGATCCGTCTGCGGCGGCTGGCATTCAGGATATCGGGATTGGCGCGCTCCGCCTTCGTCATCGACTTGACAATCGCTTCCACGCGGGCGATCTGCTTCTCGTCGATCTGGATCTTGTCCTTCATCTTGTTCATGCCGGGCAGCATGCCGAGGATGTCCTGGAAAGGTCCCAGCTTGCGCATCTGCTGCATGGAGTCGAGAAACATGTCAAAGGTAAACTCCCCTTGACGCATCTGCTTCTCCATCTGCTTGGCCTTTTCCTCGTCAACCGCTTCCTGCGCCTTCTCGATGAGGCTCAGCACATCGCCCATGCCGAGAATGCGCGACGCCATGCGGTCCGGATGGAACGGCTCCAGCGCGTCCAGCTTCTCGCCCATGGCCGCGAACTTGATCGGCTTGCCCGTCACGGCCTTGACGGAGAGCGCGGCACCGCCGCGGGTATCGCCGTCCAGCTTGGTGAGGATCACGCCGGTGAGTTCCAGCTGACCGTTGAAGTTCTCCGCCACGTTGACGGCATCCTGACCGGTCATCGCGTCCACCACCAGCAGAATCTCGTCGGGCTTGACCGCATCGCGGATCTGCTTCAGCTCTTCCATCAGCGCCTCGTCGATGTGCAGGCGGCCGGCGGTGTCGATCAGCACGTAGTCCAGGTGGTTTTCCTTGGCGTGCTCAATCGCTTTTTGCGCGATCTCGACCGGACTGACCTGGTCGCCGAGGGTAAAGACAGGCGCCTTCACCTGTTCGCCCAGGACCTGCAGCTGTTTGATCGCGGCAGGACGGTAAATGTCGGCAGCCACCAGGAGCGGCTTGCGGTTCTGCTTCTGCAGAAATTTGGCCAGTTTGCCGGTCGTCGTGGTTTTCCCCGCCCCCTGCAGACCGACCATCATGACGACGGTAGGCGGCCGGTTGGAGGCAGCGAGCCTGGCGACATTGCCGCCCATCAGCTCGGTCAGCTCTTCGTTGACGATCTTGATCACCATCTGGCCCGGCGTGAGGCTTTTCAGCACCTCCTGGCCAATGGCCCGCTCCTTGACGCGCGCGATGAAATCTTTGACTACCTTAAAGTTAACGTCGGCTTCCAACAGCGCCAGGCGCACTTCACGCATCGCTTCGTTGACCGCGGTTTCGTCGATCTTGCCGCGTCCGCGCAGCTTGTCGAAAGCGTTCTGGAGCCGACTTGCCAGACTTTCAAATGCCATGCGAGCCCTCCTAATCCATCTCTGTCAATTGCTTCAGCATCGCCTGCAGCGTCCGGCTTGTCTCGCTTGGCTCAAGCTTCGCAAGCAAACCGCCCATCTGCGTGAAGATCGCCTGCCGTTCTTCATGCTTCTTGGCCAACTGGAGCTTCTCTTCATACTCGAAAAGCTGTTTCTCCGCACGTTTGATATGATCGTAAACGGCCTGACGGCTGACCTCATGCATTTCCGCAATCTCGCCGAGCGACAGATCATCCAGGTAGTACAGCTCGAGATATTCGCGCTGCTTGCCTTTCAGAAGCGGTGCGTAGAAATCAAACAAGAGATTGACCTGATTGGTTTTTTCGAGCATTGAACCAATCCTTTGCTGAGGTACTCGGCTCCACCCTGTAAAGCATTTTCCTTTACAGCACGATAACTATACTACCCAATTCGCACCTCACTGTCAAGCTTTTTTGTTGACATGAATCACTGCTCGGACAGCGGGGATTGCGGGGGATTGTGCCGGATTTTCACGACGATCGCGTCGGGGCCCGTCGGAAACAGGCTGCCGCCCTTCGGTTCGATGCTGACCGCAATGTTTTCCACCCGCCGCATCTCCATCCCGTGAAAATAAAGATGGGCCATCCGCCCTCTCCACTGCAGCACACCCACGTTCGACCGGGTATGGCCCGCAACGAACCAGACCTGGTAATCCTTTTCCGCCAGTTTCTCCAACCCTTCGGTCAGGATAAACATTTCGTTGGATTCATCGTTCGTCCAGACATACCCCTTGATGGGCGTGGAAGCCACCGGCACCATCTGATGCATGATGGTGCGCGGGTGATTAACCATGGCGTTCTGGTTGAACAGTTCCTCCCGTAGCTGCTGCTCCGGGATCGCCTCCGGAACCATCGTCACCGCAAGCAGAAGGGAGGCCGCGGCGATTGCAGCCGGAAGCGCGATTGCAGGACGGAAACGGCGTGCCGCGAACGCCAGCGCCGCCATGAGCCGGTAGCGCCGGAGCAGGCGCCGCTTGACGCGCGGATGGGGGACAGGCCGGGCCTCATTCTCCCCCAGGATCGCTCGCCATTCCGCCACCAGGGAGGCGCAGCGGCCGCATTCTTCCAGATGTTGACGGTAGGCAAGCCGCTTCCCTTCCGCCAATCTGCCCTGCGCAAAATCGACGGCATCCTCTTCCAGCCAGCCGCAGACAGCCTTATTCACGTTCCTTTGCACCTCCCGAAGGGGCGAGCCAGCCCAGTTGATTCAGCTGTTTGCGCACATTGATCAACCCGTACCGGATCAGCGATTTCACCGTGCCGAGCGGCCTCTCCAGCTTCTCTGCCAGCTCACGGTGCGATTTCGCCTGAAAGTACATGCCATAGACGGCCTCCCGCTGGGCCTGCGGGATGGTGTCGAGCACTTCTCGCACCGTTTCCCGCTCCAGCTTCTTCAGCACCTGCTCCTCCGGGCTGCTCTCCGAAGCCGTCCACGGCAGCCCGGCGGCATCCCAATCGTGCAAACGGTCCCGCTTCATCCGGCGCAGCCGATCCAGGCAGCGGGATCTCGTCTTGACGGCCAGCCACGCTTCGATGCTCCCCCGAGCGGGGTCATACTGGCCGGCCGTGCGGTACACTTCCAGAAAAATATCGTGGCAAAGATCTTCCGCCTCCATCGGATCGCCCATCATTCGCTGGGCGATCTGGTACACAAGCGCCGCATATTGCTCGTAAAACTGTTCAAAGGCAGCTGCGGAGCCCTGCCCGATCTCGCGCAGCAAGCGCAGCGACTGCTCATGATGGTCCGTCACTCTCTGCCCCTCCCCGCTCCTGTATGCTTTCTATCTTTACAAGTAACAAAAACCACCGTTTCTTGCAATTGCTCCCCTGAAAAATCGGATGCACTTTTCGCGGGGCATAAATCCGATCCATCCCTCTGCTGCGTATCACCCAATGAAAAAATCACCAACACGAGGGGGAAATCTCATGAACGCAGGAAACAGACGCATCATCTGGCTGTTGGCGCTGCTGATCTGCCTGGCCTCCTTTGGCGGCGGCAGCGTCTACGCCGCAGGATTGTCCTTGTACACTCCTTATCCCACGGTCTCGGTAACCCCGGGAGAATCGATCCAGTATTCCGTCGACATCATCAACCAGGGCGGCGCCATCGACGTGGCCGATCTGGCCGTCACCAACCTGCCGCCCAAATGGGAAGCCAAGCTGACGGCTGACGGCATGAGCGTGCAGCAGGTGGCGGTGAAACCAAACGATTCCCGCAACATCTCCCTGCAGGTGGATGTCCCGCTGGACGCCAACAAAGGGACGTACCGCTTCCAGCTGACCGCGAAGGGCAAAGGATCGCTTCCACTTACCGTGACGGTCTCGGAGCAGGGCACGTTCAAGACGGAGCTGACTTCCGAGCAGCCGAACATGGAGGGACACGCCGATTCCACCTTCCAGTATCGAGCGACGCTGCGCAACCGCACGGCGGAAAAGCAGCTGTACGCGATGACGGCGGAAGCGCCGCAGGGCTGGGATGTGCAGTTCAAGGCGGATGGCAAGAGCGTCACGTCCGTCAGCGTGGATGCCAATGCCACCAAGGATATCGATATTGAGATCCACCCGGCGGAAAAAGTGAAATCGGGGACGTATAAAATCCCGGTAAAAGCCTCGTCCGGCTCCACCTCCTCCCAGATGGAGCTGGAAGTGGTGATCACCGGCTCCTATGACCTGGAGTTAAGCACGCCAAGCGGCCTGCTGAGTACAGATATCACCGCCGGCGACCAGAAAACGGTGCAGCTGAAAGTAACCAACACGGGGACGGCTCCCCTGCATGACATCGAGCTGTCCGCCAACACGCCGGTCAACTGGGAAGTTACCTTCGACCCGAAGAAAATCACCAAGCTGGACGCCGGCAAATCCGCTGAGGTGACCGCCACCATCAAGGCCGACAGCAAGGCGATCGCCGGCGACTACGTGGTCAGCATGAGCGCCAGCGCTCCGGAAAAGTCCGCCGATGCCGAATTCCGCGTGGCTGTGAAAACATCGGTGCTGTGGGGGTGGCTGGGCGTCATCATCATTCTCGCCGTTATCGGAGGCGTCTATTACCTGTTCCGGCAGTACGGGAGGAGGTAAGGAATGCGTGAGCCAGTGATCGTCCTGGAGGAACTGACCAAGCAGTACGGCGATCATGTCGCCGTTGACCATCTGTCGCTCACCATCCCGCGCGGGGAAATATTCGGCCTGCTGGGACCCAACGGAGCCGGCAAGTCGACCACCATTCTGATGATGCTGGGTCTGACCGAACCAACCTCCGGCAGCGTCCATGTCTGCGGGCACAACTCGACGCGGGAAGCGATTGAAGTCAAACGGAAGGTGGGTTACCTTCCCGATGACGTCGGGTTCTACGATGATTTGACCGGTCTGGAAAACCTGCTGTTTACCGCCCGGCTGAACGGCCTGTCGAGAGAGGAAGGCACAGCCCGGGCACAAGCCCTGTTAGCGCGGGTTGGCCTTGAGGAACACGCCGGCAAAAAGGCGGGGACCTATTCCCGCGGGATGCGGCAGCGGTTGGGTCTGGCCGATGTGCTGATCAAGGAGCCGGAAGTGATCATTCTGGATGAACCGACGCTGGGCATTGACCCAGAAGGGGTGCGCGAATTTCTCAAGCTGATCCGGCAGCTGAGCAAGGAAGAGGGGCTCACCGTTCTTCTCTCTTCTCATCATCTGCACCAGGTTCAGCAAATTTGCGATCGGGTCGGCCTGTTCGTTGCCGGCCGGCTCCTCGCGGTGGGCGATGTGCCCGGCCTGTCACGCCAGTTATTCGGCCAGGAAGCCGTCCTGATTGAAACCAGGGTCTCCCCTTGCAGCGATTCGTTTCTGGAGAGCCTCGCCGCCATGGACGGGGTGACGGGGGTGGACAAAACAGCCAATACGCTCAAGATCCATGCCCGGCGGGATGTCAGCGCCGACATCGCCAGACTGGCCGTCTCCGCCGGGGAATCCCTGCACTACCTGGCGCAGCAGGAGTACGGCCTGGACGAGATCTATCACCGCTATTTCGAAGGGGGGATGTAAATGCATCCGTTTTGGGTCATCGTGCAAAAAGAGATTGCCGACCACCTGCGCAGCTGGCGCTTTCTGATTCTGGTGGCGCTGTTGTTTCTGACCTGCATCGGCTCGCTGTACACGGCGATGTCCACCCTGCGCGAAGCCGTCTCCAAAGATGACGCACAGGCCGCGTTTCTGTTCCTGAAACTGTTCACCGTCTCGGACGGCACGCTGCCTCCCTTCATCACCTTCGTCGGCTTTCTGGGGCCGCTCTTTGGCATCGCCATGGGCTTTGACGCCATCAATGCGGAACGGAACAAGGGGACGCTGAGCCGTCTGCTGTCCCAGCCCATTTACCGGGATTATGTGATCAACGCCAAATTCGTAGCGGCGCTGATCGTGATCAGCGCCCTGCTGTTTGCCCTGGGCTTCCTGGTCATGGGCATGGGCCTGATCGCCATCGGGATTCCGCCGACGCCGGAGGAGTTCGGCCGCCTGGTCTTCTTCCTGATCGTCAGCGTCCTGTATGTGTCCTTCTGGCTGAACATGGCCATTCTTTTCTCCACCCGCTTCCGGCAGGCGTCCACCTCCGCCCTTGCCGCCATCGCGGTCTGGCTGTTTTTCAGCGTCTTTTATCCGCTGATCGTCAACCTGATCGCCAATGCGACGTTTCCCAAAGAGGCGGTTACGCCCGACAGCGTGCTGTCTCACCAGCAGTTCGTGCAGGCATTGACGCGTCTGTCGCCCAGCCAGCTGTTCAGCGAGGCGACGACCACCATGCTGACGCCGTCCGTGCGCAGCCTCGGTCCGCTGACCATGGAGCAGATCTACGGGGCGATCCCGAGCCCGCTGCCGCTCGGCCAAAGCCTGCTGCTCATCTGGCCGCAGTCCGTCGGCTTGCTTGCCGCAACGGCTGTCTGCTTCGCGCTGTCCTATATCCTGTTCATGCGGCAGGAAATCCGCTCCCGCAACTGATAGAAACCCTGCGGCTCCCCAAGAGCTGCAGGGTTTTTCGTGTCTCAAAAACGTACTGTGGACAAGGCGCGACGGCTGTCCGACGGTTCCCTTCTACTCCGCCTTCTCCTCGGCCGCCTCTTTCTCGATCAGGCCGGCAAACAGCGCATGGACAAACTGCTCGGGATCAAATGGCTGCAGATCATCCATCTTCTCTCCCAGTCCCACGTACTTGACCGGAATGCGCAGTTCGTTGCGGATCGCGATCACGATGCCGCCTTTGGCCGTACCGTCCAGCTTGGTCAGCACGATGCCCGTCACCCCCGCCGACTGGCTGAAGGTGCGCGCCTGCGACAGCGCATTTTGCCCGGTGGTGGCGTCGAGCACCAGCAGCACCTCGTGCGGGCCGTCGGGAACCTCCCGCTGGACGACGCGGTATACCTTGTTCAGTTCTTCCATCAGGTTCACTTTGTTCTGCAGCCGGCCTGCCGTATCGCAGAGCAGGACGTCGACGCCCCGCGACTTGGCCGCCTGGATGGCGTCGAAGATCACCGCAGCCGGATCAGCCCCCTGCTGATGCTTGATCACCTCAACGCCCACGCGCTGGCCCCATACTTCCAGCTGTTCGATGGCCGCCGCGCGGAACGTATCCCCCGCCGCCAGCAGCACCTTTTTCCCCTGCTGTTTGAACATATGGGCCATTTTCCCGATGGTGGTCGTCTTCCCGACGCCGTTGACGCCGACGAACAGAATGACGTTTAACCGGCCGTCCTCCACGCGCAGCGCGGTGTCGGCCGCCTCGTCGTTCTTCAGCAGCCCGACCAGCTTCTCGGACAGGATCGGCTGCAGGTCGAGGGCATTCTCGATCTTATGCTTGCGCACTTCCCCGCGCAGCTCGTCGATCAGCTCCATGACGGTGTTTACGCCCACGTCGGCTGCAATCAGGATCTCTTCCAGCTCTTCAAAAAACGATTCGTCGATCTTCTTGTAACGGCGCACCAGATCTTCCACTTTTTCCACCAGGAGATCCCGTGTCTTGGTCAGCCCCTGGGTAAATTTCTGGGTAACCGCTTCGGATTTCTGCACGATGGCCTCGCGCAGCTTTTTGAAAAAACTCATGGGGGTGCTCCCTCCTGCTTGCTACGATGCATTTTCGATCAGTTTATGCGTATCTTCCAGGCGGACGGACACGATTTTCGAGACGCCGCCTTCCTGCATGGTAATCCCGTACAACACGTCCGCGCTTTCCATGGTTCCTTTGCGGTGGGTGACGCAGATGAACTGCGTCTCCTTGCTGAAGGCGCGCATGTATTCCGCAAAGCGGACGACATTGGCCTCGTCCAGCGCCGCCTCCACCTCGTCCAGCACGCAAAACGGCACCGGCTTGACCCGCAGAATGGCAAACAACAGCGCCATCGCGGTCAGCGCCCGTTCGCCGCCGGACAGCAGAGCCAGGTTTTGCAGCTTCTTGCCGGGCGGCTGGGCGACGATCTCGATTCCCGTCTCCAGCAGCTTGTCGGGATCGGTCAGGATCAGATCGGCCCGTCCGCCGCCGAACAGCTGGACAAACACATCCCGGAACTGCACCTGGATCTGCTCAAACGTCTCCTTGAAGCGGCGGGACATCTCCACGTCCATCTCCGCGATCACCTGGTAAAGCATGGCCTTGGCTTCATTCAGGTCGGCTTCCTGACTGCTTAGAAACTGCTGCCGCTCCGCCAGGCGTTCATATTCCTCAATCGCGCCCAGGTTGACCGTGCCGAGGGCGACGATCTCCCTTTTCAGGCTGGCGACGATCTGCTGCTCGCTGGCGATCTCCCCTTTGGGCGGATATTTGGCTTTCGCCAGGTCGTAGCTCAACTCGTATTCCTCGGAGAGCTTGTTGAGCAGGTTGTCCAGCTCGACATCGAAGCGGTTCACCTTCACTTCTTCCTGATGCAGCTTCTCTTCCACCATTTTGACCTGCCTGCGGATCTCCTTGGTTTCCAGCTCCGCCTGTTCCTGCTGGTTGTACAAATGGGCCCGGTCGACGCGGCGTTCCTGGATCAGCCCGGCCACGCGCTCCTTGTCCTGCCGCAGCTCATTGATCTTGGCCTCCAGCTGCTGGCCGACCGAATCATTGCCGGCCTCCAGCTGATCCAACTCTGTCAGCGTGCTGTTCAGCTCTTCCCATTCCCGCTGCAGGGCCTGCCGCTGTTCCTTCAGCCGCTCGATCTGTTCGAGGCGCGACTGATGTTCTTGGGTCGTCTGGGCATCCAGCACCTTCAGGCTGGTGATCCGTTCGTTGATCTCTTCCTTGTGGGTGAGCTGCTCCTGCCGTCTGGCTTCTGCGGCTGCAATGGCATCATGCAGTCCCTTCTCCTCCGCTTCCAGCTCCACCAGCCGTTCAGCCAGTTCGGACAGCTTGCCGTTCGCTTCTTCGATCTCCCGGGCCAGGCCATCCATATCCTGGCTGACCAGCTGCAGCCGGTCGGCGAGGGAGCGCCCTTCCGCTTCCGCCTGCTGGAGATGGCCTTTTATCTCCTGTTCCTTCAACCGCAGCGTCTCCCCCTGCGTGCGGAGTCCATCCTGCTTCTGCTCCTGCTCCCGCAGTTCCGCCTGCATGCGGACGAGCGCATCGCTGATGGCCGCGATCTGCTCCTCGAGGGAGGCCATTTCCGCCTCCAGCTCTTCCGCCTGCCGGCCGCGTCCCAGCAGATTGGCCGTATTTTTCTTCAGGGCCCCCCCTGTCATGGAGCCGCCGGCATTGACGATATCCCCTTCCAGTGTCACCACCCGATAGCGGTAGCCGCATGCCCGCGCCACCTTGTTCGCCTGCTCCAGGTTCTCCGTCACGATCACGTTGCCGAGGAGCGATTCGATGATGGACCGATACCGCTCCTCGAAGCTGACCAGCGCGCTGGCTACCCCGACGACACCGGCTTCCCGTTCGATCAGCCGGCGGTCCTCCGGCTGAAGCTGACGGGGCCGGATCACGTCGAGGGGCAGAAAGGTGGCGCGCCCGGCGTTGTGCTTCTTCAGATACGCGATGGCGTCCCGGCCGGCGGCTTCGTTTTCCACGACCACGTTTTGCAGGGCTCCGCCCAGCGCCACTTCCACGGCGGTCTCATATTTTTCCGGCACCGTCACCAGTTCGGCTACCGCCCCGTGAATCCCGTGAAAACCGTTTTCCCGGGCTTTCAGGATCTCTTTGACCCCCTGCTGGAATCCGGCAAACTCGTGCTGCATCTCCCTAAGCAGATCCAGGCGCGATTTGCAGGCTTCCCGCTTCTGCTCGAGCCGGCGCTGCTCCTGGCGGGCCGCCTCCAGCCGGGCTTGTCCGTCCTTGACGGCTTCCAGCAGCTGCTTGTACTCATCCAGCGCGGCCTGGATGGCAGCGTCGATCTCCTGCAGCGCCGCATGGTACCCGGCCAGCTTCTCCTGACGGGCGGCCTCCTCCGCATCGAGCCGCTCCTTCTCCTGCGTCAGGCGCGCAAGCCGCGCCTGGTTGGTTTGGATCTGCTGCTCGTGATGGCGCATCTCGTTGCGCAGATTGGCCATCTCGTTCAATTTTTCAAAGTAGTCGCCTTTCAGCCGGTCCACATCGTCGGTCAAGGTCTGGACGGCAGCGGCGAATTGGTTTTCGGCGGCGGCCAGCGCCGACTGCGCCTCCTCCATGCGCCGTTTCGTCTCTTCCGCGCGGCGCATCTCTTCCGCCAACTGCGCGTCCGTCGCATGCTGCTTCTCGGTGATCCGGTGCATCTGCTCCATGGTCTGCTGCCGGTTGGCCGCCAGGTTGCGCATCCGCTCCTTCCAAACCTCGCGCTGCCCTTCCATTTTTTCCACTTCTTCGCTGACGGAAAGCAGCACCTGCTGCAGCTCTTCGATCGACTGATCGATCTCGTTGACGCGGTGTTTGGCCTGCTCCAGGTCGGCTTCGCGCTTGCTCGCCTCCGTCCCGTAGCGCAGCAGCTCTTCCCGCAGCAGTTCCACCTGGCGGCTTGCTTCTCCCCATTTGGCATGCGTCGTTTCGATCTGCTGCACGTAGAGCGCCACCTCGTGTTCCGTAAGCTGCCGGCGCAATTCCTTGTAGGTTCTGGCGGTTTCGGCCTGTTCGCGCAGCGGGCCGATCTGTTCGTTGATTTCATTCACGATATCGTGGATGCGCACCAGATTCTGCTCGGTTTCTTCCAGCTTTTTCTCCGCTTCCCGCTTGCGGGTCTTGTATTTGACGATGCCGGCCGCCTCTTCGAAAATGCCGCGGCGATCCTCCGCCTTGGTGCTGAGGATCTCCTCGATTTTTCCCTGTCCAATAATGGAATAGGCTTCTTTTCCCAGCCCCGTATCCATGAACAGCTCGGTGATGTCTTTCAGGCGGCAGGGCCGTTTATTGATAAAGTATTCGCTCTCGCCGGACCGGTAGACCCGACGGGTAACGGATACCTCGCTGTATTCCAGATTGAGCGCCCGGTCGCTGTTGTCCAGCGTCAGGGTTACTTCCGCGAAATTGACGGGCTTGCGGGTATCGCTTCCCGCGAAGATCACGTCTTCCATCTTCGCCCCGCGCAGCGACTTGGCGCTCTGTTCGCCAAGCACCCAACGGATCGAATCGGAGACGTTGCTTTTGCCGCTGCCGTTCGGTCCCACAACCGCGGTAACGCCGGGGACAAACTCCATCTCCGTGCGATCGGCAAACGATTTAAAGCCGGCCAACTCCAAGCGTTTCAAATACATGTATGCGTTCCTCCTTAGAAAACACGGCGAGCGCCGATGGGCGAAGGCGGAGCCGCAGCTGCGACGCACAGGATGTGCTAGTGTCGACAATGCCTCAGGACGAGGCGTTAACGTCGACCCCCTATGTCTTCGGAAAACAGCTGCACATTCCGGTCCGCCACGTCAACCCTAACTGTTCTATCTTACCACAGCCGCGCCGATTGGCGAAGGCTCTGTCACTGCAGTGCCTCGTCCGCAAGCAGGGCGATCTGCGCGCGCAGCCATTCCTTCTCCACCCGGCTCGTCTCCCGGGCAATGTGGAGCATGCCGCGGCGGAAAGGATCTTCCTCCTGCCTCATGCCGACAGGATTGCCGCCCGCGGAAAAAAAGCTGCGCCCCGCTTCGAGGAACGAGAGGCGCCGCGCCAGGATGTTACGCTGCTGATCCTTGGGCAGATATTTCAAAAAGGCCAAAAAGGTAAAAAAACGGTTTCGGTCCGAGATATCGACGTCATCGGGATGAGCCAAACGGTCGAGCAGTTCCTTTTCGCCGCTCTCCGTCAGCGTAAGCACCAGTCGGACCGAGGCGGCTTTTCCCTGCTCCTGCCGCTTGACCACCCATCCGTGCTTTTCCAGACGGGCAATCGCCGGATAAAGGGCGCCGTCGCTGACAGGCCGAAAATGGCCGGTCAGCATCGTCAGTCTTTGTTTCAACTCGTATCCGTGCATCGGTTCCTCGCGCAAAAAGCCAAGGATCGCCAGTTCCAGCATCTCGATTCACTCCCATGAAACGGTATGGGCTTTCCGCCAGCTCCCCCGCTCCCTTTTCCTCACAATCGCGAACAGGCTGAAACAGCCCCAGGCGGCCAGGCAAAAAAGCAGGAAGACAAGCATCATCTGAAAAGGGGAGAAGCGGTCTGACAGCATGCCCCCCATGAGCGGTGAGATTATACGGCCCATATAATTGCTTGCGGTCACCAGGCCCTGGTAAAAACCTCTGCGCCCCTCCGGAGAAACGGAATGTGCGGCAGCGGGAATCCCCGGCCAGACCAGCACCTCCCCGACGGTCAAAAGAATCATGGCGGCCACGAAACCCGCATACTGCGGGTAAAAAAGAAGCAGGAGGAAACTGCCTGCATAAATCGCCGCCCCAGTCCGCAATTGGCTGGATACATCCGGGAGATAGCGGTTGATCATGCGTGAGCCGACAGGCTGGAGGAGGAGGATCAGCAGGCCGTTCAGCGTCCAGAGCACGCTGTACGCCGACAAGCTGTAGCCATGCCGAAGCATGTGGGCGGGAATGCTGACCTGCCACTGCGTATAGGGAATGATGCTGCACATCATCCCCGCACACAGGAGAAGAAGCGCAGGCACATTGCCCGGATTTTCATTCACGGTTGGGGGGGAATCTCTCTTCATTGACGCGGTGTTTGTCTCCGCCGCCTTCACCCTTGGCAGAGCAACGAGCAAGAGCAGGGCAAACAGGAAAAACGTCGCGCCATTGGCCAAAAACGAGCAGGAAAACGAAACGGCAGCAAGCATGCCGCCCAGGGCGGTCCCTGCCGCCACCCCAACATTCTGGGCGAGATAGATCAGATTGAACGGTCGGCGGCCTCCGTCGGGCCACATCGCACCAGCCATCGCCATGATCCCCGGAAGGATCATACCCAGAAAGAGATGCAGCAGCGACAGCGCGAGGACGAAAACCGCCCAGCCAGGTGAGAAGGCCAGCACAAACGCCGTAGCAGAAGCAAGCAGCGCCCCCGCCGCAATGGTCCGTTTTCCCCCTATTTTATCATAAATCAGCCCGCCGGACATGCTGCCTAGCGCGCCTGCTCCCGCCTCCAGCATCATGACCCAGCCGGCTGTCGTCGCCGACTCGTGCCATCCCCGGGTAATATAAATCATGGTAAGCGGCCAGACGAAGGAAAAACCCATCATGTTGATCATCGCGCCTGCCGCCAGCATCAGCACGGAAGGTGGAACTGTCTGCAATCGTTTCCGCATGGTATGATTCTCCTTTTTACATCGAATCGATATATATCGTTTAGATGTAAATTACCATACGCAAATGCTTCCGTCAATCTGATGACGCCCGGTTGCCCCCAAAAATAGCCTGACCCCTGCAATGGTGCTCTTTTGTTGCCGGCGGCATCAAAAAATGCAGCCTTGCTCCTTATGAAGCAGGCTGCATTTGCTTTTTTCGATATTAGCTGGCGGAGACAACATCGACGATGGCTCTGTTGGCCTTTTCGTTCTTTTTCATATGCCGGACCAGCTCAGGCGATAACACATCAACCGGCGAGAGGGGCAGTTCACCGCAGATATCCACCCCCAGAACGGGGTTGCTCTGTTTCAAATCCCGAATCAGTTCCAGCAGCTGCAACAAGGTCATGCTTCCCTGATCCCAATTGGTGGTTGCATGGTTCTTGTCGAGAACATCCTTATCCACACTGATATAAACCGGTTGGTCCTTCAGAAGGGCCCGAAGCTTCGCCTCCATCCTGATCACGGAGGATTGTTTCACTTCGTTTTCGGAAATCACCGTCACATTCCCGGGCATTTTCCCTGCGTCGAAACGGCCGTTCGACGTGTTGGCTCCAATAATGACGACATGCTGCAGCAGCGGATATGTGTTCAGCGCGAATGTCACCCAGGATCCGCACGAGATCATGGATCCATCCTCATGCAGCGCAAGATCGGTGTGATGGTCGAACAGCACGAGGGAGAATGGCTGTTTCAATTCAGAGAGCAGCAGATAGGAAACGTAGTGGTAATTGCCGTTTCCGATCAGCGTAATGCCTTTGTATTTTCTGGACTGCAACCTTTTTTTGATCGTTTGCAGGGAAGGCATCTCGCAGTACCCTTGTGAACCCCGGATGTCGGACAGATCGATCCATTCGCCGGGATAACGCGAGAGCAGCTTCTGCTGCGTCAATGTCCCGTCAAAATTTAACAATGTAATATAGCGTTTCATTGTTTATCCCTCCCAATCTGCATGCGTTGCTGACGAAAAGAGCAAACAATGAAGCCTGTACATGTATCTTTCATTATACACCCGGATCCGCTGCCGTTTCATCTCACCTGGCGCCATGGCTGCACATCCGCACTGGGTGAAAAGAAAAAAGCGAGAGAAACCTATCTTCCTCTCGCTTCCATCTATCGTTTACATGGCTCCCAGACTGATCAGGGCACGGGCAGCCGCCTGCTGCTCGGCTTCTTTCTTGGAGCGGCCGGAGCCTATTCCCAGTGAGCGGTTGTTCAACAGCACTTCAGAGACGAATTCCCGATTGTGGGCGGGTCCCTTCTCCTGTACGATCCGGTACTGAAGCTCGCCAAGATTATCCTGTTGGACAAACTCCTGGAGCTGGCTCTTGAAGTCGGTGACCTGCGCAAACTCTCCCTTGTCAATGCGGGGGTATACGTATTTTTCCATGAAGGAAAACACCGCCTCAAGCCCCTGATCCAGGTAAAGGGCGCCGATGAACGCTTCAAACACGTCGGCAAGAAGGGCGGGCCGCTGTCTGCCCCCCGTCAGCTCTTCCCCTTTTCCCAATAGCACCAGATCTCCAAAATGAAGGAGTTCCGCAAATTTGACCAGCGACGGTTCGCATACGATGGCGGCGCGCAGCTTGGTCATCTCCCCTTCGCTCATCTTGGGAAACATCTTGTACAGAAATTGGGACACCGTCAGCTCGAGGACGGCATCTCCCAGGAACTCAAGCCGTTCGTTATCCTGCATGCGTTTCCCTTTTTGCTCGTTCACATAGGAGGAATGGGTGAATGCCTGCCGCAAAACGCTTTCGTCGCGAAAGCGCACACCGATCGTCTCTTGCAGCTCCGCAAAATCCAACACCCTCACCACCATTCTCCATACTTCCTACGTCCTTTATCATCGGTCAGCAGAAAAAAATTATGCCTCGTACCGTTTCAGCACAATGGTGGCATTGTGTCCGCCGAACCCGAAGGTATTGGAAATCGCCACCTGGACATGTGCCGGCCGCGCAACATTGGGCACATAATCGAGATCGCATTCCGGATCAGGATTCTCCAGATTGATGGTGGGCGGCAGCATTTGATCGCGCAGCGCAAAGGCCGTCGCAATCGCTTCAATGCCGCCGGTTGCGCCCAGCAGATGGCCGGTCATCGATTTGGTCGAGCTGACCGCGAGCTTGTAAGCGTGGTCGCCAAAGACCTGCTTGATCGCCAGCGTCTCGGCGATGTCCCCCAGATCCGTGGAGGTTCCGTGCGCATTGATGTAACCCACTTCATCCGGTTCCACACCGGCGTCGCGCAACGCGTTTTTCATGCAGCGGGCCGCTCCTTCGCCGCCGGGCGCCGGCGCGGTGATATGATGGGCATCGGCGCTCATCCCGTACCCGATCACTTCGGCGAGGATGGTGGCCCCCCGTTTCTTGGCGTGCTCCAGTTCCTCGAGCACCAGTATGCCCGCCCCTTCGCCCATCACGAAACCGTCGCGGTCCTTGTCAAACGGACGGCTTGCCTTTTCGGGCTCATCATTGCGGGTGGACATGGCTTTCATGGCACAGAAGCCCGCCATCGCCATGGGGCGGATGGTAGCTTCGGCGCCGCCGGTAATCATCACATCGGCGTCCCCGTACCGGATCAGGCGGAAAGCATCCCCGATGGCATTGGTCCCGGTGGCGCAGGCGGTAATGGCGCTGGACGTCGGCCCTTTGGCCCCGAACTCGATGGAGATGAGGCCGGACGCCATGTTGGCGATCATCATCGGAATGAAGAACGGGCTGACGCGGCGAGGCCCTTTCTCCAGCAGCAGCGAATGCTGCTCCTCCCATGTGGCAAGGCCACCGATCCCCGAACCGATATACACCCCGACGCGCTCGGCATTCCCCTCCGTGATCTCCAGCTTGGACTGGGCAACAGCCATCTTCGCGGCCGCCAGGGCAAACTGGACATAACGGTCGGTCCGGCGCACCTCTTTTTTATCCATAAACTGTTCCGGATCGAAGTTTTTCACTTCCCCCGCGATCTGCGTCGGATACTCCGATGCGTCAAAGGCGGTAATTTTCCCGATCCCGGATTTGCCTTCGAGCAAGTTTTTCCAGAACGTGTCGGCATCGTTTCCGACCGGGGAGATTACTCCCACACCGGTAATCACCACTCGTCTTTTCATGATCGATCACCTCTATGTGAAATCAGCTTTGCGCTTCCGTTCCTTGCGGGATGAAAAACAGATAAGGGCGTGTGGGCACGGCAGGATGTTTCCATGTGAAGGGAGGAGTCCCGTAGGGTACGGGACTCCTGCAGCCATCGTGCACATGTTTATTTGTGGGAATCTATGTAATTGACTACTTCCCCCACAGTCGAGATTTTTTCAGCGTCTTCGTCGGAAATCTCCATATCGAACTCGTCCTCGAGCTCCATCACGAGTTCAACGACATCCAGCGAATCAGCGCCCAGATCTTCCTTGAAGGAAGCATCCAGCGTGATTTTGGATTCGTCAACACCCAGACGGTCGACGATGATTTTCTTCACACGTTCAAACGTATCTGCCATCTTGCTTCACCCCCTCTCCAGTATTATAGTGGATGACCCTGACAAAAACCAGTTTTGGACGAAATCGTTCCGTTACATGTACATGCCGCCGTCGACGTGCAGGGTCTGGCCGGTCATGTAGCTGGCCGCATCGGAGGCGAGGAACACGACCACCTTGGCGATCTCGTCCGCCTGCCCCAGGCGGCCGAGCGGGATTTGCGCCAGCATGGACGCCTTGACCTCTTCCGGCAGACCCGCCGTCATGTCGGTATCGATAAAGCCGGGGGCAACGGCATTGACCGTGATGTTGCGGGAGGCAAGCTCACGCGCCGTCGTTTTGGTCAGCCCGATCACCCCTGCCTTGGCCGCCACGTAGTTGGCCTGTCCCGGATTGCCCAGGACGCCGACCACGGACGTGATGTTGATGATCCGGCCCGAGCGCTGTTTCATCATGGGGCGCGTCGCGGCCTTGATGCAGTTGAACACGCCTTTCAGATTGACCGCCAGCACGTCGTCCCATTCTTCTTCCTTCATCCGCATGATCAGGTTGTCGCGCGTGATCCCCGCGTTGTTCACCAGAATATCGATGCGGCCGAACTCGTCCAGGGCGGTTTTGAACATCGCTTCCACTTCTTCGCTGCTGCCCACGTTGGCCCGAATCATGATGGCGCGCCGGCCCAATTCCTTCACCTTGGCCACCGTCTCCGCAGCCGCAGCCTCACTGCCGGAATAGTTGACGATCACATCCGCTCCCGCTTCCGCCAGGCGCAGGGCGATCGCCCGCCCGATCCCGCGGGATGCGCCGGTGACCAGCGCCACTTTGCCTGTCAGCATAATACCCCTCCGTTCACCAGTTCTTCCAGCGATTGGCTGTCCTGCACCGCATAGATCTGCGTCTCTGAGGGCGCAATCTTCTTGATCAGGCCGGAAAGCACCTTGCCCGGGCCGATCTCGACGAACGTGGTCACGCCCTCGGCTACCATCCACTGAACGGAATCTTCCCAAAGCACGGGGGAAGCCACCTGCTGCACCAGGCTCGCGACGATCTCGTCCGCCTTCGTCACCGGACGGGCGCTCACATTGGCGACAACCGGCACCGCCGCGTCCTGCACCGCGATGCCGGCCAGCACAGGCTGCAGCTTGTCGGCCGCCGGCTTCATGAGGGCCGAATGGAACGGACCGCTCACATTCAGCGGCATCACCCGCTTCGCGCCCTCCGCCTTGGCCTTTTCCCCCGCCAGCCGAACCCCTTCCGCGCTGCCGGAGATGACGATCTGTCCCGGAGAGTTCAGATTGGCCAGCTGGACCGGATGGCCGGAGGCGCTTACCTCTTCGCATACCCGCTGCAGCAGGGAACGGTCCATCCCCAGCACCGCCGCCATCGCGCCGCGGCCCGCCGGGACGGCTTCTTCCATGAACTGCCCGCGCGCCCGCACGGTTTTGACCGCGTCTTCAAACGACAGCGCGCCCGCCGCACACAGCGCGGAATACTCGCCCAAGCTGTGTCCCGCCACAAAATCGGGTTGAAACGCCGGAAGCTTCTCTTTCAGCACCGCATAGACCGCCATGCTGGCTGTCAGAATGGCCGGCTGCGTATTGGCAGTCAGGCGCAGTTCTTCTTCCGGGCCTTCAAAGCACAGCGTGGACAACGGGAAGCCCAGCGCGCTGTCCGCCTTGGCAAAAATCTCGCGGGCGGCCGCGTGCGTTTGGGCCAACTCTGCGCCCATCCCCACGAATTGCGATCCTTGTCCCGGGAAGACAAAAGCGATTTTACCCATTGGTTCCATAACCCCTCTCGAAAAACTTATGCCTCTCGGGTGCTCCAGCGCAGCAAGGTAGCCCCCCATGTCAGGCCGCCCCCGAAGCCGACGAGAACCACATTGTCCCCTTCCTTCAGGCGGCCTTCCGCCAGCGCTTCATCCAGGGCAACCGGAATGGAGGCCGAAGACATGTTGCCGTAGCGGTCCAGGTTGACCACCACTTTCTCTTCCGACAAGCCAAAGCGCTTGATCGCCGAATCAATGATCCGCAGGTTGGCCTGATGCGGCACCAGCAGGTCGATCTGCTCCTTGGCCAGCCCCGCTTTTTCCAGCACGGTTTCCGTTGCGGTATTCATCACGCGCACGGCGAACTTGAACACTTCGCTGCCCGCCATGGAGATGTAATGCAGCTTTTGCTCCACCGATTCGCGGCTCGCCGGAATGCGCGAACCGCCGGCCGGCAGGGAGAGCAGCGGGCCGCCGGAGCCGTCCGCCCCCAGTTCAAACGCCAGGAACCCGAAGCCGTCCGCCACCGGGCCGAGCAGCGCCGCGCCCGCTCCGTCCCCGAACAGCACGCAGGTGTTGCGGTCTTCGTAGTTGGTGATTTTGGAGAGTGTCTCCACCCCGATGACCAGGACGTACCGATACATCCCGTTGGCAATGAATTGGCTGCCGACCGCAATGCCGTAAAGAAAGCCGGTGCAGGCCGCCGATACGTCCAGCGCGGCCGCCTTGGTCGCGCCCAGCTTCTCCTGCAGCAGGCAGGCGGTGGAAGGGAACATGTTATCGGGCGTCACGGTCGCCACGATGATCATATCCAGCTGATCCGCGCTGATGTTCGCCTTGGCCAGCGCCTTCTTCGCCGCTTCATAGGCCAGATCGGACGACGCCTGTTCCTCCGAACTGATGCGCCGCTCCCGAATCCCTGTCCGCGTCACGATCCATTCGTCGGACGTCTCCACCATTTTTTCCAGATCGGCGTTGGTCAGCACTTTCTCGGGAGTATACGAACCCGTGGCCAAGATTCCTACCGAACGCATTCCCTTCATCGGTCTCACTCGCTTTCCTGATAGATCTCTTTTTCCAGTTCGTCCTGGATAAAACGGTTCACATCCTGTCTCACGAAGCGGCCTGCCGCCAGAATCGCATTCTTGATGGCCCGGGCATCGGAGGAACCGTGTGCTTTAAATATCGGAACCTGCAAACCCAACAGCGGCGCCCCGCCGTACTCTTCGTAATCCATCCGTCTCTTGAAACGGAGCATGCTTGGCTTGAGAACAGCCGCTGCCAACTTATTCAAGAAGCTGGAAGTAAACTCCTGCTTCAATTGACCAAATATCGTGGCGACCGCGCCTTCCATCGATTTCAGCATGACATTGCCGACGAAACCGTCACAAACCACCACATCGCTGACCCCTTGCAAAATATCCCGCGCCTCCACATTGCCGGCAAAACGGATGTTGGCTTTGGCAAGCAGCGGGAAGGCCAGTTTGGTCAGCTCGTTCCCCTTCGCCTCCTCGGTGCCTACATTCAACAGCCCGACGGTTGGCTGCTCAAAGCCGAGCACCTTCTCCACGTACATGCTGCCCATGATCGCATACTGCAGCAGATGGACCGGCTTGGCGTCCATGTTGGCCCCCACATCGAGCGCAAGGGTAACCTTCCCCTTCATGGTGGGGATAAACGCGGCCAACGCCGGCCGCTCAATGCCCTTCATCCGGCCGGCGACCAGCAGCCCGGCCGTCATCAGCGCGCCCGTGTTGCCTGCCGAGATGGCAGCCGCCACCTGTTCGTCCCGCGCCAGCCGCACAGCCACGACCAAGGAGGCATCTTTTTTGCGGCGGACAGCCTTGACCGGCTCTTCCTCCGGTCCGATCACATCGGACGCGTGGTAGATCTCTATGCCCGCGGGAACCTGGGGAGGAAGATGCCGCCTGATCTCGTTCTCATCCCCAACCAAGACAACAGTAAGAGAGGGGTCCGATTTGACTGCTTCCAGCGCCCCGGCCACGGTGCTGGCCGGCGCATGATCCCCTCCCATTGCATCGATCGCTATACGCAAGGTTTTTCCTCCTCTAAGATGGTGCGTTCTCTCTTCCGTCAGGGCGTTTTTTCGCATCCTTCGCTTCCGACATCCGGTATACCCGGAACGTTGCGGTAAATACGGGTTCTCCCTGCACCTTCGTCTCTACCCGCACCTTGCATGACTCCCGATCCTGACTGCGCACCGTGGCTTTGGCAACCAGTTTTTCGCCAAGGCGCACCGGGCGGATGAAGCGGATGCGGGCCGTTGCCGTCAGCGCCACGTCCGCGTCAATCACCGCGACAGCCAGGGAGTTGGCCTGGGCAAAGATGTAGTGGCCGCGGGCAATCTGCGTCCGGGCAAACACATGCTCTTCTTTTATTTCCAGGACGGAGATGGCTTGGGCATCCAGCTGCAGGTCGATGATCTCCCCGATCACCTCGTCGATCCCGAGCGATTTCACGGTGTCGAAGCTGCGTTCTGCAACCGATTTGATCCGCTCGCGCAATTCCGGAATTCCCAATTCCAGTCGGTCCAAGCGGATGGTTTGTATACTGACGTCAAACAGCTCAGCCAGATCCTCGTCGGTGGTAAACGGGTTGTCCGTCAGCGTCTGGACGAGACGGGACTGGCGTTCCCTTTTTGCTAAACGGGCGATAGCGGGCACCCCCCAATTGCCGCAAAAGCCTTGCTACCATATGTATGTTTGCGGGTAGTTTTTAATACCAGGTACTAAAGCTAGTATAGGATAACCGTGCCGGATTGGCAACCCTTCCGTACAGGAGTCGGATGATTTCTTCAATATCGGGTTCCTTCATCTGGATGTCAACCGGTTCGCCCCAACGCCCGATTTCCGCCAGCAGCCGGGGAGTGGGGGTTTTTCGCTTGTCATAGTGGATCACCAGCCGGTTGCCGATCTGCTCCACCTGTTCCACCCCGTCCAACACCCCCGTGATCGCAGGCGGTTCCCGGTATTCGGCCACGATCACGCTGGGCAGCCCGATTTGGGCCCGCAGTTGGTCGAGCGTGCCGTCCAACATCACCTGCCCGTGGTTGATCAGGATGATCCGGCTGCACAGCTGTTCGATATCATCCATGTCATGGGTGGTCAGGAGGATGGTTTTTCGATCGGTCCGGTTGATCTCCCGGAGGAACTGCCGGATCTTGTTTTTGGCCACAACATCGAGGCCGATCGTCGGTTCATCCAGAAACAGCACCGGCGGGTCATGCAGCAGCGCTGCCGCCAAATCCGCGCGCATCCGCTGCCCGAGCGAGAGCTTGCGCACGGGGATGTCCAGGAATTCATGCAGGTCCAGCAGCGCATTGAACCGTTCCATCGCGTCCCGGAACGACCGGTCATCGATCTTGTACATCGCCTGCAGGATTTCCATGGAGTCGCGCACGGGCAGATCCCACCAGAGCTGGGTCCGCTGTCCGAAAACCACCCCGATGCGCTTCGCCACTTCTTTCCGCTCCCTTTGCGGACTGCAGCCGGCGACCGTCACTTCCCCTTCGGTCGGATGAAGGATGCCTGCAAGCATCTTGATCGTCGTCGATTTCCCCGCGCCGTTGGGGCCGATATAACCGACAAATTCTCCTTCCCGGATGGTAAACGAAATCCCTTTGACGGCCTGTACCTCCGTATACGCGCGGGTGAACAGCCCCTTCAGGGCACCCAGGGTCCCATTTCCGCCCCTTGCCAGGCGAAACGTCTTGACCAGCCCCGATGCTTCGATCATGGAAATTCCTCCTTAACTGCCCGTACTGTGATAATGGCGGATGCCGAACTGCCAAAACCGGATGGAAAGCCAGCAGAACACGCCGCCCACAAGCGGCGCGACCAGCAGCAGGGGCCACGCTCCCCCTTTGTCCAGCAGGTACAGCATGGGGACATAATTGAGAAACGCGACCGGAACAACGGAGTAGAACAGCAGCTTCAGCCACCCCGGATAGAGGCTGATCGGAAAGTTGGCGGCCGTGGCCGGTGCAAATATCGTAAAGGTTTGCAGCTCCTTCAACTGCCCCGTCCAGAAAGCGGTCGTCGCGGTCGCCAGCCCGATCGCAAAAAAGATCATCAGCCCCGTCAGCACGGCAATCGGCAGATAGGACAGGAGGAGCCAGGTGACCCGCCCCTGCCCGGCCAGTCCTCCAAGAGAGACGATGAGAATGACAAGACCCTGCACCGCCCCGCCGATCCGGGACAGCTCCAGGTTGCGGGTCAAAAGCAGGAGGAGCGGGGAGACGGGCCGCGTCAGCAGCTGGTCAAGCTCCCCGAACACGATATACCGTTCAAAATCATGGATCTCCGGGGCCAGCACCCGGTAGAGGGAGACGGCGATGGAGGCCAGGCCGTAAAGGAGCCCCACTTCGTACAGATTCCACCCTTTCACATGGTCGAAGCGGTGCAGGATGGCCGAGAGGATCAGAAAATCGATGGACGACAGCATGGCGGTGGTTACGGCCGTGGCGATGAAATTGAGCTTGTACTGCATCTGCGCCCGGATGCTGGCCGCAAGCAGCTTGCGATACAAGAAAAACATGCTACCCTCCCTGAATCTCCACTTTTTGGCGCGCCAGCCGTGTGACGGTCAGGGCGGCTGCGGTGAGCACCAATGCCCATCCCGCCTGCAGCCCGATGGCCGTTGGCGGGATTTTCTCCATGTAGATGGCGGCGGGATCATACAGAATGCAGGCAAACGGCAGAGCCGCCGCGATCTTTCCCAACATGTCCGGCAGCAGGTTTACCGGAATCATCTGTCCGCCCAATCCCAGCATCATGGCGACGATTGTTTGGTGGGCCCAACGAATCTCCGTCGTCCAGAAGGAAGAGATGCCCACCAGGTAAAACAGCAGCAGGCCGAGATAGACGGCGAGCGCCAGGGAGAGGAGCGTCCACACGAATGTCGCGGGGTTGGCCGGCAGGGCCAGTCCGACCAGGAGGGAAAGGGTGATGCCGATCGGCACGGAACGATGAAGCAGATTGTAGGCGATGCGTCCGATTTCATGGCTGATCACATAGAGAAAATAATTGACTGGCCGCATGAGGTCGAAGCTGACCGCTCCGGTTCGGACGCTGTTGGAAATGCCGAGACCCGGCGTCAGAAAGGTGGTGATCCAGAGCGTGCATTGCGTGAAGGTTAAATAGTGGCCCATCTCCCGCATGGCGTAGGGGCTTGTCCCTTCTTTGCCGCTCATCACCCCGAACCAGATCGCGATATAGATCAGGCCGAATATGGCGCTGGCCCCATTGCTGATCAGATGAGACAAACGATATTGAAGATTCTGACGATAACTTTTCCGGATGATTTCCCAATAAACCATGCCGCTACCTCTCTTCCGGCAAACAAATCGGAGCATCATTGTACACAATTTTTTCCAGCCCCGTCAACCGGTCTTCCGAAATAAGAAAAAGCAAGGTGAAAGACTCACCCTGCTTTTTCTTACTTCGCTACTTTTACCCCTTTATAGTGTCCGCAGCTTGGGCAAACGCGGTGTGCGAGTTTGTGTTCGCCACAATGATCGCATTTTACCATGCCGGGGATCTCTAATTTGAAGTGCGTACGGCGCATTCTTTTACGGGTTTTGGAAGTTCTCCGCTGAGGTACTGCCATCTTGCTTACACCTCCTTCAACTGGTTCTGTGTCTGTTAGGGCCTCTATGAGAAAGAGGTTTAACATCCCTTGTGTATCCGGATGGGAAGGGGAAACCGCTTCGGCCATCCGTTCAAAAATGAAGCTGATGTGAAGCTCCATCTTGAAAACAATTCTCGTTACTCTTCGTCCTTGCCGAAGAAATCGGCCAGCGCCGCCAACCGCGGATCGATGCGCCGGGTATCGCAGCTGCATCTCCCTTCATTGCGGTTGATGCCGCATACCGGGCACAGCCCCTCGCAATCTTCCGCACACAGCGGAAAGGAGGGCATGGCCAGGAGAAAATCTTCCTGCAAAAGGGGATTGAGCTCGATCACTTCCCCCTCCAAAAGATGGATATCGCTCTCCTCATCCACCTCGCTCCCGGCTTCGGGGGTGGCAAAGGTCTCGGCAAACGGGACGATCATGTGCTCGGTGAACGGCTTGAGGCAGCGCGCGCAGACGAAATCGACATTCGCCTCCATGGCGCCTTTCACGTGATACAGGTTGCCCAATTTGGCCGCCTCGCCCTTCGTCTCCACCGTCGTCAAGCCCCTGATCTCCTGATGCCTCTCTTTCAGCTCGGCCGGATCAAGCGTGACCTGGAAAGCGAGCGGCTCTCCTTTGCGGTGATCCAAATCAACAAGTTTGATATTCAACGTTCTATCACCTCAAGCGCAACAAGGATGATTATAGCGGTAGCCATACACCTTTGTCAACCTATTTTCCTTGACAGCCTTCCCTGAAGTTTAGGAGCGCTTGGGCGGCAGGGATGTCAAGAAGGCGATCGCGTCGTCAACGGTTTTCACCGGCACGATTTTCATTTTTGTCCCGATGCGTTTCGCCGTGGCGACCGCTTCCTCATAATTGGAGGATTCCGATCCGGCGTCATCCGGCGCAAAAAAGATTTCGGCGCCTGCCTTGTCGGCCGCTACCACCTTGTGATTGATTCCGCCGATGCGCCCCACCGTCCCGTCCGCGTTGATCGTCCCGGTGCCTGCGATCCGGTAGCCGCGCGTCAGGTCCAGGTCCTTGCGCAGCTGATTGTAGATCTCCAGCGTAAACATCAGTCCGGCAGACGGCCCGCCGATATTGCGCGCCGTGATGGTAACCTCTTCGGGTACCTCGATCACCTGGTTGTTGTCCAGGCTGATGCCGAGTCCCGGCCGATGCGCTTCCTCTCCGGGCAGTTCGCCCAACGTGACGGGAACCGTCCGCTCCTCGCCGTCGCGCTGGAAGGTGATCTGTACGGTATCTCCCACCTTCTTTTTCGCCAGGTAGTTCCGCAGCGCCTGCTGTTCCGGCGTCGCATGATGATCGACGGCGGTGATGATATCCCCGACCTGAAAGATGTTTTTGGCCGGCATGCCGGGAATGGTGCCCATCACGATCACGCCGTGGTTTTCGATTTTCACCTCGTAGCCTGCCAGACGGAAAGCAACCGCTTCTGCAATTTTCTGCGAGTTCTGCATCACGGCCTGCTCGCGCCTCGTGAAATCCTCGTCCGATTCCCCCTGATTGAGCACCAGATCCTTGTCGATCAACTCGGCATCCGGAAACAGCTTGGCATACAACACCCAAGCCGGCGTGGCTTCTCCCATCCGGACCGTCGTCAGCATAAACACCCCGGCCGCATCCTTTTTGCCCCCCTCCACCTCGACGATGGGGGCCAGTTCGACGGCCGAGCCCGGCCGTTCGACATAATAGGGTGTCGGCAGATAGAACCCCGCAAGCATCAACGCCATCAGCAGGACAAACAGCCACAGCAGCAGCCGGATGCGTCTGGCTGCGCGGTTCTGAGGGGTCCGGTACTCCTCCGTCATGTCGTTGCCTCCCACTTGTCAATCAATTCTTTCACCTGTTCCACGTATGCAAGCGCCGTTCTCTCGCCCTCGGCGATGATCTCCTCGATGGCGGCGTAGGCGATACTGCTATAATGTCCAACATTCGGACGGATTACCAGATCGGCCGCCAGCATCCGATGGCGCAGGATTTCCCGCTCCATGACATCGATGGTCTGGGCGATCACATCGAAAATGGACGTTACCTTCATCCGGGTGTCAAACTGGGCGACATCCACCGCAATCACGATGTCCGCCCCCATCTCCCTGGTCACCGTGATCGGCACCCGGTCGATCACCCCGCCGTCCACCAGGAGGCGGCCGTCGACGCGCTCCGGCACGAATATGCCGGGAATGGAGATGCTGGCCCGCACCGCCCTGTCAATCGGCCCTTCGCGGAAAACAACCCGTTCCCCGGTTTCGATATCGGTCGCGACGATCGCCAGTTCCTTGTTCAGCTGTTCGATATGCTTGCCGTGCGTAAGCAGCCGGATCAGCTCCTTGATTTTCTCCCCGGCGACAAATCCCAGGTTGGGCACGATCACATCCAGCCAATGCTTCCGCTTCAAATTGACCGCCAGCTTTTCCATCATGCGGGGTTCAATCCCGTTGGCATAGAGGGCGGCGATCAGGCTGCCCATGCTGCTGCCCGCCAGCAGATCCACCTCGATGCCGTGGGACTCAAACGCTTTTAACACGCCGATGTGCGCAAGCCCTCTGGCACCGCCCGCTCCCAGGGCCAGCCCCACCTTTGGCTTCACTGTCGTTTTCAACGCGCTCCCTCCCCTCCAAAACGCTGCATCCGTCCCCGCCGCTCGCATGCGTCCGGCTGCAAGCTTGGGCGCATAGTTTTCTTTGGTCGGACGTAGACATGTACTAACCTGCATGCCCAGGAGGAACCTATGACACGTCGTTCTCCACTCTTGACACTGCTCCTTGCCCTTTTTTCCATTGGCCTGGTCATCACGCTCGTCTCCCATCCGGAGATATCGTTTCGCGCAGCCATCAAAGGATTGGACATCTGGTGGGAGGTCGTCTTCCCGGCCCTGCTGCCATTTATTGTCGTCTCCGAGATTTTGATGGGCGTCGGCGTGGTCCATTTCGTCGGGGTATTATTGGAGCCGTTGATGAGGCCCTTGTTTAACGTCCCGGGCACGGGCGGCTTTGTGCTGACCATGGGGTTCTCATCCGGCTATCCCGTGGCGGCCAAACTGACGACGCGGCTGCGGGAGAACGGAAGTCTCACCCGCGCGGAAGGAGAGCGGTTGGTCTCCTTTGCCACGACGGGCGATCCGCTCTTTGTGATCGGCGCGGTTGCCGTCGGTTTTTTTCACAGCGAGGAGCTTGGCTTCGTGCTGGCCGTCACCCACTATCTGTCCGCCCTCTTGCTTGGCATCGTCTACCGGTTCCACGCGGCGTTCGACCCGTCCAGCAAGAAGCTGCCGAACAACCAACTGCCGCTTGCCATCCGCGCGCTCCAGGCCATGCACCGGGCGCGGATCAGGGACGGGCGCCCCTTCGGCAAGCTGATGGGGGAAGCGGTTCAGTCGGCCCTGCAAATGCAGTTGATGATCGGCGGATTTCTCGTCGTCTTTTCCGTCGTGATCCAGCTTCTTTCCGCCATCCACGTGACCCGGTTTCTCAGCGGTGCGCTGTCCGTCCTGCTGGGTCCGCTCGGCCTCCCGACGGCGTTTGCGAAAGCATTGGTGGCGGGGACGTTTGAAGTAACCCTCGGCGCCCAGGCGGTCAGCGAGATGCCGAACGATATCCCGCTGATCTGGAAAGCGGCGATCGCCAGCGCGCTCGTCTCCTGGGGAGGCTTCAGCGTCCATGCGCAGGTGGCGAGCATCCTGAGCCAAACGGATATCCGGGTGACACCCTATCTTTTTGCCCGCGCCCTCCATGCCGTCCTGGCCCTGCTGAGCACGTTCGTGCTGTGGCAGCCCTTGACGATGCTGGCTGCAGGCATCACCGACAGCGTTCCCGTCTTTTCGGCGCAGGAGCTGGCGAGCCCGACGGCCCATTGGTGGCATCTGTTTGGGCAGTCCTGGATCACCGCGCTGGGTCTCGGGGCCCTCTGCTTCCTGGTGCGGATGCTTGTCGTCGGCACCTGGCGCAAATCATACCGGTAAGCTTTACAGCGCGGCGAATTTTTCGCGCAGCGCCTTTTCCACGACAGGCGGCACAAGATCACCGACGCTCGCCTTGTATTTCGCCACTTCCTTCACGATGCTGGAACTCAGAAAGGAGTATTGGTTGTTGGTCATCATAAAGAACGTTTCCACATCGTCCTTTAATTTTTTGTTAATGGAGGCCACCTGCATCTCATACTCAAAATCGGAGACGGCTCGCAGCCCCCGGATCACGACCTTGGCCTGCCGTTCGGTCATGTAGTCGATCAGGAGGCCGTTGAAGGAATCCACCTCGACGTTGGGCAGCTCGGCTGTCACCTGCCGCAGCAGTTCCACCCGCTCTTCCACGCTGAACAGCGAATTTTTCTTGGAATTGATCAGGACGGCGACGATCACTTTGTCAAAAATCTTCGCCCCCCGTGTAATAATGTCAAGATGTCCGTATGTAACCGGGTCAAAGCTGCCTGGACAAACTGCAATGTGCATATCAGGTTCCTCCCTCTCTCCTGTGCCGATAAATGGTAACGGTCGTATCGCCATAGGTGGCGGTCCGGTCCACGGTACAGCGTCCCACCGCCGTCGGCAGGGAATCGGCGGCCGCATGCTCCGCCACGATCCATGCCTCATCCGCAAGCAGGTTGGCCTCTTGCAGGTAAGCGATTTCGTCAGCGATTTTCTGCTTGGCGTACGGCGGATCCAGAAAGACGGCATCGAACGGGATTCCCCGCTTCGCCAGCGCCTTTAACGCACGTGCCGCATCATTGCGGTACAGTTCGGCCCGATCCGCCAACCCCAGCCTCTCGATGTTCTCCTTGACCACGGCGAAAGCCCGGCTGTCCACCTCGACGAAAATCGCCTTTTCCATTCCCCGGCTCAGCGCCTCAATCCCCAAACCACCGGTTCCGGCGTACAGATCGAGGGCAACTCCCCCGTCGAAATAGGGGCCAATCATATTGAAAATGGATTCTTTCACTTTATCGGTGGTCGGCCTCGTCCCTTTGCCCGGTACGGCGGACAGGGGCCGCCCCTTGAGCTCTCCCGCGATAACGCGCATATCCTCACCTGTCGATACCCAATGATGATTTCATACTAACACAATCCGGAAAGAAACGTAAAACAGCGGAGCAAATTTTGCATCCCTGCGTGTATAAACCAGAAACATTTGGCAAAGAATAGGACTAGCGACGCAAGGGTGTCGCTGACAACCGCGGAGAAGACTTACGTTTCCCCATAAGCTCTTCCTCCGGTTTCTCCTCTCCCATAATTGAAAGGCGGTTTTGGGTGGCGCACGACATGTCTGATAGGAGCATGCGTGCCGATGGTTCCCCGCGCGGGAACGCATGAAACCGCTGCCTCACTGGAAACAGTGGGGCTTTTTTTTGCGCATGGATCGGGCGGCGCGGGAGAAACTAGCCAGTAACACGCAAGGCAAGGAGGTACTTATGGCGAAGAAACGCCCTTCCCAACGCAAGCAGGCGGCGGCCGCCATGCAGTCGCTGGCTGACCGCACCGGCCAAGCTGTCGAGCTGGCCCGCGAGATGCAGTCGGATGCGGATCAGAAGGATATCACCAAGCACGGTCGGTAACCGGTCTGTCCATGGGGACCGGTTTTAACATGATGGCGAACTTCCGCTGGAGTCAAGGCGCGATGGGGCCAAACGAACTCCGCGGATACGAAGCAAAACGCATGCCGGACAGGAGGTTTCAGTCATGCATACCGTATGGAAAGGCTCCATCAGCTTTGGCCTTGTCAATATACCCGTGCGCATGTTTACGGCAACGGAGGAGCGCGACATTCGCTTCCGGCAGCTGCACAAGGCGTGCAACACCCCGATCCGCTACGCCAAAATGTGCCCCCACTGCGATCGCGAGGTGGAGGCAAGCGAGATCGTTCGCGGCTTCGAGTATGAGAAAGGCAATTTTGTCATCATCCAGGATGAAGAGCTGGAAAGCATTGCCCCAGAAACCCGCCGCGCCATTGAAATTCTGGACTTCGTCGATCTGTCGGAGATAGATCCGGTCTATTTTGACAAAAGCTACTATCTCGCGCCCCAGGAAACCGGGGAGAAAGCCTATGCCCTGCTGCGCGCCGCCATGCACGAAACCGGCAAAATCGCCATCGCCCGCATCACCATGCGCAACCGGCAGAGCCTGGCGGCGGTGCGCATCCATGAAAACTGCATCATGCTGGCCACCCTCTATTATCCCGATGAGGTGCGTTCTGTATCACTCGTACCCGACCTTCCCGCCGAGACCCTCAAGCTGACGGAGAATGAGCGGAAAATGGCGGAGGAGCTGATCTCCCGCATGTCCTCCCCCTTTGATCCCGCCAAATATACCGACCGGTACCGGGCCGACCTGCAGGAGCTGATCGAGCGGAAGCTGGAAGGCAAGGAAGTGGCCGTCTCCCCGGCCGCTCCGCGCGCCAACGTCATCGATCTGATGCAAGCCCTGAAGGAAAGTCTGGCGGCCACTTCGGCGGAGGTAGGCGTACCCGTCAAGGCTGAGCCGGAACGCACACCGGCTGTGTCAACAGCCGTGGAACCTGAGACGGAAGAGAAGGCCGCCACGCGTACAACGACCAGAAAGCTGAAAAGGAAGAAAGCGGAATAACCTTCCATCATTCTCTTCCATTTCCAGAAAACTGGCATTGAACCTCCCTATTCTGCCTTTTACAATGGCTGGGAGAAAGGAGGTACCGCATCATGAAGAAATGGAGTATGTACGCCATCCTGGTGGCGCTGCTGGCCGTCTCATTCATGCTGCCCCCCTTGCAGGCGCAAGCTGCTGCCGTACTAAAGCCCGGAGCGGTCAGCGGAGACGTGTGGGATCTGCAATACCGCCTGCAACTGCTGGGGTACTATCCCTCCAAAATAGACGGCATCTACGGGTGGAGAACCACCAAAGCGGTTGCGTCGTTCCAGCGTGATTACGGTCTTCCTGCCGATGGGATCGCAGGAACCAAGACGTGGAATACGCTGCGCAAGTTTTCCGTCAACGCTAACGAACTCACCATGCTGGCGAAAGTGGTGCATTCGGAGGCGCGCGGTGAACCCTACATCGGAAAAGTGGCTGTCGCCGCTGTCGTCATGAACCGGCTGCAGACGGCGGGCTTCCCCAAAACGGTAAAGGGTACGATCTTCCAACCGGGCGCGTTCACATCCTTGGCTGATGGCCAGTATTGGATGACTCCCGATAAAACGGCTTATCAGGCCGCCTGGGATGCCGCCCGCGGCTGGGACCCGAGCGGAGGCGCCCTGTACTATTTCAATCCAAAGACGGCGACGTCCTCCTGGATCTGGTCGCGTCCGCAAATCAAGAAAATCGGGCAGCATATCTTTACGAAATAAGAGGAGCCGTGCTTGCGGCCCCTCTTATTTCGTCAGTCACTCGGACATCTCCTGCATCTCTCCGACCAACAGGAGATATTCGTGGACGGCCGTTGCAATCGCCTGTGCGATCTTTTCCTGCCCGTTCGGATCCGTCATGCGCTCGCGGTCTTCCCGGTTGCTCAAAAACCCCACTTCCACAATGATCGTCGGGCACAGGGAGTGCTTCAGCAAATAATAGCTCCCGGCAGCTCTCGGCTCTGCCGAGGTGTGATACAGCTGATTCAAGGCATGCTGGATCAGATCGGCCAGCATGAAGCTCTGGTTGTTCCGCTGGTACAGCACAAGCGGCCCGTGCTTGGAAGCATTCTTCGACCAGTTCGCATGAATGCTGATCATCATCTCCACGGGCAATTCCGCCGCAAGATGCTTGCGCTGCGCCAAATCCCGCAGATGGCGGGATGGGCTGTTCAGCCACTTGTTCTCATCGCTCAGCGCATAGTCGCCCGTCCGGTTCAAAATGACCCGGTATCCCTTTTCGGTAAGCTGCCGGTACAGGATCCGGGCGATCTGCAGATTCACCTCTTTTTCAAGCAGGCTGCCATAGCTGGCTCCCCCGTCCACTCCACCGTGACCGGCATCGATCAGCACGTGAATGGGCATCCAGATGCTCCCGCTTGCGGATGCGCGAGGAAGTCCGCAGACGCTTGCCAGCAGCAGCAGGCATGCCAAGCCGAGACGCTTCATAACCCTTTCCCTCCTCCCAGCCATTCGCTCTCCTTACTATCTGCAGAATTTCCCCGTCTATGAATGTCGATAATAACCCAGAAGAGACGCCATTTCTGCTGCGGAGGTCGCCCATGAAACCGATCATTCCCATGGAGCCGGTAAGCACCGAACTGATTCCGTCCGGGCGCGAATGGATCGCCCAAGTGAAATGGGATGGGGTGCGGGTGTTAACCTATTACGACGGCAAGGAAGTCCGGCTGTATAATCGGAAAGGCAACGAACGGACGCATCACTACCCTGAAATCACCGATCTTCATTCCTACTGCCATGCCGGATCCGTCATATTGGACGGCGAGATCATCGCCCTTGGCGAGGACGGAAAACCTTCCTTTCATGAGGTGATGCGCAGAGACGGGCTCCGGAGAATGGAGAAAGTGGCGCACATCCGGAATGAGGTGCCAGTGACGTACATGATTTTCGACTGCATCTACCAGGACGGCCTGTGGCTGAACAATCAGCCTCTCGCCGATCGGATTGACGCGCTTTCCCGCATCATCACGCCCAACGAGCGCGTGCAACTGGTTTCTTCCCATCCGGACGGCCGGGCGCTGTTCGAAGTCATCAAACAGCATGGCATGGAAGGAATCGTCATGAAAGACCTGACCAGCAGGTACATCATCAACGGAAAAGACAGACGGTGGCAAAAGTGCAAAAATTACCGGGACCTCATCGCGGTCATCGGCGGTTTCACACTAAGCGGAGGCATCGTCAATGCCATCTTGCTCGGGCTGTATGACCAGGCAGGGAAGCTGTGGTATATCGGCCACGCCGGAACCGGCAGATTGACGACGGCGGAATGGCGGGAATTGACAGAGAAATTGCATCCGCTCGTAACCACAGCATGCCCGTTCGTTCAGCTGCCCGCCCGGCATCGCGATGCCTTCTGGGTAAAGCCGACGCATACGGTGAAAATCAAGTTCGCCGAATGGACCGAGGGACATACCCTGCGCCAGCCTAGCATCCAGGCGTTCGTCGACGTGCCTCCCGAGGAATGCACGATGCAGCCATGAAAGTTGAGCGGTGGGGCGCTTGTTTGAACCAAAAAAACAGCGGCCCGGCGATCTACCCGGGTCCGCGCAAAAACAAAGAGCATGCTCAAGGGTTGAATTTCCCTGCAAAGTAGTCGGCATAAGCCTGCCGTATCTCGTCTTCCGTATTCATCACGAACGGGCCGCGTGCCACTACCGGTTCGCGCACAGGCTCTCCCGCGTACAGCAGGACACGCAGCGCCTGATCCGCCCTTATCGTGACTTCACTTTCCGGGGAGCCGTCCGCCGGCCCGAGCCACAGCACCTGCTGCTTCTGTCCGGGCGTTTCCTCTGCGCCAAAATAGCCGCTCCCCTCCAGCACATAGCAAAACCCGTTATAGCTGCCCGGCAGATCCTGAACAACGGAAGTCCCCGGTTCCAATTGGATCTCCACCATGGTGACCGGCACATGATTCAGCGTCTTGGCGGTGATCCCCGCAGACGAACCGGAAAAAACCTTGATCAGGGCTCCCGGTTCACGGCGCACCGGCACGTCTGCCGCGTGCAGATCCTGATAGCGGGGCTCGGTCATTTTCTTGGAACGGGGAAGGTTGAGCCAAAGCTGCAAGCTGTGCACGGTCTCTCCTTCCAGCGGCTCCTCGGCGTGTATGATGCCGCGGCCCGCCGTCATCCACTGCACATCCCCCGGCTGCAGGAGTCCTTTTCCCCCGTGATTGTCCTGATGTTCCAGCCTGCCTTCAATCACATAGGTGACGGTCTCCAGGCCGCGATGAGGGTGGAAATCGAATGTGCCCTTTTGAAACCAGTCTTCCATCATGGCCAGAAACGGATCAAACTCTTCCCAATGCCCCGGTTCCAGAACGAAGCCCATGCGGAGGTGCGTTCCCTCCCCGGTTCTGTGGGAAACGTTCCACACACGGCGAATGCCGCGCTGCTGTTTCGCTGCCTTGCTCATGCCGGATCTCCCCGCTTTCGATATCGCGCTTGCCTTTCGCAAGCATTATACAACCCGCAACTTACTTTTGTCTAGTTACTATAGGTATGAGACGATAAGTCGGCGCTTCCCTTGGGCATAGTAAGGATACCGGAAGAACGACATGCCGGAAAAGAGGGTGAACGCTTTGGGAACGGCTGTACACGAGTACACGCTTACCGTGGAGGACAAACAGCTGTCGATCAGCAATCCGGACAAACCGCTGTGGCCGGAAGCGGGTGTGACCAAGCTGGCTTACATTCAATACCTGATGACGGTGGCGCCGGTTCTTCTTCCCTATACCCGCAACCGGCTGCTGACCGTGATTCGCTATCCCCACGGCATCCATGACAAATCCTTTTACCAAAAAAATTTGCCGGCATATGCGCCGGAATGGATCCCTACCCATACATGGGAATCCACCCGCTATCCCCTGCTGAATGATCTGCCGACACTGGTCTGGCTGGCCAATCAAGCGGCGCTGGAATGGCATGTCTCCTTTCACGAAGCGGGCAATGAAATCCCCACCGAGCTTGTCTTTGACCTTGACCCTTCCACGCCCGAGTTCGGTCCGGTCCAGCAGGCGGCCCTGCGGCTGAAAGAACTGCTGGACGAACTGCAACTGCCTTCTTACGTCAAAACGTCCGGCGCAAGCGGTTTGCAAGTGTATGTCCCGATCGAGCGGCGCTATTCGTTTGCGCAGACCCGCCTGGTGGGGGAATTCGTTGCCCGATACCTGACGGCGCGATATCCCCGGGAACTGACCATCGAGCGCCTGATCAAAAACAGGGGGACCAAGCTGTACATCGATTATCTCCAGCACTGGCGGGGCAAAACCTTGCCGGCTCCCTACTCCACCCGCGCCAAACCGGAAGCGACCGTCTCCACGCCGCTCACCTGGGAGGAAGTGCCGCAGATCCATCCCACCCAGTTTACCGTGCATCATCTGCCGGCCAGGCTGCAAGAGCGGGGGGATCTGTTCCGTCCCCTCCTTTCCGCAGACGATCGCGCTTCGCTTGATCCGATACTCTCCTTTCTGAAGGCGAAATCCCGGTAAACACAGGAAAGTAACCGGAAGATATGCTATACTGTCCCCAAACAAATACTTCAGAGGAGGAGCTGATCTTGATCGATCCGATCGCGCTATCAATCGGTCCGCTGCAGGTGCACTGGTACGGCATCATCATGGGACTCGCCTTTTTTGTGGGGACCTACCTGGCCCGCTATCACAGCAAACGGGTGGGGATTGATCCGGACCATATCCTGAACATGGTGGTATGGATCATCCCCTCCGCCATCGTCTGCGCCCGGGCCTATTATGTCATCTTCGAGTGGGAAAGCTACCAGAATAACCTGTGGGATATCTTTGCCGTCTGGAAAGGCGGTCTCGCCATCCACGGCGGCCTGATCGGCGGCGTGCTCGCCGGTACGCTGTACGTCCGAAAACACGGCTTGCCCTTTTTGCTGATGGGCGATGTGCTGATGCCCAGCGTTATTCTGGGACAGGCCATTGGCCGCTGGGGAAATTTCATCAACCAGGAAGCGCACGGCGGCCCTGTTTCGGCGGCATTCATGTCCCATTTCCCCGCCTTCATCCGGGATCAAATGCTGATCAACGGCCAATATTATCACCCGACATTTCTCTATGAATCGCTGTGGAATCTGGTTGTCTTCATCGTGTTGCTGACGATGCTGTACCGCTTCAAGAAGTTTGACGGACAAGTCCTGTTCAGCTACATGATCCTGTACTCCATCGGCCGATTCTTCATTGAAGGACTGCGGACGGACAGCCTCTACCTGGGCAGCATTCGCGTCGCCCAGCTGGTGAGCCTCACCCTTGCTGCAGCGGGGGTCATCCTGATGATCATCACCGCCCGCAGACGCAACATCTAATGCGGAAAAAGCCCCTTCTGCTTCCGCGCAGAAGGGGCTTCGCTATTTGGAAAGATTGAAAGATTGAAATTCTGGCGATGCTGGATAATAACATGCCGGTCCGGGAGGTGATTGCATGGAGCATGAGCTGTTAGCGGATTATCTCGAACGGGAGGTAGAGGTGTTTCTGGTGCCGTCCTCAGCCGGTCTGCACGCGACGGAGGAAGGGAAGCTCTTCGATTGCGGACCGTCCGGCGTCATCCTGGAACAGGACGGCGGCGCCCGTCTCTTTATCCCGATGGCGGCTGTCCGTTCGATTCGCATCCAACCGAAGCCCACCTTGTGGCAGCGCTTGACGGGAACGATTTAAACCCCCGCCGACATCAGCGAACGCCACCCACTCGGCGATCGCGATCGCTGCGCCGAGTAGGGCCCTTGCTCGAGTCAGCGGGGGTCTCAACCCTCCCACAGGTCCGAACCCTATCACCGGCAAGCCGGAAACAGCCTGCCCACTACAAGATCACATCAAACACCACATAGCATGCCGCCGCCAACAATGCCGTGGCAGGCAGGGTAATGATCCAGGTGACGACAATGCGGCCGGCCACTCCCCATTTTACCGCCGAGAACTTCTGGGAAGCCCCGACACCCAGAATGGATGAGGTAATCACATGGGTCGTGCTGACCGGCAGCTTGAACATCGTAAACAGGGTGATAATCAGCGCGGAGGAGAGGTCAGCCGAGAATCCGCTCAGCGGCTTGATCTTCATGATTTTGCGTCCCATCGTCGCAATAATGCGCCATCCCCCGACAGCCGTGCCGAGCGCCATCGCCAGTGCGGCGGAGAGCTTTACCCACAGCGGGATGGTGATCTCGCCTGTCGTGGAATGCATAAAGCCGCCGGAGATCAGCGCAAAGGAGATGATCCCCATGGTTTTCTGCGCGTCATTGGCCCCGTGGCTGAACGATTGCCAGGCAGCCGCCAGCACCTGCATGCCGCGGAATGTCCGGTTGGTCCGGTGATAGCTGAAATTGGCCACAAGCGCGGAAATCACCTTGATCACGATGAAGCCAACGCCGAATGCAACGAGCGGAGAGATGATCAGCGCCTGCACGATGCTGACAAACCCTTCCAGATTAATCGCGCCGAAGCCAGCCGCCCCGACAACCGCCCCACTCACCCCGCCGATCAGGGCATGGGACGAAGAACTTGGAATCCCGAACCACCAGGTAATGATGTTCCACAAAATCGCGGATGTCAGCGCTGCCAACACAATGATCAACCCATTCTGCAGCTGGAACGGATCGGCGATTTTGCCTCCGATGGTTTTCGCCACGCCCGTATAGGTAAGGGCGCCGATCAGGTTGAAAAAGGCTGCCATCAGCACCGCCGTACGGGGGCTCAGCGCCCGGGTCGAGACGGATGTGGCGATGGCATTGGCCGTATCGTGGAAACCGTTGATGAAGTCAAAGCTGAGAGCCATGATGACCACGAGGATCAGGACGATCAAATCCGGCGAAACATTAAGCATTTTTCAGCACAATCCCTTCCACCAGATTGGATACGTCCTCCGCAAAGTCCGCACAGTCTTCCAGTTTGTCATAGAGTTCCTTCAATTTGATGGCCTCAATCGGATTGGCGTCCGGCGCATTCAACAAATCCGACACCATCTTCCGGTAGTTGGCATCCGATTCCCGCTCCAGCTCCTTGATATCGCGGGCGATTTCGGCGACAACCTTGTGATCCAGCTTGCGCAGGGTGCGGATCAGCTCAGTCAATTTGGCCGTGCATTTCATGATGATGTTGGCCTGCGCGAGCACGCGCGGATCGGGTTGCTTGACTTGATACAAGAACATGCGGTCAGCCACACCGTCGATATAATCGATCACCGAATCCAGGGTATGGGCAAGCGCATGGATGTCCTCCCGCTCGAGCGGGGTGATGAAGGTGGAGTTCAATTCGTTCATGATGCGGCGAACGATTTCGTCTCCTTCTTTTTCCACCGCTTTGATCTCCGCCACTTTGGATTCCAAATCCTGATAATTGCCGATCATTTCAAAAAAAAGATGAGACCCCTTGTGGACGATCGCCACTTGCTGTTCAAACAGATCAAAGAAGATGTTCTTTTTGGACTTAAACATCTGTCAGGTCACTCCTTCAGGAATTATGCGCCTCACCGATTATACCGAACATCTTTGTAAAGGTAAATTTAAGTGGCAGGGTTATTGTATGTTTTTTTGGTAAAGAAATTATTAAGTTTTTGTAAAGATCATATAAAAAACACTCGCCTCCCCTGTCAGGGGATACGAGTGTGATCGTTTTCCCGAACGTTTTTCTTAATGCATCGCGGTCAGCATGCAATCCCGTTTCTTTTTTGCTTCATACATCAGCGCATCTGCCCTCGCTGTCAAGTCGAGCGCCGAACCGGCATGATACGGGAAGGTTGCCAATCCGATGCTGACCGTCACGCCTTTCAATTCCCGCCGAACCTCTGTCTGGATCCGCTCCCCAACCGCCATGCCCTGCGCCGTGCCGGTGTGGGGGAGCAGCACAACGAACTCTTCCCCTCCCCAACGGCCCACGATATCATGCGCGCGCACCGCTCTCTGCAGCAGAAGGGCAAACTGACACAGCACCCGATCGCCTGCAAGGTGACCATGCTGATCGTTGTATTTTTTAAAATTGTCCAGATCAATAAACATCAGGGTCACCTCGTAGCGGTTGCGCCGCGCCCGTTCAATCTCTTTTTCCAATTTTTCACAAAAACGGCGGTTCACCAACACGCCCGTCAGCGAGTCGAGGAAAGCGAGCGACCGCAGCTTGTCCATGCGTTCACCCACCCAATATCCTGCCGCCGATTGCAGGCAGAACATGAAAATCGTCTTGTGCAGGGCATCCAATGTGAACGCTGCATCGAACAGCTTCAGCCACAAAATGGATAGCAACATCGAAGTACCCAACCCGATCCACCGGTATCCCAATCGTTTTCCCCTCCGGTATTTCCAGCCACCCAAACGCTCGATGATTCCTTGTCCATATCGCAGCCGCAGAGACTTTCCTTGTAATATTTCTCACTTTTGGTGTGGTTTACAACATTTGTAAGTTACCTATAAGGACATTGTACATACCGAAAAGACGCTCTTCAAGTAAAATGATTTTGAATGGACATGCTATTCGCGCAAGGTGACGCGGAACCGCTTGCATTGGCTGGCATATCCCTCGATCAGCTCAATATCGCTGTCATAGACCCGGTATCTCTTTTTGAGGGCGTTGATCATCTCCTGGTTCGTCTGGCCGTGCTTGGCCGTCGACGCTACTTCCAATACAAGCCCTCCTTTGTACATCTCTTCCCGAAATCTGGTGTGCTGCTTGCCGGATTTTATCCAGACTGATAATTACGATTTTTATAAACCCTCTTTTATTTAAAAATTTTTTGCTGTATACTTCAGAACATATATTCGTATGAAAGAGAGAGGATCGTTGCATGCTTTGGCTGCAAAACATCATCGCCCGTTATGATACGGCTATCTGGATCCGGGTGATCGGCACGATTCTGACCACGTTTGCCGGCTTCATGCTCCGGCCGTTTCTGGCCATCTACCTGTACAACAAACTGGAGGGCGACCTGCTTCTCTCCGCCGTGGTCGTTGGACTGCAGCCGCTGACGGGCATGATCTCCGGCCTGTTTTCGGGCGGATTGTCGGATCGCTACGGGCGCAAACCGATGATGATCGCCGCCCTGCTGATCGAATCCGTTTCCATGCTTGGCTATCTGTGGGCGGATTCTCTTTATTCATTCGCGCTGTTGACGGTGCTGAACGGCATCGGGGCATCGCTGTTCTGGCCCGCCGCCAGTGCGCAGGTGACGGATGTGGTGCCCGAAGAGAGGCGAAGCGAGGTGTTTGCGCTCCTGCATACCGCGCTGAATATCGGAGCGGCGGCAGGACCGCTGATCGGGGTTGCCATCTACAGGATCAACCCGGACATCGTCTTTGCGTTCTGTTCGTATGCGCTTTTCCTGTACTGTCTGCTGATCATCTGGAAAGTGCCGGAAACCCTTCCGCACGCGAGCCGTGATGCAAAAGCAGCCGCCTCACCGAAGGAGCGGCAGCCCAAACTGGCCCTGCGCGAGCACCCCACGATCTTCCTGATCACGCTGGCGGCCATCCCCGTTTCCCTCTTGTACTCGCAGGTGGAAGTGATTTTGCCGCAGCAGCTGAAGACGCGCTTTGCCGATTTTCTGACCGTTTATGCGACGCTCCTGACGATCAACGGGATTCTGGTTGTCAGCTGCCAGATGCTGCTTGCCCGCTTCGCGGAGCGTTTTGCGGCCCAGAAAGTGATTCTGCTCGCCTACGCCTTTTTTGCCTGTGTCGGCTTCGGCTATGGATGGGCACCCAGCTTTCTCCTCCTGGTTGTCACCGAAGCGATCTTTACCTGTGGCGAGATGCTGTATGGCCCGCAGATCCAAAAAGCCGTGTCGGTGCTTGCACCGCCTGAGTACCGGGGCCGTTACTTCTCCATCTTCGGAGCCAACTGGGGCATCACCGGCACCTTTGGGCCTCCCCTGGGCGCCTTCGCGTTTACGCATATCGGCGGCAGCTACTGGTTTTCCGTCGTCGGGTTGCTCCTGTTCTTCGCGGGTCTCTTCCAGTATCGGCTTGTCTCCATCGCCATGCGCAGGGAGCAGCCGCTTCAAGGGGAAGCGCAGCCTGCGGAAACCTCGGCTGTCTGATCGGGAGAGCCGGCTCGTTTCTGGAAGGTGGATTCGTTTCCACCTGCAATCCTGACGGCCCATCATGCATGCAGCCTCGCATCCTGCCGAAGCAGGCTGCATGCGTTTGATCCGCCGGCAAGCAGGCTTGTCACCCGTCAGCGCAGCGTATTATGGTGCTCGCCGCGGTTATTTCGCGTTTTTTTCCTGATTCCACCGCTTCAACTGGTCGATGATCTGTCTGATCTTTTCCTTGGCCTCCTGATGCTCCGGTTCACTTCCCCAGTGCTGGACAAGGGGCGGCATCACTTTTTGCATGTGGCTGTACAGGCACCAGATCTTCACCATTTCGATTCTTTCCGGTGTCGCTTCCCCGGTCAACAGCTCGGTAAACTTTTCCACCAATCCTTCCAATTCCGGTATCACCGGCGTTTGATCTTCCGTCATTCCTGTCCCTCCGCGTCTTTTCATTTTCTTCTCCATTATACATGATCGCATGAAGGCGGGGGCATCATACAAATAATGTCAGCCATGCCGGAGGGGTTTTGGATGCCGTATATCCTTTCCGTTGGTACCGCCGTTCCTCCCTTCACCGTTTCCCAGGAGACCTCCAGACATCTGTCCAGATTGTTTTTTCAGGAGGCGTTTGCCGATATTGACCGTCTTCTCGATGTCTTTGCCAACAGCCGGGTGACCAAACGCCACTTCTGCGTCCCTCTCTCCTGGTTTGAATCCGACCACACCCCCGCAGAAAAAAATCGATTGTATGTGGAACATGCCTGCGCGTTGGGGGCTGAAGCCATCGGCGCGTGTCTGCAAAAGGTGAACCTCTCCCCCGCCGACATCGATTGCCTCCTTTTTGTTTCCAGCACCGGCCTCGCCACGCCCAGCATCGATGCCCGGCTGTTGAACCGGCTGCCATTTCGGGAAGAGATTACCCGCATTCCGCTCTGGGGGCTGGGTTGTGCCGGCGGAGCGATGGGGCTCGCACGTGCCGCCGAATATGCCCGGGCTTATCCGCATGCGCTCGTGCTGATGCTGGCGGTGGAGCTGTGCGGCCTGACGTTTATCCGGCAGGACATGTCGAAGAGCAATTTGATCGCCACTTCGCTGTTTGGCGACGGCGCGGCAGCCGTGCTGATTGCGGGAGACGCATACGCGCAGACCCATGGCGTGACGCGCACTGCCCCCCGGGTGCTTGGCACGCGCACCGTCACCTGGAAGGACTCCCTGGATGTGATGGGCTGGGAGGTCACCAATGACGGGCTGAAGGTGATTTTCTCCCGGGATATTCCGACGCTTGTGAAGCAGCGGATGCGCGGGTGTGTCGACACTTTTTTGACGCAGCACCGGACGGAACTGCCGCAGCTCAGCCGGTTCATCCTCCATCCCGGCGGTGCGAAAGTGCTGACGGCCTATCAGGACGCGCTGGGGATGGCGGCGGATCAGCTGAAGCCTTCGGAAGAGGTGCTGGCGGAGTATGGCAACATGTCTTCCCCCACCGTTCTCTTTGTGCTGGAGCGCAGCCTGCAACACGCATGGCAGCCCAGTGAGCGCGGATTGGCGGCTGCACTGGGCCCCGGATTCAGCTGTGAATTGATTCTGTTGGAGCAGGAGTGATCCGCCTTGACGCTGTTCTTTCCCATCGTTCTTGCCGCCGTGCTGCTGCAGCGTCTCCTGGAACTGCGCCTTGCCAGCCGGAACAGCCGTTATCTCCGCGCACAAGGGGGATATGAAGCGGGACAGGAACATTACAAGTATATCGTGATGCTTCACGTCCTCTTTTTGCTCAGCCTGACGCTTGAAGTCCTGCTGACGAGACGGACGCTTCCCGGGTGGTGGTGGTTTCCCTTCGGCCTCTTTCTGCTCGCGCAGGCCGGCCGCTATTGGTGCATCCGCAGTCTCGGCCGCTTCTGGAATACCCGGATCTACCTGTTGCCGGGAGCCTCCCTGGTAAAACGCGGGCCATACCGCTTCCTGCGCCACCCCAATTACCTCATTGTCGCGGTGGAGCTGCTCACCCTGCCGCTTACGTTCGGCGCCTACGCGACCGCCTGCCTCTTTTCCTGCCTGAACGCGTGGCTGCTTCTGCGCCTGCGCATTCCCTCCGAAGAACAGGCACTTGCCCAGGCGTACAGCAGGCTTAGCGCAGATTCTCCGGATTCAGACAGGCCAGCTCGGGAATAACGAAGCGGCCGTCTTTGCGGATCAGGCGCCCGTCAAAGAAAATCTCGCCGCCTCCCCACTCTTTCCGCTGGATGCAGACCATGTCCCAATGGATGGAGGAATGGTTGCCGTTGTCGGCATCCTCGTAGCAGGAGCCGGGGGTGAAATGGAAGCTGCCGTCGATCTTCTCGTCGAACAGAATGTCTTTCATCGGATGCTGGATGTACGGATTCAAGCCAAGCGAGAATTCGCCGATGTAGCGGGCCCCTTCATCCGTGTCGAACACCCCGTTGATGCGAGCCGTGTCATTGGCGGAAGCCTCCACGATTTTGCCGTCCTTGAACGTCAGCCGCACATTGTCATACGTAAAGCCTTCGTAGGGGGACGGGGTGTTGAAGGTGATGACGCCGTTCACCGAATCCCGCACAGGAGCCGTATATACTTCGCCGTCCGGAATGTTGAAGAGCCCGTCGCATTTCACGGCCGGGATGCCTTTGATGGAGAAGGTCAAGTCGGTTCCAGGCCCGGTGATTCGCACCTGATCCGTCTGATTCATCAGCTCCACCAGGCGATCCATCGCTTTTGACATTTTCGAGTAATCCATCGTGCACACCTGGAAGTAGAAGTTTTCAAAGCTTTCCGTACTCATGTTGGCGAGCTGCGCCAGGGACGGATTGGGATAATTGAGCACCACCCATTTCGTCCCCCTTACGCGCACATCGGTGACAGGTCCACGCAAAAGCTGGCTGTACATTTTGCGCTTGTCATCCGGCACATCCGCCAGCTCGTTGATGTTCTCCTCGGCAGAGATTTCGATAAAACAATCCATCTGCTGCATGAAGGCGATCTCCGATTCCCGCATCAAATCAAGCTGCTCCTTTTCCACCCCCCGCAGGATAAGCGGGTCAACCGCCTGCACATACGGTCTTCCGCCTGCTTGATACACTTCCCGGATAAGCGTATTTACAAAGTGCGGCACCCGGCCCACCACTTTGATCAGGACGTTTTCTCCGGGCTGCACCCGGGTCGAATAGGTGACAAGAAGATTCGCCAGCTTTTGCAAACGCGGATCTTTCATAGGCATGCCTCCAATCAGCCGAAATATTCTGAATCTGAATATCATTCCATTTCATTTTCCGCTTTCAATACAATTCAGTCAATAAAAATTTTTTAATAAAAACGCCTCTCCATCGTTTCTGACGGAGAGGGGCCCTTCGGGTATTTCAGCCGGTTGTGTCCGCTTCCTGATCGTCCGCCCGCCGGTTCATTCTGTCATCCACCGTCCCCATTCCGTAGGCATCGCTTACCTGCTGCCGGGTAAGCGCTACGCCCTGGGTAAAAAAGTCGGGGAGATCCGTTTCTTGTGGGTCCGTGTTTGATCGCTGCCCATGCCTGTCCAAGAGGAGCCCTCCTTTCTTTCCTAAATTGTATATTGGAAAGTTTAGTTTCTTTAAAGCGATAAAGCGAAGCAAGAAAGGTTGGGGGCCCAGCCGACAACAGCATGTTTAGGGGTCCCCAAAAAGTACTCGGATTAAGCTTCGAAGGTCAGCGTCACTTTTTGGGGGTAAGCATAGCTCAAGTCGGCGGGGTTTTCTTAGTATGCGCTTGCCTTGCCGTTTTTAGCCAGCGGTTTTTGGCATGCGCCCGACCCGTCAGCCGATGCAAAGCAGGTTGAGGGGCCCGCTCGTCACTCACATGCGTGATCCGCCAAAAACTCCCGCAATCTTTCGCACAATCGCCGGATATCCTCCTCATTTCCCTGCGGCGCTTCCGGCCAGTCCGTCACCTTCACGCCCCAATATTCCCGCGGCGCACCCTCGTATCGGGGAACGATTTGCAGATGAAAATGGGGAACATGGTGGCCCAATACAAACGAATACACATGCTCGACCGGCGCAACCGCCTTCAGCGCCCGACCGAGCAGCGCCGTTGCCCGTCCCACCGCCTGCGCTTCCTCTACGCTCAGCTCCGCCCATCCAAGCGCATGTCGCTTCGTCTCTACCATGAGATATCCCAGATACATGGTGTCGGCTCCATCGAGCATGGAGGCATGCACCACTTTGACAAACTCATCCTCATAAATGGTGTCGCCTGGGAAAGCAATGTCACCGCGATGTTTGGCGCAGATATAACACTGGTTCAAAGGTTTCTGCTCCCGATCCGCCTTCAATTGCCGTTCCTCCTCGTTCAACAGAATGGATAAGTTGGAAAAGCCTTGGAAAATGTGCCCTGATAATAAGGGAGGAAGCCGATCATGTCAAGAGCTGTTTTTATGGGGAGGCAGGATGGATGAAACTCTTTCCTCTTGTCATCCGTATAACTTTTAAAGAGGATGGCAGCCGGAGGTTCATGATGCAGAAAGATGTACGCACTGCACGGATCAAACAGGCACTGTGGCGTTGGACGAAGGCCGCCCTGCTGATCGGCGGTTTGACGCTGGTGTGCTACCTTTTTCTGCTAACGCCCTATCTGTTGTTGACATCATAGCTTGTCCGCGGCTATGCTTCATCTACCACCCGTTTTTCTTTGGAAAGGGGGAAGGCTCGTTGATGGAAGACTTGCTGTTTATGCAAATTGACGATCTCTCACCCCTGTTCTATCTGCTCACCGGGCTGGTTGGCGCCTGTCTGTACCTGGTGCCGGCCAAACCGCCCGCGGTCTTCACAACGTGCGCGGCCGCCGGTCAGCTCCGTGTGCCGTGCAGCGATGGCCTGCTGCTGGAAACGTACCCGATCGGGGTTATTCCGCGCCGTCGATCCGTGTTGGGACGCAGGATGAAAATAGCAAACACCGATCAGGAAGAACCTTTCCTCCCGCTTTCATGAACAGACAACAGATTCCATTCATGGGGAGGAATTGGCATGCACGTCTTTACCTGGATCGGGGAAACGCTGCTGTTCGCCATCAGTTTGCCGCTGATCGCCTTTCAAACGTTTGAGGGAATTCAAGGCCTCGCTGACGTTTTTGCCCTGCTGTCGCAGTATATCGACACCAAATAGCGGGAAAAGCTTCCTCCGCCAGTGGAGGAAGCTTTTCCCTATTTTGTTCCCTCTTCGAAAACGTCTTTCGTCGATTTTTTAAACTCCCGGATGGAATCCCCAATCGCTTTCCCGATTTGCGGGAGCTTGCTCGGCCCGAATACCACCAGTGCGATCAGCAGAATCAGAATCAACCCGGGTATGCCGATACCGGATATCATGTCATTCTCCTCCTTAGATTTGTATGAGGAAGGCTGTCGCGTACATGATGACGATCCCCGCAAACATGCTTCCCACATTGAGCCATGATACGGCGGGAAGGCGATTCTCCTGGCTTTCCTGCAACAAGTGTTTCGCGATGACGTAGACCACTTGCAGTATCGCTCCGGCACCGATCCCCAGGAACAGGGTGGACAAAACAGGCGAAAAAGCGAATCCGCCAATCCATGTTCCCACAATCGCCGGTGCCCCGGCAATCGCAGCCAACGACAGGAACGTGCCTGCCTTTGGCTTTTCACCAAGCAGCGGCGCGGCGATACCAATCCCTTCTGTCATATTGTGCAGGGTAAATCCGATGACAAGAAATGTTCCCAGCGCCCCTTCCCCCAGGGCGAACGCCGAGCCAATGGCCAGCCCTTCCCCCAGGTTGTGAAGGCCGATGCCCGCAGCCAGCAGAAATGATGTCCTGATGCCATTGCTGCGTCCTCGCTGCTTGCTTGCGCTGTATTGGTCAAACGCAACCAAAGCCAAAAAGCTCATGAGCGCTCCGAGGAAGACGATACTGACGCCTTGATAGATGCCGGCCGCCTCACCGGCAAGCTCCAGTCCTTCTTCGAACGTGTCCACCACCAGGAATAGCAGCAGCCCGATCGTCAGGGCCAGCATGGCATGTATTCCTTTCCGGTGAAAGCGGCGCATGAACGGGTACCACATGAGACCTAATCCAACCGGAATGACGCCGACATACAGTCCGATCATCGCATATTTTGCAAATAATTCGAAGGTTGGAGCCGGTGTCTTCTGCGCAGCCGGAACCTCCGCTTCAAAGGCGATGGCATTGGCCGTCATCAGCTTGATCGTATGCGGCTCCCCGTACAACCAGGGATACGGAATGTACACTTTCCCGGACGCAAATCTCGCTAAGGTGGCGGAAGGTTCAAACGAGGCGTTCCAAATGGCATCATCCACGGTAACCATGGCAATGGTCAGTTCTTCCGGCCCCACGTTCCTTACGTCCAGCACGAAGCCGTTGTCCGTAACCTCCACCCGATTAATCGCCAGGTTTTCAATCGGCGCTGCAGGCTGTTGTTCAATCCCGATCCCTGCCGTGAAAAACAGCAGCAGAACGCCGATCAATAACCCCGCAGGCAGCAGTGCCGTCCATAACATGCGGCTTTTCGGCTTTGTTTTTGCTTCCATCTGAAGCTGGCTCATCGTTCTCCCTCCCCTTATTTCGCCTCAAAAAATCCCATCCAGCCCAACTCGGCAAACTCGCTTTGATGGGCGTGAAACATATATCGCCCCGGCTGCGGAAACACGATTTCCAGCATGCCGCGCTCTCCCTGGATCTGGGAGATGGTGTCGGTAAATATGCGGGGATTGGAGTCGTGTCCGTTCGGCGTGTAATGGAAGAAGTTGGCGTGAAGATGAAACGAGTTTAACAGGTCAAACTCCGTCATGTTGCTGACATAAATGCGCACCAGCTCGCCCGCTTTTACCTGGATCGGATGGTTATGGTAGGCAAAGGCGTAGCCGTTTACCGTATACACGTCGTTTTCCCCATCCAGGTCAAGATCGAAGCCGTTCATCACCATGTTGAGCTCAAGCGCTTTCTCCCTCGGCTTCCGGGGATCTACGATCAGGTTTCCGTACATCCCTTTGTGGATGTGTTTCGCCAAAGGCGGCACGTGGCAGTGGTACACGTGTACCCCATGCGGTTTTGCCTCAAATTCGTAGACAAATGTCCCGCCCGGTTGAACCGGTTCCAATCCATCCATGTTCGTGGGATGCATGCCGTGAAAGTGAATGGAGTGCGGATGGCTCGTATAGTTTTTGAACGTGACGCGAATGATGTCTCCTTCCGTGCAGCGGATGGTCGGTCCGGGGATGCGCCCGTTATACGCCCACCCCGGGAACATCAACCCTTTTGCTACCTCAACCGTTTGTTCCGCGGCGACCAATTCGTATTCACGCAGGGTTTGCCCGTTCGGCAGCACGGATGCCTTCCCGTAATCGAATTCGGTCAGAACCCGATGCGCCATCTTCAACCCTTCCGTTATCTCGTTCCCCGGATCATACCCATGCCCCATCCGCGCATGGTTCATGGTGGTTTGGACGGCAGCAGCCGCTTGCTGCTCCGAACCAAATACGCGCTCCAACGGGGCCAAAATGCCGGCCCCTAATGCGCCCAGCGTACCAAGCATGCCCATTTTGAGAATTTCACGGCGCTGGATTTTCTCGTTCGCCATCCATAATTCCCTCCTCCAACAGATTTGCATAAAGTTATATTTGTTTCTCTAATACAACTTTTAAGGTTAAAAAAAAGCATGTTTGCCTGACGACATTTTTTTGCACACAGGCAAAATTCTCTGGCTTCATCATACGCCCAACCGGTTCGTTTTGTAAACAGATTTTTTTGCCGGTTCGTTTTCTGATCAGAGAGATCCCGTATGCATAAATGCGCGGGAACCATGCATGCTATACATAATACATTGACAAGGGAGGCTGTCTTTGTGGCGAAACGAGAGCAGAACAATCAACCGGCGCATCATCCCGCCCCCAGCATCGCCCCCGGTCTCGACATGGATGAACTGGATGAGCCCGCAACCGAGGAAGAAATCGCGCGCGGCGACTACACCCCGGTGACCAAATTGTTTATCGACCGCGTCGATTGAAGGGGGGCGTTCGCGCAGCCCGCGCCAAAAAACAAAATCCCCGCCACCGACGGGGATAAAGCTACAACTGCCACTCTTCTTTTACCTCTTCATACACGGCGATCAGCAGGCGGACAGGCTCGCGCGCGGCCAGCTCCCTGTCGCGGATGATGCCTTTCTCCACTAGATGGGTCGCAAGCCGTCTCCCCAATTCCCGCTTGCGCTCATCCGCCAACAACGGCAGACGCTCGATGAACGCCGCGAGCATGTGCCAATCCTTCCGATCCATCCGCCCCTTTTCCTCCACATGCAGCCGGATTCCCAACTGCTGCGGATTCCAGCGCTGCAGTTCCTTCTCCAGACGTTTTTTCCCCGCCCGGCCTGCAGAGCCGCTCTCCTGCACCACGATGGTGCCAGCCACCATGTCGCCGAGCCGCTTGTCGCGGGGATGGAAGAAGCAGACCAGCGCCCCCAGAAAATACCCAGCCGGCAGGTTATCGATGATGCGAAACAGATTGCGAATCAGCGCGGCCAAGAAGGTGATCCCCTGCCCGTTTTCTTGGATCACCCTGATGCCCATCCACCGTTTGCCGAGGGTTTGGCCGCCCAGCCAGTATTCCAGTACAATATAGTAGGCGGAATTCAACAGAAAAAAGAGAATGATCAGTACGGCCAGCGCAAAGCCGCCTGCCTCCCGCAATGGATCGGGAGCGCCAAAAGCGACTATACGAAACAGGACCAATAACGTAATATTAACCACAAGAAGGATAACGCCGTCGATCAGTTGGGCGGCCGCCCTGCTGCCCAGGCCCGCCGTTTGAAACTGCAGCCGCACCTGTTCGGGTGTCACGACGGAAACCTGCCGATCGATCGTTTCGTTCATGCAATACCCCCACTTTCTTGATTGATGTTGGCCTGAAAGGAGACCTGGCATGGAAATCGCTTCGTTTCTGAAAGAAAACCGCGCGGCATGGAGCGAGCTGGAGCAGCTTCTGGAGCGCTTCCGCAAACATCCGAACCGAATCCGCGCAGAAGAGATCGACCGGATCGTCCTGCTGTACAAGAAGGCGTCCGCCCATCTTGCCTACATGCGCACCTACCACCCGCAGGACGACATCACCCAATATCTGAACCAACTGGTGGCACGCGCGCACAACGTGACGTACAAGAAGCAGTTTGCCAGCGGCCATCAGCTCTCCCGCTTCTTTTACACGTATTTTACGGCGCTCATCCGCGCACGCCTCCCCTTTATCGGGATCGCCTGCCTCCTCTTCCTGCTGGGGGGCCTGTTCGGCTTCGCCTCGGTGATGAGCGATCCGCTCAACCTCTACGTGATTCTGCCGCCCCAGATCGCGGAGAACGTCGATCCGTCCAGGCTGGGCGAAGGGCATGCGGATCAGGACAGCGCCATCGTTTCGGCCATGATCATGACCAACAACATCAAGGTGGCCATGCTGGCCTTCGTCAGCGGCATCACCTTTGGCACGTGGACCATTTATCTGCTGGTGTACAACGGGCTGATCATCGGCGCCCTCGCCGCCGTGTTTTGGCAGGCCGACAAAAGCGCTGCCTTCTGGGCATACATCCTGCCCCACGGCGTCATTGAGCTGACCGCAATCTTTATCGCGGGCGGCGCCGGGCTCTACATGGGGTACCGCATGCTGGTGCCGGGCCGGTATTCGCGAAAATTTCAGCTGCTTCTCGCCGCCAAGGAGTCGGCCCAACTCCTTTTGGGCACCCTGCCCCTTTTCGTCGTCGCCGGGATCATCGAGGGATATGTCACGCCGTCCGCGCTGCCGTTCTGGGCGAAGTATGGCGTGGCGCTCCTCACCCTCCTGCTGCTGCTCGCCGCTTACCTGTACGGTCTGCTGCGCGGCTCTCACAAGACGTCCCTTGCTTTCATCTCCAAATAGGCATTTACCGCCGTCAACGCCAGACGATCGGCCGGCACGTCCAGCACCTGGATGCCCTGGCCGATCATTTTTTGCCGATAGGCTGTCCGCTCCTGCAGCGTTTTGCGCGCGATGCTCTTGATATAGGCCCGCTTGCTGTCCGTCACGCTCACCCGGTTCCAGGCAAACAGCAGCGGGTCCTCCAGTGACAGCAGCAGCAGGACATGGCTGCGGCGCAGCCGCATGAGATACGCCTGAAGCTGATCCTCCAGCAGATAGCTCTCCATGTCGGAAAAGAGCACCACCAGGCTTCTTTTCTTCAGGCTGCGGTGCAGAAATGTCAGCGCCACGCCGTGATTGGACTCTGCGAAATCGCTCTGGAGATCATAGACGGCCTCGATGATCGTCTGCAGATGCGCAAGCCCTCTGCCCGGCGGCACATACACCTTGATGCCGCTGGAATAGGCGAGGACCGCCACCTGATCCCCCTGCCGCAAAGCGACCGCGGCCAGCAGCAGCCCGGCTTCCAGCGACAGATCCAGCCTGGTCCGGTTGTCCTGCTCGACGCCCATCATCCGGCCGCAATCCAGAAGCAGGGTGACGATCTTCCCCCGTTCGGGGCAATACAGATTGGTCATCAGTTTCCCCGTCCGCGCGGTTGCCTGCCAGTTGATGCGGCGGGGATCATCGTCCGGCATGTACTCCCGGATCGCGTGAAACTCCGAGCCGGAAGCACGCCGCTTGTGGATGCGCTGCCCGTCCAGCACCAGGCTGTCCTGCAGCGACGACAGGTATCCCCTGACGGCCGAGAGATCGGGCAGGATCTTGATCTCCTGTTCGGCGGGGATGGTCGCTTGTTTCTGCCACAGCCCGAGCCAGCCGGAATAGCGCAGGTACAGTGTGGAGAAACGGTATTTCCCCCGTTCCCTGCCGGCCGTGACATAGGTGACGAAAGTTCCCGCTCCCTCTGACCGCCCGGTGATCGGCTCGATCGGTTCAAACGACAGCGGCAGATCATCCGTCACCGCAAACCGGATGGGGTGGCCGCTGCGATTGCGCAGTTCGATCCGCACCTCAAAGGGTTGACGGATGTCGGCCTCTTCCGGCAGATGGCGGATCACTTCCAGCTGTCTGCGTTTCGGCAGGGTGATCCAGTCAATGAGGCTGAGAAGCAGCAGGAGTCCGTTTACCGTCCACAGGAAAAAAGCGCCGAGACCGGCAAAACAGCCGGCCGCGATCACCCCGGACCCGTACAGCGCCCAGCGGATCAGCCTCGGGGTGGGCAGCACGCCGTCCCTGATCAGTTTGTCAGCGAGGAACCGGAACAGCGGCCAACGTTTCCTGGATGATGTGGTCACTGGTTCCCCCCTCCAATTCCACCTGCGGCGCGAGGATCAGCCGGTGCCGCAGCGCCGGTCCCGCCACCACCTTCACATCGTCCGGGGTTACATACTGCCTGCCTTCCAGCAGCGCCCACGCCTTGGAGGCCATCATGATGGCGATGCCGGCACGGGTGCTTGCGCCCAGCTGCAGCCGCTTCGTCTCTCTCGTCTTCCGGATCAGCGTCGTGATATAGTCGATGATCGCGTCGTCGATCACCACATCCGCCAGCTGCCTCCGCTTCTCGCGCAGCTGCTGCAGCGTCAGAACCGGCTGCAGGATTTCCGCCTCTCCCGCAAAAAACGGGCTGTGCGCTTTCATCACGTTCCGTTCCTCTTCATGACTCGGATAGGTAAGGTTCAATTTGAACAAAAAACGGTCCAGCTGTGCTTCGGGCAGCGGATAGGTCCCTTCGTAATCCACCGGGTTCTGGGTGGCGATCACAAAAAACGGATCGGGCAGCGGATAGGTTTTGTCGTGGATCGTCACCTGTCTTTCCTCCATGGCTTCCAGCAGGGCCGCCTGCGTCCGCGGAGGGGTGCGGTTGATCTCATCCGCCAGCAGCAGGTTGGCAAAGACCGGCCCTTTGATCGTCTCGAACTCCTGCTGCTTCATGTTAAACACCACGTTGCCGGTAATATCGCTCGGCATCAGGTCGGGGGTAAACTGGATCCTTCGGTATTCGCCGTCGATGAGCGCCGCCAGCGTGCGCACCATCTTGGTCTTGCCGATGCCGGGCACTCCCTCCAGCAGGACGTGTCCGCCCGCAAGCAGCGCCGTGACGAGCAGGCGAATGTTCCGTCCCTGACCAAGCACATGCTTTTCCATCTCCACCAGCAATTGTTCCATCTCTGTCACTCCTTCTCCATGCGTGCGATCATCTCGTCGATGCGCGCGCTGTCTTGCAGCAGTTGTTTCGGCGTATAGCGTCTTGCCTCTTTCACTGCCTGCAGATGCTGCAGCAGCTGAAGCAGCCGCTCCGCTTCCGCTGCCGTCCACTTGGCCCTGGCCATGGCGGCAATCTCCCGGTCGGAGGCCATCGGATGAAGCCCCCACCGTTCCTGGAGAAGCCGGCGCAGATACCGTTCCTGATGCAGGAGGGCCTCCCTGGCCAACCGCCGGTGCTCATACCAGCCGGCCACCGCCAGCAGGCTCTCGTCGCCGCGCCGCACCACCCATTCCCGCAGGGTGTAGACCGGGCCAAAACGCTTCCCTTTCCACCACAGCCACAGCAGCGCGGCCAAGGCCAACTGCAGGACAAGCGTGGTCAGCCACTCCGGATAGACCGCCAACAGCCCGGGCCGCTGCTCGATGCCATGATGGTATTCGTCGAACCAGATGGCCTGCCAGTTTTTCTGCAGATAGGGCCAGAGCAGCTCGAAATGGGAGTGGGACAGGATCTGCCCGTTCGTCAGCCATTCGGGCGTCAGAAACACGCTGATGCTCCCTTTTCCCAGCTTCTTACGGGCCGCCAGGATTCCCAGTTCATCCCGCAGCAGCGCGGTCACTCCCGGTGCCTCCCTAAGCCGGTACGCGGCATCCACATATCCCGTGAGCGCCGCAGCCTCCGGCAAGTCGGCCTGTTCGATCCGTGTTTCTCCCGGCTTGCGCTGGTCGACCTCCCGCACACGAAGGTCATCCCAATCCTCCGGAACCTTTTGGAAAAGCAGCAGATCGTTGCCTTGCTCCACCCATTCCTGTATCGCTTTCCGCTCTCCGGGCTGCAGACCTCCGGGTTCAATCACGAGCAGGGCCTGCTTCTCCTGCTGCGGCAGAAACCGCCACGATTGCCGCCACTCCTTCACCGGCCTGCCGTTCTCCTTCAGCAGCTGCACGATTCCTTTCACGCCATCCACATCGGGCGAAAAGGACAGGTACGGCGGATAGTTGGGCGCCTGCGGCTTCACCAGCACATACCCCAATGCGAGAAACAGCAGAATCGCTCCCATGAGGGCAAGCAGCCAGCTATTCCGTCGATACATCGCTTGTCCCCCCGCGCAATATCTTCTCCGTGGCCTCCAGGTACTCCCGGAAACCGGCCTCATCGACCATTCGCTTCCCATACCAGACCCGCTCAAACAGCAGGGCCTGGCGGCGGAAAAACGGAACCCACGCCGGGCTGCTGTCCGTCAGCTCATCCAGATACTCCCAGTTGGTTTTCCACTTTTCCACCCGGATCCATTCCTTTTCCTGCAGAAAAAAAAGGAGCGCCAAAAACGCCTGGCGGATGCCTTCCTTCCAGTTGCCCTGGTCGCCCAAGCGCCGGGCCCGCTCCAGATAATCCGCCACCGTGCCGTTTGGCTCCACGTTCCCGGGCAGCACAGCCTTCTGTTTCTGCACGCGGACAGCCTGGCGGGACAACCAGATGATCAGCAGGAGCAGGGCGATAATCCCCGCCCCGATGATCGCATAGGAAATGACGCTGCTGGTTCCACTCGGCATCTCGGGCCAATCGAACCGGCGGCTCAACCAGTCGAAAAACCGGTCGAGCAGTTCGGACAGTGGATTTCCCCCCTGCCGATGGTAGCGGGCAAATTCCTCGCTGGAGAGAATCTCTTCCAGCTTCTGTCTCTCTTCCGTGATGGTGGCAGGATTATTCATTGGTCGCTTCCGGCTCCCCTGCCGCGTGCTCCCTCGCCGGTTCCGCCAGCAGCGCTTCCAGATCCGTTCCTTCCGTGCGGATGCGCAGATCGAAGAAGGTGACGGCATAGGCGACCGATGACAGCGGCATCAGCATGAGGGTGAGAAGATTCTGCACCAGCAGCCCCAGGATCGATTGCCCAAGCGATACCAGAACCAGCAGCTCAATCATCATGGTGAATACGACGGCGATGGTCATCATGACCAGATAGACGCCCAGAATGCGCCAAAAATTGCCTTTCGTGAGCTTCCAGCTCTTGTCGATACCGGGCGCCACCTTTTCCACCGCCACGGCCGGCAGGAAAAAGCCCCAGCGCAGCAGGAAATAACAGAAGGGGACGAGCAGCACCAGGAAAAAGAGCAAAACGGAGACTCCCCCCAGGAGCGCGGAGAGGGGATTGGCAAAAAACTGCTGAATGCTCTCATCGCCTCCTGATCCGATGGCAGCAACCCCAAAGATAACCAGCATCAGCACCATGAAGAAGCCGATGCACATCAAAAACACGATCAGACCGTAGACCAGGCAGCTGCCCAACAGCGGCCAATACCGGCGAAATGATTGCTTCAGGGCTTTTCCCAGTTCAACCGTCTCTCCCCTCATGACGGACTGAACCATGAACACAACCGCCGCCATGGATATCGGCGTGCTGACCAGTCCCGTGAGGAGAGCCACGACGAAAAACAGGATCAGCAGCCCGACGCTCGGTTCCTCCCCGGACTCGCTGTATGATTCGAGGAACCGCTCGGAAAACGGCACATCCGTATCAAACGTCGGCCAAAACGGCATATTGCCCGCATCATTCAAGGCTACCTCCTGAATCAGGTACAAGGGAGCAAACAAGATCAGGGTTAACAGAAAAAGCTTGCCAAAATGCTTGCGGTAAACGCTGAAGGTGCGGTCCAGGATCTGGCCCACACTCATCGGCTTTTGCGGCCACGCCATCATGCAGGAAACCTCCACTCGTTTTTTGAATCACCTGATATTATACACCATTTGCCTGTATTTTTATAAAATTCCTGCCGCTTCTTGTTCATGAAAGAAACCCCTGCCGACTTAAAGCGAACGCTCCCCCCACCCGGCGAGGCGCTGGCCGTCATGCATGGCGTTCCAGCTTTTCATGGGACGTGTTGTGACTTTTGCCTGCCAGGTATACGCCTCCCAGAATGAGCGCCAGACCCGCCAGCAGCTTCCATCCGATCGTCTCATGCAGCAGGAGATATCCCCAGCATATGGCGGTTGCCGGCACCAGGTAGGTAACCATGGTGGCAAATTCAGGGCTCCCTTTTTGAATCAGGAAATAAAAGAGAATGTAGGCGACGCCCGAACCAAATACGCCCAACCCAATCAGCATGGCGATATTTACCGGAGAGACAAGCGGCGCAAGCGAGAGCGGCTCCATCGCACAAGCAGCCACGCCGCTGCCCACCATGCAGCAGAGCAGTGTGCCAAAGGTAATCTGATACATCGACAGTCCCTTGAGCAGATGTTTGGACAGCTGAGAGCCAACCGCGTAGCAGAAGGTGGCTGCCAGCATCCCGATGAACCCCGACAGATCCACGGATATGATCGAAACAGGATTTACGCCCAACAGCACGATCAGCCCCATGAAAGCAATCCCCATGCCCAGCCATTGCATCCTGTTCGTTACCGTCCGAAAGAACAGCATTCCCACAATCATCGTCCACAGCGGCGTTGTCGCGTTCAACACGGATGCCATGCTGCTCGTGATTCTCGTCTCGCTGAATCCGATGAATGCCCAGGGAATCGCCGTATTGACCAAAGCGACCGCAGCCATCGGCACCCAAGGAATTTTTTTCAGTTCAAACGGCTTCCTCATCACCAGCATAATGATCACGATGGCCGCCAATCCGAAGGAAGACCGAAGAAAAGCGATCGTCCACGGGCCAAAATCCCCCAGCAGCACCTTGATAAAGAAAAAGGAACCACCCCAGATGAGGCTCAGCAAAAACAGCACGAAATATAGCGAACGAGACACAAGCATTCCTTCTTTCCTATTTGTGTGAGAGCGTCTTGTCTGCAATCGTCCGGTTAACCAGAAAGGCGCTCGTTTTTCCGGGGTCTCCTTGATGCAGCAGGTAATGACCGAGGTAGCTCTGCCAATGCAAGTACCCCCTCCTGTAAACTCATTGTACCTGTGAGAGGAGTATTTGCATATTTGAATAAATGATGCTAAGGTTCAAAATTATTGAATGAAATGGCCGGGAGAAATAAAAAAGGGCCAACCCGTTTTGTACCGGCTGGCCGCATCAAACGAAACGCCTCCGTCATCATGAACGGAAGCGTTTGCCGTGACGTTTTTGGTTCGTCTCAATGGTTTTTCTCTTTTTCTTCCTTGTAGCATTCCATGCATAGGCCGTCATGGTTCTTCTCTTCGTATTCCGTCAATTTTGCCTGACATACCTTGCATGTTTTGTCTGTCAGTACAAGGTTCATCTCTCTCACCCCAAATGTCCAAAAAATCACACTTGCAAGAACCAGTATATCATTAGACTCCCCTCTTTTGTATAGTTTATTGTTAAAATTCTGTGAATTCCAATTTCATCTTCCCGCCATCCGTCCGGGTCCGTTCTCCCCGCTTCTGTTCATGTCTCCCGCCCCGTCTGGTCATACTACTTGGGAGGAGTGGTGAGAATGGATAACAAATCCTTTTATTTCGTGACGAACTGGGATGACGCCGCCGATTACAGCCGGGTGCTGGGCGCGATGGAGATTCCCTATGCGATTGAAGCTCCCGGCGACGAACTGCCGCTTCGGGAAGGGGAATTGGCGATCGTGTTTCCGCATTTGCGGCTGCGGCAGTACAAGGCTGTAAAAGAACTGATCCGTCTGGAGGAAGAATCTTATCCGCATCCCTGAATGCCAATGCGCCTTGATCGCCCGCCCGAAAGCAAGCCTGTGGGTGCGTTGGGGCGGGCCATGAACTATGCTGCGCGGCGGCTGGAATCCTCTTCCTGCTCGCGGCGCAAGCGGGCATCGAGGATCAGGGTGCCGAACGGAATCAAGGAAGCGACGAAGGCTCCCAACACGCGCACGATGGACCAGCGCAGCGCGATGGTCACATGGGCAAGCGCGAACAGGTAAAGGATAAAAAACAGGCCGTGCAGAGAGCCGACGATCTTGACGGCACCCGGAAGATCGGCCCAGTACTTCAAGGGCATGGCGATGCCAAGCAGGGCCAGATACGAGATGCCCTCCATCAGACCGGCGGCCCGCAGACGCCCAAGCGGCGTTTTCAGCATGTCAGAACCTCCTGTTTCCAAATTGTACTTACACGCTCTTCATTATAAAGCAAAAAATAGAAAGCAAAAAACGCTTGCCATTTCATGGAAAAAGCCCGATCCCGCTGTTTGCGGGAAAGGGCTCCGCTTTTGCCGCTGCTTACGCCATGGCTGTTTTTGCTTTGGTTTTGCAAAGGATGTGGTGCCCGACCGGCAAGCCCCGCGCCGCCAATTCCTCGGCGGTCAGGATGGCAAAGGTTTCGCTCTTGCACGGCATCGGCATCAATCCTCCCAGCGGGCTCATCATCCGGCCGTTCGTATCCGTTTCGATCACCACATACAAGCCTTTGTTCTCCAGCTGCTGCACAATGTCCGTCCAGTGCTTGGCGGTCATCAGCTCCGCATGCTTCGTCAAGATTGCGCCCATTTCTTGTGCCAACATGTATGGTTCCCCTTTTTGTCTCTTCTCCCCGTTCTGCGGCAGCGCCGAACGATACCCTTACATTACAGCGAAACATCCTTTTCAAGCAAAAAGCAATTTTCGCCGGAATCCGCGAAAAACAGTGAATTCCCCCATCGCGATCGCGCTCCTGGCTGCCGCACGTGACGGCTCATCGCTTTTCACCGCTGGGCTTCTTTTTTTGCCGCTTGCGTTTGCCGGCAGACGCCCTCTGTGCTGCTGATCATGCCGGTTGGACATCCAGCACGGCGGCGAACGCGATCCACAGGGTATCGCTTTCCGTCTTCAGCTTGAACCGGCGGGCGGCCTGATCCACATGCAGGATGAGCCCTTTTTGCCGGCGGGCGGCCACGCCGTCGTAATAGGTCAGGATGGCTTCCCGCTTCTCCTGCAGGGCCCTCCATAACCGTTCGCTCAGCTCCGCCCGCTGCTCCTCATCCAACACGGGCGGTACATACCGACGCTGCTCTTCCTTCAGCCGCAGATAAAGCTCCCGATGTTCGGGCAGGACGAAGCGGCTGGCTGCAAACAAATTCTCTTTCTTGGACACCGATCGATTGCGCATCAAATCATCCCTCTCCTTGCTGTTCTGCCCATTTGTCCAGGCGCTGCTGGCATTCCGCCCGCAGCACCTCGATCGAATAAATCGCTTCCCGGTAGTAGCCGCGCTGGCGGTAGCGGACGATGTACATGCTTCCCTCCTTCTCGCTGGACAAAAGCTCACAGCCGTGCTGCCGCAGCAGCTGCCGCAGCCGGTAATGCTCCCGCTCCGCCCGGCGGGACAGCCCTTCCAGCACGCGGTGGTAGGACATTTTCAACACCTGCTGCTCCATTTCCCCCGCATCCTTCATGATCGCCTTGAACAGGATGCCGTACAGGATGCATTCCCGCAGCAGCTCGGGGCAATCGCCGGTCTCGGCCGAAATGGCGCTTTCCCTGCCGCTCACTTGTAATGCCCTCCGATTTTACGCGCCCGCTCGCGGGCCTGCCCCGCCGGCAGCAGCGAGACGGCCCGCAGAATCGCATCATTGCCGTATTTGGCCCGGATGTGATCCATCACATAGGCAAGCGAGCGCTGTCTCTCCTTGTCTTCGAAGAGGTTCAGCTGGCAGACGCTGTCCTCCACGAGCTGCCCCAGGTGAACCCCCACGCTGCGCACGGGCGTATGCTGCCAGTGGCGCTCAAACAGCCGGCAAACGGCTTGATAGAGGGTCATGGCGTCGTTGGTCGGCTCCGCCAGCTTCAGTTGCCGCCAGAATCCGGAGGCCGCATCCAGGTCCGCTCCCCGGCAGCCCACGGAGGCGACGGAGCCCATCAACCCTTTGCTGCGGCTGCGGCGGCATACCTCTTCGCACAGCTCCAACAGCACCACCTTGATCTCCCTGGCCGTATGAAAATCGCGGGGCAGGGTCATATGGTGGCCGATTCCTTTCTGCATGTCATGGGTTTTCGGCGAGACGGGGGAATCGTCGATGCCCCGGGCCGTTCGCCACAGGATTTCGCCGTTCACTCCCCAGCGGCGCGTCAGGACAGCTGGGGGCATCTGGGCCAGCTGGCCGATCCGGTAAATGCCCATCAGGTGCAGGTGCCGTTTCATGCGCGAGCCGACGCCGAACAGCTTTTCCACCGGCAGCGGCCACAGCGTCTCGCCCAGCTCCTCTGTTTTCAGCCAAAAAATGCCCTGCTCCCGCTTTTTTGCGAAGTTGTCGCAGGCCATCTTGGCCAGCACCTTGTTCTCGCCGATGCCGATGCGACAGATCACTCCCGTCTCCAGCCGCACCCTCTCCCGGATCGCTTCCGCCATCCGCCAGGCATCGCCAAACAGCGATACGCTGCCGGTCACGTCGAGAAACTGTTCGTCAATCGAATACGGCTCCACCAGGTCGGTAAAGGATTCGAAAATGCGCGTAATCTGCAGGGAGGCCCGCAAATAAGTCTCCATGCGCGGCTTCACCACAACCAGATGCCGACATTTCTGCTGCGCCTGCCACAGCGCTTCCGCCGTCGTGACGCCGTACGCTTTGGCAAGCGGGCAGGCGGCGAGCACCACCCCGCTGCGCCGCTCGGGATCGCCCGCGACCACGACGGGCTTGTCGCGAAGAGAAGGATTGGCCGCCTTTTCAATGCTGGCAAAGAAACTCTGCATGTCGGCAAGGAAAACGATTCGCTTGCTCTTCATGGGCATCCTCCTGAACAAGAACATTTGTTCTCTTATATATTATACAGAACATATGTTCCCGTTTATACCCTTGAGCACCAAAAATGCATCTGGTAAAATTTTCGTGGAATTCCAATCAAACAGGAGGGATAGGGTGTTAGCCGACCAAACAAGCCGAGCGTTGCTGGTCCTGGGAGCCTGCATACTGGCCGGCTCTGTATTCATCTATCACGGGTTGAGCAAGATTGCCGAACAGGCGCCTTCCGTCAATACCGCCGCGAGCGGGAACGCCATCCGGGAACTGCCCGCCAAAAGCGAGGAACCAAACGGGAACATTGGGCAGCAGAAACAGCTGCTGACATTCGGGGAAACGATGGTGTATCTGGGCATTACCGAACGCGGTCTGCAAGCGCTGATGGAAAAGACGGATATCCCGTATATCACCATCAACAACTCCCATCTGTTCCCGAAACCAGCTCTGGATGAGTGGCTGAAACACACGGGAAGCAACCTGACCATTACGTTTGAGCCGTAGAAAGAAACGACAGGGAGGAAAAGCGCGTCTTACAGATAAATCCATATCGTAAGGGGAACGTGGGAATGAAACGGAGGTTCATGATTGTTTGCTGGATACTGCTTGCCCTTTCTCTTGCCGCTTGCACTTCTGAAGAAGCACCTCCCCAAGAGACAACAACCGCTCGGCCGAAACCTGTCGAAACCCAACCGCTGTCTGCCGTTCAACCGAAACCTGCCGAAACCCAACCGCTGTCTGCCGTTCAGCCGACCGAACCGCCATTGCTCCCTGCCAGCAGCGAACCCCCAACGAAGCCGTCCGCTGCCAATGAGGCGGTGACCGAACCGGTGCTGATCCGATTGGACGAAGAGCCGCAGCTGCACTCCCCGATTGCCACCGTGGTCACCCCCGCCCCGCAGGCGTATACGCTGTTTTTCCGCGAAGCGATGGACCGCGCTTCGGTGGAACAGGCGCTGGCACGCCGTGCCGCAGAACGGGCCAGGGAAGAGGAGCGCGCCGTCGTTCCGCACTTTGCCTTCAAGTGGGTGAACGACCGCCAGCTTCATCTTACCGTGACAATCCCGGAGGCAGACACTCCTGATACAGCCGGGCGTTCCTATCTGCTGGACGTCAATGGCGCGACAACGGCAGCAGGCACACAGCTGCAGGATCCGCCCACCTTCACGGCGGTCGTCCATGCGCCGCCGCAGATTTGGCGCATCTCAGCGGATGGCAAGGAAAGGGAGCGCATCTACGCGTTTGACAAACCTTACGTTTCCTTTGAGTCCCTGGGCGGCGACAATCGCTATCTGCTGCTCGGCCGCTATCAGAAATACTGCGAGTGCGATGCCGATTACGAGATGCTGTACGCCCTGTTTGACATGCAGGAAAAGCGTCTGATCCCCTATCCGGTTCCGTTGACGACAACCTACATGGGAGCGGGAACGTTTTATGCCGACAAGCGCGGCTTTTTCTACAAGGGACCCGGGACCGACGAACAGAAGCCGACAGGCGAAACGGTCGTGAAGGTTCAAACGGACGGGTATGTCCATGGGGCGAACTTTAGCAAGGATCACGCTTACCTGATCATGGCAGTGGGGACGGAAGGGCAGGAGGGCGACTTTGACCTGGTGATCCGCAGGCTTGCTACTGGCGAGGAGCAGCGGATCAGGCAAGCGCTGCGCGGCGGTGCGCCCTACAGCGAAGTAAGCACCGGCAGAATTCCGGTAAGCTTTGACGATGATGGCCGCTATGTATACTTCCAGATGCGGGATAAAAACGCATACAAGGAGCTGCGTTACAAATATTCATGGGAGACGAAAACCGTGACGACCTGGACCCCGCCGGTTCCGGCGGAAGCCTGGGCGAGTTTCACGTCTTCCAGCGACGGGGTGTATCAGCTTTATACCAACGGCGGACTGTACAAAGGGACACAGCAGGTCGACGGTCAGCCCAGCTTTGGTTGCTGGTTAAACGGCACCCATGCTTTCGTATATCACGATTACGACCGGCAAGCGCCGGACACGTCCAGATACAAAGAGCAAATCAGGTTGTACGACGCTGACCGCCGGACCACGCGCACCCTCGCGGCCAAGCTGTATCAGGATACCAGCCTCATCGGCACCAGCCCGGATGGGAAGTGGATCTATGTAAAAAGCTATGCGGATCTGAACATGCCGCCCCGTCCATGAGATAGATGCGCATGCTCGAACAAAAAAGCAAGGGATCTCCCCCTTGCTTTTTCCATTCGCTAGTCAAACACCACGCCGTCAAGGATGCCCTCACGCCGCAAATAGTCGCGCAGCGGCGCAAAGCGCGCTTCCTGCCAGAAGGCCTCCTGGGCCACCAGGCTGGCGGCTTCCTGTCTGGCCACTTCCAGCGCCTTGTAGTCGCTCAGCAGGTCGGCCACCTTGAATTCGGGCAGGCCGCTCTGCTTCGTGCCGAAAAAGTCGCCGGGCCCCCGCAGTTCCAGATCGCGCCGGGACAGCTCGAAGCCGTCGTTGGTCTCGCACATGATGCGCATCCGCTCCCTGCCGATCTCCGTCTTGGGATCGGCGATCAGCACGCAGTACGACTGCTCCGCCCCGCGCCCCACCCGGCCGCGCAGCTGATGCAGCTGCGCGAGGCCGAAGCGCTCCGCGTCATAAATCACCATGAACGTAGCGTTGGGCACGTTGACGCCCACTTCGACCACCGTCGTGGACACCAGCACATGGACCTCTCCCCTGCTGAACGCCTGCATCACGTCATCCTTCTCTTTGGGGGAGAGGCGTCCGTGCATCAGCCCTACCCGATACTCCGGGAAGTACTGGGTGAGCTGGGCGTGGACATCGATCGCATTCTGCACATCCAGCTTGTCCGACTCCTCGATTAACGGACAGATAACATAGGCCTGGCGACCCTTGCGCAGCTCCACCCGCATGCGTTCCAGCACATGGTGGAACTGTTCATGCTTCGCCCAGCTCGTCTCCACCGGCTTGCGGCCGGCGGGCATCTCGTCGATGGTGGAGACGTCCATATCGCCGAACGCGGTGATGGCCAGGGTGCGCGGGATCGGCGTGGCCGTCATGAAGAGCACGTCGGGCGACAAGCCTTTGCTGCGCAGGATGCGCCGCTGCTCCACGCCGAACCGGTGCTGCTCGTCCGTGATGACCAGCCCGAGACGGCGGAAAAAGACGTCCTCCTGGATCAGGGCGTGCGTCCCGACCACCACGTCGATCAGGCCCATCTGCAGCGCCCCGATCATCTCCCGCCGCTTTTTCGCGGTCAAGGACCCGGACAGCAGCGCCACCTGTATCCCATGCGGCTCCAACATGGCCGCAAGGGACTGCACGTGCTGTTCCGCCAGAATCTCCGTCGGCACCATCAGCGCTCCCTGAAACCCCGCCTTGACCGTCGCAAAGAGCGCAATGGCCGCCACCACGGTCTTGCCGGAACCCACATCCCCCTGCAGCAGACGGTTCATGGCATACGGCGCCTGCAGATCATCCAGAATCTCCTTTACCACGCGCTTTTGCGCACCGGTCAGGGGATACGGCAGGGATCGGACGAAGCGGCGCACCTCCTCCAGCGGCACCTCCTGCGCCACCCCTTTGATCTGCTGGCGGCTGATCCTGCGATACGCCTGCATCTTCAGCTGGAACAAAAACAGCTCTTCAAACATGATCCGCCTGCGCGCCTGCTTCCCCGCCTCCGCATTGTCCGGAAAGTGGATGGTGCGGATCGCTTCCGCCCGGGGCATCAGCCGATAGCGCGCCACCAGTTCCTCCGGCAGCAGCTCCCCGAGATGCTGGCCGAACTGCTGCAGGGCGCGCTCGATCGTTTTGCGCAGAAACGCATGCGTCAAGTCGCCGCCCAGCGGATAGACGGGAACAAGCTCTCCCCGGTTCCGGGCACGGGCGGAATCCACCTCCGTCATTTCGCTGACCACGATCTGCAGCTTGTGCTTGTCCCATTTGCCCGTGACGAGGATCTCCTTGCCGGGAGCCAGCTGCTTTCGGATATACGGCTGGTTGAACCAGACGGCCGTGACCACCACGCGGTCAATCACCATGCGCACGGCAATGCGGGATTTGCGCTTGCCGTAAAAACGGACAGAGGGTTCGCCGTAGACCGTTCCTGCCAGCGTCACCCTCTCTCCGTCCCGCACTTCCGTCAGGTCGCGTACGCGGTAATCCTCATAACGAATGGGAAAGTATTCCAGCAGGTCGCCAACCGTGGTGATCCCGACCGCTGCCAAATCTTTCGCCCGCTCTTCTCCAACCCCGTACACTTGGGAGACGGGCGCGTTCCATACATCCTGCATCGATTACGTCAGCGGCACGCCGAACACTTTCGCCTCGATCTGGCGTCCCGTCCGCGTTGCCGCCAAGCCTCCCTGCGCGGTTTCTTTCAACGTGTTCGGCATCGCGCAGCCAATCCGGTACATCGCTTCGATCACTTCGTCCGTCGGAATGACGCTGCGGATCCCGGCCAGAGCCATGTCGGCCGCCACCGTCGCGATCGCCGCCCCCATCGCGTTGCGTTTCACACAGGGGACTTCCACCAGTCCGGCCACGGGGTCACAGACCAGACCAAGCATGTTTTTCAAGGCAATGCCGACCGCCTGCGAAGATTGCTCCGGGGTGCCCCCGGCCATCTCCACGATCGCTGCCGCTGCCATGGCTGTGGCGGAACCCACCTCTGCCTGGCACCCGCCGGCAGCCCCGGAAATGAAGGCGTTGTTGGCAATGCAGTATCCGATCGCGCCGGCGGTAAACAGATAATTCACCATCTCTTCCCGCGTCGGCTGCAACTTGTCCGCCATGGCAAACAGCGTACCCGGCACGATGCCGCACGCCCCGGCGGTCGGGGTGGCCACGATGGTGCCCATCGCGGCGTTCACTTCATTGACAGCGATGGACATGCTGACCGCATTCAACAGCGTCGCGCCGGAGAGAAACGGTTTTTCGTTCATGTAGGTTTGCAGCTTTTTGGCATCGCCGCCGGTCAAGCCACTGTGCGATTGGATATCTTCTGTCAAGCCACGCCGCACCGCTTTTTCCATCACGTCGAGATTGCGATGCATCTCGGCCATGATTTGTTCGCGCGTGCGCCCGGATACCTCTATTTCCGCTTCGATCATCACCTGGGAGATTTTCTTCCCCTGTGACTCTGCCCGTTCAACCAGTTCTGCCACATTGCGAAACATGATGTCCACTCCTTGCGAGGGTTCTCTTACGCTGGCGAAATCAACGCCACATTCATAATATGCGGGATTTGCCGTATCTCTTCAAGCACCTGCGGAGAAATCTCGGCATCCGTCTCGATCGCCATCAGCGCCTCCGCCCCGCGCACGCGGCGGGACACCTCCATGTGGCCCACATTGATCCGATGCCGGGTCAGCACCTCGGCCACGCCGGCAATCATGCCGAAGCGGTCTTCGTGCAGTACCATCAGCGTCGGAGCGTGAAACGCCAGCTGGAAATCGAAACCGTTGATCTCAATGATCTCGATTTTTCCGCCCCCGATGGAGACGCCTACCACTTCCACGGTCTTCTCCCCGTCGGACAGGCAGATGCGGGAGGTATTGGGGTGTTCGGTAACCTGCTCGGACGTGCGCAGCACCACCTCGATCCCCAGATCCTTGGCGATGCGGAGCGAATCCTTCAGCCGCAGGTCATGCGTGTCGAAATCGAGAATGCCGGCTACTGTGGCGACATCGGAACCGTGCCCTTTATAGGTTTTGGCAAAGGAGCCATAGAAGGTGATCTCCGCTCTGGTCGGCTGTCCCCCCAACAGCATGCGTGCGACGCGGCCGATGCGGGCTGCCCCGGCCGTATGCGAACTGGAGGGCCCCACCATGACGGGACCGATGATATCGAACACGCTCTTGTATTTCATCCGGTGTTCCTCCTCGTGTTTAGCAAACTCGGCGAGCGCCGAGCCTTGGACGATGGCAAAAAAGCGCTACCCTTTATTGTAACGCACGCATGATGAAAGCGCTACACCATTTCCACGCTGCTAATAGGGACAACAAGCATGGAAGATTGTGGTATCATGAAAGCAACCAGATCGGATGGTGAGAGCCAATCTTTCCGCTGCCTGCCGGCTTTCTGTTGTTTCTCCTTTTTTTGCGCCCGACCCGGAACGTGACTGCCAAGCATCGCGCCGCCTTTCTCGGCTTGGCCGTCTTTTTCATCCAGCTGATCGTTCCGGCGGCAGAGAAGTATCTGTACGAGCGAACACATGAACTCCCCGTATCAAGCGACAACATCTATCAGCTGCGATTCACGGAGGATTGGAGCAGGATGCGGGAGGAGATGCAGATCGAACCGGATGCGCATCTCGAAGATTTCAGGGCCGAATATGAAAAAAATGGTCAGCTGCTGGACATGTCGTATGAACTGATCGCCCGTACGGCAGAGGGGTATATCCATTACGACGTAGCATTTTCTCCCGAAGCCAAGGCATACAGGATACGTCGGCAGAAAGTGGGGCAGCGATGGGCGCAGTATGAATACGCAAAAAACTCCCCGGCAAAGGGAGTTTTTCCTCATCGCTATGCTTTTACCATCATGATGCCGAGCAGTCCTGGGCCGGCATGGGCCCCGATCACCGGGCCGATCTCTTCCAGATACTCCTCGACCACGTTGAAATCCGCTTTTACCTGTGCCAGCAAGGCGGCGGCATCATCGGGAACATTGCTGTGCAGCACGGCCACCTTCACCGGTGCGCTGCCGGCATATTCCTTCAACGCTTCCAGCACGCGAGCGAGCGCCTTTTTGGTCCCGCGCACCTTGTCAAAGGGCGCAATCATCCCGCTCTGCTCCAGGGTGAGGATCGGTTTGATGTTGAGCAGCGATCCCACCAGCGCAGCGGCCTTGCCGATCCGCCCCCCTTTTTGCAGGTAGGTTAGCGTATCGACGATAAAATAGACCTGCACCTCATTCAACAGCCGCTCGATCAGATCGAGGATTTGCTGCTTGGACTGTCCTTCCCTGGCCGCACGGGCCGCTTCGACGGCGACAAAGCCATGGACGAACGAGGCTTTGCGGGAGTCGATCACCGTGATGTCGATCTCTTCCTCCATCATCGATTTGGCGATGAGGGCGGATTGGTAGGTGCCCGACAAGGCTGCCGACAGGATGATGGCGATGATCTGCACATCCTTGCCGTGTTTTTCCACGATCATCTTGTACGCTTCCGCGAAATCCAGGGGAGACGGCTGGGAGGTGGTGGGCAGCACGTCCGAATGTTCCAGCTTCTCAAAAAAAGCGCGAGACGTCAGGTTTACGCCATCCACAAACGTTTCCGATCCGAACATCACCTTCAGCGGCACAGCGATGATGTCCAGCGACTGCCGCAAGGAGGCATCGATATCCGACGCGCTGTCCGTGACTATGACAATGGGTGGCAATCTTCATTCCTCCTCTCCTGCAAATCTATTCAACGGCAAAAATAAACGGGTAGAGAGGCTGTCCGCCGTTCAACACTTCCACGTCCGTGTCGGGATAGTCGGCGGAAAGCAGCAGGGCCAAGGCTTTTGCCTGCTCCTCCGTCGCGCCTTCTCCGTAAATGATGGTGACGATGCCCGTCTCGTCGTCCACGAGCTGGCGCAGGAGAGTTTTGGCTGCCCCCATCATGTCCGCCTGGGACGTGACAATCTCTTTTTCTGCGATGCCGATGTAATCTCCTTCCTTGATCTCGACATCGTTCATTTTCGTATCGCGCACGGCGCAGGTGACAAGCCCCGTTTTCACCGCGGCGATCGCCTCGGTCATGGTTTGCCGGTTGTTTTCCAGATCTTCACCGCCGTTGAATGCCACCAGCGCGGCCATCCCCTGCGGCACGCTCTTCGTCGGAATCACCGCCACCGGTTTGTCCGCGAGCATGGCCGCCTGCTGTGCCGCCATGATAATGTTGCTGTTGTTCGGCAGGATGATGATGTTGTCCGCAGGAAGCTCCGCGATGGTGTTGACGAAATCTTCCGTGCTGGGATTCATCGTTTGGCCGCCTTCCACGATCGCCTGCACGCCCAGGCTGCGGAAAATCTCCGCGATCCCTTCGCCAGCCGCCACCGCGATCAGCCCGTACGGAACCCGTTTGGGCGCGGCAGAGGATGCGTCTGTCTCCGCCTTGTGCCCGCCTTCCTGCAGGATGTTGGCGTGCTGCTCGCGCATGTTCTCGATTTTCAGGCGGTGGAGACTGCCGAACTGCTGGGCGTAATTGAGCACGTTTCCCGGTTCTTCCGCATGGATGTGCACCTTCACCAGTTCATCGTCAGAGATCACCAGCAGCGAATCGCCCATCTGATCCAGCTGATTGCGGAATACCGCCTCGGAAAACGCTTTCTTGTTTGGCTCCGTGCTGTTCTTGAGGCGAATCATGAACTCCGTACAGTAGCCATAGCGAATATCCTCCGTCTTCAAATGCAGCTGCGCCTGGTGATGCTCCTGCACCATGGCGTCGAGATCCACCCGTGCAGCGGTTGAGGCCAGCCTTTCTTCCCGCTCGGCTGCTGCCTCCCCGCGCAGGGCACGCAGGAAGCCTTCATAGATAAAGACCAATCCTTGTCCACCCGAATCGACCACACCCACTTCTTTCAGCACGGGCAGCAGTTCGGGGGTTCGCTGCAGGGATGCCCTGGCCTGTTCATAGGTTTTTTCCATCAGCTGCACGAGGTCATCCGTCGCGCGGGCGACCCGCACCGCCATTTCCGCCGCCTCGCGGGCAACCGTCAAAATGGTCCCCTCCACCGGCTTCATGACGGCCTGGTAAGCGGACTCCACTCCCGCTTTCAGCGCGTGGGCGAACTGGCGGGCATTGATGCTCTCCTTGCCCGCTACCGCTTTGCTGAATCCGCGAAACAGTTGGGAGAGAATCACGCCCGAATTGCCGCGCGCGCCCATCAGCAGCCCTTTGGCCAGCGCGGCAGCCGAGTCGCTGATTTTGACCGATTCCATGCGGGTCAGTTCTTCCACGCCCGATGTGAGCGTAAGATTCATATTGGTGCCTGTATCGCCGTCCGGCACGGGAAAGACATTGAGAGCGTCCACCGCTCTCACATTGTTATGTAGCTGTTTGGCGCCCAGGTAAATCATCTGGCTGAACAACAAGCCATCGAGACGCGTATGTACCACTGATGTTCCCCCTTATGTTACGTTTCTCTGTCTGTACGGACTCCCTGTACATAGATATTGATGCCAGCCAGATCAATGCCCACCATCTGTTCAACGGTATAACGAACGCGCCGCTGCACATTTCCAGCCACTTCGGAGATTTTGGTTCCGTAGCTAACGATGATGTGCATATCCAAGCTGACCTCTCCATTCTGGTTATGTACGACAACGCCCTTGCTCAGATTTTCCCGTCCCAGCAGCTCGGCGATCCCGTCTTTCAAAGCTTTCCGCGAAGCCATTCCGACCAGGCCGAACACTTCCATCGCAGCGCCGCCTGCGATTCGCGCAATCACTTCCTCCGCCACGTCGATTTTCCCAAGAGGTGTGCTCATTACCACTGACATGCAGGACTCCTCCTTAGTCAAAACGTCTTGGACCGTTCATCGTACTACCATGCTGCACACCATTCTACACTAACGCTGGGGGAAATTGAAGCGTTTTGTCGAACGCAGGGCTGAAATTGCTGTCAAGTGTTGCAATTGACAAGGGGGTATGCTAATATAGTCAAGTGTTTGATTATCCGATTGGGTTAAACGTCTGACAAGCAGCAAGGGAGGTGGATTGATCATGGCACGTCGCTGCTTTGTAACCGGCAAGCAAGGGAAAGCAGGCAATGCTCGCTCCCACTCCATGCGCGCTACTCGCCGCAAATGGGGTGTTAACGTACAAAAAGTGCGCATCCTGGTGGATGGCAAACCGAAACGTGTATACGTCAGCACAAGAGCACTGAAGTCCGGTCTCGTCACCCGCGTGTAACGTCATTTTTCCCTGTTCACGCGAAAAAAAGCACCCGCTCAGGTGCTTTTTTTATTTATTTTTTCCGATTGAATGCCTCAATGACCGCGCGAACCATGCCACCCAGGAATTTTGGCAGCTTTATGGTATAAAAACGCATTTCGACCCCTCCTCACCGGAATTACTTTAGATGGAACAAATACCAGCCAGCCCCCGCAAGCGCAATTCCTAACAGAGTGCTCCACACCCATGGAGGTGCCGTGTACAGGAGAATGGTGACCCCTCCAACCGCCAGTCCGATTCCGAGCGCACGCCTGAAGGCCGCTCCCTGCCTCATGCGAAAGGAGCGCAAAGCCATCTCATCATGCACCTCCTCCAGGAAAGTTCCGTGAAACGTCGGTATTACATCTTATTCTCAGGAGGGTCAAACATGTGTCTGGATGTCGAGTAAAAAAAATCAGGCAGCCGTGTTGCTACCTGAATAGTATATGTGCCTCTTATTCTGATGTTCCTGTTTCTCTATGGAACCGCCGGAATATCAGGAGAACCGGCTTTGGGCCGCCCGATTCAGGAAGAAAAGCTGCGGCGCGCTCGTCACCATAAAGGTGAGCACAACGCCGGTGATGATCATCTCCGGCAGCAGGTACGTGATGTTATAGAGGAAAGAATAGAGCGGAACGGGCATGCCGGCCGGCGCATATTCGCCAAACCAGACCACACCGGAAATGAAATGGCACGCGAAGCGAACCCCTACCGCAAGCAGCAGCCCGCCCCACAAGGCAGCGATGCGCTTTCCCTGCCGGTCCATGCGGGAGAGGCGCGCCACCCCTGCCAGCCCCAAGGCGGCAAACGCAAGCGGATAGTCCAGCAGCAGCTGCACCGGGTGAACGACATAGCCGCCGATCAGGTGGTTCAATTCGCCGACGATCAACCCGGTGATGAGACCGGGAACCAGGCCGCGCCGGATGGCGATCAAGGCGATGGGCACCATCACCAGGGAGATCGATCCTCCCTGCGGCATCTCAAACACCTTCACATTGCTCAGCACATACCCGAGAGCGGCCATGATCGCGATCTCCATCATGGTTAACAAACGATGATTTTGCATAGATCATGCCTCCTTGCATCGAAATCAAAACAAAAGGCTTCCTTTCCTCCCCGGATCATCCCACGGGGAAGAAAAGAAGCCGCCACAAGCGTACACATGCATGCACACAAGCTGACCAATACCTCTCCCTCCGCTGGTATGACCCAGATCAGGTTCCACGGTTAGCAACGCATAGGTTGCAATCTCAGCCGACTGCGCTCGGCTCCCGTTTGGTATTCGGTATGCCTTTGTTCGATACTTACATTATCACTTCAGGCTATTTTTGTAAACGGTCCAACTGCCAATCGCTTCTTTTCCGGCCCGAAAGCGGTGTGGTACACTCAATGGGAAAAAACGTCTGCTGACGGAGGGATAACATGACAAGCAGTTGGACGGCATACTTTCAGGAGAGACTGGCCTCGATTCTGGCCGAACTGCAAACCTATGTGGAAATGGAGACACCCACCCACAACAAGGAAGCCGTGGACCGGTTGGGAACCGTAATCGCGGAACGCTTCCGCTCGCTCGGCTGCCGGGTGGAGACGATCCCGCAGCCGGTGTACGGCAATCAGCTGCGTGTCGAATACGGCGCGGGAGACGAGCAAATCCTGATCCTGGGCCACTTTGATACCGTGAAAGAGATCGGCACGCTGCAGAGGGAGCCGTGGCGTCTCGAAGACGGCAAAGCGTACGGACCGGGCGTGTACGACATGAAAGCCGGCATCATTTTCAGCTACTTTGCCTTGCAGGCGATCATTGACCACGGCCTTCCGCTGCAGAAAAAGCTGGTCTTTTTCTGGAACACGGATGAAGAGGTGGGCAGCCCCTCCTCGGAGGCCCTGATCCGGGCCGAAGCGGAGAAAAGCGCCTGCGCGCTGGTGATCGAGCCATCCTATGGGGACGGTCTGCTCAAGACGAGCCGCAAAGGCGGCGGCGAATTTTTGCTGAAGGCAACAGGCCGGGCCGCCCACGCAGGAAACGATCACGCCAAAGGAATCAACGCCATCGAGGAGATCGCCCATCAGATCCTGCGAATTCAGTCATGGACCGATTACGGGGCGGGCACCACCTTCTCTGTGGGCACGATCCGGGGAGGGTCCGCCTCCAATGTCGTCCCGGACTATGCCGAAGCGGCAGTGGATTACCGCGTGAGCACGCGCCCCGAAGCGGATCGGATCAAGGCGCTGCTGCAGGGATTGACCCCCGTGCTGCCGGGAGCGGAGGTAAGCGCGGAGATCGTGACCAGCAAGCCGCCGATGGAGCGCACGGCCCTGACGGAACGGTTGTTTTTGCATGCGCAGGAACAGGCTTCCCTGGAAGGATTCGCACTCCGGGAGATCGGCGTGGGCGGCACAAGCGACGGCAACTTCGCCGCTGCGGCCGGCACGCCGGTGCTGGACGGATTAGGGCCGGTCGGCGGCGGTGCCCACGCGCCGCATGAGCATATCGTGGTGAGCGAGATCGCCCCGCGCATCGCTCTCCTGCTGCGCTTGCTCACCACGTTGTAGCCCTTCCCTCTTTTTTCTTTCACCCGCAACGGCCAAAAAAGACATCACCGTCAAGCTGTCGCTGTATGAGCGGTTTGGCGTGAAAGAGTATTGGATCGTGGATCCCGGCAATCAATACGCCCAAATCTACCGGCTTCAGGATGGCGGGAAGTACGGAGCGCCTTCCGTTTATTCCCGGGAAGAGGCGGTCACCGTCGGGATTTTTGAGGATCTCACCATTGATCTACAGGAAATTTTCGGATAAAATCAGCGACAAGGAGAGCACTGCAAAAGTACTCTCTCGTTTTGAATATTGGCCGAAAAAAATGCAGCCTTGCTTCTTCGGAAGCAGGCTGCGTTTTTCATGCATAGGAAGGCGGTTTTTTATCCTCTGATAGCCGCAATCGCCTGGCCGCGATCAGGCTGGTTGAAGACGGCATTGCCCGCCACCAGGATCGTAGCGCCTGCCGCTTCACAAAGGCGGGCGGTTTCCGGATTCACGCCGCCGTCAATCTCGATCTCCACGTGGGACAGCCCGCGTTCATCCAGCATGCGGCGCAGCTCTTTTACTTTCCGCAGCACACCGGGGATAAAGGCTTGTCCGCCGAAGCCCGGGTTCACCGTCATCAACAGCACCAGATCCACATCCTCCAGTACGGATTCGATGGTGACGAGCGACGTTGCCGGATTCAGCACGACGCCGGCCTTTACCCCCTGGTCCTTGATCAGATGGAGGGTGCGATGCAGATGGCGGCATGCTTCCTGATGGACGGAGATGTAGTCCGCTCCGCTTTTGGCGAACTGCGGAATGTAACGGTCCGGCTCTTCGATCATCAGATGGACATCGAGCGGCAGCGTGGTTACCGGACGGATCGCCGCCACCACCAGCGGGCCGATCGTGATGTTGGGCACGAACATCCCGTCCATCACGTCCACATGAATCAGGTCCGCCCCCCCTTTCTCCACGTCCCGTATCTCTTCTCCCAATCGGGCAAAGTCAGCGGATAGGATGGATGGCGCAACTTTTACCATGGCTTGTTCCTCCTTTGATACTCTTTCAGCTCCTCCGTAAATTGCTTGTAATGCTCGTACCGTGCAGGATCGATCTCATCCGTCTCCACTGCTTCCCTGACGGCGCATCCCGGTTCCGAAAGATGCAGGCAGCCCCGGAACCTGCAGCCGTCGGCCAACTGTTCAAACTCGCGGAAAGATCGGGCCAAATCCAGTTCGCTCAGGCCGATGAATTCCAGGGAACTGAAGCCGGGGGTATCCGCCACATACCCACCTTCCGCCAGTGGAATCAGCTCCACATGGCGGGTGGTGTGCCGCCCTCTCCCCAGCTTCTGGCTGACATCCCCCGTCTGCAGCTCGATGCCCGGGAACAGCAGATTGATCAGCGAGGATTTGCCCACCCCGGACTGCCCCGCAAACACGGAGATGCGGTCGCGCAGTTCCGCGCGCAGTTCGTTCACGCCGCGGCCGTCCTGCTTGGACGTCGGGATCACCCGGTATCCGACGCGCTCGTATTTGCGGATCACCTCCGCCGTCTCTTCCGCGCCTGCCAGGTCCGCCTTGGACAAGACAATGACCGAATCGATCCCGGCGTGCTCGGTATGCACGAGGAATTTGTCCAGCAAAAGCGAGCTGAATGCCGGTTCTTTCAGAGAGAAGACAAGGATCGCTTGGTCGACGTTGGAAACAGGCGGCCGCAGCAGCTCGCTTTTGCGTTCATGAACCTGCATGATATATCCTTCCGTCTCACTGACGGACTCATATACCACCCAATCCCCGACGAGCGGGTTTACTTTGGCGTCCTTTTTCTTGAACAGGCCGCGCGCACGGCACTGGATCACCCGATCGCCGTCCGCCACATAGTAAAAACCGCTTAACGCTTTGACAATGCGTCCTTCCGGCATGCATTTCCCCCCATCATCATTTACGGCAAGCTGTTGTAATCGATCGAGTAGGTTTGAACCTTGTTGCCATCTTTGTAGACGGTCACCTTGGCGTTTTTGGTCGGTGACAGCACGACCGGCACCTGGTATTCCTTGCTTTCGGTCAGGGTCTCTTCCGGCAGCTGCGTTTCCCCGCGCGCATCATCCACCACGAAGCGGATCTTGGCCGTCTCCCCCGGAATCAGATTGATCGTGATCGGCGCCGCTGCGAATTTGGCGTCCGCCGGGTAACTGCCGCTGCTGACCGTCAGATCAATCGCCGCCCCGCTCTGCACCTTCATGTTCGGTTCGAACGGGAAGGTGGAAATGACGATATCTTTCTCTTCCGTCATATAGGTCGGCTCCCGCGATACCTTCCCGACGGTCAACCCGCGCTGATACAGCTTTACCTTCGCCTCTTCCAGGGTATCGCCCACCAGATTGGGCATATCCACGAACTGCTTTCCTTTGCTGATGTATACCTTCACATCCGTCTCACTCGGGACAACCGGCTGCTCGGCCGGCGGATCCTGGGAGATGACGACGCCGGCGGGAACATCGTCGTTTTCCTGCTCGATAAAGGTGTTGTCGTCAACGGTAAAGCCGTACTGCTTCAGCGTCGTCTCCGCCACGCTGCGGTTCTGGTTCTTCAGGTCGGGCATTTTGATCGATTGCTTGCCCAGACTCACGACCAGCTTGACGGTCGCATTCTCTTTGACCCGCATGGGCGGGGCGGGATCCTGGCTGATCACCAGCCCTTTTGCCACCGTGTTGCTGTATTCTTCCTCCACCTGCGGAACGAGGTTTTTCTCCTTCAGCATGGCAATGGCGTTTTCGACCGGCGCTCCTTCCACATGGGGCACGTTGACTTCCGGCACATCGAATATCCCCTGCACCAGATTCATCCCGAAGAGGGCCAGCACGAAGAACAAGCCGATGGCTCCTACCCAGGCGGCGGCTTTCCACCACCAGCGTTTCCGTCCGCTGCTCTCTTCCTCATCGTCGCTTTCCCCCTGCGTCCGGCGTATCCCTTCCTTCTCCCACTGCGCCTGTTCCAGCATCTCCTCCGTAATCGCCGGGATGACCCTGGTCATCTCGTCATCGACGGGAAACTGGATTTTCGGTTCATTGCGCCGTTCTGGGGAGAGGCAGGTTTCCAGATCGGACAGCATATCCCGCGCGGACGCATACCGCAAAAAGGGATCTTTGGCCAGCGCCTTGAGAATGATATTCTCCACGCTCTGGGGGATGGACGGATTGATCTGCCGGGGATCCGTGAGCGGGTCCTGCAGGTGCTTGAGCGCCACCGTAATCGGCGAATCGCCGGAGAACGGCAGTTGGCCGGTCACCATCTCATACAAGACGATCCCGAGGGAATAGATGTCCGATTTCTCCGCCGTCACCCCGCCGCGTGCCTGTTCAGGCGAGAAATAATGAACGGAGCCCATCACGGAATTGGTATGCGTGATCGTCGCCGCTGTGACGGCGCGGGCGATGCCGAAGTCGGTCACCTTCACCCGGCCGTTTTTGCCGATCAGGATATTGTGCGGTTTGATGTCCCGATGGATGATCTTGTTTTGGTGGGCATGATCAAGGGCATCGCAGACCTGCACCGCGATGCGCACCGCTTCCTCCACCGGCAGCGCCCCGATCTGGTTGATCACATCCTTGAGCGTCGGCCCTTCTATGTATTCCATTACCATGTAATGGGTATCTTCATCTTGACCAACATCGTACACACTAACAACGTTGGGGTGCGACAGACTGGCCACGGCTTGCGCTTCACGCCGGAAGCGATTGACGAAATCTTCATCCGTGCCGAATTGTGGCCGGAGCACCTTCACGGCCACCGGCCGATGCAGCAGCAGGTCTTTCGCCTTGTAGACGATGGCCATCCCACCGCCTCCAATGCGTTCTTCCAGTTGGTATCGTCCTCCTAATCGCTGACCTACCATCTCTCTCACCCCTCCTTCCCGCTGTTGTCAAGCGGTGCCGCCACATTGCGCACCGCCACCAGCGTGATATTGTCCTCGCCGCCCGCGTCGATCGCTTGCTGCACGAGGGCGTCCACCTGCTCCTGCAGGGAGAGCGGCGTCACCAGCCACTTTTCCATGGTTTCCGGACTTACTTTGTTGCTCAACCCGTCCGTACAGAGCAGGACGACATCTCCCGGCACCCAGGAGAAAGTGCCGAGATCGATGCGCACATCTTTTTCCGTCCCCAGCGCGCGCATCAGGACATTCCGCTGGGGATGGACGGAGGCTTCCTCCATCGTAATCTGGCCGCTGCGCATCAGTTCCTGCACCAGCGAATGGTCCTCCGTTTGCAAGGAGAGTCTCCCCTCCCCGAAATGGTAGAGACGGGAATCGCCGATATGGGCGGTAATGCCTCCCGTCGGTCCAAGCAGGGCGGCCACCACGGTGGTTCCCATCCCGCTGCATTCCGGGTGTTCCTCGGCATAGCGGTACACCTCTTCATTGGCGTAACGAAGCGCGTTCATCAGCCTTTCCCGTTCGTCTTCCGGTTCCAGCCCTGCTTCCAGGTCCTGCAGGGAATCCACGATCTTCTCCACGGCCAGGCGGCTGGCGACGTCCCCCGCCCGGTGGCCGCCCATCCCGTCCGCGACAATCGCCAGAACCCGGCCTTTCATGGTTACCATACACGCATAGTAATCTTCATTCACCTGCCGGACACGACCGACATGCGATTTCATCGCGATTTCCATTCGATCACCCCGCCGTTTCTTTTGCGTACTGGGCACGCAGTTGGCCGCAGGCAGCCGCGATGTCGCTGCCATGCTCGCGACGAATCGTCACGTTGATCCCTCTGTCCTCCAGAATGCGTTTGAAGCGGAAAATCTCGTTGCGCGGTGTGCGTACATAGTTGCGTTCCGGCACGTAGTTGACCGGAATCAGGTTGACATGGCACAGCATATCGCCGATCAGGTCGGCCAGCTCCTCGGCATGCTCGGGCTGGTCGTTCTGCCCGCCGAACAGCCCGTACTCGAAGCTGATGCGTCTTCCCGTCTTCTCCACATAATAGCGGCAGGCTTCCATCAGCTTCTCCAGCGGAAAACCGCGGTTGATCGGCATCAGTTTGGTCCTGAGCTCGGTATTGGGCGCATGCAGGGAGATGGCCAGATTCACCTGCCCCCCTTTTTCGGCGAACTCATAGATTTTCGGAATGATGCCGCTGGTGGAGACGGTGATGTGACGAGCGCCGATATTGAGCCCCCGGTTGTCATTGATGATGCGCAAAAACGCAAGCAGATTCTCGAAGTTCTCGAACGGTTCCCCGATGCCCATGACGACCACATGGCTGGCCCGCTCCTTCTCCGCATCCAGCGCCCGCTGCGCCATCAACACCTGGGCGACGATCTCCCCCGCCTCCAGGTTGCGCTTCAGTCCTCCCAGGGTGGAGGCACAAAAGGTACAGCCGATCCGGCAGCCCACCTGCGTCGTCACACAGATGCTGTTGCCGTAGTTGTGGCGCATGATCACGGTCTCAATCGCGTGGCCGTCGATCAATTGGAACAGGAATTTGATCGTCCCGTCCTGCGACTGCTGGCGGGTGATCTCCGCCAGCGGATCGATGCGAAAATGCTCCGCCAGCTTTTGGCGCAGTTCCTTGGACAGGTTGCTCATCTCATCGAAGGAGCCAACCCGCTTGACATACAGCCAGTCAAAGATTTGCTGGGCGCGGAACGCTTTGTCCCCGTTGGAGGTGAGCCACTCTTTCAGTTCATCCTGCGTCATGCTGTAAATTAACGGTTTGTTACCGGTCAGGGAAATCATCGGCATTGTGCGTTCACCTTTTATCCAAATTTGTCTTCATTGTACCCCGTACGGACGGCAGGCATCAATGAATCGCTTTCCTCACTATTGTAAGCCTTTTGGCCGATTGCCAAACAAACGTGAAATTTCGGGAAGTCAGACCGGCTCACGCAAAAGGGAACGAACGGCATCCCGGGCCGGCCCGCCGCTTCATGGCCTACGCCCGCCGCTTCAAGCGCGCGATAAAAAAGCCGTCGCTGTGGAAATGGTGCGGCAGGATTTGCACATATCCCCTGCCCGTCTCCGCTTTGGCCGCCACCGCCGGCGGAAGATCTTCGACGAGCGCGTCATCCAGCGCAAACTCCGGATGCTCGGCCACAAACCGTTCCACCAGCAGCTGATTCTCTTCCGGCTCAATGGTGCAGGTGCTGTACACCAGCAGGCCGCCGGGAGCCAGCATGCCTGAGAGGCGGGTCAGCAGCTGCATCTGCAGGGCGGCGATTTCGGCGATGTCATCGGCGCTTTTGTTCCACTTCAGATCCGGCTTGCGGCGGATGACGCCGAAGCCGGTGCAGGGCGCATCGAGCAGGATTCGGTCAAACTGTCCCAACCCCCGATCCGGCAGATGCCACGCATCGCTCACCAGCGTCTTGATGATGGTAATGCCGAGCCGCTCGGCGTTTTGTCTGATCAGTTCCTCCTTGTGGGGATGGATGTCGCACGCGATGATCTCCCCCTGATTCTCCATCAGTTCGGCCAGATGGGTGGTCTTTCCACCCGGCGCGGCGCAGGCGTCAAGCACGCGATGCCCCGCCTTGACGCCCAGAGCGGGGGCGACCAGCATGGAGCTTTCATCCTGGATGGTGCAATAGCCTTCGCGGTACCAGCGGGAATGGGCCGGGTTGCCGGGTCCCGGCAGAATGCCGAATGGACTGACGGAGGACAAGGACGCTTCGGGAGCTTCCGCGCGCATGGCTGCCAGCAGCTCCTCCCGCGTGGTTTTCAATCGATTCACTCTTACAGACGGATGCGGCGGCAAATTGTTGCTGCGGCAGATCGCGTTTGTTTCCGCTTCGCCGTATACGCGGAGCCAGCGCGCGACCAGCCACTCGGGATGGGATTCCTGAAAGGCGATGCGCTCCACCGGGGTTTTGTCCGGCAGCTTTTCCCACACCTGCGGCTGGCGCAGCACATTGCGCAGCACGCCGTTGACCAGGGAAGCGATGCCCGCATGTCCCCTGCGCTTGGCGATCTCCACCGCTTCATGAACGGCCGCCCGATCCGGCACGCGGTCCAGATAGCGGATCTGATAAAGGCTGAGCAGCAGCAGCTGCCGCACCCAGGGCTGCAGCTTCTTCTGTCCTTTGACGAATTGAGCCAGCACATATTCAAGCGTATGGCGGCGCTGAATCGTCCCGTACACCAGTTCGGTCACCAGACCGGCATCAGGGGCGGACAAGGGCGTCTTGTCCAGCACATGCTTCAATTCCAGATTGCTGTACGAGCGCTTTTCCTCAATCCGGGTCAGGACATCCAGCGCGATGTCGCGCGCACCCGCTTTTTTTCCTGCCGCCACGTTATTCGCTCCCTACCTTCGTCCCGATTTCGATCGCGGCTCCTGCTCCCTGCAGGTAGTCGCGCATGCTCATCCGCTTCTTTCCTTCCGGCTGCAGTTCGGTGATCTTCACCGCTCCCTCCCCGCAGGCGATCACGAGACCGTCCGCCTGCCGCTCCACAATCGTTCCCGGTTCCCCCACGGTTCCGTCTTGTCGGACGATCTCCACCCACCAGATTTTCCATACCTTGCCGTCAAAGGTGGTGAAGGCAACCGGCCAGGGGTTGAGCCCCCGCACCTGGTTGTAGATCTGGACGGCTGTTTTGCGCCAATCGATCCGCTCGTCCTCCCGCTTGATGTTGGGCGCAAAGGTGGCTTCCGCATGGTTTTGGGGCACGGGCTCAATCCGGCCGGCAAGCAGTTCGGGGAGGGTATCCACCAGCAGCCTGGCCCCCGCTGCCGCCAACTTGGCATGCAGGGTGCCGACCGTGTCGCGCTCCTCAATCGGCACCCGCACCTTCGCCAGCATATCGCCCGCATCCAGGGCCTCCACCATGTACATGATGGTGACGCCGGACTCCTGTTCGCCCTCCACGATGCATTTGTGGATCGGCGCTCCTCCCCGGTATTTGGGCAGAAGCGACGCGTGCACATTGATGCAGCCGTGGCGGGGCGCTTCCAGCAGCCGCTTCGGCAGAATCTGCCCGTACGCGGCGGTCACGATCAACTCCGGCTGGTACGCCAGCAGCTCATCCAGCGCGCCGGACTCTTTGATCTTCTCCGGCTGCAGGACGGGCAGTCCGTGACGGAGGGCGGCCTCCTTCACGGGCGGAGCGGTCAACACCTGCTTGCGCCCGACCGGTCTGTCCGGCTGCGTCACCACCGCGACGATCCTGTACCCGGCCTCCACCAGCGCCTCCAGGCTGGCAACGGCAAAATCGGGCGTACCCATGAAAACAATTCGCGTATCTTTCACGCGGTCATTCCCCTTCCTCGTCCGGTTTGACCGGATACACGCGCTCGGCAACGTCGATAAAGAGAACGCCGTTCAAGTGGTCGATCTCGTGCTGGGCGCAGCGGGCCAAGAGATCCTCCGCCTCCAGCTCAAACGGCTGGCCGTGTCTGTCCTGGCCGCGCAGCTTCACCCATTTGTGGCGGCGCACATCGCCCCGCAGTCCCGGGATGCTGAGGCAGCCCTCGGGATAGTCAAACTGCTCGCCTTCGAAGGCGATGATCTCCGGATTCACCACCTCGATCAATCCATCCCCGCAGTCCATCACAATCACCCGTTTCAGGATGCCCACCTGCGGAGCGGCCAGGCCGACGCCGTCCGCGTCGTACATGGTTTCCGCCATATCATCAAGCAGCTTGTGCAAATTGGCATTAAATTTGGTGACGGGAGCCGCTTTCTCCCGCAGAATCGGATCAGGATGCTTTACAATCGTGCGAATGGCCATGTTCTGTTGTCCTCCCTTTTCCTTCACGACGCGCTTAGAGCAGCATCTGCGGGTCCATATCGATCGTCATGCCCGCCTGATGCTGTTTCAGCCAGTCGTCCATGTGCGAAGCCATGCGGCCGAGCACGTCGCTGATATCTGGTTCGTCACGGTATTTTAACATGATCTGGAAGCGAAATCTATCTTTCACCTTGGCGATCGGCGAAGCGACCGGCCCCAGCAGCTGGGTGGTCGGAGCCAACCGTGGGCGCAAAAACTGGGCAGCCTCTTCGGCGGCCCGAATCACCACGGGTACGTCCTCGTGGGAGAAGGTGACCAGCACCAGCCGGAAGTACGGCGGGTAGCCGGCGCGTCGGCGCTGAAGCATCTCCTCCTGAAAAAACGCCTGATAATCGTGCCGGGTGGCGCAGCGGATGCTGTAGTGCTCCGGGGTATAGGTCTGGATCACCACATCGCCCGCCAGTTCGTGCCGCCCCGCCCGGCCTCCCACCTGTGTCAGCAGTTGGAAGGTTTTCTCCGCCGCCCGGAAATCCGGCAGCCACAGCGAGGTGTCGGCGGCGATCACCCCCACCAGGGTAACGCGCGGAAAATCAAGCCCCTTGGCGATCATCTGCGTGCCGAGCAGCACGTCGCCCTGTCCGGCGCGAAACTTGCCCAGCAGTTCCTCGTGGGCCCCTTTGCGGGAGGTGGTGTCCACATCCATGCGAATCACGCGAATGCCCGGAAAGAGTCTGGCCAGCTCGGCCTCCACCTTCTGGGTGCCGGTGCCGAAGAAGCGGATGTGCTCGCTTTGGCAGTCCGGACAGCGGTCCGGCTGTCTGATGGTATAACCGCAATAATGGCAGCGTGCCGTATGATTGGTTTTATGATAGGTCAGCGAGATGTCGCAATGCCGGCAGCGGAGCGTATGCCCGCATGAGCGGCACATCACAAAGGTGGAGAATCCGCGCCTGTTCAAAAAGAGCACCATCTGCTCCTCTTTCTGCAGCCGATCCTGCATCATGGCATAGAGCTTCCGGCTGAACATGGAGCGATTCTCTTCCCGCAGCTCCTCGCGCATGTCCACCACATGCACCCGGGGAAGCGGCCGGTTGCCGACGCGCTCCTTCATCGTCAGCAGCTGATAGCGTCCGCGCGCCGCCAGGGCGTAGGTCTCCAAGGCCGGGGTGGCGCTGCCCATAATCAGCACGCTCCCCGTCTCCCTGGCGCGCCAGAGCGCCACATCCCGGGCATGGTAGCGGGGCGTCTCTTCCTGTTTGTAGGAAGCTTCGTGCTCTTCGTCCATCACGATCAGTCCCAGGTTGCGGAAGGGGGCAAAAATCGCCGAACGGGCGCCAATCACCACCTGCACCTGCCTGTGCAGGATCTTGCGCCACTCATCGTACCGTTCCCCCTGGGACAGCGCGCTGTGCAGCACCGCCACCCGGTTGCCGAAACGGGATTTGAAACGCTCCACCATCTGGGGCGTCAGCGAAATCTCCGGCACGAGGAAGATGGCCTCCCTTCCCTGCGCCAGGGTCCGCTCGATCGCTTCCATGTAAACCTCAGTCTTGCCGCTGCCCGTCACCCCATGCAGCAGGAAGGAAGCGAAACGCCCCTCATCAATCGCTTGGGCAATGGGCGCCCAGACCGCTGCCTGTTCGGGGGTAAACGGATGCCTGACCGCCTGCGTGAACCGCCTGTTCGCATACGGATCGCGGTATACTTCCCTCTCCTCGATGCGAACGTATCCTTTCTGTTCCAGACTTTTCAGGGTGCTGCGGTTGATGCCGAGTACCTCGAGCAGCTCCTTCACCGGCATCGGCTCCCCGCCGAACATCGCCATATGGCGGATCACCCGCTTCATCTGCTCGGCTCGAGCGGGCAGCGTCGCGAGCGCCTCCTCCACCTGCTCGTCTTTCAGGAGAAGCGTCACGCAGGAAACCGTTTTGCGAGTCACCCTGTCTTTTACCCGATATTCGCTCGCCAGCCAGCCGGCCTTGATCCACCCGGGAACGAGAAGCGCTTCCTGGGGGAACCGCTTTTCCGCGTCCGCAGCCGGAAGCATCCCTTTGGCCAGCAGTTCGCTCAACAGAGGCGACCCGACCGCGACGCTGCGCTCCAGCGCTTCGGTGGGAACCAGCACCTTCTCCGCCTTCCCTTTCAACACGGACGGCAGCAGCGTCTGCATGGCCGTCACCCAGGGGCACAGATACTGCCTGCTCATCCACTGGGCCAACCGGATCAGCTCGGGGGTCAGCGGGGGAACGTCATCCAGGATCTGCTCCACCTCGCGCAGAGCAGGCTGTTTCCCGTTTGGCTCCACCGGTCCGCTTTCCTCCATCTCGGCCACCTCGATGACATACCCCTGCAGCTTCCTCGGCCCAAACGGCACGATCACCCGGCTGCCGACATCCATCAGCGGCTGAAGCCAATCCGGCACCAGATAGTCGAACGGCCTGTTCGTCCGCGACACCGGCACATCCACGATCACTTTGGCGATCATCATGTCCGTTTCACCGTGCGGGCGGACATCTTGGCCAGAACCGTGTCGAAGATCTTGTCCGCCACCTCGCGCTTGCTCATCTTGTTCAAGGCGATGGTCTCCCCGTCGCTGGTCACGAGCGTCACGATATTGGTATCCACGCCCATGCCGGCCCCTTCGGCCAGGACATCATTGGCCACGATCATATCGGCATTTTTGCGGACCAGCTTCTCCTGCGCGTAACGAAGCAGATCCTGCGTTTCCGCCGCGAACCCGACCAGGTATTGATGGGTTTTTTGCCGGCCGATGGTTTGCAGGATATCGGGAGCTTTCTCCAGTTCCAGCCGCAGCGTGCCCGTTGTCTTTTTCATCTTATGGGAATGGGTGCTGACGGGTCGATAATCGGAAACCGCAGCCGCCTTGACGACAATATCGCTGGCTTCAAACCGGTCGAGGACGGCATCGTACATCTCCTGCACCGATTCCACCGGAACAAACGTGACCCCGTCCGGCCGGGGCAGATCGGTCGGTCCGCTGACCAGCACCACATCGGCCCCTCGGTCGCGGGCCGCCTCGGCGAGGGCATACCCCATCTTGCCGGATGAATGGTTGGAGATGTAGCGCACCGGATCGATCCTCTCCCGCGTCGGCCCCGCCGTGATCAGGACGCGCTTGCCGGCCAGGTCCCGGACGGCCTCCCGCTTCTCGGCCTGTCCCTCCGCGAAAAAGCGCTGCACAATCTCCACGATCTCCTCGGGCTCCGCCATGCGCCCCTTGCCAACCCATCCACAGGCGAGCAGCCCTTCCCCCGGCTCGATAAACCGGTAGCCGTAGTCAGCCAGCCGTTTCATATTGGCGGCTACAGCCGGATGCCCATACATGTTCACATTCATCGCCGGCGCCAGCATGACGGGGGCCTTGGTGGCCAACAGCGTGGTCGTCAGCATGTCATCCGCGATCCCGTTGGCCAGCTTCCCGATCACATTGGCGGTAGCCGGTGCAATCAGCACCAGATCTGCCCGGTCGGCCAGATCGATATGGGCGATTTGCTGCGGGTCGGGTTCCGTGAAGGTATCGGTATAGACCGGCAGATGGGACAATGCCTGAAAGGTGAGCGGCTGGATGAACTGCCGGGCGTTTTGCGTCAGGATCACGTGCACCGCCGCGCCCGCCTGCGTCAGCTTGCTGGTGAGGGCAGCGGCCTTGTACGCGGCGATGCCGCCGGTCACGCCCAGGACGATGTTTTTCCCTATCAACGCTTGCATCGAGTCTCACTCCCTCATGAAATAACCCCGCCGACTGTAGCTTTGCTCAACCCCAAAAAGTGACGTTTGCCTTCGAAGCTAATTCCGAATACTTTTCGGGGCCCCCTGAAAAAATGGTGTCGGCGGGGGCCCCCAACCTTTCTCAGATGCTTCAGCGCATTAAAGAACATTAGCTTTCCGATATTGCGAAAAAAAACAACCTGCTCGGAGGTTGTTGCCTAGACAAGAAAAGGATTCATGATTTGCGTCCTTGGGTTTCGTAATACAGCTTCTCCTCGATCAATTCTTCCAAGGCTTGCCCGACGAATTTCTTTGACCGCGGTTTCTCCAGCTGCAGGTTGTTGTTTTCGCGCAGCTGACGGGCGCGCTTCGAGGCAACGGTGACAAGCGTATATTTGCTGCCCACTTTCTCGACCAGTTTGTCAATGGATGGATAGAGCATCGTTATACCTCCTTGAGCCATTTGCGGAATTTGTGAATCTGCCGGTCTTTTTTCAAGTGTTCGGCGGTAATGATCGCCTGGATCCGATCGCAGGCGGCTTCGATCACATCATTCACCACGACGTAATCGTAGTTATCCATCAACTCGATTTCCGCTTTTGCCATGGACATGCGGTCACGAATGGATTCTTCCGTTTCGGTGCCTCTGCCGACGATCCGGTTGTGCAGCTCGGTCAAATCGGGCGGCGCCAGGAAAAGAAAGATGCCTTGGGGGAACTTCTGCTTCACCTGCAGGGCTCCCTGCACTTCGATCTCCAGGATCACGTCCCGTCCGCTGGCCAAGGTTTCCTCGACAAAACGGCGCGGCGTTCCGTAGTAGTTGCCCACATACTCGGCCCATTCCAGGAGAGCGTCTTCTTCAATCATTTTCTTGAACTCTTCCTTGGTCTTGAAAAAATAGTTGACTCCTTCCACTTCCCCCGCACGCGGCTGGCGTGTCGTCGCGGACACGGAGTAAACCAGCTCGGGCATCCGTTTGCGCAGCGCCTTGCACACCGTGCCTTTGCCCACGCCGGACGGTCCCGAAAGAACCAAGAGGAGTCCGCTGTCATTGCCCATCCGTTTATTCAACTCCCACTCTATTCGTCAGACTCATCGTCTTTGGTATTGAGCCGCTGCGCCACGGTTTCCGGCTGGACGGCAGACAGGATCACATGATCGCTGTCCGTGATGATCACGGCACGCGTGCGGCGGCCGTATGTGGCGTCAACCAGCATGCTCCGGTCGCGCGCTTCCTGGATGATCCGCTTGATCGGCGCCGATTCCGGACTTACGATGGAGATGATCCGATTGGCATTGACGATATTCCCAAATCCGATATTTATCAGCTTGATTCCCATTCTGCCCAGTCCATCCTTTCTTTCTACTCGATGTTCTGAACTTGCTCTCTCATTTTTTCCAGTTCCGTCTTGATGTCGACGGCGAGGCGCTGGATCGGCAGGTAATTGGCTTTGGAGGCGATCGTGTTCGCTTCGCGGTTCATTTCCTGCAGCAAAAAATCAAGCTTGCGTCCAACCGCCTCTTCCTTGGAGAGCTGTTCGGAAAACTGGGTACAGTGACTGATCATGCGCGTCGTCTCTTCAGAGATATCGGAACGCTCGGCGAATAAGACAATCTCCTGCGCCAGTCGTTGTTCATCCAATTCAAACGGCAGTTCTTCCTTCAGTTTCTCCAGGCGCTGCAGCAGCCGCTGGCGATGCTCGGCCGTCGCGTGCGGCGCCAGGGCGCGGATCTGATCCGTCCATACCGCGATCTGATCCAGCCGCTTCCGCAGGTCCTCGCAGAGCTTCATGCCCTCGGCCCGCTTCATGGAGAGCAGGTCATCCGCAGCCGCCTGCACCGTTTCGGCCAGCCAGCCTTCCACATCGTCCGGGGAACCGATCAGCTTGTCGTCCGACTGCAGGATTCCCGGGAGCGCCAGCAGATCGTTGGCTGTGAAGGTGTCCGGCAGCGCATAGCGGGACTGGATCTGACGAATCGCCTCGACGTAACGGTCAGCTGTCTCCCAATCCAGATGAAAGCCATGGGAGGAAACCTCGCTTTGTTCGACCGCAACGGCAATATCGACGCGGCCGCGTCTGACACTCTCCGCCGCAATCTTTTTCACTCGATCCTCCAGCATTCCCCACGCTTTCGGCAGCCGGACCGCGATTTCACAATACCGATGGTTCACCGCCCGCATCTCCACGGTAAGCCGCAGCGAACCGCGCACGGTCTCGCTCCTGCCGTATCCTGTCATGCTTCGGATCATCACGTTCACTTCCATGGACACAAAATCGTTATTCTATTATAGGAGACAATCATTGGCAGTGTCAACCGATCCCTGATCAACCGGCTTCCCAGGCTTGGGCATTCCCCCATCCTATGATAGACTGAATGAACAGAGTTTCTGATTATATTATAGATTATAGACCATGCCCGGGCCCTTCCGCGAAGCGTTCGCGAGCCGAGCGGAGGGAGCCTTTGCCGCCGGACGGGAAGCGCCGGCGACGCCCGGGCGAGTGCTACCGAGGTGATTGGTTATGGCCTTTGACGGCGTTGTCATGCGTGCGGTCGTCCATGAGCTGCAAAAATTGACCGGCAGCCGCATTTCCCGCATCCATCAACCCCATGCAAGCGATATCGTCTTACATATCCGGGCACAGGGAGAAAACCTGAAGCTGCTCCTCTCCGTCAACCCGACTTACCCGCGCCTGCATCTGACCACGGAGGAGTTCGTCAATCCGCAGGAAGCGCCGATGTTCTGCATGCTGCTGCGCAAACATTGCGAAGGCGGTGTGATCGAATCCATTGCCCAGGTGGGAATGGAGCGCATTGTCCATATCGACGTGAGAACGCGCGACGAACTGGGGGATGCCGCCCTCAAGCGGATCATCGTCGAGATCATGGGCAAGCACAGCAACATCATCCTGACAGATCCCGCCAGCAACACGATTCTGGACAGCGTCCATCACGTCTCTGCGGCGGTCAGCCAATACCGGCAGGTGCTGCCCGGAAGGACGTATGTGGCTCCCCCCGCCCAGAACAAACGCAACCCGCTGCTGGTAACCGAGCCTGACTTCATCTCGGCCCTGGACTGGAACAGCGGGAAATGGGACAAACAGCTGGTGGACGCCTTCAGCGGCATCAGTCCCCTCTTGGCCAAGGAAGTGGTTCACCGCGCCGGCCTGCCCACCCGGGAACGGCTGTGGGCATCGTTCTCCCAACTGATGGACGAGGTGAAGCGGCATCAATACCTCCCCAACATCGTGGAGAGCAAGGAGAAGGCGGCGTTCTCCGTGACCGAACTGACCCATCTGCCGGACGGCAGTCGCGCCGTTTTCGCGTCGGTCAGCGCGTGCCTGCAGGCATTCTATGCCGCCAAGGCGATGCGCGATGTGGTGAAGCAGAAGGTGCACGACCTGATTCGCATCGTCACCAGCGAAAAAAGCAAGAACGAGAAAAAGATCGAGAAGCTGAAGCAAACCCTGGAGGAAGCCAAGGAAGCGGAACGCTACCGGCTGTACGGGGAGCTGATCACGGCCAACATGCACCGGATCAAACGGGGCGACGCTGAGCTGCAGGCGGTCAACTGGTACGACGAAAACGGCGGCACGGTCACCATTCCCCTGGACCCGTTAAAATCGCCGTCCGAAAATCTGCAGGCCTACTATAAACGCTACAACAAGGCAAAAAGCAGCGTGCGGATCGTCACCGAGCAGATCGCGCTGGCGGAAGAGGAGATTTTGTATCTGGAAGGGCTTTTGGTCCAGCTCGAACACGCCACCCTGCAGGATGCGGAAGAGATTCGCGAAGAGATGGTGGAGCAGGGCTATGTCCGTGACCGCCAGAAGCGACATGGCAAAAAGAAAAAAGAGCTGCGGCCGGAGCTGGATCTTTACTATTCCAGCGAAGGCATCCCGATTCTTGTCGGCAAAAACAACAAGCAGAACGATTATCTGACGAACAAGCTTGCCCTGCCGCATGAAACCTGGCTGCACACCAAGGATATCCCGGGCTCCCACGTGGTGATTCGCTCCCGGGAGTTTGGGGAACAGACGCTGCGCGAAGCGGCCATGCTCGCCGCCGTTTTCAGCAAAGCCAGACACGGCAGCCAGGTCCCGGTGGATTACACGCTGGTGAAACACGTGAAGAAACCAAGCGGCGCCAAACCGGGATTCTGCATTTATGAACAGCAGCGCACCCTGTTTGTCACCCCGGATGAAAGCATCGTGCAGACATTAAAGGCAAACCGCCCCGCCGGAGAGGAAAAAAACGCATAAGCAGACCGGTTCTGCCCATACTAAGAGCATCGAAAACGTGGCTGGTGCAAGCCTGCAGGCGCAGGGCTTCCTGGCTGCCCGAGCAGGATGCGCAGGCGTCGGTGCTGCCAGCGGGACGTTGGCGCATGCAGCAGATCCCTCGGGTTGGCAGGACACATGGAGAAGCTCCTGCCGCCCAAAACGGAGGTGTAGCCGCATGAACCTCTTGTGGAAGCTCGCGGCAAACGGAATCATCGTCATTCCCGGTCTGCTGTGGTCCGGTACCACGCTTCCCTTTGCCGTATGGGCCTTTCTTGGGTTGAGCCTGTTCTCTTATCTGGTCGGCGATCGGGTGATCCTGCCGAAGACAAACAATACGTTTGCGAGCTTCGCCGATTTTCTCTTGTCATTCTCCCTGCTATGGACGGCCAGTATCGTTTTTCTGCAGACGTTCAGCTTGTCCGGACTGTTTCTCACCTCCTTCGCACTGTCCGTGGTCGAATATCTGTACCACAGCTACCTGCTGCGCCAAAGCATCGACCATACCAGGCAGCCGGGATAACCATGCCCTACTTATTTCCTGACAACGGAGGATGTTCGATGAACGTAATCGGAATTGTGCAGACGGACTTAAATGAATTTAATATCCTGTTTGATCAGGGACAAAATCATCAATCCCAGCAGGGAAGCGGCCAAAACCAACATCAGCAAAACGGCGGCAGCGGTCAGCAGAACAGCAGTGACGACAATTCCGGCATCTTTAATCTGTTGAACGACGACGATTCGCAAAATCAGGCTCTCACACAGCAAAATCAGGGGCCGCAGGAGATGACGGTACGCATCAAGGGAATTCCCGAGGGAGAGAAAGCCACGTTCCTGCAGATGTATCAAATCATCCAGGACGCCAAAGCCACGCAGGACATCGAGCAAAAATGCACGGTGATCAGCCGCGGGGACGAACAGGGGCAAACCCAGCAGCAAGGGCAGGATCTAAGCATTCCGGGCATGCAGTAAAACTACCCCACCGACTTAAACTAACGCTGTTGTCGGCGGGGGCCCCCGACCCTTAAACTTTCCTAAATACGAATAGAGGGCGAAGCCGGAAGCATGCCGGTTCGCCCTTTTTCCATTTATTTCCCTCATGAAAACAGTGGGCAAACCGCCTGCAGTTCCGCTAAGATGAAAACGATACATAGCTCGTTGAAAGGAATGCATGCGATGCTGCCGAAACGGATAACCGCACTCTCCCTCAGCCTCTCCCTGTTTGCGCTCGCCTCCTCTGCTCCCGCCACGGCGGCAGGCATGATCCACGTCAGCTACAACGGCAAAGCGATCCAGTTTCCCGATCAAAAGCCGGTGATTCAAAACAGTCGGACGCTTGTGCCGATTCGCCCGATTGCGGAAAGGCTGGGGTTTGCCGTCAGCTGGAATGGCAAAAGCCGCACCGTGACCATCTCAAAAGGTGCAAATCAAGTCCAATTGACCATCGACCGCCAGACAGCCCTGCGCAACCATCAACCCATCCTGCTGGATACCCCCGCCAGAATCATGAACAGCCGAACGATGGTGCCGATCCGTTTCATCGCCGAGGCGCTGCAATATCAAGTGAGCTGGGCAGCCGCGCAGCAGAGCGTCCTCATCGCCGACAGAGTGGCATTCGGCCGGATCGGATCTCTTACCGTTTATCAGGATGAGCTGGACAACATGTGGCGCATCTTCACCATGTTTGCGCTGGGCAGCCAAAGCGTTCCGTATGCCTCGCCATTCAAGGAACGCCTGACAGCGGATACGATTCTCCTCCGCTACCTGCAGGCGCAGCACAGCGATCAAATCAAGGTGAACGACGCCGAACTCGCCCAATATGTAACCACGATGAAAGCCCTCGCGCAGCATCGGTTCTATGGCAGCGATGCGGGCTTGAAGCAGGCGATGGCACAAGCGGACATCAGCGAACAGGATTTGCGCGATTTTGCCCTGCTTGACCTGTACATCGCCGCCTGTCTGAAACCCACCATCCAGGAAACGGCGCTGACGGCCTATTATCAGGAGCATCCAAACGATTTCCTGATCGCATCCGTCCGCCACATCCTGGTGGATACGGCAGACGAAGCGAACGACATCCTCCAGCGTTTGGATGACGGCGCAAACTTTGCCGCGCTGGCCAAGGAACGGTCCAAAGATCCCGGCAGCAGGGAGAACGGCGGCTTGTATGCCAACGTTCCGGTTGACGACCATTGGGTGGCATCGTTCCGGCAGGCGGTGCTGACCCAGGAGGTGGGCAAAGTGGGAATGCCGGTAAAAAGCGAATACGGCTATCACGTGATCCTCGTGGAAAAGCGGAGCGTCCTCCCCTATGCCGACGTGCGGGATCAGGTGATGGCAAAGGTGTTGGCCGCAAAGAAACAGGCGCTGCGCGCAGAGATCATGCAGCAGTTTACCCCCGCCCGACCGTAACAGACAAAAACCCGGAGCTGTCCGCTCCGGGTTATTTGTGCGTAAATACCCCGCTCTGCCGTCCGCCCCATGTTTCTTAACCCGCACCTAGCAGGTGGGTGACCCGTCTGTGGGCTCTGCCTTCCCATGCGTCCGCAAGCGGAGGTGGGCCTGACATACCGCACAGAGTTCTGTCTCCCTCGAAACAGTCATCGGTTAAAAAATCGAAAGGGCCTAACGTACATCGCAGGACAAGTCCGTGAACTTGTGAACACCTTTATACTACCACAACAAAAGCTGCGGAAACAACGCAAAATCTTACCTTCCCACGCGCGTTTTCCCCGGTTTCCCGACAAGCATGCAACAGACTGCAGCATTTATATGCGGCAGATGCTGCTGGATGGTGGATAAACCGTCAAATTGGATGAGTACAGCCAGACAAGTTTGATTTACCATTAAGATACAAAAATAAGAATATTTTGTTTATAAAGGGGGAGAAAGAAGATGAGTAACCGCCAAAATGCCGTTCGCGTGGCTGTTGTTCAGGCTGCCTCCGTCATCATGGATCGTGAGGCGACTGCCAAAAAAGCTGTCTCTTTCACGTTGGAAGCAGCGGAAAAAGGAGCGAATCTGGTCGTTTTTCCCGAAGCATTTATTCCCGCCTACCCACGAGGGCTTACTTTTGGGACGAAAGTGGGAAGCAGGTCACCCGAAGGCCGAAGAGATTGGCTCCGCTATTGGGAAAACTCGGTTCCCGTGCCGAGTGAAACAACGGAATGGCTGGGAGATGCCGCTCGAAAAGCCGGTGTCTATCTCGTAATTGGAGTAATCGAAAGAGACAACGCGTTTAGCGGTGGTACCCTCTACTGCTCCGTCTTGTTTTTCGGACCGGATGGAACATTGCTTGGCAAACACCGCAAACTGAAGCCGACCGCTTCCGAGAGAATCATCTGGGGCGAAGGAGACGGAAGTACGCTGCCTGTTTTTGATACGCCATATGGAAAAATCGGGGCATTGATTTGCTGGGAAAACTATATGCCATTGGCAAGGGCAGCCATGTATGCCAAAGGCGTTCAGATTTATATCGCCCCTACTGCGGATGCAAGGGATACATGGCAATCTACCATTCGGCATATCGCATTGGAAGGGAGATGTTTCGTTTTATCGTGCAATCAATATGTGACAAAGGACATGTATCCCACCGATTTAGCCTGCTATCACGAATTGGAATCATCCGAATTCGAGATGAGCAAAGGGGGAAGCGCCATCGTCGGGCCTTTGGGGGAGTATCTTGTTGAACCCGTTTACGGCCGGGAAGAAATCCTGATAGCCGATCTTGACTTGCGGCTCATTGCATCCAGCCAATTTGATTTTGACGTCGTTGGGCATTATGCCCGACCAGATGTATTTCAGCTGCTTGTCAATGAAGAGAAGAAAGAGAGCGTAAAATGGTTCAATCATTTCCGATGACAATTGGACGGGTCACACAGGGATACTTCCGCATCACGGACGTGGTGATGGGCATGGAAAAACAGGAGCACCCTGCCCGGCCATAGCTGCCGGACAGGTGCTCCCCGCTTATTTCTTCAATCTGGCCTTGACCAGCGCTTGAAACTCCGGCTGTTGAATCAGCCGCGGCTGCGTTTCCTTCTCCCATGCCAGCGCTTGCTCCAATGTCATCTCCGGCGATCGCATGATGCCTTCTTTCACTTTCTGCAGGGCGTCCTTGGGCAGGCGGAGAAGGGCCGCAGTCAGCCTGTCCACTTCCGCCTCCAGCGCGTCAGCCGCAACCGCCTTGTAGATCAGTCCGATCCGCTCCGCCTCTTTGCCGGAGAGCTTTTCACCCAGCATGGCAAGCCGCTTTGCCTGCGCCATCCCGACCAGACGCGGCAGCAGATACGTCCCGCCGAAATCGGTGGCAAGCCCGATGTGGACAAAAGGCTCCTGCAGCACCGCCTCTTCGGCAGCCAGGACGAAATCGGCATGCAGGGCCAGATTTAGGCCTGCTCCAACCGCCGCTCCCTGAATCACGGCCACGACCGGTTTCGGCATGTGGTGAAGCTGTGTCAAAAAGCCGTTGATCACACGCAGCACCTCGTCTGCCTGCTCCGCCCCGGAAATGGCGGCGAGAACGCCAAGGTCGGCACCCGAGCAGAAGTGGCCGCCGGCTCCGCGCAGATGGACCACGCGGGCAAGCGGCTCTGCGGCAGCCTGCCCGATCGCTTCCGCCAGCTCGTGAAACATGGGAATGGTAAGAGCATTCAAGACGTGGGGCCGATTGAGCGTGATGGTAAAGACCCCATCGGCCAGGTGTGTGAGAACGGTTTTGCTTCCTGTTTCGCTCATAGGGTTGCTGCCTCTCCTTTTGCGATGATTCCGCTTTGCGCGTATTGTTCCAATTGTTTGTCGGTGCACTGCAATTTGGTGCGCAGCACCTCATAGGTATCCGCCCCGCAGACGGGAGGGGGCGTCATCCTGTCCACGGGCCGTATCTGTTCCGCGCGCACCTGCAGGATCTCGCGGCCCTGCCCGAACGGAAGGGAGAAGACAAGTCCCCGGCCGGTGATATACGGGCTCTCCCGCCACGTATCCATCTCTTCCACGGCTGTCAGGCAGCAGTCCACTTCGCCGCCCAGTTCGCTCCATTCGCTCTGCGTACGGGTCAGAAAAAGCGCTTTCATCTCTTCGTAGATCTCCGGATTGGCTGCAATGCTGGTATCCGCAAGCGTCTCCCAGTCATCCCGCCCGACCGCCCGGCAGAAATTATGCCAGAACTTCTCCTCCAGCGCCGCCAGCGCCACAAAGCGTCCATCCGCCGTTTCGTACACCTGGTAATTGAGCAGGCCCTTCAACAGCGGTCCCAATCCGTCATAAGCCTCTTCCTGCGCCATCGCGGCATGGACGCCCATCCAGGAAGCGAGCAGATCCGCCGCGGCGATGTCGAGATACGCGCCTTTCCCAGTCCGGAAACGCTGGACGAGCGCCGCGCAGATTTGCTCGGCTGCGTGCCCGCCGGCTGCATAATCGGCCACGGGCACTTCCGATACGACGGGGCGTCCTTCCGCATCGCGGTTGGCCGACAGGAACCCGCTCACCGCTTGATAATTCAAGTCGTGCCCCCCCAGCTGGTGCATCGGGCCGGACTGCCCGTATCCGGAAAGCGAGCAGTACACCAGGTCCGGCTTCGCCTGCTGCAAAGACTCGTAATCCAATCCCAGATGCTTCATCACCCCGGGCCGGTAGCTTTCCACCACCACATCCGCTTGCGACGCCAGCGCGAATGCGAGCTCTCGGCCAAGCGGTGCCCGCAGATTGAGCATCACGCTTTTCTTGTTGCGGTTGGCGCTCAGGTAGACCGCCCCGGTTCCGTTTACCTGGGGATGGTGCGTCCGCCCCGGATCCCCTTCCGGAAAAGCTTCGATCTTGATCACCTCCGCCCCCAGATCCGCAAGACGCATGGTACAATACGGCCCTGGCAGAAGGCGCGTAAAATCAACGACCGTAATGCCGGTTAACATCAACTCCCTCCTCTCCGCACATGCTCCTTATCTATTTCGCTGCCAGGACGTACCAATCCTGTTAATGAATAAAAAACCCTACCGACTATAGCTTTGCTCAACCCCCAATAGTGAAGATTGCCTTCGAAGCTGATTCCGATTACTTTTCAGGAACCCCTAAAAATCGTGTCGGCGCGGCCCCTGTCCTATCGTGCATCGCTTGGGAAAAAGAAAATCCGCCCGCCGCAAGTCTGCACCGCGACGGACGGCATCTATCCGTAGTCTTACTTGACAAAGCGGATATTGAGGGGGTACCGATACGATTTTCCCTCGCTGGCCCGGATCGCGGCGATAATCACCACCACCACCCAGAAAATGCCTACGACGACAAACAGCAGGAATCCGATCAAAACAAACATCAACAGCCAGCTGATCACCGCGTAGATCGTCACGCTGATGCCAAAATTGAGCGCTTCCTTCCCCTGCTCGTTGACAAATGGCATCTCTTCCCGCTTGATCAGCCAGATCACCAGCGGACCCAGAATGTTGCCAATCGGAATGATAAAACCGGATAACGCCGATAAATGGGCAATCATGCCCCAGGTACGCTCATCTTTGGTTGGCATACGGTTCCTCCTTTGTGATTTTTTCCATATCTATATTATTATAGGCGATCCCCAATTTTCCCACAAATGCGAAAAAGCGCCAAACCGGCGCCTTTCCGCAACCAAACTTAGTAGTCAAAGCCCATGTGCGAGTCCACAAACCTGTGATGGCCGTGGTGGAAGGAAGACATGGAAGAGTCGTACCCGAAGGATGAAGCGTGAGAAGAGGAATCGTGGTGCCTGCCATGTGTGCGATACCCGTGACATTTGGTTTTGTAGTAGGGAACGTAATGGCATACTTTTTTGTAATGCTTTTTCTTGCAGCACTTTTTGCAGTGGCATTTCGTGTGACAGTGGGACTTTTTGCATCCGCAGCTCATTTGGTTCACCCCCTCATTCCTTTACATCTACAAGGTATGATGATCGGGGGTATGCGGAATGGTACATCCGTCCAATCCATGCAAAAATCAGCGTCTATCCACCCATCAGGCCTGATTCGCCACAGAGGAGATGCGTTCCTTTTTCTCCGCCCACAGGACGCCGGACAGCACCAGCAAGCCGCCGACGAAGGTCTTCCAGGTCAATGCTTCGCCCAGCAGGACGATCGAAGTGATGACACTGATGACCGGCAAGGCATTCAGGTACAAGCCGGCTTTTCCCGCCGAGACGGATTCCATGGCGCGGTTCCACAGCCAGTAAGCCAGGATGGTAGGCCCGACAACCAGTACGGCCAGGCTGACCCAGCCTTTCGGGGTAACCGCGGGAAGACCGGACACCCCGATTTCCACCAGCGTGAACGGCAGGATCATCATCGCGCCGATCCCAAGCGTGAGGGCGGTAAACAGTTCGCTTGGCAAGGCCGCCTCTCCCTGCGGTTTTTTCATTTGCACCACATAGAAGGCCCAGATCATGTCGCTGGCCAGCACGAGGAGATCGCCCAGCAGGGTACCGCCGCCCGCTCCCGCCGGATGGACGGTGATGAGCAGCACGCCCGCGAGTCCGAGCAGCAGTCCTCCCCATTGCGGGATGGTGATCTTTTCCTTCAGGTACAGAGCGGCCAGCAGGATCGTGCATAACGGCAGGGAGGCGGAAATGATGCTGTAATTCACCCCGCTTGTCAGCCCGATGCCCAGATAATTGAACAGAAAGTATCCCGCCACACCGGTAAAGGAGAGAGAACACATCCGCAGCCACGGCACGGAAGGAGATGTTTCAGTTTCCCGCTTCGCTTTCATCCACGCGTACGGAAGAAAGAACAGGCTGGCACAAAAAAGGCGCAAAAACATCAGGGTAAACGGCGGCATTGATTCCAGCGCCCATTTGGTCGGCGCAATCGTGATCCCCCACAGGGCGACCGCGACTAACAGCATGGCGTTTGCCTTATTCAAGTCGTTCCCTCTCTCTCCTTATTGACTGACAATCTTGCGCAGTTCGATGATGCCGTGATGGTCGGGAATTTCTCGGAATTCTTTGACTTTTGGCAGTGTCAGCAATTGCGGCCGCGTCATGTATCCCGGCTTCGAGATGTACACCACGTCACAGTTGGCGATCAGGTCAAACACATCGGGGTGGTTCGCCTCGATGGTCCGCAAGTCGAGATGGGTGATCCCCGCATTGTGCAGATCGGCGATCATCCCTTCCGCCCCGCGGATGGTGGCGCAGATCAGGCCAACTTTGGTGTTGCGCGGATAGGCGTCCACGGCGGGAATCACCACGGTCGGATCAGGAATGAAATCAAGGCTGACGATCGGCGGTGCCTCCCGGGGCAAAACCTGTTTCAGGCGAGGCGTCACGGACGGATGGACGACGATGGCCTTGTATTCCTGCAGGAAGTGCGTATCCGACCCCAGCCGCTCCCAAAAAACATCCAGGGTCCAGCCTTCCACCATCACGCTCGGCAAGTGATACTGCACCAGGCGGCAATATTCTGCCAATTCCAATTCCGTAAAGCGCAGGAAGAGAACCGGCAGCTGGTTGATCTCCTGGCTTACCGCAGCGAGCACCCGCGTATATTCCTCCAGCGTATACCCCATCGCCTTCACCTTGTGCAGCGTCTCTTTTGCCAGCAGGGCAAGGTGTGCCGGATTCCGGGTCAGCAGCGGATCGTTGACCAGATTGCTCACGATGGTTCCGCGCCCCTGCCGCGAATCGACGAGCCCTTCCTGCTGAAGTCGGAGGTAAACGCTTCTGACCGTATTGTAGTTGACATGGAGATGAGCGGCCAGTTCCCGCACGGTAGGCAGCTGCGAATGCGGTGGCAGTTCGCCGCTCCGGATCAGGGAGGCAATTTGTTGATAAAGCTGCTCATGGTAGGAGATATTGGACTCTTTCTGCAGGCTGACGCGCAGCATAGCTTCCTCCTGATCAAACTTTTGATTTCAATACTAATTCAATAAAGGGTCTGGCGTCAATCACCCGTTGAGGGATGAAGGGGCGGGCAGGGGACATACTAATGACGGACAGCGAAAGCGAGGTGAGCGATGTGGGAGAACGCAGCCGATTCAAGCCCGGGGAAAAGTCGCCCAAAAACGGGGTGTACATGGAGATCGGAGAATCCGGGGCAAGCGTCCAGGACCCGATGATCGTCGAGCTGGGCAAAGGGGAAAGATTTCCCGCCACACGCAACAAAAACCGCGTCTGGACCCAGAAATAGCCCCGCAAGCAAGGAGAGACCACCTTCGTGGCCTCTCCGTCATGCGTTCCCCTCTTCGTCCTCTTCTTCCCCTTCCAGGTCGTCTCCTTTCAGATAGATAACCGTTACCCCCAGACTCTCCAGCAGCGCCAGCACTTCCCGGTTCAGCTGTTCATCGTACAGCAGGCCGATCCCTTCCACCAGCTCGAGCTCTTCCAGCTCCCCGGCTTCCGCATCCTCGATCAGTTCGATCACCTCCGTCATTTTCTTCTCCTGCAAAAGAGCCACCAGTTCATCTCTTGTCATGGTTCACACTCCGTCTCTGTATTTGGGTAGATCAATATGTTTATATTCTTTTATAATAAAGGAAAAATGAAGCAAACAGGAGAACCCTCATGTATCCGGACGCATATCTGCTGTATCTCGCCCATTTCCATGGCGATCGCGATTATTTTGAATGTCACGAAATTCTGGAAGCATACTGGAAAGCGCAGCCTGCTCACAAGCGTTCCGCCGTGTGGGTCGGTCTCATTCAGATTGCGGTGGCGCTGTACCATCAGCGGCGCGGCAACTTCGCCGGGGCGGCCAAGATGATGGCCAGCGCAATCCGCATTCTGCAGGGCTGCGAGGAGGAGGTCCGCAAGCTCGGATTGCACGCCGCCCGGTTGATCCGGCTGTTGACCGGCAAGCTGGAAGCGATCCGGCAGCAGCTGCCCTATGAAAGCTTCCAGCTTCCCATCGCGGACCCCGGCCTGCTGGAGTTGTGCCGGAACTTGTGCGCAGAGCGGGGGATGGTGTTTGGGCAGGCAAGCGATCTGACAAACCCGCAGTTGATCCACAAGCACACCCTGCGCGACCGCAGCGAGGTGATCCGCGAACGGGAGGAAAGCCTGAAGCGCAGGCAGGCGGGTCAAGCGGACGGATAGGCCGCCCGTCGGACATCCCGTTTCCCTTCTTAACCGAGTATCCAAAGAAACAGCGCGACCATAATGCCCACGTCCGCCACCAGATGGCTGATCCATGTCGGGTAGACGGATGGATACCGATGCTTCATCCATGCCCAGAACAATCCCGTCCAAAAGACGAGAACCGTTGCAAGAAGCCCCCATCTCCATCCAAACAGCACGGTGCCGAGAATCAGATGGTACAGCGCAAAAAAGAAGCTGCTGAGCAGCATGGCCTGTACGCGCGGCAGGACATCCGTCAGCCGCTGCAGCACAAATCCCCGCCACATCAGTTCTTCCAGAAAGGAATTGACCACGATCATATAGCCGGCAAACAGCCATTTCCCCTGTTCGGTCAACCCCCAGTGGACCAGGATGGCACGGACGCGCTCCGGCTGAATGCCGGCTCGGATGAGCAGCCAGAGTCCCCCCATCGCCAGAGCGCCCAGCAGCACGCCGCTGGCCGCCCCGATGGCTAGTCCGGCCGTGCCGCCGCGCAACCCCGTCCAAGCTTCCCTCCAGTGACGCCGGATATCCCCTTCCCGCCATCCGTGCGCCAGCGGAATCCCCAACAACACCGCGACATGAAAGACAACAAAGGTCGCCAACAGGCTCTGCCTCACCAGCAGGCCGTAGACAAGGGCCAGTGTGGCGCAGAACCCATAGCAAACGAATAACAAGACAGAACCTTTTCTCTTCAGGGAAAACCGATCCTTTCCGTTTGACTGCTGCAAGGCTGCTCCGGCTTGATACGACACCTGTTTGGCTTCAACAGACAGTAGGCAATGGGCGAGCGGAATGGTATACTGGGTGTCGCCTGTCAAAATTCATTAAGAAGCATGCAAAAAGGAGGCAGCCCCAGTGATTTTCCGCCATCGATCCTTTCTCCTCCTGATGACCGGAGAAATGATCGCCTGCACCGGTCTGTGGGTTTCGATCATCGGCAATCTGTCGTTCATGCAGCACCTCGTCCCGTCCGATTTTCTCAAGGGACTGATCCTGATGAGCGGCATGCTGGTCAGCATCCTCTTTTCCCCGAAGGCCGGCGTCGTGATCGACCGTTATGACAAGCGCAGGATCATGCTGATCGCCATCCTGCTGCGGTGCATCAGCCCGCTTTGCATGTTTCCCGCGCTCGCCCATGACTCGATTGCGTGGATGGTTGCCTCTCTGATTATTATGCAGACGAGCGATGTCTTTTATTTCCCGGCCGTCCAGGCGGCTATCCCGGCCATCCTGCCGCCAGGGGAACTCATGAAAGCAAACAGCGTTTACATGATTGTTGCCACCTTGTCCCGCATAGGCGGAACCGCTCTCGGCGGCATCATGGCAGCCTCCATGGAGCTGTCAAGCCTTTACACGCTGTCGATCATCGCCTACGCCTTTCTGGCGATCGTTACCCTCTGCCTGCATATTCCGCAGCTGGATCAAGGGGCCGTACAGCAGAGGGAAACCATCCAGTTCCGCGAAATCTTCACCCAGATGCGCAAGGAGCCTGCCGTCATCGTGGGCCTGGTCAATCTGGGCATGATCACCCTCTTTCTTGGCGGATTCAACCTGTTGGTCCTGCAATTCAGCCAATTCCAGCAGCGACCGGAACTGATGGGCTGGATCTACAGTGTGGAAGGCACGAGCATCCTGGTTGCCGGCCTTGCAGCCAAGCGCCTGATCGGAGAAAGGAACCTGGTTGCCACCTCCACATGGCTCGTTTGCGTGTTTGCCCTCGCGGAATTTGGCATGTCTGTCGCGGGCAATCTCTATGTGGTACTGGGCTCGTTTGCCTTGTTTGGCGCAACGGTCGCGTTCTTCTTTCCGGCGATCACCACCATCTTTCAGAAACGACTGCCCGAACATACGCACGGCCGCTTCTTCTCTTTTCGGGACATGTACGAACGAACCCTGTTTCTGGTGGCCGTTGCCACCACGGGCGCATGTCTGGATTTGCTGGGGATCGCCCGGTATATGCTGTGCATCGGCGGCATCACCCTGCTCTGCGCTGGCGTTATGCTGGTCTACGGCAAGCGAAAGCGGGCAGATGTCCGTCCGCCCGGGCCGGTTCAACCCCCTGTTACCATATAGCTGCCCCGGCCTGCCAAATCGACAGTTGTGAATTTGCGGGAAATGTGTAGACTAGAGGGTAGATGCGAAAGCATGTGAGAAAGGGAGTAAGGCAGCATGACGTCTTTATCTATGGCATCACTGGGGATCATCGTCCCATTGCTGATGGCGACCTTTGTCATCATGATCCGGATGCGTGCGGCAAAGAAGCCGGTCTCGGCCCGTAAAATCATTCTTCCCCCGCTGTTCATGTCAACCGGATTCATCATGTTTCACTTTCCGGAGGCCATCACTCCTCTCCCTTACGATATCCTGGCCTTTCTGGTCGGCATGGTCCTGTCCATCCCGCTGATTCTCACTTCCAAATTCGAGATCGTTGGGCAGGATGTGTACCTCCGGCGGTCCAAAATCTTTTTTGTCATTCTGCTGGGTCTGTTGATCATCCGCACCGCCATCAAGCTGTGGATTGGCGATGCGTTTACACCCATGCAAACGGGCGGGCTGTTTTTCATCCTCGCCTTCGGTATGATCCTGCCATGGCGTGTCGCCATGCTGTTCATGTATCAGCGGTTGATCAAAAAGCAAATCTGAAGGGATGGAAAAAACGAGTGGGAAGCACCACTCGTTTTTTTGCAGGAAACTTCCATCTTTTATCGCTCCTTCAGCGCCCGTTCCATGCGCACAAGCCCTTCCGCCAGCGTGGCCCGCGGGCAGGCCAGGTTGATGCGCAGAAACCCTTCTCCCTCCTTGCCGAACGTGGAGCCTTCATTGAGTGCCACTTTTGCCTTCCGGTACATCCACTCCTTGATCTCAGGAGCGGTCATTCCCAGCTCCCGGCAGTCGAGCCAGACAAGATAGGTGCCTTCCGGTTTGACCGGCTTAATGGTGGGCATATGCTTGGCGAGATAGTCGGTCAGATAGTCGAGATTTCCCCTGATGTAGGACATCAGTTGAGACAGCCACGCCTCCCCGTGCGTGTAAGCCGCCACCACCGCCGCACCGGCGAAATAATTTTGTATAAAGAGATGCAGGGCATGCAGCGTATGGGTATAAGCCCGGCGCCATTCCGCGTTGGGAATGATCACGTTTGCCGTCTGCAGCCCGGCCAGATTGAACGTTTTGCCCACGGAGATGCAGGTGATGGTGTTCATCGCGATCTCTTCCGACAGCGAGGCCGCAGGAATGTGCCGATACCCGTCGTAGACGAGATCGCTGTGAATTTCATCCGACACCAGAATCACCTTGTGCGCGAGGCAAAGCTGCGACAGCCGCAGCAGTTCCTCCCGGGTCCATACCCGCCCCACCGGATTGTGCGGGCTGCAGAGTATCAGCATCTTCGCTCCGGCCTCCAGCTGCCGCTCCAGATCCTCGAAATCCATCTCGTAGCGGCCATGCCGCAGAACTAGCGGGTTTTCCACCACTTCCCTGCCGTTTTTCCGGATCACGTCAAAAAACGGCGGATAGACGGGCGGCTGGATCACCACCCGATCCCCCGGGGCGGTCAGCGCCATCACCAGCATGCTGATCGCCGGAATGACCCCCGGCGCATGCACCAGCCATTCCTGCCGGATCTCCCAGCCATGCCTCCTCTTCATCCAGCCGCCGACCGCCTCGAAGTAGGAGTCCGGATTCACGGCATAGCCGTAAATGCCCAGTTCCGCCCGTCTCGTTACCGCCTCTACGACCTCCGGCGGCGCCGGAAAATCCATGTCCGCCACCCACAGGGGAATGAGATCCGGCTCCCTGGAAACCTTTGCCATCAAATCCCATTTCACCGAATGGGTATTTCTGCGTGGAATCACGCGATCGAAATCATAGAGTTGATTCATCGCTTTTTCCTCCCCTTATCCGCTGGCGCTCAGGCCGACAATACCTTATTTTACCACACTCTCCCTGAAAACGCAGATTGCCATGTCTTCCCCGCTGTGGTATAGTCACGCTAACTTTTCCTGAAAGGTGGTATCCATCTCCGACATGGACACGTTGTTTGTATTCTAATGTTCCTATGCAAATAGGCGTAGAATGCAGACGCTGCTTGCCTGCAAGCAGCGGGTAAGGGCTTGGTCTGTCCGCAAGCCGTTATCCGTCCAACGTGATCCCTGCGGAGAAAGGAACCGATGTCAACGGAACCGTGTTGCTGCGGTTGATGTGTGTGCATCTGTTTATTCAGCCGTGGGTGCGTCTGCACTCACGGCTTTTTGCATGCCATTTGACCATGTACACGGAGAGTGATTCGATGCTGACGCTTGCTTTTCATGCGGTGCACAAATCGTTTGGTGACCATATCGTTCTGCAGGATGTTTCCTTTCATCTGCACAAAGGGGAAAAAGCCGCGCTGGTGGGTGCAAACGGCGCCGGAAAATCCACCATCTTGAAAATCGCGCTGGGCGCGTGCGAACGGGACAGCGGCGATATTCTCCTCGCGCCGCATTGCGAGATCGGCTACCTTCCCCAGGTGGTGGCATCTCACGAAAAACAAACCGTCGAACAGCTGATCCGGGAGTCGCAGCGGGAGCTCGTCGCCCTGGAAAAACGGCTGCAGGCGTTGGCAGCCACGCTGCAGCACCTGCCTGCATCCGCAGCCGAAGCGGTCCTGGCCGAATACGGCGAGCTGCTGGAGCGTTTCGAGCGGCGAGGCGGCTATGAGATCGAACACCGCACGGCATATGTGCTGCAGGGACTCGGTCTCGCCCATCTGCCGAAAGACCGGCGGATCGCCACGCTCTCCGGCGGCGAGAAAACACGGGTGGGGCTTGCCGCGCTCCTGATCAGTTCGCCGGATCTCCTGCTGTTGGATGAACCGAGCAATCATCTGGATCTGACCGCGATTCGGTGGCTCGAATCGTATCTCAAAAGCTTTCAGGGGGCGCTGCTCTTTTCTTCCCATGACCGGCGCTTCGTCAATGAGATCGCCACGAAAATCATCGAGATCGATGAGCATAGCCACAGTGTCACGGTTTATCCGGGGAATTACGATCAGTATCTGTCCCAAAAACGGAAAGAACGGGCCGAATGGGAGGAACGGTACGAGCGCCAGCAGCGGGAGATCAAACAGCTGAAACAGCGCATCAAGGAGAAGGCTTATCGGGTGGCCCATCAGCGCAGCCCCAGGGATAACGACAAGTTCGCCCCGCATTTCTTCGAGGAACGGGTGCAGGCGACCATTTCCCGCAATATCAAGGCGGCGGAACAAGCGCTGGAGCGCATCCTGGCGGCACCCGTTCCCAAACCGCCGGACCCCTTGCAGTTCCGCGCAGATTTTGTTCCGGAAGAGCTGTCAAGCGATTCCGTGCTGACCGTCTCCGGCCTCTGCAAAACGCTGGACGATGGCCGCCCGCTGCTGCGAGACATCAGCTTTTCGCTTGAGGCCAACAGCCGGATCCTGATCCAGGGGGCGAATGGGTCGGGGAAAACGACCCTGCTCAACATCCTCGCGGGGAAAACCGTCCCGGATGCGGGCAGCGTTACGCTCTCCCCCCAGGTGACCATCGGCTATTTCGAGCAGGAATTTTCCCCCGCTGATCCTGCCGAAACCCTGCTCGACGCGTTTCGCAAGGACCTCGTTGGCTACCGGGAGGACCATATCGCCCTATTGCTCTCCTACGGACTCTTCCGCTATGAAGAGTTACAGAGGAAAATCGGGAGCGTAAGCCCGGGGCAGTACCGCAAGCTGCTGCTCGCCCGCCTGCTGGCATCGAAGGCCAATCTGCTCCTGATCGATGAGCCGACCAACCACCTCAGTCTGGACATTCTGGAAGAGCTGGAGTCCGCTCTTGACCGTTTTCCCGGGCCGATCATCGTGGTCTCCCATGACCGCTGGTTTCGGGAACGGTTCCGCGGAACGGTCTGGCAGCTTGCTGACGGCATGCTGCAGACGGGTTGAACAAACAAAGAGGCTGCCCCCATCATGGCGGGGTAGCCTCTTCGTTTGTTCGTTTACTGGCTGTGGACGTAGCGCATCGCTTGCGGCCGCCTGATCCGCAGGACGAGCGCGGATGCCGCCATGCAGAAAAAGCCGGCCGCAACAAACGTCGCTTCATAGTTCCCCAGCCAGGTGTGCATCACGCCTCCGCCATACGCGGCAGCGGCGGCTCCGACCTGATGGGACGAAAAGATCCAGCCATACATGATGCCCGCTTTTTCCTTGCCGAACACGTCCGTTGTCAAACGCACGGTAGGCGGAACGGTCGCCACCCAATCCAAGCCGTAAAAGACGATAAACAGTCCGAGGCCGTAATGCGCTTCCTCCAGCGCATAAGGCAGGCCCAGGAGCGCTAGACCACGCAGCCCGTAATACCAGAACAGCAGCCAACGGTTGTTGTACCGGTCGGACAGCCAGCCGGACACCATGGTGCCGATCATGTCAAACACCCCGATGGTGGCCAGCAGGCTGGCCGCCATCACTTCCGGCATGCCATGTTCCATCGATGCCGGGATCAAATGGGTGCTGATCAGACCGCTTGTGGTAAGTCCGCAGATAAAGAAGCTGCCGGCCAACAGCCAGAAGTTGGATGACCCGATTCCTTCCCGCAGCCCCCTCCAGGCTGCGGCGACCGGATTGCCGGTCTGGCGCGGCGTTTCCGTCTCCATCGTCCCGCCGTATGGGGCAAGCCCCAGATCGCTTGGACGCTCCCGCATCAGCAGCCAGACGACCGGAATCAACAGCATTGACGCTCCGGCCACCGTCCAGACAGCCGTCTGCCATCCGGCTTTCGTCACCAGATAGGCCAGCAGGGGCAGGAAGACAAGCTGGCCCGTCGCACCGCCGGCCGTCATCAATCCGATGACCACCCCCCGCCGTTTGACAAACCACCGATTGGCCACCATGGTGCCAAGCACCGTCAAAATCCCCCCGCTGCCCAGGCCGATGATCACACCCCAAAGGAAGGCAAACTGCCAGATCTGACTGATCAAGCTGGTCAGTCCGGTGCCCGCCGCCAGCATGCACAAGGAGGTGACCATCAGGCGCCGAATGCCGAACCGCTCCATAAACGCCGCAACAAACGGCCCTGACAAGCCGTACAGGAACAGGTTGATGGCGATGGCCCCGGAAATGCCGGCCCGGTCCCAGCCGAAATCATGTTCAAGCGGAACGATCAGGACGCCGGGTGTGGACCGGATGCCTGCCGTGACAATGATGGCAAGAAACGTCACGACCACGACCAGCCAGCCGTAATGGAGGCGGCGGGACTGCCCATCGCTTTCTTCCCTTTTGAGCTGCTCCGTCTTCAACCGCTTTCCCTCCTCCTCTCGGTTCTACCTTAACATTACCACGTGCGGTGTGACAGGAGATGATACGCTTTCCGGAGAAGGGTATATCCATTGGTTATATGGCTGGCCCTACTCGCTGAGCACCAGCTCTTTCCGGGAATCTGAAGCTGCTGGAGCCATGTCGGCCTCCTGCCCTGTGAGGAGAACCGGATAAATTTTGGCAGCAGTTCCCAGTCTATCGGCCGCCCGTTCCAATCGTTCCAATGAACCGGCACGGACCAAGAGCCCCAGGCGCAGCACCTCATGCTTATGAAACTCGGCATGCAGCTTTACCACTTCGATTCCCTCCCGATCCAATCCCTGCAGCACGCGGTGAGGATCGCGGTGCGACGGCGCCTCTTCCAGATAGAGAAACCAGGTGTCCCTCTTCCCGGACAATGTCTCCTCCCGGAACGCAGGCTCCACATGCTGCCATTCCGGCTGGGGGACAAAGGGCTGGGTCAAGAGATAAGCCAGGTCTTCCACCACCGCGCTGGCCGTGGGCAGCTCCCCCGCTCCCCGGCCCGTAAACAGCAGATCGCCGACGATATTGCCCGTCACCTGGATCCCATTGTACGCCTCTTCCAGCCCGGCGAGCGGATGGTCGGGCGGAAGCAGTGTCGGACTTACGGATAACTGCACGCCCGCCGCCGTATTTACCGCGCGGGCCAACAGCTTCACCCGAAAACCGAGCGCCCGGGCAGTCTGCAGTTCAGCGGCGGAAAGCTGCGAGATGCCCTTCCGCACGATGGCCTGCCACGCCACCGCCTTCCCGAACACAAGCTGGGACAGAATGTACAGCTTGTAGGCGGGGTCATAGCCCTCCACATCGGCGGTCGGATCCGCCTCCGCGAATCCCAGCTTCTGCGCTTCGGCCAACGCTTCCCGATAGCTGAGCTGATGCCGTTCCATCCGGGTGAGGATATAGTTGGTCGTGCCGTTGATGACGCCCTGGATGCAGGTGATCTCATTGGTCCGCAGGAATTGGCGCAAGACGGCCAGGATGGGGATGCCGCCGGCGACGCTCGCTTCATAGGCAAGGTGGACGCGATGCTGATTGGCAAGCCGGATCAGCTCACAGCCGTGCTTGGCCAGCAGCTCCTTGTTGGCGGTCACCACATGACAGCCATGCGCAATCGCCCGGCGCACATACGCTCCGGCCGGCTCCACGCCCCCCATCACCTCCACGATCACATCCGCGCCCGCCTCCAGTACGTCCTCGAAGCGCGTGGTCAGCAGGCTGTTCTCCACCGTCACCGGCCGTTCCTTGGCCGGATCGCGCACCAGAATTTTGACGATCTCCACCCGTTTGCCCAGCCGCTCCGCCAGCTTGTCTGCCTGCGAGCGGATCGTTTTGAGCACGCCGCAGCCTACCACTCCCAATCCCAGCAATCCCACGCGAATGTTTGCCATCTCTCTTCTTCCTCCCGTTTCAGCTATTAGAAAAACTCGGCTTGTCACCCAGTCCTAATGGCGAAAGCCGAAGTTTTTCTTATACTTTCAACCTTTATCGCGTTAGCGAATTTAAACTTTCTGAAAGTAAAAATAAAACCTTCTCCGATAAGAAGAAGGTCTCCACATCCCGCTTCTTATCTCTCAAGACGATACGCCTTGCAGGAATTGGCACCTTGTCCATGCCTGGACGGTTGCCGGGTTTCATCGGGCCAGTCCCTCCACCTCTCGCGATAAGAACCCATATGAAATTGGACATAACAAAAGCCTTCCCCGATAAGAAGAAGGCTGATCCGCTCATCACTTCCTCTTATCTCTCAGGACATGCATCCTGCAGGAATTGGCACCTTGTCAATCTCTTTGACGGTTGCCGGGCTTCATCGGGCCAGTCCCTCCACCTCTCGCGATAAGAATCCGGTTATGCTGTTCATGTGAATGGCTTCATTGTAAAGGAATGGCAGCCGAAACGTCAACATTATTTTTCCAAAGAGGCAGGTTGTCACGCCATTTCACGCGTGCTATAACTGCTTATAACAAATGACCGAAAACAGGGGGACGAACATGATGCAATCCGTGAAACGCTTTACATACAACGGTTTTACCACCGAATACTTCGATCTTGGCCCGGCGGATGCGCCCGCTATTCTCTTCCTCCATTCCATCCGCAGCACGAAGGAATTGTTTCGGCTGATCATGCCGGCGTTTCTTCCGCAGTACCGCCTGATCGCCGCCGATATTCGCGGGCATGGCGGTTCCTCCAGACAGGGCCCCTACACATTCGCGCAGGTGGTCGAGGACCTTGCGCACCTGCTGGACCACGAAACCATCAGGGAGATCGCGATCGTGGCCGCCTCTTTTGCCTGTGTGCCCGCCCAGCTGTTTGCCGCCACCTATCCGCAGCGCGTCCGGAAGCTGGTGCTCCTCGACGGGGGATTCTACAATCTGGGGGATTTGCCCGGTTTCCGCATCGACGCGCAGGTCAGAAAATACCAGCAAACGGTCTTTTCCACCCTCGACGACGTACACCGCGCCTTCGCGCGCCATCATCCCGGCTCGACGGTTCCGCCGGCCATCGCCGAAAGCGAGGTGGAGCCGGATGCGGACGGCCGCTACCGGTTCAAGCTGCCGGTGGAGGCGCTGGCCTCCTATTTTCAGGAATATGAGCGCTTTGACAGGGTTGCGCTCTTTTCCCGCCTTGCCTGTCCCGTGCTGCTGCTTCTTTCCGACGAAGAAAACATGCCGCTCGAGGAAGGAAAAACATTCCTTCGCCATGCGGCTGCGGATTATCTGTCCCGCACCCGGCAGGCGCGCGCCGTGAAGATTCCCGGTTCCCAACATCTCCTGATGCTGTCGCATCCGCAGGAAACGGTCTCCCATACTCTGCGCTTCCTGTCGGAATAACCGAACCTGCTTATCGATTCGGAATTTCCCAGTCAATCTCCTCGCGTCCGATCCGGCGCAGGAACTGATTGGCACGGGAGAACGGCCGACTGCCGAAAAAGCCCCGGTTCGCGGAAAAGGGGCTGGGATGGGGCGAACGGATGATATGGTGATGGGGGGCGGTAATCAGCTGCCCTTTTTCCTGGGCGTGCCTGCCCCACAGGATGAACACCACCGGCTCCTCCCGCTGGTTCAACAGCTCGATGACGCGGTCGGTAAAGATCTCCCACCCCATGCCCTTATGCGAATTGGGCGATCCCTCCCGCACGGTCAGGACGGTGTTCAGCAGCAGGACGCCCTGCTCCGCCCATTTCACCAGATAGCCGTGGTCGGGAATGGGGCAGCCGAGATCCTGCTGCAGTTCCTTGTAAATGTTCTGCAGCGAAGGGGGCACCGCCACGCCCGGCTTGACGGAGAAGCTTAACCCATGCGCCTGTCCCCGCCCGTGATACGGGTCCTGTCCCAGAATCAACACGCGCGTTCCGGCATACGGGGTATAGTGCAGGGCGTTGAAAATATCGTACATGTCGGGATAAACAACTCTGGTCTTGTACTCATGCATCAGGAACTGGCGCAGCTTCAGATAGTACGGCTTCTGAAACTCTTCCTCCAGCAAAGGTGCCCAATCGTTTTTCAAAATCGCCATACGCGGTTCCACACATCCTATTGCCTGGTTCGTGATTTTTTCCGATTCTATTATAACGGATGTCCGCAGAAAGAGGTACCGCGATGGCAAAGGTTGTACATACTGCTCAGGGCTCTCCCCTTTGATTCGCGAAGGGCGTTCTCTCATTTGTTGGGAGCCGCCCACAGTTCCTTTCGGGACGTCGTGACGGAGGTGGCCCCGGCCTGCAGCGCCCGCTCCACGTCCTCCCTCGTGCGGATCAATCCCCCCGCAATGATGGGGATCGGGATGCGCTGCGAGATTTCCCGGATCATCCGGGGGATTACCCCCGGCAGCACTTCCACGTAGTCCGGCTTGGTCCGCTCCAGCTGGGCAAGGCTGTTTTCCAGCGCCATCGTATCGATGAGAAAAAGACGCTGAATGGAAATGATGCCTTTTTTCCTTGCCGTCAGGATCACGTTGTTGCGGGTGGTGATAATCCCCTCGGGCCGGATTTCCTGGGCCAGGTATTCCGTGGCGTACTCGTCGGACTTCAACCCGTCGATCAAATCGGCATGCACAAAAATTTTTTTCTTGTGCTCCTTGGCACGGTTGACCACCGCTTTCAGCTGGGCGATATGGATGTTCAGCAAGACCAGCCGTTCAAATTCGCTGTCGAGCAGCTCGTCAAAATCTTTCAGGTTCCGGATCGCCGGCAGTATTTTCTGATGCAAACATCCTTCCACTAGCTTTCCTCCTCCTGCCCACTGTCAGGCCTCCCGCTCTTCCGGAAATGACACCGCCTCTGCATATTCCGCCTCCAGCATCTGCCGTTCGAGGGCCGTTCGATCCGGGGACCAGGCGAACCGTTCCGCCAACACGGCCAGTAGGGGTTCTGTCAGGGCGGGAAGCGTCTGGCGTTCGAAATAAAGGCGTCCCGTGCGGCGGAAGAGAAAATCGCGGAGATTGGTTACCATCTCTTCTTCCACGCCGTAATGGATTTCCGCGATCACCATCTGCAGGGCCGGATCGTCCGACACGGCAGCGAGTGTTTTCATCTTCTCCAGAATGATTTCGGCCTGGGTGCCGTATTTTCCTACCAGTTGGCGTATCCGTTCTTCCTCCACTCCGTCTGCAAGGTTCCGGACAAAAGCCGGAATGGCTTCCGGTGACGGGAAATGGCCGCCCGCCAGGACAATCCGGTCGGTCGTGCACGGTACGAACGCCCTGCCCTCTTCGGCGGCCAGCTGCTTCATGACCAGATCGACGATCCGCTGCGCCATTTTGCGGAAACCGGTCAGCTTCCCGCCGGCAATGGTGATCAAACCGGTCGGCGAGTGGAAGATCTCATCCTTGCGCGACAGCTCCGACGGCGATTTGCCGTCTTCATGGATCAACGGCCGCAATCCCGCCCAGCTGGAAGCGATGTCCGCCAGGGTCAGTTTGGCACCGGGAAACATATGGTTGACGGCTTCCAGGAGATACGCCGCATCCTCCCGCGTGGCGCGGGGCCGTGAAGTATCCCCGTCATAATTGGTATCGGTCGTGCCGATGTAGGTCACCCGATCGCGCGGGATGGCAAACACCATCCGGCCGTCCGGCACATCGAAATAGACCGCCTGGCGCAGCGGCAGCTTTTCATGAGGAACCACCAGGTGGACCCCCTTGGTCAGATGAAGCCGTTTGCCGGACAAGGAACCATCCTTCGCGCGCAGCTCGTCGGCCCACGGACCTGCCGCATTCACAATCCTGCTCGCATAGATCCGGTACTCCCTGCCGCTGATCCGATCGGCCGCTCTCACTCCCGTCACCTTTCCGTCCTGGTAGAGAAAATCGGTCACCATGGCATAATTGACGCAGGCCGCGCCGTAAGATGCAGCCGTTTTCAGCACTTCGATGGTCAGACGGGCGTCATCCGTCCGGTATTCGTAATACAGGCCCGCGCCTTTCAGAATATCCGAGCGCAAGAGCGGCTCCAGCGCGATGGTATCCTGCTTCGACAGCATGACCCGCCGTTCATCCTTCCTGACGCCGGCCAGATAATCATACAGCCAGAGGCCGAACGAGGTGGCCAGCCTGCCGTAGGTCCCCTTTTCCACGATCGGCAGCAACATCTTTTCCGGGATGACGATATGCGGCGCATTGCGGTACAGGATCGCCCTCTCCCGTCCCACCTCCCGGACAAGCTTCACGTCCCCCTGCTTCAAATAGCGCAGCCCGCCGTGAATCAGCTTGGTGGAACGGCTGCTGGTTCCCTGCGCAAAATCCTGCTTCTCCAAAAGCCCCACCGACAAGCCACGGACAGCGGCATCCAGCGCGATGCCGGCCCCCGTAATCCCGCCGCCGATCACCAGCAGATCAAGCTTGCGATCCGCCATGCTGCGCAAATAGGTTTCTCGCTTGAGGGTGGACAGTTTGTTTGCTTCCTTCACGTTGACATCACCTCTTTGTCCCCGCGGACGGGTACCGGTATGAAAGAAAAAACAGCTAACGAACAAAAGGGAATGGCTGCATGCCCTCTTGCCATTAGCTGTACTCCAATCTTCTCCACAGCATGATTAACTTGTGTTTACGACATAACGGAACGCGCTCAGACGGACCCGGGGGTGCATGCCTGGCATCAGGTCAGCTGTTCGGCCGTCACTTTGCCCGCTTCATCGCCGCCGCTCTTTGGCAGCTTGTAGCCCATCGTGGCTTCGACGGCTTTCTTCCAGCCGGCGTAGAGCGCTTCACGCCGCTCTTTGTCGAGCTGGGGGGTAAACGTGCGCTCCACCACCTTGTTGTTGATAATGTCCTCCTTGCTGTTCCAGTAATCGACGGCAAGGCCTGCCAGATAGGCGGCGCCCAGCGCGGTGGTTTCGTTGACGCGGGGACGCTCCACAGGCGTGGCCAGGATGTCTGCCTGGAACTGCATGAGGAAGTTGTTGGCGACCGCCCCGCCGTCTACAGCCAGCTTCTGCAGCTTGATGCCGGAGTCGGCTTCCATGGCTTCCAGCACATCCCTCGTCTGGTAGGCGAGCGATTCGAGCGCGGCGCGAATCAGATGATCCTGCGTCGTGCCGCGCGTCAGCCCGAAGATGGCGCCGCGCGCTTCCATATCCCAGTAGGGCGCGCCCAAGCCGACGAAGGCGGGCACCAGATAGACGCCATCGGTGCTGTCAACGGCCAGCGCATGCTTTTCCGAATCGGCCGCCTTCTCGATCAGCTTCAGGCCGTCGCGCAGCCATTGGATGGTGGCGCCTGCGACGAAGATGCTGCCTTCCAGCGCGTATTCCACTTTGCCGTCGACGCCCCAGGCAATGGTGGTCAAGAGGCCGTTTTTGGAGGCGACCGCCTTTTCGCCCGTATTCATCAGCATGAAGCAGCCGGTGCCGTATGTATTCTTGGCTGCCCCTTCCGTAAAGCATGCCTGCCCGAACAGCGCCGCCTGCTGATCGCCCGCGATGCCGGCGATCGGGATCTCCACGTCAAACAGCGTGGGGGAGGTAAAGCCATAGATCTCGCTGGAAGGTCTGACGCGCGGCAGCATGCTGGCCGGCACATTGAGCATGCGCAGCAGCTCTTCATCCCACTCCAGCGTATGAATGTTAAACATCAGGGTGCGGGACGCATTGGAGTAATCGGTGACATGGACGGCGCCGTTGGTCAGTTTCCAGACCAGCCAGGTATCGATGGTGCCAAAGAGCAGATCGCCTTTCTCCGCCTTCTCTCTTGCCCCTTCCACGTGATCGAGGATCCACGTCACCTTGGTGCCGGAGAAGTAGGCGTCGATCAGCAGGCCGGTCTTCTGCCGTACGAGCGGATCGTACCCTTCTTCTTTCAACCGGTTGCAAATCTCGATCGTCTGACGGCTCTGCCAGACGATGGCGTTGTAAACCGGCTTGCCGGTGTGCTTATCCCAGACGACCGCAGTTTCCCGCTGGTTGGTAATCCCGATACCCGCGATCTCCTCGGGCTTGACGTGATTCTCCAGCAAAACCGCTTTCAACACTTCCAGCTGCGATTCCCAGATCTCTTCGGCATTGTGTTCCACCCAGCCCGGCTTCGGATAGAGTTGGGTAAATTCTTTCTGAGCCACGCCGATGATCGCCCCGGACCTGTCGAACAGAATGGCCCGGGAGCTTGTTGTCCCCTGATCCAGCGACAGCATATACCGCTTTTCCATCCTTGCAATCCCTCCTGGCATTATTTATAATAATTCTCAATTCATACTTATTTTTTATTTTTGGCAGGTTCTTGTCAGCCTGCTATTTTTCGTTGTGTGCCTGCTTGTTCATGCTTGGCCCCGCTGGTTCTCCCGATCACCATGGCAAGGATCAGGAACGCTGCCAGGAGGATGATGGATGTGATGGAGTGATCGATGAAGGCCGCTTTATAGAAGAAACATCCCAATATGCCGCCCACAATCGGCGCCACGACCGGAATCCAGGCATAGCCCCAGTTGGAATCGCCCTTGCCGGGAATGGGCAGGAGGGCATGCGCGATCCGCGGCCCCAGGTCGCGCGCCGGGTTGATCGCATAGCCGGTCGTTCCGCCCAGCGACAGCCCGATGGCGACGATCAGGAAGCCGACGATCAGCGGATTCAAGCCTTCCGTAAACTTGTTCGCCCCGATCGACAGGATCCCCAGCAGCAGGAAGAAGGTGCCGAGCATTTCGCTGATGAAGTTGGCCGCCGTATGCGAAATGGCCGGCCCGGTGGAGAAGACGCCCAGCTTGGCCCCCGGATCTTCAGTTTCCTTCCAGTGCGGGTAGTAGTAGAGCCAGACAAACACCGCGCCCAGGAATGCCCCGATCATCTGCGCCAGGATGTACGTCGGCACGTTCTCCCACGGGAACTGCCCGATGCTGGCCAACCCGATCGTGACGGCCGGATTCAGATGAGCGCCGCTGATGCCTCCTACCGCATATACGCCCACGGCGACTCCCAATCCCCAGCCGAAGGTGATGACGATCCATCCCCCCCCCTGGGAAAACGCTTTTTTCAGATTTTGGCCTGCGCACACGCCTGCCCCCAAAATAATCAGAATCATCGTACCAATGACTTCTCCCAAAAATGGCGACATCATTCCTTCCCCTCCCGTGATCATATTTGGAAAACAATGCTCGGTAAAGCGCTTACAACATGCTTCACCTCCTTTCCACGTTTGGGAACGCTGCCGAAATCGAAAGAAAAAACAGCCAATACCCGACAAGAAGATGGTCCCTTCTCTGAGCTACCGGCTGTTCTCCACAATCTCCACAGCGTTTATTAACTTCATCCCAAAGTATACTAAATTTTCAAAAAATGTCAAGTTATCTGTTGGCGTGAAGGGATTTTTCTATGCAATTTTATGGAACCGCAGGCGATTCCTCATCGCCGGCCAGAAACGCTTTGATGGCCGCAAGCGCTGCGTCGGCGTCTTCCCCCGTGATCGTCACCCTCAGGGTTTCTCCCTGCTTGACGGCCAACGTCATCAACTGGATCACGCTTTTGCCGTTTACCTTCCTGTCGCCCGCCTGGAACTCCACGGCGCTGGTGAAGCCCTGCAGCCGTTTGATCAATTCGCCGGCGGGACGGGCGTGGATGCCATCGGGCCGCCCCACGACGATCTCCGCACTAATGGTCGTCTCCATCATGTCCACCGCTTTCTGAGAGAATCGCACACAGCGTATCAAACAAATACCAGGAGGAAACGGCGCCGGGATCGTGATGGCCGATCGAGCGGTTCCCCAGAAACGAGGCCCTGCCTCTTCTGGCCTGCAGCTGTTTGATTCTCTCCAGCTCATTCTCGCACATGTCGCGGAACGCCTTGAGGTCCACGCCATGCTCACATCCCCGAATAAACCCGGCGAACGGCTCCCATAGATCCAGCATCGTCTTGTCTCCAGGCTGGGCTTTTCCTCTCATGCCGATGCCTTCCACCGCAGCGTCGATCGCTTGCGCAAGATCGGAAAAAGCGATCTCCCGCCTGCCCTTGAGCGCGCCCCCCATCTTGATGAAAGCCGTCCCGTACAGCGGCCCGGATGCGCCTCCCACCTTGGAAAGCAGCGTCATGCCCGTCTGGTTGAAAACCGCACCGATGTCGTCCAAGCCGCCGCGATCCAGTGCGGTGACCGCTTCCCTGAAACCGCGGGCAAGATTGATCCCGTGATCGCCGTCACCGATCGCCTGATCCAGTTCCGTCAGGTATTCCCGGTTTTCCTGTATCCGTTCGTTCGCCCGTTTGATCCAGGCGACTGCCTGTTCGGTCGTGAATCGCAACTTCCGGTCCCCCTTTTGATCGCATCCTCAGAGTTTGCCCATCTGTTTGGCATCCTGCGCCGTTTGCGCCACCTCCGCCAGGCTGCCGCCGAGACCCGACTGCACCACCGCCGCGTACGCCCCTTCCACCAGCGGGGCATCGACGATCCGCACCCGTTCCCGGCTCGCTTCCGGCAGCCACTCGATGGCCAGTTCGGCGTTGATGAGGGCGCTGCCCAGGTCAAAGAGCACCACGGCCCCCTGCCGGGACATCACTTGTTCAATCGCTTCCTTGATTTTATACGCGCTGGTCCCGATCTCCCCCTCTTCCGTTCCGCCGGCGATGGCCAGCGGCACAGCCGGATTCAGCTGGCGGAGCAGCCGCTCCAGTCCGCGCACAAGTTCATAACTGTGGGATACCAGGACGATGCCGACTTTTTCCATGCTAACACTCACTTTCCGTACAGGCTGTATGTTATCTTTTCTTCCACGCGATCGTATCCGCCGGGGCATCCAGCAGGGCCGCCAATTGGTCGTCCAGCTTCAGGAGCGTGACGGAACAGCCCGCCATCTCCAGAGACGTCATGTATTCCCCGACAAATGTGTCGTGGATGACGATCTCTCTTTCCTGCAGCATCCGGGCCACTTTGTTATAGACAATGTACAGTTCCATGACCGGTGTGGCGCCCAACCCGTTGATCATCACGGCTACCCGGTCCCCGGTCTGAAGCTGCAGATCGTCCAACACTTTTCCCGTCAGGGTCTCGGCGATCGTGTCTGCGCTGGCGATGCTTGCCCTGTGCGTGCCCGGTTCGCCGTGGATCCCCATCCCGATCTCCATCTCATCCTCCCCAAGCGTAAAACCGGGTTTTCCTGCGGCGGGGACCGTGCAGGGGCTGAGCGCCATGCCCATGCTGCGTACATTGGCGATCACCTTTTGCGCCACCTGCTGCACTTCTTCGAGCGGCGCCCCTTGTTCGGCCAGCGCCCCGGCGATCTTGTGCACGAAGACCGTCCCGGCAATCCCTCTGCGCCCTGTGGTGTAAGTGCTGTTTTCCACGGCCACGTCGTCATTGACGATCACTTGGGCGACGGAGATCCCTTCCGCTGCCGCCAATTCGGCCGCAATCTCGAAGTTCATCACATCGCCCGCATAGTTTTTGATGATCAGCAGGACCCCCGCTCCGCTGTCCACCGCCTTGATCGCCGCAAGCACCTGGTCCGGCGCCGGGGAGGTAAACACTTCGCCCGCCACGGCTGCATGCAGCATGCCCAGACCGACAAAACCGGCATGGGACGGCTCATGGCCGCTCCCGCCGCCGCTCACCAACGCCACTTTGCCGTGGACCGGCGCATCGGCCCGCACCAGCACCGTCGTGTCCGGCAGATTTTTCAGCTTCTGCGGGTGTGCAAGCACCATGCCGTCAATCATGTCCCGCACCACATTTTCCGGGTGATTGATCAACTTCTTCACATTCCCTACCTCCCTTTATCTTTCTCAGCCTTCCGCCTGCCATAGGCTGCAATCCCTGTGCCAAGCCGTCAAACGCCGGTGCGGCAGGGTGTGCGTCAAGCGGATTGGGATTTTGTCTCAATCGCTTTGGGAATTTTTCCCCATGAGCGGCTCCAGGCCGTATTTCCGCACTTTGGCCGCCACCGTCTTGTGCGTCAAGCCAAGCGCTTTGGCCGCCTGGTTGAAGCTGGGAAAATGGCGGATGGCATGTTGGAGGATCATCTTTTCATATTCCTCCATCGTGCGTACCTCCCCCTCCCGCAGCAGTTGGGAAGGCGGGGCGGATGTAGCCTGGCTGCTGCCGGTGCGGCTATGAAGAATATATTCGGGCAGATCCCTGATCATGAGGGTGTCCCCTTCGCACATGCTCATCGCCCGCTCCAGCGCGTTTTGCAGTTCGCGGACGTTGCCCGGCCAATCGTACTCCCGCAGCACCTTTATGAAACCGCTTTCATAATCCTTGATATTTTTTCCCAGGCGTTCATTCAGCTTCTCGCGGAAGTGATCGACCAGCAGCGGAATATCTTCTTTCCGCCTGCGCAGGGGAGGCAGGTGTATCGGGATGACGTGAAGGCGGTAAAAGAGATCTTCGCGAAAGTCGCCTGCCTGCACCATCTTCTGCAGGTCACGGTTCGTGGCGGCCACCAGCCGGACATCCACCTTGATGGTTTCGGAGCCGCCGACTCGTTCAAACTCCCGTTCCTGGATGACGCGCAGTAGCTTCGCCTGCAGATCGAGGGACAGGTCGCCGATCTCGTCCAGAAACAGCGTGCCGGTATGGGCAAGCTCGAACTTGCCCCGGCGCATCTGCAGGGCGCCGGTAAACGCGCCTTTTTCATGCCCGAACAGCTCGCTCTCCACCAGATTGGCGGGGATGGCGGCGCAGTTGACCCGGATGAACGGCTTCTGCTTGCGGCTGCTGGCTTCATGGATGCCTCTGGCCACCAGTTCCTTGCCGGTTCCGCTCTCCCCGGTGATCAGCACGGTTGAGTCGGTCCTGGCCGCTTTGCTCGCGATGGAAAGACACTCCACCAGCGGCCCGCTGTACCCGATGATGTGCGCAAAGCCGTCAGCCGGCGCTTCGTGCTTGGACAGCTCCTTTTCCAGATAGCGCGTCCGCTCCAGGGCCAAATCAAGCTGTGCCATCAGCGTTTTGACATCGTTCAGCGGGCTCATGGTCAAGACGCTGCCGCAGTGCTCTCCCTCCACCAGCACCGGATTGAGCTTGGCGATATACGGTTGTTTGCCGTCGAGGTGCACGATGTCGGTCATGCTTTTGCCGGGGGGCGTCCCCTGCTTCCAGCCTTTCGTGGGAAAGAGCGCAGAGAGCAGGTCCTTGTGCGGAAGGCTTTGCAGGGCCCGTTCCAGGTGCGCATTGGCGTAAATCAGACGGCCGGCGGGATCGAACAAGCCGATCAGTTCCTCCACGGATTGGAGGACCAGATCGAGCTGTTCCTTCAGCGCTTTCACCTCTTTCAGCTCTTTGCCCAGCTTTTCGACGCTGGAGATATCCTGGAACAGGGCGACCGCCCCGATCAGCCGGTTCTCGGCGTAGATGGGGCAGCGGTTCGTGATCAGGACGCGGCTGCCCAGCTTCTGCCGCTTGCCGATCTCCGCCTTGCCGGTCTTGAGCACCCAATGCAGCCGGGAGTGGGGAATCAACCGTTCGGCCGACTGGTTCAGGAGCTCCTCTTCCCGGCGTCCCAGAAGCCGCGTCGCCTCCCGATTGACATAGGTAATCACATTCTCCCGGTTGACCACGAGAATGCCGTAGGGAAGGCTGGACAGCACCACATCCACCGTCGTGGAATTTTCCATCAACAGCTGGTCCGTCCGGTTCTCGTCCGTCGATTCCTGCCGGTCCGCGCTTTCCAGGAACGCTTTCAATGCTTCGATGACGGAGGAGGGCACTTCCCTGTCAAAGCGGAACGTCACCTTGTCCCCCTTCCTGACCTTGAGCGCAACAAGCGCAAGGATGCTGGTGATCGCCGCTTTTCTGCCCTGATGCTCAAGATACACATGGCGCAGCACCTCGGAATCTTCCACCAGGGACTGCAGCCTGGCAATCAGGGCAGCCACCATGCGGACGTGCAGCCCGTTGCTTTTGTTTACCGTCAGTTCGATCGTTTGCACAGACATCCCCTGCCTTGCCCGGAATCGGGTGATTTCAATATCTAGGTATTCCATCCGGACGCTCCACTTCCTTCCGCCGACAAAAATCCCCGCCGACTTAAGCTATCGCTGTTGTCGGCGGGGGCCCCCAACCTTGCTTCGTCACTTTATCATTTTCATGAACTTAAACTCCCTCTTTCCGATCTGACAAAAAAACCTCCTTCTCGGACAGAAGGAGGCGGGACGAGCAATCTTATTCGGCTGCTCCGCGATACGTCGCCGTTTGCAAGAGGTTGGTCATGTAGGCGAAAAACGCTTCGGTATCTACTTGTTCCATGACGTGCACGATGCGGCCGTCCGGGCACTTCTCCGTTCTTCCCTGGCTCGGGCCGCTCGTCAGCACCCGGCAGCGAACATCGCTGATCTGCACCAGATCCGGGTTGCCGAGGTAGGAGGTGGCCAGCACGTCCCAAAGATAGTAGGTGGAGTTGGTCTCAAAATGGACAAGCGGGGGCGTCATGGCATAGCACTGGCCGATAAAATCGATGGCCGGATAACGGCGCAGCTTGGCCCATGCTTCCCGTCTCGCCACCGTCATCGGCAGCTGGTTGGTCGCATCCAGCGGGCAGAGCACGATCGGGATGGAGCTTTCCCAGACACGCGCTGCGGCTTCGGGGTCCCAATAAACATTCCACTCGGCCGTGCCGTCATGCTTCGGCTCATGCACATTCCCCCAGCGCAGAAACGATCCGCCCATCCAGACCAAGCGCTCCACTTTGGCTTCGATCTCCGGATCTTCATCCAGCGCTCTGGCCAGGTCGGTCAGCGGACCGGTGAACAGCAGGGTCACTTTCTCCTCCGCTTCCCGCAGCGCCGCGATCAGGTGCCGGTGAGCCGGCAGCGGGGAAAGGCTCATGTCCGCGCTCGCTTCGTTCAACATGGGCAGCGCGTCCACATAGTACGGATGCATCCGCCATTCGTGCGGGAACGGGTTCTTGCCGCGGGAATCCGATACGGCTGTGGAAATGTCCCGGTGATGAAAAGCCCGGATGATTTTGCGCGTGGCGGAGACGGCCGGTTCCAGGTAGCAGTCCGCCTCGATGACGGAGACACCGATCAGATCCACGTGCGGCATCTGCAGGAGCATCAGCAGGGAAACCAGATCATCAACGCCGCCGTCATGATTGAAATACACCTTCATTCTTTTCATCAAATCCTCCCAGTCTGGAACATGTATTTGCTGGATCGTTGACGGCACCGTTTCATGCCATTTTTATTCTATCACAGAAAATTTCCAATAGGGGAGTAATTTGTTCTACACGGTGAAACCTGTGTCGCAGCAGGTGCCATCCCCCGCAAGGAGCGGCGGATATCGCCATGGCCTGCGCGGCGTCGGCAGCGCCCCTGCCCGTCCGGTCTATTGCCCAATCGTGCGAACAGTGCTACGATTGGAAAAAATGTGATACGGCAGGTGATCCTTCATGGATGTTTCCCATGTCGCCTACTTTCTTGCGGCGTGCGTACTGCTCACCCTTATGCCGGGGCCCGACATCCTGTTTGTCATCATGCAGAGCATCTCTCAGGGACGCAAGGCCGGCATTGCCACGGCTCTCGGACTCTGTTCCGGCGTGACGGTGCATACGCTGGCCGCCGCACTCGGCATCTCCGCCATCATCGCGCAATCGGCGGCGCTTTTTCATGCGTTGAAAGTGGCGGGGGCGTGCTACCTGCTCTATCTGGCCTGGCAGGCTGTCCGTGAAGGCCATAGCGCGCTGACGGCCGAAGCCGTGCCGCAGCTGCCGCTTCCCGAGCTCTACAAACGGGGGATCCTCATGAACGTGCTCAACCCCAAGGTGTCGCTCTTCTTCCTCGCCTTCCTTCCCCAGTTTGTCACGCCCGGGGCAGGCAGCGCGGCGATGCAGATGATCGTGCTGGGTCTGCTCTTTATGCTGCAGGCGATCGTCATCTTTACGATCGTGGCCGTCTTCGCGGGAAGCCTGGGGCGAAAGCTGTTCGATAACCCGCGAATCGGCAGATATGTCAACCTGGCCAAGGCAGGATTGTTTGCGTTTATCGGGATTCGGCTGGTGCTGCCCGAGGAGTAGCTGATTGCGGAAGGAGGAACCTTCCCCGTGAAAGATCTCATCTGCTGGCTGTTCGGTTCAGCTATCTTGCTGTTTCTCGTAGTCGCATTCAAAGGAGGCGGCCTCCTTTTTCCCGCATGTATTCCGATCGTTGCAGGCTATTTCTTCATCCTGTATCGGAAAGGAGCATCCCCCAAAAAACTGTCGCGCGGCGTGCTGCTGTTGACCAAACCGTTGGAAACTGCCATCCATCGCATCACGGAGGAATCCAAGCGGATCGCGTCCGGCGATGTTCAAATGGAGGTACCCGCGGTCGGACCGACGGAATTTTGCCTGTTGGCGGATCAGTTGAACGAAATGAGCAAAAAACAACTCCCTTCCTGACACAACGGAAGGGAGTTGCTTTTATGCGTAAAACGTTTGCGGCGATTCGCGCCAGTTGGCGAGCAGCTTCTCCTGATCCTCGTCAATCACGCCGCGCTCGCGGGCGACTGTCAGCAGCGCCGTGTAGTTGGACAGGGTGGCAAACGGGATGCCCGCTTCCCGGAACATCTCTTCCGCCATTGGGAACTGATAGCTGAAGATGGCGGCCACCCCCAGCACTTCGCCTCCCTCTGCCTGCACCGCCTGCGCCGCTTTCAGCGAGCTGCCGCCGGTGGAGATCAGGTCTTCGATTACAACCACCTTCTGTCCCGGCGCGAGAACGCCTTCGATCTGATTCTGCCGACCGTGCGATTTCGCCTTGTCGCGCACATAAATCATCGGCAGGTCCAGCAGCTCCGCCACCCAGGCGGCGTGCGGAATCCCGGCGGTCGCCGTACCCGCGATCACTTGTGCCTCCGGATAACGCTCCCGAACAAGAGCGGCAAACGATTGGGCGATCAAGCGACGTACGGCCGGATAGGACATGGTGATCCGGTTGTCGCAGTAGATCGGCGATTTGATGCCCGACGTCCAGGTAAACGGCTCCTGCGGCCGCAGATGCACCGCTCCGATCTCCAAGAGATGAGCGGCAATTTGTTTGGCGGTATCTGATGACTGTGTGTAACTCATCCCCTGTTCCTCCCTGTCGATCCATAGCTTGCGTGAATGACGGACTGCCAGACGGCCAGCGGATCATCAGCCGCAGTGACGGCTCGCCCGATCACGAGATAATCGCTGCCCAGCCGGAACGCTTCCGCCGGGGTGGTGACCCGCGTCTGATCTCCCTTGTCGGCGCCTGCCGGCCGGATGCCCGGCGTGACGGTGAGAAACGTCTCTCCTGCGGCCTTTTTGATGAGCGGCACCTCCAGCGGGGAAGCAACCACCCCGTCCAAGCCGGCGTCACGGGCCAGCGACGCATAGCGGACGACGGTCTCTTCCACCAGCCCGGGGATCCCGATCTCTTGGTTCATCACCGCCTGCGACGTGCTGGTCAGCATCGTGACGCCGATCAGGAGCGGTCGTGTGCCGCCCGCAGGCGTTCCCTCCTCCAATCCTTCCCGCGCCGCTGCCATCATCGCCTTTCCGCCGGCGGCATGCACATTGACCATATCCGCGCCGAGCCGGGCCAGGCTTTTCATGGCGCCGCGTGCCGTATTGGGGATGTCGTGCACCTTCAGGTCGACGAAGACGCGCAGGCCGCGTTCTTTCAGCATGTGGATCACTTCCGGCCCGGCGGCGTAAAACAGCTCCATCCCCACTTTGACGTAGCGGACTTCTCCTTCCAGCCGGTTCAGGCAGCTTTCTGCTTCCCCGATGGTTGGAACATCCAGCGCGAGGATCACGCGGTCGCGCAGGTCTGTGTCTCTGGCGGCCATTCCTTTCACCCTCCTTTACCGTGCTGCCGCGATGCTGCCCAACCGCTGCTGCGGCATGGCTTCCGCCGAAAAGGTGATCGTCTCCAGCACATGCAGGAGCGCCTTGGCCGTATCCAGCGACGTGAGGCAGACCGCGCCGTTTTCCACCGCTTCCCGGCGAATGCGGAAGCCGTCGCGCTGCGGGGTTTTCCCCTTGGTCAAGGTGTTGAGCACGATGTTGACCTCCCCGGAGTGAATGGCGTCGAGCAGATTGGGCGTACCTTCCGACAGCTTGTGCACGCGGGTGACCGGAAGGCCCGCCTTTTCCAGATAGTCGGCTGTTCCCGCAGTTGCCAGCAGCTTGAAGCCGAGCTGGCGGAAGCGTTTCACGATGTCGAGCGCTTCGGCCTTGTCCTTGTCGGCCACCGTGACGAGCAGCGAGCCGTGCGTCGGGATGTTCATGCCTGCCGCCAGCAGCCCTTTGTACAGCGCTTTGGCCAGCGTCCGTTCCCTCCCCATCACTTCGCCGGTGGACTTCATTTCCGGACCGAGCGTAATGTCCACGCGGCGCAGCTTGGCGAAGGAGAAGACCGGCACCTTGACGGAAACCATCTCCTCTTCCGGATGGTAGCCCGTATCATAGCCCTGAGACGGGATCGACTGCCCCAGAATCGCCTTCGTCGCGATGTTGGCCATCGGAATGCCCGTTACCTTGGACAGGAACGGCACGGTGCGGGAGGAGCGCGGGTTTACCTCAATCACATAGGGACGATTCTGGAAGATGACGAACTGGATATTCAGCAGTCCCTTGATCTGCAGGGCGCGCGCCAGCTTGGTCGTCATCTCGATCAGCTCCCGCTTGATGGCGGCCGACAGGGACTGCGGCGGATAGACCGCGATCGAGTCGCCGGAATGAACCCCGGCCCGTTCGATATGTTCCATGATGCCGGGGATCAGGACGTTTTCGCCGTCGCAAATGGCGTCTACCTCCGCTTCGGTCCCCAGCATGTAGCGGTCGATCAGGACCGGGTGCTCGGGGTTGACCTTCACCGCCTGTTCCATGTAAGCGAGCAGCTCATCCTGCGTGTAGACGATCTCCATCGCGCGGCCGCCCAGGACGTACGACGGGCGCACCAGCACCGGGAAGCCCAGTTCATCGGCGGCTGTCACCGCTTCCTGCACGGAGGTGACGGTTTTGCCCGGCGGCTGCGCCAGATTGAGGCTGCGCAGCAGCGCTTCAAACTTCTCGCGGTTTTCGGCCGCGTCGATGTTTTCCAGGCTGGTGCCGAGGATGCGCACCCCGCGCTTGGCCAGCTTATCCGCCAGATTGATCGCCGTTTGGCCGCCAAACTGCACGATGACGCCCTCCGGCTTTTCCTTGTCGATGACGTTCATCACGTCTTCGAAGTAGAGCGGTTCGAAGTAGAGCCGGTCGGAGGTGTTGAAGTCGGTGGAGACCGTCTCCGGGTTGTTGTTGATGATCACCGCCTCGTAGCCCGCCTCCTTCAGCGCCCAGACCGCATGCACGGTGGCGTAATCGAATTCGATTCCCTGGCCGATGCGGATCGGACCGGACCCCAGCACCACGACGCGCTTCCTGCCCGTTTCGATGCGCTCGTCTTCCTGCTCATAGGTCGAATAATAGTACGGGGTTTGGGCTTCGAACTCGGCTGCGCAGGTGTCGACCATCTTGTAGACCGGGATGATGCCGTGGCGCTCGCGCAGCGCGCGCACGTCCTCCTCCGTCCTGCCTGCCAGCTCGGCGATCTTGCGGTCGGTGAAGCCGCAGCGCTTCGCCTGGTACAGGATTTCTGCCGTCAGGCCGACGTCGGCAATCGAGCGCTCCTGCTCGATGATGTTGGCGATCTTGTGCAGGAAGAACCGGTCGATCCTGGTCAGCTCGTGCAGCTCTTCCAGGCTGAAGCCGCGGCGCAGGGCCTCCGCCAGCAGGAACAAACGCTCGTCATCGGGTGCAACCAGACGGGTGCGCAGGACGTCGTTCGGAATCTCGCGGGCATCCGGCAGCTCCAGATGATACGCTCCCACCTCCAGCGAACGGATCGCCTTCATGATCGACTCTTCAAAGGTCCGGCCGATCGCCATCACTTCGCCCGTCGCTTTCATCTGGGTTCCCAGCCGGCGGTTGGCCGACTGGAACTTGTCGAACGGCCAGCGGGGAATCTTACTTACCACATAGTCGATAGTGGGCTCGAAGCAGGCGTAGGTTTGGCCGGTCACCGGGTTTTTCAATTCGTCGAGCGTATAGCCGATGGCGATCTTGGCCGCCATCTTGGCGATCGGGTACCCCGTCGCCTTGGAGGCCAGTGCGGACGAGCGGCTGACGCGCGGGTTCACCTCGATCACATAGTACTGGAAGCTGTGCGGGTCAAGCGCGTACTGGACGTTGCAGCCGCCCTCGATTCCCAGCGCGCGGATGATTTTGAGCGCGGAGGAGCGCAGCATCTGGTACTCGCGGTCGGACAAGGTTTGGCTCGGCGCCACGACGATGCTGTCCCCGGTGTGGACGCCGACCGGATCGATGTTCTCCATGTTGCAGACGACGATGCAGTTGTCGTTGGCATCCCGCATCACTTCGTACTCCACTTCTTTCATGCCGGCGATGCTTTTTTCAATCAGGCACTGGGTGATCGGCGAGTATTTCAGGCCGGAGGCGACGATTTCGCGCAGGGCCGCCTCGTCCTCGCAGATGCCGCCGCCGGTGCCGCCCAGCGTATAGGCCGGACGCACAATGATCGGATAGCCGATGCGCTCGGCGAATGCGACCGCTTCCTCCACCGTGCTGACGATCGTCGATTCCGGCACCGGCTCGCCCAGCTCGTTCATCAGGGCGCGGAACAGCTCGCGGTCTTCCGCCTGCTTGATGGAGGACAGCCTGGTGCCCAGCAGCTTCACGTTTTCCGCTTCCAGCACGCCCGCTTCCGCAAGCGCCACGGCCATGTTGAGCCCCGTCTGGCCGCCCAGCGTCGGCAGCAGGCCGTCCGGCTTTTCCTGGCGGATCACACGGGCGACGAATTCGGGCGTGATCGGCTCGATGTACACCTTGTCGGCCATGTTGGTGTCCGTCATGATGGTGGCGGGGTTGGAGTTGATGAGGACGACTTCCAGCCCTTCTTCCTTCAGGGCCTGGCAGGCCTGCGTCCCTGCATAGTCGAATTCGGCCGCCTGACCGATCACGATGGGGCCGGAGCCGATCACGAGGATTTTTTTCAGGTCAGCGTGCTTTGGCATGTGCTTTCTCCTCCTTCGCGGATGCGATCATCGCCATGAACTGGTCGAACAGGTAGCCGGAATCGTACGGGCCGGGCGCCGCCTCCGGATGGTACTGAACGGAGAACGCCTGCTTGGATGCATCGCGCAGCCCTTCGATCGTGCCGTCATTGAGGGCGACATGGGTGATTTCCAGGCTTGTGCCTTTGATGGAGGCTTCCGTCACCGCATACCCGTGGTTTTGCGACGTGATGTAGGTACGGCCGGTCGCCAGTTCCTTCACCGGATGATTGCCGCCGCGATGGCCGAATTTCAGCTTTTCCGTATCGGCGCCGGAAGCCAGGGCGAAGAGCTGATGGCCGAGGCAGATGCCGAAGAGCGGATACTGGCCGAGAATCTCCCGGATGGTCTGGATCGCCTGCGGCACGTCTTTGGGATCGCCGGGGCCGTTGGACAGCAGGATGCCGTCCGGCTGGATGCGGCGGATCTCCTCGGCGGTCACGTTGTACGGCACCACCACCACGTCGCAGCCGCGCTTGGTCAGCTCGCGCAGGATGCCGTGCTTGGCGCCGAAGTCGACCAGCACCACGCGATGGCCCGAGCCCGGGCAGCTGAAGACGCTCTTGGTCGAGACGCGCGACACCTGATCGGTCATGAGCGAAGCCTCCTGCAGGGAGGCGACCAGTTCGTGAAGCGGGGCCTCGCTTGTCGTGATCATCCCTTTCATGGTGCCGTAGTGCCGGATCTTGCGGGTCAGCATGCGGGTATCCACACCGGCAATTCCCGGAATGCCGTAAGCTTTCAACAGCTCATCCAGGGTGCTGGCGCTGCGCCAGTTGCTGGGCGTGTCGCAGTGTTCGCGCACCACGAAGCCGTGGATGAAGGGACGCACCGCCTCGAAGTCATCCCGGTTGATGCCGTAGTTGCCGATCAACGGATAGGTCATGGTAACGATCTGTCCGCAGTAGGACGGATCGGAGAGCACTTCCTGATAGCCGGTCAATCCCGTATTGAATACCACTTCCCCGAGGGTCTCGGTCACGGCGCCGAAAGCCGTGCCGACGCATTCCGTACCGTCTTCCAGGATCAATCTCGCTCGCATCGCTGTTCCTCCTCCATATGCATTAGTCCGCCTTATACACAATTTTTCCATCCACCATCGTTAGCGTCGGCCATCCTTTGCAGCGCCATCCCGCAAACGGCGTGTTTTTTCCCTTGCTGGCAAACCGGGCCGGATCGATGGTTTCTTCTTTCTCCAAATCGATGACGGTGATGTCGGCGATCTCTCCTGCCGCCAGGCGTCCGTAGGGCAGGCCGAAAATCTCCGCCGGCTTGACAGTCATCTTGGCGATCAGTTCCGCCAGCGTCAGCTCGCCGGTCAGGACGAAGCGGGTATACAAAAGGGGGAAGGCCGTCTCCAGGCCGACGATGCCAAACGGGGCACGCTCCAGGCCGTTCGCCTTCTCTTCCGCCGTGTGAGGAGCATGGTCGGTCGCGATGATGTCGATGGTGCCGTCTTTCAGTCCGGCGATCAGGGCCGCCCGGTCTTCCCTGGATCGGAGCGGCGGATTCATCTTCCAGTTGGCGTCCAGACTGTCCGGGATATCTTCGTCGCAGAGCAGCAGGTGGTGCGGCGTCACCTCAGCCGTCACGTTGACGCCCGCCCGTTTGCCGTCGCGCACCAGCCGCACCGATTCCTTGGCGCTGATGTGGCAGACATGGTAGTGGACGCCGGTGCGTTCCGCCAGCAGAATATCGCGTCCCACATGGATCGATTCCGATTCGGACGGAATGCCGACGAGCCCGTGGCGGGCGGCGACCACCCCGTCATGCAGCGCGCTTCCCGGTGCAATCAGCTCGTCGTCTTCGCAGTGGGCGACAATCGAGAGGCCGTGCCGGGCCGCCTCCTGCATCGCTTTTTTCATCATGGCGGTTGACTGTACGCCGACGCCGTCATCCGTCAGGGCGAAGATGCCCGCCTCCTTCAGCGCGGCGAAATCGGTTAGCTCCCTGCCCAGCTGGCGCACGGTGATGGCGCCGTAGGGAATCACCCGGGCGAGCCCGGCTTCCTCGGCTTTCTGCCGCACATAGCGGACCGTTTCCACGCTGTCGATCGACGGCCGGGTGTTGGGCATGCAGGCGACCGTCGTATACCCGCCGCGCACGGCTGCCTGCGCCCCTGTGGCGATCGTCTCTTTCGCTTCAAAGCCGGGTTCGCGGAAATGGACATGCACGTCGATCAGGCCGGCGGAAACAAACTGGCCGCGCAGGTCGATCACGGTGTGTCCGGCATGGTCAATGTGCTCGGCGATGGCCGCAATGCGGTTGCCTTCGATCAAAAGTTCTTTCGTTTCCAGTTCTCCTGCGCCGTTCAGCAGTTTGCCGTTTGCAAGGACGATGCCCATGACTGTTCGCCTCCTGTCAGCAGGTTTTCCAAAACGGCCATCCGCACCGGTACGCCGTTCGCTTTTTGCGTAAAGATCAGGGAGCGGTCCGCTTCCACCAGATCGGTATCGATTTCCACGCCGCGGTTGAACGGTCCCGGATGCATGATCACCGCGTGGGGCTTCATGCGTTTGTAGCGTTCCAACGTCAGCCCATATGCCTTATGATAGGCGGCCGGCGAGTCAAAGAGCGCGTCTGCGTGCCGCTCCAGCTGCACCCGCAGCATCATCACCACATCTGCCGCGGCGATCGCGTCGTCGAGGGGCACCGTGCGCACGCCTGCCGGGAGTTCTTCTTCCCGGCGCAGCATGTTCGGCGGGCCCGAGAGGATCAGCTCCGCCCCGAGCTTCGGCAGTGCATGCAGGTGGGAACCCAGGACGCGGCTGTGGCGCAGGTCCCCGATGATGGCCACTTTCAAGCCGGCGATCCGGCCAAAGTGGCGGCGCATGGTCAGGAGATCGAGCAGGCATTGGGTTGGATGCTCGTTGGTGCCGTCTCCCGCATTGACCAGATGCAGGCCGACGCGATCCGCCAGCTCCTCCAGCAGACCGTTTTCCCGGATGCGGACCACCGCCGCCTCCACGCCCATCGCCTGCAGGGTCCGCAGGGTATCGTAGAGGGTTTCGCCTTTGGTGGTGGAAGAGTGTTCAGCGGCAACGTTCAGCACATGCATGCCCAACCGTTTCTCGGCAACCTCGAACGAGAAGCGCGTCCGCGTGCTCGGCTCGAAAAACAGGTTGGCGACGAACCGCCCGGCGAGCGCATCGGACTGCTCCCCCGGTCTGTTGGCCCACGCTTCGGCCCGATCCAGCAGCGCTTCGATCTGCTCCCTGCTGAGCGCTTTCATCCCGATCAAATGTTTCATGCGAACCCCTCCGTTTTGGTTAATGAAAAAAGCTTCTTGTCCGTCTGCCCTTTTCAGGCTGGCCGGCAAGAAGCTTCATGCAGCTTCATTCGCGCAGGGCGCGGCAGGCGGGGCTGTCACCAAGCCTTGCATTGGCGGCTGCCCCGTTCCCTTGTGCCGACAGGGCATCCTGGATGCATGCCTGCCGGCCAACCGTGCGCCCGACGTTCCTTGCCAGCCTCACAGGACCGATTTAAAGGAAAGCGAACGAATTATGCGGTTTGTTGTTCCGATTTGGTGTCGCCCATCGCCGCTTCCTTGCCGGGCAGCACCACGTGCAGGATAATCCCGAGGAAGGTGGAGAAGGCGATGTTGTCGATGGTCAGATTGGTCAAAAACGATTGCCAGAAGGTAACGCCCGCGAAGCTGATCTTGAAGCCTCCGATGCCCGTTACCAGGATGGCGGCGGCGATGATCATGTTGCGCTTGTGGGAGAAGTCCACCTTGTTCTCCACATACATCCGCAGGCCTTGTGCCGCGATGATGCCGAACAGGATGATGGAGACGCCGCCCAGCACGGGAGTCGGGATCGTCATCAGCAGCGCGCTGATCTTGCCGATGAAGGCGAACAGGATCGCCAAGACCGCAGCAAGCGCGATCACCACGCGGCTGTACACCCGCGTGATCGCCAACACGCCGATGTTTTCGCCGTACGTCGTCGCCGGCGGTCCGCCGATCAGGGCGGCCAGGGAAGTGGCTACCCCGTCGCCGAGCAGGCTGCGGTGCAGGCCGGGATCTTTCATCAGATCGCGGTCCATGATCTTGCTGGTTACCAGCAGATGGCCAAGGTGCTCCGCCAGCGTCACGAATGCCACCGGCGCGATGATCAAGCCGGTTATCCACGCCTGCGGGATTGCCAGGGCGGCGGAAACTTCCGCCAATTTGAAGTGCTGCGTGAACATGTCCCCCAGTCCGATGAAGATCGGGGCATCCGCCACTTTCTGCCAATCGATCAACTCCGGATGACGGACCAGCGCATACAGGTATCCGACCACGATCCCGATCAGAATCGGAATCAGGGCGAAGAAGCCGCGCAGCACCACGGCAGCCAGCACCGTGACGACCATGGTGACAAGCGAGATTTCAATCGAGGTGAGGGAAATGGTAGGGACGTTGTCAACGGTAACCTTTGTCGCCATGTCGACAGCCACCCCGGCCAGGCTGAGGCCGATCACCACGATGACGGACGCGATCACCACCGGCGGCAGGACGCGATCCAGCCATTTCACGCCGCTCTTCGCCACGATGGCGGCGACGATGATGTAGACAAGCCCGGACAGGAAGCAGCCCAACAGCGCCGTTCCCACGCCGAACGCTTTGGTAACCGTGATAATCGGACCGATGAAGGCAAAGGATGAACCCAGGTAGTTGGGGATTTTCCCTTTGGTGATGAGCAGGAACAGGAGTGTTCCGATCCCGCTGGAGAACAGCGCGGTTGCCGGATCGAGGCCGGTCAGGATCGGCACCAGCACGGTTGCGCCGAACATGGCGAACAGATGCTGGATGCTGAGCGGCAGCAGCCGGGCAATGGCCGGTGTTTCATGTACATCGATGAATGATTTCTGATTCATTGCTTCCCCTTCTTTCCATCTCCAAGTTCTCTGAGGGCACAAAAAAACTCTTTGCGAGCGCAAAGAGGCACACTTCTGCCACCAGGGAAGAAGTTGGCACCTCTTGCTAATCTCACGGGATCAGCCTTAAAGAGGCATATCGTGTCTGCTAGTTTGCCTGACGGATGGTCACCCGATCGGTTTCGTCCACTTCCGTCAGCTGCACGGCCACAATCTCCGTGCGCGAAGTCGGCACATTCTTGCCGACAAAATCGGGGCGGATCGGCAGCTCCCGGTGTCCCCGGTCAACCAGCACGGCCAGCTGAATCATTTTCGGCCGTCCGTGATCAACCAGTGCGTCCAGCGCTGCCCGGACGGTTCGGCCCGTAAACAGCACGTCATCGACGAGAATCACGATCTTGCCCGTAATGTCACCCGGCAGCTCGGCTCCCTTCAGCACCGCGTCCTCCGCCTTGTGCGTCAAATCGTCCCGGTAGAGGGTGATGTCCACCTGGCCGACCGGAATCTTCACGCTCTCGATCTGCTCGATGCGCTCCGCCAGGCGCTGGGCCAGATAGATGCCGCGCGTCTTGATGCCAACCAGGATGCAGTCATCCACCCCTTTGTTCCGCTCGATGATCTCATGCGCGATCCGCGTCAAGGCCCGGCGTATCGCGGCGTCATCCATGATCACGCTTTTGTCGATCACTCGTCTCCCCCCTGTCTCCCGCGTGAATGAAAAAACGCTCCCTGTCCCGGTGACAAGGAGCGCTGCAGTCAGCATGGCGCAAGAATCCTCTTCCCCCATGCCTGATATCTTGTGGAGCCGTTGCCCTTGCCAGCCTCACGGGACTGGATTTAAAGGTTCCTGTGCTTTCGTAGTGATTATGACATGATCCGACAAGCGTGTCAACCGTTAGTTTTCTTTTTCCAGTAGACCTGGACCCACGCCGGCAGGTAGTTGCCGTAGTATCCCGGGTCTCCCGTCACGTTGGTGAGCAGTTCCCGATCGGCAGAAGTCCCGGCGGTTTTTACGCGCAGAGAGCCATGCTCGGCGCCATCCAACCGCAGATACAACAGCGTGCGGCTGTCCGGTGACGGATTCGGGTACGTATCGGCCGTCCGGTCGTCCCCCTGCGTCACAGGCTGCATCGCTCCTGCGGCGCTGCGCATCCAGATGCGCTGTCCGGGCACCAGCGGTTTCCGGGGATCGTACTTGCCTTCCCACGCCACCGATCCTTTGCCGCGAGTAAAAAATAGCGTGCCGTTCGGTCCGCCTGCCCAGGCCGGCAGCGTCTCCACCCGGTCGCTTTGCGCAGGCGGAGCCACGACCGGATTGCCGGTGGTTGCATCGATGATCGCCAGCTGTTTGTTCGCGGTCGCTTCCCGTCCTCCTCCCACGATGTAGGCAAGCAGGCGGCTGTCCGGTGACCAGGCCAGCCATTCGGGATACGCCAGCCCGCTCCCGATGGTTTTCGGCTGGACGGAAGCCTGCAAGTCAAAGAGCTTGATCGGCACGCCGTCCGCAGACAGCGATGCGGAATTCAGCCGTTCAAAATAGGCCACATAGCGGCCATTCGGCGATACCTTCAGTCCGTCGGCCAGATACGGGTAGATGCCTTCTTCCACGTTGGGGGGATTTCCCAGCCGATACGTCTCTGTACGTTTTCCCGTCAGGTCAAGCTTCACCAGCTGCATCGGCCGGTTTTTTCCCGCAGGGACGGAGCCGAGCAACCCTTGGCCGTCCGGCATCCAGGCGATGTCGGCCACCTCGGCATCCGTCGGGAGGAGGCGGGTTTTCACTTTGTTGTCGGCCCCGATCTCCGCCAGAAGGAGCTGCAGGCGGCCATCCGCTCCCTGCGTGAAATAGACCAGCTTTCGGGCGGTGGGGGACCACTGCGGCCTCCCCGTCACCGGACGCGGATCAACCTGCTGGGCCAGGCTGCCGTCTGCTTTCACCGCCCAGAGCGTGGAAGGCGAGCCGGCCGCTTGCGGATTGGCCTGAAAGGTGTACAGCAGCCATGCGCCGTCAAAGGACCATCCAATGATCCCGGCGCTGCCGCTGCGCGTCACCGCTTTGGGCGCCGCTTGCGGGAGCGAAGCATCCAGCAGCCACAGATGATGATTGCTGGTGAAAGCGATGTTTGCCGGAAGCGTGACGGTTGAGACGCGCTGCGGGGGTTTTGCCGGTTGGCCGGTCTCGCTCGCACCTGCGCCGGTTGAGAGAAGCAGGGCAGAGGTGAACAAGAGGGAAGCCATCGCGTTCAAGAAGCGTTTCCTGTTAGCCATCAGATGTCGTCCTTTCTGTTTTCCGTCTTGCATGCTATGACGCAATTTCCCCGTGAATGTTGCATCGACCTGGCAGGCGCCCTGCTGCCATCGCGTCAATTGATTACCATGTATCATTTCCGCCCGTACCAAAAAACATCCGCCCGGGAAGATGTCCCGAGCGGATGCATCGCTTACTGCAGCCGCAGCCAATCTATCACGTTCAGCAATTCTTCAGGCAACGGTGCTTCAAATTCCAGATATTCACCTGTGCGCGGATGGACAAACCCAAGCGTTTTGGCGTGCAGCGCCTGCCCGTCCAGCTCCAGCGTCTTCTTCGGGCCGTACTTGGGATCGCCCGCCAGCGGATGGCCGATATATTTCATATGGACGCGAATCTGATGGGTTCTGCCTGTTTCCAGCTTGCATTCCACCAAGGTGTACTCCTTGAACCGCTCCAGCACGATGAAATGGGTGACCGCCGGCTTGCTGTTCTCGAAGACGACCGCCATCTGCTGCCGGTTTTTCGGATCGCGTCCGATCGGGGCATCGATCGTCCCCATTTCATGCGGGATGACGCCGTGAACGATCGCCACATACTTGCGGTGGACGGTATGCTCCTTCAACTGCGCGGCCAGCCCCATGTGCGCCTTGTCGTTCTTGGCGATCACCAGCAGTCCGGATGTGTCCTTATCGATGCGGTGCACGATCCCCGGCCGGAGCACGCCATTGATGCCGGACAGATCCTTGCAGTGGTAAAGAAGCGCGTTCACCAGCGTGCCCGTGTAGTGGCCGGGCGCCGGATGGACGACCAGACCGCGCGGCTTGTTCACCACCACCAGATCCCCATCCTCATAGACGATGTCGAGCGGGATCGGTTCCGGCTGGATCGTCAGCTCCTTCGGCGGCGGTACGCGCAGGGTTACTTCGTCATCGGCCGCCACCTTGTAGTTGCTTTTCACCGTCTCCCCGTTGACCGACACGCGCCCCTCCTTGATCCAGGCCTGCACCTGCGAACGGGACCATTCTTCCCCCTGCATGGTGATGTATTTGTCAATCCGCTCTCCCGCGTCGGCGGGGTCGACGCTCCAATCAAATCTCTCAAACTGTGTTGTTTCCATCTCGTGCTCTCCTGCCATTCTTCTTTCTGCTAGTATGATCCAGGCCGGGCCCGTTTATCGCGCGCGGCGGGGGTCCAGCAGCAGGTCGAGCAGCAGCAGACCCACCCCGACGGTGATGGCGACATCCGCCACATTAAAGATCGGGAAATGAATCAGCGTAAAGTCCAGGAAATCGACCACTTCCCCCGTTGTGACACGGTCGATGAAATTGCCGACCGCCCCGCCCAGCACCAGGGAAAGGGCGAGCGACACGCGCGGCTGCGTCCGTCCGATACGCACAAGCGACACGACAATGCCGGCCACGACCGCCAGCGTAATGATGATAAACACCAGCCGCTGGTTCTGCAGAATGCCGAACGCCGCCCCCAGGTTGCGATGGGAGGTCAGATGGAAGACATCCGGGATTAACGGAATGGATTCCCCCTGCTCCATGTTGTGGACAATCAGGTATTTGGTGAATTGATCGAGGACCACGACAACAAGTGCGATCAGATAGTAGATCAAAATAAGGCCTCCTCCGCATCAAAAAGCGTCAAATCAAAATTCTACCATATTCATAAATGGGAAACAAGAAAGCGGCCTCTACGAGGAAAACAGCCGTTTCCACTTCTTGTAGACGCGGTAGCCTTTGCGCACCCCGTCCAGCACCCAGAGCGGAATTTTCCAGCCGCGATCCTTCAGATACGGCAGATAGATCCGGTAGTAGGCTTTCCGCAGGTCCCGCCACTTGGTATCCTCATGGGGCTTTAGGTAATCGGAAACATCGATCAAGTAGCCCCTTCCCTGGTACATCAGCACGTTTTTGCCGTGCACATCGTGCGGATGAAGCCCTTTCGCCCGCGCTTCGGCCAATGCCGCCTCCACGTCTTCAATCACCTGCGGCGGAATGGGAATGCCGTAACGGACGCAATCGAACAGGGAGATGCCTCGTACCCGCTTCAGCACCAGAAAATGCTCCCCCGCCTGATAACAGACCGGAAAGTAGCGGGACTCTCCCAGTTTCTCGTACACCTTCTTCTCCTGCTCGATTCCCGGCCGTCCCGGCGCATATACTTTCACGACCAGATCGGGATAGTCGGGATGGCCGAAAACGCCGGCATAGTTTCCCGTGCCCACCAGCTCCCACGGCTCAGGAAGATGGCTGACGATCACGGGATCGACGGGAGAAGGGCTTTCCAGCCTTACTTCCCGCAAGAAATGCTGCAAGATCTCTTCGTTGATGGCGATCGCCCTCTTTTCCACCCGACATTCCTTCTTCATTCTAACAAATCAGCCGCTCCAGCTAAAGAGCGGCCCATGGCTGACGGCTGCGAGCACGTCGAGACGAGATTCAACAGCGGTTCTCCGGAAGGGCCGCCTCTTGTTCAGTATACAAATAAGGATCGAAGCTGACATAGATGACTTTGCCGCAAATGCGGAAATGTTGGGCGCTATTGATGATCGGCTCATAACGGGGATTGTCCGGATAGAGAAGGATGTGGGTGCCGTCCAGTTTCTTCACACGCCGCAAGACAGCATCCTGTTCATTCAAGAGAACGAGGGCAATCTCTCCGTTTTGGACGGTCGATTGTATCTTTACCAAAACGATATCGCCGCTCAGAATTCGGCTCCCGCTCATCGCGTCGTCCTGTACTTTAAAGAGAAACAGCTCACCGTCCCGATAGTTGTCCAGGTTGGAAACCGTGAACCATGATTGAATGTACTCGTCGTTGATGAGCGCAGATTGGTTGGCGTGAACCCGGGTGAGCAGCGGGATGCGCAGCACGGCAGGAGGCGGAGCGTCAGAGGTTGTGTGGCCGATTGACAAGGCAGGATCCTCCTGCTTGGAACTGCCGATCAGGGATTCGGCGATTAACGTAAAGAATTGAAGTTTGGACTCTATGTCTAGCTTTTGCAAAAACGATTCGGCTTGATAATCGTATTTCAAAAACTTCTCCTCATCCTCGATGTTCATGCCGCTTTCTTTCAGGCCGGTAATCAGCAGGTTCCGGTAAAACGGGTCGATGCAGCCATTTTCATCGGTCATGGCTTCGACCAGCGATGCAATGTATTTGCTGATGAGCGCCGTGATATTGTCAGCTTGATCAAGCAGTTCCCTGATTTTGGCGGGAGCTTTTTCCTTGTAGCCGGCAATAATCAGTGAATCCGGGTCTCCCCCGGTGACAATGGCAAGGATTCGATTCACTTCATCAGAGGCGGGAGGGACGTCCCCCTTTACGATTTGGCTGATATAGGCCTGGGATACAGGTGTGCCCCGTTCTTTGCACTGCCTCGATATTTCCCGATGAGATAACCCGCTTTTTTCGACATATTGTTTCAACAGTTGATAATAGTTCACGTGTATCGCCTCCGAAAATAATTATAGACAAGTTTTGATAAATATCTATCAAAATACACGAGAAAATCCTACTAAAGTATGATTGATAATAGATTATCAGGCATATTGACATATTTTTGATAAATACTTATCATTCGGAATGGAGGGACTTTCGACTCAATCGCTGTCGGAAAGGTGTGAATTTGGTATGAACAAGGATGAACCTGCAAGACTGAATCGAGCGATTGGCAAGAAGTTGGTGAGTGAGATATTGCCTCGAATTTTGTCGGATTTGAAGCAAAAAGGCAAATGGCCTCCGGCTAAACAACCGTTTTGTAAAGACGACAACGATGACTTGCTGCCTGTTCCGAAAATACCAAAACTCGACTAAACACTGACTGCAAAAAAGGTGGGGGTTCCTTTGAAAAAGGTAAGTGTCTGGGAATTAACCAGCGGGGATATTGTAGCCAAGCCGATTCATTCTGCCAACGGGAACGTATTGCTCAGGGAAGGGAAACAACTGACCGACGAACTGATTCAGCGACTGAGGAATAGGAATATCAAAACCGTATACATTCATGACAAAACGCCCGTTCATGCAGCCAAACCAGCCGTGGATGAGCAGAAGGAACACATTTCGGGTGAACGATCTGCCTTCCCATACCATTCGCCCGAGCAGAAAATGATGCGTGCATTGACGCAATTTCTTGATTCCTGCCATGTCAAAGGATTGGCTGCGGATGCTTTCTTTGAAGGAAAGTTTCGCATCTATTTTCGTCACATGATCTACGACCTTGTTTCCAGCCCGTTTTTACTGGAGCAGCTGACTGCTTTGTACAAGCTGGATCTTTTTCTGTTCCAACATTCGCTGCAAGTCGCTGTTTCGGCTGCGGTGGTAGGGATGGCGCAGGAGTTTGACTTCGGCCAACTCCGGGAACTAACTATCGGCGCTCTTTGTTTTGATATCGGAATGACCCGGTTGCCGGAGCAACTGGTGAGAAAAACGGAACCGCTCACGGAAGCGGAGCGGGATGAACTGGAAAAACACACCATCTACGGGTATCAGATATTATGCAGTCATAAAGATATCCCCCAATCGGCTGCCTTATGCGCACTGCAGCATCATGAACGCTATGACGGAACGGGTTATCCTTATCGGGCCAAACAATCCGGCATCCACCCGTACGCGCAAATCGTCGCCCTTTGCGATGTGTTCAATGCGCTTGTTTCTCCCCGACATTACCGGGATGCGTATACGCTCAGCGAGGCAGTCGAGTTCTTGTATGGGGCGGGAAACAAGTATTTTGATGTTTCCCTGATCAAACTCTTTCTCAAACATATTTGCGTGTATCCTGTAGAAAGCAAGGTGCTGCTGAGCAACGGAAAAGTCGGAGTGGTGACCTTTGCGGACCATGAAACGGTTCATCGCCCGGTGGTAAAAGTGATACGGGAGCCGGACGGAAGTGTGGTCCATTCCCCGTATGAGATCGACTTGAAACAAAACGTGGATGTGGTGATCGTCAATACGCTGGAATAAGCATATCGGCAGGCAAGCAGGTGAAGAATGAAAGGAAAGCAGGTTGGTGGATGGAAAAAGGGCTTCCCTTCTTGGGAGCGTGTAAATTGCCAACCAAACAAGGAGGAGAAGCCCCACTACGCGAGAGCGGCACGCCATCAGCCGAAAGGGAACAAGAGTGATAGGGAGAAAGCGAGGGAACCACATTTAAAACAAATACGCTCAGAGCAATGTTACTGTTTTTATTTCTTGCTGGATTTGTAGATGCTATCCTTACAGATACTGGCATCTCCCTTGGCTATTTTTCAGAAAGCAATCCGATCATGAGAATGATTCACGAAGAAAGTACCACATTATTTTATAGCGTAAAAATTGCACTGCCGATGATCCTGCTGGTCTTGCTGTGGAATAAAGAGAAACTGAACAAAATGGTCTCTGTAATGCTTTTCTTTTCAACCGGATGTTACATCGGTGTGATGGGAATACATCTGATATGGCTGTATTTGGTAGGCTTTGAGGAATTTGCAAGACTGCTGAATCAACTGGTATTATAACGAATCCCCCTCCAATCTATTGCGGGTAAGCCTCCTGCAAACAAGCGTTCCGATTCGATTCTATCATTATGAAAAAATGGTAACAATCTTTTTTAAAAAAGCCAAAACAAAAGAAGGCAGCATCGTCGTCATGAGGCTGCCTTCTTTTCCGGACGCGGGTCCGCTTCTTGCTTTCCGACGTGTCGGCTCCCGGCTCTCCGGCGGGACCGCTTGTTTCCTTACCCGATTCCCTCGTCAAACCAGTCACGGACCGCTTCTTTCAATTTTTTCAGCGCCGGCAGCGCGGTTGCTTCGCAGTAGATCCTGAGCACCGGCTCCGTCCCGGACGGGCGCAGCAGCACCCAGTGGCCGTCTTCCAGCAGCAGTTTGATGCCGTCGATCCTGTTTATCCCGACCACCCGGTATGGCCCGACATGATCAGGTGGTTCCTCCAGCAGTTCTGCGATCCCCCTGCCGATGGCGCCATTCCTGACATCGATCCGGGTATGGAACGTCTCCCCGAACTCCTCGCGCACGTCGCGCAGGATGGCGTCCAGCTCTTTGTCCTCCCATGCGCACATTTCCGCCACAAGCAGGTTGATCAGAATCCCGTCCTTCTCGGGGATGTGTCCCGCAATGCTGGCTCCGCCGCTCTCCTCGCCGCCGATCAGGACATTCCCCTTCACCATTTCCGCCCCGATGTACTTGAATCCCACCGGTGTTTCCACCAGTTCCAGGCCATAGCGCTCCGCGATCCGGTCCAGCAGGTGGGTGGTTGCCACCGTCCGCACGATCCGGCCGCTCATTCCCCGGTTTTTCACCAGATGGCGTGTCAGCAGCGGGAGGACATCATTGGGTCGGATGTACCGGCCGAACCGGTCGACGACGCCGAATCGGTCCCCATCCCCGTCGTTGGCCAAACCGAGCGCCGCCTTGCGCTGCACCACTTCCCTGCACAATTCCCCCAAATGCTTCTCCCCCGGCTCCGGCAGATCGCCGCCGAACAGCGGATCGGCATACTCGCGAATCCCGATGGTCTCGATCCCCGCTTCCCCCAGCAGCGCGCTGACATAGCCGATACCGGCGCCGTGCATCGGGTCGGTCACCACCCGCAGATCGGCGCGGCGCAGCACGTCGAAACGGATGATTCTGCGCATGTGCGCCTCATAATGGGGGCGCAGGTAAATATCCTGCAGCAGCTCCCTTCTGGAGGCCTCTGCCAGCTCCACCGTCGCCACCCCGCCTTCCGCCTGCACGGAGGCGATCAGCGCTTCCAGCCGCCGGGTGATGTCAGGCGCGGCGGGCCCGGCGTAATCCGGGATATATTTGATGCCGTTGTAGGCGGGAGGGTTGTGGCTGGCGGTGATCATCACCGCTCCGCTGGCCGCGAAGTGCTTCACGCCAAACGCCACCACCGGCGTGGGCGTCGCCTCGTTTACCAGATCGGCACGGATTCCGTTGGCCGCCAGCACCCGCGCGACTTCCTCGGCAAACATCCTTCCCAGGAAGCGCGTGTCATACCCCACGATGATCCCCTGCTCCTGCTGGTTTCGTTCCACCGTGTAGGAGGCGATCGCCTGGGCAACCACGCGCACGTTCTCCAGCGTAAATTGATCGGCTATGATCGCCCGCCAACCGTCCGTACCGAATGCAATCCTGTTTGTCAACGCGTTTCTCCTCCCCCGGGACGGGTAAGTTCCCTGTATTTTTCTGCGTACTTCATCACCGTGGCAATGAAGGTGGCATGAGACCATGTCAGCGGAGCGACCGATACGGGCATGCCGGTGAACGGATCCAGCTGTTCCGGCAGCACGCCGCTTTCCATCGCGTGCCGTTCCACCCAGCGCAGCTTTGCCAGCGGTTCCACGAGCTCCTGAAGCGATGTTGCCTTGGCGATCTCCCATTCGGCCACCCAGAGCGTGGAGATGATCCATGGATTGCCGGGCACCCGCTCGGGATCATGGGCCTTGCGGAAATAGCCGTCTCCCTGATAACGGGCAAACCCCCCGACCGGCGTCCGCACCGCCAGATGCCGCTTCACCGCGTCCATCGTGCCCGCGACACGCGGATCATCGGCAGGCAGGACGCCGAAGGAAAACAGGGCGAACAGACTGCTTTCCACCGTGTGGTCGCGGGTGATGCGGCCGTCGCGCTCCAGATAGAGGCCGCGCAGGAAACGACCGGATGCCGTATCGTACAAATGGTCGAGCATGGCTTGTTTAACCTCTTCCGCTGCCGCCGCATACCGCTCCTGCCGTTCATCGTCGCCAAACAGCTGCGCAAATCGGGCTGCCGCCTGCAGCGCTGCGTATACGGCGCAGCAGGTGAACGTAAAGATCCCCCGCCGTTCTTCCCACAGATCGTAGCTCGGCAGGGGCAGGCGCAGGGCCGGATCCCGGTACTGCATCAGAAAAGTGGCGGCCGGCCGAATCAAGGAGGGATAGAGCGACTGGCAAAATTCGATCTGTCTGCCCTGCGCGTAATGTTCCCACAAGGCATATAGCACGAGGGCCGTCTCGTCTTCCTGGATGGGCAGCTGGGCCTCGCCGTCCAGGATAAACGGATGCCAGGAGGAGCCGACCGACCCGTCCGCATTGTATTTATGCCGCAGATATCCTTCCGGCGTCAGCGCGTCCCGGCAAAACAGGTAAAAGGGGGCGACCGCTCCCGCATAGCCGGCCCTGCTCATCGCCAGGGCGGTCAGCGCGCCGTCGCGGGGCCAGACGTAGCTGTAATGATCGCGATTGTACTGCAAAATGTCGGAATCATTGGCCGCCAGGATGCCGCCGCGCTGATCGATCTGCGTGCGGACGATCAGCAGGCTCTTTTTGTACAGATCGATAACCGCCTGCGGCAGGTCGGCAAAATCCCGCTTCTCCTTGTTCAGCCAGCGCTGCCAGTAGACGCCGATCCTGTCCAAGAGCCGACCTGGACCGCTCTCCAGCACATACTGATTCAACTGCTTCACCGTTTCATAGGAATCGCCGAAGCAGAGCCAGTAATACAGCGTCCGGGACGTCCCCGCCTCCAGCGTCAGCCGCAACGAGATCGTGCTGTCCACCGACCCCTGCGCGATCGCGTTCCCTTCCAGCCGGCCGTCTTCGGCGTCCCGCCACGTTCCTTCCGCATAGTTGAACCGCTTGATGCCGATGCTGTACTGGTCGATGCCTGCTTCTCCCGTCGTGCCATTGGCCATGATGTAGACATTGCGTTTGTAATGGTAAACCGTGTGCAGCGTGGGATCGTACACCGCCGTATCGCCCACTTCCGTACCATCCAGGCTGAAATCGTGATGCAGGAAGAGCCGGATTTCCCTGGCCTCATCCCGCTCATTCCGGACGGTGATCCGTTTGAGCGCAATGCTTTCCCGTTGGTGGACGCCGTCTTCGATCAGCAGCCGGATGCCCAGCGCAGGGTGCCAAGCCGCTGCGTGCGTCACCAGCGTCTCCTGCCTGTAGCCCAGGGAGCGCTGCCAGGCGTCTTCATCCAACCAGGAAAACTGCCCATCCACCCAGATCCCCAACCGGCAGCGGTAGCCGCCGACATGATTGAGCTGACCGACGTACGGATAGTAGCAGTCGCGCATGTAAAGATGGTCATCAAAGTTGATCAGCAACCTGCCATTCCCGATGACAAGCGGTCTCGGCATGCCTTCACTCCCTTGCCGGAATGTTTATGATCTCTGCTGAAACTCGAAGATGCGGCGGGCATACACGTCTGCCAAAGCCGAGGCGGTCTCCCGGGAGACTCCCTGGGAAATGATCTTGACATGGGCTTCTTCCGTGTCGGGCAGAATCAGCACCCAACCCTGGGGTTCATACACCTTGATGCCGTCCACCAGCTCAAGCGGCATGCCCTTCATCTCTTCCATCATCCTACGCATCACTTTTCCCTTTGATGACCATGGGCAAAAGACCGTCTTCTGTTCCATGTGCACATCGGGAAGAGCAGCGGCGATCCGGCTGAGAGGCTGCTCCTGGCCGCCGAGGTAGGCGATGATTTTGACGATACTGTACAGCGCGTCAAACATGGGGTGGAACCATTCGTCCGCCGCCACTTCCATCAGCGCACGCGGCGAGAGTTTGGTCCGGACCACGTCCACGTTCAGCAGCCGCGCCATCTCCTCCAATTCTTGCGGCGCGCTTACCGGCAGGCCGACCTTTCCGCTTCGACGGCAGCACGCGACAAGCTGGAGCGCCAGCAGCTTCTCCGGGGATAACCGTTCTCCGGTCTCCGTCAAAAGCGAGAAGCGCTCCCCATTGCTTTCCACCTGCACGCCCAATTCCGCCTGATGGGTGCCGAGGCCATCCCGCATGGCGCCGGTTTCGACATGAACACCAAGCTCCGTCAACAGCGGCGCCAAAAACGAGGCGAGATACCGCTCGCATTCGAGCAGAAGCGTCAGGCTGCGCTGGCGGACCGGCTCCGCTGCCAGGCTGGCGAGGAGCTCCGCCCGGTAATCCTGCAGCACCTGGTGTTCGACCAGCAGCTGTCCCAGCTGTTCCGTCGGCGTGCGGGCAAATGTTTCCTGGGCGTAGGCATTTTCTATCTTGCGCTCCATGTCGCGGGTGACCGGCAGGCCATGCTGGTCAAAGAACCGGATCACCATGTTCTTCTCTATGTGCGACCCGTGCATCTGGATGTGAATTCCTCCCTGGCACCCATGGCGGCGAACGCCAAAACGGCTGACGGGAACCGGTGTGACGCCGAAATCGACCACATCCACGCCGGCCGAGCACAAGCTGGTCATCGCGCCATGCTTCAGCAGCTGGGAAAAGGGATGGGAGCAGGCGGAGACGGCCACGCGGCTGCCCGCTTTCAGCAGATAGGCATATGCCGCTGCCAGGCGGACGATGAATTCGGGCGTCATGTCGACATTGCCGATTCCCGCGATCCCTTCATTTCCGAACAGGCTGCGGGACTGCTTCGCAACCTGGATCAACGAGGTGGTAACCATGGCGTGTTCTTCAATTTCCCGATGGGGCCATATTTTAACGCCGTCCTTCAGATGCGCCTTCGCGCCGATGCGGCAGTTGTCGCCCACCACGCTTCCTTCGCCCAGCATCGCGCTTTCGCCGATGTACAGATTCCGGCAGACCGTCGTCCCGACCAGTTCCGCCCGACTGCCCACCAGCGAATTCTCCCAGACAATCGACCGCTCGATGCGCGCGCCCGCCCCCGCGATGACATGGCTTCCCAGCACGGAATACGGCCCTACCGCCGCGCCGTCCCGGAGGTGCACATGACTGCCGATATAGGACGGCCCTTCCAGGCGAACCGACGATTCGATGCGCACGCCCGGCTCCAGATAGATGCGCGGCGCGATCTCCTGCGCCTGGATGGCTACGTCCACCAGGCCGTTCAGCATGTCGTACTGCGCCTGCCGGTAAATCTCCAATGTCCCGATGTCGGACCAGTACCCTTCCGCCACATAGCCGTACAGGGGCTTTCCGCTTTGCAGGAACCGGGGAAACAGATCCCTGCTGAAATCCGTTTCGGTTTGGGGGGCGATCTCCGCAAGCACGGCCGGTTCCAACACATAGATGCCGGTGTTGACCGTATCGCTGAACACTTCGGACCAGTTGGGCTTTTCCAGGAAGCGGATAACCTTTCCTTCTTCATCGGTCATCACGACGCCGAATTCCAGCGGGCTCTCCACATGCGTCAGCAGCAGGGTCGCCAGCGCTTTCTTCTGTTCGTGGTAGGCGATGGCGGCCGACAAATCGAAATCCGTCAAAGCATCCCCGCTGATGACGACAAACCGTTCGTCGAGAAACGCTTCGCAGTTCTTCACGCTGCCCGCCGTTCCCAGCGGGGTCGTTTCTTCAAAATAGACGAGAGAGACGCCGAAGCGGGAGCCGTCGCCAAAGTAGCGTTTGATCGTATCCGGCAGAAACTGGAGGGTGATGGCGATTTCCGTGATCCCGTGCTTTTTCAAAAGCTCGATGATATATTCCATGCAAGGGCGATTTAACAGCGGCATCATGGGCTTGGGCAGGTGAGAGGTGAGCGGGCGCAGTCGGGTGCCTTTGCCCCCGGCCATAATGACGGCTTTCATAGAGCAGGTTCCTCCTTTTTTCTGGCAGATGCGCAAACATCGATCCAATCGGGTAAGCCAGAGCCAGGTACCCGCGGGGAATCCTTACCAAACGACCAATTGCGGCACCAGTTTGCGATACTGTTCCAGGGTATCCTGTGCCAAGCGGTTCCAGTCATAGCGCTCCGTCAGTTCGGCATAAGCCCGCTCGGCCAAGACCATGCCCGCATGCGGATGATCCAGCAGCCAAATGGCCTGATCCGCCAGGGAGTTCCGGTCTCCCGCGTACATGGTCAAGCCGTTTTCCCCATGCCGGACGATTTCCGCCAGACCGCCCGTATCGGCGACCAGAAGCGGCGTGCGATACGCCATCGCTTCCAAGGCGACGATGCCAAAAGGTTCATACAGGCTGGGGAATACCGCCAGATCGGCAAGGCAAAACAGAGCGTTGCGGGTGTCATCGTCCACAAAGCCGAGAAAACGAACCCTCCCGGATATGCCGCTGGCAGCGGCGAGAGCCTGCAGCTCATCCTGCATCGGTCCCGTACCGGCGACGACAACCGTAACGTCCGGATGTTTCGCCAAGATGGCAGGCACCGCTTCGAGCAGCAGATGAACCCCTTTTTCCCGCACCAGCCTGCCGACGAAATAGATGACCCTGCCCTCCAGTCCCAAACGGCGGCGAAGCGCCTCCACCTCTTCCCGGGGAGGCGGGGCCGGCCGTTCGATGCCGTTGGGGATCACGCTGATGTTCTCCCCGGGCAGCTCAAACAAGCGCTGCACTTCGCCGGCCATGTAACGGCTGCAGACGATGACGCGCTCCGCTTCACGGGCAAGCTCCCGCTCCACCTGGTGGATTCGCTGCTGCAGCGGTGTATGGATCCCTTGATTGCGCCCGTGCTCGGTGGCGTGAATGGTGGCGATGAGCGGCAGGCCGAACCGCCGCTTCGCTTCCAGCGCCGCGAATCCGACCAGCCAATCGTGGGCATGGAGGAGGTCGAAGCGGATTCCCTGCTGCATGAGCCGCTCCACCTCGTCCATCATGGCGAGATTCAGCTGAAAGACCCAATCGAGAAAAGCGGTCTCTTCTCCCGGTTGAAACGTGGGCACCCGCCTGACGAAGATCCCCTCCGCACGCTCTTCCTCATAAGCGGCATGGAGAGCGCTGGTCAGCACATGCACCTCCACGTTTTCTTTGGCGAGATGGCGTGCCAGGTCATAAACGGCCTTGGCCAGCCCCCCCACGGTCTTGGGCGGATATTCCCAGCACAGCATCAGCACCCTGGTTGGCGATTCCCCCCTGGATGAAAGGTCCGCAACGCTGTGTGACACGTTCACTTTATGCGCCTGTTTAGGCAAATAGAACTTTGGCAAAAGATTGGGAAAAATCTGATTCTCCTGTTCCATCGCGGTCAAGGCCGCCGGGTCCGTCTCTCCTGTCCGCAGCCAGCCGGAAAGCTGCCGAAAACGGGTCAGGTGATCATGGGTACGGCCCACGGCATAATCCACCATGGTTTGGTTGTCCATGATAAACGCCCAATCGCTGCTTTGGGCCAGCATCAATTCACGGGCGGCCTGTTTGAGGACCCGTTCCTGCAGCGGCGTCGGGGCCGGATGGGTCTGGACCAGTTCGACCATCTCCCGCTCGGCCCGATGCAGATGCCGGTAGATCCATTCATTCTTTCCATTCAGCCAGACTTCCCCGTAACCGCTGCGCCCCCAGGAGGAAAAAGGAAGGCGCGCGCGGTCATTCTCCGGATATTCGCGCAGATAATCGGACGGCGAGATCATCCGGAGGCCGGGCGCTTCCGCGGCGATGCGGCGGCAGAGAAAATCGAGAAACAGCGGCCCTTCATACCACCAGTGACCAAACAGCTCCGCATCATAAGGAGCCACGATCACCGGCTTGCGGTCCAGCTGCCTTGCGACGGCCCCGATCTGCCGCACGCGGCTTGCCAGGAAATGGCTGGCGTGCTGCGCCGCTTTGTCCCGCGCCCGCTCCGGATTATACCAATCCTTCTGCTCCCCTTTCCCCGTAATCCGGTGGTACTTCAATCCTGTGTGGATTCGGATACCAGACGGATGCAGATGAGGAGCAAGATAGTCAACATCAAGATCATAGCCGATATCACGGTAAAACTCACGATAGTCGTAATCACCCGGATACCCCACTTCCGAACTCCAGACTTGTCGGGAACACGCCGGATCCCTCGCAAACGCGGCCACCCCGTGCGCCGTCAGCAGCGGTGCGTAGAGACCGCGGCGGGGAATAGGCGTCGCGTGTTCCACCGCATGATTTTCCACAAAAAAGAAGCGCAAACCAGCCTCCGCCAGCAGTCGATCCACGCCGGGGGCATACGCGCATTCAGGCAGCCAGATCCCCTGCGGCCGGAAACCCAGAATCTCCTGATGGGTCATGACCGCCGTCTGAATCTGCGCGCGTACCGCTTCTTCCGTCATCAGGAAGGGAAGATACGCATGCGTGGCCGCGCAGGTGATCAGCTCCAGCCGACCGGCTTCGTGGAGACGGCGCAGCACGGGCACCAGCCGGTAATGATGCCTGGCGCAGTAGACGGCAATCTCCCGGAACCGCTCCAGATACATGAGCGCGAGGCGCCGTTCCGCCGGACTGCCGGCGGTTCGCTTCACTTCTTTTACGGAGAGTTCCGTCAAATTGGCGAGATAGGACATGAAGCGCTCCTGGATCAGCGGATCATCCAGCATGGTCAGGAGCGTCGGAGAGACGGACATGGTGAGGCGGTAGTCGATTCCGTCCGCCAGCAGCTTGTCGAATACCATCAGGAGCGGAATGTACGATTCCAGCATCGCCTCATACACCCAGCGTTCTTCCAGGCGATCGTCCCGCTCCGGATGGCGCACGTACGGCAGATGCGCATGCAGCACGAGCGAGAGGTAACCCTGTTCCACGTTCAGCCCTCCGCTCATTTGGTATAGAACGAGTAGGAAAAATGTTCAAACCAGGCCGGCCGTCCCGTGTCCGTCACAGGCTCGATCAGCGGCTCTCCCCATGCGGCCGGCCAGCTGCGCGGGGTGGCCGCCGGCTCCGAGCGCAGAATCGGGCAGAAGCGGCCCTGGTGAAACAGGCCGAAGTCGGCGATGTAGGTACGTCCCGGCTGGACTTCCGGCAAGTACCAGGAATGGGCATCCTCCCCTACGAGGAAGTCCCGCCATCCATGGGCGTTACCGCCATCAAAATAGCGGTCGGTCACATCATACAGCCGGATGCCTTTCTGCACCTCGCGATAATCGGTCTGCAGATACGAAGCGACCATCCGCATGCGGGGCCACGTAATTTCCCAATAGACATACAGGACGGTTGGGCTTTGCACCATCAGCCGGATGACATTCTCCCCGTAAAAGTCGGGCAGCTGCCACTCCCGCCCCCTTCTTTCCTGCCCTGCGTCCGCTTGTGTCATGCACGGAGCCTCTTGACGGGTGGGCTCTTCCTGCCCGATCGCGGCTGCCCTCTCCTGGCTGGAGGCATGCCTGGCCTTCTGCAGCTGATATTTGACCTGTCCGACGCTCAAGCCCAACTGTTTGGCAATCTGGGCGGTTGACAAATACTGGGAACGAAGCTGAAGGATTTGATCGATCACCGCTAAGCGCTCCTTTCCATGGGTTGACTTCCATGCCAGTATAACCAATCGCTGGAAAGAAGGGTGTCGAACGTTGGGTGGGGGAAAGTTCTTCTTTTGTCGTTTTCTTCTCTTTTTACATCAAAAGAAAAACCTCACCGATGTGTGATATGCACCCCTACATGCAGACATTGGAAAAAATCACTGATGGATAAATTCTTTAGGGGGGCTAAAACGGTAAGGTTTTTGCGATACAGATTATTTAACCAAAGATGCCTTCAACCTGATTTAATGCTTCCAAGGCAAGAGGTTCAATTTTCAGCGTACAGGTTCGTTTACCGGTACCTCCATAAATATAAGGGTAGCGATACAGCTCTCTATCGAGAATGCAGGGCAGTGCAACACCTACTAATGGTACGCTCCCTACTTCAAATCCGGTTACCTGCTTAACCTCTTTCCCCGAGGCTAATTTTATTTCGCTGCAGCCCAAGAGTTTTGCAATATCATCAAAGTTCACTTTGCCACGTTTTCCTGATACGATCAGGGAAAAGAAGCCTTTCTCCGTTTTGATGATCAATGTTGGAGCTGTTTGTCCCAGTTCAATTCCAAAATAATCGGCTCCATCCTGCGCAGAAAGAATCGGCTTTTCATGTTGGATTAACTCATATGAAAAATTACTGTTCTCCAATATGGAACGTAATTGCTCCATCACCAGACACCTCCGTTGATTCGGAATGCATTTCCATTTTGGCGTGAAAGCCTTCCTTCACGACATGCAGCAGATTTTTCCATTTTACCACTTCTTCGCGGGTAGGCAAGAGAGCGGCGAAATCATTTGGATCTGCACACAAAAACACCCTCACGCCGAGGGTGTTACTTGTGGATCAGCTGCGATATTTTGACGACCTGTGCCATGCTGTTGACGATCGGGATATAGGTGCGCAGCACGGAAGCCGTTTTTTTGCCGGGCGGCCCGACATGTCCGATGGCGATGGCGGTGTCCTGGACGGCGATCCGCTTGCATAACAGGCGCATCTGTTTGGAGATGTGCTGCACCGAGTAGATGTCATCCAGAAACAGTTGATTCTCCAGGTAGGGAACGCCCAGCTCCGCCGCGATTTTTCCCGCCACACTCCTGTCCGTCGTCCGGCTGTCAAGAAAATAAAGGCCGCGTTCCCTGCAAATCTGAAGGATCACGCGCATCACCCGGGGATCGGCGGTTGCCTTCGAACCCATGTGGTTGTTGATCCCGATGGCATACGGCACATCCTCGATGGCCGCGATCACCCGGCGGCGAATCTCCTCATCGCTCAGATCGGTCAAGATGGCACCGGGGCCGAGCCAGCTTTTTTTCCCTTTGCGCGGTTCCATCGGCAGGTGAACAAATACATCATGATGCTTCCGATGGGCCCATTCGGCGTCCCGTTTGGTCGTCGGCAGAAATGGCATCACCGCAATGGTCAGCGGTATCGGCAAATTCATGATCTCTTCCGTCCCGCTCATGTTGTTGCCGAAGTCGTCGATCACGAAAGCCACCTTTTTGGTCGGCTCCACGGCGGTAGCGGCAGAAAAGCTCGCCCCGGTGACGACGGGGAAAAGAACCAGCAGAAGCAGAATCACCGGGGTACGCAAACGTTTTAACATACCGGCTTGAAAACACATGGACAACGGCCACCTTGCGGATTTTTACCGTTAGTGTCTCCGTCAGTCAGGTTCCCAATCTGCTAAATTTTGCCCGCCGATGATTTCCGTGGCTTCGATGTTTTTCCCGCCGTTTTCTTCCTTCCTGCCGAGGAGCCTGTCGCCTTGGCGGTTTTCGCCCGCTTTCGCGCAGCGGGGCGGGATGCGGCTGCCGCTTCCGCAAACGCCGGGAGTACCCATGTTTTCGCCTGCTGCTTGGCATCCTCGATCAGTTTCACCGACAGCTTGCGCACCTGTTCGATAAAAACCTGTGCCGAGGCGCTGCCCTGCCCGATCTCTTCCAGCCGCTGCTCCCACTTGGCCGTCATTTCCGGGGAAGCCAGAATCTTGTCTCCGATCGCTTCGATCAGCAGCATGCCCTTGGGCGTCGCGTACACCTGATTTTTGCGCACCTCGATGTAGCCGCGCTGCTTCAGCAGCGTGATGATGCCGGCCCGGGTCGCCTCCGTGCCCAAGCCTTCCGTCTTCGCCAGTACCTTTTCCAGCTCTTCATTGTGTAGATGCTTGCCGGCCGTTTTCATCAGGGTGATCAGTTCCCCTTCGGTATAGCGCTTCGGCGGCTGGGTTCTCCCTTCTTTGACGGTGACGTCGGCCACCTGGCCGGACTCTCCCTCCGCCAGAGGGGGCAGCAGCGGCTCATCCTCGTCATCCTCCTGCCCTTCGCCAAAGAGCACCTTCCGCCAGCCCTCCTGCAGTTGCTGCCTGCCCTTGCTGACAAACTCCGCCCTGCCGTCAACCAGCGTGACCACCGTGGTGTACAGCGCAACGGCGGGGTCGTAGTGAGCCGCGATCAACCGGCGGGCGATGAGATCGTACAGCTTCCGCTCATCGGCAGACAACTTCTCCAGATCGGGCACCTGCTCGGTCGGGATAATCGCATAATGATCCGTCACTTTCTTTTCGTTCACATAGCGCCTGTTCTGCCGGATGGACCGCACGGGAAGCGGAAAAAACGGCTGATACGCCGCCTTTTTCGACAGCTTGGCCAGGATCTCGGGAAAGCTCTCCGCCTCCCCCGGCGTCACAAAGCTGGAATCGCTCCGCGGATAGGAAATGAACCCTTTGACATAGAGCTGCTGGGCGATGTCCAGCGTCTTTTTCGGGGAGAATCGGAATGCCTTGTTTGCCGTTGCCTGCAGGGAAGAGAGGTTGAAGAGCAGCGGCGGCTGGAATTCCTTGCGCGTCTGCACCACTTCTTTCACGGCGGCCGGCTTCTCCCGGCAGAAGCGGGCGATCGCCTCGGCCATCGCCTGATCCGTCAGGCGCGATTCCCCCTCTTTCTGCCATTTGCCCTGATACCGCTTGCCCTCCAGCTCGAACGTAGCCAGGACCTCCCAGAAGGGTTCCGGCTTGAAGTGGGCGATCTCTTTCTCCCGCTTCACGATCAAGGCCAGGGTAGGCGTCTGGACGCGGCCGACGGAAAAGACATCGGCCAGCCCTTTCTCCTGCAACAGAAGGGTATAGATCCGGGAGGCGTTCATCCCGATCAGCCAATCGGCGCAGGCGCGGCTGTAGGCTTCATAGTAAAGGTTGCGGGTCTCGGCTTCGTCCAGCAGATTGGCAAAGCCCGCTTTCACCGCCTTTTCCGTCAGGGAGGAGATCCACAGCCGCTTCATCGGCTTATTCACCCCGGCCTGCTGGACGATCGTGCGGACGATCAGCTCCCCTTCCCGCCCGGCGTCGCCAGCCAGGATAATCTCCCGCACGTCCGGCCTCTTCAGCAGTTCCTTGATGACACTGAACTGCTTCTTCCGGCTTGCCATCACGCGGTAGCGAAACGTCTCTGGCAGAATGGGCAGGGTTTGCACCGACCAGCGCTTCCAGGCGGGGTTATAGCTCTCGGGGGGAAGCAGTTCGCAGATATGGCCGACCGCCCAGGTGACCAACGCCCCTTGGGGAAAGTGGGGATTGGGCAGGATTTCAATATAGCCGCTGCGTTTTTTATGGGGAAACGGATCGGCCAATTTTTGCGCCTGATCCGGCTTTTCGGCAAGTATCACTTTCATGCAGGATTCTCCTCAGATCCAACTTAACAATATGTCTTGATTATATACCGGTCGGGAAGCGTTTGTCCTATCCCCAGGCCGGTTATTTTGACCGCCTATTTCCGCACAGGGGTGACAGCTACCCAGGTCATCTCCTCCACCAATGTCATAGGATACGCTGTCAGTACCTATGCCATCGCCTGTTTTTCCAAAGATATCCAGAGAGGAACGGTGAACCAGATGAAAGGAAAAGGAAAACGAGGTCGCATCGTGAAGAAATCGGTCCGTTCAGCCAACCTCACCGCCAAAAAGAAGAAGAAACAGTCCCTGGCCGATTTTTTCAGCAAACTGGATCTGGAGAAAATCAATCAGTTCCTGACGATCCTGTCCAATCCGGCCGTGCAGGAGATCATCAAGCAGATGACGACTCCCCCGACGCCTGCACCCGAGCCTGTCGTCAAGCGGCCGAGGCGGCGCTTTTCTTTCCGAAGATTGCGCGGGTTGCACAGGCGCAGGCTGCCTGTGCAAGCAGAAGGGGAGATGTAAGGTTCGACCAGCCGTCGGGCATGCCAAGTCACGGGCGGGTGTCTGCCACACCCGCCCGAATCATGCCTGGAAGCAAAACTGCCAAAATGAGAGGAAAAAACGGGTCATTTAAAAATTTGTCTAATTTTGTTACAATAAGCTACATATTCATTACCTCATACGAGAAAAGAAGGGTTTGTCATGAACAGCAACAGCAACAGATTTGCAGGCTACTCGCTCCAACACCTGCAAAAAGACCTCGTTTCCGGCAGCATCGTCGGCATCATCGCCATCCCCCTCGGCATGGCCTTCGCGATTGCCTCCGGCGTAAAGCCCGAGTATGGCATTTACACCACGATTGTTGCCGGCATCCTCATCTCTCTCTTCGGGGGAACCTCCTTCCAGATCGGCGGCCCGACCGGTGCCTTTGTTCCCATTCTCTTCTCCATCGTCATGACATACGGTTACGAAAATCTGCTGATTGCCGGCATGATGGCGGGCATCATCCTGGTCATCATGGGACTTCTCAGACTGGGCTCGTTTATCCATTACATCCCGAAGCCGGTCACCATCGGGTTTACCGCCGGGATTGCCGTCATCATCTTCAGCGGCCAGATTCCCAATTTCCTCGGCCTGCAGGTAGAAAAGCACGATGCCTTTCTCCTCAACATGAAAGAGATCGTCGTTCATCTGGACACCATCAATCCATACAGCGTGATCACGGCGCTGCTCTGCCTGGGCAGCATCTTCCTGTCCATGAAGCTGTTTCCCAAAGTGCCCAGCTCCCTGATCGGGCTGGTCGTCTCCAGCGTGGCGGCTTCCTTCTTTTTCGCCGGCAAAGTGGCGACGATCGGCTCTACCTATGGCGCCATCCCGGGTACGCTGCCCGCGTTGGCTTTCCCTGAGATTACGCTGGACAAACTGGTTCAGCTGATTCGGCCGGCCTTGGTGATCGCCCTCCTGGGTGGGATCGAATCCCTGCTGTCCGCTGTGGTGGCCGACAACATGGCAGGCACCAGGCACAACAGCAACCGCGAACTGATCGGCCAGGGCATCGCAAACATCATTACGCCCTTGTTCGGCGGGATTCCGGCTACCGGCGCCATTGCCCGCACGGCCACCAACATCAAAAACGGGGCCGCCTCGCCCCTCTCCGGCGTGATTCACGGCATCGTCGTTTTGCTGGTCCTGCTCCTGTTCGCGCCTTATGCCTCGCTGATCCCGCTGGCCAGCATGGCGCCGATCCTGATGGTGGTGGCCTGGAACATGAGCGAACGCCGGGAGTTTCTGCATCTGCTGAAGACGCGGACGAGCGATTCGCTGCTGTTGTTGACCACCTTCCTGCTGACGGTGTTCACCGATTTGACGATCGCCGTGGAAGTTGGGCTTGGCCTTGCCGTCCTGCTGTTTACCAAGAAGATGAGCCAGATCTCCATCTCGAAAGCCCTGCCCGATCCGTCCGACAGCCACAAGCCGATCGTGCCCCACATGGTGTACGAAGGGCACGACTGCCCGCAGCTACATATCTACAACATGGAAGGGCCGCTCTTTTTTGCCGCGTCGAAACGCATGGAAGAATCGATCGTCCGTGCGCTGCAAACCAAGCCGAAAATCGTCCTGCTGCGCATGGCAAAAGTGCCGCTCATCGATACGACCGGCGTAGCCCAACTGGCTGCTTTGGTATCGCAGTTGAAACGGAACAATTGTATCCTGCTTGTCTGCGGTCTCGGGGAGCAGCCCAAACAGATGCTGCAAAAAACCGGCCTGTACGACCAGATCGGACCGGAACATTTCCTCGAACATACCGGCGATGCGGTCCTAAAGGCATTGTCATACCTGGACCGGCGGGCCTGCCAGGGCTGCAGGCAGTTCGTCTTTGACGAATGCAGCCAGTTTTCGCAGACAGCCCTGCACCATCTCCCGCACCCTTCCTCCACCTGACCGGCAGGTGGAGTTTTTACCGCAATCCCAGATATTGCAGGGTGCGCGGATACACCTCGTCTTTCATGAACGGGCTGAAGCGGGGGTCGTCCGCCACACAGTGAGGAATCTCCTCAAAGACGACGGCCCCCCTGGTGTCCGTTTCCCCAGGCAAAGGCCACAACTCGTTCACTTCTGCCAGATAGATCGCCTTGACGATTTTCGTTTCCCCTATGGTAATGATATACTGCCCGATCAGTTCAATGCGGGCAAGCGATGCCCCCGTTTCTTCAAACAGCTCGCGAACGGCAGCCGCAAGCGGCGTCTCACCCCGCTCGATTTTTCCCCCGGGCAGTTCGATCCCTCTTTCTTTATGATGGGTAAACACAATCTTCCCGCCCCACAGCGGCACGACCAGCACGTGACCCGGAGGCTGAAATTCCTGCGGATCAAAGGTAAGCTGGATCGGATTGCCGAAAATATCCTGATACGCTTCCATCAAAATCTCTCCTGTCACTTGCACCAATTGGCAACTAGCATTATTGTATTACATTGTCTACAATGTATCTAGGAAAAGCCCGGCGAACGATGAGGAACCATCGTCTCGGCGGGGAAAGCAGTGGACCGATGGAGGTATCGGCTTGAAACAGAAAACTGCGCTGATTACGGGAAGCGCCACTGGACTGGGAAAGCGAACGGCCATGGAGTTAGCCCGCCAGGGGATGAATATCGTCATTACCTACATGCATAGCGAAGAGAAGGCGCTGGGGCTGGCCGCCTCCCTCAAGGAAACATACGGCGTCGATGCTTATGCCTTCCGGGCGGACGTCAGCAATCCCCGGGATGCGGAGCGCCTTGTCAAGCAGGCCTTGGAAGCGGCAGGCAGCATCCAGATTCTGGTGAACGGGGCGGGCCCCTATATTTCTGAAAGAAAGAAATTGACCGAATACAGTCTCGATGAATGGCACTACCTGCTGCATGGCAACCTGAGCAGCGTCTTCTATTTGTCGCGGCTGCTGCTTCCGCACATGCGCGCCGGGCGTTGGGGCCGCATCATCAATTTCGGCTTTGATCGGGCTGATCACGCTCCCGGCTGGATGTACCGCTCCGCATTCGCTGCGGCCAAGACAGGGCTGGTCTCCCTGACCAAAACCATGGCGCTGGAAGAAGCGGAGCATGGCATCACCGTCAACATGCTCTGTCCGGGCGATATTGTCGGGGCGCACAAGGAAGCGGACATCGCGGATGTCCGGGGGATTCCCGATCCCCACACCCCGGTGGGACGGCCCGGCAGCGGGGAGGACATTGCCCGCACCATCGCCTTTTTGTGCGCGGACGACGCCGATTTCATCACCGGCGCGGTTATCCAGGTGACCGGCGGCAAAGATGTGCTGAACAAATACCGTTTTGAAGAATCTTGATAGGGAGGAACCGGCATGAAGCTAGCCTGCCAGGAGCATTTGGTTCCCGGACATACGTTGGAGGAAAAGGTGGATTGGCTTGCGCGGCATGGTTTCTCCGGCATCGAGCTGTGGGCGTTTGACATCCGCGAGCGGGTCAAAGAGATTCAGGCGGTCTTTCGCGGCTCCCCCATCGCCGTTACTTCCCTCGTGGGCGGTTATGACGGCCACCTGTTCCATCCCTCGGCGCAGGAACGGGAAACGGCGATCGCGGGCGTGCGCCGCTTGATCGGGTATGCCGGCGAGATCGGCGCGGGCGGCGTGGTGATCGTGCCAGCGTTTGGCATCCCCAGAAGCCCCGGCGTGTTGACCCCGCATCCGCCCGCCACCCCGGAAGAGATCGCATCCTTCGGCGAAACGCTGGGGCAGTTGGCGCTGGCGGCCGAAGATGCGGGCGTCTCTCTTTTTGCCGAAGTGATCAACCGCTATGAAAGCCCGGCTTTCAACACCGTGAGCGAGATGGTGAGGGCCATGGATGTCAGCGGCTCATCTCGCCTCAAACTGCTGGTGGACACCTTTCATATGAACATCGAGGAGCACTCCTTGTCCGGCGTGATTGCGCAGCATCTGCCACGGATCGGCTACGTCCACCTCTCCGATTCCAACCGGCGCGTGCCCGGCCGGGGGCATCTCGATTTTGGGCAGGTGCTTCGCTCGCTGCAAGCGGGCGGTTACGCCGGCTATCTCACACTTGAATGTTTTCTTGAAAGCGCTTTCGATTTGCTCAACGCCAGGGATTATCTGCTCCGGCTGTGGAAAGCGGGGGATTCGTCATGAGCTTGCCGGATAAGGTGGTGCTGATCACCGGGGGAACGAGAGGAATCGGGAAAACAACGGCGGAATGGCTTGCCCGGGAAGGGGCGGCCGTCTGCGTCACCAGCCGTCATGCGGAGCCCGCAAGGCCAACGGAACCCCTGCGGGCGGGCGACATTCGGGTAGCCAGGCTTGATGTGACGGATGAAGCGAGCGTGCTGTCGCTGTTTGCGTGGCTCAGGGAGACCTCAGGGAAACTGGACGTACTCGTCAACAATGCCGGGGTGGGCATTTTCAAGCCGATCGAAGATACCACCCTGCAGGAGTGGAGAGAAGTGATGGACATCAATGTGGCGGGCCTATTCCTCTGCTCCCGCGAAGCCTTCAAACTGATGAAAAATCAGGGGGGCGGCCGCATCATCAATCTCTCCAGCATCTCGGGCTATCTGCCGCTCAGCGAAAACGGCGTCTACGGCTCCTCGAAGCATGCGGTCCGGGGCTTCTCCCAAATCTGCAACGAAGAATGGAAAGCGTACGGCGTCCATGTGACCGCCGTAAGCGCCGGGGCGGTCTGCACCGAGATTACGGATAGCCGCGCCTTCAACCCGCAGGATATGCTGAAGCCGGAGGATATCGCGGCTGTGATCGCGGATATCGTCAAAAAGCCCCCCGGCGTGCGCATCGACGAGATCCGCATTCTCCCGCCAAAGGGCGTATTGTAGGAGGTGGCATCATCATCATGAATCAAACGCAACGAATCGCGATTGTCACCGGCGCAGGACGCGGCATTGGAGAAGCCATCGCCCTCCGGTTCGCCCGGCTGGGTATGGCTGTCGGCCTCTTGGACATTCAAAAGGAAAATGTGGAACGGGTGAAGGAGGCTGTCATCGGCGAGGGCGGCGCAGCGGCAGCCATTGCCTGTGATGTGGGAAGCAGCGCGAGCGTCGAGGCGGCGATCGCTGCCGTGGAGAACGCCTTTCACGGAACGCCGCTCATTCTGGTAAACAACGCAGGGGTCGGCGGCCCCTTCCACCGCATCGATGAAGTGAGCGACGAGGAATGGGAGAGGATCATCAGCACCAACCTGCGGAGCGTCTTTCTGTTTGCCCGCCATCTGCTGCCCAAGATGAAGGCGGCGTACTTCGGTCGAATCGTTAACATCGCTTCGGTGCAGGGATTGTTCGGCGCTTCCCGCAGCTCCACGTATGTCGCGAGCAAACACGGGATGATCGGCTATACCAAAGCGATCGCCGCCGAATGGGGACCGTTCGGGATCACCTGCAACGCCATCTGTCCCGGCTACGTGGACACGGCCATGGGTGTCCAAGCCGGGGAAGTGGGCGATCACCTGCGCAAAGTGCTGGACAAAAGCCCCGTCAAACGGATTGCCCAGCCGGATGAAATCGCCGCCATGGCGGCCCACCTGGTCGGTCCGGACAGCGGCTATATCAACGGAGCCTGCATCACGCTGGATGGCGGCATCACCTGCCACGTCGGGATTGAATAAAAATCCCATTCATACATCGAACAGCACCTTTCCGAAAGCGCTGTCAGACTGATGACATACACTGTTAGAGTCATGGCGTGATGGGGCCAAGCGAGCTCCTTTGACGACCAACTCAGCGGAGAAACAAAGACGCGGGGCCACAGGGGGCGTGAGTCTCACATCCCTGAACCAGCTAATATCTTGTCAAGCCCAGATGTTGAGCCCCCTGCCCGCGTCGCGTTTCGGAGCGGACACGGCAAACTTCTGCGCGGGTCGTCAAGAGAGCGAGCAGGAACCATTACCCATGATAGGACGGACTTTGTCTGCACACTGACAGCGCCTTTCCGGAAGCGCTGTTTTCATTTTCCCTTCTCCTTCTCCTCCTTGTTGAACAGGTGATCGATCAACTCATTCACATCGAAACCGAGCGCATCGACCGCTGCGCTTCGCCGTTTTTCCGCCTGGCTCTCTTCCCTGATCCCCAGGATGTGCGCGATCTCGTCAAACGCTTTCTGCTCCTGGTCGTTCTGCTGTTTTCCGCCCGCTTGCTCCGTCTGCCCCGCTGCCGCTTTTTTCGGCTTCAGCCAAAGGAAGGCAACCCCTGCAAACAAGGCGGACAAGCCCGCGATGGAAAAAAACATGGTTTTCTTGGAGAAATCCAGCAGCCAGGTAAAGACGGGCGGCCCCACGGCCACGCCGATGAAGCGTACCCCGCTGTAGAGGGAGGTGATCATCCCCCGCTCCTCTTTCTTGACGGCCCCGATAATCATGCTGTTGAGACAAGGGAGAATCATGCCCGTCCCCAGGCTGCCGATCACCAGAACCGCGATGAGAAGATAGACGCTCTTCATGAAGCTCGCGAGGACATAGGAGGCGGCCAGCAGCAGCATGCCGATGATGACGAACAGCCGCATCAGCTGCAGCTTCTTCTTGATGATGATGCCGGTCCCGTAAGCCGCTACACTCATGACCAGAAGCGGGATAGCGAGAAAGCCGCCCTTGAGCACCCCATCGATTTTATACCGGTCCTCCAGCAGATCGGACAGGTAAAAGAGCACGCCGAAGAGGGTAAACAGGCAGATGCTGCCGATGAAGAAGGCTGGGATCAACCATTTGCCGTGCTGCCGGAACACCTGTTTGACGGACTGCACATACTGTTTGACCGGCATCGGTTTTCGGTTCTGCTTTTTTTCCTTCACCAGCAACAAGAGCAGCAGCGCCACTCCGCAGATGACGGGAAAAATCAGCAGAACCATGTACCAGGCAATCAAGGCCAACAGCGCTCCGAAAATGGGGCTTAACACTTTTCCCAGCCCGTTTGAGGTCTCCATCAGCCCCAATGCCCGGCTCTCCTGGGCGCCGTCAAACAAATCCCCGATCAGGGCCATGGCAATGGGGGCGGTTCCCGCAGCCCCGATGCCCTGGAGCAGACGTCCGGCAATGATGATGCCGTACGGATGATCCCACCAGATCGCGGCAAGTCCCCCCAACAAGCCGCCCAGACCGTAGAGGGTCAAGCCGATGGCGATCACCGCTTTTCGGCTGAATCGGTCAGACAGATACCCGGCCAGCGGGATGACGATACCGGCCGCTATGGAAAACGCCGTGATGAGAAAACTGGTTTCGAAGGCGCTCAGGCCCAGCTTCGCCTTCATGGTGGGCAGAACCGGGATCAACATGGAATTGCCCAGCACCATCACCAGCGGAATGTCTGCCAAGCCTACTAGGTTCTTCGTGTTTGCTGCCATGGTTCACTCCTCGTCTCTTACCTGTATATGCTGCCGTCCCACCGGTAGGCCGTCAGCAGCTCAAGATCGGGGGCCATGCCCAATCCCGGGCCGGTCGGGACCGCCACCGCCCCCCGGACGGGTGCGATGGGAAACAGGCGGGTAAACGGATTCTCCATCACATCCCATTCCACCGGCTCGATCTCCTCCCCGGCCATCTTGCTCCATGCGGGTAAACACGCCTGCGCCATGATAGCATAAAGGCGGGACAAGACTCCGTCAAAAGCATGGGGAGAGACCCGCATTCCGAAGTGGCGAGCCAGCTGGAGCGTCTCCCGATACCCGTCCATGCCGTCCTGATGCATGGGATCCGGCTGGATAATATCGATGGCGCCCTGCCGGAGGAGCGGCACAAACGCTGCGGCGTCCGGCAGGTTTTCGCCGCCGGCAACGGGAATCGGCAGGCGGGAACGGAGCAGCTTGTAATCAGCCACGCGCTCCATGGGCATAGGCTCCTCCAGCCACAGAAGGTTGGGCCATTCCTGCAAGAGCCGCTCCCACTGGAAAACGGCGGCCGCATCGTAGCTCTGATTGGCGTCGAGCGCCAGCCGGGCTTGCCCCTGCAGCAATGCCTGCAGGCGCCGGATATGCTCCTGGTCTTCCTTGATCGTTTTGCCGCCGATTTTTACTTTCACCCTGGCAAATCCGTCGGCAACCGCCTGCTCCACCTGGACGAGGGAGCGTTCCTGCCAGTCCGGCTCTTCCCGATAGCTCTGCAAAGAAGCATAGACCGGGATGTAATCATGCAGCTTCCCGCCCCACAGCTCGCAGATGGAGAGCCCCGCTTTTTTGGCGACAATCTCCGTCAATGCCATGCTTACCCCTGCGGCGGAACGCTGATGCCACTTCTTGATGGTGTTGACCAAGTGCAGCCGCTCCGTTGCCGGCTTCCCCAGCAGAAAGGGGATGATCCGATCCTGGAACCCAACGGCCAGCGTCGGCAGCCAATCGATCACTTCCCCCCAGCCGTCCACGCCGGAAGAAGTGATCAGGCGGATGAGAAAACAGGTGCGATACTTTTTGTAGCCGTTCGCGTCTCCGTATGGTTGCTTCAGGCGATGCAGCAGCGGGTACGTTTCCACGCGTTCAATCCGCACCCCATCCCCTCCCCATGCTGATCAAGGTGGCTCACAGCAGATCGTCCCGTCCTTCCCGCTCCGCCCGCTCTTTTAGATATTCTTCATAGTCAAGCGCATTGCCGTACCCTTCCTGCTTGCGCATATATTCCTCATACGTACCGCTGCGCATGAATCTGACGCTCTCCGGCCCGTGATACCCCTCGATCCCGGTATAGCCGATCTGCTCCACCGGCTCCACATATCCGTCCGGTTCGTCCGATTCGATGTACATTTCCTTGTAGTCGGTCTTGTCATTGTCGACAAAGGAAAACGGCGTGCTGGACGTCCCCCATGCCTCCACGATCTGCCAGGCATCCTCGCCGTCGAAGAAATTGGCATCCTCCCGTTCATCCAGCGACGTTCGTCCGAAAGGCGGCTGGAGAAACGCTTCTTCGATCGGCCGGGAGTCGTTGATGTGAGGAGCGGGTGCATGCTCCTTGCAGGTCATGGCCTGCGGCAGCGCCTCCAACCGCTCTTCCGGGATGGGGCGGCCGCAGACGGTGCAGGTCCCGTAGGTGCCGTCTTCGATGCGGGCCAAGGCCTGATCAATCTCTTTCAACGTCTCCCGATCCAGACTGTACAGGGCAAGATCTTTTTCCCGCTCGAACATTTCGGTCCCGATATCCGCCGGATGGTTGTCGTACATGGAAAATTCCTGCAATGAATCGGACATCTGCTCTTCCAGGCTGTAGTGAGGCTGGACGCGATGCTCCAGCTCCTTTTTCATCTCCAGCAAGCGCTGCCGGAAATGATCCAGCTTCTGCTGCTCCACTGACCCACCCTCCTTCTTTCTTCTGTGCCTGTAGTATGCCACAGCGGCAGGCAAAAAAAGACCTCTCCCGCTGGCAGTTATTATCAGCCAGACAGGAGAGGTCTCCGCCTCTTGCCTATTCCAATACGTGGGCGAAATGGGTGGTGACGACATCCGCGCAGCGGCCGCAGATGTGCGGATGTGCGGGATTGACCCCGACATCGGTTTTCACGATCCGGCAGCGCTCGCATTTCACGCCTTCAGCCGGCTGCACCAGCACGCTGATGCCGTCCTGTTTGTAAGCCGCTTCCGGAACGACGGCATTCAGTTGATACACCTCGACCTGCGCCACGATAAAGAGTTCATCCAGCTCATCCATCCGCGTCAGCGCTTCGTATACCTCCGGAGTTTGCGGATAGAGGGAGAGCTTGGCGTCGACGGAGTTGCCGAATACCTTGCTGCGGCGCGCCTCCTCCATCGCTTTCAACACTTCGTCGCGCACGGCGAGGAAATCATCCCATTTGCTCTCCAGCTCCGCAGCGAACGCCAGATGCTGTTCGTTGGCTTCCGGCAGATCGGTCAGCTGGACGCTTTCCTCCGTCACGCCCGGGATGTAACGCCATACCTCGTCCGCCGTATGGGGCAGAATCGGTGCCACCAGTTTGACCAGATCCACGAGGCAATCGTACATGACGGTCTGGGCGGCCCGGCGCTTCGGATTGTTCGGGGCCTCCACGTAGAGCCGATCCTTGCAGATATCCAGATAGAAGGCAGACAGGTCAAGCGTGCAGAAGTTGTGCACGGCGTGGAAAACGGTATGGAACTGGTACTCGTCGTATGCCTTGCGTACCCGTTTCACCACTTGTGCCTTTTTCGCCAGCACATAGCGGTCCAGTTCGCTCAGCTGCTCGTAGGAAACGCGGTCCCTCGTCACCTCGAAGCCGTCCAGGTTGCCGAGCAGGAAACGGAACGTATTGCGGATTTTGCGGTATACCTCCGCAATCTGCGCAAGAATCGCATCCGAGATGCGGACATCCGCCTGATAATCGACCGAAGCCACCCACAGGCGCAGGATATCCGCCCCCAGCTTGTCGATCACTTCCTGCGGCACCACGACGTTACCGAGCGACTTGGACATCTTGCGCCCTTCGCCGTCCAGGGCAAAGCCGTGGCTCAGGACGCTGCGGTACGGAGCGCGGCCATGCATGGCAACGGAAGTGGAGAGGGACGAGTTAAACCAGCCGCGATATTGGTCGGAACCCTCCAGATACATATCGGCCGGCCACGACAAGTCCTCCCGTTCGGCAAGCACCGCTTCGTGGCTGGAGCCGGAATCGAACCAGACGTCCATGATGTCCGTCTCTTTGCGGAACTCCGTGCAGCCGCACTTTTCGCAAGCCAGGCCTGGCGGCACCAGCTCATGCGCTTCTTTGGCAAACCATACCTGCGAACCTTCCTGGCGGAACAGCTCCGCGATGTGATCGATCGTCGTATCGTTGATCACCGGCTCGTTGCAGGATTTGCAGTAGAAGATCGGGATCGGCACCCCCCAGACGCGCTGGCGGGAAATGCACCAGTCGCCGCGATCCGCCACCATGTTGGCGAGACGGGTTTCGCCCCAGTGCGGAATCCATTTCACTTCCTTGATGGCATCCAGCAGTTGCTGACGGAAGCCGTCGATGGAAGCAAACCACTGCTCCGTGGCACGGTAGATCACCGGCTTTTTCGTCCGCCAGTCATGCGGGTAGGAGTGGGTGATAAAGCCCAGTTTCAGGAGAGCGCCAACCTCTTCCAGCTTTTGTGTCACGACCTTGTTGGCATCCTCATAGAACAAGCCTTCGAATCCCGGCGCTTCCGCCGTCATTTTCCCTTCGTGATCCACCGGGCACAGCACCCCGATGCCGTATTTGGCGGCGATATTGAAGTCGTCTTCCCCGTGGCCGGGCGCGGTGTGGACGCAGCCCGTACCGGCATCCAGCGTGACGTGCTCGCCGAGCAGGATCGGCGACTCCCGGTCATAGAACGGATGCTGGGTCACCACACCTTCCAGCTCTGCGCCTTTGAAGGTGGCAAGCACGTCCACCTGCTCCCAGCCGATCTCTTTGGACGCCGCTTCCAGCAAGCCGGACGCCAGCAGGTACTTGAAGCCGTTTGCCTTGACCACGCTGTACTCCAGCTCCGGATGCAGGGTGATGGCCAGGTTGGCCGGGATCGTCCACGGCGTGGTGGTCCAGATGACCACGCTCGTCTCGGTATCCAGCTTCCCTTTGCCGTCCTTCACGCGGAAGCTGACATAAATGGACGGAGAGCGTTTGTCCTTGTATTCGATCTCCGCGTCGGCGAGGGCGGTCTCCGACGACGGGGACCAGTAAACGCAGCGGAGCCCTTTGTAGATGTACCCTTTTTTGGCCATTTCGCCGAATACCTTGATCTGGCGCGCTTCATATTCCGGCTTCAGGGTGACATAGGGATTCTCCCAGTCCCCGCGCACGCCCAGCCGTTTGAACTGCCGGCGCTGCTTGTCAATATACGTCCAGGCATACTCTTCGCAGCGTTTGCGGAAATCGTTCACTTCAATGCTGCGGCGGTCAAGCCCCTGCGCATTGATGATCGCCTGCTCGATCGGCAGGCCGTGGGTGTCCCAGCCCGGCACATACGGCGCATGAAAGCCCGCCATCGATTTGTAGCGCACGATCATGTCCTTCAGGATTTTGTTCAGCGCATGCCCGATATGGATATCCCCGTTGGCATACGGCGGGCCGTCGTGCAGGATAAAGGTCGGCCGCCCTTTGGTGCGCGCCTGCACCTTCGCATAGATGTCTATGTCGTCCCACCATGCCTGAATCTCCGGCTCCCGGACAGGCAGGTTCCCGCGCATGGGAAAATCGGTTTTCGGCAGGTTTAGCGTTTTGCTGTAATCCACACTCATCTGATTCACTCCTACACTAAAAAATAAAAAAGCCCTTTCATCCCGCTTAGGGACGAGAAAGGCTCCCGTGGTACCACCCTACTGAGCACAAGCCGCCGCTCATGCCCACTCTTCCATTCGTAACGCGAATGACACGCTTGCTTACTTGCCCTTCCACAGACGTTCGGCTATCGGACTCCCGGGTGATTTTCTGCGCTGTGTGCTGGCCGGTTCCCACCTGCTCCGGCTCTCTGGGCAGCCTTGCATCGCATACTCGTCCCGTTCATCGTCGGCAGCTATGTGTTTTTGAAAAGATTGGCTCATATCTTACATGATTCCGGCACAAATGTCAATCGTCATTCCACCTCGATGGCGGAATCCGCATGCTCCAGATCGTCCCATGCGCCGTTTTCCAGCATCTCCAGCTGGGCTTCCAGCAGGGTGCGGAAACGCATGCGGTACACCGACGCACGTTTTTTCAATTCTTCGATTTCGATCGCGATTTTGCGCGATTTGGCCAGCGCTTCATTTACGATGCGGTCGGCGTTTTTCTCCGCCTCTTTCAAAATGAGCTGTGCCTCCTTGCGCGCGTTGGACTTCACTTCTTCGGCCGTTTCCTGGGCAACCAGAATGGACTTGCTCAGATTCTCTTCCAGGCTTTTATAGTGTTCTACCCGTTCGTTCAGCAGGGCAACGCGCTCTTCCAGCTCTTTCTTTTCCTTGATCAAGAGTTCGAAGTCTTTGATCACTTGATCGAGAAATTCGTTCACTTCATCCACGTTGTATCCGCGAAAACCGGTACTGAATTCCTTATTGTGTATGTCCAATGGCGTTAATGGCACGAGAACACCCCACCCTCTGCGGATTCGTTAAGCAAAATTTCGACAGGTTCGGCTGTTTTCCTGCCGGCTGCAACAAAATTTTTCCTATGCGTAGAGGCCGACCATCACCCGCAAGCGGCCGCTTTTCGTCGGGCCGGTCAGCTCCAGCACCTGAAAGCGGCCGTATCCGGCCAGCGACACCACATCGCCGGCCTGCACCTGCCGGGACGGATCGTCAACCACCTGCCAATTGATTTTCAGCTTCCCGGCCCGAATCGGCACCAGGGCTTTGGCACGGGAGAGATGATACACTTCCCCGATCAGGGCATCGATGCGCGGCGATGAGACGGTGACGCTTTTTTCCGCCCGTTTGGCCGACGGTGTCAGCACCTGCTCGAAAGGGATCTCCACCAGTTCGACGGGAATCCGGTGGATCTGCGTCACCTGCATCCGCACAAAATCGGCGATTTCCCGAGCCAGCACCACCTGGCAGCGGTCCTCCTCCAGCAGAATATCCCCAAACTTCTCCCGCTTCAGGCCGATGTGCAGCAAGGCCCCCATGACATCGCGATGCTCCAGCTTGACGAAGCGCTGGTTTCCCCTGATCTCCAGCAGGGCCAGTTGAAAATCCTCCGGCTCCGCCATCCAAACATCGGGATGGAGTACAGCCCGCACCCGTTCCGCCCCTGGATACCCGCCGCTCGCGCTCACTGCGATACCGTTTGTCTGGGAACGGAGACTCTGCAGGATCGCCAGCTGCCGGGGGTCCAGAAAATCAGTAAGGCGCATGGTCTGCTTCCGCTCTGCCTGCGTCAGCATCTCCAGCGCCCGTTCCACAAAGGGAAGCTCTTCCTTGCGAAAATGATCAAAAATGCTCATCAAAAGGTCACGCGTCCTTTATGCAAACCGTGTCGGGTCTACGGGAATATCATGCTCAGCAGCGTGAGCAGCCCGCTTTTGGCGAAGTACAGCGCAAACAGCGCCACCACAGGCGAGATGTCGATAAAGCCGATCGTGGGAATGAATCGGCGGAACGGTGCCAGATACGGTTCAACCATGCGTTCCAAAAATTGACCGATCCCGGTTTCGCGCATTTGCGGAACCCACGACATCAACACATAGGCAATCACCATGTATTGATAGATGGTAAAGGCGTAGTTAATGACTTGCCAGAGAAAAACCATGGATTCACCTCAATGAATGATCTGCCGTTTATTCCTCCACGATGCTGGAAATGTTCCCCTGCATGTCTACATTGTCAGGGGTGCATACGAAGATATGGTCGCCTACCTTCTGGATATCCCCGTTCAGCGCATAAACGGTACCGCTGAGAAAATCCACGATGCGCTTGGCCTGTTCCTTCTCCACGCGCTGCAGATTGATCACAACCGGGCGGCGGTGGCGCAGATTGTCGGCGATATCCTGCGCGTCGCTGTAGCTGCGCGGCTCAAACAGCATCAGGCGGATTCCTTCCCTCTCCCGGGCCGCATGCAGGGAGACGACATTGTTCATCCTCCCGCCGTTGCGTTTGGGATACAGCTCTTCCTCGCGCTCTTCTTCGACAATTTCTTCCATGTATTCCTCGCCTTCCAGGCCGAAGAATCCCATGATCTTATTCATGACTCCCATAACCATCCTCCTTTCCCGACAAGAACAGCGGCTTCGTTTCCTACGATTCCTCTTCGTCTTTTACCAGCACGGAGCCGAGACGGATAAATGTGGCTCCCTCTTCGATCGCGACTTCAAAATCCCCCGACATGCCCATCGACAGCTCTTCGACAGCCAGGTTGCCGTAGGGAAGCTCACGGATGCGCTCCCGCCACTCGCGCAGCCCGCGAAAAACCGGGCGCGCCTCTTCAGGGTCATCCACCTGCGGGGCCATCGTCATCAATCCGATAATCCTTATATGACTCATATTACTTGTTTCAGCAAAAAAAGCCAATACATCCTTTGGACGAAGCCCAAATTTTGTCTCTTCTTCGGCGACGTTGATCTGGACGAAGCATGGGACGACGATGCCGAGCGCTTTTGCGCGCTTGTCGATTTCCGCCGCCAGGGAGACGCGGTCCAGCGAATGGATATAGGTAAATTTACCTACTACGTCCTTTACCTTGTTGGTTTGCAGGTGCCCGATAAAATGCCAGATGCCATCCTGTCCGAAGACGTTGTATTTCGGCAGCGCGTCCTGCACGCGGTTTTCCCCGATATGCCTGATCCCTGCCGCGAGCAGATCACCGATCGCGTCGGTATCCACATACTTCGTCACCGCCACGATGGTCACCTCTTCCCGCCGGCGGCCGCTGCGTTCGCAAGCCGCCCTGATGCGGGCTTCGATTTTTTCCTGCCGGGCACGAAGCTTCTCTCGTTGGACAGTTCGATCCATGGTTCTATGCTCCTTCCGCCTTCCATCCGATAAATGAAGCCATCCGGCCGGTTTTTCCCGCTTCCTTGCGATGGGAGAAAAAGAGGTCGGTATGGCAGCTTGTACACAAGTCGGCGCGGATGATCCGCGAGGGGGCTATGCCTGCTTCCATCAGGATAGACTGATTCAAGCCGACAAGATCCAGCAAGTATTTCCCATTCGACAGCGGTGTCACACTCTCCTGCCAGCTGCCCGCCGTCTGCCGGACATGCGCGATGATCCGTTCATCCACTTCGTAGCAGCACCCTCCGATCGCAGGCCCGATGGCGACAAGCAAACGCTCCGGGCGGCTGCCGTACGTGTGCCCAAAGGCACGGATCATTTCCTCGGAAATGCGGGCGACGGTCCCTTTCCAGCCGGCATGGGCAAGGCCGATGGCCCGATGGTCGGGGTCCAGGAAAAAGAGCGGCACGCAATCGGCGTAAAAAGAAGTGAGCAGCACGCCGCTTTCCTGCGTATGCAAACCGTCCGTCGCCGGGATGCAGTCCGCCATGTTTTCCCGGCCTGCGCCGCGATGTTGGTGGGTCACATGTTGAACGGAGCTGCCGTGCACCTGGTCGGCACATGTCCATGCTTCAAACGGCATCCCCAACCGTTCGGCAAGGAGCCGGCGATTGGCGGTGACGCGATCGGGATCGTCCCCGACATGCAGCCCCAGGTTGCACGAGGCGTATGGGGGCTCGCTCACCCCTCCCGTCCGCAGCGTAAAACCGGCCACCAGACCGGGAAATTCCTTCTCCCACGCCTCGATCCGCAGCGTATGCGTCGGCGGGGATATACGAAAAGCAGGCACATGCATTCCTCCGCTCTTGTGGATAGTGATCGCTGACACTTTCCTAGTGTACGGGAAAACGAAGGAAAAGAAAAGAAAGAACCGTGTGCAGACAAAGTCGGTCATGTCATGGATGATGGTTCCTGCTCGCTCTCTTGACGACCAGCAAAGAAGTTGGGCTGTTGTCCGCTCCGAAACACGACGCGGGCGGGGGCTCAACATCCGGGCGTCTCAGGGATGTGAGACTCACGCCCCCTTTGCTCCCGCGTCTTCGTTTCTCCGCTGAGTCGGTCGTCAAAGGAGCTCGCTTGGCCCCATCACGCCATGCTTCTAACTGATGGTTGTCATCAGTCTAAAAGACACGATCCGTGTCTTAGGAACGATACTCATCTTCCGGCGTGGCTTTGGCATCCACCCGCAGCGCCTCTTCCAGCCTGACCAGCACCACATCCTTGCCGATTTTCACAATATTGCGCCACGGGATCACATAATCGTTGCCGGACGAAAAGAAACCGAGAAATCTGCCCGGTCCCGGCACGACGATCGCTTCCACGCGGCCGTGGCGCAGGTCGATTTCCAGATCGGCAATCTGCCCCAGCCGCTTGCCGTCCAGAATATTGACAACCTCTTTCGTCTGAAAGTCGGAGATCTTCACCACTTCATCCTCACCCGCTTTCCTAACCCTGTGCGGCCGTGCTGCAGGCGACGGCCGGGCAAGGCCCGGATTTCTCCGATACTCTATGTATATGAGGACACCGGTGAATATGTCCGTAAAAACCCCGCCGACTTAAGCGAACGCTCTACCCACTCGGCGATAGCTAACGCTCTACCCACTCGGCGATAGCTATCGCTGCGCCGAGTGGGGACCCTCTTTGTGCCGAGTGGGGGCCCCCATCCTTTCTCCGTCACTTTATCACCGTTAAGAACTTAAATATGCCGAACTGCGAAAAAAGCTTCCGAACGAGCCGGAAGCTAAGATTGCACATGTTTTTGCATATGGGCGATCGCCGCTTTCTCCAGGCGGGAGACCTGTGCCTGGGAAATGCCGATCTCTTCGGCGACCTCCATCTGCGTTTTGCCCTCGTAAAAACGCATGGAGAGAATCATTTTCTCCCGTTCCCCCAGCCGCTGCATGCCTTCGCGCAGCGCGATCTCCTCCACCCAGGTGGCGTCCTTGTTCTTCTCGTCGCTGATCTGATCCATCACATAGATGGGATCGCCCCCATCCTGATAGATCGGCTCAAACAGCGAGACCGGGTCCTGGATGGCGTCCAGCGCAAACACCACATCTTCCTTGGGCACGTTCAGTTCGTGGGAAATCTCCATGATGGTGGGCTCCCGGGAGTTCTTGTTGGTGAGCTGGTCACGCACCTGCAAGGCTTTGTACGCGATATCGCGAAGGGAACGTGAAACGCGGATCGGATTGTTGTCGCGCAGGTACCGGCGAATCTCCCCGATGATCATGGGAACAGCGTATGTAGAGAACTTCACGTTCTGGCCGAGGTCAAAATTGTCGATCGCCTTCATCAAGCCGATGCAGCCGACCTGGAACAGATCATCGACAAATTCGCCCCTGTTGTTGAAGCGTTGAATCACGCTGAGGACAAGCCGCAGATTGCCGTTCACCAACTTCTCTCTGGCAGCCAGCTCGCCGCCCTGCAGGCGTTCGAACAGTTCCCGCATCTCTTTGTTGTTCAGTACCGGCAGCTTTGAGGTGTCTACTCCACAGATCTCAACCTTGTTGCGCGTCACGTCTTTCCCTCCTCAGAGAAGAAAAAGTTCCCAACCGGATGTCTTGAAGGCCGCGTGAGCCGCAGGACCGGACAAAAGAGGGCGTCTAACGGCGTACCCACTTGTGGTTTAGGAACAGTATCTCCCCCTGATGGGAAAATATGCGTCACACCATTTTGTTGAATTCTTTTCGCAACCGTTTTATAATTCGCTTTTCCAGACGCGAAATGTACGACTGGGAAATGCCCAGCAGATCGGCAACATCCTTCTGCGTCTTCTCTTCTTCCCCGGCCAGGCCGAAGCGCAGTTCCATGATGATCCGCTCCCGCTCCGTCAGTTTGTCCAGGGCTTTTTTCAACAGCTTGCGGTCCACCTGATCCTCGATGTTCTTGTAAATCGTATCGTTTTCCGTCCCCAGGACGTCGGAGAGGAGCAGTTCGTTCCCGTCCCAGTCGATGTTGAGCGGCTCATCGAACGAGACTTCGGATCGGATCTTGTTGTTGCGCCGCAGATACATCAGGATTTCGTTTTCGATGCAGCGCGAGGCATAGGTGGCCAGCTTGATGTTTTTTTCCGGATCAAAGGTATTGACGGCTTTGATCAGACCGATGGTGCCGATGCTGACCAAATCCTCGATGTTGATGCCGGTGTTTTCAAATTTGCGGGCGATGTAGACGACAAGCCGCAGATTGCGCTCGATCAGCATGCTGCGCACGGCGGCGTCTCCGGACGGGAGGCGGGCGAGCAGGATCTCTTCTTCTTCACGGGTAAGAGGCGGCGGCAAAGCCTCACTGCCGCCGATGTAATAGATCTCCTCGGCGCGGGCACCAATGAAGAGCAGGAAACGGTACCAGAGTAACTGGATAGAAAGTCGAAGTTTTACGTACATGCTAACCCTCCTGTTCGCGGGATTTTACCGGATCTTCTGCAGCGGTCTGCATCAGTGCGGGATGGACAATCGCCTGGTATTTGCCGTCTGCCGCCAGTGCAATCGGATTTAACCCAATCAATGCTTTTGTCGTCTGATAACGTCTGCCGTTCTGGCTGACCGCCACCGCATCGGGCTTCACCGCCACCAGAAAATCCATGCCGCGGGAAACGCTCCGGTACGGGATGAGGCGCAGCCGCCCCTGCCATTCATCCGGCAGGGCTGCCAAAAGCCCTTCCATTTTCTCCAGTTTTCCTTCTCCCCCCTGTACGATCTCCAGGAGGACGGGCGGAAGCAGCGAGCCAAACAATCCGCTCTCCATCACCATCACCGGGGTGCGTGAAAGCGGTTCATGCAGTTGATTACCGGTATCCACCAACCCTGTGCAGGCAACGGTTGTGCCGGCGAGCATCACCTCCACGTCCACCAGAAACGCCGCGATCCTGCGCGGTTCCTGTATGGCGTGGTAACCGCGCCGGCTGATGATGATCACCGCGGCAAAACCGGCGGCAAGCAGCAGAAAGGTGGCTTTGGCGTCTGCTCCTACCCCGCTGTCATGGGTAACGAGGATTCCGTTCACCACCTCGCTGTTGGTCGTGAAAAAATAGGCGAGCGCAAATACCCCTCCGCCAAACAGAAAACCGACGAAGTAAAAGATGCAGAGATTTTGCAGAAAGGTGAGCCATCTGCGAAAGCCGAATGCGATGCCCAGCATCAGGATGGAGAACAGCAGCTTGGCGAACCATTCGTAGATGAAGGCGAGAGAAGGAACAAAAAAGAACAGGGTATACGCGGAGCCGACCAACGCTGCGGCGAGGATTCTCCACCAAACCACACGCTCTTTGCGAAAGTATGCGGTAAACCAAAGCAGCAGGGTATCAATGGCGAGATTCAGGAGTAGAATGATATCGAGATAGATCACCATACCCTCTTCACCCCCTGCCTGGCAAAGACAGTATATATCAATGTGTATGTAAATTGTGTCAAATCTTGACCGGATTTTTTCAGATTTTTTGTTGAACGATTACTTCATCTGCGCCGTTTTGGTCAGGCGAAACAGCCCGTTTTCCACATCCGGCGCAAAGTAATACACGGTTGACCGATCGACTCCGGCACCTCTCCCGCCCACGACCACCAGCTGACCGTCACGAACCTGCGGCCGTTCAGTCGGCAAGGTCTCAAAATAGGGCAGGATGCTGCTTCCCACCTGAAAGGAAAACGGGACAGCCTTCCCGTTGCGAATCCCGTATGCATAAAACTCCAGCGCGTGGCAGTCGGTATGCCGGGGAAAGAACAGGAAACCATGAAACGGCGGAACGTTCACGCTCTCCAGCTTCAGCGGCTGCAGGGAACGGGTATAGATTTCGAGTCCATGTAATTCCTGAATGATTGCCCCACCGCCATCCGGCGTGCGAAATACCATCGCGTAATCACCTGTGATCACATAATCCGTTGCCAACCCCAAACAGCTGGGGGCGCCCAACTGCTGAATCCGTTCTCGGGAACGCGGGATCAGCAGCAGCTCACCCGCTGCCGACTGCCCAACAGCCCGCGCCTTTTCCCCTGTCATGTTCTGATGATCAACGGATGGGAAAGTGCTTACCGCTGAAACGACCTGCGCGAAGCATAAACCGGCTGCCAAAAGTGAAGACCAAACAGCCATCCCCATCATTTTTTCTACCTCCTCGTGTATGGGACGCACGGGAGCAGGAAAACGCTGTCACTAAATTACCCCGCCGACTTAAGCTATGCTTAACCCCAAAAAGTGACGTTGACCTTTGAAGCATAATCCGAGTACTTTTTGGGGACCCCTGAACACGTCGGCGGGGCCCCAAGCTTTCTTCGTCACTTTCATGAACGTAAACTTCCAATCTGCCCAAAAAAAAGGTTGGGGATGAGATCCCCAACCTTCTTCATCTGTTGCGATTTATTTTTTGTTTCTTCTGCGATTGCGGAGGAACGCCGGAATGTCCAGATTGTCCAGATTGCTCATGGAGAAGAGGGATTTCTCTTCCTCTTCCTCGCGCAGGCGGCCCGGCGCCGCTTGCGCCACCGCAGTCGGACGCACGGCGGATGCCGGCTGCGGGCGTCGAACGGGGGTGCTTCCCTGGCGCTGGGCCTCGTCGAAGCCGGTCGCAATCACCGTCACGATAATCTCGTTCTTCAGCTCGTCATTGATGACGGCACCGAAAATCATGTTTACTTCCGGATCGGCAGCCGAAGAGACGATATCGGCCGCTTCGTTTACTTCATACAGGCTCAGGTTGGAGCCGCCGGTGATGTTCATCAGGACGCCGCGCGCCCCTTCGATGGAGGTTTCGAGAAGCGGGCTGGAAATCGCTCGGCGCGCCGCTTCGGCCGCGCGGTTTTCGCCGCTGCCAACCCCGATGCCCATCAGGGCGGAACCGCGTTCCGTCATGATCGTTTTCACGTCGGCAAAGTCCAGGTTGATCAAGCCGGGCACGGCGATCAAGTCGGAGATGCCCTGGACGCCCTGGCGCAGGATATTGTCCGCTTCCCGGAATGCTTCCAGCATCGGCGTGTTCTTATCCACGATTTCCAGCAGCCGGTCATTGGGAATGACGATCAGGGTGTCCACCTTTTCCTTCAGCGCGGCAATCCCGGCCTCGCCCTGGGCGGCGCGCTTCCGCCCTTCGAAGGAGAAGGGGCGGGTCACAACGCCCACGGTCAGGGCGCCCAATTCCTTGGCGATTTCCGCTACCACCGGAGCGGCACCGGTCCCCGTACCGCCGCCCATCCCTGCGGTGACGAATACCATGTCCGCACCGCGCAGCGCGTTTTCGATCAGTTCACGGCTTTCTTCCGCCGCTTTTTTCCCTACTTCCGGATTGGCCCCGGCTCCCAGGCCGCGCGTCAGCTTCTCCCCGATCTGCAGTTTGATCTCTGCATGGGAAAGAGCGAGGGCCTGCGCATCCGTGTTGAGCGTGATGAATTCCACGCCCTTCACCCCGCCGGCAATCATGCGGTTCACGGCGTTGCTTCCCCCGCCGCCGCAGCCGATCACTTTGATTTTTGCCAACTGTTCCATATCTAAGTCAAATTCCAGCATACTGCAAGTTCCTCCTCACAAGAGCTTCCATCCGGCCCGTTTTTCAGCCTCGATGTTTTTCCTTCTATCTGCTCTGTCCCTCGATCACCCTATTAAATAAACTCGCTGAACCAGTTTTTCACTTTTTCCAGAAAATTGCTGGCATCTTTCTGCTTGGAGTAGGTCGGGCGCTGTCCGCCTTTCACCGGCGCGTTCGCCCGATGGCCTCTGCGGTCCATCTGATGCAGCGCGTACTGGATCAATCCGACACCGGTGGTGTAGGAAGGATCGCGGACGCCTATATAATCGGGAATGGCGATGCGGACAGGCGCAGCAAGCTCTTCCTTGGCCAACTCCAGCATGCCCGGCATGGCGACGGTTCCTCCGGTTAGGACATAACCGCCGGCGATCTCATCCCGGAACCCAAGCTTGTACACCGCATCTTCCACGAGGTTGAAAATCTCGGCCGCCCGCGGCTCGATGATATTGGCCAGATCGACCTGGGTGAACTGCTTCTCCACTTCGCTGCCGATCCGTGTCACCTTGAATTTCACTTCTTCCGATGCTTCATCGATCAGGGCGCATCCGTATTTCACCTTCACCCGCTCCGCCGCTTCCGTCTGGGTCCGAAGTCCCAGGGCGATATCGTTGGTGATATGGTCGCCGCCAATGCCGATGACGGTGGTGGCCACCAGCTGCCCCTGTTCAAAGACGCCGATCGTGGTGGAGCCGGCGCCGATATCGACGAGCACCGTTCCCATGTGCTTGTCGTCTTTGGTCAGAGCCACGTAACTGGCCGCGAGCGGCTGCAAGAAGATACCGGCCACGCGCAGATTCGTTTTCTGGGCGCAGCGCACGATGTTGTGCACCACCGTTTTTGACCCGGTCACGATCGTGCCTTCCATCTCCAGGCGGACGCCGATCATGCCCCGCGGGTCTTTGATGCCATGCTGTCCATCCACGATGTACTCCTTGGGGACAACCTCGATGATTTCCCTGTCTGGCGGGAGGGCGACCACCTTGGCGGCCTGAATCACTCTCCCGATATCTTCTTCCCCGATTTCCCGGTCCTCGCTGGACACAGCGACGACTCCTTGCGTTTCATGAAGTTCAATATGGTTACCGGTTATGCCGACGCATACTTCTTCTATGTTTACGCCTACCATGCGCTCGGCATGGTCTACGGCTTCCCGGATGGCATTCACAGTTTGGTCAATATCAACGATAATCCCTTTTTTGATCCCTTCGGAATGGGCTTGGCCGACACCGATGATGTTGATGGTTCCGTTGTTGATTTCCCCGATCATGACGCGTACTTTCGATGTGCCGATATCCAAGCTGACAATCAGCTCGCTTTGGTTGCTTACCAAACCTGTGACACCTCCCCTGCTACGACATAGTCATTCGAATGGTGAAGACACCTGCATAATCTATTCCACACAGGATAATCATTCCCTTTTTCTTTTGCAATTTATTTTTGGTTTATATTTTCGTTATTCTACTATATCATGATTTCCGTACTAGAAAACACAGGAAAAAAGGACTGTTCGGCCGTCCCGCAGTCCCAGGCGTTATCCCTGGTTGATCCATTTGGACAGGATGATCCGCCGAATCACGGCCAGGTTGTTAAACAGGCGCACCCCGAAGGCGACGATGGCCGCCAGATAGAGATCGATGCCCAGAAACGCACCGAGAAAGGCCAGTCCCGCCGCAAACAAGGTGTTGAAAAAGAAGCCGGACATGAAGATGCGCACATTAAACGTCCGCTCCAGATAGGAACGGATCCCGCCGAATATCGTATCCAATCCTGCCAAGAGGGCAATGGACAAATAACTGCTGTACTCTTGCGGCACCCGCCAATCCAACAGGAGTCCCACCGCGATCCCGAGCGCAAGTCCTATGAGAGGTAGCCACATACTATTGCTCTCCTTTTGTTTTTACCGGTTTCATGTATTGAATGACACGGGTTTCATTGTAAGCGGGAATGATCAGCTTGTCACGCTTTTCGATCATCAGCGTTTTGCCGGTCAGCTTGAAATTCTCTTCCACGCCTTCCAGCTTCATTCCCGAGATCAGCACTTCCGGATCGCCCAAGGCTCTGATTTCGTAAGGCGGTTTGATGGTTTTCGTGTCGATCTGAATATCTTCACCCACATTGCGGATCGCCGTCGTGGCAATCAACCGGTGACCGTTGATCGACACCGCCTTCGCGCCGTTGGCGAACAGGATGTTGGCCAGCCAGCGCAAATCTTCGTCAATCACCGCATTGGGGTAGACGCCGGCGGCATCCTGCCCGCTCTCCAAGGCGGAATCGGCGGTATTGGCCGGCAGCGGGGCGTCCACAATCCGTACCACCGCGCCCGCTCCTTCCAGGCTCTCCAACCCCGCCAGCTTGCGGGTGCGCGCCAATTCCTCTTTCATGACAGAGATGCTCTCTCCCTCGTCGAGAGAGGTCTCATACTGGTAAATCAGCTGGTTGTACTTGGAGATATCGGCCAGCAGGCTTTTGTGTTTTTCCAGTTCTTTTTGCAGGGTCGCCCTCAATTCGGCGATGCTGCGCGATTCGCTCTTGACGGGCTGCAGGTTGCTTTTCAGCTGAATCGCCAGCATCACGCCAATAATCGCGCTGATCAATGAGAGGATAAGCGTAATCTTGCGGTTTTTCGCCAGCATCCGTTTCGACTTCCTTCCCTTATGATGAGGAAGATTCCATTTTGACATCGCCCACATAGGCCGGAATTTCCACCAGATCTTTGCTTTGCACGGTGATCTGGACGAACCCTTCCAACGTTTGCAGGACACCCCCGGGGAGATTCAGCGCGTTGACCAGGGTAGCCGGGTCGCCAATGGCGGTGATCACGAAGGGGGCCGCCGACTTCACGCCATTGACGATGATGGTCGGACCCACGCAGCGGATCGCCGAATTGCTGATCAGGCGCTGACCATTGATGCTGATCGCCTCCGCTCCCGCTGCTCGCAGCTCATTTACCACCAGGCGGACATCCTGTTCGTGAACGATATATTTCGTGACATCTTCCGATTCCCCTGCGTTCGCTTTATCCTGCATGGTGACGATCACACCCGGTCCCTCCACCGGGACGACGCCGGCCATCATCCGGGCAGCGTCCAGCTGGGCCAAAATGTCGGCCGCCTCCGATTGATGCTCCGCCATCGCCTGCTCCACCTTGCTCACCTGCCGCTGCAGGTCAAGCAGCTGGACTTCCAGCTGACGGTTCTGCTCCTTTTCCGCCAGGATCCGCTCGTTCAACTGCGTCTCCTGCTGGAACTGCTTTTCGTTTTGCCGTTCCGCCAGGCTGGCTTTGGTCGATTCAATCGAGGTGGCGATAAGAAAGCCGGTGCTGAGCGTTACCAACGTCAAATACAGGGTAAATTTAGCTTTGGCCATTGCTTACCGTCTCCTTTTGCGTTTGAGGCTCTTCCGGCAGCTTCTCCTTGTCTGCCGCAGGCTGTTCCGGAGTGCCGTACTTCTGGAACCACGTGCTCTCCAGCATGTAGATGACCCCTTTTTCTCCTTCGGGGAGGTCTTTGACGATGGCCGGATACCAGACCAGCTTCTTGGCCAGTTGATAAATCACGCTGTGCACCTCGTTGCCGTCGCGCATGTACAGGGTGATGCGCTGCTTGTCGTAAGACGTAGGGGTAAGGGAGATGTCGGAGATCTCGCCTGCTACGGAGGGGGGCAGTTGGGCGAGGGCTTTCGCCAGCTGCGGAAGCAATTCCGGCGAGCCCCAGGACCGGATCAAGGGCCTGTCCACCACCCGTTTCCGGAAATCCGCCTGATCCAGGACGACCCCGTTTTCCAGCAGGGGAGACAGCTTCCCGTCCGGTGTTGCCCACAGCGCCACGCGTTTGTATTCCACGACATGCAGTTCGATCACCCCGGGGAAATGGCGCACGATGGTGACGCTTTTCACCCCTTTTAACACTTTCATCGACTCCTGCACGCTCGATTCCCAGACATTGAGGAACTGCATCCCGATGGCAAGTCCGGAGGCCTGAAGGATCTCCTGCTCGCTGTACAAATCCCTTCCAAAAACGCGAATCTCCTGTACCTTGCTGTAGGGCGACCGGAAAAACACCACGGCAAGGACGGTCAAAAAGAAAAGCAGAAGCAGGAAGAGCAGCCTGCGGTTGCTTTTTCGTTTAGGTTTTGTCTGTTTCACCTGCGGAATGCGTTCTTGATAAACCGCCATCGAATTTCCTCCGGTTTGCCAGATAAGAAAACCCCGCCGACTTAAGCGAACGCTCCACCCACTCGGCGATTGCTATCGCTTCACCGAGTGGGGTCCCTTGCTGGTGTCGGCGGGGGCCCCAGCCTTTCTTCGTTCGCTTTCGTGCTTTAAAGATCTTAAACTTTCCTGATATACTTGGAAAACTTGGCAGCGCCAAGGCTATTGCGCAGGCGGATGCCTCGCTGCTCTTGTGTCGGCAAGATAACATGACGACTACCTGGTGACAAAAAGAGGGAAAGCGGCATAGCCCTTATGCCGCTTACCTGACAAAATTCAGCTTCGTTTATGCGGTTGTGCGAGCAATGCTGGCACCCAACTGCTGCAGCTGCCACTCCAATCGCTCATAGCCACGGTCAATATGGTGAACCTGTTCCACCACGGTCGTTCCTTCAGCCGCCAGCCCGGCGAGCACAAGGGCGGCGCCGGCACGCAGGTCGGTCGCTTCCACCGTGGTTCCGGACAATCTGCTGACGCCACGAATAAAGGCGGAGCCCAGATCAACATAGATGGAGGCACCCATTCGCGCCAATTCGTTGACGTGTTTGAATCTGCCTTCAAACACGGTCTCCTTGATCACGCTCGTTCCCCGCGCCAGCGACAGAAACGCCATCAACTGCGCCTGTAAATCGGTCGGAAAGCCGGGATACGGCGAGGTGATGATGCGGTCATAGCCGCGAGGACGATTGGAACACTTCATCTCCATTATATCATGGTAAGCCTTGATTTCAACACCGCAGCTTCGGGCCACTTCGATCAGCGCGGTCAGGTGCTCCGGGATCGTATTGGATAAGGCGATGTGTCCCTGTGCCATGCCGACCGCCAAAATATGGGTCCCTGCCACAATGCGGTCGGGGATCACCCGGTAGGAAACCGGACGCAGACGTGCGACACCGTTGATCTCTATCGTGTCCGTACCGGCTCCGCGGATGCGGGCCCCCATGGCATTGAGGAAATTGGCCAGATCAATGATTTCCGGTTCGCGGGCGGCATTGCAGATCCGTGTCGTTCCCTTGGCTAGCACGGCGGCCAGCATGATGTTTTCGGTCGCTCCCACGCTGGGGAACGACAGGAAAATATTGGTTCCGCGCAGCTGCTTGGCGCGAAAAATGATATAACCTTCCGACTCTTCAATCTTGGCCCCGAGCGCTGTCAAGCCATTCAGATGCAGGTCAATCCGTCTTTCACCGATGGCGCATCCGCCAGGGCGGGAGATCGTCACTTCCCCCAGTCGGGTAAGAAGCGGCCCCACCAAAAAAATGGAGGAGCGCATCTGTCCCATCAAATCATCCGGCACATGTGAAATCGAAATGGAGGTCGTGTCAAGGCTCACGCATCCGTCAGCATGGGTGGCTGTCGCACCCAACGCGGTCAATATCTGTAACATTACGTCTATATCTTTGAGATGCGGCACGTCGTAAATATGAAATTGCCCTTCTGCCAGTACAGCGGCGGCAAGAATCGGGAGGGCAGCGTTTTTTGCTCCATGGATTCGAAGCGTTCCGGACAGAGGTCTTCCGCCTTCGATCGTAAAAGTCTCCAAACTTTCACCTCCGTGTTACCCCTCGCCCACCACCAATACTTCCGGATGCAGATCGACACCAAATTTCTCCAGGATTGTGCGTCTGATATGATCCATCAGGGTGAGGACGTCGGAAGCCGTTGCCCCTCCGCGGTTGACGATGAAATTGGCGTGGATCTCGGAAACCTGCGCTCCACCGTAGTGAAAGCCCTTTAATCCTGCGGCTTCAATCAGACGCCCGGCATGATCGCCCGGCGGATTGCGGAATACACTTCCCGCGCATGGCATTTGCAATGGTTGCGTCTGTCGCCGGCGATCCTTGTACGAGGCCAAAATGGCTGCGATTTCTTTGCGGTCGCCTTTCTGCAATTGGAATACCGCCTCCAGCACGATGCCTTTCTTTCTTTGTAACAGCGACGTACGGTAGGCAAATTCCAGCTCCTTGTTCGTCAACACGACGGTCTCGCCATTGTCGAAGAGGATCTCGGCTTGTTTCAAAATACGTGACAGATCAGATCCGTGCGCCCCTGCATTCATGTAGACGGCACCGCCGACTGAACCGGGTATGCCTCCCGCAAACTCCATCCCTGTTAATCCCATCTTGCCTGTCTCCACCGCCAGGCGGATCATGGAATACCCGGCACCAACACACACCTCTTCGCCCCTGAATTCACAGTGACTCAAGCCCTCAGCCACTTTCAGCACGGCTCCGCGTATCCCCCCATCCCTCACTAGAAGGTTGGAGCCGCGCCCGATTACACTCCAAGGAATATTGTGACGATGGATCAATTGGACAGCCAAAATCAGAGAATCCTTGTCTTTTGGCTGGATTAACAAGTCGGCAGGACCCCCGATCCGCCAGGTGGTATGATTGGCGAGAGGCTCGTCGGTCCACACCTTGCCAACATCTGCCTGTCGTAACTGGTCTGCAAGCTGTTTCAACGTATTCATAGCGAACCCCCTGACACAAATGCTAGGTCGGAACCGGTTCTATCACGTGTTTGCTCCATACTATGCGAACGCCCAAACACACGTGACAGCCGCCCATCAGGTTTTGCCTGCCTCTCGAAGCAGGCGGCAGATGCTGGCAGCCGCATCCGGCTTACCCAGCGTAAGCGAGCGCTCCCGCATGGCGCTCCAGCGCGCGGTGTCCCGCAGCAGGGGAGCAAGCGCCCGGCGCAGCGACTCTCCGGTCAGCTCCCGCTCCAGAATGACGATGGCGGCCCCTGCTTTCTCCAGCCCGCGGGCGTTTTTCTCCTGATGATTATTGGTCACATAGGGTGACGGAATGAGAACTGCCGGTACTCCCAGAGCGGTCAATTCCGCCAGCGTGGACGCACCGGCGCGGTTGACGATCACATGGGTGGCGGCCAGCAGGTCCGGCATGTTGTGGACATACGGCAGCAGGGTAACGTTCGGGGGGAGGGAGGCTTCCGACTGCAGCCGGGAGGAGATCTCCTCAAAGTGAACCTCGCCCGTCACATAGACAAAATGGGTGTCCGGTTCATCCCCCATCATCGGCAAAAGCTGCAGCGCCGCCTCATTGATCGCCTTGGCGCCCCGGCTGCCGCCCACAATCAGCACGATCCGCCTGCCATCGGGTATCCCCAGTGCCTGCCGCCCTGCCTCCGCCCGGCCGTGCATCACTTCCGTTGCGCACGGATTGCCGGTAAACACCGTCTTCTTCCGGGGGAAATGGGCCAGCGATTCTTCAAACGACACGGCGATGCGATCCACCACGCGTGCCAGAAACTTGTTGGTCAATCCGGGTACGACATTCTGCTCATGGATCACGGTGGGGATGCCGAGGCGGCTGGCCGCATAAACCACGGGGCCGCACACGTATCCGCCTGTGCCGATCACCACGTCGGGCCGGAATTCGCGCAGCAACTCGGCGGATCTCCGGACGGCCCGGACGAACTTCCAGGCGGTCCGCAGATTTTCCACCGTCAGCTTCCGTTTCAGCCCGGCGATCTCCACCGCTTCAAACGGAATGCCCTCGCGCGGAACCAGCCGTGCTTCCAATCCCTTGGTAGTCCCTATATACAAAAAGGTCGCCTGCGGTTCCTGGCGCCTCATCTCTTTGGCCACCGCAAGCGCCGGATAAATATGTCCGCCCGTTCCTCCCCCGGCCAGGACGATTCTCATGTCGATCACCTGTTTTCTCTGCGAAATTCATGGGTACGATCCCCGATTCGATGCGAAGCGGACAGCCTCTGCCTTTTCCGTCCGCAGCCGTCATCGTGAAAAGCGCGAAATATTCAGCAGGATGCCGATGCCGGTCAGCATCAGCGTCAAGGATGAACCGCCGTAGCTTAAAAACGGCAGGGTAATGCCGGTCACGGGAAACATGCCGGTCACGACGCCGACGTTGATCACCACCTGGATGGTGATCATGCTGATGATGCCGAGGGCCAGCAGGTTGCCGTACAGATCGGGTGCCGTGATCGCCACTCTCATTCCTCTCCACAACAGCAGCAGAAAGAGCAGGAGAACGAGCGTGCCGCCCACGAAACCCAGCTCTTCGGCCACGATGGAAAAGATGAAGTCGTTGTAGGGTTCCGGCAAATACAAATGCTTCTGCCGGCTCTGCCCGAGCCCCAGGCCCAGGAGCCCGCCCGGCCCGATTGCGTACAGGGACTGAATGATCTGGTACCCCGTATCCAGCGGGTCCGACCACGGATCCAGAAACGACGTGATCCGCTTGATCCGGTAGGGAGCAGACAGGATCAACCCCGCAAAACCGGCCAGCCCCAGCATGCCGAGCCCAACAAAATGGCTGATGCGCGCTCCCGCTGCAAAGATCATCACCACCGCCATCCCCACCAGCACCACGCCTGTCCCCAAGTCGGGCTGCAGCATGATCAGTCCGAAACAGACCACGGGGATGGCGAGGGCGGGCAGCAGCCCTTTGCGAAACTTCACGATCTCCTTCTGGTTGTCCGACAGCCATTGTGCCAAAAAGGCCGCGACGCCGAATTTGGCAAACTCCCCCGGCTGTATGCCGAAAGAGCCGAAGCCCAGCCAGCTTTTCGAGCCGTTCACCTCGATGCCGATCACGAGCACCAGCAGCAGCAGGCCTATGCTGGTCAAAAATCCGGCTTTGGCCCACTTTTTCCAGATCCAATAGTCAATGTTCATCGAGAGGTACATGGATGTGATGCCAAGCAGGGCAAAGATCAGCTGCCGCTTGGCAAAGTAATACGCATCGTGATACTTGTTCAGGGCATAGATGGCGCTTGCGCTGTACACCATGACCACACCGATTCCCAACAGCAGGAGGGTGGCGGTAATGATGACGAAATCTGGAGCAGTTCGCACCTTGCTCATGCACGGACGACATCCTTTCCACAGACCGTCCGTTATGCGTCGTATGGTCCGCGAACAATATCCGGACATCGCCGGGCAGCGAATGACGCAGGACGGGTGTTATGCTAGGCTTGTTCTCAGTCTATGCACGCCGTCCTTGAAACTATGCCCCCGAACCTCAAAGGAAGGGAACATATCCCAGCTTGCGCATGCCGGACTCAGGAGCACCACGTCGCCCGGGGCGGCGAGGTCTGCCGCAGCAAAGACTGCCTTTTCCACAGTATCGACGCGGAAACGCTCCCGTATCCCCGCCTCTTCGGCGCGCGCGAGCAGGATATCAGCCGTCTGGCCGTAAGCCACCAGCGCTTTTACATGTTTGCGAAAAACGGGCACCAGTTCCCGGAAGTCGATGCCTCGGTCCAGCCCGCCCGCGATCAGCACAACCGGCTCGGCGAACGCCTGGATGGCCCGTGATGCCGCTTCCGGGTTGGTCGCCTTCGAATCGTTGTAGTAACGAACCCCCTGCACCGTCGCCACGTATTCCAGCCGGTGTTCAACGCCGGGAAACGTGGAGAGCACATGCGCCATCGACGCATAATCCGCCCCCGCCAGCCTGGTGATCAGGATGGCTGCCAGCGCATTTTCCACGTGGGGGATCGACAGCTTCGCCACGGGCATCACTTCTTCCGTCGTCCCGTCGTCACCGGCGAACAGGATCATGCCGTCGCGCACAAACACCCCCGGCCGTACTTCCGCCGTTTTGCTGAAGTAGTAGGTTTTCGCCGGAAGCGGCGGGATCTTGGCGAGAACATCCGGCTGATCATACGGCAGAATGGCGATGTCGTCAGCCGTCTGATTGGCGAACAGCTTCAGCTTGGCCGCCAGATAGGCCTCCTGGGAATGGTGATAGTCCAGATGGGCCGGATACAGGTTCAAGAGCGCTCCGATATGCGGGCGAAACCTGCTTGTCCCCATCAGCTGAAAGCTGCTTAACTCCGCCACCAGCAGCTGATCCTCCCGGACGGTTTCCGCCAGGCTGCACAGCACGGTTCCGATATTGCCCCCGACCGACGCATCAATCCCGGCCTGCTGCAGGATCAAGCCCACCAGCGTCGTGGTGGTGGTTTTGCCGTTGGAGCCGGTGATGCCGATGATCGGCGCTTTTGACAGCTGATAGGCCAGCTCCACTTCCGTAATGACCGGAATCCCCAGGGCAAGCGCCTTCGCCACGGGAGGGGTCTCATACGGGATGCCCGGATTTTTCACCACCAGATCGACGCCGGGGTGGATGAGGTCGTCGGGGTGGTGACCCGATATCACGGGAATGCCCAGCGCCTCCAATTCCTCCGCTTCTGCCGCTTCCTCCCGCGGCTTCTTGTCATTCACCACGACTTGCGCACCAAAGCGGTGCAGCAGTTTGGCAACCGCTGCACCGCTTTTTGCCAGTCCAAGGACCACCACAAGCCGGTTCCGATACTGTTCCATCGCCATCTTACCGTATCACCTCAAGGTAAACGCCCAATCCCGCGAACACCATGCCCACCAGCCAGAATGTCACGACAACGCGCCATTCCGACCAGCCGGTCAGCTCAAAGTGGTGATGCAGCGGGCTCATTCGGAAGATTCGCTTTCCTCTTGTCTTGAAGGAGATGACCTGCAAAATCACCGAGAGGGTTTCCACCACGAACACGCCGCCGATGACGGCAAGCAGCAGTTCCGTCTTGGTCATGATGGCGATGGCGGCCAGCGCACCGCCAAGCGCCAGGGAACCGGTGTCCCCCATGAAGACGCGGGCAGGATGGGCATTGAAGACGAGAAAGCCGAGAACCGCCCCCACCACCGCCGCGCTGAAAATCGCGGTGTCCAAATCGCTCGACAGCCAGGAGATGATGGCATAGGCGCCAAACGCGATGGCCCCCGTTCCGGCCAGCAGTCCATCCAGCCCGTCGGTGAGGTTGACCGCGTTGGTGGTGGCGACGAGCAGAAAGAGCAAAAACGGGAAATAGAGCACGCCCAGCTCGATATCCCACGGTGTGCCGGGAAGATGCAGGGCGGTATCGTGCTTCATCTGGATCAGCAAACCGTAGGCGCCGACGGCCAGGATCACCTGCCCCAGGAGCTTCTGTTTCGCCGTGAGGCCCAGATTGCGCTTCCGGCTGATTTTGATAAAATCATCCAAAAATCCGATAAGTCCGTAGCCCAGCGTAACGAGGAGCAAAAACATCGTTTCCATCGTCAGGTTGGCAAATTTCAGTACGGTAAAGATCAGGGCAAGCAGAATTATCGTCCCGCCCATGGTGGGTGTGCCCGCTTTCTTCTGGTGCGACTGCGGCCCCTCCTCCCGAATGCTTTGGCCGAACTTCAGGCGGCGCAAGACGGGAATGAACAAGGGCCCGATCAGTACGGCGATGAGAAAAGCGGCGATAATCGTGATGATGAGGACATTGTCTAATGGCATGCCCTATCCTCCCCTCTGCTGGTGTGGTAATGTCGAATCCTGACGCGGGTTCCGTTCATGTGCGCAGCGCGGCGATCGCTTCCTTCGCCACTTCCCGGTCATCGAACGGAAGCACCTCTCCCTTGATGATCTGATACGTTTCGTGTCCTTTTCCGGCAATCAGAATGCAGTCGTGCTCGCGGGCCTGCCCGATGGCGTAGCGGATCGCTTCCCGCCGGTCCACCAGCTGCACATAGCGGTCCCGGGGCACATGCCGGATGCCCGCCACCATGTCGGCGATGATCGCCTCCGGTTCTTCGGAGCGAGGATTATCTGACGTAAAGACGGTGATATCCGCATATTTTGTTGCAATTTGCGCCATGATTGGGCGTTTCGTCCTATCGCGGTCCCCGCCGCAGCCGACCACGCAGAGAATTCGCCCCTTGGCAAATTCCTTTACCGTCACAAGGGCGTTTTCCAGGCTGTCCGGCGTATGCGAATAGTCGACGATCACGGAAAAAGGCTGGCCGGCGTCCACCGCTTCAAAGCGCCCGCTGACGCCCTTGACGGCTTCCAGGCTCTCCTTGATGGCCGGCAGGGGAATCCCTTCGGCCAACCCTGCTGCGGTGGCCGCCAGCGCATTGTATACGTTAAATTTGCCCATTAACTGCAAATTCATTTCCACCGTTCCGGCAAAGCTGTGAAGGAGAAAAGAGGTGCCGCGGCTGGTCACCCGGATGTGATCCGCCCGGACATCCGCCTGCCGGTCGATGCCATAGGTGATGACACGGGCGGGCGTCACCTTGGCGAACAGGGCAGAAGCCTCGTCGTCCGCATTGAGCACGGCCGTTTTCATCGCCCCTTCCTCGTAACGGTTGCCCAGTTGGGCAAACAGCAGCGACTTGGCGAAGCGGTAGTTCTCCATGGTTTTGTGGTAATCCAGATGATCCCGCGTCAGATTGGTAAAAACAGCCGTATGTACATCACAGCCGCGCAATCGGCCCATCTCCAGCGCATGGGAAGAGGCCTCAATAATGGCATATTCCGTATCCACGTCGCGCATGCGTCGAAAGCTGTGCTGCAGCTCCAACGCGTCCGGCGTGGTATTTTTCACGTTTTCAATGGTATCCCCGATCCGCATGTGAATCGTACCGATCAATCCCGTGCGTTTCTGCTGGTCGCGCAGGATCTTGTCAATCAGATGCGTCGTGGTCGTCTTGCCATTGGTGCCGGTCACCGCAATCAGTTTGAGTTCGCGGGTAGGAGACCCGTAAAAGCGGTCGGCCAGCAGGGCCATGGCACGCCGGGTATCCGGCACAACGATTTGGACGATGGAAGCCGGAAGCGGCAGTTCCCGCTCCACCAGCACAGCGGCAGCTCCTTGCTCAACCGCCTTCTCTGCAAAAGCATGGCCATCGACGGTAAAGCCCACCAGGCAGATGAACAAATCCCCCGGCTTTACCTTTCGCGAATCTGCCGTCAAACCCGATATCTCTATGCTGTCATTTCCCACTGTACGCACCGGCAGCAAGGAAACGAGCAGATCCTTCAGCAACATGACAGGCTGCACCCCAATCTCCATCGAAACTAGTATGGACAAACCCCGGCCGGCTTAAGCCCGAGACCGGCGGCCTTGCGGGGAGCATGGAAACAATCCCCCGCTCCCAAGTTTTCATTGTATCCCTAACGTGTTCATTTGTCACCAAGGTAGATGCGAATTTTCGCCCCCTCTTCCACTTTGACGCCCGGCTCCGGCGATTGTTTCACCACATGCGAGCCCTTTCCGGAGACCACCAATGGCATCATGTAATACGAAGCGGCAATCTCGTTCAGGGTCAGACCCGTAAGATCCGGCACCTCGTAATAGCGCCTGTCGGGATACTTGTATTCCCTTGCAATGGGGCTGGGGCGCTTGGGAACCTGCATGTACTGCAGGGAGGATTCGATGATGTTCCGGACGCTGGGGGCGGCGATCAGACCGCCGAATGCCAGCGCCTTCGGATTATCCACCGCGAAATAGACCAGGATCTTCGGATCGTCCGCCGGGGCAAACCCGATGAAAGAGACGATATACTCGCCGTCCACATACCTGCCGTTGCGCACCTTCTGCGCGGTTCCCGTCTTGCCGCCGACGCGGTAGCCTTCAATATAGGCCTGGCGTCCCGTTCCGCGTGCCACGACGCTTTCCAGCGCATTGCGCACCTTCTCGGAGGTTGCCGCCGTGATCACCTGCCTGACGACGGTTGGCTCCGTCCGGCCGATGATCTCGTGCATCGTGCCGCTGCGCCACTCCTTGGCGATATACGGCTTTAACACCTTCCCGCCGTTGATCGCCGCCGCCACGGCCACCATCTGCTGGATCGGGGTAACCGATACCCCCTGTCCGAACGAGGTGGTTCCCAGTTCGACCGGCCCCACCTTTTTCAGGTCAAACAGCAGGCCGTTTTCTTCGCCCAACAGGTCGATGCCGGTTTTCTGGCCGAACCCGAACTTTTTGATATAGTCAAACAACCGCTCCTTCTGCAGCCGCTGTCCCATCGTCACAAAGCCGGGGTTGCAGGAGTTTTCCACCACTTCCAGCATGGTTTCCTGCCCATGCCCCTGCCGCTTCCAGCAGCGCAGCCGTTTCCCCGCCACCGTGATGTACCCCGGATCGTAAAAATACTCGTTCAGATTGACCACGCCTTCATTCAGCGCGGCTGCCAGGGTGACAATCTTGAAAGTGGAACCCGGCTCGTACGTCTTCCAGATCGGCAGGTTGCGGTTATAAACCTCCTGCGGATAATCCCGGTATTTGTCCGGCTCGTAGGTGGGCCTGCTGCCCATGCCCAGGATTTCCCCCGTATTCGGGTCCATCGCAATCGCCAGCGCATCGTCCGGCTGATAGGCAACCATCGCCTGATCCAGTTCCCGCTCAAGAAAGGACTGGATCTTGGAATCAAGGGTCAATACCATGTCCATCCCGTCGATCGGGGGGATGTACTGCTCCGACCCGCCGGGCATGAGGCGGCCGCGGGCATCGGAGGGATAGGTGATGTAGCCGTCCGTCCCTGCCAGGTATTTGTCATAGATGCGCTCCAATCCGGTCAGTCCCTGATTGTCGATGCCGGTAAACCCCAGGATATGGGCGGCCAGGGAATGATGCGGATAATAGCGTTCGGAATCGTTGGTCACCCAGATGCCGGGCAGAGCCAGCTGCTGAATCTGGCGGGCCTTCTCCTCCGAAATCTTCCGTCCGCCCGGCACGCGCATGATTCTTTCGTGCGCGGTGATGGCTTTCAGGATATCCTCTTCTTTTTGGCCGAGGATCACAGCCAATTTTTTGGCAGTGTCCTGGGGATTTATGATTTGTGCCGGTACGGCCATGATGGACGGCACGTTTTCATTGGTAACCAGTACGTCTCCGTTCCGGTCATAGATGTTTCCGCGATTGGCCACGAAATTAATATTGCGGCTGCCCAACTGTCTGGCTTCTTCCTGCAGCCTGGGGCCCTGGATGAGCTGGATGTAGCCCAACCGGGCGATCAGGGCTGCATACAGGAGAAAACCGGCAACCAAGGCGAAAAAGACGCGGCGGCGTACGGTCACGTTCGAAACCCGCACTTTCGCCCCCCCTTTGCGAATAGGTTTGTCTCTTTCCTACCCTATTCGTCCGGGGGGCTGGTTAGAACCGTTACGGCGCGGAGCCCGGCGCAAGCGTCACCTGCAGGCGCTCCTTCCCCGTAAGCGTCGTCCCCGGGGCAATGCTTTGCTGCCGGACAAATCCCACACCGCTTGGGATCACTTCCAGATGGGCCAATGAGGCAAACTCCATCACTTCCCGCAGCGATTTGCCGCGAAAATCAGGCATTCTGAGCCCGTTTACGCGGTCGGTCACCAGAAAGATCTGGGTATCGCGTCCCACTTTCTCATACGGCGACGGGTACTGCTCCACGATCTTCGTTCCCGTGCCGATCGTCGTCACCCGGAATCCATCCTGCTTCGCCCGCGATTCGGCGATGCTGGTTGCCATGCCCACCAGCTTGGGCATCGTTTTTTCCTCCAGCGGAGTAGCGACGGCGGTCGTCGTCTTCACATCCGGTTTTTGCTGAAGATACTGCAGGCTTTTTTCCATCACCGAATTGAAAATGGGGGCCACCACCAGACGCCCCAGCACGGTGGAGGGCTGGTCCGTCTGCGGATCGTCCACGACGACGTAGACAAGCAGGCGCGGATTGTCCTTCGGGGCAAACCCGATAAACGAGACAACATACCGGTCTTCGGCGATCTTTCCGCTCTCGTCGTAGGTTTGTGCCGTGCCCGTTTTTCCCGCGACGTGATACCCTTCCAGGTTGTACGCCTGCCCGGTCCCGTCGGTGACGACCGTCTCCAGGATGTCGCGCACCTGCTTGGCCGTTTTCTCCGACACAACGCGGCGCACCACCTCGCGATCATACCGTTTCACCACCGCTCCGGTGTGGGGATCGCGCAGTTCCTTCACGATTCGCGGCTTCAGCAGCTCCCCGCCGTTGGCGATCGCCCCGACGGCCGCCACCTGCTGAATGGCGGTGACGGCGACGCCCTGGCCGAACGTGGTCACGGCCACATCGCGCTGGGAAAGAGGATTGTTCAAGTCGCGCATGATGCCTTTGCGTTCGCCCGGCAGCTCAATCCCCGTCTTCTGCCCGATGCCGAAGCGGTCGAAATACTCGCCGAGCAGCTTCTGCTTCAACCGCTCATACCCCAGAATGACAAACGCCACGTTGCTGGATTCCTGCACCCCCCGCAGGAAGGTGATTCGTCCCCAGCCGCGCCCGTTGTTGTGGTCCTTGATGGGCGGCCCCGGCAGCTTTCGGTACATGCCGGACATGTACGTTTCGTTCGGGTTGAACAGTCCCTGCTCAATCGCGGCTGCCAGCGTAATGATCTTGAAGGTAGATCCCGGCTCAAACATGTAGCTAATGGCCGCATTCTCATAATTCTGGATCTCCCAGTACTGGTTCGGGTTGAACTGCGGCCGGTTGGCCATCGCCAGGATCTCGCCGGTATGCGGATCGGAGACCACCACCGTTACCCTTCTCGGCTTGTATTCCTTCTCCGTGTTGTCCAGCGCCTGCTCCACATAATCCTGGATCTGCCGGTCGATGGTCAGCACCACATTCAGGCCGTCCTTGGCCGGTTTGTACTTGTTCTCTCCCTGCGGCAGCTGGTAGCCTGCCCCGTCGCGCATCACCTCCAATTCACCGGGCGTCCCCCGCAGTTCCTTGTCAAACTGCAGTTCGATGCCCATTTCCGCCTTTTCGTCGTTGTCCTTGTAGCTCATATACCCGAGCACATGGGAGGCGAAGCTGTTGTTGGGGTAATACCGCTTGGTCGTATCCACCAGAAAAATGCCCGGAAGCTGGTTGACCTTGGTCGTTTCGCCGTTTGCATCTTTCGGATACTGGAGGGCGAGGATCGCGTCCTTCTGCTCTTCGGAAATCTTGTTGCGCCCCACCTTGCCCAGATCTACCCAAAACACGTCGGTTCTGCTCAGGGCAGCGATCAGTTCTTCCGCCGGCATTTTCAGAATCGGCGCCAGTTTGGTGGCGGTGTAGACCGGATCTTTCACATAGTTATCCTCTACCTGGGCGGCTTCCTTCTCGTTGCGCGGCCGCAGCGCAGCGCGGACGATATACGCCTTCCCTTCGTAAGCCAATGTTTCGAGGTTGCGATCCAGGATCGCGCCGCGCTTCGGTTTGATATCCTTGTCGCGTTCCCATTGGGCCTTCGCCTGCTCCATGATCCAGGAGGCTTCCACCGTTTGTATCCACCACAGCCGCACCCCCATGGAAGTGAACAGCAGCACAAACACCAGCCCAAGCAAAAACACCCGCCAATTCACGCGTTTCCTCATATCCACGGCTTTTCACCCCAAATGTTTCCCGGACTTTCCCAGATGTCTGCATGCAAAAAGAAAAATGTTACCCCCTGCAGGTGCGGTAACATGTCTAGTGATTCCCTTTCGCTGCTTCTGTTTTCTTTGGCTGGCCGCCGATCACCTCAACGGCTCCCGAAGCCGGCACCATGCCTAGTTCCCTGGCTACGGCCTCGATGCGTTCCCGGCTGCTCATCTCCTCAATCTTCTGCTGCAGGGACGCGTTCGTTTCCTGCTGCTCCTTGATTTCCTGCTTCAGGTTTTGAATCTCGTGGTTGTACTCCGAGATTTGGGCATAGCGCGTTCCGACAAAACCGACGCCCGCCACCACCAGCAGGATGAAAAACAGGTACAGGAGCTTTTCCCCCGCCGGCAGGGTCGGTTTGATCTTCACGGTGCGCTTTGACCGGGATGAAGAACGCGCGGGTTCCATGTCCACGGCAAGGTTTCCCCGATAGTAGTAGTTCAAGAGGCTCCCTCCTTCTTTCACCATTTTTTACCGTTTGATATTACTATACTTTTTCACCGATTCTCAACTTAGCCGACCGCGCCCTTGGATTGTGCGTCAGCTCCTCTTCCGTCGGAACGATCGGCTTCCTGGTGACGAGGCGGATCACCGGCTGCCGACCGCAGGTGCAGACCGGAAAGCCCGGCGGACAGATGCAGCCTTTCGCAAACTCCGCGAAGGTTTGCTTGCAGATCCTGTCCTCCAGCGAGTGGAAGGTGATCACGCTGATGCGGCCGCCGGGGCGCAGCAGGCGGATCGCGTCCGTTACCGCGTCCTGAAACGCGTTCAGCTCATCGTTCACCGCGATGCGGATCGCTTGAAACGTCCGCTTCGCCGGATGCGGGCCTGTTCGGCGGGCCGCTGCGGGGATGGCTTCTTTTATGATGTCCACCAGCTGTCCGGTGGTTTGAATCGGTTCCTTCTGACGCTTCTGCACGATCAGCCGGGCAATCCGGCGGGAAAACTTCTCCTCCCCGTATTCCCAGATCACGCTGGCCAGTGTTTCCTCTTCCCACTCGTTCACCACCTCGTAGGCGGAGAGGGGGGCGTCCTGATCCATCCGCATGTCGAGCGGGGCGTCGGCGTTATAGCTGAAGCCGCGCTCTCCTTCATCCAGCTGCGGGGAAGAAACCCCGAGGTCGAAGAGCACGCCGTCCACGCCGGTCAAGCCAAGGTTTGTCACCACCTGCTTGAGGTGGCGGAAATTGCTTTTGACCAATGTCACCTTCTCTGTGTAGGGGGCGAGCCTCTCCTGCGCATGGGCAAGCGCGGCATCGTCCTGGTCGATGGCGATCAGCCTGCCGCCTTCCCCCAACCGGGAGGCGATCAGGCGGCTGTGGCCGGCTCCGCCCAACGTGCAGTCCACATAGATGCCATCCGGCCGGATGTTGAGCCCGTCCACTGCTTCTTCTTTCAAAACCGTGATGTGATGAAACGACAAAATAGTCACTCCCGATGCTACAGATTAAAATCGACGAGCTTTTCGGCGATCTCGCTGAAGGAACCTTCGGATTGACGGAAGTAATCCTCCCAGCGCTCCTTGCTCCAGATTTCCACGCGGTTGGAGACGCCGATCACCACGCACTCCTTTTGCAAACCGGCGTGTTCCCGCAGGTTGGGGGGTATATTTACCCTTCCCTGCTTGTCCCACTCGCATTCGGTGGCTCCGGAGAAGAAGAAGCGGGTGAAGGCGCGTGCATCCGCTTTGGTAAACGGCAGGGACTTCAAGCGTTCCTCCAGCGCTTTCCACTCTTCCATCGGGTAGGCGAACAAACACTGGTCGAGGCCGCGGGTGATGACGAAGGAGGCGCCGAGGCCTTCGCGGAATTTGGCGGGAATGGTCAAGCGGCCTTTTTCGTCGATGCTGTGCTGAAACTCGCCCATAAACATGCCCGCTTCCCCCACTTTCCATCCGCTTTCCTCCACTTTTCCCCACAATTCCCCACTTGGCTACCTATTCGCCATGATAAAAAAAAATCCTGCCTTTGTGAGCAGGATTTTTCCATTCGGTTTTTATGTTTTTGCTGAGGCCTGGACGGCATCACTCCGCCCAGCTTTCCAGATATGCTTTCTGTTCCGGCGTCAGCTTGTCGATCCCGATGCCGAGCGCCTCCAGCTTGTACCGGGCAACCGCCTCGTCCAGTTCGTACGGGACGTTGATCACCTTCTTGCCGATCGTCTGGTAGTTCTTGCTGACATACTCCAGGCTTACCGCCTGCAGGGCGAAGGTCATATCCATGATTTCGGCAGGATGGCCGTCCCCCGCCGCCAGGTTGACGAGACGCCCTTCCGCCAGGAGATAGAGCTTGCGGCCGTCCGCCAGCACAAATTCCTCGATGTCTTTGCGTACGACGCGCTTGGACTTGGCCAGGGCCTCCAGCTCCACCTTGTTCACTTCCACATCGAAATGGCCCGCATTAGACAGGATCGCGCCGTCTTTCATCACTTCGAAGTGCTCTTTGCGGATCACGTCGCGGTTGCCCGTTACGGTGACAAAATAGTCTCCGTGCTTCGCCGCTTCGCTCATCGGCATCACTTCGAAGCCGTCCATATACGCTTCGATCGCCTTGATGGCGTCGATCTCGGTCACGATCACCTTGGCGCCCAACCCTTTGGCGCGCATCGCCACCCCTTTGCCGCACCAGCCGTAGCCGACCACCACAACCGTTTTGCCGGCCACCACCAGGTTGGTGGTGCGGTTGATGCCGTCCCACACGGATTGGCCGGTGCCGTAACGGTTGTCAAACAGATATTTGCAGAAGGCGTCGTTGACCGCCACCATCGGGAACTCCAGCTTGCCTTCCTTCGCCAACGCTTTCAGGCGCAGAATGCCGGTGGTCGTCTCCTCTGCGCCGCCGCGCACCTGGGACAAAAGGTCACGCCGTTCGCTGTGCAGAATGCTCACCAGATCGCCGCCGTCATCGATAATGAGATCCGGACGGGTTTCCAGCGTCTTGATCAGATGGCTCTTGTATTCTTCCGGCGACGGATTGTACCTGGCAAAAACGCGAATGCCGTCTTCCACGAGCGCCGCGCAAACGTCGTCCTGGGTGGAGAGCGGGTTGGAACCGGTGATGGTCACTTCCGCACCGCCGGCCTGCACCACCTTGGCCAGATAAGCGGTTTTGGCTTCCAGGTGAAGCGAGATCGCCACTTTCAGACCGGCAAACGGCTTTTCTTTTTCAAACCGCTCCCGGATCCGGTTCAGCACGGGCATATGTTCTTTTACCCAATCGATCTTCAGGTGACCGTTCGGAGCGAGGGACATGTCTTTGACAATACTTTCTGAAACCATGTTCATACATGGAGCCTCCTTTATGTAACGCATTCAGTCTCTATCTTATCATACACCAAAAAGCGGAACATCCCTTTTATTGTCCCACCGCATGTTTCCCGCCGGTCTGCAAGAGATCGATCAGCCGCTGCTGCGTCTGCGTCACGCGCTTTTTCTTGTGGTAGACGAGCTGGCGGTAGACACGGATCTCCGGGTGGCGGAAGGGCAGGATGGCCAGTCTCCCCTGGCGCACGTCTTCCAGTACGGCCAGCTTGGGCAGCAGGGCCAGGCCCAATCCGTACGACACACACTGCTTGATCGCTTCCAGGCTGCCGAACTCGAGGGAACTGCCGATCGGTTCTCCGGAATCAAGCAAGACCTTCTCCATCTGCATGCGGTAGCTGCAGCCGGTCTCCGTAAAGATCCAGTCTTCTCCGGCAAAATCGGCTACCTCAATCGTTTTTCGGGATGCCAGCCGATGCTCGGGCGAAGCGATGACCACCAGCTCCTCTTCCCCCAGATTGATGCTGACCAAATCCGGATGATCCTGCACCCTGTCCAACAGGAATGCCAGATCGTAAACCCCTTCCCGGATGCCTTGCAGCAGTTCCGGGCAAATGCCCGGTTGGAGCATCAGCTTCATGCGCGGGTGTTCCTGGCGAAAAATCTGCAGGTACGGCGGCAGATAAAAGGCTGCCAGCGATTCGACCGTCCCGATGGTCAGCGTGCCTCCCGACTGCGCCTCCTCCGACAGGTTCACCCTGGCGTCATCCAGGAGGGCCAGCACCTGCTCCGCGTAGCCAAGCAGCGTTTCCCCCGCCGGCGTCAGGCGAATTTTTCTCCCCCACCGTTCAAACAGCATCACCCCAAACTCGGACTCAATATTCTGAATTTGGGTCGTCACGCTGGATTGGGCATAGCCCAGCGCTTCGGCGGCACGGGTGAAGCTTTGGCACTTCGCCACCTCACGAAAGGTTTGCAAATAGCGGGTATCCATGTTTCTCTCTCCTTCGAATCGGCAGTACCGATCCTTTTTATCAAATATTATAGATAATTCTGATGAAAAAGGGTATGGTAAACTGGATGCGCACCAGGAAAACAAAAATGACAAAGAACGAGGTGAGATTCGTTCGTGACACGCGCATCGTCCACACAATCGGCAGGTCTGCACAAAACGCTGGCACTGCCGCAGATTGTCGCCCTATATGTCGGTGCCGTGATCGGTTCCGGCATCCTGCTCATTCCCGGACTGGCGGCGGAGATAGCGGGCCCCGCTTCCATCATCGCCTGGCTGACGATGTCCATCCTGGTGATTCCCATGGCCCTTACGATGGGCTTGCTGCCTGCCATTCATGACAGTAGCCACCCACAGCTACGGAAATGGCATGTCGGAGGCCTCCTTGTCCGTCATGCTTCAGCGGTCGCTTGGCCCCGTTGGCGGCTGGATCGTCGCCGTCACCGCGCTGATCAGTCTGCCCAATGCCACATGCTTTGCCTCTTACATCGGCGGATGCCTGGCCGGCGTTCGTTTGCTGACAGATAGCCGATTGGGACGCGTCTCGGCCTGGATTTCGCTCGTCGTGACAGGCAGCCTGTACCCATCGGTGGGGTGGGCGGCCCTTTATCCGCTCGCCATCGTGCTCGTCCTCTACGGCGTGGAGATGAGAAAACACAGAAAGAGTGAGAACGTCTAGGGAAGAGCAGCATGTTCAAAAAGCGGAAGGGGCTGTCCTTGGGCCATAGCGGCTTTGGGGACAGCCCATCTGTCTGAGTGGTTCGATTTTTGCTACAGCGTTCCAACCTGAACGGATTCCACCTGTTGGCGCAGCTGCTCCAGCATCGCAGGCAGATTCTCCCGGGTAACCTGGTTGCGGCCGGCTTTGATCGCGTCGATGATATACTCGTTGATCGCCCGGGAATGATGCGCCAGATCCTTGTAATTGTCCAGATTAAAGGTAATGCCTGCTTCCTGCTGGAAATCAAAGATCTTGACGTTGGCAAGGGAGCCGACCTGCTCGAACAGGTATTGCTTCGTGTCCAGCTCGTTGTCAAACAGCGCCTTGCTCTTCTCATAGAAGAAACGATGCTGCAGGATCGAATACGGCGGATAATAAAGATAGAAATTGATCTCCGGATGCTGCCGGATCAGCGCGATCAGATTGTCATCCAGATTCGTTTTGATGTTGGCAAACTCGTACTCACTGGGCGTGAACGGCTGGCTGTTCATCACTTTGTTCCATTCCGCCAGGACCACCTGTTTGCCAAAGGCGTAACCGGTCCAGGTATTCAAGCGGTCCAGGCTGACCGGCTGATGCTCGCGTAGCCCGAGCTGTTCCGCGATGATGCGCAGGGAGTCCAGGGTCGTGTCCATGTTGACGAGATACCGCCAATCGTTCAGCGGGTTGCTGTCATAGAAATAGAAGGGAAACGGCCCAAATTCGTCCCGGACACGGTCCGGAGCCCCCCTGAGCGCGAAGTAGTCGACCCCCCAGATCACGTTTTTCACCTTGCCGGTCTCAATGGCCAGCTTGGCGATCATGTACTGCTCCTTCGCGGTCGCGCCCGACATCGACAGCTTCAGCGCCTTGACGCCCAGCTGCCTGTTGACGTAGGACGGCAGGAAATTTTCCGTCATTGAGGTGCCGATAATGATCGTATCGTACTCGTAATTTTTCGCCAAACCCGGATTCTGATAGCGCTGCTGGGTGGAAAAATGGGGCGGGTAGTCCGCTTTCCGGTAAAACTGCAGCGGGTCGACCGTGAAGTTGAGCGCCATCAAGGCAGCCATGCCCGCCAGCGTCATTGCGAGAACCGTGAGTGACCAAATTTTATAGCGCTTCATACGTCCTCCCTGCTAGAACTGAAAATAGAGAAATTCGGAGACGCGGTTCAATCCAATGAGCCCCGCAACGATCAAGACGGAGACGGCAACCGCCCATTTCAGGCCGGGCGTAAAGGACTTGTCCCATTCGGCGCTGTTCTTCCATGTGGAGACAAAGAGAAACGCGATCGCCAGCACGACCAGTTCCTTCCGCCCCCACGGCAGCATGGCGGACGCCCCCGGGTGCAGCAGCCCGATCTGCCGCCAGTTGACCATCCCTTTCAGCACCACCATCGCCTGGGCAAAGCTCTCGGCCCGGAAAAAGACCCAGGCCACGACGACAAACAGGAACGTGCAGAGACGCCCCAACAGCCAGTGCATCCGAAAGCCAAGGCTCCGCCACAGATGGTTGACGACCAGCGCCGCGCCGTGCATGAATCCCCAGACGACGAACGTCCAGGCGGCCCCATGCCACAGACCGCCCAGCACCATCGTGATCATCAGGTTCAGGTAGCGCCGGAATGCTCCCCTCCGGTTGCCGCCCAGCGCGATATACAGGTAATCCCGCAGGAAACGGGAGAGCGTCATGTGCCAGCGCCGCCAGAAATCGATAATGGAGTCTGCCTTGTATGGCGATTGGAAGTTTTGCGGCAGCTTGATGTTAAACAACAGCGCGATCCCCAGCGCCATGTCGGTATATCCGGAGAAGTCGAAGTACAGCTGGAACGTATAGCTCAAGGCCGTTGCCCAAGCTTCCGTCATCGTGAGGCTGGCCGCCGAGAATCCGGGATTGGCCCAGGTGGCAAACGTGTCGGCAATGACCACTTTCTTGAAGAGACCGATGCCGAACAGCAGCAGGCCATGGGAAATGTTGCGCCAGTTGATCACTTTGGCCCGCATGTTTTCAAACTGCGGCATCATTTCCTTGTGATGCAGGATCGGTCCGGCGATCAGATGCGGGAAAAACGTCACGAACAGGACATAGTTGACAAAATTGTACTCTTTCGACGTCCCTTTGTAGGTATCCACCAGATAGGCGATCTGCGTAAAGGTGAAGAAACTGATCCCCAGCGGCAGCACCAGGTGCAGGAACGGAAAATGGGCGGAAAACAGAAAATTGATATTCGCCAGAAAAAAGTCCGCATATTTGTAATAGCCCAAAAACGCCAGATTCATCGTGACGCCGAAGATCAACAGCGCCTTCTTGCCCCCCTGGCCGAGCGCGTCCCTGGACAGGAGGGTGCCCACCGTATAGTTGAACAGGATGCTGCCCAGCATCAGCGGCAGGTTGTTCACATTCCACCAGCTGTAAAAAAAGAGGGAGGCCAGCGCCAGCCAGGCGATCGCCAGCTTCGTCAGGCGGCAGCGGTTCAGCAGAAAATAGACCGTAAACGTGATCGGCAGGTAGAGAAAAATAAATTCGTATGAATTAAACAGCAATGTCGCCAGCGCATCCTTTCCGCATGAAATACTCGCAGTAAACTATACCCTTCCATGCAAATCACGTCAACCCGACTGACTCCAAATATGAAAAAATCCTCCAGCCCGATCCCGGCTGGAGGATGGCGTTACAACCAGACGATCTTGTGATCCGGATCCGCGGAGAACGGCAGCTCCACGAGCCGATCCACCAAATCGGCCCCATGTTTGTTGGCGAAGTAAAAATATGTATAGACCCGCTCCTGCCACTTCCCCCCGGGCAGAAGCGCCGTTTCAATCCGGCCGATCCGGGAGAGAGTGACCGCATGCCGCTCGAATAAAGACCGCTCTACCCGCTGCTGGAGGAAATCCACCTGCGCCAACAGGCGATCCGCGTTCTTCCGGGCAAGCTCCGCGAGCCCCCTGTCAAACTGGATCACCTGTTCCACTAGCGGCTGGTAACGGGATTGAAACTCCTGTCTGACAGCGGAGAATTGTGTCAACAAATCTTCGGCCGCAGCATCCGCATCCATCCGGGCCAGCCATTCCTGCTTCCACGCGTCAAAACGCTGCAGGACGGTCGGAAGATCCAGGGAGAGCTGCTCCAGGTGGCGCGCAATGGCGCCCTCCACCAAGGTAACCGACATGCGCGGCAGCACAATCGGCATCTCGAAACCAAAGTGGGCAAACAGCTCCCGAAAATAGGCCCAATAGGCGATTTCACCGGGCCCGCCGACAAACGCAAGCGTGGGAAACAGGAACTCCTGCATCAGCGGCCGGGATACCACATTGGCGCTGAAACGCCGGGGATCGTCGGCCAACAGCCGCAGCAGCTCTTCCCGGCTACAGGCAAAACGGCCATCTTTGGTCTGGAAACGATCCCCCTCCCGCTCCAGAAGCAGCCGCTGCCCGTCCACATAAAGAAACAGGTTGGCCTGCCGGGGATCGATCTGCAGCTGCGGCGGATAGCCCGCCCGCCTGATGCGCGCATCCGCCTCCCCGATGATGGCGGCGATCCGTTCGTTCTGCCTGATGATCTCCTGAAAGACGGGCTGTTCCAGCTCCCGTATGAAAGGACAGGAAGATTCCACGAAGACAAGCCCGTGCTTGCCGAACAGCTGTGCCATGATGCGGGCGAACCAGTCGGCAGGCGTCCTGGCGTCCCGCGCCGCCTCCCGAACAAGCCGCCGCAAGGAAGCGGTATGCTCCGTCTCGGCGACTTCTCCGAAAAATGCGGAGACCAAGCGCTCACAGGCTTCCTGGTCAAGCGGCAGCATGCTGGCCGAAATTTTCCCTGCCTTTGGCAGCTCCATCCTGATCTTGCGGATGCCCTCATCCCCCGGAAGATACAGGTGGTTGATCTCGTCCAAGTCGTGATCTTCCCCGGCAATCCAGAAGACCGGCACAACCGGAACCTTGTATCTTTCCTCCAGCCGCCGCGCCGCCAGGATCACATGGAGCGCCTTGTAGATCGTGTACAAGGGGCCGGTCAGCACGCCCGCCTGTTGGCCGGCGATCACGACCAGCCCACGCTCGCGAAGCTTGGCGATCTGGGACAAGGCGAACGGATGATTGCCGATGCTCTGGTTGTAGGCGTACAGACCGTCAGCCAACCGATCGCGGTGCGGATAGGAACGGCTGTACAACCATTCCAGGCGCTTGCCGTAGGAGCTCTCCTCAAAGGGCGCATACGGGAAGAACAACATGGCTTCTTTTCTTCCCCGCACATAATCGCCGACCAATGAATTGGCCGGCAGCAGTGGCACGTTCTCTATTTTCATCGGATGGTCCTTCCTTTGTCGCATTCTCTGCAAATTATAGCAGATTTGCGCGCCCCAAAAAATAAGACAACCCTTCGAAATGGGTTGTCCCGGACGTTCAACGTGCCGTTTTTCAGAATTGCGGGGGGGTCAACGCCCAGACCAAAACGGCTTCTTCATCCCCGGCATTCTCCACCGTACGGTTTTGCGAGCTGGCAAAATACAGGCTGTCGCCGGCTTGCAGCTGATGCACTTCCTCCCCCACGCGGACGATGACGCTGCCCCTGATGATGACCAGGCATTCCTCGCCGTCCTGCTGGATAAACTGATCGCATACCGTATCCCCCGGCTGCAGCCGCACCTCCATCAGCCCCAGCTTGCCGCCGGAGCCGGCCGACAGCAGCGAATAGGTTCCGGACGATTCAGGGAAGATCACCTGTTTGCGCTTTTCCTTGCGTGTCAGGTGGACATGCTTCTGGTTGACGTCTTCAAAGAAGTGGATGATGGACGAGTCCAGCGCCCGGGTAATCCGCCACAGGGAATCGAGGGAAGGCTGGGAGATCCCCCGTTCCACCTGACTGAGCAGACCCTTGCTCAAACCGGTTTTGTTCGCCATCGTCTCCAGGGTAAAGCCTCTTTCTTTTCGGATCATCCGAATCTTGTTTCCGATCATTTCTATCGGAAGACGCATGCCAATCAACCTCTTTCACCACGAAACTTTTATATGCCCGAAAAGGGCGGTGTCCCCGTTTTCGAACCGCAGGAAGCGTTATGTACATGTAACCGGTGCTATCCAAGCTGAATCGTTTTCCAGACGCCTGTGGTAAACAGGAACAGGTACGCGAGACAGAACAGAAAAAAGCTGATTCGCCAGATGGAAAAGCTGATTTTGCGCAGCGAGATCCTGCCGCGGAACCGGATTTGCAGCCACGCGATCAACAGGAAGAGGCCGAGGAACAGCAGGGCGATCCACCACCATGCGGACCAGGCATCCGGCCAAAGCAGCGAATACGCCGTTACCACCGCATGAATCAGCAAAAGATTCGTAATATTCACCGCCCACCGAACGGCATAGCGCTTGTCCTTCTTCCACCGGAACACAGCGAAATAGACAACCGCGAAGCCGATGAAAGGGAAGGTGGCGCCAACTCCCCACATGTATGCGCCTACATTTGTCAACATGGACATGCTTCGCCACTCCCTCCACCATTCATTCGCACGCTCGGTGTGCATCCGAAAAACGCGTTTAGCCCTTTGGTCGCATCTGTTCCTTCAGACGAATGAGTTGTCGCAACGTTTCATGTTTGGGTGTCGAAATGCCGTATTTTTTCCCTGTGTTGACGATATAGCCGTTGATCGCCTCGATTTCTGTCTGTTTGCCGCTGCGCAAATCCTGCAGCATGGATGACGTATTTCGGGAAGTATTTCGGCAAATGGTTAGAATTTCCTGCCAGGATTCTTCAGGAATTTTTTGTCCGGCACGGTTGGCAACGGCAGACGCTTCGTCGAACAGCTGCCGCATCATCTGCAGGATGTCGGGCACCTGCAGCAGAAAGCCGTTGGGAACCTCGAACAAGGCGGTCAACGGATTGATCAGCGCATTGATCAGCAGCTTCCTCCAGAGAACGACGCCGATTTCTTCCCAATACTCGGCGGCGATACCGGAGCGCCGCAGCAGCTCCACGAACCGCTCCACCAGGTCGTCCTTCTCCTTCCGACTGCGCCACGGCCCGATCCGCAGCACCCCCGTCCCCGTATGTTCAACGGCCACAGGCGACAAGCGGCGGGCGCCTTCCGTGTTGACGCCCAGATACAGCTGATCAGGGGCAATCACCTCTGCCAGCCGTTCGCCGTGTCCCATGCCGTTCTGCAGCGCCAGCACGCGGGCCGATCCGGCAATCCGCGACAATGCAGGCAATAGGTCGGCAAGATCGGTCTGCTTGACCGCCAGGAGGTACAGATCCGCTTCGGGCAGCGGTGACGATGCGGGCGACGCCTCCATGGGGACAGGCATGCTGGACCCATCCAGCCTGTGCAACAGCAGTCCTTCCTTCTGCAGCCGATCCGCCTGCTCCGCGCTGCGCGTCACCACGTGCACCCATGCTCCTCCCAGCTTGAGCCGCGCCGCCAGCAGAAGCCCGACCGATCCCCCGCCGATGATCACGATTCGCATCCGTATGCCTCCACTGCATCAAATCTTTTGCTGATGAATACTAATTTCAAGCATACCAAAGTTTACTAAAGGCATCAATTCATTGGAAAAGTTTTGAACCCCGCCGACGCCAACAAGGGCCCCCAACCATAACCCCGCTATCTACCAAAACGAAAAAACTGCCGTCCCCCTGGCGTTGGACGACAGTTCGGCTTCTTTTCGTTAAACAGGGTAAACGGGGTGCTTGCGGTCGGTAAAGATCTGCCGCTTGCTTGCGTAGACGGCGAAGCGGTTGATCAGCTCCTGCCGCAGCCCGGACGGGGCCACGATGGCGTCGACAATCAGATCGGACGCCAGCAGATACAGGTCGATGTCCTGCTGATATTCACGCCGCTTCTCCATAATGAACGCCTGGCGCTCCTGCGGGTCTTCGATCGCCTGGATCTTGTTGCTGTAGACGGCATTCACCGCCGCTTCCGGCCCCATCACGGCGATCTGCGCGCCGGGGAGCGCGAGGCACGCATCGGGTTCGAACGCCGGTCCCGCCATCGCGTACAGGCCGGCCCCGTAAGCCTTGCGCACAACCACGGAAATCTTCGGCACGGTCGCCTCCGCCATGGCCGAAATCATTTTCGCGCCGTGGCGGATGATGCCGGCCCGCTCCACCGCCGTCCCGATCATGAAACCGGGTACGTCAGCCAGGAACAGCAGCGGAATATGAAACGCGTCGCACAGGTTGATAAAGCGGGCCGCCTTGTCTGCGGAATCGACGAACAGCACGCCGCCCTTGACACGCGGTTGGTTGGCGATGATGCCGACCGGCTTGCCGTCCAGACGGGCGAGGCCCGTGATCAACTCCTGGGCGAACAGCTTCTTGATCTCAAAGAAGGAGCCTTCATCCACCAGCGCGTCGATAAAATCATGCATGTTAAACGGGGCGTTCTGGTTTTCCGGCACGATCGTCGCGATATCCCTGGCGTTGGGATTGGGCGCCTTGGGCTCGGCAACCGGCGGCCTTTCCGTATAGTTGGACGGGAAGAAGGTGAGATACCGGCGCGCAGCAAGGATCGCCTCTTCCTCATTGGCTGCCAGCACGTCGCCGCAGCCGCTTACCGAGCAGTGCATGCGCGCGCCGCCCAACTCTTCCAGCGTCACTTTTTCCCCGATCACCATCTCGGCCATGCGGGGGGAGCCCAGGTACATGCTGGCGTTCTGATCCACCATGATCACGATGTCGCAAAACGCCGGAATATACGCGCCGCCCGCCGCCGACGGCCCGAACAGGATGCAGATCTGCGGGATCTTGCCGGACAGCTTGACCTGATTGTAGAAAATGCGGCCCGCTCCGCGCCGTCCCGGGAACATCTCCAGCTGATCGGTAATGCGGGCGCCCGCCGAGTCAACCAGGTAGATGAGCGGCACGCGCATTTTCTCCGCCGTCTCCTGGATGCGGATGATTTTTTCCACCGTCCGGGAGCCCCAGGAGCCGGCTTTTACCGTGGAATCGTTGGCCATGACGCAGACGGTCTGGCCGTTCACCCTGCCGATGGCGGTGACGACGCCGTCCGCCGGCAGATCGCCTGCCAGGAAATTGGCGAACAGGCCGTCCTCCACCATAAAGTCGTCGTCAAACAACAGCTTCAGCCGGTCGCGGACAAAAAGCTTGTTCTGTTCCTTCAGCTTGGCGTGGTATTTCGCGTCGCCCCCTTTTTCCACCTGGGCGATCCGTTGGCGCAGCGTTTCTTCCATATGATTGCTCAACACGGTTCCCTCCTGTTCTACTCTCCGCGATAGACGGGCTTGCGCTTTTCCTTGAACGCTTCCAGTCCTTCCAGACGGTCTTTCGTGGGAATCAACACCTGGTAGGCATTGCTTTCGATGGCGAGGCCGGTAGCCAGATCGGCTTCGAGGCCGAAATCGATGGCATACTTGGCCTGCGCCAGCGCGATGGGAGCATTTTCCGCCATGCGGTTGGCCAGTTCAAATGCGGCCGCCATCACCTGATCGTCCGGCACCACCCGGTTCACCAGGCCGATGCGCAGCGCTTCGGCCGCCGGCACGCGGCGTGCCGTAAAGATCAGTTCCTTGGCCACGCCTTTGCCCACAAGACGGGGCAGGCGCTGGGTTCCGCCCGCTCCGGGAATAATCCCGAGGGCGGTCTCCGTCAGCCCCATTTCCGCCGTGTCGCTCATCACCCGCAGGTCGCAGGCAAGCGCCAGCTCCGTTCCGCCGCCCAGAGCAAGGCCGTTGATGGCGGCGATAACCGGCTTGGGCAGCCGCTCCAGCTCGGTAAACGTGTCCCGGATGGTTCGGATGTAGCGCTGCACCTGCTGCTCGGTCATGGTCCGCCTTTCCTTCAGATCGGCCCCGGAACAAAACGCTTTGTCTCCCGCTCCGGTGACGATCAAGACACGCACCTCCTTGTCGAGGGCGATGTCGGCAATCAGCTGCCGCATGGCGAAAAGCGTCTCCAGATTCAAGCAGTTATAGACCTCCGGCCGTTCGATCGTAAGAACACCGACCAGCCCTTCCTTCCGAAAGCTGACAGTCACATCCATTCCCCTCCTACATCAGGCTTCTTTGGCGGCGCAGTGCGCTTTTAACATCTTGGAGGGCAGATCCCGTCCGAGCTCCTGTTGGATAAAGGCACCTGCCTCCAGCAGCTTCGGCAGATCGACACCCGTCCGGTATCCCATGCCTTCCAGCATGTAGACCAGGTCTTCGGTGGAGATGTTGCCGGCCGCTCCCGGGGCATACGGGCAGCCGCCCAGCCCGCCGATCGAGCTGTCGAAGGTGCGGATTCCCTCGTCTAGAGCCGCCACCACGTTGGCCAGTCCGGTTCCCCGCGTATCGTGGAAGTGGGCGGCCAAGCGCTCCGATCCAAATGCTTTCACAAGCGCCCCGAATTTCTCATGCACCTGTCTAGGCGTCGCCACCCCGATCGTATCCCCGATGGAGACTTCATAGACCCCCATGGCGAGCAGCGCTTCGGTTACCCGCAGACTGTTGGCGATCGGGACGTCCCCTTCATAGGGGCAGCCAAAAACCGTGGAAACATAGCCGCGTACGCGCAGCCCCATGCCGTGCGCCTCTTTCACCACTTCCGCCAGGACGGGGAAGGTCTCCGCGATCGATTTGTTGATGTTTTTTTGATTGTGCGACTCGCTTGCCGACATGAAAACCGCGATCTCCTGCAGCCGCGTCTCTTTCACCCGCTCCAGCCCGCGCAGGTTGGGCACCAGCGCGCTGTAGGTGACGTCCGGATGCTGTTCGATGCCGTTCAGCACCTCCACCGCGTCAGCCAGCTGCGGAATCCATTTCGGGTTGACGAAGGAAGTCGCTTCGATATAGCGCAGCCCGGCCGCAGAAAGCCGGTTGATCAAGCCGATTTTCGCCTGCGTCTCCACGATCTCCCGCTCATTCTGCAAGCCGTCGCGCGGACCCACTTCCACAATGCGTACCTGCATCCGCCTTCTCCTCCCTCCAAACCTAGCGAGCGCTCAGTTGGCAAACATGCGATTATTCCAGCACGAGAACGGTGTCCCCTTCGTTGACGAAATCGCCCACATTCACTTTCACTTCGGCCACTTTGCCGCCTGTTTCCGCCGCAATCGGCACTTCCATCTTCATCGATTCCATCACGATGACGTCCTGACCGGCGTTTACGCTGTCTCCGATGTTCACCAGCACATTGATCACGGTGCCTGCCATCGTGGCTGTCACATGTTTCATTCCGCAACACTCCTCTATTGTAGAATCTTACTTTCTTCTATTCTGTACGAATTGGGTGGTGTAGATGCCCTGCTGAAAATTATCGTCGCGCAGCACTTCCAACAGGAACGGGATGTTGGTCTTGATGCCGGTGAGACGGAACTGTTCCATTGCGGCGATCGCCCGCTGCACGGTTTCTTCCCGCGTCGCCCCGGAGACGATCACCTTGGCGATCATCGGATCGTAAAACGGCGTCACCTGCGTTCCCGCCTCGACCGCGTCATCGATGCGCACATGCTCCATGCGCGGCGGCTGATACTCGGCAATCGTGCCCGGGGATGGCAGGAACGTGACCGGATCTTCCGCATACACCCGCAGCTCCAGCGCGTGGCGCAGCGCCTTCACATCGGACTGCTGCATCCGCAGCGCCTCCCCGCGTGCGACCGCCAGCTGCAGGGCCACCAGATCAAGCCCCGTCATCTCCTCCGTCACCGGATGCTCCACCTGCAGCCGCGTATTCATCTCCAGGAAGTAGAAATTCTTCTGTTCATCCATGATGAATTCGACGGTTCCCACGCCGGTATAGCCGACGGCACGGGCGCAGGCAACGGCAGCCGCGCATATTTTTTCCCGTGTCGCCTCGTCCAGGAAGGGAGACGGGCTTTCTTCCAGCACCTTCTGATGGCGGCGCTGGATGGAACACTCGCGCTCCAGCAGATGCAGGATGCGGCCGTGTTCGTCCCCCACGATCTGCACTTCGATATGGTGCGGGTTCTGGACATACTTTTCCAGAAACATCGTATCATTGCCAAAGTATGCTTTTGCTCTGCCTTTTGCCGATAGAAACGCCTGGCGCAGCTCATCGTCGTTTTGCACCACTTGCATGCCGATCCCGCCGCCCCCGGCGCTTGCTTTCAGCATGACCGGATAGCCCATCTCGGAAGCCTGCTGCACCGCTTCTTCCGGGGTCTCCATCCGTCCCTCAAAGCCCGGTACAACCGGAACTCCCGCTTCCCGCATGATCTGCCGGGCGGTCACCTTGTCTCCCATCCTGGCGATCACCTCGGGTGCCGGACCGATGAACAGCAGGCCCGCTTCCCGGCAGCGTCGGGCGAAGTCGGCATTTTCCGACAAAAGCCCGTATCCCGGATGGATGGCATCGGCCCCCGTCGAGACGGCTGCCCCGATGATGGCGTCGATGTTCAGATAGCTTTGCGGAACAGGAGGCGGCCCGATACATACGGCCTCGTCGGCTTCCCGCACAAACGGCATGGCCCTGTCCGCTTCCGAATGCACAGCCACCGTGACAATCCCTTCTGCCCGGCAGGTGCGGATGATGCGGCGGGCGATTTCACCCCGGTTTGCAATCAATACTTTGCGCATGCATACTCTCCCTTCCTAAGGATCAATCCCCGTCCGGCACAGGCGCATGGCCTGCCGCACGGAAAGAAAACGCTTACAAACCTTCCTGTGCTGTCGCCTTTGTCCACACTTACTATTTTGCCATGTTTATTCCAATAGTTCTAGGAAAAAATATTATCTCCCCGATGGTATTTTCATGACACTAGAGAATTTGTCACGGCGTTTGTGTATAATAAAAACGATGATGGTTTAGGAAAAGGCTTGGGAGGAGTGCATGGCCTTATGTATGAAGTGAAACGTTTATGCATCAACTATAAGACGCTTGAGGAGTTTCAAAAATTCCGGGAATTCGGTCTCGAAGAGCTTTCGATGAAGGAAGATCTGGAGGCCAATATCGTGGAGAACGATTCGGAATCCCCGTTTTACGGCATCTACCATCATGATCGTCTGATCGCCCGGATGAGCCTGTACAAGATCGATGCGAAGTACGATCGTTACTTCAAGCCGGCCCAGGATTACTATGAGCTGTGGAAGCTGGAAGTGCTTCCCGACTATCGCGGCAAAGATTACGGCACCGCGCTGGTCAACTATGCCAAAAGCTTCGGCCTGCCGATCAAGACGAACTCCCGCTGCCGCGCGGATGAATTCTGGCTGAAAATGGGCTTCACCCCGGTCAAGTACAATCCCGTGCGCGACCGCGGGGAAAATCCCTATGTATGGCTGCCCGAAGGCGTGGGCATGCAGGAGTAGGAACGAAAAAGAAGCGGTCTCCCCGCTTCTTTTTCGTTTTCGCCGTTATTTTTCCACCCGTTCCAGGTTTCCGTTTTCATCCATTTTAAAAACGGCTTTCGCGTTGGACTCCTCTTCCTGCAGGAACGCCAGCTTGCGCGCCCTTTCCATGATCTGGATCAGCGCCTTGTAATCCTCGTTGACCCCCTGGACAGCCTCCAACTCTTGTTTCATCCGCGCGTTTTCTTCTCTCAATTCTTTTATTTCGTTCTCCTTCTCCGCCAGCTCCTGCTCCAGCTGCTGCACGCGCCGGAGGGTCTCCTTCACATTGGTCAGGAGCCGGATGGCGCCTGCAACCTGCGCCTCCTCTTCCTGGGCGGAAGCAGCGGCTGTCTTCACCGGCAGCTTCACGGCGGACGTTTCCGTGGCAAGCTCCGTATTCACATGATGGAGACGTCCCATTTTTTTCAACTGCTGCCGCTGACCTTTGGCAATGGCGATGGCGGCATCATATCGTTTGCGAACGGTGCTGTTCCACCGAAAGCCGCAGGCAGCGGCTGTACGACCCAGCCGTTGTCCCACTTCCTCAAAGGCAGCCAGCTGCGTGCCGCCTTCCCGGATATGCCGCAGCGTAACCTCGGCCAGTACCAAATCGTCGTCTTCGGTCCATGCATCTTGTCTGGAAGCTACCATACTGTACGTCCCTCCCGTAACCTTAAAAAGGATGATGTAGTTTCATCCTATGCTTTTCCCTACTCTCATAGAATCGCTTTCTACTAGAAAAAGTATGTCCAAGCAAGGTTTTCTTTAAACGGCAGGGTCGTCTCATTCTACAATCTATTCCTTGCGCAGGAAACGCTCGATGGCGGCAGCATGCGCCGGGCTCCCCCACATTCCGGCGCACTGTTCGATCTCCCGGCGAACCCGCTCTTCCAGGCTGATGCCGGATCGTTTCCAGGCGAGCAGGCGCATATAGGCCATGATGCTGTCAAGCGGCTGACGCGCGATTTTGGCGGCGAACGCCAACGTCTCCTCCCTGAGGGCTTCGTCCTTGCAGAGCCGGTCGAGAAAGCCCAGTTCCAGCGCCTGTGCTGCCGAAACCCTTTCGCCCGTCAGCAGGAGGGTCAGGGCTTTCGACTCCGGCAGAAGCTGGAAAAGGCGGCTCCCTCCGCCCCATCCGGTGGTGATGTGCATCCCGATCTGGACGAAGCCAAGCACAGCCCGTTCGGCGGCGAAACGAAAATGGCAGGAAGCGGCAAATTCGCAGCCGCCTCCGACAGCCGTCCCATTGATCATGGCAATGGTCGGCTTCGGGAAGTCCGCAATGGCCGTCAGCAGGCGGCCCACCTTTTCCAGCAGGGGATGTGCCTGATCCCGGCCTCTCGCTCGACCGAACTGCTCCAGGTCCCCGCCGGAAATAAAGGAGGAGCCGGCACCGGTGAAGATGACGACTTTCACGTGCTCATCCGTCCGGCACCGGTCAAGCACGGTCATCAGTTCATCCGCCATCTCCAGGTTGATGGCATTATGGACATGGGGGCGTGATAGGGTGATGAGCGCGATGCCATTGGTAATCTCAAACCTGAGTGTGTTCACATGGGAGCATCCTTTCCATGAGGGAATCGTTCCGTCTTTTTCCTCATTGTAGCGGACCCGTCCCCATGAGAAAACCCCGCCGACTTAAGCTGACGCTCTACCCACTCGGCGATAGCTATCGCTGTGCCGAGTGGGGCCCTTGCTGATGTCGACGGGGGCCCCCAACCTTTCCCACTTCGCTTTAGCGCTTTAAAGATTTTAAACTTTCCCTCCGGTATGCTATATGCAGCTGCTGCTAGATTTATGATGACAACAAATTTTTCATGGCGGACGAATTGTAGCCGATGATCACATGTTCCCCGTCTGTGAGGATCGGCCGTTTCAGCAGGCGCGGATCGTCGCTCAGCATTTCCAGCAATTCGCTGACGGTCATCTCGTTGATGTCCACATCCAGATTCTTGAATGTCTGGCTCCGCCGCGACAGGAGCTCATCCGTACCGCTGTTCGTCTTTTTCATGATCTCCAGCAGTTCCTCCGCAGTCGGCGGGTTGCGGAAAAGATGGCGCTCCACATACGAGACGCCATGCTCCTGCAGCCACTGCTTCGCCTTGCGACAGGAGGTACAGCTCGGATATGTATAGAATGTGATTTTGCGTGCGGGTTGTGCTGCAGCCATGGTAATCCCTCCAGATCCACTTTTTTTCTAAGCAACATGTTGGATGGCTTCATTATAATTTTCATATTTACACTATGTCAATAGTGTTAAGTATAATAACTAGAGTGACGCATGCAGGCTGCAACTGCAATCCATCCGTCCATTCATCTTAACAACGACGGCAAAATCGGCTAAACTAAAACAAAATACTGCATGAAAGGGGGAACCAAGCATGGGTAGCGATGCCCAAAAATTGACGAGCGCTTTGGCTGATCCGACGCGCTTTTCGATTTACCAGTTCGTGGCTGCCAGCAAGGATGCGCTGACGGTGCAGGAGATTGCCGACCATTTTGCCATCCATCCCAACGTCGCGCGCCTGCATCTCGGCAAACTGGAAGACGTCGATCTGATCAAATCGTTTCCCGACAAGAGCGGCAAAGGCGGCCGTCCCTGCCGTTTGTACGCGCTGTCCGATCAAGTCGTCAGCTTGCAATTCCCCCCGCGGGATTACCAACTGCTTGCCGAAATCGCCATTGAAAGCCTTCTTTCCCTGGGAGAAGTGGGGGAACAGGCATTGATCAAGATGGGCTACCGGATCGGCAGAGAGATGGCCAAGCGCGCCATGGAACAGCACCCGATCGATCCGGCAGCGGCTCCGCTGGAAGAAACCCTTGCACACATCAACCGCCTCGTTATCGCGCAGGGTCTGAAGCCGGATATCGAATGCGTCGATGCGGGCACCATCCGCTTCCGTGTGTACAACTGCACCTTTTCCGAAACGGCGCGCCGTTTTGCCAACAGCGTCTGCAAGCTCCACAACTCCATGCTGACGGGAATATTTGAAGCATACTTTGGAGAGATTGAGTTGAAGGAAGAGAATTCGATGCTGACGGGCTGCAAAGCGTGCAGCTATACGCTGGTGAGACTGCAGAAGCAGACCGTCTGACAGCGTCATAAAACCGTCATACCTTCTGTGTTTACACTCCACTTCCTGTCCTTTATAATGAGGGAGGAATCTTGTAGCAAATCTTGCCGACAACTGTGAAAAGGGGGGTATACATATGGATCGCATGTACCGTGTACTCGGATTCTGGACCCTGATGATTGCGCTGATGGCCTACTGGGGCGGCCTGTATCCGATGGCACTCATCTTCTTCAGCTTAACGGCGTTCTTTGTGGCACTCAGCTACCTGAACCTTTCGGAAAGAACATACCTCAACATTTTCTTCGGTTTCATGTTCTTGTCATTCGTCTGCTTCACCTACTACACGTTCTTCAAGATGCCGGTCGGCGGCGGCGAACATTCTTTCCTGCAAATGATCCTGTAGGACCAAAAAAGATGCTCCTCTGCGAGCATCTTTTTTACTTGGGGCCCCGCCCGGCGCAGGGGGATCCCACTCGGCACAGCGATAGCTAACGCCGAGTGGGAAGAGCGTTTGCTAACGCCGAGCGGGTGAAGCGATCGCTTAGGCCGGGTGGGTGATTTCATGTCCAAAACGATGTGTTGTGCAGGAATCGCAGGGGCAGATCGGCGGGGATGCCTTTCGCCTGCACCAGCACGCGGAACACCCCGCCCATGCCTTCCGGTGATATCAGCTGCCGGATCGCCCGGTTGCGCCGCATCGCCTCGCTGGCAAACGGGTCGCGATCCTGGTGCTCCGTGAGCTTGGTCAGGATGCCGCTGCGCAGCAGAAACTGATCCTGCCTCATATACGCGACCGGCAGAAGCCCCGCCGCTTCCCCCCACCGGCGCAGGGCGGAAAAGTTGACATGAGCGGTCATATCCTGTTCCCCCACGTAAATATAGGGATTGTCATGGGCCTGGTGGCGGCGGTAGCACATCAGCGTTCCCCGCTTGCGGGAAGGATGGTAGAGAAGTTCCTCCTCGTCTCCGTAATCGATCGTGATCACATACCCGCGCTTCAGCAGGCACGCCGCTGCGGTGATGGCCGCTTTCATCCCCAGGTTGACTTCGATGCGGGACCCCGCCTCCACCTGCGGTTCGGCCTCCGCCAGATATTCCGCCACAGCCTCTGTCAGGGAGGGCAGCAGCACCTCTTTCAGCGAGCTGCTCTCCTCGTCCCAGCTTACGCCCACCTCATGCCAGCCGTCTGCCCGCTTTTCCAGGATGTGTACCGGAAAGGCATCCAGCCATTCGTTGGAGAGAAGCACCCCTTCCACCCGCTCCGCCGCTGCCGCTTCCTCGATCGTATCATACCAGGTTATCGGACACGCACAATCGGCCAGGGCCTGCTGCTGCAGCTCCCGGTGATAGGGACTCGCCTCCACCAGCACGAGACGCATGCGGGCATACCAGGGGGGAGCCGCCGTCCGGATCCGTTCCGCGACATGCCGGACCAGCGAGCCTGTCCCGCCCCCCGCTTCCACCAGCACCGGCTCGGTCATGCCCGTTTTCTCCCACATCTCCAGCACGACATCGGCCAAGGTCTCGGCAAACACGGGATGCACCGTCGCACTTGTATAAAAATCCCCCTCTTTGCCCACTTTCGCACGGGCCGAGGTATAATAGCCCAGCTGCGGGTGATAAAGGGCAAGCTCCATGAAGCGGGAAAACGGCACGGCGCCCGCTGCGCTGCCCAATATTTCGTCCCGAATGTAGTGAAGCAGTTCCATCGATCATATACTCCTATCGAGCGATTATTTACTCCCCACGTGTTCCGATCAGGGGTATAATAGAGATGATCCCAGGGACTGGAACATGGGGAGTCCATTGCCCCGCATTGTATCATGGACGGATGCGGCAGACAATATCGAAGGCGTGCAGCGGGGCATCCAGATCGATCGCTGTCAAAAAGGTGAAGCCATGCGAAACGTATTTGCCATCATGCTGTCTCTCCTGCTTCTTCTCCCGACCCTTCCCGCATACGCCGAGAAGGAACCGACGCTGGAACAGTTGATCCTGCAACAGCACCTGACCCAAAAAGAGCTGGAACGCTCGCTGACGATGATCCGGGAGGAAGAAAAGCAGCTCCAGACCGATATCGCCCGGCTCGATCAGGATCTGAACCGGCAGAAATTGATCATGGCGGCCATGAAGAGACATGCCGGAGAAGTAGCGCGCGCCTACTATACCGGCGAGCGGGTGACGCTCTGGTCGCTTCTCTTTGATGCAGAAAATTTCAATGATTTCCTGTTGTTGTACGATTTCCTCCAAATGCTGTATCAGCGGGATATGGAAAAGCTGGAAAAGTACCAGGCGGAGCGGGCCAAAGCGGAAGAGCTGCAGAAGACGAAACAACAACGCCTCTCCAGCTTGACGGCCCTGCGCGTCCGCTTCGAGAATCAGCTGAAGGAACTGCTCGCCGTTCAGGCGGAGAAGGAGAAAAATCTGCAGCAGGTGTCCGATCCTACCGCGATGAACGCGCTGATGGAGCATCTGGTCGTCGACTGGCAGGAACGGGGACTGCCGGCTTTCCGCACGTTTTTTGGCGTCCTGTCCAAAGTGATGTTTCAAATTCCGGAGCTGGCAACGCCCGACCGGATCTCTTCGGAGGATCTGTTCTCCCATACGCTGACGATCACACAGGATGATTTCAACCGTTTCCTGATGTCCAAGGACGAACTGTTCAAGCAGGCGAAGTTCTCCTTTGACAACAACCAGCTGATCGTCGAAGGCACGTACAACCAGATGAATCTGCGGGTTGTCGGCACCTATGAAGTGGTCTCCCCGAAGGAGCTGAAGTTCCACATCAACGAGCTGGCCTTCGACGGCTTCCAGCTTCCGCGAACCACCATTGACGAAATGGAAAAACAATTCGATCTCAGCTTCTACCCGGGGATGATCTCCTCCAATATTCATGTGGAAGGCATCACGCTGGCCGATCAGGCGCTGAAGCTTCGTTTGAAGGTGGATCTGCCGTTTGGGTTCGGCTACGGCCACTAAAAACCCACCCGGCTTAAGCTAACGCTCAACCCACTCGGCGCCAGCTACCGCTTTGCCGAGTGGGGTCCCACGCTGCGCCGGGCGGGGCCCCCAACCATTCTCCGTCACGTTATCACTTTAAATAACTTATACTTTCTTCCCTGACATGTGAAAACCGGCTGACGCAATTCAGCCGGTTTTCTTCTTGGACTGGAGGGAAGCGACATGCACGCTGATCTCCTTGTAAAGCCGCTGCATGTAGCGGTACGTGTCCCCATTGAGGAGCGGATCTTTTTGGTTGGCTTGCAGCGTTTGCGGCAGCGGATAGATGACGTAGTGGCGTTTTCCGGCTTTGCGGACATAATGCACATAAGTCGGGATGATTTCCGGGGATTCCACTACCGTCTGGCCGTCCTGCCGTTTGTGAAGGGTAAGCTTCAGGATGCCGCCCACATCCTTGTAGTCGCGACGCTGCGCCGAGATGAAGTTGCCCAGCGAATAGGCCACGAAGCCGGTGCGCTTGCTACCGTCAGGCAGCGTGACCGTCCGCCACTCATACGGCTGCAGCACGTGGGGATGGGCGCCAAGAATCAGATCCGCTCCGGCCTGGATGGTGACATCCGCGATTTTTTTCTGGGATTCGTTGGGCATCCGCTGATACTCGCTTCCGAAATGAAGCGCCACCGCGACCAGATCGGCGCCCAGCGCCCTTGCCTTCGCGATATCCTGCTTGATCAGGGCGGGTTGGATCAGGTTGACCAGGTACGGTTTGCCCTGCGGGATCGGGATGCCGTTCGTTCCGTAGGTATAGGCAAGCACTCCCAGCTTGATGCCGTTCTTTTCCAGGATGAGCGGACGCTCCCGCTCCCCGGCACTGCGAAACGTCCCGGTATGCGCCAGGCCCGCCTGATCCAGATGGGCGATGGTGCGCAGCACGCCCGTCTCCCGCCTGTCCAGCGAATGGTTGTTGGCCGTTGTCACCGCCGTAAAACCCGCCTGTTTCAAGGCGGCTGCCAGGGATTCCGGCGAGTTGAATTCCGGATACCCGGTAAAGCGAAGGTCGCTGCCGGCAAGCGTCGTCTCCAGATTGCCGATCGCCAGATCCGCCGACTTCAGCAGCGGAGCCACCTTGGCAAAAAAGGGAGCGAAATCATACGCCTTTTTCCTGACATCCCAGGCTGCCTCCAGCTGTTCCTGATGCACCATGATATCCCCCACCGCCATCAACGTCACCTTCCGATCGGCCAGGACGGGAGGAGAAGCCGCCTCCGCAGGTTGCGGGGATGGTGGCAGGGATGGCGTCGCGGGTGACATCGCCGCAGATGAAGCGGATGGCGTGGATGGCGTCGCCGAAGTCAGCGGGGATGGCGCTGCCGGTCCGGCGCCGTTGCTCTCCGTCTTGACCGGGGCCTGCGGCTGCTGGGTGGAGAGTACCGCCAGCGGAGAACATCCGATCAGCAGGCTGCCGACCATGCCGATCAGCAGCCATGCGCACAATGTGGGTTTCATCGACAAAACTCCTTGTTTTTCTTGGAAATCTCTTCCCTTCTTTCTACATATGCCGACCGGTTTCCTGCCGATCCCCCCGGCGATCGCGATCGCTCCCCGCTCCCATCGGCTAACGCCGTGCCGAGCAGGATTCCCCTGCGGATACGAGACCCCCACCTAATTGTAAGCCGCTCAACAAAAATCGGGGACGCCCCGCCTTAGCGAAGCATCCCCGTCACATACGGGTTGTAGGTTTTTTCCCGATCGATCGTGGTTTTCGGACCGTGGCCGGGATAGACAATGGTTTCGTCATCCAGCTCAAACAGTTTATCCTGGATGCTGGCCATCAATGTTTCATAATCTCCTCCCGGCAGATCCGTGCGGCCGATGGAGTTGGCGAACAGCACATCCCCGCCGAAACAATGCTGGCCGATGACGAAGGAACAGCTTCCCGGGGAATGGCCGGGGGTATGAAGCACCTTGATCGTCAAGCCGGCCAGGGCCAGCTCCTGACCGTCCGCCAGCTCATACTCGGCGGGATCGCAGACAACGGGCGCCGTGACGCCGAACAGGGCGGAGCCGTTCAGGCGCGGGTCCGTTAACCAGCTTTGTTCCAGCGGATGGATATAGACAGGAGCCTTGGTCAGTGCGCGCACGGCCGAGAGTCCGCCGATATGGTCCAAATGGGCATGGGTGAGCAGGATGGCCACCACCTGTTTGCCGGCGAGCGCTTCCAGCAGCGGAGCGGGCTCAAAGCCCGGATCGATGACGATCGATTCGCCCGTTTCTTCATTGGTCAGGAGGTAGGCATTGGTTTCAAACACTCCCAAGGGAAAGGTGCGGATTTGCAGGGACATCTTTATCTCCTCGCTTTTTTGGTATACGATTGCAATAGCCATGCATGAAAAAGACGGGGTGTGACAGATGATGAAACGGATGTATGGGGTGGAACTGCAGGTTCCTTCCGGCAAGCTGCCCGGGTTTTACGCCCAGATGGTGCACAAGATCGGCGATACCGTCAAGGTGTTTGACCGCGACCAACAGCTGATGATCGTGGAAAGCGAAGCGGAGCGTGACAAACTGATGGAAATCCTGGAAAAACACCGGATGGCGGGCGATCTTGTGGATCTCTGGCTGCTTCCGGCAGGCCAGGAAAGCGCCAACCCGGATTACGGCTTTGTCAGCCTTTCCGGAAACAGCTACCTGCTGGCCGATCTTGTTGCTTTTTTTCAGTTTAACGACTTGGAAGGTTCCCCGCAAGACCGTTGGGCGGCATTGGAACAAATGAACGAGCACGTGGTTGCCTCCCTGACGGATGAGGGCGGCCGTCCCCTGTATATCGTGGATCGCAGCATGACCGATCTGATCGACGGCATCGCACGGGCATACCGGGTGAGCGTTCAGTGGATGGACGCTTGATCGGTCCGCCATGCGAATCAATACGAACCAATTTGAGGGAGAATACGATGAAAAAGTGGCTGATATTGTTATTGGGAATGATCTTGCTGTGGCAGCCCCTGCCGGCTGAACAGGTCCATGCCAAATCCCGTTCGGCAGGCCCTGTCGCTGCGGTTTCGGAAACGGTCCGATTCGCAGACAAGAATCTGGAAAAAGCAATCCGGGAAACGCTCGGAAAACCGAAAGGCGTTCTGACCAAAGAGGATGTCCTCACCATTACCGCCTTGGATGGGAATCAGAAAAACATCACCAGCCTGAGGGGAATCTCCGCATTGGCCAATCTGGAACGGCTGGATCTCAACGGGAATCGCATCAGTGATCTCACGCCGCTTGCCTCCCTGGACAAGTTGGAATCTTTGGATCTGTCCGACAACAGCATTCGGGAGCTGAAACCGCTCGCTTCCCTGAAAAACATGCGGTGGCTTTCTCTTACCAATAATCAGATCGAGGATCTGTCCGCTCTCTCCCGCATGACAAGGCTGGAGTTTTTGCAGGCGTCCAACAACCGCGTTTCACAGCTCCGCCCGTTAGCGAATTTGGTAAACCTGCAGCAGCTGTATCTGGACGATAACCGGATCCGGAATATCGGCCCGTTGGCATCCCTGCGGAAAATGAGAACGCTTTCCCTGGACAACAACACCATTGATGACGTCAAGGCGCTCTCTTCCCTGCCCATGCTCAAAACCTTGTATCTGAGCAGGAACGAAATCCAGGATATCTCCCCGCTCGCGCACCTGGAGCGCGTGGAGAATCTGTGGCTCGACAACAATTTTGTTCACGACATTTCCGCCATGGCGCAGGCAAAGTCTATTCGCCAATTGGCTCTGCAGAACAATCAGATCGAAGACATTTCCCCGTTGGCCTCACTGAAACAGCTGAGACGATTGGATCTCATGGGAAATTTGGTCAAGGAAACAGACGCCCTGCGCAGCCTGACCAACCTGGAATACCTAAACCTGGAGCGCAATCGTGTCAATGATGTCGGTGGTCTCAGCCAATTGAACCGGCTTCAGGACCTGTTCCTGTCTGACAATGACATCTCGGATCTCACCCCATTGGGAAATCTCCACAAGCTGAGGACATTGTTTCTGGGGGAAAACAACATTAGCGACATCCGCCCGTTATCCCGACTGGACTCGCTGGAAACGCTGGGGCTTGAAAATAATGAGATTGAGGAGATCGATGCCTTGGCCGACCTGGATGATTTGAAATACCTTACCATCTATAACAACCCGCTGTCGACGGAAGCGATACAGCTGATCGTGAACCTGCGCGACAACGGCGTCGACGTCAGCTTCTGATTTAAGAACACCCCGCCGACTTAAGCGAACGCTCCACCCACTCGGCGATAGCTATCGCTGCGCCAAGTGGGGTCCCTTGCTGTGGTCGGCGGGGGCCCCCAACCATAACCCCGCCGACTTGAGCTAACGCTGGGGTCGGCGGGGGCCCCAACCGTTCTTCCTTCGTATACCAAGTCAAGAAGCGTACCGCCTAGGAGCAGTACGCTTCGTTCCTTTTTACCCTACCCGGCGGTATTCCGGCTGGACTACCTCCGTCCGCTCACTTTCTGTTTCGGTTTGGGCGGAGATTGATTGAGCTGCATGCGCTGGCGCAGCCCTTCCAGGATTTTCAGCACGGAATGAAAAAACGGCGAGCCGAATACCGCTACGATCCCCCACATCCAGATGCCTGCATTCCATGGATCTTCTACATACGCATGCGGTTCGCCGATCAGGAGCAAGGCCGGGTCCAGCCCCAGCACGCCAAAGATGACGCCTGCCGAGACAACGGAGATCAGCAGATTGAGAAATTTCTTATAGTTGGTTAACGTCCCCGCCAGATTGTGATCTTCCAGGCAGTCCTCCTGGGGTTCATAATCGGTGGCGAGAAAAGGTATGATCGATTTGCATGCTTCCGTAACCCCCGCAGCCGCACTGGAGACCGCCGTGACATAAATCAGAAATGAAATGGATGTGTCCAAGTCAACCATATGCATCCCCCCTCCGTACATGCTTATGGGAAACGGGGAGAAAAAATGAGAAGGCCCCTTCCAATTGGAAGAGGCCTTTCATCGAGCGCCGAGTGTGTTGGGGTGCTACCGGTTATTCTCTTTGGCACATCTCCTCCAATATAGAGTAAGACACGAAAGAGAACGGTTTCCCAATACCGACGTTAGGTCGTTGCGTGATCATCTGCGTCCACGCTGTTCGCCTCCTGAAAGGCTATCGCTGTTGACTGCTGATCACCGGGCTCGATGATGTTAGTATGTCCGGGATCGCTCCCTTTATTCACAAAAGATCCGCAGCCATTTGCGCCAGAATGCTCCGTTCCCCTTTCTCCAGGCGGATATGTCCGGCCAGCTTCTGGTTTTTAAACATCTCCACCACATAGGTCAGCCCATTGTTGCTTTCATCCAGATACGGATGGTCGATCTGCTCGGGGTCACCCATCAGCACGATTTTGGATCCTTCGCCCACGCGCGTCAGGATCGTTTTCACCTCATGTTTGGTCAGATTTTGCGCTTCATCGATGATGATGAACTGGCCGGGAATGGAACGGCCGCGAATATACGTCAACGCCTCCACCTGAATGCTGCCCAGGCCGGCCAGAATCTTGTCCAAATCTCCCGGCCGCTTGGTATTGAACAAATATTCCAGATTATCGAAGATGGGCTGCATCCACGGCCGCAGCTTCTCTTCCTTCTCCCCGGGCAGAAAGCCGATATCCTTGCCGAGCGGAACGATGGGCCGGGCAACCAGCAGCTTTTTATACCGCTGCAAATCCTCGATCTGCAGCAGACCCGACGCCAGCGCGAGCAGGGTCTTGCCGGTTCCTGCCTTGCCCGTCATGGTGACCAGCGGGATATCGTCGCGCAGCAGCAGTTCGGTGGCCATCCGCTGCTGAACGTTCCTCGCCTTGATTCCCCAGATGGGATCTTCGTCGACGGTCAGCATCTCCAGCAGGCGTCCTTCCGTATCCACCTTGCCGATGGCGGAGACAGACGGATTGATTTCATCTTTCAAGATCAGGAATTCGTGGGGGAAAAACTGGCACTGCGGAAACCATTGGGAAAGCGAAAGCTTGCGATGGGCATAATACTGCTTGATGATCTCGGACGGGACCCGCAGCTGCTGATATCCCGTATAGATGCTCGCGTATTCGCGCACGACGCGGTCGGAGAGGAAGTCTTCTGCGTTCAAGCCAAGCGCATCCGCCTTGACGCGCATGAGCGCATCCTTGCTGACGAGGATGACCGGCCTGGGCTGCGCCGCCAGATTTTCTTCCTCCTGCAGATTTAACGCCACCGCCAGGATTCGGTTGTCGTTGGTGATGTCATGGAAATGCTTCTGCAGTTTGTTCAGGGTGGAATGATTCAGTTCGACGCGCAGGAGTCCGCCCGTTTCCAGCACGATTCCTTGATGCAGGCGCCCGTTTTCACGGAAGCTGTCCAGCAGGCGAGACACGTAACGGGCATTGCGGCCGATTTCATCCATGTACCGCTTTTTGGAATCGATTTCTTCCAGCACCACGGCAGGGACGACGATTTCATTGTCCTGGAAGGAGAAAATCGCCAGTGGATCTTGCAGGAGTACATTGGTGTCCAGCACGTAGATTTTTTTCAAAATCTCGCCTCCTATTTCCCGTCTGATATAAGGTATGCAGATGCAACCGGTCTGCTCTGTTTGGCGCAGGGCGAATTATTACAATGTATGACGCTTGTAACTTGGATAGACGGGAGGCATGAGTATGAAAAGAAGCGGTGCGGAAAACACTACAGGTACTAACCATATTCCCGTTTTTCGTGGCCATGAAACTTGGGTTGATCGATCGCTATTCCGTTGGAAAGGGGTATTACCGTGAAACAGACCATCGCTCTGCTGTCGCTCTGCCTGCTGCTGTCTGCGTGCAACACCGCCAACAATCCGCCGGCCAACCAGTCGGCACCCCAACCCGGCAAACAAGCGCCTGCGACGCAGCGGGTACAGCAAACCGCACCACAGCCCACCTATAACCAATCGCCGCAAGCCACGGCGGAACGGCTCGTGCAGCTGGCAACCCGCGTCAAAAACGTGAATGACGCCACCGCCGTCGTCATCGGCAAAAGGGCGGTTGTCGGCATTGATGTCAACGCGCATCTCGACCGTCCGGAGGTTGGGGTGATCAAATATTCGGTGGCCGAAGCGCTGAAGGAAGACCCGCAGGGGGCAACCGCCCTGGTCACTGCGGATCCCGATCTTGTCCAACGCCTGCGCGAAATGGCCGCCGACATCCGGCGCGGGCGCCCGGTCATCGGCTTCGCGCAGGAACTGGCGGACATCGTCGGACGCATCATCCCGCAGGCTCCGCGCAATGTGGAGAAGCGCGAACAGCCGCCAACCCGGCAAAATGAACAGCGCATCAACAAATCGGGGCAATCGAAGCCGGAAGGAAACCGCAAAATTCCGGTGAACAGGTAGCCGGATGTCACCCCAACTCCTTCTCGGTTGCGGTGGCACATGAAAAAACCAACTCCCAAAACCGGGAGTTGGCGTTCATTTTGCCTGCCGCAGATGACAGCAGCGGGATCGGTCCCAAGGGTCGATCCCGTTTTCGCGTTCGTATCAAAACCATCTACCGCTGTGCCAGACAAACAGCGGCTGCAGAAACAAGCGCCTGGTTCAAATCGGCAATCAGGTCATCCACATCCTCCAGCCCGACGGACAGCCGGATCAACCCGTCCGTGATGCCGCGTCTGGCCCGTTCATCCGCAGGCATGGAGGCGTGGGACATCGCCGCCGGATAAGAGAGGATGCTTTCCACCGCCCCCAGACTGACCGCCACGATCGGCAGTTTAACCGCGTCGAACAGCGCTTTGGCCATCTCCCGGCTGCCCACGTCAAACGACAGGACGGCGCCGTGTCCGCTCGCCTGCCGGTTCTGGACCTCATGCCCTTCATGAGACGGAAGACCGGTATAATACACCTTCTGCACCAGCGGATGGCTCTCCAGCCACGCAGCCAGTTTCCCCGCGCTCCGGGTGCTGACATCCAGCCGGCTCTTCAGCGTTTTCAGCCCGCGCATCACCAGCCAGCAGTCCTGGACGCCCAACACCGCCCCCATGCCATTCTGAATGAAATACAGCTGCTCGCCGATCGCCTCATCCCGCGCAACCACCAATCCGGCCACCACATCGCTGTGTCCTCCGATAAACTTCGTCGCACTGTGGACGACGATGTCCGCCCCCAGCTCGATGGGGCGCTGGTAGTACGGCGTGAGAAACGTATTATCCACGATCGTGAGCAGCCCGTGGGCCTGAGCCAGCCGACAGCAGGCCGCGATGTCGGTCACTTTCAAGGTGGGATTGGACGGCGTTTCCAGATAGATCGCTTTGGTCCGGGGCTGGATGGCCGCTGCCACCTGCTCCAGACGCGTGGTGTCGACAAAGGTGACGTCGATCCCCAGGCGGGACAAGATGCGGGTCAAAAAGCGGAACGTCCCGCCGTACACATCTTCCGCCACGATCAGGTGGTCACCGGTTGAAAACAGCATAAACACGCTGGAGATGGCAGCCATTCCGGAGGCAAACGCAAAGCCGCGCGCCCCGCCTTCCAGCACCGCGATGGCTTCCTCCAGCGCCTGCCTCGTCGGGTTGCCGGAGCGGGCGTAATCGAAGAGGCCCGGCTTATCCAGATCGAATTGATGAAACGTCGAAGCCTGGTAGATCGGAATGGAAGAGGCGCCGGTGGCTGCATCGATGCCGCTTCTGCCGTGCAGCAGCTTGGTCGCAAACTTCATCGCGTACACCCTCCCGCTTCCAGAGATGCTTCCAACGATGCATCCAGCGCCTGCCGCAAATCCGCAATCAGATCGTCCCCGTGTTCAACGCCTACCGACAGCCGGATCAGCCGGTCGCAAACGCCAACCTTTTCCCGAATCTCCGCCGGAATGTCCGCATGCGTCTGGGTAGCCGGGTAGGTACAAAGCGATTCGACCCCGCCCAAACTTTCGGCAAACGAGATGATCCGCAGATGGCGCAAAAACGGCGCGACCTGCTTGGCATCCCGCACCCGGAACGATACCATCCCGCTGAAGCCGCTGGCCTGACGCTTCTGCACCTCGTGATCCGGATGATCGGCAAGACCGGGATAGAAAACATCCGTCACCGCCGGATGCTCACGCAGGAAACGGGCGACGCGGAAGGCGTTTTCCTGGTGCCGCTCCATGCGCAGAGCCAGCGTCTTCATCCCGCGGATCAAGAGCCAGCTGTCCTGCGGTCCCAGCACCGCCCCGATGGAATTGTGGAGATATTTAACCTTTTCAGACAGTTCCCTGCCTTTTGTTACAATCAAGCCGGCCAGCACATCGTTGTGTCCGCCCAGGTACTTGGTGGCGCTGTGAAACACCAGATCCGCCCCCAGATCAAGCGGCCGCTGGAAATATGGACTCATAAAGGTATTGTCGACAATCGTCAGCAGGTTGTACTTCTTCGCGATGGCCACCATCGCCCGGATATCCGTCACCTGCATCAGCGGATTGGTGGGCGTCTCCACCAGAATCGCTTTCGTTTCTGGACGCACCGCCGCCTCCGCCTGGGCAGGGTCGCGCAGGTCCACATAGCTGAAGGAAAGTCCGTACCGCGTCAATACCTGCTCGAACAACCGGTAGGTTCCGCCGTACAGATCGAGCGAGACGATGAAATGATCCCCCTGCGAGAAGAGGGCCATGATCGTCTGGATCGCGGCCATTCCGGACGCACAGGCAAACCCGGCGTCCCCGTTCTCCACTTCGGCAATGGCGGCTTCCAGCACCGATCGGGTCGGATTGGCCGTGCGGGTATAATCAAAGCCGGTGCTTTCCCCAAGCGTCGGATGACGGTATGCCGTAGCCTGATAGATCGGGAAGCTGACCGCCCCCGTGTTTCGATCTTCCGCTCCTACGCCGATTTGTACCAATCTGGTCTCAATGTGCATCTGTTTCTCTCCCCTTCCGCTCACCCGCCCGGCCGCTTGCATGGTCGCCGGGCGGGGCCCTGATTTCATCGCCGAGGGCAAATAAAAAAGCCCTCTTTTCATAAAGAAGGCTTTGTCTACGTTTCCGTAAGCAAATCCTTCTCATCTTTCAGAGTGTTTCACTCTGCAGGAATTAGCACCGTATCTCCCTGAACATGCTCAGGTGATTGGTTGCCGGGCATCATTGGGCCAGTCCCTCCGCCTCTCTGGATAAGAAGTTTGCGATTTATTCTTTTGGTTGAAATTAATGGTATAGCATCGGGCACGCCCTTGTCAATCCATTTTTTCGGCTCCCTCTAGGGGCGTGTTCGGATTTCTTTCACAAACCTGTCATGGTCTTGTCAAGGGATTACGTTTCATCCTGCCGAACGAGCGTGGTAAGATAAGGATGGTTGATGACTTCGATCACAAGGAGAGATGGAAGATGAAATACCGTTCGCTTCCTGGTACGAATCTGACGGTATCGGAAGTAGGCTTTGGCGTCTGGTCCGTCGCCACCAAATGGTGGGGCGTTACTGACGTTGAGCTGGGCAAGCGCCTGCTCCGCTCCGCCTATGAAGATTACGGCATTACCTTATTTGATACAGCCGATGTATACGGCAACGGCTTGGGCGAAACCATTCTGAAGGACGCCCTCGGCGATATCCGTGACAAAGTGGTGATTGCCACCAAGTTTGGCTATGACATTTACAACCTGCCGGGCGAGCGCAAAGGCCACTCCGAGCTGCCGCAAAACTGGTCCAGAGAGCATATCCGCCATGCCTGCGAGCAGAGCCTGAAGCGACTCGGCACCGATTATATCGATTTCTACCAGCTGCACAACCCGCGCATCGAAGCGGTCATGAGCGAAGAGATCCACGACACCCTGGAAGAGCTGAAAAAAGAAGGCAAAATCCGTGAATACGGCGCCGCCATGGGGCCCGACATCGGGTGGAGGGATGAATCGATCGCCGCGCTGAAACGTCCGGGCTATGCCGCCATCCAGATCATCAACAACATTCTGGAGCAGGATCCGGCCCGCGACCTCTTCCCGGTTGCCGATGAAGAGAAGCGCGCCCTGATCGTGCGTGTTCCCCATGCATCCGGCCTGCTGGACGGCACCTATGATCCGCAGAAGCATTTCGATAAGAGCGACCACCGGAGCCACCGTCCGATCGAATGGATGAATGCCGGCGTGGAAGTCGTGAAGGAAATGGAGGCCCAAGGGCTGTTCGACGGCAAGGAGAGAACCATCGGCCAGCTCGCCATCCAGTTCTCGCTCTATCGGCCGTCCGTGGTGAGCGTGCTGCCGAACATCACGACTGAAGCCAACCTGAAGGAGTTCGCCCTCGCTTCCGAAGTACCGCCGCTTACCGATGCGGAGGCCAAAATCATTGAAGATCTCTGGGTGGGCGGTTACAACAAACGCCTGGAGCAGCACATGTCCAATTCGCAAAACAAACCGACACCGGTATTGCACGTGCAATAACCGCAATCATTACAGCTGCAGCACGAGAAAAGAAACCTGAGTCCGTAATGATCGGACTCAGGTTGTTTCATTTTCCTCGCTTTTTCACCACCGCTTTTGACGCAGGAAAACTGCGACTGCGCGATCAAGACCCCATAATATCAAGAAAAACAATATGATAAACCATTCAGGAATTTCCATGACTCGAAACGGATTCAAAACGTTGTCCATCGATTGGTAGAACGTAAAACCCATTAATAGATTCATGCCGATGGCGATGCTTGCCAACAGTGCGCCATACACGATGGAAATGAACAAGATCTTCATCCGTTGATCACCTTCAACCATTTTCCTTAGTTTTTGTTGGCGGTCGGCAAATCATTCGATCCGTATATTACCGTACCCCATGGCTCATAATGACAGTAAATCATTCGGAGCGAGGAGAAAAACCATGCTGTTTCAATGGGCATTGCGAAAAAAGCATCGACAGAAACCGGAAAAACGGGAAACGGTCGTCCCAGGCCGCGACCAAAGCGGCAAAGCCCAGGATATTTCGCAAGAACCCCTTCACCCGCAGCTGGAAGCAAATATTGATATGATCCGCCGCACTACAGGCAACAGCACAGACATCGTCATCCGACGTGTTATGGTTGGACAAGAAGGGCAGCATCGCGCTGCAGTCATTTTTGTCGATGGGCTTGTCGATGAAATGCATGTATCCCGCTTTTTGCTGGAACCGTTGCTTGAGGCATCTTTTCCTCCTTCCTTTTCTGCGAAAGAGACGTTCTTCTATATAGAAAAAAACCTGGCTGCTGTCGGCAGCATGAAACAGGTGTCCCAATGGTTTGAGATATTTTTAGAGCTGATGTCAGGTTCAACGATCATTTTGCTGGAAGACGTTCCACTTGCTTTAAGCGCCAGCACAAAAGGCGGGGATTACCGCTCGGTCGAAGAACCGCAATCACAATTAGCGATCCGCGGTCCACGCGATGGATTTACGGAATCGCTGCGCACAAACACGGCCCTGATTCGCCGCCGGATTAAAAATCCGAACCTTTGGCTGGAAACGATGAGAATAGGCGAAGTGACGCAAACGGACGTTGCAATCATGTACATAAAAGGCATTGTGAATGACAAAATCGTCAAGGAAGTAAAAACACGCCTCGGTCGTATCAAGATTGACAGCGTACTGGAATCCGGCTATGTCGAACAATTAATTGAAGATCAAACGTTTACCACTTTTCCAACGATCTACCACACCGAACGGCCAGACATCGTGGCGGCGAATCTGCTGGAAGGGAGGGTGGCGATCTTTATCGAAGGAACTCCGTTTGTCCTTGTTGCTCCTGCCCTCTTTATTCAATTTTTTCAGGCTGTTGAAGATTATTATGCACGCTTTGATATCGCGACCGCACTCCGGTTTTTGCGTGTGCTTGTTTTCTTTATATCCCTTGTGGCCCCTGCCATCTACATTGCAGGAACGACATTTCATCAAGAAATGATTCCTACTCTGCTTGTCATTTCAATCGCGGCGCAGCGTGAGGCTGTACCGTTTCCCGCGTTTGTCGAAGCGCTCGTCATGGAAGTCACGTTTGAAATTTTGCGCGAAGCGGGGGTTCGTCTGCCGCGTCCGATCGGCCAAGCGGTGTCGATCGTCGGCGCGCTCGTCATCGGGCAGGCAGCTGTCGAAGCGGGATTTGTCTCATCGGCGATGGTCATTGTCGTTTCCATCACCGCGATTGCCAGCTTTGCGACGCCATCGTTTGCCATCGCCATCTCCGCCCGTCTGATTCGCTTTGCGTTGATGTTTCTGGCGGCGATGTTTGGGTTTTACGGCATTATCATGGGGATTTTGGCGATGGCGATTCATCTGTGCAGTTTGCGTACGTTCGGTGTTCCGTATATGTCGCCGCTCGCACCGTTCATCCCCTCAAACATTGGCGATACGCTCTTCCGGGTACCGACATGGGCGTTTAAAGAACGGCCGCGCTTAATCAATCAGAAAAACATTAGCCGCCAAGGGGAAAACCTTCGGCCGCAGCCGCCTGACCCGGCCCGTCAGGATGAGGGGGACCCGTCATGAAGGGAAAAATTTGCATCGTGGTATTGCTGTTATTATGTCTCACGATGCTATCGGGATGTTGGAGCAAAAAAGAGCTGACCGATCTGGCATTTGTCATCGCGGTCGGGATTGATAAAACGAAAGAGGGGCAATATGTGACGACCTATCAAGTCGTCAATCCAGGCAACGTCGCCGGCGCCAAGCAGATTGGCGGCGGTGCCAGCGGTGTGCCGATTTCGATTTTCATATCGACCGGCGACAATCTCTTCGAAGCGAGCCGGAAAGCATCAAAAAAAATGTCCCGCCTTCTTTATTTCGCGCACACCAACTTGGTCGTCATCGGCGAAGGGATGGCGAGAGAAGGAATTGGCGGTCTGCTTGATGTGCTTGAGCGAAGCAACCAGTTCCGCACGACGGCGAAAGTCATTATCGCCCACCATCATTCGGCCGAAGAGGTTCTAAAAGTGCTGACCCCGATCGATAAGATTTCGGCCAACCAAATCATCAAAACGCTGGAGTTTTCCGAAAGAACGTGGGGACAGACAATCAATACCGATGTTTGGAAAATGATTCATGACATTGCTTCATCGGGAAAACATCCGGTAGCAAGCGGTGTCGATCTCATCGGCAGTGTCGAAAAAGGGCAGCGGCTGACTAACGTGCAGGTTTCCGAGCCGGATGCGCGGTTAAATTTGGATGATTTGGCGTTATTTAAAGACGACAAACTCGTCAGCTGGGTTTCCGGCGAAGCAGCGCGCGGGGTGCTTTGGGTACTCGATAAAATCAAACAAACGGGTGTAACGATCGAGTGGAATGGCAAAAAAGAAGCGGTTGGATACAAGGTCATTCGGACAAAAACGGAAGTTGTGCCGCATTTAAAACATGGAAAGCCCTCGATTTCCATCGACATTCGGGCCGAAGGAGATATTGCCGAAGCGCCCGTTCCGATCGATTTAGCTGATGTGAAGCAAGTATTCGCGTTGGAAAAAATGATTCAACATAATATAAAAAAAGAAGTTCTCGAAGCCGTGAAAAAGGCGCAGCAAGAAAAAATCGACGTGTTTGGCTTTGGCGATGCGGTTTATCGCTCGTACCCAGAAGAATGGAAAAAAATGGAGAATAAGTGGCATGAGCACTTCTTTCCACAATTACCTGTAACGGTAACGGTGGATGCTTTTATTCGCCGGACTGGGCTGCGGAACAAACCATATCAATTTGGGCGATAGCGTGGTGAAAAGCAATGGAACCATACAAACTCGATCAGCGGCAGCTGTTTGTCCTCATCTTCCTGTTTGAACTTGGAAGCGCGATCGTGATTCCGCTCGGCGTGGGCGCCAAGCAAGATGTCTGGCTGGCGATTCTGCTCAGCTTAATGCTTGGAATCCTCCTCTCTCTTGTCTATCTCCGTCTTTATGGTTACTATCCGGATAAGCCGTTAACGGCATATGCCCAGGACATCGCCGGACCATGGATTGGCAAAATGGTGGCAATCCTCTACATCTCCTATTTTCTTTATATTGCTTCCCGGGTGCTGCGCGACTTCGGCGAGTTGCTGCTGACGTTCGCCTATCCGGAAACACCGCTTTTTATTTTAAATGCGATCATGATTTTAACCGTCATGTACGGGGTAAATAAAGGCATTGAAGTATTGGCTCGCACCGGCGAGCTGTTTATCTCCCTGCTTTATTTTGTCATGCTGTTGGGATTTGTTTTATTGATTGGGTCGGGTTTGGTCGATTTTCGCCAGCTTCAGCCCATCCTGGAAGACGGATGGAAACGCGTGGTTAAAGTCGTATTGACGGAAACGCTTTACATTCCCTTCGGCGAGATGATCGTCTTTACCATGCTGTTTCCATATATGAACAATCCGGCAAAAGTGAAACGGGTGGTAATTAGCGGCATGGTGTTCAGCGGGCTTAACCTGGCGATCACGATGACGCTGAATTTCGCCGTGCTTGGTGCCGATGCGGTAGCCCGCTCGTCTTTTCCGCTGCTCGATACCATTCGGCGCATTCAAATCGCCCATTTTTTGGAACGGCTGGATGTCTTATTTATGATCGCGCTTATTATCGGCGGCTTTTTCAAAGTGTCGGTTTTCTTTTATGCATCCGTCGTCGGCACGGCCCAATTGTTCTCCGTCGAGCGCCATCAGCGCCTCATCTACCCGCTCGGGCTAATCGTACTGATTTTGTCGATCGCGATTGCCAGCAGCTATCCCGAGCATATTGCGGAAGGAACCAAAATTGTTCCCCTCTATATGCACATCCCACTGCAAATCATTGTTCCGCTTTGCCTGTTATTGATTTGTGAAATTCGTCATCGATATGTTAACCACCAGTTGGGTCGTTGACCATCCTCCGCCAATGTTAGCCGTAAGAAAATCCCCTTCGCGAAGCGTGTAACACCCGACGTGAGAGGGGTGGTTTTTTACACATTCTACGCGAAGGGGATAATATCACCGTTATTTGTTCCAGTATGGCCCAGGGGCCTCCCATCGACCTTTAGCCGGCGATGCTGCGCAGCGCCGTCATCACTTGATTGTCCAGCTTGTCGGCCGCTTTTTTGTCATAAGTCTTCTCGTATTGCGGTTCGACCGAGATCCGGGAGCCGTAGAACATGACATCGCGGACGGTTTCGATCGTGATCTCCACCATCGCAAGCTTCAACGGCACTCCTTCCATCTTTTCGACCGCCACCCTGGCCCTGCCGTTGATCGCGAAGGAGGAGCCCGCCCCGATCAAATGGAGCACCACCTGCGGATTGTGGTTGATGTTGGTGATGATGCGCGACCGGTTATCGACGGCGAAGCGCACCTGATGGTGGTTCGGCGCGTACACCCAGGAAATCGAGCTGAGGCTGGGAGCGCCGGACTCATGGTCAATGGTTCCCAATGTGAGAAAACGCTCCTTCTGCAGCAGCGCAAATAATTCCTCCGACAAGGATTGTGCGACTGTTTCAGCCACTCCGATTCCTCCCTTGAGCATGATTGTACGTCTATTGTACCCGCGGGGAACCCGTTTAGGCAAACCTGCACCTGCCTTGATTCTTTCTCATTTTTTTCCTACACTGTTAGGTACATGGAAGGAAAGGGAGGGCTGACATGATTCGGACACCACCTCCGGCAGAAGAGCTGCTGAAGCGGGTTGACACGGTGCTTGAAGAGCTGCAGCAGGTGCGCAAATTGAATGAGCGCATGGATAAAATCGCCCTGTTTCTGGAGGATATCCGGCTGGCGGACATCATTCAAAATTATACGGCCCCGCGCAGGCTGCTGCTGACCAACTTCATGGCCGGGCTTGCGCGGGGCTTGGGGTTAACGATCGGAACGGCGATCGTGCTGGCCGCCTTTGGTTGGATCCTGGGCCAGTTTCTCTCCATTCCGTTTATCGGAGACTACATCAGGCAGATCATCGACTATATCAATTCTTATCAACAACCGTATTAGTCGTCGTGTTTTTCATGGCCTTTTCCTTTGCCATGGCCGTTCTCTTTGCCATGATCGTTATCATCATCATGGTCGTTTTCATCATCGCGGTCGTTGTCTTTGAAATGATCATCCTTCTTCCATTTGCCGTTCACCTTGATCTCCACTTTGCCAGGTTGGATGTGCGGCTTCGGTTGAACGACCGCCGGAACAGCAGGCATGGTGTAGGGAACGTTCGCCTGTGCCACCCGCTTGCCTTCCTGATACAGTTCGACGCGGATCACCTTGGAGCTGAAGGAACGATTTTTGTAATCGATGCTGGCTTCAAAGGAGCCGTCCGCTTTCAGGCCCACTTCCTGCTTGCGGCCATCCGGCGCGATCACGTACAATTTCAGCCCGTCTGTCTTGCCGCCAACCAATCCCCGAACGCTGCCCTTCACGCTGACCACCTTGTTTTTGGGGCTGAAGGAAGCGGTGGCCTTGATCGCATATGTGACGGGAGCCGGTTTTTTCATGTTCACGATCGACACGTTTTCCTCATCCACTTTTACCCCGTTTTTGTAAGCGACGACATCAGCTTGTTTGGCATCGTCATCCGCCTTGAAGGTCACGCTGAAGGAACCAAACCCATCCCAGAGCTTATACAGCACAGCATTCATTTCCTCGTCGCCGTATGTGACCGTCACCTTGTCGACTCCCTGCTTCACGAGTCCCGTCACCTTTACTTCCTTTTTCGTTTCATTGTAGACGGCGGAAGCAAACTTGATGGCTGCGTCGTCCACTACGGTTCCCGCATTGATCAGCAGGGTTTCGGTCTTCACCAGCTTGTCGCCGGCGTAGGCATTCAGGGTGGCATATTGCGGGGTGGCGCTTGCCGTCGCGGCAAAGCTGACAGCAAACGTTTTATCGCTGTTCGGCACCACTTCAATCTTGTTGCCGTTTGGCGCGGTTACCTCCACTTTGGTGATCTCGTCCGTTACCTTGCCTTTGATGGAAACCGTTCCATCCTTGGTCTCCTGGCTGAAGGAGACGAAACCTTCCTTTTGATCATCATGACGGAGCTCCAGATAGATGTCGTCATAGTACTTTTGATAAATCTCCGCCCACTTGTCCGGATGTTCATTGAGGTAGGTGATGAACTTGACGTCCAGGCTGATCGCGTCCACAACCAGATACAGGTGGTCTGCCTCTGTTTTCATCAAAAAATCAAGCTTGGCTCGATCATGTTCCACCAGCTCTTTCAAAGAGTAGCGGGTAATCTCGTTATCCATGACAACCTTGTTCTCGGAACTTGTGCTCAGGAGGTTGTCCGCTCCCGCAAGCACTGCCGGTGTGACTCCGCCCAGAATCGTGGCGGCCGCAAGCACGGACAGTACCGGTTTGGTCATAATCTTCTTCATGGCTACACTTCCCCTCTGCATTTTCTTTTTGTCTATGCGCCTGAACATCCTCTCAGACGGCCGATGTCGCGGAAAGGTTGCAAAGGGGAAACATTTTTACATGCGTGACCGCTGTTTCAGCAAGATCCCGTATTTCAGCTCCGCGATCTTCCTTTCCCTGTCGAGATACAGGCGTTCGGCCTCCGGCAGGGTGATCTCGACAAAGCGAATCTCCTCGCCCGGCCTCACCTGGGCGAGGATCGGCATGTCTGCCGTGGCGATTTGTCCGAATCGCGGATACCCGCCCGTTGTCTGCCGGTCCGCCGTCAGAATGATCGGATTGCCATCCGGCGGCACTTGAATCGTGCCGCAGGCGACCGCTTCCGACAGGAGTTCCAGCGGCGCCGCTGCCCTCAGCACCGGTCCCGCCAACCGGTACCCCATGCGATCGGACTGCGGCGTGACCCGAAAGGCTTTCCGCCAAAAATCCTGTCTGCTTTCCGCCGTGAAATGGGCATAATGGCTGCCGGGCATGACGCGGAAGATGCGCCGCTGCGTATAATCCGCCAAGATCTCCGCCCCCACTCCCCAGGCGGCTGCCGCATGCAGCCGTCCCGGCGGTCCCGCTGCCAGCAGGTCCATCAGCGAGAGGGCGGCCGCCGATGGCGAATCTGCCTTGAGCACATCCCCTGCCTGCAGCGCCCTGCCTTGCAAGCCGCCCAGCCTTCCGCGCAGATACGTGCTGCGGCTTGCCATGACGAGCGGCACATCGAAGCCGCCTGCCACCGCCAGATAGGCCCGGCAACCCGTCCGGGCGGTTCCAAACGCCAGCACGCTTCCCTGTTTGATCAGCACCGGCCGCCAGCAGGGGAAAGGTTGGCCGTTGATGGTTGCTCCCAGGTCCGCACCGGTTACGGCCAGCAGCGCGTCGCTTTCCACCCTCAGCGTCGGGCCCTGCAAGGTGATTTCCAACGCGGCCTGCCCCTCTTCATTGCCAACCAGCAGATTGGCGATCCGCAGCGCGAACGGGTCCATGGCGCCGCTGACAGGCACCCCAAACTTTTGAAAGCCATATCGTCCCAAGTCCTGAATGGTGGTAAGCAGGCCGGGTTTTACAATCGTCAAGGTCATGGGGCCTGCTCCTTCCATGCCGCGTACGCTTCGTGGGAGATGGGACGGAACCGGACCCTGTCTCCCGCCTGCAGCAGACTGGGGGGATGCTTGTCCGGACGAAAGAGGGGCAGCGGCGTGCGGCCGATGCAGTGCCATCCCCCCGGCGTCGCCAGCGGATAGATTCCCGTCTGCCTTCCGCCAATGCCGACCGTTCCCGGCGGAATGGAGAGGCGCGGCGTTTCCCGCCGGGGAGTGGCGATGCGCTCCGGCATGCCCCCGAGATACGGAAATCCCGGCGCGAAGCCGATCATATAGACCAGATATTCCGCGCTGGAGTGGATGGCGATCACCTCTTCGCAGGTGAGGCGATGGTATTGGGCCACAAAGGGCAAATCCGGCCCGCACTCCTCGCCGTAGCACACGGGGATCTCCACGACGCGTGAATGGCCGACGGAAAAGGAATGGAGCTGCCGGATCATTTGTGCCAGCAGCGTGCAGACCCTCTCATGGCAGGAGGCAGGTTCGGTTGTGGAGGAAAGCTTTTCCATGACGATGCGCGGATCATAATAGACAGCTACGCTGGCAAACGCCGGCACGGCCTCAACAAAGCCGGGAAACCCGTGGGCGTCCAGATAGGCGGTTAAAGCCTGCACGCTCCTGTGCGCGTCCGGATTGATCGTCTTGGCAAACTGTACAATGACCGCCGCATCCCCCAACGGATGCAGCTCAAAACCTGCATGCCGCTCAGTCGGTTTCTCCATCACAGCCACCCGCCCGTTCGGTTGTTCCTGTCAACGTTTCGCATCCTTCTCCCCATCCATGTTATCCAATCCCATGGTCAAAAAGGTCGCGGCTGCCGCTGCCATCACCCGAGACCAACAGCCCGGACCGCTACGCCGGCAGTTTCCAGCAGCTCGCGTATCCGTCTGGCAAACTGCAGGGCATGCGGCCCATCCCCGTGGATACAGATCGTTTCGGCGGTGATCGGAACGTCCACTCCCTGCCGGGACATCACCTTTCCTTCCCGCACCATTCTCAGCACCTGCCGGGCCGCGGTGACCGGATCGTCGATCAGGGCATCGGGAGCATGTCTGGGCGTGAGGCTGCCGTCCTGCTGATAGGTGCGGTCGGCAAACACCTCGCTCGCCGTCCGCAGCCCGATCTTTTCCCCCGCCCGGATCAATGCGCTGCCGGAGAGGCCAAACAGGATCAGGTCGGGACTGACTTTATAAACCGCTTCCGCAATCGCTTCGGCCAGTTTGTCATCTTTCGCCGCCATATTGTAGAGGGCGCCGTGCGGTTTGACGTGCTGCATCCTGCCTCCTTGCGCCCGCACGAACGCATCAAGCGCGCCGATCTGGTACACCACCATGTCATAAGCTTCCTGAGGGGAGATCTCCATGTTTCTGCGGCCAAAGCCGATCAGATCCGGCAGCCCGGGATGGGCGCCAATCGCAACGCCTTGTGCCAGCGCGAGATGGACCGTCCTGCGCATGGTTCCCGGATCGCCCGCGTGAAAACCGCAGGCGATGTTGGCCGAGGTGATGAGCGGCAGCACCTCCTCATCATTGCCGATCCGATAAGCGCCGAAGCTCTCTCCCAGGTCGCAGTTGATGTCTACCCGATCCATGCCATCCCCCCTTTCAGCACCCAGCCGAAGGCACGTCCAGTGTGTCTACAAAGTCGGTTATGTCATGGGTGATGGTTCCTGCTCGCTCTCTTGACGACCCGCGAAGAAGTTGGCCATGTCCGCGTCAGTCGTCAAAGGAGCTCGCTTCGGCCCCATCACGCCATTCCTTAAACTTTTTCTGCAATAAAGGCACGTCCCATTTCACTCTATGCATAAACCGGCGTCAGCCAGTGGCGATAGGCCGGATTGTTGCCGCGTACCGCATCGAAATACAGCTTTTGCAGCTGCAAGGTGAGTTCCCCCGCCGCTCCGCTGCCCACCGGTCGATGGTCCACCCTGGTGACAGGGGCCACCTGCACGCCGGTACCGCACAGGAATAGCTCGTCGGCCACATAAAGCTCCGTCCGGTCAATGCTTCGGATCTCCACGTTTATCCCCGCATCCTTCGCCAGTTCAAGCAGGGTGGAGCGCGTGATCCCTTCCAGAATCGCATCGGTGACAGGAGAGGTGATCAGCTTGCCGCCGCGAACCATAAACAGGTTGGCCGCCGTTCCCTCCGCCACATGACCATCCTGCGTCAGCATGATGCCATCGTCAAATCCGCTCTCGATCAAGTCATCCACGGCGAGCGCCGCGTTGATGTAGCTGCCCGTCGCCTTGGCCCGCGTCGGGATGGCGTTGTCATCAAGCCTGCGCCAGGGCGAGATCCCCAGGTGCAGCCCCTTGTTCACATCCAGATAATCCCCCAGCGGTACGGTAAAAATGGCGAACGCATCCCGAATGCCGCTCAATTTCACCTTGATCACCGGATCGGCCTTGTAGGCGAGCGGCCGGATATAGACGTCCTCCTGGTATCCGGATCGGCGCAGGATCTCCACCGTCGCGTTCATCATGTCATCGATGCTCTCCTGCAGATGAATCTTCATGATCCGACAGGACTGCACCATCCGCACGTAATGCTCCGGTCCCTTCAGCACATAGAGCTGCTTCTGCTCCTTGTTCCAATATGCCCGGATTCCTTCAAACACACCCGTGCCGTAGTTGAGCGCATGGGTCGCAATGCTTACTTTCGCTTCTTCCAGGGGTACGACGGCACCTTCAAAATAGGCGTAAGACACCTTGATCATCCTTTCTCGAAAACAGTATTTTGATTCTTATCCTACCATTTGCGCTTTTGCGAAAAAAGAAAAAAATCCCGCCCGATTGCGAGTCGGGCGGGAAGGGATTACTGAAAGGACTTTTGCAGTTGGTGGGACAGGTCGCTGAGCTGCGCGATCTCCCTGGAGATTTCATTGATCTTCTGATGCTGCGTTTCAGCCGTCGCAAACAGCTCTTCCATGCTGGCGACCGACTCTTCCGTGATTTGCGTGATGTTGGACATTTCGCCGGTTACCTCACCCGAACGGCGCTTCACCTGATCCATGCTGGACAGCACGATGCCGACGGCTTCCATGAAACCTGCCATGCCTGCTTTTACCTTGCCAATGGAGGCCAACGTTTGGGTCGTCAGCTCCTGCCCCTTGGCCACCGAGGCTTCCCCATTCTTCATATGGGCCACGGCCGTTTGGCTTTCGTGGTGCAGCGACTGCAGGATTTCGCTGATCTCCTGGGTAGCCTGGGCGCTTTGTTCCGCCAGTTTGCGCACCTCATCCGCCACCACGGCAAAGCCGCGTCCGTGTTCGCCGGCACGGGCCGATTCGATCGCGGCGTTCAAGGCAAGCAGGTTGGTCTGGTTGGCAATCTGATTGATCGCGCCGACGATCTGCTCCACCTTTTCCGCCTGTTGGTTCAGCTGGTAGATCGTCTCCGAAGCGACGCGCACGGTCTCCACGATATGCTCCATCTGGACGGACAGCTCATTCATCATCTCGATGCCCGCGGCCAGGCGGCGGTTGTTCTTTTCCGCCTCTTCCTTCATGGCGTTCGCCTGGGTGTTCACGTGTTCAATCTCTCTGTCGATCGACTGGACATCTTCCTCGATTTTGACCGTGGAATGGGCCTGGGCTTCCATCCCGGTGGCCACTTCCCGGAATGCGACCATCATTTCATCCGTATTGCGCTTGGTCGCTTCCGCGTGTTCATGCACCTGAGCGGACGTCGCGTCCAGTTTTTCCGTGACGTACTTGATTTCGCCCAGCAGGTTTCGGAGGCGATGTTCCTTCTCTTCCGCTTCCTTGCGGGCCGCTTCCACCCGCCTCAGAGCGGCTTGTCCGGACTGGCACAGATAGGTAAGCCCCGCGATCATCAACAGGACGGAGACGATCTTCACCAGCAGGGCAAGCTCAGGCCGATCCCCTTCCAGCAGGTGAAGAGAGCCTGTCGTATAGCCGACGAGAGTGGCGATCAGCTCCACGGCTCCTGCGGCCACGATCAGCTGCCAGTCCAGATAGGCGGCCAGGAACCCAAGGATGATGAAAGACAGATACGCCATCCCCGGAATGTCGGTAAAATGGTCAAACGAGATGGAATAGAACAAAAATCCGACAGCCACCAGATAGCGGGTCAAGCGGCTGTTCTTTTTGATAAAGTAGTAAGGGGAAACAAGCAGGGTGACGAGCAGCCCCAATGAGACCATCGGCAGGTAGGGTACATGTTCAAACATCGATAGCAGCGCCGCGATCCACAGTTGATTCCACAGCAGAAAAATCATGAATCCTTCTTTGTTCGTCAAAGTATTCCGAATCAGGTTCATCATGTTCATTCGCGCCCCTTCAGTCTGCAATCGCTATTCATTAAATTTCGGCTCATTCTCGATGGCAACCAGGAGGGCATCTACCCTTTCCCGGTCGTACCGCTGTGTCCGGGCCTCACCATTGACGCGGCAGTGCAGCAGATAGCTGTCGCCGTCCGCCTCGTAGGCCAGCGCCGACACCTGGTGGTCATGGATCAGAATCTCTTCAAAAAAATCGGCGGTATCCGCAGCCGAGCGATCATGCGGTCGGGCATCGGCCACCACTCTGATCTGCAGCCAGTTGAACAGCGCGTCATCCAGCTTCATCCGCGGTCCCCCCTGTTTTCCGGCTTGGCGCGCAAACGCACCAGGACGAGAATGATGACAGCCACGAACAACGAGCTTTTTACCGGCAGCTTCCAATCCAGAACCCCAAAAATCAATGCGCCGATGAACAGCAGGATGTAGAGGAACACGGTCTTCAGGATCGGCATGCGGATGCGGGTTGCAAAACCGAGATAGTACACGACGAGCAGCTCCACGAAGATTACATACGCCCGGTATTGGTCTGCCCACATGCGCAGCTGGTCATACCACGTCAGCGCGGAAGGATCGGCCGGTTGATATTGCGAGACAAGTTCAAACCATTCCATATGATGCGCCCTCCTTCCGATCAGACAGCCGAACCTGCATGTTTCAATTCGTGCAGATAGACCATCTCTTCCGCATATTCCTGTTCATCATCCACCGGCGTTTCAAGAATGACGGGAAGATGCTGAAATTTATCACTGGTAAGGAACTTGGCCAACGCTTCGCTGCCGATTTCCCCCTTTCCGATTTTTTCGTGCCGATCCTTCTGGCTGGCAAACGGGGCCTTGCTGTCATTGAAATGGATGGCAACCAGATGCTCCAGATAGCCGGTGCGCTCCATCTCTTCCACCAGCTGGTCAAACGATTCCAGGTTCCACTGGCCGGCGGCAAAGGAGTGGCAGGTGTCGAAGCAGAAGCCGATCTTTTCCGCATGCTTGGTAGCCCCTCTGATTTCCATCAGGGAAACGATCGTCAGGCCGAGTTCGGAGCCCTGCCCGGCGGTATTTTCCAAGAGCAGCTTCACCGGACCGTCGTACTGTTCCAGGATCAGATCAAGCGTTTCAACCATGCGCCTGATGCCGTACTCTTCCCCTTCGCCCACATGTTTGCCGCAGTGGACAACCGCCCCGACAGCGCCATAAGCTTCAGAGATATGGAGATCTTCCAGAATGGAACGGATCGTCACTTCCTGCAAATCATCCTTGGGCGTGGAGAGATTGGTGATATACGGCGTGTGACAGACCAGCTCCAGATCATGCTCCTTCAAGAGCGCCACGCCCTTGGCTGCATCCGCGTGGTCAATTTTTTTCGGCTTCAAGCCGCGCGGGTTTTTCGTAAAGACCTGCAGCGATTCCGCCCCCAGTTCCTTCGCGCGCAGAACCGCCTGTTCCAACCCTTTTGCGACACTGATATGACATCCAATTTTCAACAGGTTTCACCTCAAATTTATCACTGTCATGTTTACTTTAACAATTGCTTTCTCCGCTGTCAAAAGGATGCAGCCAGACACAAAAAAGCCGTCCCGAAACAGACGGCTGTCGCTCTCGCTGCGCGGCTATGCCTGGGGCTGCGCCTCCCAGCGTTTTTGTTTTTCGTAGCGTTCGCGTTCCGATTTGGTCAGGTATTTTTTGCGGAGGCGCACCGATTGCGGCGTAACCTCGCACAGCTCGTCCTCGTTCAAATACTCCAGCGCCTCTTCCAGCGTGAGAATCCGCGGGGTTTTCATCTTCACCGTCTCTTCTTTCGTCGCCGAGCGCACGTTGGTGGCGTGCTTTTCCTTGCAGACGTTCACGGTCAGGTCATTGTCGCGGTTGTGTTCCCCGACGATCATCCCTTCATATACGTCCGTTCCCGGATGAATAAACATGATGCCGCGATCCTCCACGGACATCAGGCCGTAAGTGGTGGCGGTGCCCGTCTCGCTGGAGATCAGCACGCCGGCACGACGGCCGCCCACTTCTCCCGGCACAAGCGGACGATAGCTGTCGAAGGAATGGTTCAAAATGCCGTACCCGCGCGTGATCGTCAGGAATTCGGTCCTGTACCCGATCAAGCCGCGCGACGGGATGATGAACTCCAATCGCACCTGGCCAAAGCCGTTGTTGATCATGTTCACCATCTCGGCTTTGCGGGCCCCGAGCGATTCCATCACGCTGCCCATGAATTCCTCCGGCACGTCGATGATGAGGCGCTCCGCCGGCTCCATTTTCTGCCCGTCGATCTCGCGGATGATCACCTCCGGCTTGGAGACCGCCAGTTCGTACCCCTCCCGGCGCATGTTCTCCACCAGAATGGAGAGATGGAGCTCCCCCCGACCCGAGACGATAAACGCATCCGGCGAATCCGTCTCTTCCACGCGCAGGGAGACATCCGTCTCCAATTCGGCAAACAGTCGGTCCCGCAGCTTGCGGGAGGTGACATGCTTGCCTTCGCGTCCGGCAAACGGGCTGTTGTTGACCAGGAAGGTCATCTGCAGCGTCGGTTCGTCAATTTTCAACAGCGGCAGCGGATCCGGATGATCCTGATGGCAGACCGTCTCCCCGACGTTGATGTCTTCCAAACCGGCCAGCGCGATAATGTCGCCGGCGCGGGCCGTTTTTTGTTCCACGCGCTGCAGCCCGCTGAAGCCAAAGAGCTTCTGGACGCGCATCCGTTTGATCGAACCGTCGCGCTTCACAACGGCCACCTGATCGTTCACGTTGATCACGCCACGGTATATCCTCCCGATCCCGATGCGGCCCAGAAAGTCGTTGTAATCCAGCATCGTGACCTGCATCTGCAGCGGCGCTTCTTCATCCGCTTCCGGTGCCGGAATGTGCGAAATAATGGTATCGAACAGCGGTTTGAGATCGCCTTCCAGCTTGTCCGGCGCCATGCCGGCGATGCCCTGCAGCCCGGATGCGTACACGATCGGAAAATCGAGCTGCTCTTCGGTAGCATCCAGATCGATAAACAGATCATACACTTCATTGATCACTTCTTGCGGACGGGCATTGTCGCGGTCGATCTTGTTGACGACGACGATCGGGGTGACGTTGGCTTCCAGCGCCTTGCGCAGCACGAAGCGGGTCTGTGGCATGCAGCCTTCAAAGGCGTCAACGATCAACAGCACGCCGTCCACCATGCTCATGATCCGCTCCACTTCGCCGCCGAAATCGGCATGGCCCGGCGTATCCAGAATATTGATGGTGTAGCTGCCATACCGGACGGATGTGGTTTTGGCGAGGATGGTAATGCCGCGCTCCCGCTCTAGATCGTTGGAATCCATCATCCGCTCTTCCACCTGCTGATTGCTGCGGAAGGTGCCCGCCTGAATGAGCAACTTGTCCACCAGCGTGGTTTTGCCGTGGTCGACGTGGGCAATAATGGCGATGTTTCGTATATCTTGACGTTTCATCTTGTCCTCCCGGTGTAAATGCATCCTTTCTATAGTAACAGCTTGCTGCCGCTTGGACAACGGCAAGTTTCGAACACAGATACGTTCGGCCAATGATCTGGTGATGACTCCCTGAGTAGCGACCATTCCTCCGTCACACAATAGATAACGGAGGTGGCTAACACACATGAAAAAGCTGATTTATCCGCTTACCCTTGTCGCGCTTGTCACATCCCTGACTGCTTGTGGTTGGAGCAATGCGGTGGGACCCCACAGAGGGCCGCACACGCAAAATACCACTTATCAGGCGGGGCGCACACCTGCCAACTTCAATGCCATGACCTACGGAACGCCGGGTACCCGGATGATGGATCACACCGGATCCGGGCACGGCATGACCGGCTACGGCACCTACGGAACAACCGTTTACAATCATCAATTGTCTGACCGGATCGCCCGGGCGGCTGACGCTGTCCCCGGTGTGGAAGGCGCAACGGCGATTGTATACGGCAATGATGCGGTAGTGGGCGTCAACATCCGTCACACGGCCAGTCCGACCCACAGGCGGGCGATCGAGAAAAAGGTGTATGCAGCCGCACACGCGGTGGCGCCAAGCCATCAAGTGAGAGTCACCTCTGACAAGCGGATGCTGACACGCATCCAGAACATCCACCACGCCTTCCGGAGCCAATATGGCCACACATCCGGATATGGCAACACAGGATTTGGCAACACGGGATTTGGCAACACGGGATTTGGCACCGGATATGGCGCAGCTGGATACGGCACCATGAGGAATGGCACCGCGCCGTTCATGGGCGGGCCGACTACGGTAGCGGGAAATTTGACAAATGCGGCCAGCGACTTTGGCGCTTTGATCAGAGACCTGGGGCGCACCGTTACCGCGCCGTTCCGGTAAGAGACCGGCTAATCGCGTATCTGCGCCGTTTCAGGCCCGGAAAAAAGGAGAGGGTGTCTGGCGCCCTCTCCTCCTTTGTCAAACGCTAAAAAGAGGTGCATCTGCACCTCTTTAACTCTTCACTGCTTCAGGTACTTTCACTTCCGGCTCCGTGACCTGCAGTTCGCCGGTACCGCGAACCAATTTTTTCGCGTATACCCTTTCCGGCTTCAGGATAGAAACCATGTAGTCAATCGCCACTTGGGGATCAACGGTTTCCCCGCAGGTGTAACAATCCAGAGCCGCAAAACCGCGCTCAGGATACGTGTGGATGGATAAGTGGCTTTCCGAGAGAAGAACCAGAACGGTCGCTCCTTGTGGAGAGAATTGCTTTGCCTGTACACCCAGAACCGTAGCCCCACAGGCTTCAGCGGCTTCAATCATTTCTTTCTTCAAGAATTCTGCGTCATTGAGTAAATCGAACTGCACTCCCCATGTGTCAATGGCAACGTGTCTTCCGAAAGTTGAGTATTCCATCTTTCGGTTCCCCCTTCCTAGCAAGTGTAGTAATGAAACATCGCTAGGACCTGCGTCATTCACTAACGGGGGCGGTTTCCCTCATGTTATCCACCCTTTAAAGTGAATCCTGGTTCCTAATCCTGTTTTTCCAACGAAATCAAAAATAACATGGTTCGGGCGAATTGACAATACCCTTTCGCAATAAAATCTTGGCAAAAAAGAAAAATGGGCGCTGCACTGCACCCATTCTTCCTGCCGCTCGCCTGATCACGCTTCCAGCATGACCAGACGGCGTGCCAACTCGGCCAATCTTTCATCAATGGACGAGACTTGCTGCGGGGCAACCCTTTTCGCCCAATTACGCAAATCCAGCCACTTGTCCGTTTCGCTGCGGATCATGGCGATTTGTTCTTCCGCACCCTTCTGGTTGAACAAGCATTCAAGCTCCTTCTTCAAATCCTGCCCGTGATTTTCGAAAATGGAGACTTCCCCGTCCTCGGTCACTTCGTGAATGCTGATGACCGAGCCTTCATCGTAATGATACACAACGGTGAAATGGTCATAAATGCGGTGTACAACCGCATGTCCCCTGAACTTCTTCATCGCTTTGCGCATGGCATTCGCCAGCTGCAGGTCCTTGATCAAATAGGAACTTTCGCACGAATAGCGATTGCCGCTGCGCTGGAAGCTCAGCTGGATCTCGCCGCTTTTGTCGACGAGAATGATGTCCCGGTCTCCGTTATCGCAAATTTTCACTTGTACCTTGATGTTTTCATTGGCAAAGAGCTTCACGAACTGGTCAAGCTCTTCCTCGCTCATGGTGAAACAGGCGCTCGCGTAATTGGTGGCTAAACGCTGTGCCATAACTATCGCCTCAATTCTCCTTTATTGCCAAACCCACCGGTCAGAACCGGCTCACACAGGCATCGGTCAACCAAGGAGACGGGCTAAGTGTCAACAAACGATCGCTGCAGTACCTGGCCTTGCCCCGACAATCGAACATCGATTTGGGTAATGAAGGCGAATCACCTACTTTAAGGATTTCAACAACTATCCACATTCATTATTATACACAAGGGCACATGAAAAGTCTCGGGAGAAAAGCGGAGGAATCACGCAAAAACGGGAAATATCCGCATTCAGCCGTGTTCTCCCAAAAAGAACAGCAGCCGATGTGGGGATATCTCCCGTTTCTTAGGAAATCCGACTTGTCTTATCCGATTTTTGCGACGCCTTCTTGATCACCGTTAATTCTTCTTCCGACAGGTGATAGGCGGACCTGCCCGCTTCCACCGGCTTGGCGTATGTACGCGATTCCTCCCGTCCGTAAATGCTGGTAATCACCACGCCGTTCTGGGCATCATCCAGCAGGGCGAGCGAGAAGCTCAGGTCGCTGCCTGTGTCGCCGAAGGCATTGTACCGGATCACGGCCATGTTGGCGCATTGGCTGGACACCTTCTGGGCGAGGCGGTTTAGCTGGAACTGCTGATCGGCTTGCTTCCGCTTCCACTCATCCATTTCATCCAGCAGGCGCAGGAGGCCCGCTTCCAGATTCTCCCCCCTGACGCCGGCAAAGAGCCGTTTGAGCGTTCGCTGCATGCGGCTTGTCCGAATCATGGCTGCCACCACCAGGATGAACATGAGCAGATTCAGGACAAGCAAGGCGAGCACAACCACCGGGAGCGAAATCATTGATAGGATTGCTTGCATTCTGTTTCTTCCTTTCCGGTTCAGGCGAAATGCTTACCCCTCCTATTGTACACGCGCGCGGGACCTAGTTCAAATGGTTCCCTCCCTCAAAAACTGCTCCGTTCTGCCTGGCATACAAGCAGTCCGGCAGCAGGACGCACGTTTCGCAGCGGGGGGCCTGCTTGCGGCAGAATGCCTTGCCATGCTCGACGATCATGCCGTGCAGCCGTTTCAGATCGTCTGGGTCGGTCAGTTCGGCAAGAATGGCGCTGCGGATCTGGGCATAGCTCCGGGAAGCGCCGGTAAGACGTTCATACAGCCGGCGGGTATAGGCATCCCCCGAAATCGTCGGCCGATCAAACGCATACGCCAGTATGGTATCCGCCGTCTCCTCCCCGATTCCTTTCAGGGCGAGAAGCTCCTGCCGCAGCGTTTCGGTCGGGATCGCAGCGCCCTTGATGGCTGCAACACCCTGCTTCTCCCGCAGCCAACTGGATAAACGGGCGATCGCCGCCGCTTTGCTTGTCTGAAATCCTGCGGGGCGGATCACCGGAACAAGCTCCTCGTGAGGCACAAAGACGAGCGCCTGCGGGGTAAGAAGCCCGTTCGCTCTCAGGTTTTCCAGGGCTTTGGCCGCATTGGTCCAGGTGGTGTTTTGAACCAGGATCGCTCCGATCATCCGCTCAAAGGGGTCCGCGATCCCCCACCACTCCTCCACGTCAAAGCCGGCAAACGCCTCTCCCAGGCGCTGGTAAAGCCACTTCCACATACCCAATCCTCCCAAGCCCCATCATAGCATGGGAAACAGCCGCAAAAAAGGACGAAGAAAACTCGGCGACTGCCGAGCTCTGGCGATGGCAGAGCCGTAGTTGCACTTGTAACGAAAAAAGCGACACCACCCGATAACCGAGAGCGTCGCCTCTAACCCGTAAACCTATGCGCTTGATCCATGCTCAACTTCCCTATCCTCCTATGTTTACGCTACTTTATGCTTCCAGCAGGAGCATTTCGCGGCGGAGCTGTTTCAGCCGCTCCTTCGACCGTTTCATTTGCGCTTTATCCTGCGCCTGGATGGCATCGTACAGGGTAGCCAACTCGTAGTCCAGCTCCAATCGAAGCACCGGGATCCTTTCTTCCGCATCCCGTCTCTTCAACGCCGCGATCACCTGATCCATGGTTACACTGCAGGCTTTTTCGTAAATCACTTTTTTCTCAGCTCCTTTTATTTCAACTATCCTCACGGCCTCTCCATAACGAATGTTTTTGACGACAATCTGCCCATCCTGAATGATCTTGACGATCGCGTGTCCCTTGGCATGCTCGATGAAACGGTAAAGCACAACGGCAAGACGGAGGTCACGAACGGCATAATCGCATTCATCAAACTTGAAGGAGCCATTGATGCGATGAAATGTCAGGATGCTGCCGCCGTCCGAGGTCTGCACCTGAAGGCACAGCTGCTTCTTCGATTCCTTCCAGGTCACGTCGAGTCCAGCTTCCACCAATGCCTGCATCAATTCGTGGAGAGTGGGTCGATCCAACCAAACGGCTACGTTGCAGTACTCCAATTGATTGAGTGCTGTCATGGGTACCCCCCTTTTCCCTGAATGCTCTGACTGATGAGACGGCAGTGGCTGAGGGGTGAGTGGTATATCATATTATTCACACTGCACTTTTGCTATTCCCTCAACACGAATTTTGTTTTCTGTACGCCTCCCTTTTTTCGTGACAATAAACCTCCTCACGCCGTATGATGCTGTACCATTATTATCCGATTTTTTTGAAATTTTATCTACCTGAATTTTTTGACATGGCTCCCATCTTTTTTTGCAGGCAAGTTATGGTATGATATGGGGGATTAGCAGCACGGGCGTATCGCCGGTGTTGTCCCTGAACGCGCAGATCGTGACAAAGTCCTGCATATAAAGGAGTGATTGTGCCATGACCTCTTTCCGGGGGTTTCAGCAAAGCGATTTTGATGTCTTTGCGGTGGAAGGGTTGGACAAGCGGATGGACGCGATCAAGTCGGTCATCCGCCCCAAACTGGAATGGCTGGGCGGCCATTTTGCGCCGATGCTCTCCGCCTCGACGGGCAGCGAGATGTTTGCCCATGTGGCCAAACATGCGCGGCGTACGGTGAACCCGCCCGACGATACCTGGGTAGCGTGGGCGCATGACAAACGCGGATACAAGAAGCATCCCCATTTCCAGGTTGGCTTGTGGAGGACCCATTTGTTCGTCTGGTATGCGGTGATTTATGAATCGCCGGTCAAGGAACAGGTCGGCCAAGCCATCGAGCGGCAGATTGACGATATTCTCACGATCGTTCCCGATGATTTCCGCTGGTCTGCCGATCATACGCTGCCGGACAGCACGCGGCAAGCCGAACTGGGCAGGGACGGCGTCCTGAAGCTGGCCGACCGGCTGCAGAAGGTGAAAAAAGCGGAGCTGCTGTGCGGCATCAACATCGACCGGCATGATCCGGTTTTGACGGATGGCCCGCGCCTTTTGGCCAAGCTGGAAGAAACGTTTGCCGTCCTTTCCCGGGTTTACCATCTTGCACGGCCGGCCGTATCCACCTCCTCCAGATAGGGGGGAGTCATCTCATATATATGCAAATATATGCAAAAGAACAGGTCCGCTTGCGGTTGAGCCGCGGATGCCTGTTCTTTTTTCCAATTTTACCCTTCCCCTCCCGCAATGCTCCGCAGGCGGGCCACCGTCGCTTCCGCTTCGGCAAACATCCGGTCAAACAATTCCTGCACGGTGGGCACATCATGGATCAGGCCGATCACCTGCCCGGCCCAGCCAAACCCTTCCTGGGCATTGCCTTCGTAGATGAAGGCGCGGTTTCTCTCGCCGCTGATGTACTCTTTCAGCTGTTCATAGCCGGCCCCTTCCGCCTCCATGGACAAGATGCGGTCCGAACCGGGCGTACGGACGACCCGGGCGGGAGCGCCGAGGGTTCGCTTGATCACGGCCGTATCATGCTCTGTTCCACGCAGGAGCGCTTCCTTGTAGGCAGGATGGGCATGGACGCATTCCTGTGTGGCGATAAAGCGGGTTCCCATCTCCACTCCTTCCGCTCCCAGGGCTAGGGCGGCAGCGATCCCGCGGCCATCGCCGATCCCGCCGCTGGCAAGCACGGGAATCTTCACGGCATCCACCACTCGGGGAATCAGCACAAAGGTGCCGATGTCATCCCGCCCCAGATGACCTCCGCCTTCCTGTCCCACCGCCATGACGGCGTCGGCCCCGATCGCCTCGGCTTTCTGCGCCTGTCTGACCGCCGCGACCAGCACCAGCTTCTTGACATCATGCCCGTCCAGCCTTCTGATGAACGGCTCCGGATTGCCGCCGGTAACCGAGATCACTTTGACCCCCTCTTCCAAGGCAACCTCCAGCATATGCTCATAAGGCCGGTTATATTGTCCGATGGCAAAATTGACGCCAAACGGCTTTTCTGTCATGGTACGCACCTTGCGGATCTCCTCCCGCAGGGCTTCCGGAGAAGGCAGCGACATGGCGGTAATTTGTCCCAATCCGCCCGCATTGGAGACCGCCGCCGCCAGCTCGGCATAGGCCAGATAAGCGAGGCCTCCCTGCACGACCGGATAGCGAATATTTAACAGTTCTGTGACACGCGTTTTCACGAGCCAACACCTCCTCTTACTCACTTCTCGTCTCACCCGCTCAACTCCTGCACATGCCAGGATATGACGGCAAAAAATCCCCTTGCTTTCCCCCGCGTTTTTGCTATACTCAATTTGTTTGTTTTACCCTCCGTTATTCTCTTTGGCAAAGCGAGGCGATCATCCTTGAGACAAGCAAAAACTCCGTTGTTCACCGGACTGTTGGAACATGCAAAACGAAACCCGATTCAATTCCATATTCCCGGCCACAAGAAGGGCCTGGGGATGAATCCGGCATTTCGTGAATTCATCGGGGAAAACGCATTGTCCATCGACCTGATCAACATCGCCCCGCTTGATGACCTTCACCATCCAAAGGCGATGATTAAGGAAGCGCAGGAATTGGCCGCTGAGGCGTTCGGCGCTGATCATACATTTTTTTCGGTTCAAGGGACAAGCGGCGCCATCATGGCGATGATCATGGCCACCTGCAAACCCGGCGACAAGATCATCGTGCCGCGCAATGCGCACAAATCCGTCATGGCGGCCATCATTTTCGCCGGCGCCATCCCTGTCTTTATACATCCGGTCATGGATGAACGGCTTGGCATCTCGCACGGCATCACGCCGAAAGCCGTTGAAAAAGCGCTGGAACAGCATCCGGATGCGGCGGCGCTGCTGGTGATCAATCCTACCTATTTCGGCATTGCCTGCGATCTGCGGCAGATCGTGCGCATCGCGCACAACCATGAAGTGCCCGTGCTGGTGGACGAAGCGCACGGCGTGCACATCCATTTTCATGAAGAGATGCCGATCTCCGCAATGCAGGCCGGCGCCGACATGGCTGCCACCAGCGTGCACAAGCTGGGCGGCTCCTTGACGCAAAGCTCCATTCTCAATGTGCGGGAAGGGCTGGTTGACGTCGATCGGGTCAGAACGGTGCTCAGCATGCTGACGACCACCTCCACATCCTATATCCTGCTGGCATCCCTGGACATGGCTCGCCAGCATCTCGCCCTGAACGGACACATGATGGCGGAACGGGCGATCCGGCTCGCCAATATGGCGCGCGAGCAAATCAACCAGATCCCCCGCCTGTATTGCGTCGGACCGGAAATTCTCGGGAAACCGGCCACCTATGCCCTCGATCCGACGAAAGTGCTGATCCATGTGCGCGACCTGGGGATCACGGGATGGGAAGTGGAAAACTGGCTGCGGGAGAAGCATCGGATCGAAGTGGAGCTGAGCGATCTGTACAATGTGCTCTGCCTGGTGACGGCCGGGGATTCGGAGGAGACGATCCAGGCGCTGGTCAATGCGCTGCGCGATCTCGCCGTGGAATTCGCCCACGTGCAGGCGGAAGAACGGCCGACCATCTCCCTGCCCAAAATCCCGGTATTGTCCCTATCTCCCCGCGACGCTTTCTATGCGGAGACGGAAAGCGTTCCGCTCAAGGAATCAGCGGGTCGGATCATCACCGAATTCATCATGGTTTATCCGCCCGGCATCCCGATCTTCCTCCCGGGTGAAGTGATCACCGAGGAGAATATCGAATACATCCAGCAAAACATTCGGGCCGGACTCCCGGTTCAGGGGCCGGAAGACGAGACGCTGCAAACGGTAAAAGTGGTCAAACGGCAAGCCGCCATCTCCGGCTGATCCGCATCATGCGAAGAGGCTTCCCCGAGATTCTTCATCGGGAAGCCTCTTTCCATTTGGGCCTGATCATTTCCCCTACCCATTCGTCTGACGGGCGCTCGAGAAGAAAAGCCCGACTTTCGGGAAGAGTCGGGCAGTGGGAATTATTCGTTGTCTGTTTTCTCCAGTCTGCTGCAATCGCAGTCGCAGACGGCATACAGCGTTTTCACCTGGTTCGATTCAAAATGTTCGAGAATCGCCCCACAGTTTTGGCATACAATGGTGCCCACAGCCAATCCCCTCCGGATGCAGAATGTCAAAAATGTTTATAGAGAGACAGATTTCTTCATTTATGATGTCATATTTATGATATTATGATACATAATTAACGTCAATACCTAAATGTGAGCAGAAAAAAGACGGACCCATACGGAAACCCGCCTTTTTGTACACATCGCTGACGATTTAGTATGTCACATTCACACATCATGGGCCGTGCTTCTCGAGCCAGGCAGCGAGATCCGCCAATACCCTCTCCCGTTCCGGCTCGTTGAACACCTCGTGATACAAACCCGGATATTCGATGTACGTCTTGTCCGGCAGGGAGAGTTCCTCCACAAAGCGGGCGACGCCTGCCGGATCGATAAGCTGATCGTCTCCCGCCTGCAACACCAGGAGCGGGATCCGGATGTTCTGCATCTCCTGCCATGCTTGTTCCATCGCTTTCATCAGCCCGTTGTACCAGCGGACGCTTACTTTGCGGTATACGTATGGGTCGGCTCCGTACCGTTCCTGCATCATGGCGTCACGGGTTACCATCTCCGGCGCAATGCCGTTGGCCATCTGCAGCCTCGGCCACAGGCGGTCGAGCAGGACGGCCAGCTCCGTTTTCCAGCGGGGGACCGCCATTTTCAGACGCAAGCACGGAGAGGAGAGAACGAGGCCGTCCAGCCCTTCTCCCTGGAAGCGCTGCACAAACCGCACCGCTACAAGCCCTCCCATGCTATGGCCGAGCAGAAAGACCGGCGAGCCTTCGGGCAGTTCCCGGCGGGCCGCCGCGATCCATGCCGCAACCGGCGGCAAATAATCGTCAAACGACTCGATATGTCCCTTGAGGCCTGCTGACCGTCCCCATCCCGGGAGATCGCCCGCCCACACATGAAACCCCCTGTCGTTGAGAAACCGGGCCACATGCTCATACCGCCCGTGATGTTCCCCTGTCCCGTGCACGATAACAACCGCGCCGATTCCCGCTGACGAATGCCATACGTGTGCCTGCTTTTCCATGGATTTTCCTCAATATTGATCGGCAAACGGCATGGACGGCAAATGCTCCCGCAAGTACTGCGCCAGCGCTTCCGCCTCTTCCAGCGACTGCAAGCGAAACCGCTTCAGCAAAAATTGGGGATCAATTTCATCCTCTGAACTAAGAAGGGTGGATTGCCCGGTCTGCAGACAGATGACCAGCGGTTTGCCATAAAACCGTTGGGTGAAGACAATCCCGAAGTCGTGGCGCGTCTCAGCGGAAGCCAGCCCTATGAATCGAACCTGGGCTGTCTCCGTTACGTCGTACAGATTGTCATAGCGTTCCATCGCAATCACTCCCATTCTTCTCGAAAATTCAGATTGTTCCCTTAGCTTATCATGCTTTCCCGCCTGCGTCACGACTCTTTGCCTGTTTCCCTACTTTTTCCGTCCGTTGACCATCTTATTCGACCCGTCCATAAAAAAAGTCCCGATACCTTGAAACCGGGACGACATGTCTTGCTAGCTGATCTGATGCTCACCCAAAGGCAGCCGATCCTCGCTCTCCTGGATCCAGCGCACCTTGTCTCCCCCATGGAGGGTTTGCGCCAGAAATGCCAAACATTCGAAAAAGAGAGCCACAACCGCTGGGCTGTAGCGCTCCTCCAGCTTCTCCAGCGCGTACGTCAGGCGAAAAATGGCAGGAACATTCTGCCGACTCTTCTCGATCACCGCCCTGCCTGCCTGTGTCGGATACACATGGACAACCCGACCGTCCAATTCCGACTTCTCGATGACGACAAGTCCTTTCTCCATCAGCTTTTTGATGTGAATGACGATGGAGGACGGGTGCCAGAATGTCCAATCGGCGATCTGCGTGACCCGCACCCCTTCATAACAGTAAATGATCCAGAGAATATTCAACTGGACGGAGGAATCCAGATCCGCCTCTTTCGCTGCCCTCTCCCAATCCTCTTTATTTACAACGTTTATGGCACGAAGCATATTCAACGTTTCATATACCAATCGAACCGATCCGGCTTGCATGTGCACACTCTCCCAGCATGTTTTTTCGCGTTAAATTATTAAAATTTTTAATTTATTGTACACTTTTCTGAAAACAAGCGCAACGACTTTCCGGTTTCTCCCCTTCAAGTTGTCAAAGAAAGGCAGGAGTGCTACACTATTCTGAGGAATGAAGATTGTCGCGTATGGGAGTGAACGTCCAAGTGAATATGCAATCTGCCTATATCTATTTTGTTGAAGGTTCCACGGTCCCGCAGGCTTCTCTTGCGGATGTGAAGGAGAAGCTTGTCCGCTACAGGGAGATGACGAAGAAAACCGGTCAGCAATTAGGTTGGGCATATGATGAAGCAGCGTTCCCTTATGTTATAGAGGAAAGACCCGAAGGCAAGGATTCCTGGTTCCTGCTGCGCGGGAAAGATCCCAAATCCTATAAAACCATCATTGTCGGTGTGGGTTCCCGTCAGGAAAACGACCAGGAAAAGCATTACATCCAGATCGCCCTGCCGGAATCCGCCACCCACGGCGACAAGGGGAAGGCGAACGAGTTTTGCCGTTATTTGGCAAAGGAATTTAAAGGAGAGCTGCATCTCTTTAACAAACGGGTACAATACTTTCAACCACGCAAACCTTAAGAAAATGATGAAAAAAAAGTTCTCCCCGAGGGAGAACTTTTTCCATATGCCATCCAGTTATGAAGCTGGTGCGATGATTTCTGACCTCGACAGCGAATAAAATCTTCCATCAATCATCCGTATTCCCAGATCGACACAATAGGCGGAACTGTCCGTGACACCGTACAGCACCCACTCCGACGAGTGATGGTTAATGTCAAAATCCGTGTAGGAGTCCATGCCATCATTGCGGACTTCCAGGCGGTCTGTCACGTCATACAGCCGCAGGACAAACGGCAGTTCGGCAAACGGGATGGCGAACTGGCGCTCCACTTCCTGCCGGAATCCGTCTGTCATGTGCCAGGTGGCCAAGAGGGATTGCTCATCTTTCCAGGCAATCCGTATACTAGGGCCTTCGACATCTGTGGATGAACGTGCGGGATTTTTCTTCATTCGCTCCCATCTTTCCTTTCTAAAAAAACTGGCATGCAAAAGAAATCCTTTTTGTGACTACATTATACCACGTTTCCAACCAGGAGGAAACCGATTGCAACCCATGCCAAAACGTGGCATGCACGCAGCCGGCGTCCGTGCATGCCGATGGCGGGTGGTTATCTGCCGACGGTGAAACTGTTTTCCCCAACGACGACATAGTCCTTGTATTTCTCCGATCTCATCAGGAGCTGCACTTTATAGGTGCCGAATTGACTCAGTTTGGTCGAAATGAACGGCTGGGAGAAATAAAAGGAGGTCCCGTTCTTGGTGGAATAAGTCAGTTTATTCCCTTCCTCTACTTCCTTGCCGTTCGGTCCGATCAACACCAGTTTCATCTCCAGCTGCCTTGCCTCCGGAGCCTGATCCACTTCTACAAACACGCCGAAGCTTCTGGGCACATCCTTGTCCGTGTAGCTTTTGATCGGATTGGTGAAGACAATGTTTTTGTTTCTGGATTGCTGGATCCCTTCCAGAATCAGAATATTCACTTTTGGCTTCTCCACCGTCATCCTGCCCGATTTCCGGTCATAGGTGGTAAATCCGCCCAGCTTGTTTACCAGTTCCTGAACGGCATTTGCTTCCGACGCCGGTAATTCCGAATTGATGCGGTCGGCGCCCATGGATATTCTCAGCTGCCCATCCCCAATGGCGGTGGTAGCCACACCAGCGATTGCCAACGTGATCAGCGCAGTCGTCCATCTCTTCTTCATCTTGCAGTCCTCCATTAACCTTTCCGCAATTGTGGATCATTCGTTCCGTTTTCTTGTCTCATATACTTATACGCATCAGGTGGCAAATAGTTGTGGTCATCCCGATCATTTTTTCACAAAATCCACAGTATCCACAGGCGAAATCCGACAAAAATCGCATCACTTATACACAGGGTTGTTCATAACTTCCATTTCCCGGGAGGCACCGGATCGGTTGGAAAAGCGCGCTGAATCATGGGAAGGTTTCTTGATTTTCCTGCTTACTATTGGTTATGCGGGCATGGTTGTGGGAATGATCATCTTTCCACTTTTCCTGAAAATATTGTTTGATTTGCTGCAGCCGGTTCTGCTGTATGGTTTGATATTTGATTACCAGCCGCTCCAGGTATCTGGCGCGAAACGTGTCGGAAGAACGCAGATGCTGTGCCGCTACCTGCAGGGCAAACACGATTTCGTAAAGTTCCAGGCCATCGGCTCCGTCGACGATATCGACTTTGACAGGCAGTTCCACGATGTTGGCTGGTTGCGGCTGTTTTCGGAATTGTTGGGGCTTGTCTCCTGTAACCATTCCTTCCTCCTCCTGTCGTACGCCTTCACCGATCGGCGTCCGATTCAAAAAAACGGGTCCAATCGATGCCGAAGACATTTGCGATACGTTTGGCCACCTTGACGCTCGGCACCGTCCCGTTCTCGATTTTGGTGTAATAGGATCGCTCGATTCCCGCCAATTCCGCCACCCTCTCCTGCGTCATCTTCCGTTTCTCCCTTTCGGTCACAAGCCAATGGTTCCGTTTCATCGCAACACCGCCTTGTGATAATCTAACGCAAGTATACAGTGATGATTTGTCACAATCAACAGCTTTTGTGAGCTTTTTACACAGCGCTTTCATTGTGATTTTTTGTCACCTATAATGAGTCCAGGAGGTGGTCAGTCGTGACGGTTGGTGAACGGTTAAAGAAGCTGCGGCACGAACGAGGATTATCCCAACAGGCATTATCCGATCAGCTCGGGATTAACCGTTCCACCTACGCCCGCTATGAAACGAACGACAACCAGGCTGACTATGAGACCTTGCTTGCGCTTGCCACTTTCTTCGGGACATCGGTTGACTACCTGCTCGGTCGGACCGAGCATGCGGGAATGGCGGAAGCTTCCCCCTCGCCGTCTTCCCGGGAGCAGCAAGATGCTGCGGCCGGGCCGCCTGCTTACAAACCGCGTGACCTGCATCAGCTGATCAAGGAGGAAAGCGCGCTCCAGTTCGATGGAGATCTGCTTCATTTGAATGAGAAGGAACGGGAGGATCTTTTGCTCCATCTGCGCGTGGCCTGGATGATGATCAAAGAGAAACGGCGCACTCAACAATAGAAAGGGATGCCTTTTTGCGAGGCATCCCTTTCTTGTTGTTACATTTGACCCGATTTCCAGCTGAGATAATCGGTAACCAGCCGGATGGCGACTTCGATCGCCTGCTCGTCCGGCTCGATTTTGGCATGGTGAAGGCCATAGGGTGTATTGACTCCCAGCCAAAACAGGAAGCCCGGAATCTCTGCGAGGAAATAGCCGAAATCCTCACCGGTCATGGCTTCCGTACAGCTGACAAACGTGACGTCCCTCTTCTCCTGCACCCACTGCATAAACTCCTCGGTCAAAGCCGGATCGTTGTATACCTGGCAGTAATTGGAGCCGTAGTCGATGGTGGCGCTGCACGCAAACCCCGTCTCGATCCCCTGAACCAGCGCCTCGATGCGGGCCTTGATCTTTTTCATCGACTCAAGGGAGAGCGTTCGGATTGTTCCTTCGATCCGCGCCTTTTCCGCGATGATATTCTGCTTCGTGCCGCCTTCGATGCGGCCGATGGTGATGACGCCGGAATCAAGCGGGTCGATGTTGCGGGAAACGATCGTCTGCAGCTGCGTCACCAGATGGCTCGCCGCCACCACCATATCGTTGGCGCGGTGGGGATAGGCGGCATGCCCCCCCTTCCCCGTCAGCTCGATAAACAGCTCGGAGGTGTTGGCAAACAAGATACCCGGCCGGGTTGCGATGGTGCCAACCGGATATTCCGGGGCAATATGCAGGGCAAACACGCAGTCCGGCCGCCAGGAAGCAAACGCTTCGCTCTCCATCAGCGGCTTTGCTCCGCCGGGACCTTCCTCCGCCGGCTGGAAGATAAACAGCAGGTCGTCCGCAAGCGGATGATGGGCGAAGTGTGTCAGAATGCCGAGGGCAATCGCCATATGCATGTCATGTCCGCACGCATGCATGTACCCCTCATGGACGGAGCGAAACGGATAGGAAGTCTCTTCCGGTATCGGCAAGCCGTCCATGTCGGTCCGCCAGGCCAGCATCCGGCGCGGATTGGTGCCGCTCACCTTCACCAGGATCCCCGTCCGCCATGTCTGGATGGCCAGCCGTTCCTGCGGCAGGGTGTCGATGTAATCAAGCAGATAGCGCTGCGTCTTGTATTCCTGAAACCCGGGTTCGGGAATCTGATGCAGGTCACGCCGGATCTGTACAAACTGCTGAAGCGACATCGTCAAGCTCCTTTCCATTCAGCGGCCGCGCTGCCTTTACAGTTGACGGAGCTCCTGCTTGATCTCCGTTTTGGATCGGGTCTTTTCGTCGATCTGCTTGATGACGCGCGCAGGCGTGCCCGCCACGACCACATAGGGCGGCACATCTTCGATCACCACCGCTCCGGCTGCCACGACGGCCCCTTTTCCGACGCGGACTCCTTCCAAAATCACGGCATTGGCGCCGACCAGCACATCGTCTTCGATGATTACCGGCTGTGCGGACGGCGGCTCAATCACACCGGCGATCACCGCCCCTGCGCCAATGTGGCAGTTCTTGCCGATGGTGCCGCGGCCGCCGACGACCGCGTTCATGTCGATCATCGTTCCTTCCCCGATCACCGCCCCGATGTTGATGACGGCGCCCATCATGATTACGGCGTTGTTGCCGATGGTCACCTGGTCGCGGATGATGGCCCCCGGCTCGATCCGCGCCTGGATCTCCTTGGTGTCCAGCAGCGGGATTGCCGAGTTGCGGCGATCGCTCTCCACCACATAGTCGTCGATTTTGTCCCGGTTCGCTTCCAGCACAGGCTGGATCTCCTTCCATTCACCGAACAGAACGCCCACTCCGCCGGAGATGAAGCTTTTCGTGTTGGCGCCGAAGTCGATCCCCTCCAGACGCCCTTTGACATGGACTTTCACCGGCGTTTTTTTCTCGCACTTTTGGATAAACGAGATAATTTCTTGCGCATTCATCATGTTCATGATCGTATCCTCCTCATCTTCTCCCCTTCCCCGGCATTGGAAGGGATGCTAAAAAAAATGCAACGAGCCTGGGGTCGCCATACTCATTGCCGTCCTCGCAATTCATAAATAGCGCTCCACGAAAGTACCCTTTCATGACAGGACGGGCGTTGTTCACGCACATCCCAGCGCCGGCCGCCCGGGGAATCGACCGGAACTTCGGCGCATTGGCCTTTCCTTTTTTCAGGGTCCCCGCCCTTTGTTGCGAAAAAAGTACTCATCCGCCGCGCACCTCTATTTATTGAAGCCAGAGTATGTAATTGCTTTTAACTGTACCAAATTCCACTCCGGGTGGCAACAGGGGGAGATAAGAATCACGATTTCTTCCCCACTCCCTCACAAAAAGTGTTAGAATATAGCATGCTTTTCCAACTGGAAGGGAGGAAAATGGATGACATCCGAGCATGGAAACATTACTATTCGTCCGCTGACGAAGGAGGATGCCGAGGCGCTGTGGAAGCTGCGTCTGCGCAACCAGTCTTTCCTGCAGCCCTATGAGCCGATCCGACCCGCTTCCCATTTTACCCTGCAGGGATGTCTGGAGCAGATCGAAAGCGCCCGGCGCGATTGGGAGGAGGACAAGGCGTATGCCTTTGGCATCTTCCTGGCGGGAACCCACGAACAGATCGGGCGCGTCGCCTTGTCCAACGTTGTGCGGGGGGCCTGGCAGAATGCGACGATCGGGTATTTTTTGGATCAGCAGCATAACGGCAAAGGACTCATGACGGAAGCGGTGAGACAAGCTGTCGCCTTCGCGTTTGAGGAAGCCGGGCTTCATCGCGTTCAGGCCGCCGTGATGCCGCGCAATGTCGGCTCCATTCGCGTTTTGGAGAAAGCCGGCTTTCGTTATGAGGGGATGTCCCTCCGGTATTTGCAGATCAACGGCATATGGGAGGACCACAACATCTACGCGATTACCCGCGAAGAGATGCGTGACGGTTTTTAATGCATAGCGGCAGCATCGATATGCTGCAGGTGTTTGCGCCCGATCACGATCGTCAAAATACCGCAGACGACGGCAAGAGCGCCCACGTAGAAGGGAACATGCGGGTTGAACCACTCCGCCAATTTGCCCGCGAGCCATGGACCGACAGCGCCGAATACAAACCGGATGAAGCTGTAGGCAGCCGAAGCCGTGGAGCGTTCCACCGGGGCGGACACCATCACCGCGGTGGTAATCAGCGTATTATTCGTGCCCAGGAACGCCCCGGCAATGACGACTGCGGCGATAACGGTGGCGAGGGACGACGTCCAGATTCCCATTGCCAGCAGCGTCATCGCGAACAAGAACAGCATGATGCAAATCGAACGGATGGTACCCCATCGTTTTTGCAGTTTGGGAGCCACAAATACAGAGGTAACGGCCAACAAAACACCCCAGCCGAAGAAAACAAACCCGAGTCCATGTTCATCCAGTTTCATCACAAAAGGCGTGTATGCCATCAAGGTGAAGAAGCCAAAATTATAAAATAATGCCGTAATCCCCAACGTCAGCAGCGAAGGATAACGCAACGCCCGGAATGCATCCAGCAGCGATGTGCGGATGTTTGGTCTCGGCAGTGCTGGCAGCATGAAGAGAATGGCGAGGAACGCCATCGTCATCAGCACGGCCACTCCCAAAAACGGACCACGCCACGAAATCGAACCCAGTTCCCCTCCCAGCAATGGACCAACAGCGATGCCCAAGCCAAGGGCGGCTTCGTACAGAATAATGGCTTTGGCCGCTCCGCCGCTGGCTAACCCGACGATCGCGGAGAGCGCCGTCGCGATAAACAAAGCATTGCCAAGCCCCCAACCGGCCCTCAGCCCCACAAGCTCCCCGATGCTGCCCGATAAGCCACCCAGCATGGAAAACACCACAATCAGGAAAGTGCCTGCCAACAAGGTCCATTTAATCCCGATTCGGCTGGAAATAACGCCGGTGATTAACATCGCCAACCCGGTAATCAGTTGATAGCTGGAAAACAGCAGGGAAACTTGACTGGGTGTAGCGTGCAGCTTTTCTGCAATCGCCGGAAGAATGGGATCGACAAGCCCCAGGCCCATAAACGAAATCACACAAGCAAAAGCTACAGCCCATACCGCCTTTGGCTGGCTGAAAAAAGCGCTGGGGGCTTGAATTTTTCCGCCTGTTACCTGAGAGTCAACATTCATTTACGATCCTCCAATCATTCGCATTTTGCAAGAGCTGTCAATCTAGTTGTATAATACAAGTATATATATGTACCGGATTATACAACGATCTCTTGATTTGTCAATGGTGTGTCTCCAACATTGTTGGAAACGGATGCTTCAAATCCGGCGAACGAATGCGGTACATTTGTATTGATGCGGTATGAATCACCATCATGTAAGGGGATATGGGCGTTGGAACAAGAACAAGACATCATCGGCTTGATCGAATATGAAGTTGCCATTCTCGTTCGCCGTGCCGTAGCTGCCGGCAATGTGGGCAGCCTGGATCGCTCCGCTTATCTTCTTCTCAGGCAGCTTGAGATGCAGGGGCCTGTCGGTGTCAAGGCTTTGGCTGATGAATTCCGCTTGGATATTTCCACAGTCAGCAGGCAGACGGCAGCCCTGGAAGCCAAAGGTCTCGTCCAGCGCTTGCCTAATCCGGAGGACGGCCGCGCCAGTTTGTTCCAAATCACCGATGAGGGGATGCGTCAGTTGACTGAGACGAGAACAGCGCGCAAAAACCGGTATTCCCTTCTGCTTAAGGACTGGTCAGACGAGGACCGTCGGAAATTGGGAGGGTTACTGGCGCGGCTTAACCGGACATTCATCGACTGAAACAGCGGCTTCATTCCGGCTTTCAAGTGGCAAAAAAAATCCCCTCCGACCAACAGCCATGAGTTCCCGTGAACTCTTTTGTCGCTGTTTGCGTAAGGGGGCACTTCCCGCTCCCGGATCGGGACGCGGGTTCTTTTATTTCTTCAGCTCGATCGAGGTGGTGAATGTCTGTGTTTTCGTCACCGTTTTCACGTCTTTTTCATAAGCGTTGCCGTGTTGTCTCACATCGCAATCCACATAGGAAAGGTCATGGGTAATGCGCAGGGTGTATGTGCCTGGTTTGCTGTCGTTTCGTTCAATCCATTTTTGCAGATTCAGCGTGTCGCTGCCACCATCCAACCGGGGGGTCATTTCCTGGATGACGGTACCGTTGAAAAGAAGTTCTACCCGGTTGTCCGAAAAGATGGTTGCGCCGTCATAATAAATTTTTTTGCCGAAATTGGTCTGTCCATACTCCCAGCGCACATCCGGGACGGTATAGTATCTTCTGTCCGAATCGGATCCCTTTTTTATCCGCTTTGTACCATATTTCTCCACATGGTTGGCGGTCAACCTCAGCGCGCTGTATGCTTCCAGCTCATCGGGATCGCTGATGGTGATCGTCCCGCCGTCCACAAGATCCGTGCCGTTCTTCGCTGTCAGACGGAGAGGGAGAAGATCCGGCGCCGGGCCGGATTCCCCTGCCTCGCAGGAAGGTGCGGACTGGATGGGCGGCTTGTCTTCGATGATACGGACGGAGCCGCACCACTGCAGGGCGGGGTCCTGCTTGCTGATGTACTTCACCTTGTACGTCCCCGCGTCGAAGCTGGCCAGATTGAGCGCGGTATGATCCCAGTTGAGGCGGGACTCGTCCGCGATCACGTTATTGACCGCCCAGATCCCCGGGCCTTCTTCCGCATCCGAAATACCGCCCCGTTCAAAATGATCGGCGGCCGTCGCGATCCAGATCTCGTTTAACGGAGCCTGATAAATGTCGAGCAGCGTATCGCTCGTGCGCAGATCCTCTTTTTCGCGAACATAGGAAGAGGCCGCATTCGTGCGCGTCAGGATGTCCATTTCGGCCATCGCTTTGCCGGGATCGCACCAGTTCACATTGCCGGGCGGGACATCGACCTGCACGTTGACGGGGTCAGATTCGTCGCCTCCTTCCGGTACGTAAGAGACGGTGATCGTCATGCCTCTCAACAGCTCCGGAATCATCACGTCAAACGTCTGAGCCGCTGCGGCCGTCTGGCTGGTTCCGCTCACCGACCAATTGCCTGGTACGTCCGCATAGAAGGTGATGGTTCCCGGAACGGTGGCAGCCGTGATCTTCTGGCCCGGGAAAAGCTGTTGCTTATTCCCGTTTAGCAGCGAATAAACCGGCGGAACGCCGACCTCCACGGTGATCTTCCATTCCGTGGCATCGTCGCGTTTCGGCAGGAAGGAGACCTCATAGCTGCCTGTTTTTAACGTGCCGGTGTTGAATTTCGGTCCGAACATCACCTTCATGGTTCTGCCGGTACTTTTTTCGACCAGCTTCCAGCTGCCCTGCTCCTCGGCCAGGAAATTTTTGGAGCCGCTTTGGGCCAAGATTTTTTCGGTGGAGCCTGACGGGATGATCATCCCGGTGGTGTCGGTTCCCCCATAGACGGTTACCTCATTGCCCTGCTGTACCAGAAACCGCACATTCACCGTGCTGCTTTGGCTGGCGCCATCCTCCACGATAAACGTGAGGAGATGGCTTCCGGGCGTCAGCCGGTTGGCCGGGATGGAAAAGCGCGGCACCCGCCACTCCAGGGGGGAGGCGGCAGAAGTGATCTCCGAACGGTACTCGGTCAGTTCCGCACCGTCGAGAAGCACTTTCTTGCGGTTCACCGTCGTCCCATGCTTGCCGTATGTAGTCTGCAGGATATCGATATCGAGCGGTGTCTGGGGAGGCAGGATGAATTCGTCATTTTTCACCCAGTTCCACCCGTTTTCTCCAAGGCCGACGACCTGGTAATCGTTGAAGAAAATCGACTGATGGATCGGCTTGCGTACCGATGCCGCGTCCCGCTGTTTGACCGTCTGGGCCGCCTGTACGGATGGTCCGAATAGCCGAGCCGTATAACTCCCCGGCACCACGCCGCTGATGGCCAATCCGGCAACCAGTAAGCAGGTGAGAAATCGCTTCACAGTTGTCCCTCTTTCTATCAAAATCATGATGCGAACATCCCTTTTATCTTAACATGAACAACGCCGAAATTTCGACGTTAACGTGGGGATTTCTCGCATTGACGACCAATTCTGTCAGTTTCCCGTTTTCAGCCTGGCGATGCCTTCCTTGCATACCCCATACGGGAGCCATGAACATCCGGCGCAGAGGCGATCCAAATCGTCCGGATCCACCTTCTCCCGCGTCCAGTTCACCAGGTCTGACTTCCGATATACTTCATTCCCCCGCAGTCCCAAATGGTTGATCACATTGCGGTCCAGGCCTTGGACATGTTCTTCCGAATCTCCGTTTGCTTCACATTTCTCCAGGCCTTTGTTCGGACAAGCCAGGCAGGTATCGTCAAATCCCTGCACAACCAGGATGGGAAAATCCTGCTCGGGGTCTCTGATCCTCTCCACGATCTCGGCCATTTTCCGGACAAATTCCGGGCTGTACCCCATTCCTTGAAACCCGTGCACGCAGAGCAGATGATGCCCGCGCAAAACCACTCTCTCCATACGTTCCCTCCCGTCCCGCCTATTCCTGTCTCCATGATAGCACACCCCACGTACTGCCGGAAAAGCGATTCCCGATCTTCCCTATCCCATAAGACGCAGATCATCCCCCAATTCGTTACATCCGGAATGCGATTCTGACTGTGGGGAAATATAGCGGTAGGAAGAATGAAGGAGGTCATTCGGATGAACGGGAAAGAGAAAAGGCGCACGATGACCGCCCCGATCTGGTGGCTTACCGTCGGGTTGGTTGTTCTGCTTGTTATCCTGGCCTTGGTGACGCTTTATGGCGATCCGCTGTTTCGCGTGTAGCCAAACGCCATCAGGAACTAACGGATGCAGGTGATGTCATGTCCAGTAAAAGGATGCTGTCCGCAGTCTTGTTCGCTCTCCTTTTCGCTTCCTTCTGGAACCCTCAGGGGGCGTTTTCCCAATCGCCGCAAGACCAGGTCATGATCTACGTCAACCTGTGGCATAACCGCCTGGAATTGAGACAAATGGACGGGACCGTACTGTGTTCTTTCCGGATCGGCCCAGGCGCAAAAGATACGCCTTCTCCGGTGGGGCATTATCGTGTGATTCATAAATCGAAGGATTGGGGAGGGGGCTTTGGCACCCGCTGGCTGGGTCTGAATGTCAGCTGGGGACTCTATGGGATTCATGGCACCAATCGTCCCGAACTCGTAGGCAGGTACGTCAGTCACGGCTGTTTCCGGATGAGAAACAGAGACATTGAGAAGCTGTACGACCTTGTCCCCCTGGGCACCCCCGTCCTGATCGACGGGCCGATTATGGGGCATGAGGATTTGACTTACCGCATCCTCGTCACCGGCTCAAAAGGAGCGCTGGTGCAGATCGTCCAAAACCGTTTGAAAGCGGCCGGCTATTATCACGGCAAGTGCCATGGTATATTTGACCGGTCCACGCGGGGGGCGGTCATACGCTTTCAGAAGGCGGAAGGTCTGGAAGTGACCGGCCAGATTCAGCATCCGGATCTGGTGCAGCTGGGGATCATCGAGTAGGAAAAAGCCCGGAGCCGCCTCTTTAGGCGCTTCTCCGGACTTCGCATGTTTCTTCGTACCGGCGGCTGATCGCTCCATGTTGTGCTCAATACGCCTCCGGCAGCACCGGATCAAGCTCCGGCAGCAGTTTGCCGGCTTCCTCTGCCGGCAGCTCCTGCACGGTGCGGAGCCGCCTTTCAATCGCTCGCGTGCGCACGGCAGCCGATTCGATGGTATTGCTCGCTTCCTGCAGCTTCTTCTGCGTTTTGGCGAGAATGTCTGCGAACTTGCCAAACTCTCCCTTGACGGCCCCCAGCAGCTGCCACACTTCGCTGGAGCGTTTCTGGATAGCCAGCGTCCGGAAGCCCATCTGCAAGCTGTTGAGCAAGGCGGTCAAGGTCGTGGGGCCGGTAACCACGACGCGGAACTCGCGCTGCAGGGTCTCCCACAGGCCTGTCCGGCGCAGCACTTCCGCAAACAGCCCTTCGATCGGCAAAAACATGATGGCAAAATCAGTGGTGTAGGGAGGCTCGACATATTTTTCCCGGATCGCCCTGGCCTCCGCCTTGATTCTCGCCTCCAGCTGCTTGGCCGCTTCCTGGGCAAGCTGGGGATTGCCTTCCTCCTGGGCGTCCAGGAGCCGCTGATAATCCTCCAGGGGGAACTTGGAGTCAATGGGCAGCCAGATGTGGCCTCCCTGTTCTTCCCCGGCAGGCAGCTTGACGGCAAATTCCACCCGCTCCTTGCTTCCCTTTTTGGTGGCTACATTCTGTTCATACTGCTCCGGGCTCATCATCTGCTCGAGCAGATTGCCCAACTGGATCTCTCCCAGCGTGCCACGTGTTTTTACATTGCTCAGCACCCGCTTCAGGTCGCCTACGCCGGATGCGAGCGTCTGCATTTCGCCGAGCCCCTTGTGCACAAGCTCCAACCGCTCGCTTACCAGCTTGAACGACTCGCCCAACCGCTGCTCCAGCGTGGCATGCAGCTTCTCATCCACAGTCTGGCGCATCTGTTCCAGCTTCTTGCCGTTTTCCTCCTGCAGATACGCGAGTCTCTGTTCGATGGTCTCCCGGAGCTGGCCGAGCTTCTGTTCATTCAGCCGGGTAAGCTCGGCTAACTGGGAGGCAAAGCTGTCCAGCAAATGCTTTTGCTGTGTCGCCATCTCCCCGATGTTGGCCATCAGCGTCCGATTCATCGTGGCAAACGCCTGCTGCATTTCCTCCCGGTTCTGCTTGGCCGCCGCGCCGCTTTCCTGGCGGCTGTGTGCCATCTCTTCGCGGATGGCCCGCTCCACTCTCTCCAGGCCTTTTTCCAATACGGCGAATCGCTGCTCCCACTTTCCTAGTGAAGGTCCTGTTTTGCGCACAAGCAGCCAGGCGACCAGCAGCAGCGCGACCAGGTTACAGGCAAGCGAGCCAATCAACCAGATGTTGTCCATCTCTTCCACCTCTTTCGGGCTCTCTTCCCTCTAACTCTACCATATTTTTCACAGAAAGGGGAACAGCCGTTCCGTACGAAAAGCCATCCCCTGCAACATGGATGGCTTTTTCGTCAGCGAAACGACGTTTCCTTGGCAGGCAGCAGACGCATCTCCCGCAGGATATCTTCCGCGATCGCTCTGGCCTGGGCACCGTTTCCTTCCTTCTCCCCTTCGATGTTGGCGGCAAAGACGTAGGTTTTCCCCTTGCTGGTCACGTAGCCGACAAACCAGCCGACCTCCTTGCCCTCCCCTGTCTTGCCGGCGTAGAGGAGTTCTGGTTCCTCTTGAAGCGTCATCAATCCCTTCACGATCTGCATGCTCCGGCGGTTCAGGGGCAGCTTCTCCTGATACAGGCGCGCAAGGAAATCCACCTGTTCCAGCGCCGAGATCTTCAGCGTGCTGTCCAGCCAGAACCGATCGAGACCGCCGCTGACATCCCCGTTGCCGTACCCGATTTTGCCGAGAAGGGCCGTCATGCGCTCTTCTCCGATGTCGCGCGCCATCTCCTGGTCGTACCAGTCCACCGAATTGGCCATCGCCGTTGCCAGGGTATGGTCGCGATTCCATGCTTCGATGGGGTAGGTTGTCCCGTTCCACCGGCGCATCGCGTTCCCATCCTTCGCCACACCCGTTTGCAGGGCGATCAGGGCGTTGCAGATGGTGAAGGTTGACTCGGGCGGCAGCGGCTTGTTGGCCTGCTCTTCATTCACAATCATGGTGGAATGGTTGCTCAAATCCCGCAGGACAAAGGTTCCTTTGTGTCCGGTGAAAAAGGACTCAAGGGTAACCGGGCGGCTGTCATCCTTCCCTGCCGCTTTCTCCAGCAGTCCGACCGCCCCCACCCCGCAGCCGCTCACCAGAGCGAGCAGGATCGCCGCCACCAGCATCAGCAAATTGATCTGTTTCATGGATGGTCCTCCTATCCGTGGAACGCGCTGAGCGTACTTGCCTGATCTTTGTACCGATTCAATATCTGCCGCGACTGCCGCAGACCAGTGTGCAGACAAAGTGGGTCATGTCATCCGTGATGGTCCCTGCTCGCTCTCTTGACGACCCGCGAAGAAGTTTGCCATGTCCGCTCCGAAACGCGACGCGGGCGGGGGCTCAACATCTGGGCGTCCCAGGGATGTGAGACTCACGCCCCCTTTGCTCCCGCGTCTTTGTTTCTTCGCTGCGTCGGTCGTCAAAGGAGCTCGCTTGGCCCCATCACGCCATTACGCTCACAGAAGTTTGTCATCAGCCTGATCTGCCGCGACTGCCGCAGGCATCTTTGTCTAATCATCTCCCACCAGTAAGATATACCAGTCCCTGGCTGGCAAAAATAAAAGCCGGTTATCATTTCGATGACAAAACGATGATAAAATGATGACACGGTATCTCATGCGCGGTGTAAATAACCCCGCCGACTTAAGCTATGCTCAACCCCAAAAAGTGACGTTGAGCTTCGAAGTATAATCCGGGTACTTTTTGGGGACCCCTGAACCTGCTGGTGTCGGCGGGGGCCCCAAACTTTCTTCGTCACTTTATCACTTAAAAGTAAAAACGCAAGGCATCTTGCCTTGCGCGCGTTAACCCATGCGGCGCTGATTTTGGATGATCAGCCACTCCACGACCTTTTCCTTTACTTTCTCAAAATGCTGGGCAAGGCTGTGGTCTCCTCCTTCAAGGAGAAGCAGCTCTTTGGGACCGGCATACGTCTCATAAAACAGGCAGGAACCTTCCGCAGGGACGGGAACATCAGCCGTGCCATGGATGAGGAGCACCGGCGAATCATAAGACTGGCAAGCTGCAAGCGGATTGTGCTTATGCTCCAGGATATCGCGAACGAAGGAGGGTTCCAGCGAATAGTTTTTCCCGAAAAAATCGGAGATCGTCTTTCCCGCCTCCGACGCTGCCCACAGCGCGGGACCGAGGATCCGTTCGCGGAAATCCTCCAGCGGCCGGATAACGGGAGAGATTCCGATGCGGCCCGCAATCAGCCTGTCCGGGTCCTCGTGGAGAAACACGATGCACCCTCCCAGGCTCTGTCCCAAAAGATAGAGGCGGGAATCCTGAAAGTGCGGCTGTTTTTTCACCCATGCGACCACCTGCTGCAAATCCGCTTTCCAGCCGGAGATCGTGGTATCGGAGGCAAAGTTTCCTTCACTCTCTCCCGAACCCGCGTATTCAAAGCGTATCACCGCAAACCCCGCCGCCTCAATGGCTTGGGCCAGACGCAGGTTCAGCTGGCTCCCTCCCACTTTTTCCCCCGTAAATCCGTGACAGAAGATGACAACATCCGGTTGGGGCGAATTGTCGGGGTGATGAACCATGGCCGACAAACGCTTTCCCCTGCTGTTGACCCACACATGATCTTTCATTCGTTTTTCCTCCTGATCTTTCGTGGGTTACAGATCCAACATGTAGCCGTAGCGTGGAACGGTGACGATCCGCTCCCCGTGTCTGCCAAGCTTTTTGCGCAGACGATAGACGAGGACGGTAATCTCATTGTAGCCAACATCGGGAATCTGTCCGCTCGTGTCGGCCAGCCGCTCCGGCCAGATATGCGCCTTGATTTCGTCAAAGCTGACGGCCTGGTTCACCCGCTGGTACAGGAGCAGCAGGAGCTCCATGTCTTTTCCGGACAGCCGGACCGGTTGACCATCCAAGTAAACCTCCCGTCTCTCCGGGTGGATCGTGAGGCCTTCCCCTGCCTGTCCGGTCCAGTCCGGCGGAAAAACGAACTCCTTGGTATGTTCCAGCTCTCTTTCGAAGATATTATGGAACTGGAGCACCGCCTCCCCCTTTGCCAGAATGATACGGGCGCGGTCCCGCAGGGGGACAGGGGTTTGCCTGACGGGAACCCCGTTTACCTCCGTGCCGTGCATGCTGGCCAGGTCGACGATCGAGTAGCCGTGCTGATCTTTGCGGATCACGGCGTGCTGCCTGGAAATATGGAGACTGGTAAACGCGATGTCGGGGCGATGCTGGTGCGAGTTCCTGCCGATCACAACCTCGCTGCCGGTTAAGGCGATCACTTCATCGCTTTGAAAAGGGGCCCCTTTTTCCACGACCAGATACACTTCATATTTCATGCTCGACTCACTCCGGATTTGGACAAATGGTACTTCCGATATTATATGGGCAGGGTTTGGGGAAATGTCAATCACCATGTTGGTCGGGAGGAAGTCCACCTGGTTTTCGTTGGCGGAAGAATGGTTGGCCCTGGAAGCTGGTGCCACCGCATGACAGCGTGGCCCCTTGAAACATGCCAAGAGGACGGGCCAGCGCGTCCTCTCCCCTGTGCAGCATGCTATGGCACGCGGCGAAGCAAGCCCGCATCGTTCTCTTCATACTCTCTCTTGCACGCCGCGCAGGCTGTCCGCGGACCGCTGAACCGCAGGCTCTCCCCGCACTCGCACATCCAGCCGATGCGGCGCGCCGGTACTCCCGCCATTTTGGCATAAGCCGGCACATCCTTGGTCACCACCGCCCCCGCAGCGATAAAGGCCCATTCGCCAATCGTGCAGCCGCAGACGATCGTGGCGTTTGCGCCGATCGAGGCTCCCCGCTTGACCAGCGTCGGCAAATAGTCGTCGGCCGTGTTGCGGGGGAAGGCGGAACGGGGATTCCGCACATTGGTAAACACCATGCTCGGCCCGCAAAACACATCGTCCTCCAGGATCACGCCTTCATAGATGGACACATTGTTCTGAATCTTGACGTTGTTGCCAATGCGGACGTGGTTCGCCACAAATACATTCTGACCCAGTGAACAGTTCTCGCCGATCACCGCCTGACTCATGATGTGACAGAAGTGCCAGATCTTCGTGCCTTTCCCGATCTGCGCCCCTGCATCCACAAAAGCCGACTGATGCGCCGTATAAACGTGCCCGTCCATTTTTCCACCCCACCTTTCCGCTGTCTTCTCCAAGGGGCTCTGCGCCCCCCTCCCTGCAGCTGCCTGCCTCCGACAGCGGCATCTGATGTACAAGTTGGGAATAATCCTACGACAATCCTATGTCGGCGTGTCTCAAAACGTTCCTGCAGAAGTAAAAATACGCACCGGAAAGCCCGGCTGTAATTCGCTGTTTCTCAATGCAAGGCAACGTGCAGCTCGGGATTGTATTTGGCCCGCCAGGAAAACAGTTCCACCCAAAAGTGAAAGATGGTTAAGCTCAACAGGCCGTAAATGAGGGGGGAATGAAGCTGCTCATTGATTTTGACGAAAAAAACGGCGGCGACCACGTACAGAACCGTGAACACCCAGTATTTGATGAAAAATCTCCGCTCTTTTGCGGCATCATAGCCAAGATGCCGGTTCTTCCCGCGGTGATAATGATAGGTGAGCCCGATATATTGGAGGGAATGCGGGATGGAAATCAGCGCATACATCAGGAGAAAGTGCTCGATGCCGAAAAAGATCACGGCAAACGACAGGATGGCGCTGAAAAAGGTGAAAAATGCGGGAATGTTCAGCTGTTTCTTGCTGAAGCGGTACAGGGCATAGCCAAGCCAGAAAATCAGGGTTCCCCCATACAGGGCCAGCATCCAGGCGGCCAAAGCCTCCGGGAGATGACAGCGATAGATGGTGATCGTGTAGAAGCCAAACTCCCCCGGTCGCTTGAACTGAATCAGCAGCGGCAGAAAAAGCAGCAGATGAACACACCACTTGTCGATCCGGTAATCCATCCGGCTGCCGTTGCGGACCCGGGCCTTGTACAGCATGCCGATGCCCCAGTGCTGACGGGCGAAATGCCACAAGCCCCAGTACACATAAACAGACATAAAGAGATTCAGGTTCCAGAGGGAGAGGAGGACGGAGCCGGCGATGATAAAGAAGCCCATGGTCCCGTATCTTCTGCTGTCAAACGCAAGAAAGGTGTTATCCCGGTACAGCAGCGTCCAGTTCGCCCCGATATGGACGGCGGACAGGATCAGGGAAAGCAAGCCGGTGATCGCGATGGCTTTCTCCGAAGCGTGATCCAGCGGGGAAAGCGCCAGGACGGCAACCATCGGCAGAATGAAAAACGACAGGTCAAACCGGGAATTTCTGAGCCAAGCCACCGGTCGTCACTCTCCTTTCTTGTGCGCGGAAGAAGCGGTTGAGGCGGACAATTCGGTTAAATACCTCATGGCTTCCTCCCTGTCCATCGAACTGAACCAGCGGTAATTCTCCGCGTCGATAATCCGGTAATGCATGCTGATCACATTCTGCTGCAGCCGGAAAGGGCCGCTTTCGGCGATCGGCCGCCACCATACCTTTCCCCCCAGCGTTTTTTGGCGGGGACGCCTGATCTGTTGGTGTGCCACGGTCTCCATGATTTCCAGCGGTTCTTCTCCAAGCAGGCCCTGAATCACTTCACTGTCACGAAACAAGGCGCACAGCGCAGCCGCTGTCGTCCAGCCGGCCAAAACTCTCCCTTTTTCGATCTGCACCAGGGTCTTTTTCGAGATGCCCAATACCTCTGCCATCTCTTCCTGGGTATAGCCTCTTTCTACGCGTATCAGCTTCATCTTCATCGACAGAAGTTGAACGATCTGCTCTTTGGTCACCGATTGATCCACCCTTGCCGGAAAATTTACTCATATAGTGTAATTTTACACTTTTTGAATCTGATTACAAGGGAGTGTTTAAAACCCACCCGGCTTGAGCTAACGCTGTTGTCGGCGGGGCCCCCAACCTTTCTCACTCCCTTTCGTACTTTAAGGATCGTAAACTCTCCCATATACAGAAAAGACCTGATGTATTCTCCAACAGGAGTACATCAGGTCTTTGCATTCCGGCAAACCGAATACGCCTTGCAGCTGCCAGGGACGTGGAGACACCGATTCCGAATCGGTTTGGTGGTCGGGAAGACAGGATTCGAACCTGCGACCCCTTGGTCCCAAGCCAAGTACTCTACCAAGCTGAGCTACTTCCCGACATCCCCACCCGCCTGCGCGAATGCTGCTTAGGGGCGTCTAAAACAGATGGTATGGCGTGCCCTGAGAGATTCGAACTCCCGACCTTTTGATTCGTAGTCAAACGCTCTATCCGGCTGAGCTAAGGGCACAAAATAGATGGAGCGGACGACGGGTCTCGAACCCGCGACCTTCGCCTTGGCAAGGCGACGCTCTACCAATTGAGCTACGTCCGCTTGAATCAGTTGGAGGGAATGGTGCGGTCAAGAGGACTTGAACCTCCACGGTGTTGCCACCACTAGAACCTGAATCTAGCGCGTCTGCCAATTCCGCCATGACCGCATAAGAGCCAATCTGGTGGGGAGAGACGGATTCGAACCGCCGAACCCAGAGGGAGCAGATTTACAGTCTGCCGCGTTTAGCCACTTCGCTATCTCCCCATGGTATGGTATCCATGGTGGAGGCTGACGGGATCGAACCGCCGACCCTCTGCTTGTAAGGCAGATGCTCTCCCAGCTGAGCTAAGCCTCCACAATGCCCCACATCCGTTGTGTTGGAGCCTCCGCAAAGTACCCGGATGTTGCTGCGAAGCATCCGCGCCGCTTTGTGGAGGATGTGATGGTGACCCGTAGGGGATTCGAACCCCTGAATGACAGCGTGAAAGGCTGCTGTGTTAAACCGCTTCACCAACGGGCCGTGGAAGAAAGAATGGCGGATGGAGTGGGATTTGAACCCACGAGACGAGTTATCCCCGTCTACACGATTTCCAATCGTGCTCCTTCGGCCTCTCGGACATCCATCCATTTTCGGTGCGATCGAACAGACATGATGTCGGCTCGTCCCCCGGTTTCATAATCTACCATATTTCATACCAAAAAATCAACCACATTTTTAACCAATTTGAATTTTTGTTTGATCACTGATCGACTATGCCTGCATCTCCTGATAAATCTGCAGCAGTTTGGCGGCCACCAAGTCGCTCGCATGCACGTTCTCCACATACCGACGTCCCGCCATGCCCAGCTGATGGCGCAGTTCCGGCTGTTCCAGCAGCATTTTCACCTGCTCATACAAGGTGTCCGGGTTCGCGTTGACAATGGGGAGACCGGGCGGAAACGTCCCGACCAGGTCGCTTCTGATATAGCAGACCACCGGTTTTCCCAACGCCATGGATTCAACGCTCAGCAATCCGTAAGAGCCGCATCGCACCTGATCGATAATGAGGTCCGCCTCCCGATAAAGCTTGGTGGCCTCCTCATGGTTCATCCCTTCAATCCGTCTGTAGCGGAAGGAATGGGTACGTTGCAGCTGGGCAAGCACGCTTTCCACGATAGCGGTGCCTTTAAATTCCGGATTGGTGGGGGCATGGAGGATCAGCGGGCAGGACTGTGCAACCGAGGGATAGTGCGGGTCGAACCGGTTCAGATCGATCGCAATCGGTACAACATGCACTTTTTTGAAGAAAGGTGCGACATAGGCGTACACCTCGTAGTCCTGGACGATCGCTTCATCCAGATAACGGCTGACCTCGGCCAGCCTGGCATGGATCACCTCATCCGGCGGGGAATCCCCCGTATACACATAGGGATTGTTGATCCGCGCCTGCCCATGAAAGCGCACATCATTGCCCCAGAAATGCATGATCATTTTCTTGCCCCTTTCTTTCAGGAGCGGAAGGTCGGCATAATTCGGCAAAATGGAGCTTGCATAATGAAAATGAAAGAGATCAAAGAAGTTCAGGATATGCCTGTGCGTGTTCTGAATTTCTGTCCACACGGTATTGATCAGATGCTCCTGGTATCCCAGGTAAGTATGGAAGATGTTGTAACCAACAGAAAGATATCCCTTCCGTTTGAACGCTCCGCTTAAAATGCCCATCTGGCCGGCTATTTCCACGATGCCATGAAAGATCCTCACCAACATCCTCCTTCCTTTCCGTCAAGTGGGCAGAACACCCAGCCAAGAAAAGCACCTCAAAGCGGGTGCTTTTCATTTAAGGAACATGGACGCTTTTGAGATGCTGCAGATTCCAGCAGTACTCTTCTCCTTCGCCGGTGATGAGGACGACCATGCTGTTCGCCACCTTGCGCAAAAGGCCGGACTTGCTGGGATGATCGCCGATATCGAAGACGACGATGTTCCCTTCCAGCTTTTTCAGCTGTTCCTCGAAGGTTCGCGGGCCCGACACATTGGTTGGTATCACGGGAATCTGCTGATTATTGAGCGTGTACGGCGTGGTATTGGTCATGTACGGCGTGAACCACTTCAGGTGGTGAAGGGAGATATACATGGTTTTATAAACGGGAGAATAGAAGACAAGGTAATCATTCAACACATTCAGCATGTAGCCGTGGATGATCTGGTTACCGATCACATAGAGTTTGAGAAACAACCCTTTGGCGTTCGTCAGCATTCTGCGGAGGGAAGTTTTTTCCGCATCATTTTCAATGGGAGCGATTTGGGGATTTTCCAGGCTGAGATCCTGTTTGGGGCTCAATCTCATGTGGTGCAGCTGCATCAACGGAATGTACAGAAACTCCTGACCGTTGTAGATGACCGCGATATCAAGGCCATGATCCACCAGAACGCCCGTCAACGAAATCTTGCCTGACAGCTCGAGCGTCACCTGGTGCTTCAAGTATTGACCGAGAAGGCTCATATATTGACCTCCTTTCAAGAAAATAACCATTCATCTCCACGATTTGCAGGGCGATCAGATTGCCCGGATTGCTGACTCCTATGGGTGCACCGGCCCCGGAGGCGACCAGGGCACCCGATAGGAGAAATGGCATTTTCGGAACGTCCAGCACAATCGACATGACGATCGCAGACAGGATGGCGATGGAAGCTCCGCTCACGAATTCCACGATCCGATAGATGTCCGTCCGGGGTACGACTCCGGCAAGGAAAATGCTTATCGCTCCTATCGGGGGAGGCACAGCCTCGTTTATCCCATTCGACCGCGAAATGATGCAGCGTACCGTCAGCAGAAACAGGAGGCTGCCGCTCTCGCTTACTTCTTTTTGTTTTTGGGGACCATCATGCCTTTAAACGTCCGGGAAGGACGCCACGAGCCTTTGATGACCGAGCTTCTGGTTGCCGTCGTTTTTCCTCTGCTGCGGCGCTGGATCACCATGCGGGTAGCGTAACGTTTCTTCGTGCGGGAGCTTCTGCTGCGTGCAGTAACTTTTTGTTTCTCGCTTCTTTTCTTTTTCTCGGAGCTGGATTTGGCCACCGCTTCGACAGAAGAATCGCTGGAGGATCTGGAGGCTTCGGCTTCTGCCGCATTGGCATTGTTGTTGTTGTTTTCTTGATTGTTGTTGTTTTTCGCATTCGGATCCATGACGCTGAAGTTTCTGATATGGAAGTTGGCGACACGGTACACTTCCTTGTTGTTCACCAGAATGATGTGGTCATCCAGCGTAGCGACCAGAATCCCTTCCACCGATTCCGGTCCGCCGCGGTTGATTTTCACCCAGCGCGTTTCCGCTTTGCCGAAGACCTCGGCGAGCGAGCTGCCTTCCAGGTACTCCGGATATTCTTCCAGAATCTTGTTGTTGTTGTTTGTTTCTACCGTGATGCTTTTGACATGCTGGGTCTGATAGTAGACAATGCCGTCTTCCTTGGTATACAGCACGAAGAAGTCATCGCCGACGCCCAACAGCCGTCCCATCCGGGATTCCGGACCGCCGCGGTCCACTTTGATCAGGCTGTACTTCATGTTGTTCAGCACATCGTTGATCCCCTCACCCATGATGTAACGATCATAGAAATCGTCAGGTCTGTTGATGGTTGGCGTGGGGACTTGAATGTCTTCCGCGACGCTTCGGATATGCTCCGTATTGTAGTAAACCAACCCGTCATTTTCCGATTCCAGGAGAAGGTAATCCTCCATCACGGCGATGAGTCTGCCCCGCTTGGATTCCGGGCCGGCTTTGTACACACGCACCCCTTTGCCTATCAAAGATTGCAGAGACGCGACATCAAAACTTTTTGCCATTTTCTTTTCCCCTTTCAAATGTCTGTAATGTTGATTTGTACTGTATGTATATGAACACAGCGGTACGCTGATATAAACGGATGTCCTACTAGGCAAAAAAATAGATCGTTATCTATCAACACCTGTCATAGAAAGCTGATGGGAAGCCGTTTGAAGGCGGGGGAGAAAAACGGGTTCGCGGCGGCCAAAAAAGAATCGGCATCGTCTCGTATCTCTCAGGGACAGCTGTCTTCCATCGGCAAACGCCGTGAAATCCCTTTACGATCAACCGATATTGTGGAAAAAAGGTGGTCTTGCTCTGCACACGAAAACACCCGGCGCTGCACCGGGTGTTTTCGCGTCTATGAATCTAGTGAAGCCCAGCGATCCAACCAGGCAATCGCCGCGATGCGCCCGGGCCAGGATCTCTTCATAATCTCGAACATCGCCGGTTTTTTCCCCTGCCGGATCGCCTGGGCCACGTACCATGCTTCACGCGGCAGGCGAAAAAAGGCGCCGATCAGCAGGCGTTCTTCCGGGGTAAGCGGCCGATGCTTTTCATACCCCCTGAGGAACGCACGCATGTTGGCGGTATGAAAATGGGTCACATTGGCCAATGTTTTGGCTACCTCATAATAGGTGGAGCCTTCCGATACAAACTCCCAGTCCAGCAGATACAGACCGGACTCATTCAGGATCACATTGGGACGCGTCACATCCCCATGGATCAGGGCCGGTTTTTCCTTGCTCAACAGCTGCTTCACACGCGCGTCACCAAAGGATCTCCATGCCTGATTCGCCAGGGATTTGCATCTCTCTCCATGCTGGCGGTACCATTTGCCGATCTCCCCTTTGTTTTTCCGGAGTACCGGCAAAGATTGGGCAAACACCCGGTGTTGTTGGAGAAAACGGTTGATTTTCCGGAGGGAGGAACCGCTGGCTGCCGCCGTGTCTGCGGAGACCCTATGCAGCTTCGCCAATACTTCCCCCAGTTCCTCATAATGGAGGGGGGTGTTCCCCAATTCAGCACCGTCAATCCATTCCGACAGGTAGTACAGCTGCCCGTTGTGACTGACCCACCGCTCCCCTTTTGGGGTGGTGATCCACCGGGGCACATGATGAAAGCCGCATTTGTCCAGCCGCTGAAGCCGGGCCGAAACTTGAGCCAGGCGTTCCTTACGACCTGCAAACGGTTTGAGCGCAAACGTTCCGCGGTTGGTTGCCACCCGAAAAACGGCCGCTTTTTTATAATAGGAAGGGAGCGGGTGCCATTCGTGTATGTTCAACCCATAGGAAGCAACTACGGCATGAACCCATTGTTTCTGTTCTGTTTTCATGGGCAGCCTACTTCCTCATATTTCTACAACAAAGGGGGGCTTGTTCGTATGGAAGCACCGGATGATTCGTTCCTTAAACGTTTGTACGGTTATCTTGTTGAGCGCTTCCTCAATGGTAAAGTACCCCACATCCAGACTTTCATCGGATAAGGCGAGCGCGCCGCTGATGGGTTTCCCTTCAAACAGTACCACACAGGTCGACAGTTCGATATCCTGTTCGATCCCGCACAGCCTGGTCAGGTCGATATCGACGCCGGACTCTTCCTTGACTTCCCGGATGGCGGCATGGGCGATCGATTCTCCCGCCGCCACATAGCCTCCTGGAAATTCCCATCCCCGCTGGCGTCCCTTGACCAAAAGCACATGATTCTCCTGATCCACCACCATCACCGCCACCGCCAATTTATATCCCGAAAACGCCATGCAGCATCACCTCCCGTCCGATTGTTACGCCGGCGGATTCTTGAGACGGATTTCTTGCAGATATTGTTCGAGAAGGCCTAAAAAGCGTTCCATATCCCGGTGCGTGATGGCGCCGATATTGGCTACCCGAAAGGTGTGTTGGCCTTCAAGCTTCCCCGGGTAGATCGTAAAGCCTCGCCGGTAGAAATAATCGTGCATCTCCTGAAAGTTGTAGCCTTCGACGGATGGTTCCCGGATGGCCGTGATGAGCTTGGAATGATGCTGAATGGGAACCAGATGGGTCAATCCCAGGCGGGTGATTCCGGCGATCAAGGTTTCCCATGCGTCGCAGTAGCGTCGATATCTGGCTTCGATCCCTTCCCATTTGGTTTCGAGGATGGCCTGCTTCAAGGCGTACAGGGTCTGCACGGGCGGGGTAAAGCGCATCTGGCTGGTCTTGGCAAAATACTGGTACTGATCGTACAAATGTAGATAGAGATTGCGCGGTTTGATCAGCCGCGACGCCTCCATTTGGTCCCGCCGGGCAATCACGAACGAAACGCCTGCCATGCCCTGCAGGTTTTTATTGGCGCTGGCGGCCAGATAATGAATATGCATGGCTTTCATGTCAATCGGAATGGCGGCATACGAACTGATGGCATCGACGAGCATCACAATCCCGTGCCTGCGGCAAATCTCCCCGACGGCCCCGATATCGTTTAACAGCCCGGTTGTGGTCTCCGAGTGCACGATCGCCAGATAGCGGATGGGCTGCAGACTGCTTTGGATGAACGTTTCCAAGGCAGCCAGATCGATCGCATCATCCGCCGGGCTGTTGTAGGCCACGTACGACAGCCCGTAGATGTCGGCGATGCGGCACATGCGCATGCCATAGGCGCCGTTGTTGACGATCAAGAGCATCCCTTCGCCGACAGCGGAACTGATCATCGCCTCGACGGCGGCGGTACCGGAGCCTCCGAACAGCACGGTCGCATATTCAGCCGGATCGGCCACGAAACGGGTCAATTCGGCCGCCAGGTAGGTCATCACTTCGCCGAACGCTTCTTCCCTTGGACAGATGTCCGGAACGACCTGGGCATATTTCACCGTATCCGTCGTCGTGGCAGGTCCCGGGTTGAGCAGAATATTTCGCTGCACGGGTGCAGGTATCGCTTCGCGGGCTTTGATGATGGGGTAGATCACCTCCACCGCCCGTGTCCAGTGATCTTCGTCGTCCACCTCGCACCATGCCAGATCGCTCAGCTTCTGCACATAGAGCTCCACCTCCCGGGCAATCCCGACAAGCGCGTACTCGTAGTCAAGGCCGAGGTTTGCCGGCAGGATCGCCTCTGCGTAGCGGCAGAGCTTTCGATAGGTGGACAGGGAGAGTTTGGAAATCCCCACCAGCTCGGCATCCAAACGGCGCAGCTTCTCCCTGTCTTTTGACAGATTGACGAGATGATGGCTGTCATCCGTTTCGATAAAAACCTCGTCGCCGGAACGGGAAAAGGAGCCTGCCAGGATCACATCCGCCCGATCCTGTTCCAGAAGGACGCACAAGGCGTTTTTTTCATAGAGCAGGTCCGATTCCAGCAGCAGAAAATCTTCCTGGATATGGTCTTTCAGCATCAGCAGCGTATACATGCTCCCCGATTCCGGGTAATGGGGATTGTAGACACACCGGATTTGCGGATAACGGGCAGCAAGCTGTTCGTACCAGTCATGCTTGTATCCGGTACCGATCACGATTTTTTCGATGCCGCACGCCAGCAGTTTGGCAATGGAATGCTCGATGATGGGCTTCTCATCGACCGCCAAACTCCCCTTCGGACGGTCCTTGGTCCGCTCCATCATCCTGCTCCCCTTGCCCGCCGCTAAAATGACCGCCGCTTTGATCATCGACAAACACCTGCAACCTTTCTTTGACCTCGTAAGGTTTGATCTTCGGACGCCCCAGCTCCTTCCGGGAGCCCCTGGCGATTTTCAGGTATAAAAACGTGAGCTGTTTCTGCTTTTTCCAGTCTTCGATGCAGCTTGCCAACTCCTGCAGGTCATGCACGTATATCGCCCGCGGGTAGCCGCAGGCAGCGGCCGCCTCCACAAACTGCACATTATGCGACACCGTTTGCTGTCCGCCCGTGGAATCGTGGACATTGTTATCGAGGAGGACATGGAGGAGATTGGGCGGACGATAAAACCCGTTGGTGGCCAGGCTGCCCAGCCGCATGAGAAGCGCCCCGTCGCCATCGATCGCGATAACGGCCTTCTCCCTGCGGGTTAACGCAAGGCCGAGGCCCAGCGAACTGACACATCCCATGGACCCGATCATGTACAGATTGTGGGGCGCATCCTCGATCTCATACAGTTCTCTTCCCGTCTTCCCCGTCGTGGCCAGCTGGATGGTTTGGCTGTCTTTCAGGGCGTTGACGGTCTGAAGCGCTTCATAGCGGGTCGGGAACTGATCCGGTCGGCTTTTCCGCTGGAGCAGATGATTAGCGAGAGGCTGAGACTCCTGTTCCCGGAGCGCCACCCGGTCGAACGTCCCCTTGCGCACGATAAAAAAGAAGGATTCGTTCCTGTCCATGCACTGCACGGCCCGGTTGAGCTGGCTGACCGCCTCTTCCCAATCCGTCGACAAATATTCCCACTTGATCTCCATGAGGGTCAGCATCTGTCCCGTTATCCGCCCCATCAGCTCGTGCTGCGGTTCATCCGCCAGTCCCGGTTCGCCGCGCAGGCTGACGAAGCCAAGCAGGGGAATCCGGAACGGATGCAGCAGGGAGGCCAGCGGGGAGGTGGCATTGGTCAATCCGGAGTTCTGCATGAGCACGACGGATCTCCTCCCCCCCAGGCAGGAACCGGCCGCAATGGCGACCGCATCGCCTTCATTGGCGGCCATGACATATTCGCACTCATTGATCGCATAATTGATGAGATCCTTCAGAAACGAGCAGGGAACCCCGCTGTAAAAGGTAAAGCCCCTCTTTTTCAATTCGGCACCGAATCGCGCTGTGTGGATCATGGCCGGTCACCGTTCAGGCCGGACGGCAGATATTTGCGCTCTGCCTCCGCAAGTTCTTCCGCTCCCTGCAGCCGGAACACTTCTTCCAGGGGGGCCACGCAGCTTTCCGCATGCAGGAGCGTTTCCTCCCGATAGAGGCGGCTGGTGATCTGCTGCATCGCGGCGATGGCCGCCCGCAGGTTATGATTGGCCCAGATGGCCATGCTGATTCCCGCCTCCCGGAAGCGGGCGGTCGGCGTGCGATAATATTTGGTCGGCACAATCACCACCGGATGGCGTCCGCCCCACTCTTTCATAAACGCTTCGATTTCCTCAAAATCGGCGCGCTTGCTGTGGATCAGGATGGCGTCCGCTCCCGCCTGCCGGTATGCCTCCGCACGCCGCAGCGCCTCCCGGAGACCCCAGCCCGCAATAAAGGCTTCCACCCTGGCGACGACCACAAAATCGTCGTCCGTCTGCGTATCCTTCATCGCCCTGATCTTGCCGCAGAACTCATCGATACTCGCGAGCGGCTGCGTTTCCCCGCGGATGAAGGAATTGGTCTTGGGAAACAGCTTATCTTCAATGCAGACGCCCGCGATCTGCCGTTGTTCCAGCTTTTTCACCAGACGTCGGGCATTGTTGAAGTTGCCGTACCCCGTATCCCCGTCAAGCAGGATCGGAATGGAGGTCGCGTCGCTCATGAATTCGAGCACCTCCAGAATCTGTGTCCATGAGGCTTCGTTGTTGTCCCGGACACCCATCGCGGCCGATATGGATAATCCGCTTGCCCAGATGCCTTTGAAACCGGCCTCCTCCACAATTTTGGCGGACAAAGCGTTGTGGGCTTCCATGATCACTTCAAGCTCCTTGCTGGTAATCAGGTTGCGCAGTTGTGTCGTTTTCCTCATTTCACTCTTCCTTCCCGACTCCCGCTTGATCCGGGATCAATTTCTGCTTAAAGGCCGCGAAGGTGGGCTGTTTCATCACGCGATGGGTAATTTCCAGCAGGATGACCGCCTTGTCATGGAGATAGGGGCTCACCATCTCATACAATTCATCGCCTGTCGTGCAAAACAGGACTTTCCGCGGGTCCAGTCCCGCCTCCAGCGCCCCTTTTCCGATGCCTGCCGCCTCTTCGCCGACGATCACGAGGAGGTCGATGTCCATTTCCGCCGCTTTCTCACCCAATTTGGCATACTCCTGAGCCGCGTACTCCCCTTCTCCCAACTGGGGGATATACCCCAGCAGCGCGATCGCCGTTTTTCCCTGTGACCGGGATACATCCTGCAGCACGTGAAGGCCCGAGAGCGTGGAGAGGGTGGAGGAGTTCCAGGTGTCATCGATTACCGTGCATCCGTTGACGCCTGTCTTGAACTCCATATGTTCCTCGACGTGCCGGATAAAGGCCAGCCGCTTGATCGCCGTCCGGAGATCGACGCCCACCAACACCACCGCAGCAATGGCGGCAAGCGCGTTGTAAACGTTGTATTCTCCATAGCCGGGCACAAACACCTCATGGGATTCGCCCTGGACATGCATGACAAACTGCATGCCGCCGTCCGCGTAACGAATGCGGGACGCCCGATAGTCGGCCCGCTCGCTCTTGCCGAAATAGATCACGCGCTGAAGTCCGTCGGTATGGACGACCTTGCGGATATTGTCGTCATCCGCGTTCAGGATGAGCGTGTCGTTTACCGGATCCATGTCTTCCGCGATCTCCGCTTTCGCCTTCATATACTCCTCCGGGGTTTCGCAGTCGGCCAGGTGGTGAACCCCGATGTTGAGCAAAATACGGATCCGGGGCTTGAAATAGCGGCAGGAGACCCGCAGATATCCCGGGTAAACGACCGGCATCTCGAAGACCGCCACATCCGTTTGATCGTCAATGCCCAGCAAATAGCGCAAATTGACCGACTTGGAATTCATGCTCTTCCAGGTGGCCTTGACGTGAAAATCTTCTTGCAGGATCTGTTTGATCATTTCTTTCGTGCTGGTCTTCCCGCATGTTCCCGTGATGCCGATGACCGGCAGATCGAACAGATTGCGGTAGTAATCCACAAATTTCCAATAGATCTCCTTCACGGCGTCAACCTTGATCAGCACGATATGCTCTCCCAGCTCCGTACACTGCTCCGGCGAATCGGTGACGATGACGATCGACTCGTTATCCTGCCAGTACCTGCCCCTGATGCGCTCCCGATCCAGATGAAACACGAGCGTGTGATCCTCAATCTCTTTTTTGGAACGCGTCATCACGTGTTTGATGATGGGATTCCCGGTCCCGTGCAGTCTCTCTCCGCCTATCTGCTGGAGGATCTCGTTTAACGACAAGCTTTTCACGTTGCAATCTGCCTCCAATCATTGGGTGTTAGTTCTCATCGTTTTCGTACCCCGCCAGGGCGGCTGCATAATGGAGAAGGCGTTGACACGATACCAGGCGCAGTCGATACGCATCGGCATACATGAACAGGTTGGCCGGCTTCGAGTTGATTTCCAGAATTTTCAACGCATCATACTGATCAATCGTGAAATCGACGGCCAGTTCGCCAAAGGCTCCCACCCGCTCTTCCACCGCCAATACCACGCTGCGGGCCACAGCGGCCAACTGCTCGCGAATCCTGCGTCTGTCCGCCTCATCGGGATAAAGCTTCGCCAATGCCAGACTGAGGCGCATGTCAATCTCCGTCTCTTCCTTCATGACCCCCGGGGTGAGGCGGGCCAGCATTCCGGTGCGCAGCCATTTCTTCTTTCCGTTTTTATGCATGTACACGCGCATTTCCAGCAGATGGTTGTCGATGGCTTTCCGCCTGATTCCTTCCTGCACCAAAAAACCGCGCGGCCCTTGATAGCGATCCAGCATGGCAACCAGTTCCTGCATGGAGGCGACCGGTTGAAAATCCGGCTGTTCGGCATCCATCCAGAACAAGCCCGTGGACCTGCGAATCACCCGCAAGACTCCCTTGCTTAATGCGCCGTCCAGCGGTTTGATGAAGATTTCTCCGTAGCGGTCCAGCATCTCGGCAATATCGGCCGGCGTTTTCAGGAGCCGGGTGTCAGGCAGATATTCCTGGTGATTGGCGGAAAGCACCTGGTACGTCTCCCATTTGTTCCCCGTCAGGCTGAACAGGGCGAGGGAATTGATGAAGGGAATATCGTACACGTATTGCAGCTTGTAGCGGGTTTCGTTCACTTCCGAATTGTGCGAACCGGGAGAGAGATAGCGGTCGTACACAACGGCCGGGAAAGGAAAAAAGGCGTCGCCATAGAGGGAGGTTCCCCGGATGAGCCGCTTCTCCCAGTCGATGTCCTGCGGCTCAAAAATATAAACAAGCATCTGTCTTTCCTTTGCCATGCGGCACAACAGCTGGAAGTAGGCGGTTTGTTTCTCGTAAGGACGACAGGCGAGGATGCCGATGATCGGGCCTAAGGTGAGGATGCCATTGGCGCAGGATACTTTGGGGCTCCATTCTTTCGGAAGCGACAGCTGGCTGCGGAGCGATCGTGACAGCTGCACCACGTTTGACCGGTAAAAAGAGTACGGATAGGAACGGATGATGGCCGGAACCATCGACTTGCCGGCACGGACCTGGGCCGTCTGCCCTTCCAGCAGATGGAACTTCAATCTTGTTTTCTTGGGAATCTGGATGATCATGCCGGGTTCATAGGACGTTTTTCCCACCGTTCCCCCCCATCTGCGGCGGATATCATGGGATTCCGGCAGCGAACCGCCTTGCTCGATCCGGTTGAACAACTGGGTCAATTCCCGCTCATAGCGCGGATAGCTTGCAGTCCGGATGAGCTGTTTTTTCAAAGTTGCCCAGCATTGCCTAAGAAAGACCTGATTCCCTTGATAGTAGGCTCGCTGAACCAGCGGATGGAACAGCAGGTCACAGGGCAATTCATGATGATGGGACGCGACAAGATGGGCCAAACACAGCACTGCCAAAGCAAGCTCAGGCTCCAGAATCCAGGAGCTGAGGGTCAGGTATTCAAAGCCGTACGGTTTTTCTCGGTAGCGTCCCAAACCGCCGTGCTTCGTCTGCCGTCTGCGCTTGGCCGTCCGGGGTTCCTCGATCAGCGCCATCGGCAGCGCAAGATACTGATCGAGTGCCCGTAATAGAGATAAAGAGAGCGGTATCCCAAAATGGATGTGCCCTCCGCATTGATAGCCTGGAAACGGCATGCTGCCCGCCCGGAATTGGACATTGTCATAGGGAACCCTCTCAAACGCTTCCTGTAATAACTGCATTATATTGCGAAACAGATCATGGGGTGATTCGGCCTGCTGGGGACGTATTTCTGCCAGCGCATATTCGCCGCTGTCCTGTTCGATCTGTCTCGCATCGCACCCGATCGGCCCCTCCAGCGGGAAAAAGGTAGAGGCAGGCAGCAGATCATCGTCGCAGCTGAGCATAAACTCGATATCCGCCCCCATCGTGAACGGCTGCGGGGGGGCGACGGCCGGGACGGCAATCGATGTCGCCGGGGGATTGAGATCCACGATGATGGCCGTTCCATTGGCCAGTTCTCCGATTTTCACGGTACCGCTGGCATGCCCCGTGACGTAAACGGCCCGGATGGCCATGCTGACCCAGTCCGCGGGGATCAGAGCGCTGTCGATTTCCTGCCATGCCCAGCCATAGCTTTCCGTTCGCACGGGAAGCTCTTGATAGACCACCTGCTGCGGGATGGCTTCCTCCGCTTTGACGACGGACAGCGCGTGAACTTCCAGCCGGTATTCCTTCTCCATTACGTACAGTTTTGTAAAATAGTCACACTCATCCTCTTCCAACGCCTGCTCTCGTGATGAAAGGATAAGGAGATCCTTTCCTTTGTGATGGCCGTATTTCCGACCGACAATTGGATAGGAGCACGTTTTGGGATCTACGATTTCAACAGCCGGAATATGATGAATATGAAGTATTTGCAGGGCAAGTTCCTTGTCTGATGCAACACAGAGATCTTCATTCATCTGCCCCATGTAACTAACCTCCAATATGAATTCGGACATACTCCCTTGGACGTAACGTAGTAAACAGCATATTACGATTTTCAGATGTTGTTGCTTGTGTACTTTTTCTTTGTACCGTCACCCAACCGAAAAAGCTCGCCCTCTCCCATCACCCGCTGCTTGCTGCTCGCATATGGAAAGGTGGGGAGCGTATGCCTTTCTGAGAGAACAGATTGAAGGAGGGAAACCTGTGGCGCCTCCATATATCCAGCGAACCTTTTTGAAATATAATAAAGGAAACGGTTTTGTATGCTGTCACATTGATGCGCTGCATGCCATGCCGCCTGTTGCTGACCTTTTTACCGATCGAATCGTTACGGGGCTCATGGAGAAGACGGGATGTGCCGGCATTATCGGAACCGTTTCGAGAAAGAAAGCGGATTTGAACAGAAGCCCGGACGGTGAAAACAATGCGGCCATCCGGGAATATCGCGAGGCTTTGCAAGAAATTCTGGAGCATGTGGGGGTTTTGGATCCTGAACGGCGGTTCGTGACGAAACCTTATCTCCATCTCGCCATGCACGGGATGAAAGATCTCCATCACGGCCCTTATGCCATTGAGATCGGCACACGAAACGGGAAATCGTGTTCGGCGGAGATCCGGGCCTGGCTAAGGGAGATGTTGACCGTGCAGTCCCGCAGCCTTCTTCCCGATGTGAAGATCTTTTTTGACAAGAAGTTTAAAGGGCATAAATCAATCCGATATCATCGCAGCGGAGACGGGCATGACTATCCCGGCTATGGGCAGCACTTCCATACCTTCCAGGTCGAAATCTCCAGGACCCTGCGAGAAAAATATCTATCGGACATCATTGAGCTGTTTTCACACATCATTGTCCAATTCCAATTGACATTTGCAAATTCCCGAGATGAAAAATAAAAAAACAGCCATTTTGGCTGTTTTGTCTTGCACCTTCAATACTGGATGCACAAGGGTCTTTGCTTAGGACGAGCACATGTTTGGAAGATGGTGCGGTCAAGAGGACTTGAACCTCCACGGTGTTGCCACCACTAGAACCTGAATCTAGCGCGTCTGCCAATTCCGCCATGACCGCAGATGACACATTCATGGTGCCGGCGATAGGACTTGAACCCACAACCCCCTGATTACAAGTCAGGTGCTCTACCAATTGAGCTACACCGGCTGAGAAAAACAGGAAAGAAGTTGGATGGCGGAGCTGACGGGACTCGAACCCGCGACCTCCGGTGTGACAGACCGGCGTGAACTCCAGCTTCACCACAGCTCCAGGAACCAATTCGTAACATCGACGAATTCAACTCTAGCACACCTAGCAACAAGAAGTCAATAACAAAATTCATCTGTTTGAAAAATCTTCTCTTCCCTCCTGGGAAGCCGCTTCCGTTCAGTTGGCACTTTCCGTTGCCATTCCGTGCCGTTTTCGGCTGCGGCCCCTTTTCACAACAGCCGTAACGCAAACCGTTAATGTGGAGCCATAAAGAGCCAACGCCATATCCTGCTGGGTATCCCACGGATCGCCCTGCGTCCCGAGAAACAGCGTCCCGATCTCAGGTGCCACCATTTGTGCGACCCACATCTCGATCAATTCGTAGAAGGCTCCCGCCGCCAAAATGGAGACCACCGTCATGAGATGCGGCCAAATCCCAACCATTCGGGCTGCTCGCATGAGAAACTCCAGTGTGGGAAAAGCGATCAACAAGCCGAATGAGAAATGAACCACCCGATCGAAATTATTCCGGCTGAAATGAAACCAATCGTTCAGAATCGCGTCAACCGGTGTCGTCGTGTAGGTATAATGGGCTCCGATCGTGTGCAGCGACAGAAAAAGAAGGATCAGGAAGTAAGAGAGATTGGAGATGGCAAAGATCCGGTAGGTCAACGACAATGCCATAGCTGCGGCAAAGATCAGCAAATTCTCCAACACCCAATCAAAACGGTCAACGGGCTCGATCGCCATCCACAGCCAGAAAATCGCGTATACACTCAACATCCCTTGCAGGCATTTGTTTTTGCGAAACGGACGATTTGGCATGCCCTTCCTCCTCCGGCCATCCAGAAGTTGACAGATGGCCGCAACGATAAACCACCCGTTCAACATCATGTAACTGTAACATAATGCACCTTTCCAAAAATTGCAATCGTTTATTCCTTGCATGAGGGTTCGCCTTCTGTTGATTGGCAGAATGGTGGACAAGCGCAGACAAAATCGATATGGTAAAAGCAGGGTTCGATAAAGCGGATTTGATGATAGCGTAAGAAAAGGATGCGTGAACAGTTATGAAAAGCAATTTTGTCAACATTGTCGGCTATCAATTCGAACGGGTGCATACCGGTGTCATCAGCTGGCTGCTTGATACCCAAAACAGCATCGTCCCGATGGATGCAAAATATGAAATCCTGCGAAGAATTCACAATATCTGTAAAAAACAAATCGATTTTCAGATCCATGAGATCGAAGCGATCACCTGCATCCCCGAATATGCATTTGGTCGCAGAAGAAAAATTGATATCGTCGTCAAAATCGACTTGACAAACAGAAACACCAAGTTTCTGGTCATCGAGATGAAAGTGGATGCCATCCCGACCAGCGAGCAGCTCCATGGAACGCAGGCTGATTTTATGCAGTCCAATAACGCCGCCCCGAATGACGTATTATTTTTGCTGTTCCTGTTCGGCTCCGCTCACGTTTGTGTTCAGCCTGCATTGCAGCACTTTACCCTGTTTCGATTGCCTGAAATTTTGGAAGTTTTCGCTGGCTTGCATCTTGATGAGCATATCTACGAAGAGTGGATTGAGTCGATGAAAGAGGAAGATCTCCGAAGAGCCTGTATCCAATCACATCTCAAGGATGCCCCCCATCTCTGGGATGAAGGCTACTGGAAGGATAAAGGCTATCGCACGTGGCTTCCGCTGTTTTATTACATCTACCACGACCTGAAACGACATTCCAAACGATATGCTGAATGGGATATTTACAGCGGTCAAAACAATCCGGTCATGAACTGGCGAAACGGCTGGCTGGCAAAGACCATTCTTGGATACAACGTGACGTTTTATTGGGAGTTCAATTTTGAAGCATTTGTGTTGAAGGTAATGCTGGATGAAAAAAAGAAGCTGCCCAAACGGGAGCTGGATTGGCTGAGGAAAGAAATCGCAGACCTCTGCGACTTCGAGACAAACAAAGGCGGTCGTCGCACGCAAGATCGATACGGGACGTTCAACTCGTTGTATAAATGGTCATTCGATTTTAAAAACCAAGATTTTGCGCGGATCATGAGCGACGTTGATCAGATTTTGGCTAACATCCATCCCAAGCTCACGGCACTGTAATCGGTCATCATGACCGTTTTTTTTTCATGCCCTGATAAAATAGCCCGAGTGAGCCATTCTGCTTTGCCGGTTTTCTTGATACGGTTACAAAGGAGTAATTACTCGTACGAGTCAGGTGAGTCTCATGAGACGAATCATCCTGTGCTGGATGAGCCTACTGCTGCTGATTTTCGCAGGCTCTTCCCCCGTGCTTGCCCATGCCAATCTGCTGGCAACCACACCCTCCGACGGGCAGATCGTGCAGAAAAGCCCCGGAGAAATCACCCTGTCGTTTAGCGAGCCACTGGAAGAAGGGCTCTTCGATCTAAAGCTGTACGATGGCAGCGGGCGCCGGATCGGGCTTGCGGAGCCGGAGCTGGCAGCAGGCGATGCCGCCCGGATGCGCGCGAAGCTGCCTGCGCTGCCCGACGGCACGTACACCGTGGTCTGGTCCGTCGTCTCGGAAGACGGACACCCGGTCAGCGGATCCTTCTCGTTTTCGGTCGGGCAGAGCGTGTCCGGAGGAACCTCCCCCGTTTCGGTCGAGGCGTTCCCCTTTCCCGACCTTGCCCTGGCGGCAATCCGGTACGTCGTGGAAGGGATCCTGCTGATGGGAGCCGGACTCCGCTGGCTCGCCTGGTTCGGCCAACGGCGCGGCTGGCCCGAAGATGTATACGCGATCGGCCGCGGACGACGGGCGGGATGGTTCGTCCTGTTCGCTGGTCTGATCGCGGAAGGGCTTCTCTATCTGGCGGGCTTGCCGGGGAACGGGCTGGCTTCCCTGGTTGGGAAAGGAGAGTGGGCGATCCTCGGGCAGTCTCCCTTCCTGCAGATGGTCGGCGTGCAGCTCGCGCTCATGCTCCTTCTCGCCTTGCCGGGTATGGCGGAAGGCTGGTACCTTGCCATGTGGGCACTCTCCGTCGGCGCGCTGGCGTTTGGCGGGCACGCTTGGGGCATACACCCGGTGTGGCTGGCTGCAGCACTTCGCATCCTGCACCTGTATTCCCTGTCGCTGTGGCTGGGGGCTCTGACCTGCCTACTCCTCGCGCTGCGCCGGGAAAGGAAATCGGGTGCGGCCATCGACTGGATGACGTTTCGCCGCTCCTTTGTCCGGCTGGCGTTCCTCGCGTCCGGCACGGCGCTGCTCTCCGGCATCGCCATGACCTTCCAGCAAACGGATTGGGTTCCCCTGTGGAGCAATGGACAGGCGTGGAGCATATGGCTTGGCCTCAAGGTGCTGCTGATCTATGCGATGCTCCTGCTCGCGATCACGCAGACCCTGCGGTGGCGGCAGCACGGCCGGCTGATGTCGCCAACCCTGCTGCGCTGGGAATGGGGGGCTGGCGCGGCGGCCGTGCTGGCCGGCGTCTTGATGAGCCAGTCGGCATATCCCCTGCCGGTGACGTCCTACTCCAAAACTTTTCTCACACGTGAAGCGCACGTGGAGGTGCACATCCCCCGGGTGGCGCCCGGCACACAGATCATGACCATTGATTTCCATGTCGCACCACAGAATGAACCGCAGCAAGTCCTGGTGCAGATGTCCAAACCGGACGCGGCGGTGAAGAGGGAGCCCATCCCTGCCGAGCGAACGGGAACCGGGCATTATGAGGCGCACGTCCCGTTTTCCATGTACGGCACGTGGAGCTATCGCATCGATGCCGCCTTCAAAAATGGCACGCATGCAGCATTCAGCGACACTCTGTTTATTCCTGGAGGAGGAGATACTCGATGAAGATGAAATGGAACAAATGGATAAGCACGCTCGCCGTTGCCGGAACTGTCCTGGCCTTTGCGGGAACGGCCAGCGCCCATGTCACCGTCTGGCCGAAGGAGACGAAAGCGTCTGCTTATGAGCGCTATACCATCCGCGTCCCGGTGGAAAAGGAGAGCAATACCGTCAAAGTGCGTCTGGAGTTTCCGGAGGGGGTAAAGGTAGGCACGGTTCTGCCGGTTCCCGGCTGGACTTACGCGTGGGAAAATGACGCGGACGGCCGGTTCAAGGCCATCACCTGGACAGCCACAGACGGCGGAATCAAGCCGCATGAATTCATGGAGTTCGGCCTCTCCGCCAAAAACCCCGGCGAACCGGGCACCCTGTCGTGGAAAGCGTATCAGACGTACGCGGACGGCACGGTGGTCGAGTGGACCGGTGCTGACGGTTCCGATACCCCGGCGCCTACCGTCGTGGTGAAGGAAGGAACCCAGGCAGAGGGTGACCACGCGGATGCCAACAAAGCGGCAGGGAACCAGGAGGCCGGCCAATCGGCAGCGGCTCCTGCAGAGCAAGGCGATTCTGCTGCCTCTGGCAACACATGGCCGCTGGTTCTCTCCGGGCTTGCGCTGTTGGTCTCGGTGATCAGTCTCTTCCGGAAAAAAGCGTAAAGCAAGGCATGGACACGCCATCCCGAAGCTTGCTCCAAGCAGGCAGGCGGGAGTGTGGGCCCTTGGTTTTGCCAACAGGCAAGGCCAAGGGCTTTTTGAGCAAATAGGAATTTTTAAGTTCATTAAAATGATAAAGTGACGAAGAAAGTTTTGGGGCCCCCGCCGACACCAGCAAGGGACCCCACTTGGCAAAGCGTTAGTTATCGCCGAGTGGGTGGAGCGTTCGCTTAAGTCGGCGGGGTTATTTAAGTAGTTGGGACCACATTCGGATCATCCATGATCTGTTGCCGACTGAACCCGTGGATGACGGACATTCTATCGGTCCCCGGACAGCGGCCTTTTTCTTGTTGGACCGGCAAAATGCTTTCCCCCATTGAATACTCTTTACAAACGTCTGAGTGGAAAGGGGATAAGTGGATGAGCCGCAATCTTACTTGCTTTCTTGTCGGGCTAGGATTTACCCTTATGCCGATCCCTCCGATCTTCACGGGAGTGCTCTTGGAATTTTTGACCTTGTTTCTGCGGGTTGGCGGATTTCTCATTGCGGTCATATTTGGGATACTGGCGCTCTTTAAACGATAAGCCGATTGCCCGGCGTCTATTTCGGCCATCGCCGCTTCATATTGGACCCGTCATCGCCGGTTGACCCACCCCGGCGATTTTTTTATATGGCAGTATTCCCTAGCTGTGCAAACCTCCTTCCAGCCGTGCGCGCTGACGATGGGGGCCGACCGGGATTTGGATCAGGCTGGTTTTTTCGTGTGGAGCCATCCGATAGATCTCATCACACGCGTTCGCATCATAGCCGAGGAGCGGGTGCCCCCCCATCCCGATGGCGGCCGCCGCCAGCAATACGCGCTGTACAAGCATCCCCGCTTCCATCTGCTGGATGCGGTATCCTCTGTACCCCAGCGCCGTGATCAGGTGATCCCTGTCCCCTGCCACGTGCAGGCAGAGCGGTACCTGGAACAGATTGACATTATCCAGAGACATTGCCTGCTGGAGCCGGTGACGCTGATCGCCCGGACGCACCCGCCGCAGCGCATGGGCAGCGCTGTCATACTGGTAAGCCCCATCCGGAACGCCTTCCACGTTATACAAACAGCCATACAGGGAGACACGGGGTATGGGGTTCTCCTCTGCTCCATCCAAATCATTTCGATACCTGAAGGAAGCTGTCGCTTCATGCAGCAACATGGCCAGTTTCGCCTGGCTTACCTGGCCCAATACGAAATCCATCTCCGGTGAATACCGCTTTCGGCAGACCGACGCCAGATCATACGACAACCGCTTCACATGGGGGAGAGCTACCGCCTGCCCCTCACCGGCAGCGTTTTTCTTCCCCCCGCTCCGCCGAAACGGCTGCAGGGATTCCAGCAGGGATGCTTCGTTCATTTTGAGCAGCATCGGATAAGCCTTAACCCGCCGCGAGCGGACGTAGTGATCATGCTTAACCGCTGTCAGCTCCCGGCACAATGCGGCGGCAGAGATCATCCGCTCTTCGTCATACCCGCTGGCAAACCAGGCGGCCGCTGGCTTCACCGACAGCGGAACAACCGCATACACGCTCTCTTCCTGTTCGGATAACCCCATCAGATGGTTGACCGCCCGATCAAGAAATTGGAAGTACACCCCTGCTTCGAAGCCAAACCGTTTCGCCACTTCCAGCAGCTGCCCGATCAGCACGCCGGCATCCAGCCCTTGCAGGCGATAGGCAAAGTTATGGTATTTAAAGAAATTTTTCCAAAACATGGTCGACACAAAAACAGCGCCAAAACAAGCCGATACGTCACAACGGTTGCCAAGCGCCCGGGCAAGATAGCTGTCGAAATGGCCTTCGCGCAGCAACACCAAGCGATGATGGGCCACATCATAATGGTACACCCCGGCAGGCAAATCCTCGATCTTCAGATACACGTATATTTCGCTTGGGTACAGCGCCCCGCCGGAAGGCAGAAACCGCCGAAGCGACTGCATGGGCCACGCCTCTTGTTCCGTGGAATCCGCAGCAAAATAGGACTGGCAGACTTGTGTGAGCCCGAATACGTACCAGAGAAAATGACCGATTCCGCTCAGGTCCGGCTTCGCGGGCGCTTCCCGTCCCTCGAGCGTCAGCGGTACCTCCGGGGATAACGGAACGACAGGCAAGCCTCGGTAGAGCTTATACGGAAGCGGGGCGTCTTCCCAATCCACCTCCAGGTCGATCGGTCTGGCCTTATCCGTGTCGAAATGCAGATTGTACAGAAATGTCTCCAGACTCATCCTCCTCCCTCCTGGTTACTGCTTATGGAAACGGATGCGGATGGGGATTAAGCTGTTCAAGCGTCAGCGGTTGCTTCGCATATCCGAGCTCCACCGGTACTCGCAGCACCCTCTCCAGCCCGGTCACTCGCGATAGGTGATAGCCGAACGTCATCGGCAGCATCCCGGGAATCAGCACTTTCACGCAATGCAGCCCGTTTCGCAGGATTTCCGGGGTCGTCTGGTCCACCACGATCACATCGAGGTTCAGCCGGCGAAAAGCCTGGAGAATCTCCCTCAGATCATCGGTCAGGTCCGCATGCCTGGCCGGCTGCCTGTATTCTTCGTCAAACGTGCGCAGCGGCCGGTTTTCATCCAGCAAAAAATGCAGGCGCTCTTCCGCTTCCGGCAAGCTGTACAGCATGGAATGATCCTCCATCTTCTGCACCAGGTACGGATCGTGCAGCATGCGCACATACTCCTCCCGGTGTGCCTCCAATTTTCCGTCAAGCGTCAGCAGCATGCTGGCAACCTCGTGTATCGAGCTTTTTACCGCCCGAATCGGGTCCGGATGGGCACCGGCCGCACAGATCAGATTCACGCCCTGCTGTTTCCTGTTTTTCGCCAGCGTCCATACGCTGGGAATCCCATGCTCCATCGTCGCGTTAAACAAATACACCTCAAATCCCGCCACCGCCTGCAATCGTTCTAGCATCAACCGCAATTCCCGGTCGTTCACGGAATAAGGATCAAGGCGCGGGAGAGGCAGCTTGGCGTACCAGGTCATCAGGAACGCATCGCGCTCCACCACTTCCAAAATGCCGTAGAAAATCGCCTCTTCCAAACTTCCCCCCAATGCGCAGCCGTTGGAGGTTTCGTAAACAAACCCTTCCCCGCAGCCCAGGCTGTAATAGGCGAGAAGCTCCGGAACCAGAAGCGGACGCTCTTGCAAAAACGAATAGCCCCATACCCAATCGATCGGTTGGTCAGGATCAAACGGTTTGAATGGAAAACCAGGCCGCGCATACTGTTCCGCCGTGTGCAATCCTACCACGACGGGATCGAGCGCCTGATCCGCCAGGTTGCGGTAACTGTCGTGGATCACCGTTCGTTTGCCACGGGGGGCCATCCCGCAGTACCGCTCCAACCCCTCCAAAATGGCGGTCAACTCGCTTTCCGCATAGGAATGAGTCCGGCCGGCCGTGGATTCGTCCCCCGAGAACAGCGGCAGATTCACACTCAAATCGGCAAATGGTGAAACGAGGTCGCGCATTTTCCCGTTCAAAAAGCCGGTCCGGAAATCCAGATAATCTTTGACCAGCACTTCCTTCAGGTCATCCATCGGACGGCAGCGGTAACTGTCGGCGCTGACCTTTGGACTGGGGTTCAGCGCAATGCGGGCGGCACTCGCCGAATCGTCAGGTACTTGACCGCATACGGAACACAGCGGGTCGGGCAGAATGAAGTGGCGTGAACTCCTGAGCGTTTTCAGGTTGATCAAAAACACCCGTCCTTCCGTGTGTGCCTGGCTGCCTTGCAGCACCCTCCGGACCTCCGCCGCGAGCAAGTGAGCCACCTGCAAAACACCCGTTCGCGATGCCCATGCGTCGCGCGGCTTTCCCCCGTGTGCCGCCAACCCCTGCTGCAGTTCCCACATCTCCTTGCGGTCGCGTCCCGCTTTGAGCTGCCGCAGGTCCGCACACTGGGAGCACCCTGGCGTACCTGGACGAACCAACGGCCCTACCACGCCTTCTCCAAATGAAACGAAACCGCGCAGCCAAGGGATGCCGGCCGGCTGCAGCGCCTTTTCCGCCTCGTGATGAACGGAAGGGTGCCACGAATCGTGCAGCACCAGTGCCAAATCCGCCGCTTCCGGTACGCCTGCCTGCCAGTCGGCCTGCCGCACGACCTGGACTTGGGCGGACAGTTCGCCGGCCACGAAGTCCGCCAACTGCCCTTCACCGACAACCACAACGACAGCGCTCACCAGGATTCCTCCTCTCGCAGCAACACGCCAAACACGCCTGCCAGTTCTTCCTCTTTCAAAAAGGCTTCCACTGCCAGATCGAAGACCAGGAGCCGCTTGCGGTGCTGTTTCAAAACCTGCAAAGCGGACTGCAGCACTTCCGCTTGCGCCGTCTCTTCATAGGCGGGGATCACCAGGCTTTGCTGCTCCTGATCGTCCAGAAGCACCGCTGAAACCTCCAACGCTTGCGGCATGAGGAACGCCTCGTGGTTTTGTGCCTGCAGCAGCGCCTGCTGCAGCGCCTTCCGCAGCGCCGCTGTCACGGTGAGGCCCACGCTGCCATACCAGCGTCCGCCCGTACCAACCCAAACCACCGGGAAGCCGGACACTTCCGCTCCCAAGCCGATCACCGGCGCTCCCTGCAGCGTGGTCAGCGCCTGCAGATAAAACCGGCAGCGTTGATCCTCAACCGCGCTCAACTGCACCCGGGAGACAGCAGGCTTCTGAACCATCTGTTGCTTGCCCAGCTCTTCGGTCAAGCACGTTTGCAGCCCGCGACAGACCGCCTCCGCAGCGGTTTCCCCCACCCCGACGCCGACAAATTCCTGCGGAACGGCCATCCTGCCATCTGTTTCCTGCTGTGGAGGAAGAGGCAACACGATCTGTCCGAGCATGCGCGACACATACGCTTCGATCCCTGACAGACCCGCTTCCCGCCGCGCCTCCTCATGTGTCAATCCTGTGCAGACTAGCGCCGGCAGCAGTGCTGCCGGTCCCTCCGCCAGCGGGTCGACAGCCTGAACGCGGCATTGAGCCAGCGGCAGCTGCTTCAACTCCCCCTCGTCCCAAACATGGAAAATCCCCGATTCCGCCGATGTCAGCGTGCCGAAGAACGGGAGCAGGCCGTTCGACTCCCCTCTGTCCGCATCCCGCTCCAGCCGCGCATCGAGATCGTGAATCCATTCGGCCGCCGGACGCCCGGTCACCAGCGGATGAGGCAGGAACGAATGCCAGTTTCCTTCCAGCGTCTCCAGATCAAGCAGGAAGAATTGATTCTTCCGTTCCGATTCGACCCCCGTAACCGTTTTAAACCATTCAAACACGATCACATTTGCCAGCATCGCTCCCGCTGTGGAAGAGTAGGGGTGCACCTCCGTATCCTTGCTCAGCGCGGTTTGGTGCAGACGGCGCCACGCCGACTCCCAACCTCCTTCCGCATCCGGATGGACCAGCGGCCCCGCCAGCCCCACCTGCTGCAGGTACACGGCGGGGAGAAACACCTTCCCCTCCTCCCTGCAAACCGCCTGCAGAACGCGCAGTTCCTCGACATCGCCATTCTGCGACACATACAGAATCGCATCAAACGGCTGCACAGCCTCCCGCCAGGAGCGCCCGCCCTCCTGCTGCACCTCCCCGATCGCGACCTCGGGGTCCTTTTGGCGGGCATGCGCCGTCAATTCTGCCAAGCGCTGCCGATTGGTCGGCACCGAGTCCGTGATCAGCAAGTGGAAACGGCACAAGCCGGATTCGAGCAGCGCCGCAGCCAGCGAAACAACAAAGGGGCCGGAGCCGACTGCCAACACCTTGGCCTGACGATAGGTCTGAAAACGGTACGCCCCCGAACCGCCCAGGTTATCCAAAAATTCAATTTGCGACGCATACGTCTGGAGCACCTCATCCGGCAATTGATGCGGACGATCCTGGCTGACATCCCGGACAAAGCCGTTTTGGTACAACCGCTCTGCAATTTCATACACCCTGTCCCGGTATTCGTCCGGCAATCCGTCTGTCAAATCCTCCAGGGAGTACTCCCCGTTAAACATCGGGAGCAGTTTTTCAATCCACTGATCGATCGTACTGCCTTCCATCCGGAACGAACCCACATTGTTCCGAAAATACACGCTGCCGCTTGGATCCGGGAGAAAAAACGTGTCTCCCTTCACCTTCAGACGCATAGAAGGGGTCAGCTTGGTCATTTCACTCCTCCTTACCTTGATCTTTGCCAATCAGTGCCATCACGTTCACCACATCTTATGTACTGCTCATTGTCCATCATGCCGGCTCTTAAAGAAAAGAACCCCTGCCAGCCGTACTTCTTGGCTATGCAGGGGCGACCACTTCTCCTCAGGCAGCCACGGATTCCGTCAGGATACTTAGAAACAACGGGAACAACGACTGCAGCGGAAAAAACAGAAACAGGTGCAGAAACAACTGCAAGAACAACTGCAAGAACAACTGCAAGAACAGCTGCACCGGCAGTTGCAGCTGCATCGGCCAGAACAATTACAGCGGCCGAATTGAACCAAAGAGGTATCATTCTGGCTTTCATTTTCCCACGGCGTCAGTTCCCCCGCCTTGAATTCGGCAGCTTTCAACTTTTTGAGTTCTTTTTTGAAATCATCCATGTTCGCCACCTCCGCTTCCTCTTGGAATAGCCTGCTTCGACTCCGCAACCAGGAACGGGCAAGATCAATACCGCAAAGATCTCTTGCAAAACAACGACTCAACGGATGAAACCGTCCAATATGTTGAATACCCCTCTGCGAGTATAATTTATGAATCATCATCCGCTGGAGGTTACTCCTCCGATTACCTATTTTTGCAGGCGCTTCGTAAAAATGCCGTACTCCAACCGAAGAAGTCACCTTGAAAAAAAAGAAAGACCTCATCAAAACGATGAGGCCACATGAGTGATTCCCTACAGCCTGAATGTTGAAAGGATGTTCTGAAGTTCTGCAGACATCTTGGACAAAGCCGAGGCGGAAGAAGTGATTTCTTCCATCGCGGCCAATTGTTCTTCAGCAGCACCGGAAACATTCTGGGTTCCTGCTGCTGTTTCTTTCGCCACTTCCCGGATTAACGTGATCGATTTCACGATTTCCTCCACAGAGGCTGACATCTGCTGCGCACCGGCGGATACCTCCTGAATCTGAACAGCAACAGCATCCACGGAGCGTTGAATCTGCTCAAAAGAGCTTCCCGCCTGGGTGACTACGGCCATGCCTTCGCTCACTTCCCCTTTTACCTGGTCCATGGACGCGAGCGTTTTTTCCATCTGTCCGCGGATGATCGAGATCAAGTCGTTGATCTGATTGGCAGACCCGGCCGACTGCTCCGCAAGTTTCCTTACTTCTTCCGCAACGACAGCAAATCCCCTGCCGTGTTCACCGGCTCTTGCCGCTTCAATCGCTGCGTTCAATGCCAACAGATTCGTTTGCGAAGCAATTTCCGTAATCACTTGGGCAATGTGACCGATTTCCTTTGAATGATCGCCTAATTCTTTGATCACGTCCGCCAGGTCATTCACCTTGGTGTGAATCGATTCCATTTGATCGTTAGCGGTCTGGATCGCCCGATTCCCTTCCTCTGCCATCTGGGCTGCTTGCAGGGAAGACGTGGATACCTGCTGGGCGTTTGTCGCAATTTGCTGAATTCCTTGGGCCATTTCATTCACAGACTGGGCGCTCTGGCTTACGCTGACGGCTTGCTGTTCGGAGCCCGCGGCTACTTCCTGGATGGTGGAAGCGATCTGCTCCGTCGCTTTACTGGTTTGTTCAGCACTGGCGGTCAGTTCTTCAGCAGATGCTGCCACCTGTTCCGCATGGATGCCCACCTGGTGAATCAGGTTGCGCAAATTGGTTTTCATGACATTGAAGGAATGAGCCAGTTCCCCGATTTCATCCCTGTTCTTCACCTGAATATCGTCTACCGTCAGGTCTCCCGAAGCAATTTTTTCCGCAGCGGATGAGAGGGTAACAACGGGTTGGGAAATCAATCTGGAAATAAAATAGCCAATGCAAAGCACCAGGACAATGGCAATCACACTGATGAGTGATACGGTTGTCACAACCCCGTTTACCATGGCGGTGTTTTCCTGCGAGGCTTGCGTCATCATTTTTTGCTGCCGCTCACTGATCTGGTCAGCGATCGATCGCATCTCCCTGGAAACAGGGATCAAGGAAGCATTGGCAATGGCCAAGGCTTCTTCCGGGCTTACCGAGACGATTTGAGCTGCGGATTCCTTGTACTGCTTGTTCAATTGTTCGATTTTGCGCAGTGCATCTTTGTTTTCCTGGATTTCGGCGATTTGCAGGGATGTGGATACCAACTGGGACAATTGATTGCTGGCATCCTCCATTTTTTTCAGGGCATCCGCATTTTGTGACAGGAGATAGTCTCTCAAACTGCTGTTCAATTGCGTGGCATTGACTTGAATATTTTTCGCGTTAATGAGGATAGCCGCCTTTTTGTCAATCAAATCGGAATACGAGCTGTCCACTTTCTTCAGAAAATAAAAAGAGATGCCGCTCACCAATACCAAAAGCAGCGCGACTGATAAAAAACCGCCGACCAATTTCTTGCCGATCGTCCATTTCATGTTGTTCCCCCTCCGATTAACAGGACATGGATAGTGAAATTTGCCAATGGGAAATACGGTTATAAACTAACACGAGATTTCACGATGATCAATCCCTGAAATTTGCAATTTTTTGACGATATATTCACAAACACAAGAAGATCAACCACGGTTTTGAACTGAACCCAGACAAGGAAAATACCTTCCTGAATAATATTGATTTTGATCATTAACTAGCATTCAAATTCCTTTCTTCATTTAGGATTTCTTATCTTTCGATACAAAATCCATCCCGCACTCATCACAAACCCGGCAAGAATGACATAGCTGATCGGATGGAGATATGGCTCGACCATTTGCCAGTGATCGCCCAATTTGACGCCGAGGTATACAAATGCGAGATTCCATGGGATACAACCGATAAAGGAAAACGTAACAAACCTGACAACGTTCATTTTTGCCATACCTGCCGGAAATGAAATAAACGTTCTGACAACAGGTAAGTTACGGCCAAAAAAGACAGCCATCTCCCCATATTTCGTGAACCATCGTTCTGCCTTGACCAGGTGATCCATATGAACAAAGAAATACTTGCCGTTCTTTTCGAGGAAGGTACGCCCTCCGTTTGCAGCTATCCAAAAAGTGGCGACAGATCCGATACTATTTCCAAATACTCCTGCAGCAACAACCCCCCAGAAGCTCAACATCCCTTTTGAAACCAGGAATCCGCCGAACAGCAAAATCGCTTCGCTTGGCAAGGGGATGCAGGCACTTTCGATGATCATTCCGATGAATACGCCATAGTGGCCGAAAGTCTCGACGAGAGCGGTCGCCCATGATGAGAGGAATTCCGTTAATTGATGCAGCATTCCTTACACCCTATCTTTGATTGATTTTGTTCCTTTAGATGCCGCGAAATGTTCTATGAGGATTGGTCATGCATCCTTTTATTTTTTATCGGCAATATTCTTTGGAGCGGAGCAGGCAAGTTTTCGAATTGGTCTCTGGTCACCACTTTTGTCAAGATGAGCATCATGGGATATAACAAAAGTACAAATCCGCATACCATGATGGCGTTGGTCACTTGAATGAAAACATCCCACTTGAAAACATGATTGTATGTGCGGGTCAACATCTCCAAACAAGTGCCAAGCAGAATGATGGTAACGGTACTGACGATTAAGCCGATCCAACGACGAACGGGCAGTATTTGAAAACATACTTCTTTCCTTAAAAAATGAAGATTGATATTCATCATCACGATAAAACACAATAACGTGGCAGAAAGGATCCCGTATATACCGTACAATGGGGACAACAAATAGTTGCCGCACACCTTTGTCGCGATTCCCATGGCCACACTGAACATAAGCACACGCATTTTTCCCATGCCCATCAAGACTGCGCCAGATGTTTGCATCATGATTTGAAACAGGGAACTTGCTGTAACGAAAATGATCATGTTTGGTCCAAACACGTGGCCAAGGTCGGTTCCTCCATAATTTAAGATCCCTGCCAATGGTCTGGCACCGATGCATATGGCAAGAACCATGGGCAAGCCCGATAAAACGGATAGCTGCAGAACCTTTGAGGTCTGTTTTTTCACTTCTTCCGTATCATGTCGAGAATGGGCGGACGACACAATCGGCACGATGGATTGGCTGAGTGCGATTGCGAGAATAATGGGCAACCCTGCGATTGGTTGTGCAATCCCAACCAGAATTCCGAGAATTTCCTTCGCTTGACTCGTCCGAAAATGACCTTTTAGCAGTGGAATGATGGTGGATGAATCAATCGTGTAGATCAACGAAACCGTCATCGAGAAAATGACGATCGGTATGGATAGTTTAAGCAAACTTGCGTAAATATCTTTATAGGTCATGATAGTTGCAGCCGGGTTATCAACAGTGGTTGAAGGATCGCCAGCCAACTTTCTGTTTTGTTTCTTGTCCTTTTTTTGAAGTTTGATAACGTGGTAGATCAAAACTGTCAAGGCAGCCAAACCTCCGGCAACGCCACCCAGGGAAGCGCCAGCCGCCCCCCATTCCTTGCCCATTCCGATGAGCAGATATGCCAAGCTTAACGAAGTCACCAATCGTACAAATTGTTCCATGATCTGCGTGATGGCAACCGGCAACATGTGCTGCCGTCCTTGAAAGTACCCGCGCATAATCGAAATCAGCGGGAAAATCAAAAGTGCCGGCGCAATTGCTTTCGTAGCCAGAGTTGCGTGAGGGTCACCCGAAATTGCTGCGTAATAAGGCGCGATTACGTACAAGAGAGCACTCATCATGATGCCAATTCCAATGGCAAACGAAATGGCTGCGCGAAAGATTCGGTTTGCTTCGTCAAACTGACCAAGAGAAGTTTTTTCGGAAATCATTTTACTTAGAGCACTAGGCATACCAGCTGTTCCTATGACAAGTAACGTGGTATACAAGTTATTTGCAATTCCATAGCTTCCCAACGCTTCCGTTCCGAGTAAGTAGATCAAGGGAACTCTTTGTATCACCCCGAGGAAACGGGTAATAAAAGAAGCAACAGAAAGAATTACGGTACCTTTTACAAGCGAGTCTCTTGTCATTTCCTTTTCCTACTTCCGTAAAATTATCAGCAAAACCGTGCAGACTTATTTCTGCACGGCTTTCCCCATTTATTTAAAAATGTTTACAATCTGAGGAGCGGTTGCACTATTGCCCAGATGCCTGAGATGATAAACATCTTCGATCATTCGAAGAACACTGTAATGGTTGATCTTTTCCTGATGAATACCCGGTCGGATCATCGGGCCAACCATCATAACCGGAATCTGATTTGCGGCTGAAAAATCGTCTTCATCCCATGTGACGATTAACATACTGTTATGTTTTTGTGCCCAAGCGATATAGGCCTGCATATGATTTTTCAACCATGAATCGGCTTGCTGCACACTCCCATCGTGCATATTATTTTGTTGGTTCGGTATGACAAACGACACCGTGGGAAGTTTGGAAAAATCCGTTGGAAAGCTTGTTAACGGCATATTGACACGGGGAGGAACATTGGTAAAGTTTACCCACGGATTATGTTTCCGAGCGTATCCTTTATACCAACACCCCGTATAACCAACTTTTGGCATATCCTCCGAGTATCCGCCAAAGGTCAAGTGAACGCCCATTAGTTCCGTCGCAAGGTTGGCCGTGGAAAAGGTGTGGTTGCAAGAGTCATCGTAAACATTTTGATTGGAACCAGAGAACAGGGCTAAATAATTGGGCTGACTGGGATGTTGGATTCCATGAGCGTTGGTAAACAAAGCCCCCTGTTTGGCCAACGAGTTCATAAATGGAGCGGCTTTGTTACCGATAATCTGACGATAAGAATGATTTTCTTCCACTACAATCACAATATGATCTGCCTTATACCCCGTAGGGATCGTTCGGTTGCCAGTCGTTTTATAGGCAACGGTGGCCCCCACGCAGACCGAACTAACGAATAGAATGAAGAAAGAGAAAAAGATAAGATACAGCAGCCTTTGTTTCATACTTTCTCCCCTATCGTTCCCTTATTTTAGGATACTCCCATCCATCTGGAAGGGAATTTCATGGTAAAACTGGTGCCAACGCCTTCGCGACTTTCCACGTGGATGTCTCCTTTATAGTTTGTAACCAAACGATATGCGATCGACAATCCTAAGCCAACTCCACTCTTGGCTCGACTTCTTGCTTTATCAGCACGATAAAAACGGTTAAATATCTTGGGTAGGTCCATTTTGGGAATGCCTTGTCCATAATCTTTTACCGTCAATAAAATGTGCCCTTCCTCTTCTTTGCCGAGGATCTCGATCGTTTTTTGGGATGCGGAATACTTAACCGCATTATCAAGCAAAATGAGTAAAATTTGTTCGAAATGATGGGCCGTAATGGCAATGTAGTGATCCTGGTTGAGTTGCAAATCGGTATGGAACGTAAAATCAGGATAAAGGATAGAAAAATTTTGAATGACTTTCGTAATGACTGGTAGTGGATGGATCGGCTTCACCATTTGTAAATTCGGTTTGATCTCTGCCCTGCTTAGTTCAAGTAGTTCCATGACAATTGATTTTAGCCGTTTTGTCTCCTCTAGTGCCAACGTCAAAGATTCTTCCAGGATTTTCGGATCTGATTTTCCCCATCTATGGAGCAAGGACAGGTGTCCTTCGATGATCGAAATAGGCGTACGTAATTCATGCGAAGCATCTTCAACGAATTGCTTCTGTTGGTGGAACGAGTCCTCAAGGCTGTCCATCATTCCGTTAAAAATGGCAGCGAGTTCAGAAAACTCATCTCTATTATGAAATAGTTGAACACGTAATGCCAAACCTTCATTGCGTTCACTGCGAATCTTTTGCATGGTATTGATCATGATTTTGATTGGTTTCACCAATTGACGGGAAATGATATACCCGCCTAATCCGCTCAAAATGATCGCCCCGATCCCGCCAAGGACATAAAAAAACAGAATAACATGATTCAGATCATCAAAATTTTCTAGATTGCGAGCAATTTCTATGGTGCCTTTGTAAGTATCTACAGCAAATGGGGTTCGGATAATCAGTAAATGGTCATCTTCATGCCAATAGTCCATCATATATTGAATATCCGTAGACTGCGCCGGTACCCAGTTGGCAGAGAGCTGATTCTCTATCGTGAATATTACATTTCCGTTTTCATCTAATATACGTATGAATTGGTCCTTTTCGTTCAAACTAGAAAAAAAAGTACTGTTTCTTGTTATTTCCGTGATCGGATCTCTCTTTGTATCGAGAAAGAACGCTTTTATCTGACTGCTTGTCTGGCGAATACGCGTTTCTTCCTGTTTATACATCCAAGTATTCATCACGTAATACTGCATGGCATTATAAGCTGTAAACAGAAGCACCATTAGGAACGATGACCAAATGGTCAGTTTCCATACGATAGGTAGTTGTTGTAATTTATGGGTGAAATGCTTCATTCCCTCATCACGTATCCTACCCCTCTTACCGTTTGAATGATGCTGTCTTCGGCAGAAGATTTCAGCTTGTTTCGCAGATATCGAACATACACATCAACAATGTTTGTCTCAACGGGTGTGTCGTAGCCCCATACTTGTTCCAGCAGAAGTTCACGCGATAAGACACGATTAATATTTCTCATAAACACAAGTAATAATTCGTATTCGGTCTTCGTTAATTCAACCGGTTCTTTATCCACCGTAACTACGCGTGCTGCTGTATCAAGGCTTACATTTTTAAAATTTAGAACAGCATTGTTTTGATCGCTTTCTGTTTCCGTGCGTCGTAAAATCGAACGGATTCGTGCCAAAAGTTCCTCGATTGCAAATGGTTTCGGTATATAATCGTCAGCTCCGCTATCAAGCCCGGAAACTCGATCGATCACGCTGTCCCTTGCAGTCAACATAATGATCGGGGTCTGTTTCTTGCTTCGAATCCTTCTGCATATTTCAAAGCCATTTAAGTTTGGTAACATGACATCAAGAATGATGATGCCCCAGTGATCATTCAATGCTTTTTCCAGGCCTTCACGCCCTTCATATACCGTTGTTACCTCAAACCCCTCGTGCTCAAGTTCGAGTTCGATAAAACGTGCGAGGCTTTTTTCATCTTCGATAAGCAAAACGGACTTCTTCATCTGATCCTTATATGTTTTCATCGCATTACCCCTTCATTTTTTACTATTTGTTTTTCTCACCTTTCTATACATTTTGAGGCAAATAACAAGCGTTTATAAAAAGAAATACTTTTCAGCTTTGAAAGCTAAAAAGTATGGAAAAAACATTCTATCTTTACTTTACCATTCCGTTATCATCGTTGGTTTCTTTGTCATTATCCAGAGCTGCGTTGTCATCGTTGGTTTCCTTGTCGTTATCCAGGGCTGCGTTGTCATCATTGGTTTCTTTGTCGTTATCCAGGGCTGCGTTATCATCGTTGGTTTCTTTGTCGTCATCCAGGGCTGCGTTGTCATCGTTGGTTTCCTTGTCGTTATCCAGAGCTGCGTTGTCATCATTGGTTTTCTTGTCGTTATCCAGGGCTGCGTTGTCATCGTTCACTTTGGAGTCAAGCTGAGGAGCCACATTTGCAGGCTTATCTTTGGCTGTATTTTCTACGGTTCCAACTGGGGAACTTTTTGGAGCGGCACTGGCAAAATTAACGAGCGCATAGGATGTTCCACCTATTAACGTAAGAGTCAGTACAGCCAACATCATTTTTTTCTTCATTTTCGTTTACCTCCCGTTTGTTGTTCTCTTACAGTGCTCATTATAGAAAGTGAGTATGAATTTCTTCAGAATAATAAATGAGAATTTGATGAGAATCACTTTTAGAAATTGCTTCCGTAACCATACCAGTCACTACCAGCGATCGCCGTCGGTCGCCGTTGGCAGGTGGCACCTTTCGTCCGCCAACGGCAATCTGATTTTGGGAGACATGATAGCGTTTGGTATAATGGAGGGTGGACTGGCGTTCTATGCTGTTTTTTTTCCAGGGTTTCATTGTTGAAATAAATTGACGGTACGAATGATCCGACGGGAGGCGTTCGCAATGAAGGGAACCGCATTGATTACAGGGGCTTCAGGCGGAATTGGAAAGGAATTGGCCGAGCTTTTTGCACAAGACGGTTATCACCTGGTTCTGGTTGCACGCAGCGGAGAAATCCTGCAGCAGCTCGCGGCAGAACTTTCCGCACAATACAAGATCCAGGCCGAAGTGATCGTGAAAGATCTGGAAGACCCGTCCACAGCGTTCGAAATCTACGAAGAGGTAAGAGAAAAAGGGATTCATATCGATTTCCTGATTAACAATGCCGGCTTTGGTGTGTATGGGGAGTTCGTGAACACGGCTCTCCAGGCCGAACTGAACATGATCGACCTGAATATCAAGACATTGACAGCATTGACCAAACTCTTTTTGCCTGGAATGATTCGCTCCCGCCGCGGAGGAATCCTCAACGTCGCCTCGACAGCCGCCTTTCAACCGGGGCCGCTCATGGCTGTCTATTACGCAACGAAGGCGTATGTTCTGTCTTTCACCGAAGCCTTGGCGAATGAATTGAAAGGTACCGGGATTACCGTGACGGCGCTATGTCCGGGCCCGACCAACACGGGATTTAGCGATAGGGCAAACCTGGAGCAGTCGAAGCTGTTTCAGATGGGAAGCATGAATGCGCGAGAAGTGGCTGAAATCGGCTACAACGGGTTTATGCAAGGCAAAACGATTGTCATTCCGGGAATGAAGAATCGTCTTCTGTCATTTTCGGTAAGATTTTTGCCGCGCAAAACGGTAACGCAGATCGTCCGTCGCATCCAAGCGCTGAAACCCGCCGCTGCGATGCAATCAAAAAATTTCACTGGAAATTGATATTGCCATCTGCGAAATGGAAGCTGCCCCCTCAAATATCGAATGCAGCGCCCGGAGAAGGCGGGTTGCGAGCATGATGGAAGTTGGACTCCCTGCCGCATCTGCCAATCAAAAAATTGTTGAATAACATATTGCCGTTAAATATATTGTTATATAACAGAGGTGTTGATCGTTCGTTTTTGGGGGGAGACTCATGAAAAAAAGAGTGGAAAGGGCATTTCAAATTGCGGAAGTCATTATCCGCATTTTCGAAATCGGGTTGTCCATTTACTTGGTGATCGGTATCTTCATCGAAGGGATTCTGCACGCAAAACAACTGTGGAGTGTGTCTTACGAAGGCGGGCTGCAGTCGTTTCACATCTTTCTCGACAACGCCTTGATGTACATCATCGGCCTGGAAGTTGCCATGATGTTTGTCAAGCGTGAACCAGCCATCATGCTGGACATTCTGATTTTTGCCATCGCGCGAAAAATGATTATCGAAACATCAAAAGGTTTCGACTTTCTGTTTGGAGCGCTGGCCATCATGATCCTGTACATCGTCAAATGCTACGGCATCAGCTGTATCTTGCTGCCTGGATATTTCCGGCGAGCATCGAAATCTCCGGATTCAGATTAAACGTATCCATTTTCCCCATTCAGATACACCTTCAACACAGACCATACACTCCCCGTGGTCACCCAAAAAAAAAGGACCGCCATCGGCGTTTCCATCCTTGTGAATACCAATTTTCCCCTGTCCTCAGTTGGATAAACCGGGCGCTTTGATCAAAATCCCACGCTTGGCATAAAAACGCGCAAATACCTCAAGACTCAGGTGCACATTTTCCTGACTGGCGGGTGTGTGGCCCGAAGGATTGTGGAAAACGACCTCTTGGCGTTGTGCATTCCAGCCGAACACATATACCAGATGCCCCCCTTGCTTGGGCGGTGTCACCTCCGGCGTACGGATGCTGGGATGGACCGAGGCAATGTACACATGACCTTGATCGAGCAGCTCAACAATTTCTTCGATCGGGGTATGTTCCTTGACCTCGGCTTGCAGCCCAAACTTGTCCCCGATAAAGGAAACGAAGGGGCGGTAATACAAGCCCTTGATCGTCCCGTCCTCACTGACAACGTATCCGCCATAGTCTCGGCACTGCTTCATCAGGTCGATCGTCGGAATAATCCGATGTTGCCAATGCGCGAGCAGCATTTTCAGACAGGCCATGCCGCAGATATGGAAACTCCATTGGGCATATTCATCCCTGTCGGATGCACCGGACAAATACCATAAGGGGTCGTCAGCCGGATGCAATTTCCCGGATAAAAAGTCCGGTACCAACTGACGAGACTCCCATTGCGAAAAATACGGCACTGTAACCATGTTCAACCCTTTCTCCCTCACAAACAACGGAATGATTCGCAAACTGCCGCAGAGCCATCATACCATGTCAAGCGTACCGTCTTCCATGCCAAGTTTGTGTCATAAAAAGGTTCCCCTTTCTTTGGACGGAAGCAGCAGATTGAATGTGAGCAGCAACTCCGGTAACATGATTCATTGGGTGAGACCAGATGTCGAAGCAAACGGTATTTCAAAAAGTAACAAGCAAGGCGAAGAAATTAAAATTAGAGGCATATGTGCTTTATGCTGCATACAGAGATCCGAGGGTCGCGTGGTATGCAAAGTTGTTTGCCATTTGCGTCGTCGCATATGCTTTTAGCCCGATTGATGTCATTCCTGATTTCATTCCCATTTTGGGTTATTTGGATGACATTGTTTTAGTGCCGCTCGGAATTTGGTTGGCGTTAAAACTGATTCCAGAGCAAGTGATTCGTGATTACAGAGAAAGAGCAACAGAACTGCTGGCTAAAGGGAAACCGAAGAATTGGATTGCGGGTGTCCTCATTATGGTGTTATGGATTGTTTTCGGACTTTGGGCAGGTTGGTATTGTTACCAGAATCTCCTTTCATGATAGTGCCCCTTCCCCCTGCAGTTTTCCACATGCCGAGTACATATACTGGCCCGAACTTCTTGGTCATCGTACAGGTGGTCAAGATTGCCCCCCGCTGCTCCCGCCGTCATTGTCCCTTCCAAGCGTTGTGTTCATTTCTGTATTTTTGGACGAAAGCCCGTTTCGAAACGCCTCGATTCCGCATTTATTAAGGATAAACGGTGTGCAAAGGAGCGGTTCCGGATGAAGGCTGGCCACAGTCATTCCTTAAGCTTTGTAAGATTTGCCGATATTCCTGGTCATATCCACGATTATGACACCCCAACCACAATCAATGATCGCCACCGACATCAAGTGCGCGGCAGAACCTCGCCTCCACAAGGTTTTGGCGATCAGCACGTCCATTACTATGAAGGTACCACTACGTTTAACGACGGACATGTGCATCGCTTCAGCGGCTGGACAGGGCGGCCCATTCCCTTGCCTGACGGTAGTCATTACCATGAATTTGCAGGAGAAACGACATTTGACGATGGGCACCTCCATTATTATCGGGGTTTCACCGGCGAAGCTTTCATGTTGTAGGAATATCTGTCCTGACATGGGTGATGGTTCCCGCTCGCGCAGGCCCCATCACACCATGCCTCAAACATTCTTTACCACTTCGTTTGATCCAGTTGGAATCCTCTGGCCTGTGGATGGGTGGGAAGATCTTGCAAGGCCATCCCGCTGTTCACCTATCTTTGGGCTGACGCCAGATGATCCTTGTATTGTTCCCGCAGCGCACGTTTCAGGAACTTGCCGACGGAGGTCTTCGGAATCTCTTCCAGGAAAACCAGATCATCGGGAATCCACCATTTGACAAATTGTCCCCGCAGGAAATCAAGCAGTTCCTGCTTATCGACTTTCCCCTTGGCCTCCTCCTTCAGCACAACGAAGGCAACGGGGCGTTCGTCCCACTTCGGATGCGGAATCCCGACGACGCTTGCTTCAAACACCGCAGGATGGGCCATCAGCGCGTTTTCGAGATCGACAGACGAAATCCACTCTCCCCCGCTTTTGACCAGATCCTTGGTGCGATCGACCAGCTTCACGAATCCCTCGCCATCAATCACCGCCACATCGCCCGTCTTGAGCCATCCGTCTTCAAACGCCTCTTTCGTGCGCTCATCCTTGTAATATTCGCTCGCGATCCATGGACCGCGAATCTGCAGTTCTCCCATCTCTTGCCCGTCCCAGGCGACTTCCCCGTTTTTCCCGATGATTCTCATCTCCAGGCCCGGTACCAGGAGCCCCTGTTTCGCGCGGATATCCAGCATCTCTTCTTCGGACAAGCTTTGTTGATAACTTTTGAGGCGGGAGACCAGCGCCACCGGACTGGTTTCCGTCATGCCATAGGCATGCAAAAACGGGATGCCGAATTTGGTCTCGTAGGTCTGAATCAGGCTGCGGGGAGCCGCCGATCCGCCGCAAATCACCGACCGCAGGCTTTTCACATCGTACTGCTCTTCTTCCATGGCTTTCAACACCCCAAGCCAGACGGTGGGAACACCGGCGGCCAAGGTCACCTTTTCCTGCTGGATCAATTGAAGGAGCAGTTTCGGCGTCGGTCCCGGCCCGGGCAGCACCTGTTTCGCCCCGAACCACACCGCGGCAAACGGAAATCCCCAGGCGTTGGCGTGAAACATGGGCACAACCGGCATGATGGTGTCGTTTTCCGACAACCCGATCGTATCCGCCAGTCCGACAGCCATGCTGTGAAGGAAAATGCCGCGATGGGAATAAACGACGCCTTTGGGGTTTCCGGTCGTGGCGGACGTATAGCACATCCCCAAGGGAGCGTTTTCATCCAGATCTTCCGGATAGGTGTAGGCAGGGTCTCCCTGTTCGATCAGCTGCTCGTAGGAATACACAGGATGCAGCGTGGTGGGAGGCAGTTCGGGCTTGTCGGTCATCATCACATAGGCCTTGATCGTTGGCAGTTGATCCTGGATCTTTTCCAGGATGGGCACCAGATCTTCGTCCACCAGCATCACACGGTCTTCCGCGTGATTCACGATGTAGATGATGTGTTCGGGCGACAGGCGAATATTGATGGTATGCAGAACCGCCCCCATGCAAGGGATGGCAAAATAGGCTTCCAGATGGCGGTGATGGTTCCATGCAAAGGTAGCCACCCGTTCCCCCCGCTTTACGCCCAGCGACGCCAGCGCGCTGGACAAGCGGCGTGTCCGCCTTCCATATTCGGCATAGGTATATCGGAAAATGCCGGATGAAGTGCGTGAGACGATTTCCTTCCTGGGGAAAAATTTTTCCGCACGTTCAAGCATCGAGCGGAGTGTGAGTGGAACATTCATCATTGCGTTTCATCCCCCTTTTTCTTCCTACACGTCCATGAATCAGATAATTCCTCGCTCTGCCCATTCTTCAAGCTGTTTGGGCGAGACGTTCAAAACGGTTTGAAAAACGTCCAGGTTGTGCTGACCAAGGGCAGGCGGCGGTGTGACTTCTTCCTGCCGCCGCTGTGCGCCAAATCCGCCCGCTGAGGTTGCCACCTGACACAAACGGCCCCATTCCCTGCTCTCGATGTCGGACACCAGCCCCTTTTCTCGCACGTATGGATCGTTCACCATTTCGCCGGGATCGAGAACGGGAGCCATGCAGCAGTCCACTTTTCTTGAAAATTCCGACCACTCGGCAAACGTACGGCTCTTGAACAGCGCCCTGATCTCGGCAAAGGTTCCGTTCTCTTCATGGGTGGGGCTGAGATGATCGCCGATCCAATCCTCACGTCCGACGGCCTTGCAGAAGTTCTCCCAAAACTTTTTCTCCAGCGCCGCCAAACTGACAAACCGGCCATCCCTGGTTTCATAGAGGTAGTAGGAGATGAGGCTGCCGCCGAGTTGTGGAACCCCCCTTTCCTGACCGGTCACCTGCTGGATCATGACATGTCCGGTCATGATTCCAATCATCGCATCGGTCATCGAAATGTCCAGATAGGAGCCTTCTCCCGTCCGTTCTTTTTTCACCAACGCGGCCAGAATGGCCTCGGAAGCCGCGATGCCGCCGATCATGTCGGCAAACTGGATGCCGGGTTGAATGGGTCTGCCGCTCTGATCCCGCAATTGGGAAAGAACCCCGCTTAGCGCCATGTAATTCAAATCATGCCCGCCCAGGCTGCGCAGCGGTCCGGTCTGTCCGTATCCGGTCAAGGAACAATAGACAAGGTCCGGCCGAACCTCTTTCAACCGGTCGTATCCGATTCCCATGGCGTCTGCCACTCCCGGACGAAATCCTTCGATCACCACATCCGCCTGCGCGGCCAGTTGAAAGGCCAGCTCGCGCCCTTCCGCCTCTTTCAGATTGATCGTCACACTCTTCTTGCTGCGGTTGTTGGCAAGATAAACCAGTCCGGCTCCTTGCAGCTGATCCCCCATCAGACGCGCGGGATCACCGGTATGCGGCGGCTCCACCTTGATCACTTCCGCCCCCATGTCAGCCAGCCGGAGTGTTGCAAAGGGACCCGGCAGGTAACGGGTAAAGTCGACGACTCGAATGCCGTGCAGCATCAGGTATACCACCCGCCGTTGATGTGAACCACATGGCCGTTGACATAGTTGGACAGCGGCGATGCCAGATAGAAAATGGATGCCGCCGCCTCCTCCGGCGTACCTGCCCGCCGCTGCGGAATGGATTGTTCAAACATCTGGCGCACTTTTGCCGGGATACCGATGGACACGCCCTGCACGCTTTCCCCTTTTTCTTTTTCCTGGGTTAAACGGGTATCAATCAAGCCAAAAGCCACCGCATTGCAGTTGATATTGAACGGGCCCCACTCCCGGGCAATCGTCTTCGTCAAGCCGATGACACCCGCCTTGGCAGAAGCATAGTTCGCCTGGCCGACATTGCCCATGATGCCGGCAACGGAAGAGACATTGACGATCTTGCGGTAGGTTTGGATGCCCTGTTCCATTTCCTGTTTGGCTACGTCGCGCATATACGGGGAGGCTTCCCGGATGAGACGGAACGGGGTGATCAAATGGACGTCAAGCATCGCCTGAAACTGTTCGTCCGTCATTTTGTGGATCAGACTGTCCCACGTGTACCCGGCATTATTGACCAAGATATCCAGCTTGCCAAACGCCTCAATCGTCTCCGCGATGATCCGTTTGGGAAAATCGGGGGCAGTCACATTCCCGACGACCGCGATGGCCTTCCCTCCTTTTTCCTGGATTGCTGCCACCGTTTCAGCCGCCGGTTGTTCATCCAGATCGTTGACGACAACGGCAGCGCCATGCTGGGCAAACATTTCAGCGGCTGCCCTGCCTACTCCTCTCCCCGATCCGGTAATAATCGCCACTTTTCCTTCCAGCATTTTCATTCTGCATGCTCCTCTCGTGCAACTTCACATTCGCCCTTCAGTTTGACTTCCCCATGTTGGTTGCGCGCCACCACTTCGCAGCGCAGCCGCTGTTCATTTCCCACCGTTACCTGCTCGATGATTCTGCCGGTGATCGATATTTGTTCGCCCGGTCTCGTCATCGCGGCAAAACGAACCTTGAATCTGCGCAAATGTTTGCGGGGAAACCAGGTGCAAACGGCTTGACCGGCAAACCCCATAATCAGCATGCCGTGCGCAATCACGCCGCCAAGCCCCGCCTGTTCGCCCACGGGAACCACCGTATGAATCGGATTAAAATCACCGGACGCGCCTGCGTATTTCACCAGCTGCGTGTGCGTGACCGGCCCTTTTTTCACCTCCGGAAGCTCTTGTCCGATATCCGGTTTCGCTGCCTGTTGATCCATCCATCCTTCCTCCTTTCAAAAACGCTCGACGATGGTGGAGCGTGAGATCAGTACCGTTTCCCCGCGCTGATTGGCATAACGGGTTTCCAGGGTAATCAGGTGCATGCCGCCGCTTGTGCCTGCCTTCGTTTTGGCGTCTGCCACTCTGGTCCTGGCTTGAATCTCATCCCCCGGATAAATGTCGCCCAGGTATTCATATTCCTGTTCGCCATGCAGAACTTTTAACAGATCAAGCTGGAGAGCCTCCACCAGGGCAAAAAAATCGGGGCCGCCCCACATGTCGATCACCGTCGGAAAGGTGGGAGGGATCGTGACATCGGAGAAACCGGCCGCCGCGGCCGCTGCCCGATCCACATAGATGGGATTGTCATCTTCAATCGCCAGGGCAAACTCCCTGATTTTCCCCCGTTCCACCACAAAACGGTATGGCTCAAACTCATAGCCGATCAATCGGGAAACATCCTTGCTCATTAGCCGTCACCTCGCATGTTTTTCGCTACAATCCCAGGTTCCTGGCAATAATCACTTTCATGATCTCATTGCTGCCTGCATAAATCGCGGATACCGGAATATCGCGATACCTGCGCGCGATCTTGTATTCCTCCATATAGCCGTATCCCCCATGCAGCTGCAGGCATTGCGCGGCCACCCGTTTTGCCATTTCCGTCGTCCACCATTTGGCCATCGACACTTTCGTGACAATGTCTTGCGCGCGGATATGGTCGGCGATCAGCTGATCAAGAAACGCGCGGCCGATTTCAATCTCCGTTGCCATCTCCACGATTTTGAACTGAGTGTGTTGAAACTTGCTGATCGGCTGTCCAAACGCTTCCCTGCTCTTCACGTATTCGATGGTCATCTTGAGCATCTCTTCCGCCGCAACCTGGGCTGCAATGGCGACCACCAGCCGCTCCTGCTGCAATTTTTCCATCATGTAGCGGAAGCCACTGCCTTCCTGCCCCAGCAGGTTCGCTGCCGGAACCCGGCAGTCCTCGAAAATCAGTTCCGCCGTATCCTGGCTGTGCAGCCCGATTTTGTCCAGCTTGCGTCCGCGGGAGAAACCAGGCGTGTCCCGTTCCACCAGAATCAGGCTGATTCCCTTGTGAGCAGGAACCGCTTTCGGATCGGTCTTGCACGCGACCAGCACCAGATCGGCCTGGATGCCGTTGGTGATAAACGTTTTTTGCCCGTTGAGAATATAGGAATCTCCGTCGCGGATCGCGGTTGTCTTGATGCTGGCCAGATCCGATCCGGCGCCAGGCTCCGTCATCGCGATCGCGGTAATGATGTCACCGCGCGCACATCCCGGCAGCCAGCGCTGCTTCTGCTCTTCGGTTCCATAGGATTGAATGTAGGGAACCACAATGTCATTGTGCAGTCCGATGCCGACCAGGCCGGACCCTACCCGCTCCAGCTCCTCGTTGATCACGACGGAGTAGGCCCAATCCGCGCCGGCACCGCCGTATTTCTCATCAACGCCTGTACAAAGATAGCCCTGCTCCCCCATCTTCTTCCAGAAGGAACGGGGAATCATGCGTTCCTGCTCCCATTGATCGTAGTAAGGAACCGCTTCTTTTTCGAGAAATTTTCGCAGCGCACTGCGAAACAGCCGATGCTCGTCACGCAAGTACAAGTGGTTCATGATTCTCCCCCTCACGAAAGCTCTTTTCCCACAATGGACAGAAAGGAGACGCACTGCCACGGAAAGCCGCCCAGATTATGCGTCAACCCGATTTTGGGATTGGGCAGCTGCCGCTTGCCGGCCCTTCCCTGCAGCTGCAGATACATTTCATACAGCATGCGAAGTCCGCTGGCCCCGATCGGATGTCCAAAGGATTTCAGGCCGCCGTCCGGGTTGACGGGAAGTTCCCCTTCCAGATCGAACACGCCGTTCAGGACATCTTTCCAGGCCTGGCCGCGCTCGCTGAATCCAAGATCTTCATAGATGATCAGTTCCGTCGGCGTAAAACAGTCATGCACTTCCGCCATATCGATCTGTTTGCGGGGATGGGTGATCCCCGCCTGCCGGTATGCTTCCTTGGCCGCCCGGACATTTTCCGTAATGGAGGTAAAATCAAAATCCTGGGTCAAGCGCCCGTCACCCGGGCCGGCAGCGATGGCCAACGCCTTCACGTACATCGGGTCCTTCCGGTACTTATGCGCATCCTCCGTCCGCACGAGAATCGCGGCAGCGGCGCCGTCCGCAACACCCGAACAATCCATTATGCCCAAAGGGGCTGCCACCATGGGCGATTTCAGAATCGATTCCATCGGGACTTCGCTACAGTACTGCGCTTTGGGATTGAGCGAACCATTCCGATGATTTTTCCAGGCGATGCGGGCAAGCACTTCCTTGCCTGTCTGCTCATCCAGCCCGTATTTGGCGAAATAAGCCGGCGCCAGGAAGGAAAAGGCTGCAGGAGCAGTAATCCCCGGCGCTGTGCCATCGGAAGGCGGTTCATGAACGGCCAGACCGCTGAAGCCCGAATCTTTCAGCTTCTCCACCCCGATGGCCAGCACCATGTCGTATGCGCCTGACGCGACGGCGTAACAAGCGTTCCGAAACGCCTCCGAACCCGTCGCACACATGTTTTCCACACGGGTAACGGGCAGATACTGCGTCTTGAGAGGACCGGACAGGGTTAACCCTGACAAGCCGGAAGCGAAGGTACCCAGCCAGCACGCATCGATATCGGTTGGTTCCACCCCGGCATCGGCAAATGCTTCATAGGCCGCCTCTACCAGCAGATCCTCCGCGCTCTTGTCCCAATGCTCGGCAAAGCGCGTGCACCCCATCCCGATAACGGCGACACGGTCTGTAATCCCCTTTTTGCTCATGATTCTCCCTCCGTTCCTTTGCCCCCCGGCTGACGTTTGGGTTTCGCTTTCCAAAAGTAGTTGTGAATCCCGCCTGCCTGGTACAGCCGCCGGAAGGTCATCTCCACTTCCATGCCGATGCGCATCTCGTGCGGGTCGCAATCCGTCACTTCGCACAGCATGCGTCCGCCTCCGGCAAAATCGACCACGGCAAAAACGGTCGGGGGAGCGGGGCTGGCCGCCAGATGATCAATCGTGAAAGTGGCAACCTTCGCCGGTTTTCCGTAAAAACGGTACGCTTCCATCCTGTCTTTGGCCTGGCACCGGGTACAAACGCGCTGCTGCGGAAACTGCGGCGTTCCGCATGCCAAACATTTGGAACCGTACAGACCGAGATTCTGCTCGTAATTGCGGTACATGGCGGTAACGGATGGTCGTGGGGTATCCGGCCGGCGAGCCGGTTCCGTCGGCAGAATCCCTCTCCACTTCAGATAATGGTGGTAGAGCAGTTCACTGTTCTTGGGCTCGAGGTGTCCACTGATTCCACGGCGCGCAGGAAGCTGTCTGATCGCATCGGTCACTTCAAAGACGATGGCGTCGCTTCCCTCCCCATAGCTGACATACAAAATCCGGTCGCCGGGATTGGCCGTTTCCAATGCCGCTGCCAGCATCATGGGCGCATGGGCGGTTCCGGCCATGCCGATGGTTTCGGCCAGCGTATCCTGGCACTGCTCTTTGCGAAACCCGAGCTTGGCCGCCGCTGACCACTGCGCGCGTGGAGCCGGTCCCGCAATCACCACTTTGGCAAAATCAGCCGGTGCCAAACCGCTCTGTTCCAGAACCCCCCGCACGCTGGCTGCCACGGTCTCCCCATAAATGTTCTGAACGAACCGCTCTTCCCAGCTTCTTACAAAGGCGTCTCCCCTGCTTCGCCAGCTGCCGATATGCTCGTGTGTGTGACTGTATGCGGCCGTTACGTGAGCAATCACATCTTTTCCTTGACCGATGAGAAACGCGGCCCCGCCGTCGCCGAACCATTGTTCATTGGCCCCCTGCGGCGCTCCCAGGCGGCAGTCAGCGGTGACAACGAGCGCGCTGCCTGCCCCGGATGCCACCGCATCGACGGCAGCCAGCAGTCCGCTGGCGGATGCGCGAAGGGAACCCGTTATCTCTGCGGTGCGGATGCTTGGCTTCAGATCGAGAGCAGCCGCCATGGTTGCCGTAGATTGCTTCTCGTCATAGGGAGCCGTTGTCGTGGCAAACATCAGGCAATCCACACTTTTTTCATCAAAACCGGCAAGGCAGTCGAGCGCAGCATTTACGCCCATGGACACGCTGTCTTCGTCGAAATTGGCGACCGCTTTTTCACCGGATGACGGCCGATCGCCAAACGCCTGCGCCATTTTCTTTCGTTCCAATCGGTGATAGGGCACATACGCACCGTAAGAGACGATCCCGATCATTTCTCTCCCCCCGTTTCTTGCAGCGTACGGTCGCTTCGCTTACGAAACGCTTTTGCCGGCATGTTCTCTCCATTCCTCCCGCAGCTTGTATTTCAAGATCTTTCCCGAGGCATTGCGCGGCAGCTGTTCCGCGAGAAACATCGCCCGCGGAATCTTGTAGGAGGCAAGCGACTTGCGGCAGAACGACTGCAGCTCTTCCAGAGTGATGGTTTGCCCTGGTTTGGGTACGATCACCGCAGCGACCATCTCCCCCCACACGTCATGCGGCACCCCGATTACGGCCGCTTCCAATACGCCCGGATGAGCGTACAGGACCTGCTCCACCTCGACGGAGTAGACATTCTCGCCGCCGGAGATAATCATGTCTTTCTTCCGATCGACCAGCGTAATGTAACCGTTTTCATCAATGACCGCAAGATCGCCCGTGTGAAGCCAACCGTTCCGCATGGTCTCCGCGGTTGCCTGAGGGTTCTTGTAGTACTCCTTCATCATGGTCTCCCCGCGCAGCACCAATTCCCCTACTTTGCCCGGCGGTACGTCTTCATCCAGGTCGTCCACAACCCGTGCTTCCGTATGGAAAATCGCTGTGCCGCTCGCCCCCAGCTTCGTCTTGTGATCCTCCGGCGTAAGACAGATGCCGCCGGGGCCCCCTTCGGTCAATCCACAAAAATTGTAAAACTGATCGGTTCCAAACAAGGCCATGCTTTGCTTCACAAGCTCGGGAGCCATCGGCGCCGCCCCGTACGCACAGCGCGATACGGAAGACAAATCAAACTGCTCCCGATTCGGCACCTGCAGAAAATAGGTATACATCGTCGGCACGCCAAAGAAAAAGGTAATCTTGTGTTCCTGCATCGCTTTCAGGGCTTCGAGCGGATGAAAATGGCGGTGAATCACGTGGCTGGCACCCAGAAAGAACCCCGGCAGCAACAGCAGATTGAGCTGCGCCGAATGGAACAGCGGCGCCAGATGCAGCAAACGGTCATTGGGCTGGAGACCGACCAATGCCATCATCTTCACGCCAACCTGCAAAATCCGGTGATGATCAAACACAGCTCCTTTGGGACGTCCCGTCGTGCCGGATGTATAAAGAATCTCCAGATCATCCCGCTCATGAACGACTGCATCCGGCTCCTGCTCATTTTCCGAGAGAACCTGTTGGTACGCGAGATGGCCGGAAACGGTGGGAACTCCCGCCACAATCACCTGTTTGACGGCGGCCGGCCGAGCCTCTTCGATCAAGTCGCCGTATTCCGCGTCACACACAACCAGGCTGGTATCGGAATGTTCCAGAATGTATCGGACCTCTCCCGATGTCAGGCGAAAGTTGACGGGAACCAGCACAGCTCCCAATTTCGCTGCCGCAAAGAACGAGATGGCGAAGGTATCGGAATTCTGCATCATCAAGGCGACTTTCTCGCCTTTTTGAACCCCCAACGCCTGCAGGCCATTTGCCAATCGGTTCACTTCACGGTTAAATTGACCGTACGTGTAGGAACGTCCTTCGCAGGTCAGCGCCCATTTGTCCGGATGCCTGCGCGCATTCCTTGCCAAACAGCTTCCGATGTCCATGAACATCCCCCTTTTCATCAAGATGATACTGATGACTCCGCATATGAATATTCGCAATCGTGCCAAGGAGCTCGCCCGGCCCCATCCCGCCATGAAGCTGACAACAGCGCGCCATCAGTATTATGAATATTAGCAATATTTATACCAAATTCAGTCATCCCAACATTTCGCTCGACATTGCTGGAGTCTCATACATCAGCCCCATTCTATGTCCAGGGTACCATCTGTATGATTGTCCGAAATCCAAACAAAAAGTGTCCTGATTTCCGGACACTTCAAAGGCGATGCTTCGCCAGTTTTTCATACAAGACGGAACGGCTGAGCCCTAACAATTTGGCGGCGCGCGATTTGTTTCCTCCAGACGCGTGAAGGGCCTGCAGAATCATCTCCCGCTCCGCCGCTTCCAGCACCTGCCCGAGCTGATACGTGCTTTCGTCCGTTCTCCCCACATTGCCTTTCTCACGTGCACCTTTCCCCGTTCCCGTCTTCCCTTCCTGAACCGTTTGGCGGATGTGATCAGGCAGATCGGAAGGCTGAATTTTGCCGTACTCGGCAAACGTCATCGCCCGTTCCATCACATTCCGTAGTTCGCGCACATTTCCCGGCCAATGGTACTTGAGCAGGATCTCTTCCGCAGCCGGATCGATGCCGGTAATGCTGGTGCCGATCTGCTGATTCAGTTCCTTGATGTACATGCGGGCAAGCGGCAGAATATCGCAGCGTCTTTGTTGCAAGGGAGGAATCTCGAACGATATGACATTTAACCGGTAAAAGAGGTCTTCGCGAAATTCTCCCCTTTCGACCATCTGCTCCAACGACCGATGGGTGGCGGCGATAATCCGGACATCGATGTGGATCCGTTCCGTTCCACCCACCCGATAAAACTCTCTCTCCTGCAGGACACGCAGAAGCTTGGCCTGCAGATTGGGAGACATGTCGCCTATCTCATCCAGAAACAGCGTGCCGCCGTTGGCCAGGTCAAATTTGCCGATCTTTCCCCTTTTTTCCGCGCCCGTAAAAGCCCCCGGCTCGTACCCGAAAAACTCCGATTCCAGCAATTTTTCCGGAATCGCCGCACAGTTTACCGTGATAAAAGGGCCGTCTTTTCGGGCGCTCGCGTTGTGAATGGCATGGGCAAACAATTCTTTGCCGGTGCCGCTCTCACCGCGAAGGAGGATCGTCGAACGCCCTTTCGCCGCCTTGTAGGCGGTCCGTTTGATCTTCTCCATCACCGGATCGGCCGTGATGATCTGGTCAAAGGTAAATCGGGCAGCATGGGCGTGCTTTACCTGTTCCCTGTAGTAGGCCACCTGATTTTCCAGGACATCGAGCCGGCGGAGCACATCGCGCACTTCGCTCAGCCGCCGGAAGAGAATCTTGCCGATGGCCCCGATGATGACGCCATCCTGAATCACGGGAATACTCTGCACAAGATAGCGAATGCCGTTGCATTCCAGCACATCGCTCAATTCAGCCACGCCCGTTTCCAATGTCCGCATCAGGTCCAGTTGGGGGAAAATCTGTGTGACCGGTTTGCCGATCGCATGTTCCTTCTGCACGGAAAACAGCTCGGCCATCGGTTGGTTCAGGAAGGTAATCTCCCCTTTCTCATTGACCATCACCAGGCCGTCATACGCGTGTTCAATCGTGGTATCCAGCAGCTTTTGCCACTTTTTCGCCATTTCCAGTTCTGCTGCCATTTCCTCCAGGTCCGAAACATCCTGCAATAGACCGATAAAACCGGAGCGGCCTTTCATGGTCGAGTAGCGCGTCAGACGCATCACCGCGCGTACCTGGCCGACTGCCACGCGACAGCTCTTCTTCATCAGCTCGGGCGTAACGTCCAGGTTGGGCAGGATCGAGCGGAAAGGACGGCCAATCAGGCTTTCCGCATCTGTCCCCAGCATCCTGCACAGGACCTGATTGACAAACAGGATCTTCTCTTCTTCATCCGTCACGAAAGCTCCCAGATGGGAGGAGTGAAGCACCGCTTCCAGCTGTTCCTGCAAGGACTGCGATGCGCGAAACAGCGACATGATCATGTCTGCTTTCGTAACCAGCCCGAGTACATGCCGATCATGGTCAAGGACGACGCCTGTTCCCACCCTGCTGTTTTTGACAATCTCCTTGATCTCTTCATACGGCGTGTCGTATGGATAGGCAACCGCCTCCTGTTTGATGTAAGGCCCGATCGCTGTTTCCAACGGCAAGTCCTGAAGCAGCATCTGGTACAGAATCGAACGGGTAAACACACCGGCAAGCCGCTCTGACTCGTCCACAACGGGAAGAATGTCGAACCCGCTCTGCTTCAGATACTGAATCGCTGTCCGCAAACTGTCCGACATGCGCAGACAGTTTTGGACCAGAGACATCACATCTTTTAACATCATCGGGATCCCTCCTCAAGCTGCTCGATGATATATTGGAGCGTTTTGCAATATTCGCATTCATTTGAAATTCTTTATCCATTGTAATATAGTAGTTATAAGCATAACTACTACTATGGAGGTTTTCATGGATAAACTGATCGACTGCCTGATGAAAATCGGTTTTTCAAACTATGAAAGCAAGGCATACTTGTCGCTGCTGAGACGATCGCCGGTTACCGGTTATGAATTAAGCAAGCAAAGCGGCGTGCCGCGGTCCATGATTTATCAGACAATCAACAAGCTTGTCTCTCAAGGTGCCGTTCATGAAATCCCTTCTGATCCGTTAACATACACCCCTGTACCTCCCAAGGAATTTCTTGGACGTTTACGGGAAGAAAAAGAGCAAACGTTCAACTATCTGGAAGAAAAATTGCAAACGCTGGAATCCCCTCCGGAAGCACATGTCATTCATCATATTAAAGAAAGAATGCCGATTATGGATAAAATGAAGGCCATGATTTCGAAAGCCCGGCATGAAGTGTGGCTGTCCTTGTGGGATTCCGAGGTGGATGAGATACAGCCGTACGCGAAAAAAGCCCTGGATGCAGGAGTGCGCGTATACTCCCTCCTCTTTGATTGCGAACCGACAAGCGATTTCGGCAAGACCTATTATCATCCCCATGCAACTGCTGCTGTCGAGGAGCAGCGGTTAGGGCAGCGGTTGACCGTCGTCGTGTGTGATCATGAAGAGGTGATCATCGCCGGGTTTTCCCAGGAAACCATTCCGTCTGCCCTGCACACGGAGGACCCTCTGTTGGTGCTGCTCGCCAAAGAATATATTCGTCACGATATCATGATGAAAGTGATGACTGAAAAGTTGGGTGCAGAACATGTAGAGGAGATTTGGAAAGGAGATCCAGATCTTTTTTATCTTATCACAAACAAGCTGTTACAGAAAAAATGAGGAGATGGTGATGTTGTTTTTTGAGGTGTTTCTCATCGGGATTCTGGCTGCTCTGTCTCCCGGTCCTGACTTTGTGGTCGTGATGAAAAACAGTCTGGGGTTTGGCCGCCGAATCGGGATTGCTACGGCTATCGGGATTGCCTTTGCCTTGTTCATACATATTACGTATACGATTTTAGGCTTTACGTATATCATGGAAAAAGTTCCGAGCATATTTCTGACAATCAAGCTGATGGGCTCTCTTTATTTATTATGGCTTGGCTTTCAAGCGATTCGGTCCGCACCGCCAAATGGCCCCCGTCAAACAGATACCCCACAAACAACTGTGGCCAAAACGTTGTTGCAGGGATTTCGCGAAGGCTTTCTATGCAATGTGCTGAACCCAAAAGCCGCGCTGTTTTTCCTGAGCATTTTTTCTCAATTTATTTCCACCGATACGGGCAGCTGGGTTCGCTGGATTTATGGTTTGGAAATCGTTGTCGCTGTGGGCTTATGGTTTGTTTCGTTGTCTGCTGTCATTTCCTACCGAACGTTCAGGGAATTTTATGAACGATACCATTACTGGTTTGATCGATGTTTAGGGAGTATCTTGATTTATTTTGCCGTTGTGATCGTTGTGTCAACCATAACATCGTAAGGGAGAACGTCAATGGAAAAAGAATTGTTCTTACATGACAGTTACTTGAAATCGTGCCGCTCCACCATTGCGGAAATCATGGAAAACAAGGTCATATTGGATCAAACCATCTTTTATCCGTCAGGGGGCGGCCAACCCTCCGACACCGGGATTATCAGACAGGGGAGTCATCTCTTTCATGTCGTCAAGGTGAAGCGGGAACATGGGCGAATTGTCCATTATCTGCATGATGCAACCCATTTGAAACCAGGGAGTGTGGAAGCGGAGCTCGATTGGGACAGACGGTACACATTCATGAGATACCATACGCTTCTGCACGTCATCGCAGGCCATCTGTACAATACGTTTGGCGCGCTGGCTGCCAGCAATGAGATTTACGAGGATCGGGCGCGTATCGATTTCAAGTTTGAAGAGAACGTTCCCGAAGCATACTTTTCCCATTTTGAAAACGAGATTCGCCAGATCATCGAGGAGGATCATCCAGTTACAACCCGTACTCTGCCTCGCGAAGAGATCGCCAAGATTCCCGGCTCGATCAAAACCATTGTCAATCTGCTCCCCGCTTCCATTCAACAGGTGCGGCTGGTAGCGATCCAGGGCATCGATGAACAAGCGTGTGGCGGAACTCATGTACGAAGTACCCGAGAAATAGGAGCATTCTCCATTGTGAACGTGAAAAACAAAGGGAATAATATCAAAAGGGTTGAGGTGGTGGTGAAAACATAGCACTAAGAAAACCACCAACAGCCGGAACGGTTACAGCTAGAAAAAGGTGCGTTCCGAGTACGGCGATGTAGACATTCAGGTTCCGCGTGACCAAGACGGAGAGTTTGAGCTGACCATCATCAAAAAGAACCAAAGCAACGTGACGGGTATCGAAGACCAAATCATTGCCCGTTCCTAGCGTACAAAATGAGCGGAAATCTCCACCTTCTTCACGTCCTCCCCCGAGATTCGCAAACTGATCTACACAACCAATGTCATCGGGAGCTACCATCGCCAACTGATCCGCTGAGCCTAACGGCTATTGGAGTTTACACAAAATCATTGACAGACCCATTCCAGAAGAAATTAAACAACCTTACCCCTAGAGAGTATAGGGATAAGGCTGTTGCATGATCCAACTTATTCAAGCTGTCTACTTGACAGGGGTAAGTTCACTATCCCTTAGTCTTAAACTTTTTGGGACAGCCCCCTTATGTTCCGGTTTTACAGTTAAGGTTACTGAAACAACTTATCGATCTGTGCGAAATCCTCCGGCGACAAATGCCATCCGTATGCGGCAGCATTCTCCTCCACTTGTGCGGGTGTTTTGGCGCCCGCGATAACGGTGGTGACGGCACGATTTGTCAGAAGCCAATTGATCGCCACCTGGCCAAGCGTTTTGCCGTACTTCTCGGCAAAAGTCTTCAGCGCTTCCGCTTTCGCAACGTTCTGTTCGAATTGTCCTTCCGCGAATAGCGAATTTAATTGTTTTCTTACGTCTTGATCAGAGATGTTGGATGCGTCCAAGACAATCCCACTTTGGTAGCGATGATCACTTTGTCGCGGACCGGCTTCAATACTTTCCCCAATACACGCTCTGACTCGCCGAACCCGTACACCGGCGCCGTATCGAAAAAATTGATGCCCAGTTCATAAGCGCGCCAAATGGACTGCTCGATTTCACGATCGGACACATTCCCCCATCCCACTTTACCGGCGGCCCAGGCTCCATAGCCTATTACGGATGCGTATAATTCGCTTTTTCCCAGCTGTCTTTTTTCCATTCTGCTTCCTCCTATCAATCCTTCTTGTCTTTACGCAAAAATGAAAATGCCAACGCTACGATCAGAATGCCGCCTTTGACGATGTCCTGGGCGAAGTACGGAACATCCATCATCGTGAGTCCGTTGAGCAGGACGCCGATGAGAATGGAGCCGAGCAGCGTCCCGATGACGCTGGGCCGCTTCTCTCCGAACAAAGCGTATCCGATATAGGCCGACGCCACCGCATCCATCAACAACGGCGCACCGGCGGATACTTGTCCGGTCCCGATTCGGCTTGCCAGCACGATACCGCCGATCGCCGCGAACAACCCGCTGACCACATAGGCAAAAACGCGGTACCGGTTCACCGGAATGCCGAACAGATTTGCTGCCTCCGGATTGTCGCCGACCATATACATCCTGCGTCCAAACGTCGTGTATTCCAAGAAGACGTAGGCGCATCCGACAAATACCAGCATCAGAATGACGGACACCGGAATACCGAGCACTTCCCCCTGCCCGATGAACAGAAAGGAGGGGATAAAATGGCCGGTTTGCGTGCCGATGGAAGAGGGCATACCTTCGTATATGGAATAGCCTTTCGTATACGTAAGCTGAACGCCGTTGACGACATACATCACCGCCAACGTGGCCAGCAAATCCGGCAGCTTAACTTTCACAACGAGAAAAGCGTTCAGCAGCCCGACGAGTATACCACAAAGGAGCGGGATCAGGAGCGTAACGAGCAGTTCCTGGCGATGCAGCACCAAAGCGGATGCTGCCGCAATCGTTGCAAGGCTTGTGGTGGAGCCGACCGAAACGTCGAAGCCATCCACGACAAGACTGAACGTCACCCCTAACGCCAAGAACGTGACAATTGAAATGGAACGTAAAATATCGCTGAAGTTGCTATAAGTAAAAAAGTGCTCGTTGATGATTGAAAAGAAGGCGATCACGCCCAATATGATGATGACGGCGCCGTAACGGAATGCGAGTTCCGCCGCAGGCTGGTTGACTCTGTTCGTTTTGCGTTGTTCGATATTAGCGAACTCCATAAGCATTCTCCTCCATTTCCGCCAATCTCAGTAAACGCTCCGCATTCGCTTCCGATGCCTGCAATTGATGGATGATGCGGCCCCGCGACAGGATGACAATCCGGTCGGCGATGCGCAAGGCGTCATCAGGTTCCGCCGTCAGGTAAAGGATCGATTTCTTTTGCTCCGCCAGCGATTCGATCATTTGAAATATGGTCTCCTTCGCGAGTACATCGATCCCTTTCATCGGCTCGTCGAAAATGACGACATCCGGATCGGCCGCAAACCATTTGGCGATGGCGACCTTCTGCTGGTTGCCGCCGCTCAAGGCGCCAACCTTGTACGAGGGAGAGGCTGGACGAATGGTAAACCACTCAATGGCTTCCCGACTGTATGCCGTTTCCTTCCGTTTGGAGATCCAGCCCTTAAAGGAGAGAGCCAAGTGTGTGCGTATATCGTGCCTCTTCCAGATTCCCTGCTTTCCCCGTTCTTCCGGAATGAGCACGATTCCGTTACGTACGGCGCTGCGCGTTCCATTGATCAACCGCTCTGTGCCCTTGATGATCGGCTGATAAGCCCGGTGTACGCCGAATAACGTTTCCGCCAGCGTCGTTTTTCCGCTGCCGAGCAGCCCGAAGACGACCACAATTTCTCCGGCTTTGAGTTCAAGGGAAAGCGGCGGACCTTCTTTCCACAAACGCAAATCGTCCACTTTAAACTGCGTCGGTCCCAATCGGGTAGTCTCGCGGCGCGCTTTGCCCGCATCGCTGCCGGTCATCGCATGCACCGTCTCCTCCAAAGTCGTCTCTCCGGTGTTTTTCTGCAGCGCCAGTTTGCCTCCCCGCAGTACGCTGATCCGGTCCGACAAAGCGAACACTTCATGCAGCCTGTGTGAGATAAAGACAATCCCGATTCCCTGCTCTTTGAGCTTCGCGACGATTCGGTGAAAACGCTCCGTTTCCTTGCGGTCGAACGAAGCCGTCGGTTCGTCAAGCAAAAGATAGCGCGCATTGCCTGCGACAGCCCGAATGATTGACAGCATCTGTTTCTCGTACAGCGACAAGGAAGAGACGGAACGGTTCACGTCGATGTCGAGACCGTACTGAGCAAGCAGCGCACGCGCACGTTCTCGGTTGGTAGACTTATGAAACAAGATCCGGCGTTCATTCTTCAACAGAACGGCCGTCAAATTCTCGTGAACGGATAAATGGGGGACAAGTCCCCGGTCTACCTCCTGTGTCAGAAACACGATGCCTTTCAGCAGAGCATCGGCGGGTGACTTCAAATTGGCCTCGCGTCCGTCAATCTCCACCGTACCTTTCTGCGGTGCGAGAACGCCGGCGGCGATCTGGAGAAGGGTGCTTTTTCCCGCTCCGTTCATCCCGAGCAGAGCGTGCACTTCTCCGGAACGAACCTGCAGTGTGACATCCTGCAGCACCGTGTTATCGCCAAAACTGTGGTGAATATTGCGCAGCGCCAGCATTACTTGCCGACTCCTTTCGCCAAGGTATCCATCCATGGCGAACGTGCGGCATCGGAGCTTCCCCATCCCGGCACGTATTTGCTCAGATCGCTGAAGGCGATTTTTTCTTTCGGCAAATTGGCTTGTAGAATCAAATGCGGTTCAATCGAAACGTTGTCCGGTACGGTTTCACCCGCTACTTTTTGATAAACGAGTCGAACATGGATTTGGCCGATATCGGTCGGGTTCGTCGCAGACGCGGCTACCCAAGGGCTGCCTTCTTTTTGGAATAACGGCAGATCCTCTTCCGTCAGGTCGATACCGTATACTTTAATATCCGTTCTTTTCGCCTGCTCCAAGGCAGGAAGCACACCGCGCGTAAATTCGTTCCAAGTCGTATAGATGGCTTGAAGCTGTCCTTGTTCCGGGTACTTTTTCAGCAAGGCTTCCACTTGCGCTTGCGTGTCCAATGCGGTATTGGACGTCACACTGCCAAAACGGGATACGATCTTGATGTTCGGATAACGTTTTTGGAAAGCTTCAATCATCACCTCCCGGCGCTCCATCGGCAGATAACCGGCTACCCACAGTACGGCGATATTTCCTTTTCCGTTCAAATCGGTAGCGAGCTTTTTCAAAGATTGCCAGGCCAGCAAGTAATCGTCCTGATCGATCGAGGTTACGCCCGGCAGATTCAAATCGCTGTCATATGCCACTACCTGAATGCCTGCCGCCAAAGCCTTCTGTACCACCGGCGCCAGCGCCTGGGCTGTGCCGTTATTGACGAGAATCGCATCCACCTTCTCATTGATCGCGGCTTCCACGTTCGAAGCCATTTTGGCCAAATCGTTGTTGGAATCGTAAATTTTCAGTTTTCCGCCGAATGCTTCGACCTGATCTTTCACCCCTTGATTATACTGAGCGAAAAACGCTCCGCTCGTGATTCGGGTGACGAGTGCGATGTTCAACGGTTTTTTCAGCTTTTCCGGTATATCCGCGGATTGAACCGAAGCCTGTCCCGCATTTTGACCGGTTGCTCCGTTTGCGGTCTTTCCGTCATTTGCGCTTGCCGAAGTTGTTTCTTGGCTCGATTTTTGCGGATCGGGAAAGCTGTTTTGTTCGTTCGTGCATGCGGACAACCCCAAGACAATAACTACCAGTATGAGGCTCACCCATTTTTTCATCTGTCAACCCTCTCTTTCTGCTTTCTCCTTTTGTTTTTTTGCTCATAGGCTGCTCCTAGGACCGCTGAAACTCTTTGAAATTGCTGTTAAAACGCCCTCCTTGCCTTTTATGAAAAAATAAAACCCCATGAGCGTATGCGAAGCAAACGTTCATGGAGCTTCCGGCTGTCCAGTCAGCTAACCGTTATTTTTATTCCTACTCAATTGGTCGGATATTAATTATCATTATATTGCCTGGCATACCGTTGTCAATCGTTTGTTTGCGCGATCAGCAGGGCGAGATTAACCTACTTGACAACCCGGAATTGATTGATTAGGATGAATCTATAAAAAATTCATATGATATGCTGATTGGACAAACCAAAAGCATCTGTATGCCCGTCAAGCTGGGACCGGATGCTTTTTCTATCTTTAAAGGAGGCATGTACAATGTCCAAAAAAAGAATCGATCATGTAGGCGTTATTGTGAAGGATCTTGAAGCCACCCTGAAGTTTTACACCGAAATTGTTGGTCTTGAACTGAAGGGAAGGTTAACGCACACCAACGGTATTTTTGAATTGGCCTTCCTCGGCTTCCACGGCGAAGACGAAACTGAAATCGAGTTGATTCAAGGCTACAACGATCAGCTTCCTGCAGAAGGAAAAGTGCATCACTTTGCCGTCAACGTTCCCGATATTGAAGCCGAATGGAATCGGTTGAAGCAACTCGAAGTAACGTTTATCGATCAGGAAATCACCACGCTCCCGAACGGATACCGTTATTTCTTCATTTATGGTCCCGAGCAGGAATGGATCGAGTTTTTCCAAAGATAGCCGCAAGCTCCCCGGGCCCAACATGCAAAAAGAAACCGCCAAAGCGTTCGTGAAAATGCTTTAAAGGAACTTCTTGAAATTCTGGACGAATCGTTAATGCCCTTCTGCTTGGAAGGGCATTAACGATCTTTCCTCATTTCCAGTTGCTCCTTTACAGGAAATTTGTTTGAATGACGAATATTTATGTGCATTGATACATGCCGCCGAAGAGATTCAACGTTTGCGAGTTTGCCGCACCTGTTAGTTGGACCAGGAAAGGTCGTTCTCCTGCGGCGTGCAACACCTGCGAAACCACCCCTTCACCGACAGGGCGGCAAAACAGCAAATCCCCTCCGCGCAGTTTAAGTATTCTGCATTCTGCATTCATAGTTGGATCGAAAAACGCCTCACCCTGTTCAAGTTCAAACAACCGACCCCATGTTTGAACCGTCCGCTCTAGATCGCGCACGGCAAACGCAACTTGATTGAGAGAAATTTGCCCCAGCCGATGTGCACGGATGACACCGCGCTGCTCCAGATCTTTTCGCCTTTCCTGATCGCTTTGTCCCCATTGGATCACAAAGGGCAGGGGAAGCTCTGAACCTTCATCCCTGATAAAAAACATGGACCAATTGATTACGGTGCCGTCATCGCGCGTTCGGCTGCCGGGAAACGGACCGGTTACGCGAAACCCAAGCACGCGTATGCGTTCAGCCGCCTCATCGATATTTCCGGTTCTGATCGCGATGCGAGCCAAGCCCTCTCTTGCCGGAAGCTCCCGTGTCGCCTGCCTGATCAAATCGTTGTCTGCCACCTGTTTGGCCAGCCCCGGGTTATCCAATCCCAAAAATTCGATGTAGCTTAAGTCGAAGTAGCAAAGGGAGTTATACGAGCCCCACTGGGTATGCCGCCCCCCTTCTACGGCATGAAGCCCGGACTCTCTCATTAACTGAGCAGCCCGTTTGGGATCGTTAACGAAATGAACCAGATGGTCAAATGCAAATTCCACCATTTCACCTCCAGTTAAAAAAGCGGGTTATGTAAAAAAATGTATAAGAAATCCTATCTAAAAAGCCGTAATTAGTCAAGTTTTGCTCCGTGAGAATTGGCATAGATATTCAATGTGCGAAAGTGGAAATCATATAGATGTTTGAACCCGTTTTTTCACTGAAATATCGTGCGGATCACCTGTTCCGCTTTTTGCTCCAATAGTTCAGCCGCTCTTACCATGGCTTCCTCGATGCTCATCGGTCCGTTTACGATGCTGTGAACGCTGGTAATGCCATACTGATAAAGGGTATCGATCCCCTTGCCGATTGAACCAGCCAGCGCGATGACGGGGATGCCCAGCCTTTTTGCTTCCTGCGCCACGCCCATCGGCGTCTTCCCGTAAGCTGTCTGGAAATCGATCCGTCCCTCTCCCGTTATGACCACGTCGGCACTTCGCAGAGCTTCTCTCAATCCCGCATACTCCATGACGACATCGATCCCCCGCTTCCTGACGGCGGGAAAAAAGGCCAGTAACGCGCCGCCAGTCCCGCCCGCTGCACCCGCACCTGGCAGATCGTGCAGGCGGATTCCCGTCTTGTCATCGACCAGGTCAGCCCAATGACGCAATCCTCTGTCCAGCAGATCCACCATTTCCGGCGTGGCCCCCTTCTGCGGCCCAAACACGCGGCTGGCTCCATTCTCTCCAACCAGAGGATTTTGCACATCGCTTGCGATGAGAAATGTGGATTCGGCGATGCGTTTATCCCAATCACTGTCATCGATGCGGGCGATCCTCAGAAGCTCCTGCCCTCCGACCCCCACACATTTTCCGGAGTCATCGAGCAGCTTCATCCCCAGTGCCTGCAGCATGCCGATACCGCCGTCATTGGTTGCACTGCCCCCGATCGCAAGAATAAATTGGCGATAGCCCTCATCCAGCGCTTTCCTGATCATCTGACCCATGCCATAGGTGGTGGTGACCAACGGATTTCTCCGCTCTTCAGGTACCAGGTACATGCCTGCGGCTGACGCCATTTCGATCACACAGGTTCTTCCGTCGCCCAGTACACCATACGCGGCGTTGACAGGGGTGTGCAACGGCCCCATTACCTTCACTGGTACCTTTTTCCCCTGTGTTGCAGCTACCAGACTCTCCATCGTCCCCTCTCCCCCGTCGGCGACAGGAACCAATACCGTCTCGGCCTGAGGCAGATAGTTTCGTATCCCCTTTTCAATGGCAAGAGCCGCCTCTGTTGCCGACACGCTGCCTTTGAAGGAATCGGGAGCAATGACGATCTTCACGTTGGCCACCCCCTTTCCTATTTCTTACACATGCTGCAGATAACGTTCTTTCATCATGGCGAGAACCTCGTCACCAGGCTGCTCCCAGATCGCCCGATTAAAGATCTCCACCTCGATCGGGCCCGCATAGCCGGCAGCTTCAACCGCCTGACGGATGCGGCGTATTTCAATGACCCCATCTCCCATCATTCCCCTCGCCATCAGCAGATCCGGGGTTGGGACAATCCAGTCCGAGACGTGAAATCCCAGGATACGACCGCTCGCACGGGTGATCTGGTTATACAGATCCGGATCCCACCACACATGGAAGACATCCACGATAACCCCAACATCCGACGGGCTGTATCGCTCGGCCAGATCAATTGCTTGGGCCAGGGTCACAACAACCGACCGTTCCGCAGCGTACATCGGATGGAGCGGCTCGATCCCCAACCGGACACCACACGATTTTGCGTATGGCACCAGCTGTTCGATTCCTTCCTCCACCCATTTCCGGGCACTCTCGATATCCTTGTCCGGGGCAGGCCCACATACGAGGACAAGAACCTCAGCTTCCAATTCCGCCGCTTCATCCACCGCACGGCGATTATCGTCCAATTTTTTTTGGCGTTCGGACACACTTCCAGCCGGAAACATTCCTCCCCGGCAGACACTCGAGACACGAAGCCCTGCCTCGCGCACCAGCTTTTTGCTCTCTGCCAGCCCCGTCTCGGCGATCTTATGCCGCCATAGACTGATCCAGGGAATCTCTGCCCGGACGCATCCTTTCACCGCTTCGGGCAGGCTCCAATTCTCAGTCGTGATCTGATTTAAGCTCAGGCGCTCAATCGTTTGCAGCTTTTCCATACGATCCCTCCTACCTGATGCCTGCGAGCGCAAGTACGAGGCGCATGCGCTCGCTTGCCAGTTCGGGATCACGCAGCAGCCCGGCCTGGTCGGCAAGGACAAAGATTTCGGATAGATGAACAACGGAACGTGCTCCTTCCGCCCCGCCGATCATGCGAAAATGAGACTGGTGGCCGTTCAGATACGCCAGAAATACGATCCCTGTCTTATAGGCATAGGTCGGCTTCTGGAAAATGTGCCTGGATAACGGTACGGTGCTCTCCATAATCGCATCGTACCGGTTTGTATCCCCCTCATCCAAGGCATGGAGCGCAGCGGCAGCGGCGGGGGCGATCGCGTCAAAGATACCGAGCAGCGCGTGGCTGTATCCATGCTCATCGCCGCGTATCAAGGCTGGATAGTGAAAGTCATCCCCGGTGTACATCTTGACGTTCTCAGGCAGAAGACGCCTCATCGTAATCTCTTTTTCTGCGTCCAACAGCGAGATTTTGATGCCATCCACTTTGTCGCGGTGGGTACGAATGATCCGCAGACAAACCGTCATCGCAGCATCGACATCCTCATATCCCCAGTACCCTTTCAGCGCAGGGTCGAACATGTCGCCCAACCAGTGCAGGATCACCGGGCGGGATACCTGACGCAGGATTTTACCATATACTCGTTCGTAATCATCCGGTCGTCTCGCACATGCTGCCAAAGCCCGGCTTGCCATCAGGATGATTTGACCGCCCTTCGCCTCTATGAAGGAACACTGCTCCTCATAGGCAGCTTCCACATCGTCCAATGTCACCTGTGCTCCCGGTGTCAACTGATCCGTGCCCGCCCCGCAAGCGATATGACCTCCGACAGCTCGAGCTTCCTCGATGGAGTGACTGATCAATTCCTTCGCGTGCTGCCACGTAAGCCCCATCCCGCGCTGGGCCGTATCCATCGCCTCCGCTACCGAAAACCCAAGCGACCACAGATAATGACGATACTGCATGGTCGCGTTCCAATCAATCCGGGACTGGTGAAGCGGGTCGGTGTCCGCCAAGGGATCGCATACTACGTGGGCCGCTGCAAAAGCTGTTCGGCTGCGCGGTTTCCCTGACGGAACATCATAGGATGGACCATTTCCAGGAACATAGGTGAATAGCGAGCCATCCTTACGTGGTAATGTCAATTCTCGAGACATGCCTCTCCCCCCTATACTTCCAGCCTGGGTACATCAACCCAGCGGCGCTCACGCCAGGATAAAAGCCCCAACTCAGCCAATTGGGTACCCTTGGCGCCCTCCAGCAGATCCCAGGGGAACGGTGTATCCGCTGCCACATGCTTGAGAAACATCTCCCACTGAATCTTGAACGCATTGTCGAAGACCTGATTGTCCGGCACCTGCTGCCACTGCTCGAAGAAGTTGAACGGGTTCGGTATGTCCGGGTTCCATACTGGTTTGGGCGTGTTCACCCGATGCTGAACCTTGCAATCACGAAGTCCCGCTACGGCGCTTCCCTCAGTTCCATCTACCTGTATCGTCAGCAGATCTTCCCTGTTGACCCGTACGGCCCAGGAAGAGTTGACATGCACGATGATTCCTCCCTCCAGCTCAAACGTGGCATATGCCGCATCCTCCGCTGTGCATGCATACGGTTCTCCCTTTTCGTCCACGCGCTGGGGAATGTGGGTGACACCGAGACAAGAGAGGGCGCGAACCTCTCCGAACAGATTGTCCAACACATATCTCCAGTGGGGGAACATATCCAAGATAATGCCGCCGCCATCTTCCGCCCGATAATTCCAGGAAGGCCGCTGGCCGGGCTGCCAATCCCCTTCAAACACCCAATAGCCAAACTGCATGTTGACGGACAAGATACGCCCAAAGAAGCCGGAATCCACAAGCCGCTTCAACTTCAGGAGCCCGGGCAGGAACAGCTTATCCTGCACGACACCGTTTTTGACACCCGCTTCACGAGCCATTCGGGCCAGCTCGAGAGAATCTTCCAGATTGGATGCGGTCGGCTTTTCACAGTATATGTGTTTTCCTGCTGCGATTGCTTTGCGAATGCCTTCTGCCCGACGGTCCGTCGTCTGCGAGTCAAAATAGATGACGTTGTACGGGTCTGCCAAACACTCCTCCAGATTGGTGCTGTAGCGCGTAAGGTTGTGCGCCTCCGCTAATGCCTGCAGCTTGTTTTCGTTTCTTCCGACCAGAATCGGGTCTGGCATGATCACATCCCCGTTCGGCAGAGAAACGCCTCCTTGATTCCGGATCGCAACGATCGAGCGGATCAGATGCTGATTGGTGCCCATCCGACCGGTTACGCCATTCATGATAATGCCCAACTTGTGCAATGCCATATGATTTCTCCTTCCATGAGGGAATATATATGATCAAACTGTACAAAATTTCAAAATTTGCGTCTTACGAAACATGGAAGTGCATTCCGAAAATCGGAAGTCTTCTTTTGAGTTCGACAAGACGGCGAAAAAAGAGAGGCTGATCTGCTTCGCCTGCCTCTCTTTCCTGCCTGCTATTGGTACAGATGTTCTTACGGCGATATCTCTTCCAGCCGCTGTTCCTTGGTCTCAATCCCAAACAGCCAGAATAGAATCCCCCCGATCAGGGCGACGATACCGAAACCCAGAAAAACATAAGGGATCGAGGAGTCCGATAAAATATACCCCACAAACGTCGGCCCGATGATGGACGCCAGTCGGAGCCAGGCAGTTGCGATACTGGTTCCCAACGCCCGCATCCGTGTCGGGTAAATCTCCGGCGTATAAAGGTAGAGCGCCATCGCGACGATCTGCACCCAAGCATAACCCAATGATGCCCACAGCAGCACCTGTCCTGCAGATGTTGCCCCCAAGAGCCACAGAACCAGGAAGCAAACGGCCCCAAACACCATCGAACCGGCCAGCCACAATTTCCGACCGACCTGATCTATCGTGATCGCACAAATGAATGCGCTTACAACTCCGGCTAAAATCAAGATGAGACCATACAGCAAGGATTGTTCCACCGACAGATTGAAAACCGTCTTGAAGATGGAGGGTACCCAAGTTGACACTCCATAAAAGGCAAGATAAGCGGTAAACCAGATGGACCATACGACCAATGTCCGTTTCCGGTAGATGCCCTGGAACAGTTCGCTTACACGCGTTGCCTGCTGATGTTCCCTGATCGGTACGATGTGCGGCTCGGGCAGTTCCTTTCCGGTCCGCGCGCGGATCTGGTTCTCAATATAGGCCATGGCTTCCTCGGCTTCCTTCTCTCTCCCTGCTTCCGCCAGCCACCTCGGCGATTCGGGCAGCGTCCGCCTCATATACAGCACCAACAAGGCAGGGAGCCCACCGATGATGAAAATCCATTGCCAGCCGAAAACCGGAACGATAAAATAACTCAGGATCGCTACCGCCAACAGTCCAAATGAGAAGATCAGTTCATACAAGAGGACAAATTTCCCGCGCCTCTGCGCCTTCGTGATCTCGTTGATATAGGACGCAGCAATCGGAACCTCTCCTCCCAAGCCGATCCCCTGCAAAAATCGGAACAACAGCAAAGACCCGTAGCTCCATGAGGCTGCGACCAGAAAACTCATGATGGAGTAAATCAACACGGTCCATATGGTCATGCGCAGCCTGCCCACTTTTTCTGCCAGGAGCCCGCAAGTGACCGCACCGATGAGTTGACCCAGAAAACCGATCGAAATGACCATGCCGATCTGTCCGGGGCTCAGGGAGAACTCTTTGATCAAAACCGGGAGCGTATAGGCGATCGCCAGGGCATCGAACGCATCGAAAAAGGTGGCGGCCCCCACAATCATCCGTGCCTTTACCTGCCATTTGGTCAGCGGCAAACGCTCAATCCGTGCTGAAATTTCTTCCAGCTTTGTCGGGAACATCGTTTGTTTCGCAACTTCCATTCGTTCATCTCCTTCCAAACGGTAATGCTGTCATCGCATCCAAATTTTATAAAAATACCGGCAATTCTGTCTTATCAAAAGAAGAACTAAACTCGCAAAATCAGAAATAACCGCATCAAGACAGTGGATGCATCCCCCGAAATTTGTTGGGCGAAATGCCCGTCACATTTTTGAATGTGCGGTAAAAGGTAGAGATATTTTCAAACCCAACCTCAAAACAGATCGTGACGATATCCTTGTCTGTCTCCCTCAACAGCACCTTCGCCCGTTCGATTCTTACATTGTTTAAGTATTGCATCGGCGTCGTCTTGAATCGTTCTTTGAAAATCTCATTCACATAACGGACACTGATCTCAAACAGAGCAGCCAGATCCTTCGTGGTGATATCCCTGAAATAATGGGTCTCCAGATAGGAACGCATGCGCTCAGCACGAAGCGTGTTGGCATCCGTATAGGAAACGCTTGTCCTGCTTCGTTCCAGCGTAATCAATACATTCATCAAAGAGTTGAGAATCGCGTAGGTGGAAAGCGGGTCTTGATTCCGCTGCTCAAACAGCATTTTTTTCAAGTGAAGCTTGATGTCACTTGCCACAACCGGGTTTAATCCAAGCACGAATGACTCTTTTTTTAACAAGCGGAAGAAGTCTGGGGTTATCATCGAGGTTAAGGATTCTTCCCGAAAGGATAATACCAATACGGTCAACTTGGAGTGGGATTCAATCGAGTGGTTGGTGAAAGGGACAATGTAGGAGATTTGATTTTGCCCAAAATGATGGGCTTTATCGTCAAGGGTGATCGTTCCCGCGCCGTCAATGGCATAGAGGATCTGGTAGATTTTGTGGTGATGCTTCGCTACAAGTCCCCCGTTTTGATGCTTGCTTTCATAGATTAACAGGCCCGTTTCCGGCAAGCTGAAGTCACGGTAGTACACAGTCATTCACCCCATCATGTTCTACTTTTTCCCATTCTAACAAAAAAAAAGCATCTGAATGCTCTGAAGATGAGACCATATAATTGAGAGAGCCATTTCAAAAACCCGTGACATTCGTACCCATTTTCAAGGGGTGACGTGGCAACGTGTCAGAGGGTCATTTTATGCGAAAGATCCGCGACGCCACCCTTTACACACAAACTTGGACTAGATCCTCGGATAAACTTCCCACAATCCCAACAACACCGTTTCAAATCATTTGTGGCTTGTGGCATAACAAACCGCTCTGCGAGAAACGATACTTACTTTTTGCTTGCGTCTGTACAGGAGCGAACGTGTTATTTTTTTAAAGAAAAGTATTCCATATGATACAATTCCGTATGTTATGATAAACAGGAATTTTATGGGATGGGAGCTGGTGATATGGAATTGTTTCTGATGTCTGCCCTGGGGATTTCCCCCTTTCTCCTCCTTGTGGTTGGCTTTATTCCGACGAAAAAACCAAAGACGATACGCCAAAAAATGGCGCCTGGCGCGATTTCATTCGTCCTGGTTATGGCCATTACCCTTGCCCTGCAGCTCTATTATCGATATATGTATGACTTTCCCATTTTCCCGTCGGCACAGGATTCCCGTGTAAATCTATTCATCCTCTGCTTCATCGGTGTCATCCTGCTCTTTGTGGGGATAGTGACTCACTTTATCGGACGAGGTAACCCCCATTTACATAATCCAATCGTGGCAAACACGGTGCTTTTTATGATTATTTTCCTGTTCTCTCTGCTCTTTTTTTGGTTTTACCCGCTCGGACAGAAATGGGAGTATGCCCAAATACTGAATCGTGCCAAGCAGGTATTGACCAAATATGACCCACAAACGAATCAGGAGATAACCGTCCATCTCCTGTATTCCGGCCGTATCAGTTCGGGAAGAGGCTCAAGCCCGAATCCCTACCGGAATCTGTTCATGGTCAAGAATCATCTGGATCGTCCCGTTCAGGCGCAGGTGATGATTACCGCAAAAAACCAACAGAACGAGGAGATCGAGGTGCACGAATCATCCGTCATCCCGCTTCAACCGGGGGAATATCGAATGGTGATCACCGACGAGACTGATTTGAACAGAAGTGTTTGGAATCGGTGGACTTTCGAAACCTGGGACAGAATCGCGGACTATAGCTATCAATATCGTTATTGGTGATTGCGCAAGTTAACCCGGGGAGAAATGGCATGTTCAATCGTTGCGGGGCTGGATGGATGCAATTTACAAAAGAATTTTTTGACCCTAAGGCGTTTTCACCCCATTTTTTCAAACGGCCCCGAAAAATGAAATCAAAAAACCCCAGATTTCTCAAGGGTTTCTGCTTCTTATGTATGGTGGATCTGGACTGGGTTCGAACCAGCGATCCCTACCCTAACATCATTTGTACTGTTAGGCTTCTCCACGAACAACTAAACTGCTAAAGGTAAACCTAAATGAGGAGAAGCCATGAAAGCGGAGGACAAAGTTGCTTATCAGCGGTTAAGTGTGTTGGAGTTGGCGGAAGCCCTGGGAAATGTGAGCAAAGTGTTCCGGGAACGCGCGATGTCCCGTATCCAGTTTTACGAATATAAACGCCGTTTTCAAACGCACGGATTTGAGGGACTGAAAGATTCGCTGCCAATCCATAAATCCCATCCGCAACCCACTCCGAAGGAAGTGATGGACAAACTGCTGGAGATGAGTCTGAACAATCCGACATGGGGTTGGGCCCGGCTGAGTGACATGCTCAAACTGCAAGGCACCTATGTCAGTCCTCCCCCCACGATTCAGAACATCCTCCACAAACATGGCATGGGCTCTCGCTACGCACGGCTGCTGAAACTGGAAGAAAAAGTACTGCAAAACCCTGTGGAACTGACGGCGGAGCAAGCAATCCTCATCGAAAAGGCCAATCTATGTTTTCACGAACGTCATGTGGAAAGCAGCCGTCCTGGTGAATTGTTGGCTCAGGATACGTTTATTGTCGGGACCTTAAAAAGAGTGGGCAAAGTCTATCTGCAAGCGGTCGTCGATACGTACGGAAGCTATGCATTTGGGTTTCTCCATACCGAAAAACTGCCGGAATGTGCCATTGCCTTTCTCCACAACGATGTGCTTCCGTTCTATCGCAAACATGGACTTTCGGTATCGGTTTTCTTTACGGACAATGGCCGGGAGTTCTGCGGGCGAGAGACCCATCCATGTGAGCTGTACCTGGCTCTAAACGACATCGAACACCGAAAGACACGAGTAAGACGCCCACAAACAAACTGCTTCGTAGAACGACTTCCGTCCGATAAATGCGGAGCAAGCGGCCCTTATTGAAAAGGCGTATCCTGTAAAGATGCAAATTTTCAAGTTGAGTATGTTAACTTTTTCAATGACCACAATTTGAGATGCTTTTTTCCTTTTACTTACATTGCAAACACCATTCAGGGTTCCATTTTTTAACTGCTAAAGCAAGGGTATCTGTATAATAGTATGTGCCATTCTTTTTCCTATTTTTTATAACCTTCTGTATGAAGTAAGGTTTGTAAATGTTTGGGCAAGAAGTTCTGTGAATCTTATTTCCGGTTGTATCAATGATTATGATAAAACCTTCCTTAAGAGTTTTAACATGGTCAAAATCAATTTCATTTTGTAATTCCCACCATAACATTTAATTGTTCCCCCTATCCCTAATCTTCCATCTGGTATAATAAAAATCACCCCGTCTGTTAGTAAGGAGCGACAAGGCCCGATAATAAACCTTATAAGCCCATCATAAGAGACGTTAATGTTCTTAGTTAACCCCGGGAACCGTAAAGATTTTTTTCTATTTCTATATTTTCAAGCCATCGAATAAAATGCGTCCTATTCCTTTCATACCAGTCGTTACACACAAAGTACTTTTCATCATTATATGTAAAAATTTCAGACCAATACCTATAATAACCATTTACCAATCTCTGCTCATTTATTGGGACTTCTTCATTAACTTTTTTCAATAATGAATAATTAAGATCGAATGTAGACTTACAGTATTCCTTGTCACACAGCTTTTTAATTACATGAATTGGAAGAGAACCAGATTGTATTATCGTACGAAGTTGATTGCGGACGAATGTTCCTATTTTATCTTCACCAGTTACAGGGACAGTATTAATTTGTGATGCTTCACTATGAGCTGTTCTATTAGAAGTTATCGACTGATTCGAAAACATATTATACAATTGTATACTTCGCAAAAACAGTTCTGAGGTATCGGCTATTGATTTTGACAGACTAATGACTGGATTAAATATTTTTTCTTGAAATTCATCATTTGCATATACAACAAACTTAAAGTCTAAATTTAAACTCATGAAGATTTCTTTTAGCTCACTAACGCATTTCAATAATGGCTCAAATACAACTTTGTTAATCTTTGGTGAAGCAAAAATTATGTTCCCTAGTTTCATATTGAAATATCCGTGCAATATCATTGCTGTTCTTGTCATCTTCTTAAGCACACGCTCGATAGTTTCTTTAGTATTACCGTAGTTCAATCCCGCCTCGTGAAAAGCAATGTCAATTGCATAAATATTTTCTACGTATGCATTTTTAATTTTTAAACCGAGAACATCGATTTCACCTTGTTGAAGTAATTGCGTGTGAGATTTATTGTTTTTATATATGTTAAGATCGTACTTATCTTGATAAAATTTACTTGACTCATACATTATTTTTTCAATAATTTCTTCATTATGTAATTCCCATGAAGCGGTAGAGGGTTTCCAATTCAATTGGACGGATTGACATGTTTTCACGTGTCTTAACCAAGAAAGCATTAGAGATTCTCCCATCTCTATTTTCATACATCTCACCCACTTATTCTAAAACTCTTTTTTATCTTACTCCTTATTTTAACACTGACATGCGCCTTGTTTTCATATGAAAAGGGAGGTCCGATAATTACGCTTATCGGGCTTTTATTATTGAACAAATTCAATTTGTTGGTTTTCAAAGAAAACATTTGCTCAGATATCTTATCAAACCATTCCCTTCCAACGACTTGCAGGAAAGCGACAATTTCCAGCTGTTCTGATGAGGCGAGCCCCCGTGAAGGATTTTTCTATTTGGCAACATGGATTGACTTATTTTCCCGTAAAGTAATTGACGATGGGTAGCCGAAATAACGGAACAACTGGTGATCGATACTTTTTGCAGGAGGTCGGTACTTATTGCTTGCGCTGTACAGAGTAGCCATGATAATTTATTTCTACAATTCGGATGCTACGTGGAGAGCCGCCCGGGAGAAAGATCTGAATGGTTTTTGGGGGTGTTGATCCTCTCCATAACAACTTCCTTGCTGAATTTATTAATTGCGTCCAGCTATTAAAAAGGATGGGAATGCCTCTAAATGCATTCCCGTTCGTCGTCAACACAGCTGTTTTGATAATGTTTCTTTTATTATTTCAATTGCACTTTCTTCGTCGGGGTTGTTGATTCCAAGTTCACCGCGGAAGGCTCTATTTAATATGGTTTTAGGAAGTTGCTCAATAATTTGTCCTCCTAATTTACATTGATTTTCTAATTCTTCTATGCACTTGAGTTGCCTCTCTATGAGTCTAACTATTTCTTTTTGTTCTTCCAAGGGAGGAAGTGGTATAACAGTTGATGAAAGTTCCTCGGTGTTAATGTTATTAATTCCTGCAGATGACTTTGCCTTTGAAAAAAATTGTTCTTTTACTCGTGAGGTCTGTAGTAAATATAAAATGTATTTAGGTTCAACTATAACTGGACGCATTCTGATTAAGTATGATGCGAATGCAACTACTTGATTTACGTTCTCTACTATTGCTGTCTTTCCAACTAAATCTCTACTACCATTTGAACGAATAATAAGAAGATCACCATTCTTAACGGTATTATTTTCTTCAATGACTCCAGAGTTGAGATATTTTAGGTCTGTGAAATCAAGACTCATATCAGAAATATTAGGGATTCTAAGTACAGGGACTCCGTTATAGTTATACTCACTCTTTTCAGACGTACCATACTGAAAATCGTATATGACAGTTCCTAGATTAGTAAGTACCCACTCTTTTGGTATTGACCATTTGATAGTAGAGAAATCGATAGAATTGATATTTTTCGAGATTCTTGGTTTCTTCTTTTTACCCTCTTCAATTAAACACTGAAGAGAATAAATGTTTTTCTTTTCCTCGATTATTTGAAGTAGAAGCTCATTAGCGGACGTTTTTACAGAGTTTTGATTTCTCCATTCTGCCGTTAGTTGACCAAAACAACCCCGTGTGATAACAGATTGGCGAAAATCCTGAATTAAGTTAGTAACCGCTTCAATCAATCGCTTCGCCTCATTGATTTTTTCCAAAAGCGACTCTACCCGATCAACAATTCGTTTTTGTTCTGGCATAGGTGGTACGGGAAATGGAAGTCTTGAAAGTTCTTCAAGTTTTACACCTTTTACTGTAGTACCTGATGACATATTTTCAATGACATTTATATTATTTGTAAAATATGCCCACGTAAAAAAAGAGGGAATACCCAAAATAGACCGGACAATCTTTAGATCTTGGTTAATTGCTGTTTTAATTTTTGTAATAGTACTCTTTCCGGGTGAGATTCTAGTAACTAATAGAACGTCTCCCGGAATCGCCAGTGAAGAAGAACTATTTTCAAGTCCTTCCGTGGAAATACTATCCTGGGTACTATATAAATACTTATTTTTTACGTCTTTTACTGATGCCCAAGGTATTTCTCCATTCCAATACGAGCTATTAGACTTTGAAGGTGTTCCACCACCAATAAAATGGTATATGGACCCAATCCTCACCCACGTCCAATTCTCCGGCACCTCATAAGGTTGCTCTTCTTCAGGCACCAGCGCCTCTTCCAATAACTCCTCAAGGGTCTTCTTCTCTTTGATGCTTTTCTTGCTCACTGCTGACCCTCCTCGGTTGCCTTTAACTCTTTTACGACCTCATTCAGAAGAGAAATGGCTTTTTCCAGCTTTGCAATCGCTTCTTCCGCCGACTCGATAGGATCGGGGAGATTTTCATAGGAAGAAAGGGACTCATCCGCAATCAATCCCAAATCGAGATTGTCTCCTTTTGCCGCAATCTCTTCCCGGGTGAAGCGGGTCCAGCGCTCATCCTGCACCTTTGTCCGATCTTCCGCAGTATAAGCGGCCACGAATCCGTCAAAATGGGCTTCGGTCAAGGGAGTACGTTTTCCAAAGCTCGGCATGTTGGTGCGAAGATCGTAGTACCAAACCTCTTTTGTGTTTCCTTTATCGCTTGTGCCTCGAGTGAAGAAAAGGACGTTGGTCTTTACCCCTTGGGCATAGAAAATACCGGTCGGCAAGCGCAAGATGGTATGCAGGTTACACTTGTCCATCAGGTCAGCGCGAATTTTCTGCCCGTCGCCATCCTGGAACAGCACATTATCCGGCAGCACAACCGCTGCGCGGGCTTTGCCGTTTGCCTTCAAAGAGCGATAGATATGCTGCAGGAAGTTGAGCTGCTTGTTAGAGGTGGGGAACGTCAAGTCGTCCCGAGTTGGACGCTCCCCGCCTTTTTTCGTACCAAAAGGGGGATTGGTCAGGATCACATCCATATTCCCCATCTCTTTTCCGAGATTGGACAGGGAATCGCCGAGGAGAATTTCACTCTCCAAACCATGGAGCATTGCGTTCATCAGCGCCAATCGGTGTGTGTCCTGCACCAATTCACAACCGGTAAACGCTTCTTTGCGCTGAAACTCGGCTTCGCGATCACTCAGATCATAATAATCATTTGTTTTCTCCCGGACATGTCGGTCGGCGGCTATCATGAACCCAAAGGTACCCGCAGCCGGGTCATTACATCTCTCACCCGGTTGTGGGTCGATCAGCTTCACCATGACATTGATCAGCGGACGTGGAGTGAAGTACTGACCCGCGCCCGATTTCTTCTCGCTTGCGTTCTTCTCTAACAAACCCTCATATAGATCGCCGAGACCTTCTTCCCGTGCGCTGTACCAATCCAGCTCATCAATTGAGCGGATGATTTTCTCCAGGTTCTTCGGTTCGTTAATGTTCGTGTTAGCATTTGCGTAGATTTGCTTCACAAGGCCATGGCCTTCCGTTCCCAGGTCCAGCAGCAGCTTGCGATAATGGTCGTACAGTTCAATTCCATGCTTGGAAGTGAGAGAGTCCCAACGGTAGTGGTCCGGGATGCTGTCCTCTCTGTCCGTTTCCTTCAACATCTTTAAAAACAGAATATAGGTAAGCTCGGTCACGTATTGATGGTACGTGATCCCGTCATCCCGTAATACATTACACAGGTTCCACAGCTTTTGCACGATTTCTTGGGTGTTCATTTCTGGATCTTCTTCCTCTCTTAGGCGTACAGGGATTCGTTAATTTGGTCGAGTATCTTTTGGATGTTACCGTCAAAAATCTTGTTGATCAATTTGTAGCCGCCGTCACGTTTGAACGGCTCCACCTCAAAGGCTTGCCGGGCATCGGGATCAAGAACCTTTTCCTTGATCAACTGACGTTCGATCCGTTCCAGCCAGCGTTTTTGCACGGGTGTCCACTTGGCAATCTCATATACCTTTTGCATCGCTTTTTTGACACGCTCTTCGTGGCTGATCAAGGCATCGCCCAATACCCGCTGGCGGATAAAACCGATAATGTCTGCCGCAATGTCCTGGTTGGTCATTTCCCGCCATGCGGTACGCAGTCCCGCTTCCGTAAAGCCTTGGCGATCCAATTCCAGTTTTAATTCACGTAATGCCTGCCGGGTCAGTTCCTTCGGCTTCTGGCAGACGATCATCAATGCCGGAATCTTGTTCATATTCTCCCGGACAAATCTGCCGAACTCGTCCAAATAATCTTCCGGCTTCTCGGCATTCCCGTACCCTCTGGTATGATACAGGAGCTTATCCTCGTGGGTGGAGATGAACAATTTTGTTCCCTGATAGCGGTTTTCGTCCAGCAAGGTTATCAGCTTCCGCTTTTCCTTCAAGTCGTTGACCACCTCCTGCGTAGAATTCTTTCTCAACCATTCGATAAACTCTTTGATCGTCTTGCCCCCAGATAGGATGTGGAACTCTTCCTGTGCCTCTTGGGTCAACTCTCGCTTCTTCCGCTGAAGCTTCGCCACGATCATATCGATGAAATACTTCAGGGCTTCCGGGTTATCTGTCTGGTTCAGACTGTCGGCTATCTCCGTGAAGGTAATCTTCGGGTTCACCACCACGGGTTTCATCGACGATACTTTTTCCAAAGTTTCATACAATCCCACGGCATCATAGATATTAAAGTGGGTTTTACGGATCTCTTCACACAATCGGGTGGCGCGACCAATCATCTGCTCGTACAAGATACGACTCTTCACGCGCCGCAGGAACACCAGGTTGCAAATAGAAGGCACATCTACACCCGTAGTCAACAAATCAACCGTCACGACAATATTGGGCAACCGTTCATTTTTGAATGAACGGATGGCCTGCAGAGGATCTTTGATCGATCCTGTAATTTTCATCACGGCGCTGTCTTCAACCGCTCCATACAGTTCCGTTAGTTCTTCTTTTAAGATTTTGACGACCAGATCCGCATGGTCATCGGTGGCGGCAAAAATCAAGGTCTTCCGTACATCGGTTGGGTCGATGTATTTCACCAATTCCCGGAGAACGGTACGGTTAAAACTCTCCGTAATCACCATCTTGTTAAACTGGTCCACTTCAATGGAGATTTCGTCAGGAAGATTCTCCAAGGTTTCGATCTGACCTGTCGCCGTGTCATAATATTGAACGGTTTCTCCCTTTTCCCACTTGATCCCCTTTTCTTTCAAGTACGTCCCCAGTTGGTGCGGAGGCTCGTGGTCAACCAGATATCCGTCAATAACCGCTTCCCGATAGGAGTAGGTAAACACCGGTTTTCCGAAGATCTCGATGGTGTGGAGGGCCGGGGTGGCGGTTAAGCCGATCTTAACGGCATCAAAATAGTCCAGTACCGTTCGATATTTACTGATGTAGTCATTTTGATCCCGGAATTGATACTCCAGATCGCTCATTTCTTTATCCAGGGTATACCCACGATGTGCCTCATCAACGACAATACAATCGTATTGATCGACCGTCGGGATGGATGCCTCGTCATCGTTAAAAAGAATTCGCTTCACCATTCCCTGGACGGTGGCAATATGCACCTTGGTCTCCGGATTCGGAACTTTTTCGGTCAGACCTTTTAATTCGTAGATCTCGGTAAAAGTATGAAAATGTTCTAGTCTAGACTCCTTGAATGCATCCTCGGCCTGCTGGCCCAAGGCGGAACGATCTACGAGAAAAAGGATACGGTTAAAGCGGCCAGACTTGACTAGGCGGTAGATCAGACCGATCGTCGTCCGCGTCTTCCCGGTGCCCGTTGCCATTGCGATCAGGATATTGCGCTGTCCTTTTGCGAGAGCTTGTTCAACCGAGCGAATGGCTTGCAGTTGATAGTCTCGTAAATTAAGGTAGTCCAATGGTTCTGTATGGAGCTTCTGATTGGCCGCATCTTCATCCTGCTGAAGCAGCCGCCATAATCCATCGGGTGTATACCATGCCGGCAGTGCCCGTGGGTGATTGGTGGTCTTCCGCACATCAAGGAACCAGATCCCCGATTTCGTCTCGAATTGTTTTAGATAGGGGCGTCCGTTTGTCGCAAACAAAAACGGCACCTGATAATCGCCCCATCGACCGACAAATTCTTCATTTGCCTTTTGTTCCAGTTGTTTGGCATAGGTCTTTGCCTGCTCCAGATCCGAAAGGACATCTTTTCCCTTGCGTTTCGCCTCAATAATACCGACCAACTTCTGGCCAACAAACAAGGCGTAATCAGCGAACCCTTTTTTCAATGACCACTCAGCAATCGCAAGGTTACGCCCTTTCTCCGGGCGAATGCCTTTAGAATATCGGAGATGAACAGTGTCTGCTTCCCAACCGGCGGCGCGAAGCTGTTCATCGATGATTTTTCTCGTCTCCGCTTCACTCAGATTCAATTGGGATGTGGCTTTTCTCGCTTGTTTGCGGCGTTCGCGCACTTCTTCCTGGGAAACGGTCTGCTTACGGAGAATTTCTAACTCTTCTTGTAATTTTTCCAGTTTTGCTTCATATGCTTGGGTAATCTCTGTCAAGTCATGTGTGGTCGGATCGGTTTCGGCAGGCATAACGAACCCAACTGGCTCATAAGACCAGTCCCCATATGTCTGCATGAACCAGACGCCAAGTTTATGGGCAAGGGAAAGAAGCGTTACTGCTTCTTCTTTTGACTCATACCCTTCATGGGCTGCCAGGTTCCCAATCTTGCGGAGGGTGTGGAAGATGGTCAAGACTTCATCCTCCAAGACTCCTTCCTGTTTCAGCACTCGCAAGCGGGTATTCTGGTTGTGATCCTCGGGTTCTTGCATTTTTTCCGAAGCCAGTATGTATTTCGCGATTGTCTCCCCAAATATCCGTAGTTTCAACAATGTTGTGTTCGGGTCATGATGTAAGTTTCTTTCGGCCAGTTCTCCTAATGAAGCCAGGATAGGCCAATGGGAGGATAGAAAAGAAAAATTACTTGCCACCATGGGAACACATCCTAACTGTTAATGCAATTTGAAAGCTATTTTTTATTATAAAAGAAAAAAGGGAAAAGATGAATGAAATAGCCTATAAATGAATAGACGTTGCATGAAGGTCTTTTGTCAAAAAACGTCGGTCATTAGGCAAAAATTACTATTTGTATGATATTATTTATAGATAGCACAAATGAAGAGGTGTCTGTAACATGAAGGAAGTCGAGATGAAAGAGTTACTGATCCGATACCGCGACCGACTTACTGATATAACTGCCAGGAACAAAAGTCTGCGGCTATTGCGGCTGACCAACAAAAATCACTTTGACTTACAATCATTGCAATCGATTGACGATGAAGCCCCTTCCAGAGTGTTGCGTGAAATTTTCTCTGTCAAACCGACTGTAGCTCTTCTCCCTTGCAATACCTTTGATGAAGAGGGAGTCCTGCTCAACCGGAGACTCACTCAACTAAAACGTGAAATTGATTTGATAGAACAAGAAACCGGAATGAATACCTTTCATATAGCATTCGGTTTTTTGGAAGGATTTCTGGTCGAGGATTTATTTCTTAGATGTCCCCTGTTATTTTTCCCAGCTCGCCTGAGCAAAACGAATATCAATAAAAATCCCTATTGGGTTCTGGAACTAGAAGAAGAAACGCAACCTTTTATCAACCGTACCTTTTCACTTGCGGCTAATAAATATCTCGGGATTCAGATTGGTAATGAAATAGATGATGAGTTTAACGAATTAACGCCCGAAAACGCGCTGTTGAAACTTCAGAGCCTTTTAAAGCGCTATAACTTACAGGTACAAATCGATCATGATGACCGAACGCTTCTACCATTCCCTTCATTAAAAAGGGAGGATATCCCCAAGGAAAAAGGATATATTCTAAAACCCTATTGTGTGATAGGAAAGTTTCAACAGTCTAGCTCCACCCTGCTAAAAGATTATGAACTCTTGCTTGACAATCCACCGACAGAGGGACTTCTGTACGATCTGTTTCACTCAAAAGAGGAATCCGACGAGACAGAAATAAAAACAGATGTTCTAAACGATGTTGAAGAAGCTGAAACATTTTTCGTGTTAGACACAGATGCTAGCCAGGAAGCGGCAGTCATCGCATCACGGAATTCGAAAGGTCTAATCGTTCACGGTCCCCCCGGAACCGGAAAATCCCAAGTTATCGTCAATTTGATTGCAGACCGCTTAGCCCGAAACGAAAAGGTCCTTCTCGTATGTCAAAAGCCAGTTGCCCTTGACGTTGTCTACAATCGATTAAGTTCGATCCAACTACATAAACATGTCGCCCTTGTTCACGATTTCAATACCAGTAAATCAAGTGTCTATCAAAAAATTGCATCTGTTCTCGAACGTCAAGGGAATCGGATAGCGGGTGATCATGTTAAGTTATCCCAAGAAATGCAGGCGCTTGCCCAAAAACTGAATCAGATTGCCGAGTCGCTTCACAAACCAAGACCGTTTGGAAAAACTCTTTATTACTTATATACCCATGCGAAATGGGATCCTGAATTATTGATATCAGTTGAAGACTTACTTAACGAAGTAACCTTTGAGGCTCTGCAATCCCATCTAATTGATCTGCGTAATGTAATCGAGCTGATGCAAAAATATGATCATTGGGACTACCCTTGGTCGAGACGGAAAAGTTTTAGCACGTTCCATGTTCATCATCATTTGGAATTGCAGACGCTCCTACAGAGTATTGTTACGGATGTAAAAACGGGGTATCAAATCCGAAACCAACAAGACTTGATGTATTCTCCAGAAGTCTTCGTTCGTAACAAGGAGAGTGTATTCGGACTTGAAGAAGCACTCCGCATCTTACAAAATCGAAATATCTATAAGCATATTTTACTGTTCTACAGAGACGAGAACCGGGAACTAGAAAATGAAGAGCACCTGGATCACGTAAAGCAAACATACGGTTACATCAAGAGAGAAATTGACATGCTCTCGGGTAAATTAGAACCCGTCACTCATCTAACCTTTGAAGAGGCTCAGAATTGGTCTAGCAAGATCAAGCAATTCTTGGATCTGAATCAGAAGTTTTCCAAGTTCATAAATGCGAATTGGTATACCCTGCGTAAGGAATTGCAGGCACATTGCCAAACCCACAAAGTCTCTTTCGATGGAACATCGATTCGGCAGTATCTTGAAAGAATCGATTCATTTATTGCCTTTGAAAAATTACGAGACCGAGTAGCGAAGGTCCACTTTTTCTCGGATGTTCCCGTTACAAACGATTTCTCTCAGTGGGAAAAGTGGATCAACCAGAAAAACCGTGCCATTGAGTTTCTTGAATTGTTTGTCGTTGCGCAAACCACATTTCCTGCTTGGTTACAGGCACCTCAAGCCGAAGAGGATCTTTCCAAGCTTCTGGAAAAGCACACAGAAAACCAGATATCTGCGATTAAATGCATCATCGGTATCACGGAACGCTTACGGGAAAGTATGACTCGGTTGTCCACTTTCATCAGCGATGACCAAGTAAATGAATGGACCGATCAACTTCATAACGGGATATATGATGTGCCAAAGTTTGAAGCCTTGCAAGAAACGATTGAGCACTTTGACAGCTTGTGTCGCCTGGATCAAATGAAAGATGCGATGGGAGATTTACAGAGAAAACTCATTACTCGTTGCTTGGAAAAGGCTCCTATCGAGAAAACGAAAAACTTGGTTGATCACTGGACCATGTTGATTGAGAACAGTTTCTTGCATGCGTGGATTCTACATGTCGAGAAGGAAGAGCCGCATATTCAGGAAGTTTCTACAGAAATTTTCCAGAACAACGTAAGTCGCTATAAAACATTGCATAAATTAAAGCGCGAAGCAGTGCCCGGATTGATTGATGGACTTTTGGCTGACCAAGCGGTGAAGGTTCCATCTCCTGTTAAACGACAATTAAAAACCGAGGCAGGCAGGAAGCGTAAACAAGCATCATTACGGCAAATTGCCGGTACTTTTACAGAAGACCTTCTGAATTTAATCCCTTGTTGGTTGTGTACACCGGAGGCTGTTAGTGCCATTTTCCCTGGGGCAGAAGGATTGTTTGATTTGGTTATCTTTGATGAGGCTTCACAATGTCCAGTTGAAAATGCCATTCCCGCGATTTTCCGTGCCAAGCAAGTGGTTGTAGCCGGAGACGAGAAACAGTTGCCGCCAGCATCGTTCTTCCAAAAGGTCATGGATGATGGAGATAGTGTGGATGACGAGGACGAAGAAAACGACGTACTCTACAAAGATCAAACCAATGTTGTCGCGAAGAGTCTGTTAGAATGGTGCAAGCCAAGGTTCCCTGACATTTGGTTGACAGGCCATTATCGCTCAAAACACGAAGAGTTAATCAACTTCTCAAACTACGCATTCTATGGGAAAAGGATGCAGATCGCACCTCGTGTCATTCATGATCATTCAGCCAAACCCTTTGAATTTGTTCAAGTGAACGGTCAATGGATCAATAATCAGAACCGCATTGAGGCAGAGAAAATTGTTGACCTTGTATACGATATTTTAAAACACGACCAAACACATCCCACTCTCGGGATTATTACCTTCAACTCTGCTCAAGCTGAGCTGATCAATGACGTTTTTGAGCAAAGAGCACAGCAAAATCCTGAGTTGCAATTGCTCTGGGAACAAGCAAAGCAACGAAAGAACGGAGAAGAAAACGTTGGCCTGTTTGTGAAAAATATTGAGAACGTACAGGGGGATGAGCGAGATATTATCTTGTTCTCTGTCGCTTATGCCAAGGATCAAGAGGGAAAAATGGTGAGTCAATTTGGTCCTTTGGGCGGCGACGCTGGAGAAAATCGTCTTAATGTAGCGATTACTCGTGCCAAACAAAAAGTATTTGTCGTTTGTTCGTTTGACCCTGCAGAATGGACCCGAGTGGAAACTTATAAAAGCCGAGGCGTTCGCTTGCTGAAGCGGTATCTGGAATACGCAAAGGCTATTTCAGAAGGGAACCATGACTATATGGTCAGCATTTTGAACGGCCTTTTGGAAGGAACTTCTGTTAACCCTGAACTGGATAATCAGATCATCTATGACAGCATTTTTGAGCAGCAGGTTCGCGAAGAGCTGGTGAAGCGTGGCTTTACTGTTCATACGCAGGTTGGGTTCTCAGGTTATCGAATCGATCTAGGTGTGATCCATCCCGATTGGCCCGATCAGTACATCTTGGGTATCGAGTGCGATGGAGCCATGTACCACTCCTCGAAAGTTGCTCGGGAACGGGATATTTATCGACAGCGCTTCCTGGAGAGCAACGGATGGAAGATTCACCGGATATGGAGCAGGAATTGGTGGAAGGCAAGAGATAAAGAGATCGAGAAAATTGTCAATAGAGTTGAAGCTCTCCGAGCATTTAGAGTGGGTATTCAATAATTTCAGTATCACCTCTCACCCTCTAAACTATGTATATTAGAGGTTGAGAGAATTTTTTATGTCAATGATTACTTTGCCGATTAATTTTCCCCAATCCAGATGCCAAGCACATCTTTGTGGCCTTCCAAGTCAATGCCAATGGCCATGTAGGCGGCTTTGTTGACGATAGCGCTGACTTGTTTCACCTTGAAGTGAATGGCACCCAGTACACGACTGGGGATACCGCCTGCAAGGGACGGTTTTGCCATTCTTTGATCAGCGGGACGATCTTGTTGATCACGTTGGAGATAAGTGTAGGAGAATCCTCAATGCCGTAGAGCTGTTGCAGGTAATCCTGGATGTCGCGGATAGAAACACCCTTGATTTGGTCTTCGATACCCGTCACGTTGCTTTGGTTCTTTTTGACGATGGTCGGCTCAAACTCACCGGCTCGGTCACGCGGAACCTGAATGTCCACGTCGCCGTACTCGGAACGTACCTCTTTCTTGCTGTAGCCGATCCGGCTGTTGGTGGTTTTCTTATTTTTCGTGTCGTGCTTGGCGTAGCCAAGAGACGTCTCCAATTCGGCTTCCAGTATCTCCTGAAGGGTATCGGCAAACAACTCCTTCAGGGCTGTCAACGCCGACTTAATTTTGACCCACCATCGCCGGTTTAGAATTGACCCACCCGGCGATTTTTGTTGGTTAGGTAGAAGAGGGGGAGCCGTAGGCTCCAGTCCTCATTTTTTCACGGAGTCGGTAACTGTTCCCTCTAATATTGACGATGTGGGAATGGTGTAAGAGCCGATCCAGAATAGCTGTAGCAAGTATCGGATCGCCCATCAGTTCCCCCCATTCACCGAAACTCTTGTTGCTGGTCAACAGAATGCTCCCTCTCTCGTACTTGCACTTACTACCTGGAAAAAGAGGTTGGCTGCCAAACTATCAAACGGTAGGTAACCAATTTCGTCAATAATCAGGAGTTTCGGTCGAATATAGATGCGGAGGCGTTTATCCAACCTGTTTTCCGCGTAAGCTTTTCGCAGATCCTCGATGAGTTGCGAGAGACTGACAAAGTAAACGGATATGCCTTGCGAGATGGCTTTTACAGCCAACGCCACCGACAAATGACTTTTTCCTACTCCGGGAGGCCCTAAGAACAAAACATTCTCGTGTCGGGTTACGAAAGTCATCGTGGCCAACTCTCGAATCATCCGTTCGTCAATGCTGGGTTGGAAAGTAAAATCGAACTCCTCCAGTGTTTTTCGGTAAGGCAAGTGTGCGAGTTTGGTACGTACCTCCATATTCCGTTTCTGGCGTTCCGCTATCTCTGCATCAAGGAGCATGTTGAGAAAGGACAGATAGGTGGGCTGTCCATGACTTGCCGTTTCCAAATGAGCATCCAAGAGGAGAGCTGCTTGTTGAAGCCCAAGTTCCTCGAGACGTAGCCGTGCCTGTTCCAGTTCGATCATGCTCCCACCCCTGTTAGCTGCTCATAGACATCCAGCGAACGCACTTCCACTTGCTGCGATGAAATCTGTTGGGCTTGCGGACGTGGATAAGCATAACCTTGAGCGGTCGTAAGACCTGCATACTGGTTTTCGCAAAAAACAGTTGCACGGGAGCGATAGACCTTTTGGTGTCGGGAAATACATGTGCCGTCGGCCCAGATTTCCACCCACCCATTCACTTCTCGCACGGTTACCTCACGTCCACTGTGCCTCCATGGAACCCCATATCGCACACCATCGTAGCTAACAAATCCATCTCGGCTGACCTGTCTGGGTTCATACAGGTATTTTTCCCACCGATCGAAAGAAGGGATAGGCGACAGATCCTCCTTACGGAGTCTGTCGGTGGGACGTTCGCCGGTTGTTCCATGAATGCGACGGTTAATCTTATCGCACCAGAAAAGGGCTTGTTGATTGAGATCCTGTAAATCAACGAAGCGTTTGCCAGGAAGAAAGTTGTATTTTACGTAATGAACGCCTCGTTCCACTTTCCCCTTTGTTTCGGGGCGGCGGACTTTACATACTTTTGGAACAAGCCCAATTGCCGCAGCAAAGTCGGCAAAAAGGGAATGCCAGCGGGGTTTTCGATCGTCTCCCATACCAAGTACGACTGTTTTCATCTGATCAGTCAGCATTACCTTTGGGATGCCCCCATAATATTCAAAAGCATGAATCAAGCAACGAAGAAAGCTGTAGATGTCACAACGTTTTGTAAACTCGATATACGTAGCACGAGAGTACCCCAATACCATGACAAATACCGGCACTTTCCGGACGTTACCGTCCTGATCTACGTATTCGCACAGTCCCCAGTCAACCTGGGCGTATTCACCAGGGTTCGTCTCGTAACGAAGAACAGCGGGAACTTGTTTGGGAGGACGAAAGGCCTTCACATAGTCTTTCAGGATGGTGCGTACACCGGTGTATCCCTTTTCTTGTAGAAGCTCGAATAAAACCTCGCAGTTATAGATACCTTCTTGAAGCCGTTCCTGCAGGAACGGTTTAAACGGATCAAGCTTGGAACCACGAGATTTACGGGTTCCCTTTTCGGGGGTGAATTGATTCCGGAGATATCGGCGAACTGTATTTCGAGAATGCCCGGTTTGACGGCAATTTCACGAATACTCTTGCCTTCTGCCCTCATGGTATGTAACGATATCACTATCCCACTCCTTAGCATGTGTCTCCCTCCGAAGTTGTCTTGGCGGACTATTTTCGAAGGGGATATATTCGCTAAGGGTGGGTCATTTTCATTCCGGCGAACCTGGGTCAATTATATCCCGGCGGTGACAAGGGCCGACTGGACGTCTTCCTCCGATTGCATGTTCTTTTCCTTGATTCACTTTTCAGTTGCTCTTTTGACATCAAGCTCATGGGCTCTCTTTCTTGAGTTCATTTTCTCTAATTAAAAGGTTAGGAGTTTACACAAAATAGTTTATAGACTCTGAATACCCTGCTTGGACTTTCATCAATCCTCTTTACACGGAGTTAAGACTAAGGATAACTTTGTGTAAAGGGGTTGTTTTTCTATGGTGCGTAAAAAGTATGACAAGGCCTTCAAGATAGCTGCCGTGATGCAGATCATGGATGAAGGAAAGAAGGTCTCCCATGTTGCGAAGGCTTTAGGCATTCTTCCTACGATGCTGAGCCGATGGGTGTATGAATATCAAACACACGGTG